>NZ_JAWIIL010000001.1:0-97058 GCF_034724055.1 Intrasporangium zincisolvens
CGCCGACCTCGGCCGGGGCGTCGTACCGCAGCCGGAACCGGCCGTCCGCGTCGATGCCCATGCTCAGCGTCGCGGGCTGGACCGGCCCAGGCACGCATGCCGGCGCCTCGTCCTCGCCGCCGGCGGTCACGTCGGCGGTCACCTCGGCGGGCAGGAGCCGGCCCTCCTCGTCGAAGGTCCGCGGTTCGAGGGTGAAGTCGTACCGGGCGACCGAACGCTGCAGCTGCGGCACCGTCGCGTGCCGGGCGAACTCGGCCACCGTCGCATCGAACGCCGCCGGCGCGTGCCGCGCCACGACGGCCGCCTGGTCCAGGCTGATCCGCCCGTCCCGCAACGCAGCCGCCGTCTCCGGCAGCTCACCAGTCCGGCGCGCCATCAGCACCACCGCGGCCGCGTGCCCCCGCGACAGACCCGCCCGGACCACGAGCCAGTGCTCCGGCGACCGGATCCCGGCCGCCTGCCACGACCCCTCCACCAGCGCCACCGCGACGGCGTCCACGAGCCGGCCGTGCGCGTCGTGCAGGTCGGCAGCCAAGGACGCGACGAGGTCCCAGTCCTGCTCGATCACTGCTTGCGACATACCCCAATCGTACAGGTGTTCGAACGAGTGGAAAAGGCCTGTCCACACCCAATCCCTTTGGACCACAGTCCGTTTCGGTATGCGCATCCTCGCGCAACACCGCGTGCGACAGTCACCTCCCGACACCCAGCGCCTGCGTACGGAACACTGTCGACATGGCCCGGTTCGAGATGACCCTCGTGTCGTCGCTGCCCGCCCCCGAGGCCTGGCGGCGCATCCTCAACCTGCGCGCGCACAGCGAGGTCATCCCGCTCACCACCGTGACCGGGGCGGCGCTCGACACCTCCGAGCTGACGCCGGGGGCCCGCTTCGTCGCACGTACCGGGCTCGGCCCGATCGGCTTCGACGACGTCATGGTCATCGAGTCGTACACACCGCCCACCGAGCACGACCCCGGCGTCGCGCACATCCGCAAGGAGGGCCGCACCGTCACGGGGCGCATCACACTCCGGGTGGCCCCCACCGACGACGGCTGCGTCGTCATGTGGAAGCAGCGCATCGGCGTGCGCCGGGTCCCGGGCTTCGCCGACGTCGCGGTCGCGCGCGTCGCCAGGTCCGCCTACCGGCGCACCCTGCTCGAGCTGCTGCGTCGCAGCTGACCCGCTCCTAGGGTGGGTCCCATGCGCGTGGACGACGTGGTGCGGGTCGGGCTCGGCACCTTCGTGCGCCCCGCGGAGGAGACCGGCACCGGCAGTCCACGCGTCGAACCCGTCTACGGCTACCTGGCCCGCACGCCGGCCGGCCTGCTCCTGCTCGACACCGGGCTCGGCGAGGCCGACGAGGAGACCGACGCCTGGTACCGCCCGCGACGCGTCCACGTGGCCGACGCGCTGGCGTCGGTCGGGGTCACCGTCGACGACGTCGCGATCGTCGTCAACTGCCACCTGCACTTCGACCACATCGGCGGCAACCCGAGCTTCGCGGGACGCCCGATCCTGTGCCAGCGCTCCGAGCTCGAGACGGCCCGGGCCGGCGACTACACGGTCGACGCGCTCGTCGACTTCGAGGGCGCCCGCTACGAGCTGCTCGACGGCGAGGCCGAGGTCGCCCCCGGCGTCCACGTGCTACCGACGCCGGGGCACGTCGACGGGCACCAGTCGGTGCTGCTGCGCTGCGACGACGGCACCGTCGTGCTGGCCGGACAGTCGCACGACACGGCGTCGGACTGGTCGGCCGACGCCCTCGCCGCACAGGCCGAGGCCCTCGGCCACGAACCGCCGCTGCCCGAGCCGAGTCCGTGGATGGCACGCATCCTCGAGCTCGACCCGCGTCGGGTCGTGTTCGCGCACGACGCCGCCGTGTGGGAGCCCTGAGCCTGAGCCACACGCGCACCGACGCGTCGACGACCAAGCCGGCGACGCGTCGGTGAACTCTGCTCAGCGCCAGCCGAGCTCGGGTGCGACGTGCGTCAGGAGACTCTCGATGACGTGCGCGTTGTAGTCGACGCCGAGCTGGTTGGGGACCGTCAGCAGCAGCGTGTCGGCCGCGGCGATCGCCTCGTCCTCGGCGAGGTCGCGCACCAGCTGGTCCGGCTCCCCCGCGTACGTCTTGCCGAAGCGCGCCGTGCCGCCGTCGATGATCCCGACCTGGTCGCTGCTCCCCGACTCGCGCCCGAAGTAGGCGCGGTCCATGTCGTTGACGATGGGAAAGACGCTGCGGCTCACCGAGACCCGCGGCTCGCGCTCGTGCCCGGCTGCCTTCCACGCGTCGCGGAACCGCTGGATCTGCTCGGCCTGCAGCTGGTGGAAGGGCACGCCGGTGTCCTCGGTCAGCAGCGTCGAGCTCATGAGGTTCAGGCCCTGCTGCGCGGTCCACTCGGCCGTGGCGCGCGACCCGGCGCCCCACCAGATCCGCTCGCGCAGCCCCTCCGAGTACGGCTCGATGCGGAGCAGGCCCGGCGGGTTGGGGAACATCGGGCGCGGGCTCGGCTCGGCGAACCCCTTGCCGGACAGCACGTCGAGGAACACCTCGGTGTGCTGGCGTGCCATCGCGGCGTGGTCGCCGTCCTCGGGCTCGTAGCCGAAGTAGCGGAAGCCGTCGACGACCTGCTCGGGCGACCCACGGCTGATGCCGAGCTGGAGCCGGCCGCCGGAGATGAGGTCGGCCGCGCCGGCGTCCTCGGCCATGTAGAGCGGGTTCTCGTACCGCATGTCGATGACGCCGGTGCCGATCTCGATGCGGCTCGTGCGCGCACCGACGGCTGCGAGGAGCGGGAACGGCGACGCGAGCTGGCGCGCGAAGTGGTGCACGCGGAAGTAGGCCCCGTCGGCG
Organism: Intrasporangium zincisolvens; assembly: GCF_034724055.1. Lineage (NCBI taxonomy): Bacteria > Bacillati > Actinomycetota > Actinomycetes > Micrococcales > Intrasporangiaceae > Intrasporangium > Intrasporangium zincisolvens. Next base: position 2,852 of record NZ_JAWIIL010000001.1, read on the forward strand.
CCGAGCTCCTCGGCGGCGACGGCGAGGTCGATGGACTGGAGCAGCGTGTCGGACGCCGAGCGCGTCTGCGAGTGCGGCGTCGGGCTCCAGTGGCCGAAGGAGAGGAAGCCGATGTTCTTCACGTCCCCTCCAACGCACGAGGGGCCCAAAGCCTTCCGCGACGCGTGCCGGAACCATCCGCGGACACCGAGTGCCCCGAACCACGCCCATGACACGCCTACGGTTCGCCCTGACCGGCCTGCTCGCCGCGGTCGCCGGCATCGCCGCCGGCCACCTCGTGGCCGGCTTCGTGCAACCGGCGGCCTCACCGGTGCTCGCGATCGGCTCGACGGTCATCGACCTGACGCCGCAGCCCCTCAAGGAGTGGGCGATCGAGCACTTCGGCACCAACGACAAGCTCGTGCTGCAGGCGTCGGTCCTCGTGGTGACGCTCGTGCTGTCGGCGCTCGTCGGGCTGCTGGCCCGGCGTCGCCTCTGGATGTCAGTCACCGGCCTCGTCGTGCTCGTCGGCCTCGCCGGCGCGGCGGCCGTGGCCCGTCCGACCGCAGGGGTCCTGGACGCCGTCCCGTCGCTCGTCGCGCTCGCCGTCGGCGTGGCCGTGCTCGTCGGCCTGGTGCGCGCCATCGACGCCGACGCCCGCGTCTCGACCGGCGGCGGCCCGGCAGTCGGCGGCCCGGCAGCCGGCGGCTTCGCCCGGCGCCGCTTCGTGCTCGGCTCGGCCGGCGTCGTGGTGCTATCGGCCCTCGCCGCCACGGGAGGCCAGCTGCGGATCGGCGCACGCAAGGCCCGCGACCTCCTGCTGCCCCGGCCGGCCAGCCCGGCCAAGGCGTTCCCGACCGGCCTCGACGGCCAGGTCAAGGGCATCAGCCCGCTGCGCACCCCGACCTCGACGTTCTACCGGGTCGACACCAACCTCACCGTGCCCCAGGTCGACGTCGACACGTGGACGCTGCAGGTCGACGGCATGGTCGAGCGGCCCTTCACCATGTCCTTCGCCGAGCTGTCGGCGATGCCGCTCATCGAGCGCGACATCACGATGACGTGCGTGTCCAACGAGGTGGGCGGCGGCTACGTCGGCGCCGCCCGTTGGCTCGGCGTCCGGCTCACCGACGTGCTCGACCGCGCCGGCGTCAAGGGCGACCCCGACCAGGTCTTCAGCACCGCCGTCGACGGGTTCACCATCAGCACCCCGCTCGCCGCCGTCCGTGACGGGCGCGACGCGATGATCGCGATCGGCATGAACGGCCGGCAGCTGACCGACGTCCACGGCTTCCCCGCCCGGCTCATCACGCCCGGCCTCTACGGTTTCGTCGGGGCGACGAAGTGGCTGGCCAAGCTCACCCTGAGCACCTACCAGCGGGACCAGGCGTACTGGACCGAGCGCCAGTGGGCCACCGACGCCCCCATCAAGACGAGCGCGCGCATCGACACCCCGGCGCCGCTGTCGACGATCCAGCCCGGACGCGTCGCCATCGGTGGCGTCGCCTGGGCGCAGCACCGCGGCGTCGGCAAGGTAGAGGTGAGCATCGACGGCGGCCCCTGGCACGAGGCGAAGCTCGGCCCCGACGTCGGCGTCGACTACTGGCGCCAGTGGTACCTGCCGTGGGACGCGAGGACCGGCCTGCACCGCCTCGCGGTCCGCGCCGTCGACGAGAAGGGCGCCGTGCAGACCGCCGAGCGGGCACGCCCGTTCCCCAACGGGTCCAGCGGCATCCAGGAGGTCGTCGTCACCGTCGCGTGACGCCGACCCGCGTACCCACCGATCCACACATCTCCGAACTTCTTGCAGCCCAGAGCAATCCACCCAGCGCACGGCACCGAACGACTGATGACCGTGCACCACCTCTCAAGGAGCAGATCGTGAACAAGACCCGCACCGGCCTCGTGGCCCTCGCCCTCGCCGTCCCGCTGGCCCTGTCGGCCTGCGGCAGCAACACGGACAACACCACGACCTCCGCCGGCGGCTCGACGCCGATGGCGACGAGCTCGGACGCGATGACCCCGTCCGACACGATGAGCTCGTCCTCGTCGATGGACGCCTCCTCGGCCGTCTTCGGCGCGGGCTGCGCTGCCGTGCCGAAGGACGGCAAGGGCTCGTTCAACGGCATGGCGACCGACCCCGTCGCGACCGCCGCGAGCAACAACCCACTGCTGTCGACCCTCGTCACCGCGGTCAAGACCGCCGGGCTCGTCGACACCCTGAACTCGGCCCCCGAGGTCACCGTCTTCGCGCCGGTCAACGACGCGTTCGCCAAGATCCCGGCGGCCGACCTCAAGAAGGTCCTCGCCGACAAGCCGACGCTGACGAAGATCCTCACCAACCACGTCGTCGCGGGCAAGCTCTCGCCGGACCAGCTCGCGGGCGACCACAAGACGCTCGCCGGCACGACGATCACCGTCAAGGGCTCGGGCGAGAACTTCACGGTGGGCAAGGCCGACGCCAAGATCATCTGCGGCAACGTCCCGACCGCCAACGCCACCGTCTACATCATCGACGGCGTCCTGATGCCCTGACGGGCACCCGGCTCCCAGCCACACCCCCGCGACACCCGCGACGACATCGACCAGACAGGGCGACACAATGGATCCCATGTCACGGTTCCAGGTGGTCTCCTCCGACGAGCCGTCGGAGGAGGCCCCCGGCGGTCCGCCGCTCGACCGGCTGCTGCGTCGGGCGGCAACCGGCGACGAAGCCGCCTTCGGCGAGCTCTACGACGCCGTGTCCGCGCGGCTCTTCGGCCTCGTCCGGCGGGTCGTGCGCGACCCGGCGCAGTCCGAGGAGGTGGCCCAGGAGGTCTTCCTCGAGATCTGGCGGCACAGCGCCCGGTTCGACGCGCGTCGGGGCAGCGCCCTGTCGTGGATGCTGACGATCGCGCACCGCAAGGCCGTCGACCGGGTCCGCTCCTCCGAGGCGGCACGCAACCGCGACGAGTCGTGGGGCGCCTCGCACCAGGACGTCGACCACGACGCGACGGCCGAGGCCGCGGTGGCACGGCTCGACGCCGAACGCGTCCACCAGGCGCTCGGGACGCTGACCGAAGCCCAACGGGGAGCCCTTGAGCTCGCCTACCTGTCCGGCTACACCCATACGGAGGTGGCCGCGATGCTCGACCTGCCGCTCGGTACCGCGAAGACGCGGATCCGGGACGGCCTCATCAGACTCCGAGACACGATGGGGGTGACCTCATGAGCGACGACATCCACGCACTGTCGGGTGCCTACGCCGTCGACGCGCTCGACGACGTCGAGCGCGCCCGCTTCGAGCGCCACCTCGCCGGCTGCACCGCGTGCCAGGCCGAGGTGGGCAGCCTCGTGGCAGCCGCTGCCGAGATGTCGGCGGTGACCGAGCTCGCCCCTCCGCCGTCGCTCAAGGCGCGCGTCATGGCCGACATCTCCCGCGTGCGCCCGCTGCCGCCGCTCACGGTGCCCGACGCGTCGGGCGAGGCGTCCGACGCGACGCCGGTGCCGGGCGCGCTGGGCACCCCGGCCTCTCCCGTCGACCCACAGACCGACGCCAAGACCGACGCACCGGGCGACGCCCGTGCCGACGTGCCGGCCGGCGCGTCGGGTGGCACGGTCGTCGCGCTCGCGCCGCGTCGACGCACGCTCTGGCGCGGTCTCGTCGCGGCGGCGACGGCGCTCGTGCTCGCCGTGGCTGGCTTCACCGTGTGGCGCGGCGCCAACACCGACCCGAACCAGACGATCGCCCAGCAGGTGCTCGCCGCCGCCGACGCGACGACGGTGTCGCACACGCTGCCCGACGGCGCCCGGGCGAAGGTCGTCCGGTCCGAGTCGCTGCACAAGGCCGTGCTCGTCACGACGAACATGCCGGCGGCTCCGAACGGCAAGGTGTACCAGCTGTGGCTGCAGGACCCGACGGGTCACATGGCCTCGGCGGGACTCATGCCGCCGGGCACCGACCAGGTCGTCGTCCTCGACGGAGACGCGAGCAAGGCCACGGGTGCCGGCATCACCGTCGAGCCCGCGGGCGGTTCGGGCCAGCCGACGTCCGACCCGGTCGCGCTCTTCGCCTTCGCCTGACGCTCGACGGCGCCGGGAGGCGTTGCGCGTCAGTCGGTCCCGATGGTCCGGGCCGTGCGGTCCGCCGCCGTCAGCTGAATCACGTCGTCGCCCCTCAGGACGTCCTGGACCATCGCGGCGACGGCGCCGACCGGGCGCGGTGGCAGGTACGCGGAGGCACCGGCGTCGAGCAGGCGACTGACCGGGCCGGTGCAGCTGACGCCGAGCTCCTCGTCGTCGATCTCGGCGACGACGACCCGCGCCTGCGGGAACCGCGACCGCAGCCTCCCGAGCAGCTGCGGGCTCACCGGGTGGATGAGCAGGACGTCGGTGGTGTCGGGCGCCTCGTGGAAGTCGAGCACGACGTAGTCGGCACCGAAGTCGTCGGAGAGGCGTTGACGCGCCGCCGGCGACAGGCGCATCGCGGTGGCGACGACGGTCACGCCTTCGGGCACGGGCCTCGGACGCCAGGAGGTGATCTGCGGGTCGGAGAGCAGCGTGCCCTCGAGGACCGTGGAGCGGAACGACAGGACGCCGAGCTCGCGGTGGCCGCGCACGAGGGTCGCCTCCTCGCCGAGCAGCATCGCCTCGAGGACCGTGCGGACGTCCGCCGGAAGTGTCTCGAGGTCCAGCGTCCTCGGCTCGGAGCGTCGGCTCATGCGGGGGATCCCTTTCTCGCGGTTCGGGTCTCGTCGTACCCCGCCAAGCCCCGGACGAGGCAGAAGGTCAGGCGGCGCTGCCGGGCCCGGGCAGGACGTCGACGTCGTCGGCGTGCATCCTCTCGCCGCAGTGCGCGCACCGCAGGTCGACGCTGCTGACCTCGCCGCAGGCGTGGTGGCGGTAGAGCACCGGGGGCCCGGCCGGGCCGGCGAGCCACCGGTCGCCCCACCCCACCATGACCATGAGCACGTCGACGAGCTCGACACCCTTGTCGGTGAGGACGTACTCGAAACGCGGCCGGTTGTCGTACGGCCGGCGTTCGAGGACGCCGTGCTCGACGAGGTGGTTGAGGCGCTCGGTCAGCACCTTGCGCGAGATGCCGAGGTCGGCCTGGAGCTGCTCGAAGCGGTTGATCCCGACCCAGACGTCGCGCAGGACGAGTGGCGACCAGGGCTCGCCGATGACGTCGAGAGTGCGCGCGATGGAGCAGGCCATCTCGCCGAAGTTCGTGCGCTGCATGACGCCTACCCTAGCGCTTGGGGTTCCCTCAAGGAACTCTGCCTGCTACGGTCGTGGAGTCTCCTCAAGGAACTCGAAAGGACGCATCATGACTTCGGTCCTCGTGGCACTCTCGGTCTCCGTCGACGGCTTCATCACCGGTCGCGACCCCCGCGCCGGCCACGGCCTCGGCGACGGCGGCCGGCTCTTCGACTGGTACTTCGACGGAGACACCCCCAGCGCGGTGTTCGACGGGTTCTCGCTGAGCGAGCCGAGCCGGAACGTCTTCGACGCCCTCGCAGCCCGGGTCGGCGTCTCGCTCGTCGGGCGCCACACCTACGACGACTCGGGGTGGGACACCGGCGGCACGCCGCACCCGACCGCCCCGATGGTCGTCGTCAGCCACCGGCCGCTGCCCGCCGACCACGACCGGCAGACGCTCGTCACCACCGGCATCGAGGACGCGGTCGCCGAGGCGAAGGCCCGGGCCGGCGACAAGGACGTCGCGATCATGGGTGGCGGGGTCGCGACGGCCGCGCTTGCCGCGGGCCTCGTCGACGAGGTGATCCTGCACCAGGTGCCGGTGCTGCTCGGCGCGGGCCGGCGCTTCTTCCAGGAGCTCCCCGGGCACGTCGACCTGCGGCTGCTCGAGGCTGTCGCCGCGCCCGGCGTCACGCACCTGCACTACGCGGTGACCCGATGAGCGTCCTCGAGCCCGCCGTCCGCCGGGCCCTGGATGCCACCCCGATCGCCCACCTCGCCACGGTCCTGCCCGACGGTGCCCCGCACGTGACGCCCGTCTTCGTCGGCACCGACGGCGAGCACGTCGTCGTCTTCACCGGCCCCACGTCACGCAAGGCCCGCAACCTGCGCCGCGACGCCCGGGTGGCCCTCTCGGTCGCCCCGGCCGACGACGCCTTCACGCCCGTCGCCGTCCGCGGCCGGGTCGTCGAGTGGCTGGAGGGCGAGGCCGCGTGGGAGCTCGTCGACCGCATCGCGATCGCCTACACGGGACAGCCCTACGACCGCCGGCTCACGCGCATCGTCGCCCTCATCCAGGTCGAGCACCAGGCCGTCGGCATCGGCTGACCGACGCCGGATCGGTCACACCTCTTGCGGTGCCGCAGTAACTGCGCCTACCGTGGAGACATGAGCGACGACGCACGACGGGCCCTGCCGGCCCACGCGGAACAGGCCCTCGACACGGCCATCGCCGCGGCCCGGGACGCCTTGGGCCGGGCGGACGCGTCGCACCCCCTCGACGCGCTGCCCCTCCTGCGCGTCGCCCAGGAGCATCTGACGACCGCTGTCGACGAGGCCATGGCCGCGGTGCTCGTCGCCGACGGCGAGACGATCCGCACGGCCGGCGCTCTCGCGGGCCTGTCCGAGAACGCCGTCGGTCCGCGCCTGGCACGTACGAGCCTGCTCGGCGCCTACGGCTCCGACGCCGGACGCGTCACGGCCTCCGGCGTCGAGCGCGCTCGCTACGACCTCGAGGAGGGGCGCCACCGCCCCGCCCCCGACGCGTCGGGCCGTCCGTTGCGCTTCCGTGCCCGACGCAGCACCTGACCCAGCCCGACCACCACGAGGACCCACCAGCCAGCCCATCAGCCAGCCATCGACCCGAGGAGCCCGCCATGACGAACCCGAACCTCACGCACCTCTACTTCCTGCTCGACCGCAGCGGGTCGATGCAGTCGATCAAGGACGACACCGAGGGCGGCTTCGACGCGTTCATCGCCGAGCAGCGCACCCAGCCGGGCGACTGCCGGGTCACGCTGGCCCAGTTCGACGACCGTTACGAGGAGGTCTACCGCGACGTGCCCGTGGCCGACGTGCCGCCGCTACGGCTCTCGCCGCGCGGGTCCACGGCGCTGCTCGACTCGATCGGCCGCCTCCTCGGCGCCGCCGGCGAGCGCCTCGCCGCCCTGCCCGAGCACGAGCGTCCCGGCGTCGTCATCGTCGGCATCATGACCGACGGCCACGAGAACGCCTCGCACGAGCTGACCCACGCCCAGGTCAAGGCCATGATCGAGCGGCAGACGGCCGAGTACTCGTGGCAGTTCCTCTACATGAGCGCCGACCAGGACGCCATCGAGGTGGGCTCGAGCATCGGTGTCGCCGCAGCGAACTCGATGACGTACGGCCGTGGCCGGGTCGCCGCCGCGATGGCCGCGACGTCGCGCAACATCGGGCTGACCCGCTCCGCCGTCGCCGCGGGTGCCCCGGTGAAGGAGGCGGCCGCCCATCTGGCCTTCGACGAGGAGCAGCGCCGCGCGGCCACCGAGTGAGCCGTTTCGGCGGGGCCGCGGGGGTACCTTGAGCGCATGAGCGACGTGGGGCCTGAACGGCCCGACCCGACCGGCGGCGGGTGGGACCAGCAGTTCACCGTGCCGGTCCCTGCGGGCCCTGTGACGCAGGCGATCCCGCGGTCCGAGCCGACACGTGAGCTCCCGGTCGCGCCGCCCGTCCCGCCCAACCCCTACGCCGGTCAGCCGGTGTGGCCCGCCGACGCCACCGGCCGGCCCGGGTCCGCCGCCGCCGAACCTGCCGTCGACCCGCTCCTCGGGCAGATCGGCGTCGCCCTCTTCTGGGTCACGGTCGGGTGGTGGGTGTTCGTCATCGTGCGCCTGCTCGGCTGGTTCACGCGCAACGGCCTGACCGACACCATCCTCATCCGCACCATCGACCGCGGTGCCGAGGAGACCGTCGTGGCTGCCGTCCTCTCGGTGCTCGCGGCGCTCCTTCTCCTGCTCGGTCGGGGTCGGCGCGGTCGCGACCTGCTCGGGTGGGCCTCGCTCGCCCTGGCCGTCGTCACGGTCGCGGTCGCGATCTGGCGCATCGTCCCCTGACGCCGCTGACGTTCTGGGACGACTGGGGCACAGGGGGATCCGGTGATCGGGGGTTCTGAGGGAGAGGCGATCGCCGCGGCGTACGGGCTCGCGCGACCGGGCGATGCGGTGGCGCTGTCCGGCCCGGTGGCCCGCGGCCAGCTGGGTCGCGTCTGGCGGCTCACGGTCGGCGATCGGTCGTTCGCGGTCAAGGAGTGGTACGCCGGCCCCAGGCTGGAGGAGGTCGGCCGTGACGCCGGGTTCGTCGACGCCGCACGGGCGCTCGGCGTCCGGACGCCCGAGGTGCTGCGCACGACGGACGGCCGCGTGGGCGCGGACGTCGACGGCACCGTGGCGCGCGTGTTCGAGTGGGTGGACCTGCGGCCGCGCACCCGGTCGCTCGACCCGGCCGAGGTCGGGCGCACCGTCGCCCTCCTGCACCGGGCGGCACGGCCGAGCGAGGAGCCCGTCGACAACTGGTTCGCCACCGGGGCCGGCGAGCAGAGCTGGCGCGACCTCGCCCGACGGGTCGCCGACGAGAAGGCGCCGTTCACCGGGCAGCTGCGCGCGCTCGTCGACGACCTCGTGGCCGTCGAGTCGGTCATCGAACCGCACGAGTCGCCCCTCGTGTGCCATCGCGACCTCTGGTCCGACAACGTCCTCGCCACGACCGACGGCGCGGTCTGCGTCATCGACTTCGAGAACCTCGGCCCCGCCGACCCGAGCCAGGAGCTGGCCATGGTGCTCTTCGAGTTCGGCGAGGACGACCCCGCCCGCGCCCGCATCCTGCACGACGCCTACCGCGCCGCGGGTGGCCCCGGTCGCGTGACGCGTCGGGGCCACTTCTCGATGCTCGTGGCCGAGCAGGCCCACATCGGCCAGCTCGCATGCTCGCGGTGGGTCGGTGCCGACGACGGGCCCGAGCGCGACCGGCTCGCGGACTGGTTCCTCGAGATCCCGGAGGACCCGGTGACCCTCGCGCGGATCGACCGGGTCCTCGCCGCCGTCAGCTGATCGCCGTGGTGAGCGGGTGGCCTGCGTTGGTCAGGCTGCGAGCCGTGAACCCGCCGCGGCCGTTGCCCGGGTACAGCCAGAGCCGGCCCGCGGTGTCGAGCGCGAGGAGGTCGGCCCTGCCGTCGCGGTTGAGGTCGCGCCCGGGCAGCAGCTTGCGCATCGAGCCCCAGCCGGTGCCGACCCGCACCGGAGCGGCCAGCCCGCCGTTGCCCCTGCCGGCGTAGAACCACAGCGTGCCGTCGGGCCGGACGACGTGCAGGTCGGCGAGCCCGTCGCCGTTCGCGTCGCCGAGCGTCACGATGTGTCGCGCCGAGCGGAAGGCGCTCGTGGCCACGACCTTGCCGGCGGCCATGCCCTGCCGGCCGCGCCCGACGTAGAAGACGAGCTCGCCGGTGGAGCGTCGGGCGAAGAGGTCGGCCGACCGGTCGCCGGTGAAGTCGCCGCCGGCGACGAGCAGGTTCATCGAGTTCCAGCCGCTGACGCCGATCCGGACCCGGTCGCGGACGAACGGGTAGCGCCAGAGCCCTCCCTTGGAGTCGCGGGCCACGAGGTCGTCGCGGCCGTCGTCGTCGAGGTCACCGGCCAGCGAGACCAGGGTCATCGACCGCGTCGGCAGGTAGGAGGTGCTCAGCGGGTTGCCGAAGGAGAAGGAGCCCGGTCGGCCCTGGTTCAGCCACAGGTCGGGCTGCCAGCTCCGGTACTCGCCGAGGTCGCGCAACGCGTCGTTGCCGAGCAGCGACACGAGCGCCGGGACGCCCGGGACGGCGAACTTCTGCGACCAGAGCGTCTGGGGCAGGTTGCCGGGGCTCGAGCAGCGCGTGCGCACCTGCAACGTCGTCGAACGCTCCAGGGTGTGGACGTAGTGAGCCGAGCTGGTCTCGCCGTAGATCGCCGTGCCGTTGCGGTACCACTGGTGGTCGCAGGTGAGCTGCGGGACGAGGTCGTCCGGGTACCACGACGTCGGCTTGGCCGTGGCGTAGGGCGCCTGGCCGGACACCGCCTGTCCGATCACGTTGTACTCGACCGTGACGACGCCGATCCGCGGCGTCGGCACTGACCCGAAGGCATAGCCGTCGGTCCCCGTCGCGGGCTGGTGTGCCAGCACCACCACCGAGAGGCTCTGGCCCTGGTCGGCGGGAACTCGCGCGTGCACCCACGGGTCCCGGCCCGCGTCGGCGGCGATGGGGCTGCCCGACCGCGACCACTGGTAGGAGACCGTGACCGGCCCCAGCTCGGCGTCGAAGGTGGCGGGCAGGTGCGGCCCCAGGAGCCGGAACTGCCGGCTGGGTGTGTCGTACGAGATGCCGCCGTCGCGCCACAACGACGCGACCATGGACGCACCCAGCTCGCTCTCCGTGCTGCCGTCCGGGGCGGTCGCCGTGACGCTCACGCGGATCCTGCGCCCGAACTTCTCCCGCCCGATCACGGTCTGGCCGAGCGTCGAGGTGCTCGTGGTCCGCGCGAGCTCGCCGGTCTCGTCCGACCACACGTAGGTGTACGTCGTCCCCGCTGGGGTGCCCGGCTGCGGGAGGACGAGGACGGTGGACGGCGCGTCGAGCCTGACGGACGCCTTGAGGCCCCTGATGAGATCGGCGTCGCCGGCCGCGTCGGCGGTCGGCGCGGGTGCCACGAGCGCGAGCGTCGCGGCCAGCACGGCGGCTCGACGCCACGGGAGGCGTCGGTGCGCCCTCCGCGACGGGTTCTGGGCAGGTCGAGGCACGGGCACGGTCATGGTGGTTCCCCTGTCAGGCGCGCCGGGTTCGGCACCGGCTGCTCGCACTCTAGAGCCGCCGCGAGTGCTGCGGGGCGGTACCGGTCGGGCTCGTCGGCAGCCGAAGGTGCGAGGATCGGGCTGTGGGGACGGGCTCGGGTGCACGCACGGACGACGCGCAGCGGCGGCGCGACCTCGCGCTGCTGCGGCAGGTGCGCGACCGCATCGACCGCGAGTACGCGCAGCCGCTCGACGTCGAGGCGCTCGCCCGCGGCGTCAACGTGTCGGCCGGCCACCTGAGCCGGCAGTTCAAGGCGGCCTACGGCGAGTCGCCGTACCAGTACCTCATGACGCGTCGCATCGAGCGGGCGATGGCCCTGCTGCGTCGGGGCGACCGCAGCGTCACCGAGGTGTGCTTCGAGGTCGGCTGCTCCTCGCTCGGCACCTTCAGCACCCGGTTCACCGAGCTCGTCGGGGTGCCGCCGAGCGTCTACCGGCAGGAGCAGGCCGGCGCCACCGACGGCCTCGTGCCCTGCGTCGCCAAACAGGTGACGCGACCGGTCAGGAATCGAGAAGCATCCGGCCCCCCGCCCGCCTAGCGTGGGCGGCATGGACCTCAGCATTCACTCCAGCTTCCTTCCCCAGGACGACCCGGACGCCGCCATCGCCTTCTACCGCGACGCCCTCGGCTTCGAGGTGCGCATGGACGTCGGCCACGCCGGCATGCGGTGGATCACCGTCGGCCCGCCCGACCAGCCCGCCACGTCGGTCGTGCTCTATCCGCCAGAGGCGACCCCGGGCCTGACCGACGACGAGCGGCGCACCATCGGCGACATGATGGCCAAGGGCACCTACGGCTCGCTGCTGCTCGCCACGCCCGACCTCGACGCGACGTTCGCGACGATCGAGGCCACCGGCGCCGAGGTCGTGCAGGAGCCGACCGACCAGCCGTACGGCGTGCGCGACTCGGCGTTCCGCGACCCGGCGGGCAACCTCGTGCGCATCCAGGAGCGACGCTGAGCGCGCCGGAGTCGGCGGCGCCGGCCCGCGACCGCGCCACGCGCGTCGCCGACACGCGCCGCCGGCTCGAGCACGACATCGACCTCTGGGTCGCCACGGCCGATGCCGGTGGTGGCGAGCCGGGGCTCGTGCCGCTCTCCTTCGACTGGGACGGCACGGAGGTCCTCGTCGTGACGCCGGTGGGCTCGCCCTGCGGGCGCAACCTGCGCGGGACCGGCCGGGCACGCCTGGCGCTCGGCGAGTTCCGCGACGTCGTCATGGTCGACGCGTCGGCCCGCGAGGTGGCGACGGGCGACCTGCCCGAGGAGCAGTGGCAGCACTACATCGACCGCTGCGACTGGGACCCGCGCACCGAGCGGCCGGACTACGCGGTGTACTTCCTGCGCCCCGAGCGCATCCAGGCGTGGCGCGAGGCGAACGAGATCCCCGGTCGCACCGTGATGCGCGACGGCGTCTGGCTCGCGTGAGGGACGGACCCGCCTGACGCGTCAGGCGGGCTCGTCGCTCCAGGCGGGGGCGAGGCGCACGACGTCTCCGACGACCACGACGGCGGGCGCCTCGACGCCGACCGCTGCCGCTCGGGCGGCGATCGTCGCCACCGTGCCGACGGTGACGCGCTGGTCGGGGGCGAAGCCGCGCTCGACGACGGCCACCGGGCAGTCGGCCGAACGGCCATGTGCCGCAAGGAGGTCCATGGTTCGCGCCAGCTGCGTCACGCCCATGAGCAGGACGAGGGTGTGGTCGCCGCCCGTCGGCAGGACGGGCACGTCGTCGTGGCCGGTGACGACGGTGAACCCCCGGGCGACGCCGCGGTGGGTCACCGGGATGCCTGCGGCTGCCGGCACGGAGACCGCCGAGGTGACCCCGGGCACCACCTCGACGGGCACTCCGGCCGCCTCGCACGCGGCGCGCTCCTCGCCGCCACGCCCCAGAACGTACGGGTCGCCGCCCTTGAGCCGGACGACGCCGAGGCCGCGCTGGGCCTCCTCGACGAGCACGTCGTTGATCCGCGACTGCGGCACCGCGTGGTGGCCGGGGGTCTTGCCGACGTCGATGACCCGCACCGAGGCCGGCAGCCGGTCGACGACGCCGCGTGGCGCGAGGCGGTCGAGCACGACGACGTCGGCCGAGGCGAGCAGCTCGTGGCCGCGCGCGGTGAGCAGGCCGTCGACGCCGGGACCGCCACCCACGAGCGCGACCCACCCGCGGCGTCCGTGCGTGCGGGTGCGTCGCAGGTCGAGGTGGCCGGTCGCGAGGGCCAGCTCGACGCCGTCGCGCACCGTCACGGCCAGTCCGGGGTCGCCGGCGGCGTACGTCGACACGGTGACGCGTCCGTCGGGCGTCGTGACGTCGGCGCGCGCGGCGACGCTCGCCGTCGTGCCCGCGGCGTCGGTGGCGTCGACGCACCAGAGGCGCCGGGCCTCGGCGTCGGCGGCCACCTCGCGGTCGACGGACGGCTCACCGGTCGCGGTGTGGACGAACCAGGCGCCGTCGAGGTCGGCGGGGCCGGCGTAGTCGCGCTCGACCCACTCGACGCGCCCGGCGCTGACGAGGTCGCGCAGGTCCTCGCAGGCCCACGGCGCCACGACCCGTACCACCGCACCCTCGTCGAGGAAGGCGCGAACGCGTCGGGCCGACACCGGGCCGCCGCCGACGGCGACGACGAGCCGGCCGGTGAGGTCGAGGACGACCGGCAGCGCGGACTTCACGGACGCCACGGCGCGGGCCTCAGATGTCCCACTCCTCGTCGCCTTCCGGCGACGAGGGGGCCTCGGGTGCGGTGGGCAGCGTCGCGCCGACCATGCCGGCGGCGAGCGTGCGCCCGTCGTGAGCGTCGATGAGCAGGAACGCTCCGCTGCGACGCGACACGGCATACTTCTCGATCGGCAGCGGCTGCGACACACGCAGCGTCACGAGCCCGATGTCGTTGAGCGACAGGGACTCTGCCGGAACGGCGTGGAGGTCGTCGAGGTCGAGCGCGCCGTCGATGGTGCGGACCGCGGTCTGCACCGTGCGCGAGCCGTGCTTGAGCAGCAGGCGCTGGCCGGGCCGCAGCGGCGCGTCGCCGAGCCAGCACACGACCGACTCGACGTCCTGGGTCGGCTCGGGCGCGCCGGCCGCCGCGGCGATGACGTCGCCGCGCGAGATGTCGATCTCGTCGGCGAGGCGCAGCGTCACCGACTGCGGCGCGAACGCCTCCTGGAGCGACCGGTCGCCGAGGTCGATGCCGGTGACCGTCGTGCGGCGCCCCGACGGCAGCGCCACGACCTCGTCGCCGACCCGCACGACGCCGGAGGCCACCTGGCCCGCGTAGCCGCGGTAGTCGCGGTGCTCGGCGTGCAGGGCTGCCCCCTGCGGGCGGATGACGAGCTGCACCGGGAGCCGGAACGACTCGTGCGCCGGGTCGTCCGACGGCGGCAGCGCCTCGAGCAGCTCGAGGAGGGTCGGGCCGTCGTACCAGCCGGTGCGGGTCGAGCGGTCGACGACGTTGTCGCCGTCGAGGGCGCTGACCGGGACCGTCGTCACCTCCTCGACGCCGAGCTCGCGGGCCACGGCTCGCACCTGCGCGTCGACCTGCTCGTAGACCTCCTGCGAGAAGTCGACGAGGTCGATCTTGTTGACGGCGACGACGACGTGCGGCACCCGCAGCAGGGCCGTCACGGCCAGGTGCCGACGCGTCTGCTCGAGCACGCCCTTGCGCGCGTCGACGAGCAGGACGACGACGTCGGCCGTCGAGCTGCCGGTGACCGTGTTGCGCGTGTACTGCACGTGCCCGGGGCAGTCGGCGAGCACGAACGACCGGCTCGCGGTGGCGAAGTAGCGGTAGGCGACGTCGATGGTGATGCCCTGCTCGCGCTCGGCGCGCAGGCCGTCGGTGAGGAGGGCGAGGTCGGCGGCGGTGAGGCCGCGGTCACGGGAGACCCGCTCGACGGCGGCGAGCTGGTCGGACAGCACCGACTTCGTGTCGTGCAGGAGGCGGCCGACGAGCGTCGACTTGCCGTCGTCGACGGAGCCGGCGGTCGCGAGGCGCAGCAGCGTGCCGGCCGTCGCGGGAGCGGTCGTCGGAGCCGTGCTGGGGGCGGTGGCGGTGACCATCAGAAATAGCCCTCCTTCTTGCGGTCCTCCATGGCGGCCTCGGAGATCCGGTCGTCGGCGCGGGTGGCGCCGCGCTCGGTCAGGGTCGAGGCGGCCACCTCGACGACGATCTCGGCGTTGGTCGTGGCCGGCGACTCGACGGCGCCCGTGCACGACATGTCGCCGACGGTGCGGTACCGGACCAGACGCGTCTCCACGGTCTCGTGCTCGCGCGGCTCGCTGTACGGGCCGACCGCGAGCCACATGCCGTCGCGACGGAACACCTCGCGCTCGTGGGCGTAGTAGAGCGGCGCGAGCGGGATGTCCTCGCGCTCGATGTAGCGCCAGATGTCGACCTCGGTCCAGTTGCTGATCGGGAAGATCCGCACGTGCTCGCCGGGACGGTGGCGCGGGTTGAAGAGGTTCCACAGCTCGGGGCGCTGGTTCTTCGGGTCCCACTGTCCGAACTCGTCGCGAAGGGAGACGATCCGCTCCTTGGCGCGGGCCTTCTCCTCGTCGCGCCGGCCGCCGCCGAAGACGCCGTCGAAACGGTGGTCGTTGATCGCGTCGAGCAGCGGCAGCGTCTGCAGCGGGTTACGCGTGCCGTCGGCGCGCTCACGCAGCCGACCGTCGTCGATGTAGTCCTGGACGCTCGCGACGACGAGGCGTAGGCCGAGCCGGTCGACGGTCTCGTCGCGGTAGTCGAGCACCTCGGGGAAGTTGTGGCCGGTGTCGACGTGCAGCACCGGGAACGGGATCGGCGCGGGCCAGAATGCCTTGGCGGCGAGGTGCAGCATGACGACGGAGTCCTTGCCGCCGGAGAAGAGCAGCGCCGGCCGCTCGAGCTCGGCGGCCATCTCGCGGATGACGAGGATCGACTCGGCCTCGAGGGCGTCGAGCTGGCCGAGGCGGCGGGTCGACGCGTCAGGCGCGTCGGGCGCGGTGGGCAGGTCCACCGCGGTGGACGCGTCGGGCGCGCCGGCGGCGGTGGTCAGGGTCATGTCGGTCACGGCGATGGCGTCCGTCCGGGAGGGGATCGTGTCGGTGGTCGTCATGTGTGCAGTCCGCACTCGGTCTTGGTGAAGCCGGCCCAGCGGCCGGCGCGGGGGTCCTCGCCGGGCTCGACCCGGCGGGTGCACGGCTCGCAGCCGATCGACGGGTAGCCATCGGAGAGAAGGGAGTTGACCTCGACCTGGTTGTCGGTCGCGTAGGCCTGCAGCTCGTCGAAGGTCCACGCCGCGAGCGGGTTGATCTTGACGAGGGCGTTCTTGTCGTCCCACGTCACGAGCGGGGTGTCGGCGCGCGTCGGGGCCTCCTCGCGTCGCACGCCGGTGACCCAGGCCTCGTACGTGGGCAGGGTGCGGGCGAGCGGCTCGACCTTGCGCATCTGGCAGCAGAGGGCCGGGTCGCGCTCGTAGAGGCGGGCGCCGTACTTCTCGTCCTGCTCGGCGACGGTCAGCTCGGGCGTGACGTTGACGAGGGTGATCGGCAGGTCCTCGGCAACGATGTCGCGCGTCACGATCGTGTCGGAGAAGTGGTAGCCGGTGTCGAGGAAGAGCACGTCGACGCCGGGCGCGAACCGCGAGACCACATGTGGCAGAACGGCATCGGCCATCGAGCACGCGACGGCGAGCGATCCGCCGAAGTGGAACGCGGCCCACGCGGCGACCTCGTCTGCGGTCGGCTCGTGCTCGGGGTCGGCGCCGATCGTCGCGTTGAAGTCGTCGACGAGCGCTTTGAGCTCGGCCTCGGAGCGACGCTTGCGGGGCACGGTGGGCGTGGCGAGGGGGACGGCGGTCACTGGAGGGCTCCTTCGTCGGCTCGGCGGGTCCAGGAGGAGAACGTCTCCCCGCCCTCACGCTCGGTGAGGAAGCGGCGCACGACGCGCTCGACGTAGTCGGGCAGGTCGTCGGCGGTCACCTTGAGGCCGCGGACGGTGCGGCCCAGGCCGGCCTCGTCGCGGTCGACGGAGGCGAGGCCGCCGCCGAGGTGCACCTGGAAGCCCGGCACCTGCTCGCCCTCGATCGTCACGAGCTGGCCCTTGAGCCCGATGTCGGCCGTCTGGATGCGGGCGCACGAGTTGGGGCAACCGTTGACGTTCAAGGTGATCGGGGTGTCGAGCTGCTCGGTGACGTCGGCGAGGCGCTGCTCGAGCTCGGCGATCGCGGTGGCCGCGGTGGCCTTGGTCTCGACGATGGCGAGCTTGCAGAACTCGATGCCGGTGCAGGCCATGGTGTGCCGCCGGAACGGGCTCGGCGCGGTGGTGAGGCCGAGCTTCTCGAGCTTGCCGACGACCCCGCGGACGCGCCGGCCGGGCACGTCGAGGAGCACGAGCTTCTGGTGTGGGGTGAGGCGCAGGCGGTCCGAGCCGACCGACTCCATGATGTCCGCGAGGCCGGCGAGCACGTCGCCGCTGATGCGCCCGACGGTCGGGGCGGCGCCGACGTAGCGCAGGCCGTCCTTCTGCAGGTGCACGCCGACGTGGTCGCCGGGGCCGGTGGCGGGGGCGGGCGCGGGGCCGTCGGGCAGCGCCCGACCGAGGTACTCGTCCTGGAGCACCTGGCGGAACTTGTCGGCACCCCACTCGGCGAGGAGGAACTTCAGGCGCGCCTTGTTGCGCAGACGCCGGTAGCCGTAGTCGCGGAAGATGCGGATGACGCCGTGCCACACCTCGGCCGCCTCCTCGGGGCGGACGAAGACGCCGACGCGCTCGGCGAGGCGCGGGCTCGTCGAGAGGCCGCCGCCGACCCAGAGGTCGTAGCCGGCGCCGAGCTCGGCGTGCACGACGCCGACGAGCGAGATGTCGTTGATCTCGTGCACGACGTCGAGGCTCGGGTGCCCGGTGACCGCCGACTTGAACTTGCGCGGCAGGTTGGCCAGCTCGGGGTCGCCGATGAAGCGGCTCGTGATCTCGTCGATGACCGGCGTCGGGTCGATGATCTCGTCCTTGGCGATGCCGGCGACCGGGCTGCCGAGCACGACGCGCGGGGTGTCGCCGCAGGCCTCGGTGGTCTGCAGGCCGACGGCCTCGAGGCGGCGCCAGATCTCCGGCACGTCCTCGACGCGGATCCAGTGGTACTGGATGTTCTGCCGGTCGCTGATGTCGGCGGTGCCGCGGGCGAACTCGGTGGAGATCTCGGCGAGGGTGCGCAGCTGGGCGAGGGTCAGGGCGCCGCCGTCGAGCCGGACGCGGAGCATGAAGTACTCGTCGGACAGCTCGGTGTCGTCGAGCTGGGCGGTGCGCCCGCCGTCGATGCCGGGCCGGCGCTGGGTGTAGAGGCCCCACCAGCGGAAGCGGCCGGAGAGGTCCTGCGGCGGGATGGAGGCGAAGCCCTCCTTGGCGTAGATCGTCTCGATCCGCTCGCGGACGTTGAGACCGCCGTCCTCCTGCTTCCACACCTCGTTCGGGTTGAGGGGCTCGGCGCCGTCGACCTTCCACTGCCCGTTGGAGCGGCCGGCGCGCGGAGGCCGGGTCGCCGGGCGGGCCTCGGTCGGGGTGTCGGTGACGGTCATGTAATCGAATGTATAACCACCGATTATCGACGTCAGCGCGGGTCCACGATCCGATCCATTCCCCTCAGCCGAGTGGGAGATGCGTGGGAGATGCGTGGGAGATGCCCCTCCGACGCGTCAGCGAGCGCTCGCCGGGGCCGACGCGTACAGCCCGAGCACCGTCGCGACGTACCGGTCGGAGTGGTTGTACGAGCGGACGGCCGCGCGGCGGTCGGCGTCGCGCGACAGGTCGCGGCCACCCGCGCAGAGGTAGCGCGCCGCCGCGAGCGCCGCGTCCTCGACGTTCTGCGGGTCCGCGACCCCGTCACCGCTGCCGTCGGCCCCCCAGATGCGCCACGTGGCCGGGATGAACTGCATCGGCCCGACGGCGTGGTCCCAGTTCGGGTCGCCGTCGAGCGCGCCGCCGTCGGTGTCGTGGATCCGGGCGTACGTGCCGCCGGTGAGCGCCGGGCCGACGACCGGGGGCACGGCGTCGTGGAACGGGTCGAGCCTGCGCCCGCGCAGCGACGACGACTCCACCTCCCCGATCGACGCGAGCAGCATCGGCTTGAGGTTGCACGAGCCCTGGGCCTGCGCCGCGGACACGTAGGCGGCCCAGAGGACCTGTTCGGTCGTCACCGGGGCCGGGCCGTCCGAGACCAAGGGCACCACGGGCGCCTTGACCGGGGCAGCGGGCTTCCACGTCTCGGGTGTGGCGCTCGAGCCGCCACCCGGCTCGAGGGTCGCCGCCGCGCCCGCACCCGCGCCGGCTCCGGCTCCGGCGTCCGGTGCGATCGCGCCACGCGCGGCGCTGCCGATGCTCGCGAGCGCCGGGAGGACGAGCCCGTCGATGACGGCGCTGACGGCGGCGCCGGCCGGATCGCCACCGGCCTGCTGGGCCGACCCGGTGGCGGCCGGGGAGCTCGGGGTGGCCGGCAGGCCCGGCAGCGCGGGGATGCTCGGCAGGGCGGACGGGGAGGGCGTCGGGGGCTGGGGCCCGTCGGCGGCGAGCGCAGCGGGACCCAGAACGACGCCGGCCAGGAGGGTGGCCATGGCGGCGACCGACAGCGCACCCGCCGCTCGGGCGGTGCGGCGGGCCGGGTCGCGACCTGCCACCGGTTCACCTCCAGCCGTCCGCGGGCGCGGCCGTCGCCGCGTCCTGCTCCCAGTACACCTCCGGGAGTCGGGGGTCGGGGCCGATCGGGGTGCATCCGCCCGCACACGTTCGCACGACCCTGCGTCGGCCGCAGGTCGGGCTCAGGCCCAGCGCAGCCGGACGCGGTCGCCGGGGCGCAGCTGGGCCGCGCGGTCGACGTCGCGACGCGTCACGACCGCGACGACGGGGTAGCCGCCGGTCACCGGGTGGTCGGCGAGGAAGACGACCGGCTCGCCGCCCGGGGGCACCTGGACGGCGCCGGCCACCAGCGGCTCGCTCGGCAGCTCGGCGTCGGCGAACGCGTCGACGCGACGGACCGGGCTGCCCTCGAGCCGCAAGCCGACGCGGTTGCTCCGCGACGACACGGTGAACGACGCCGCGGGCAGGTCGGCGAGGTCGCACCACTCGGCCCGGGGGCCGGGCGTCACGTCGAGCACGACGACGTCGTCGCCGGTGGGCCACCAGCGCTGCGGCGCCTGCTCCGCGACGGGGAACCCCTCGGGCGCGGGGCCGACGGGCAGCACGTCCCCCGGGCGTACGGCAGGCGGTCCGAGCCCCGACAGGGTGTCGACCGAGCGTGACCTGAGCACTGGTGCCACGTCGATGCCGCCGCGCAGCGCGAGGTAGGTGCGCAGCCCGACGCTCGGCGTCGCGACCTCGAGCACCTGGCCGTCGCGCAGCCGCAGCGGGGCGGCGTGGCCGACCGGGCGGCCGTCGACGGTGGCCGGCCCCGAGGCCCCGGTCAGCGCGACGAGCAGGTCACCGCGGGCCCGCACGGCGAGGCCGCCGAGCGTCACCTCGAGCGACGCCGGCGACGGCGCAGCGGGGTCACCCGTGTCGACGGCGTGGCCGACGAGGCGGACGCCGAGCAGGTACGCCGCGCGGTCGGCCGCACCCGACCGGCCGACGCCCACGTCGCCGAGCCCCGGGCGACCGAGGTCCTCGACGAGGACGAGCGGTCCGGTGGCGAGCACCTCGAGTCCCCTGCTGACCGCGTCCGACTCCGTGACGTTCGTCGTCACGGGCGCCGTGGCGGTGACGGCGCGGTCGGCGTCGGGGGTGGGGCGCGTCGACACGTCGACGAAGCGGACCGTCGTGCCGGGCCCGAGGAGCGCGGGCGGGTCGCGGTCGGGGTCCCAGAGGACCGCGTCGGTCGTGCCGACCAGCTGCCAGCCGCCCGGGGAGTCCTGCGGGTAGACCCCGCTGAACTCGCCGGCCAGTCCGACCGACCCTGCGGGCACGCGCGTCCGTGGCTCCGCTCGCCGCGGCACGCGCAGCCGCGGGTCGCCGCCGACGAGGTAGGCGAAGCCGGGTGCGAACCCGCCGAACCCGACGCGCCACGCCGTGCCGGTGTGGGCACGCGCCACCGCGTCCCGGGTCAGGCCGGTCAGCGCGGCGACCTCGTCGAGGTCGGGACCGTCGTAGACGACCGGCACCTCGACGACGCGGCCCCCTCCGCCTTCTGACCCGCCGGACGCGTCGGGCGGCGGGTCGGTCGTCAGGGTGGCCGCCGCCTCGAGACAGGCCCGGCCCAGCGCGTCGAGGCTCGATGCGTCGGTGCGCACGAGCACCGTGCGCGCGGCCGCGACCACCTCCCGCACCGAGCTCCACGGGGAGCCACCGGCGCCGACGAGCGCGCGCACCCGGTCACGCAGCGCGACGGCCTCGACGGTGCCGCCCACCTCGACGAGGACCGCGTCCTCCCCCATCGGCAGCAGCCGCGCGTCGCGGCCGTCTTCCGGGGGCACGCGTCAGCCCGCGAAGGCGCGGATCTCGACGCCGGCCGCCTCGAGCGCGGCGCGGACGCGGCGGGCCATGGCGACGGCTCCAGGGGTGTCGCCGTGGATGCACACCGACGCGGCCTCGACCTCGACGTCGTGCCCGTCGACCGACCGGACCACGCCGTCGCGGACCATGTGCAGGACGCGCTCGGCCACCTTGTCGGGGTCGTGGAGCACCGAGCCGGGCTCGCTGCGCGGCACGAGCCGGCCGTCGCGGGTGTAGGCGCGGTCGGCGAACGCTTCTCGCACGACGGGCAGCCCGGCGTCGGCGGCGGCGTCGAGCAGGACGCTGCCGGGCAGGCCGAGCACGGGGAGCGTCGCGTCGTAGGCCACGACGGCGGCGACCACGGCCGCCGCCTGGGCCTCGTGGTGCACGACCGCGTTGTAGAGCGCGCCGTGCGGCTTGACGTACGCGACGCGCGTGCCGGCGACGCGAGCCATCGCCTCGAGCGCGCCGAGCTGGTAGAGCACGTCGGCGGCGAGGTCGTCGGGGGCGACGTCGAGGAACCGGCGCCCGAAGCCGACGAGGTCGCGGTAGCCCACCTGGGCGCCGACGACGACGCCCCGGCGGGCGGCGTCGTGGCACGTCGTGCGCAGCGTCAGCGGGTCGCCGGCGTGGAAGCCGCACGCGACGTTGGCGCTCGTCACGACGTCGAGGACCCCGGCGTCGTCACCGAGCGTCCACGCCCCGAACGACTCGCCGACGTCGGCGTTGAGGTCGATCCGCATGCCCCGATCCTGCCCGAAGTCGCGGGCGTACGCGGGGCGTCGACCCGTCGCGAACCACCGTGAACGCCACGAAACGGACGCCGCCTCTGGTCAGGGCCTCCGAACCGCGACATGATCCGACTTCTCGGGCGGCTCCACGCAGGGGTACGGATGCGCGGCGGGCGCGGCGACGGAGCCGATCGGCAGCGACAGGAAGCAGCGGGCAGGTGGCGCGACCGGAGGAGGAGCAGCGAGCGGGCGAGTCCGACTCGGTGCTCCTCGACCGTGCCCGCGACGGGGACGACGCAGCCTTCGAGACGCTGTGGCTGCGCCACGTCGACGCGGCACGCGAGGTCGCCGAACGCGTCTCGACGCCGGCGCGTGCCCCCGACCTCGTCGGGGAGGCCTTCACCCGGACGCTCACGACGATCCGGGGCGGCGGCGGCCCCGACGACGCCTTCCGGCCCTACCTGCTCGCCACGGTGCGCCGCCTCGCAGCGGTGGGCGCAACGGGCGCCGCGGGCGCGGTGGGCGCGGAGGGCGGCGGGCCCGATGCTGGGCTCGCGCTCGTCGGCACCGACCGCGACGCCGCGTGGGCCGCCTGGAAGTCCCTGCCCGGCGACGAGCGCGACCTGCTCTGGCGGCTCGTCGTGCACGAGCAGAGTCCGGCCGAGCTGGCGCCGGTGCTCGGCACGACCCCGGACGGCGTCGTGGCCCTCGGCCGGCGGGCCGGCGACCGCCTGCGCCGCGCGTACCTCGCTGACCTCGTGAACGCCGCGCCCGATGCCGAGTGCCGGGCCGTGCGCCGCCTGTTCGGAGCGTACGGACGCGATGCCCTCCCCGAGGGCGAACGGGCACGGGTCGACACCCATCTCGACACGTGCGACCGGTGCCGCGAGGCCGTGGCCGGGCTCGTCGACGTCACCGAGCTGATCCGCGCCGGCGTCGGGCCGCACCTGCTGCCGGGCCTCTTCGGCGCGGACGACGAGGGCGCGGAGGCCGGCCCGGACGTCATGGCTGCCGATGCGGCGGACGACCCCGACGACACCGATGACACCGGCGACGACGACGGGCCGGGGCTCCTTGCCGGGGTCACCGCTCCCGGAGCGGCCCTCGCCGCGACGTCGGGTGGGGTGGCGGGCGCGTCGGGCCGCAGCGACGCCCGACGCCTCGACCTCCCGCTCGTGCTCGTCGGAGGTGCCGCGGTGGTGGCGGTGGCCGGCATCGCCGTCCTGCTCGCGCTGCTCGGCGGTGGCTCGCCCGCGTCCGACGTCGCTGCCGGTCGCCCCACGACGTCGGCGACGCGTCCGGCGCCCGACACCGTGGCGCGGCCACTCCCCAACGTCGTCGTCGCGGTCCCGACCCTGCCGTCCACGGTGACGACCGCGGTCCAGGCCCTGAGCACGTCCACCGTCGAGGCGGTGAGCGTCGCGGCTCGGGTCGCTCGGCCCGGGACGACGGCGGTCGCCTCGCGCCGGACGCGGGCGGGCACCCCGGCGACCACACCGGCACCGACGCGGACCGCGACGCCCACCAGGACCCCCCGGCCGACGACCACCGCGCCGCCGCCTCAGGCGTCACCGACGGTCGTGCCGGGCGTGCCCACGGTCCTGGGCTTCGAGCCGAGCAGCGACCGTCGCTACTCGGCGTCGGTCGTCGCCCCGCCCGGCTGGCTCATCACCTCGGTCCGTGACGTACGCGGCGGCCGGCAGGTGGAGCACGTGGGAGCGCCGACGCAGACCTTCGAGGGCACGCTGCGGCCGGGCTCGCTCGTCGTCGAGGTGACGCCGCAGTCGGGCGCCCGCTCGGGGTCCCTCGTCACCCGTTTCGCCGACCGAGGCGGCGCCCTCCTGCCCGGCTCGGGCTCCCATCCCGTGCCCGCCGGCTGACGCCACCTCGGCCTGGCAGTCCTGCCGAGTCAGTGACCGTCCCTCAGGTCAGTAGACCCTGATGACGCACTTGGTGTACGCGTCGTACCACGTCGATGAACGGTTCTTGTTCCATAGCTGGTTGGCGCAGTAGCCGTCGAGCAGCCGCTTCTTGTTTCCCAGGTGGTCCACGATCAGGATGCTCTCGAACGGGCAGCCCATGAACTGGGTCTTGTCGATCATCTTCCAGGTGTACGCGGACGTGCAGTACCAGTAGTCCACGGTCGCGTCAGCCTGTGCCGGGGGCGCCGTGAGACCTACAGCACCCAAGGCGAAAACGCCTGCCACAAAAGCAGATCCGAAGATTCGTTTCATCTACATCCCCTTTGTGAGTTGCCCACGTCGTCGACGTGGTTCCGTCAAGGTATAGGCGCTCACGTCCCACGTCGACGGCACGAACCGACCGTTGCAGGAATATGAAATGTCCGGTTCGCACCTCGGCCTCGGGCCACCGGGTCGCGGGCTCAGCGCAGGGCGTCGTAGAAGGCGGGGAGGCGGTGGCGGTAGCCATCGAGCAGCTGCCGGGCCACGGTGACCGAGTCGACGAGCGGGTGCAGGGCGAAGGCCTCGACGGCGAGCCGGGCCGAGCCCTCGCGGGCGGCCTGCACGACGAGCTCGTCGACGGCCTTGACCTGCTGCGCGAGACCGAGCGACGCCGGGACGAGCGGTGAGACCGGCAGCGGCCGCGGGCCGGACGCGTCGACGGCGCAGGGGACTTCGACGACGGCGTCCTCGGGCAGGCCCGGCAGCGTCGTGCCGTTGCGGACGTTGAGGACCAGGCGCGCCGGCTCGTCGCGGGCGATGGCGGCCATGAGCGCCAGCGCGACGCCCTCGTACCCGCCGCCCTCGACGTCGGACTCGTCGCGCTCGTCGCCGCCGCCGTTGCGGCTCTCCTGCATGTACGTCGCGTTGCGTTCGCGCCGCACCGCGTCCCAGACGGCATACGGGTCATCGGATTCCCTTGCCGCCGTGTAGAACTGAGCCTGCTGGCGAACGAGGTACTCGCCACGCGTCTCGGCGGCGGCGGTGATCTGCGCGACGGCGTCACGGCCGAAGTAGTAGTACCAGAGGTACTCGTTGGGGATCGCCCCGAGCGTCTGGAGCCAGTCGACGCCGAAGAGGTGGCCCTCCTCGATGCCGCCGAGCCGCGCCGGGTCGGCGAGGAGGTCGGGCAGCACGTCCCGTCCCCCGACGCGCAGGCCGGAGAGCCAGCCGAGGTGGTTGAGGCCCGCGTAGTCGATCTCGACGTCGTCGAGATGGTGGCCGAGGGCGCCGGCGGCCCGCTTGGCCAGGCCGAGCGGGGAGTCGCAGATGCCGACGACGCGGTCGCCGAGCACCTGCTGCATCGCCTGGGTCACGAGCCCGGCGGGGTTGGTGAAGTTGATGACCCACGCGCCGGGCGCGAGTCGCGCGACGCGCTGCGCGACGTCGAGCGCCACCGGCACGGTCCGCAGGCCGTAGCCGACGCCGCCCGGGCCGGTGGTCTCCTGGCCGAGCAGCCCGAGGCCGAGGGCGATCCGCTCGTCGGCGGTGCGGCCCTCGAGACCCCCGACGCGGATCGCGGAGAAGACGAAGTCGGCACCGTCGAGCGCGGCGTCGAGGTCTGTGGTGGCTCGGACCGTGGGCGGTGGCGGGGCGTCCGCCGCGGTGGCGCACGCCGCCTGGGCGTCGAGGACCCGGCGCACGACGTC
The DNA here is from genome assembly GCF_034724055.1 of Intrasporangium zincisolvens. Taxonomy (NCBI): domain Bacteria; kingdom Bacillati; phylum Actinomycetota; class Actinomycetes; order Micrococcales; family Intrasporangiaceae; genus Intrasporangium; species Intrasporangium zincisolvens. The sequence goes on from NZ_JAWIIL010000001.1 coordinate 28,437, forward strand.
GAGCCGGGAGGCGTCGGTGTCGTGGAGGACGACCTCGGTGACGCGTCGGGACGCGTCGGGCGTGCGGTCGCCCAGCAGGGCGCCGTGGACGAGCGGGACCCGGAACCCGCCTCCCCCGAGCACGACCAGCCTCATCGCGACCTCATCCCCCCGTCACCCGGTCACCACCCCGTCATCACCGAACCGACGCTAACAGGGTTGCGGCGGATGGGAGCATGGTGGCGATGCCGACGAGCTCTGCCTTCGACCCACTCGCAGCCCGACGTAGCTCCGCCGGGCCGGACCTCGACGTGTTCGTCTGGGGGACGGTCTTCCTCGACATGATCTTCGCCGGACTGCCGGCGACACCCTCGCCCGGCACGGAGGTGTGGGCCGAGGGGCTCGCGTCGTGCCCGGGCGGCATCGCCAACCTCGCGGTGGCGACGCGTCGGCTCGGGCTGCGCACGTCGCTCGCCGCGGCCTTCAGCGACGACGACTACGGCGACTTCTGCTGGCGCACCCTCGAGGAGCAGGAGGGCATCGACCTCTCGCGCAGCCGCCGGTTCGCCGACTGGCACAGCCCGGTCACGGTGTCGATGTCGGTCGACCGCGACCGCAGCATGGTCTCGCACGGCCACCCGTCGCCGGTGCCGGCCAGCGAGCTCATCGGCACGCCGCCACGCTCGCGCGCCGTCATGGTCGACCTCGCCGAGGACGAGGCCTTCGGGGCGACGAGCACGTGGGTCGACCGCGCCCGCGCCGACGGGGCGCTCGTGTTCGCCGACGTCGGCTGGGACCCCAAGGAGCGCTGGTCGCCCGAGGTGCTCGACCGGCTCGAGCGGTGCGACGTCTTCATGCCCAACGCGGTCGAGGCGATGGCCTACACGGGCACCCGCACGACGGTCGAGGCGCTGTACGCCCTCGCCGACCGGGTGCCGGTCGCGGTCGTCACCGACGGGCCGAACGGCGCGGTCGGCATCGACCAGCGCACCGGTGAGGAGGCGCGCGTGCCTTCGCTGCGCGTCGACGAGGTCGACCCGACCGGGGCCGGCGACGTCTTCGGCGCGGCGCTGCTCGTCGGCACCCTCGCGGAGTGGCCGCTCGAGCAGCGGATGACGTTCGCGACGCTGTGCGCCGGGCTCGCGCTGCAGCAGTACGGCGGGTCGCTCGCCGCGCCGGGGTGGGGCGACCTCGCCGACTGGTGGACCGCCCTCGCCGCCGACACGACCGACGACGCGTACCACCGGTCGCTGCGGCGTCGGTACGCCTTCCTCGACGACATCGTGCCGCGCGTGCCGACGATGGCCTGCCGCCGCGCGACGGCGACGATCGCCCGCCGCGCCGACGTCCACGACCTCGACTGACGCCGACTTCCCGCCCGTGCACCGGTTCCTCGCCGGTGCACCCCGTGCAACCCGGTGCACCTTCGACACAGGGGTGCACCGTCCCTTCAGAGGTGCAGGCTGCACGCCGCACTCCGCGGGGAGCGCGCACCTCTGAGGGAAACCGCGCGGCGCCGCGGCCATCGACGAGCGGGGCACCGGGGTGGCACGGTGTGTCCATGGAGAAGTCCTCGCTGACCGCCCTCGCCCGGGAGCTGCTCGAGCGCGCCGCCCAGGCCTCGAGCGGCCGCAGCGCCGACACGGTGTACGGCGGCCACGAGCACGTGCTGCGCCAGACCGTCATCGCCCTCACGGCGGGGCAGTCGCTGGCCGAGCACGAGAACCCCGGCGAGGCCACGGTGCACGTCCTGCGCGGACGCGTGCGGCTCAGCACCGACGGCGCCGACTGGGAGGGGGCGCCCGGCGACCTCCTCGTCGTGCCGGACGTCCGGCACTCGCTCGAGGCGCTCGAGGACTCCGCGGTGCTGCTGACCGTGGCCAAGCTCGGCTGAGGCCAAGCTCGGCTGAGGCCGACCTCCTGCGAGCTCAGTCGAGGCAGAACTCGTTGCCCTCGACGTCCTGCATCACCTGGCACGACTCGTTGAACCCGTCCGCGACGAGCAGCTGCACGCGCGATGCACCGAGCGCCTCGAGTCGGACGGCCTCGGCCTCGAGGGCGTCGAGGCGCTCCTGCCCGACGAGCCCGGTGCCCACGCGCACGTCGAGGTGCACGCGGTTCTTGACGACCTTGCCCTCGGGGACCTTCTGGAAGAAGAGGCGCGGGCCGACGCCGGTGGGGTCGACGCACGCGAAGGCCGAGCCCTGGCGGTCGGCGGGGAGCGACTGGTCGAACGCGGTCCACGAGTCGAAGCCGGGCGGCGGCGGGGGCACCTCGTAGCCGAGCACCTCGCACCAGAAGCGCGCCACACGCTCGGGCACCGCGCAGTCGAACGTCACCTGGACCTGTCGCACCGTCGCCATGTCGCCACCCTAGGGGCGGCGACCGGCGACGCGCGTGGGGTTTACCCGGGCCGGCTCCCCGACGCGTCAGCACCGACGCGTCAGCCCCGACGCGTCAGCCCCGACGCGTCAGGCGTGGCGTCCCGCGTGGGTGGTGGGGTGCATGACCTCGGCCCGCTGCTGGACGAGCAGCACGGCCCCGACGACGATGCACACGACCTCGGCGATCGCGGCCGCCCAGACCGACCAGCCGCGCCACTCGGTGTGCACGCCCATGAGGCCGACCGTCGAGGCGATGGTGAACGCGCCGAGCGTCGCGGCGCCGAAGCCGAGCGTGAGGAACGCCGGGACCCAGTGCCGCCACCGCACGAGCAGCACGGCGATGACGATGCCGGCCGCGACGTTGACGAGGAACATCGGCCCGACGGTCTGGTTGCGCACGCCGTCGAACCACAGGTAGAGGTGCACTCCGGCGGAGACGAGCAGCGCCGCGGCACCCACGAGTCGCAGGGTCATCGAGACCCTCCCTTCAGTGTCACAGCCGGTCGTGAGGCGCGCGGCCCGCTGTTCGGTGGACACCCTTGACGACGCCTGCCGGGCCGGGTCGGTTCAGCGGAACGCGGTGAGGATGCGGTCGCGGACGGCGCTCATCGGCCACACCGGGGCACCGGCGTCGGGGCGCAGCCCGTCGTGCCAGCCCCACGCGTCGACGCGGCTGCTGACCCCGGCGTCGCGGGTCAGCAGGGCGACGGGCACGTCGTGCGACGCGTTGTCGCCCGAGACGACGCTGGCGGGCTGGTGGTCGCCGAGGACGAGCACGACGAGGTTGCGGTCGCGCGTGCTCGACAGCCACGACACGACGCTGTCGAGGGAGTACGCGACGGTCTGCGCGTACGCGTCGCGCACCCCGGCGTCGGTGCGCCACACGACCTCGCGCGGGGCGGCCTTGCCGGCCTGGGCCGCGAAGACCGAGCCGTTGCCCAGGCTCGACCAGCCGACGAGGCGCGGCAGGGGCGCCCACGGGATGTGGCTCGTCACGAGGTCGACCTCGGCGAGGACCGGTTTGCGGGGCGACGGCGCGAGCTCGAGGCGGTCGAGCGCCGACAGCGTGTACTGGTCGGGCATGGGCGCGTAGCCGAAGCCGGGGCCGCGGTAGCCGAGGGTGCGGGCGTCCCACACGTGGTCGTAGCCGTAGAAGTCGCGGCCCTCGGGCCAGTCGTGCCAGTTGGCGGGCACGACGTCGACGGTGCGGTAGCCGGCCTTGGCGAAGACGTGGCTCAGGGTGAGCCGGTGCGTCGTGACGAGCTGGTCGTAGCGCTGCTGGCTGTCGACCCACAGACCGGACTGGATGCTCGAGTGCGCCAGCCAGCTGAAGCCGCCGAAGGTCGGTGACGTCAGCCAGGCGCTTCGTATCGAATAACCCTGCGCGGCAAGCGCCTTCGTGCCGTTGGCCAGGGAGCGGTCGACGACGGGCGCGGTCAGGGCGACCTTTCCGTAGCTCTCGACGAAGACGACGACGACGTCCTTGCCGCGCAGCGTGCCGAGCAGCCCCGACGCGTCGGTACCGGCGAGCGAGTCGGTGGCGATGGCGGACGCGAAGACCGCATGGTCGCGCGCGTCGTGGACGGCCTTGCGGGCCTGCGCGTCGGCGAGGGCCACGGTGCTCGACGCCGCGACGGGCAGGCCCGGGGCGAGCGCCGCACCGGAGACCGCGGCGGCGACCCACACCGCGGTCATGCCCAGCAGGACGCGTCGGGCCGCCGCCCGGTGCCGGTCGATGACCCCGGCGACGCGCCGCAGCGCCAGCGGCACGGCGACGAGCACCCCGAGAAGGGCCAGCGCGACGCCCACCGCCGCGAGCAGGGCCACCGTCTGCCCCGACGCGTCGCTGGCGAGCTCGAACCCGGACGACGCGTAGCGCCAGTCGCTGAGCAGGTTGAAGGGCCGGTAGAAGACGTCACGGAACGCGATGTCGAGGACGCGGACGAGCAGGAGCACCGCGAGCAGGAGTCCGAGTGGCGGCAGCAGCCAGCGGCGCACCCACCGGCCCGTCCGCCGTGGCACGGCGAGGAGGAGCGCGCCGAGCACGAGGGCCTCGACCGGCACGCGGAGGAACGCGGCCGGTCGCATCAGGGCCGAGGCCTCGGGTGCGGTCAGCGCCACCCACACGAGGAGTCCGGCGACGACCGAGAGTGCGACGCCGGCTCCGCGGCGCACCCGCGGGCCGGGCCCGACGCGTCGGCGCGCCCGACCCGCTGCCGGGCCCGGCTCGGTCATCCGGACCGCCGCTGGGCGATGAGGACCCGCGCGTCGGCCATCGTCACGATGACGGCGCGTCCTGAGGTCACGGCCACGGGCCGGGCGGCTGTCGTGGACTCGGGTGCGGTCACGCGGTCGGCCGCGGTGGTTGCGATGGCGACGCGCAGGCGCCACAGCGTCGCGGCCTCGGTGCCGAACGACACCGCGAGCGCCGCGAGCCCCAGCCCGACGACGCCGACCGCGACCGCCGGCTGCAGCAGCCCCGAGGCCGCCGCCGTGAGCCCGACCCCCTGGTAGGCGGCGACAGCCTTGCGCCACCGCCTGGCCGGCACCCCGCGACGCAGCCACGGCGCGAACCGCTGGGCGGCGAGGAGCAGGTACCGGGCGGCCCCGACCACGAGCACCCACCAGCCGAGGTCGCGGGCCACGTGGACGGCGAGCACGAGGATGAGGACGGCATCGGACTCCATGTCGAACCGGGCCCCGAAGGCGCTGACGGTGCCGGTGCGCCGGGCGACGCGCCCGTCGACGGCGTCGAGGGTCAGCCCGACCGACGCGAGCACGACGAGCGCCGCCGTCCGCGTCCCGGCGCCGCCGTCGACGTGGCTCACTGCCGCGTCGACCACGAGGGCGGCGACGCCGCAGGTCAGCACCGCCCGCGCCAGGGTGACGCCGTCGGCCGGCCCCGGCGCCAGGCGTCCGGACGCCGCGAGGCCGACGGTGACGAGCACGAGCAGCACCGCGGCACAGGCGAACCCGACCACGAGCCCCGCGGGCCCGACGCCCACCCCGACCGTCAGGGCGAGGACGAGCGCCACCGACGTGGCGAGCCCGACAGCAGGGCCCCGGTGAACCATTCGTCCCACGCTACCTCCGGCTCGTCGGGCGGGCACCGGGCCCACATCTCAGCCCACGTCGCAGCCCGCATCGCACCCAAGGACGCCGACCGCCACCCCCCGGTTCACGCGTCGCGACGGCTGCGAGGCGGCCGGGCGTGGTTACGCTGGCGCCGTGGCGACGGACGCGAGGGCGTTCTGGCTGGTCGAGCCCGGCAGGGGCGAGATCCGGCCCGAGGCCGTGCGCGCTCCCGGCCCCGACGAGGTGCTCGTGCGCACGCTGCACTCCGGCGTCAGCCGCGGCACCGAGACGCTCGTCTTCCGCGGCGCCGTGCCGCGCAGCCAGTGGGACGCGATGCGGGCGCCCTTCCAGGACGGCGACTTCCCCGCGCCGGTCAAGTACGGCTACCTGTCCGTCGGGGTCGTCGAGGAGGGGCCGGACGCCCTGCGCGGGCGAACCGTCTTCAGCCTGCACCCGCACCAGACCGCCTACGTCGTGCCGGCGACGGCCGTCGTCGTCGTGCCCGACGGGGTGCCGCCGCAGCGAGCCGTCCTCGCGGGCACCGTCGAGACCGCCGTCAACGCGCTGTGGGACGCCGCGCCCCTGCTCGGCGACCGCGTGGCCGTCGTCGGGGCCGGGATGGTCGGTTGCAGCGTCGCGCGTCTGCTCGGGCGGTTCCCGGGCGTCGAGTGCACGATCGTCGACGTCGACACGTCTCGTGCCGAGACCGCCGCGCGGCTCGGCGTCGGGTTCGCGAACCCGGCGACCGACCGCCTTCCGCTCGGCGACTGCGACCTCGTCGTCCACGCGAGCGCCACCTCGGTCGGGTTGCAGACCGCCCTCGACCTGCTCCGTCCGGAGGGCACCGTCATCGAGCTCAGCTGGTACGGCGAGAAGACCGTCGAGCTGGCCCTCGGCGGGGCGTTCCACTCGCGGCGGCTCGGCATCCGCGCCAGCCAGGTCGGCGTCGTGTCCCCGGCGCGGCGGTCGCGCTACTCGACCTCGGAGCGGCTCGCCCTCGCACTCGACCTGCTGCACGACGACGCCTTCGACGCGCTCGTCACGGGCAGCTCGCCGTTCGAGGACCTGCCCGACGTGCTGCCTCGACTCACCGACGGCAGCCTCCCGGCGATCTGCCACGCCATCACCTACTCCACCGACGACAGCGAGGGCTGAGCGATGTTCGGCGTCACGGTCCGCGACCACATGATGGTCGCGCACAGCTTCGAGGGCGAGCGGTTCGGGCCGGCCCAGCGCCTGCACGGCGCGACGTTCGTCGTCGACGCGACCTTCCGCGGGCCCGAGCTCGACGCCGACGGCATCCTGCTCGACATCGGCCTGGCCACCGAGCAGGTGCACGAGGTCGTCGGGGCGCTCAGCTACCGCAACCTCGACGACGAGCCCGATCTCGTGCGCAACACCTCCACCGAGGTGCTCGCCCGCCTCGTCGCCGACCGCCTCGCCGAGCGCGTCGCGGCCGGCGCACTCGGCACCGAGCCGGGCCGGCTCACCGGGCTCGTCGTGACGCTGCACGAGTCGCACGTCGCATGGGCGTCGTACGAGCGCACGGTGTGAGGGGCTGAGGGTGCCGACCCTCCACGCCGTCCTCCCCGACGCGGTCCACGACCCCGCGCGGCCGAGCGGCGGCAACACCTACGACCGACGCGTCCTCGCGGGGCTGGCCGACCTGGGCTGGACGGTGCGCGAGCAGCTCGTGGCAGGGCGGTGGCCCGAGCCCGACGCCGTGGGGCGGCGCTCCCTCGCCGACGCGGTCGGACGCGTCGGTGCCGGGGCGCCCGTGCTCGTCGACGGCCTGCTCGCCTCACGCTCGCCCGACGTGCTCGTGCCCCTCGCGCGCCGAGTGCCGCTCGTCGTGCTCGTCCACCTGCCCCTCGGCGGGGAGCCCGAGCGCGCGGTGCTCGCCGCGACCGCCGCGGTCGTCACGACGAGCGCGTGGTCACGCGACCGGGTCGTCGCCCTGCACGGCCTCGACCCCGCCCGCGTCCACATCGCCGAGCCCGGCACCGACTCGGCACCGCTCGCGGTCGGCTCACCCGGAGGCGGGTCGCTCCTCTGCGCCGGCGCCGTCACCCCGCTCAAGGGCCTCGACGTGCTCGCCGACGCCCTGGCCACCCTCACCGACCTGCCGTGGCGGTGCGTCGTGGCGGGGTCGCTCGAGGTCGACGCGCCGTTCGCGGCCGGCGTCGTGGAGCGGACGCGTCGAGCGGGGGTCGCCGACCGCGTCACCTTCGCGGGGCCGCTCACGGCCGACGCCCTCGGCGCCGCGTACGCGACGGCGGACCTGCTCGTGGCGCCCTCACGGTCCGAGACGTTCGGGATGGCCGTCGCCGACGCCCTCGCCCGCGGCCTCCCGGTCGTCGCGAGCGACGTCGGCGGCCTGCCGCAGACGGTGCGTGGCGCCGGTGGTCCAGCTCCCGGGCTGCTCGTACCGGCGGGCGACCCGGCCGCCCTCGCGGGGGCGCTGCGGGCCTGGCTGACCGACCCGGGGCTGCGCGGACGGTTGCGGACGGGGGCTGTCGCGCGGCGCGAGACCCTGGCACCGTGGTCGGAGACGGCACGACAGGTAGCCGCCGTGCTCGGGACGCTCTGCCCCTGATCGTCGGTCGACGCTTCGGGTGACGGCCGACGGGGTAGTGGAGGAACAGACCGGTCGAGGTCGAGGCCACGCCGCTGAACCTGGCGGCGCCGGGTGGCGTCCTCGCAGATGGCGCCTCTTCGGCGTCGGCGGCCCCGCGTGCACGAAGGAGGCGGTGATGGCTCGGACTCCACGATGGCTGCGGGTGCTCGGCATCGGCGCGCTCGTGGCCTTGCTCGCGTGGCGCGTGGGACCCGCAGCCCTGGGTGACGCGCTGCGCGGCGTCGACCCCCGGGCCCTCGCGCTCGCGGCCGTCGCTGCTCTGGCCGTCGCGGCGGTCTCGACGTTGTGCGTGGCGTGGCGCTGGGTGCTCGTGGCGCGCGGTCTCGGCCTCGAGCTGTCGCTGCCCGATGCCGTCGCCGCCTCGTACCGGGCCCAGTTCCTCAACGTGACGCTGCCGGTCGGGGTGGCCGGCGACGTGCACCGCGCGGTGTCGCACGGTCGCTCGGCCGGTGACGTCGGCCGCGGCGTGCGCGCCGTGGTGTGGGAGCGGACCGCCGGGCAGGTGGTGCAGGTCGGGCTCGCGCTGGCCGTGCTCGTCGCGGTGGCGTCACCGCTGCGGTCCGTGGTCACCGACCACGTCGCGGCAATCGGCGCCGTCGGGCTCGCACTCGTCGTCACCGTTTCACTCCTCCTACGGATCCGACTGCGCGACAGCGCTTCCCGAGCCAGCCGCCTGGCTCGTGCCCTTACCAGCGACGTCCGCAACGGCCTGCTCGCCCGACGTGTCTGGCCCGGGGTCGTCGCCGCGTCGGCCATCGCTGTCGCCGGCCACCTCGCCACCTTCCTGCTCGCCGCGCGGGCCGCCGGCGTGGCCGTGACCCCGATGCGGGTCGTGCCGATCGCCTTCGTCGTGCTGCTCGCGGCGGCCCTTCCCCTCAACGTCGCCGGGTGGGGCCCGCGCGAGGGTGCGGCCGCGTGGGCCTTCGGGGTGGCGGGCCTCGGTGCCGCCCAGGGTGTCGTCGTCGCGGTCGTCTACGGCGGCTTGGTGATCGTGGCCGGCCTGCCCGGAGCGGTGGTGCTGCTCCGCGACGGTGCGCACCGACCCCGCCGCGCGGGTGGCCGGGTGCGCGTCGACCCGCCCGACCGCGCCGAGGGCGTCGTGGGAGGCGCCCGTGCCTGACGTCGGAGACGGCACCCCGGCCCTGCGCAGCACGCGGGCGGCCCCGAAGACCGGAACCCACCGGCCGGACGCGCCCACTGCGCGCCCGACCGGCGCCGGCGAGCGTCCGACGCCCGACGCGTCCACGACGCCCGACGCGTCGGCGCGGTCCACTGCGAGGCCGTACGTCGTGCTCAGCTGCGGGATGTCGATCGACGGCTACCTCGACAGCCCGACGCCGCAGCGGCTGCTCCTGTCGAACGACGACGACTTCGACCGCGTCGACGCCGAGCGGGCCGCGTCCGACGCGATCCTCGTCGGCGCGGCGACGATCCGCCACGACGACCCCCGCCTGCTCGTCCGGTCGGCCACCCGCCGCGCCGAGCGCGTCGCTCGTGGCCTGCCCGCCTCACCGACGAAGGTGACGCTGACCCGGCGGGCCGACCTCGACCCGGCGGCCCGGTTCTTCGCCGCCGACGACGCCGAGAAGCTCGTCTACTGCGCCTCCCCCGCGCTCGAGTCGGCCCGCCGCCGGGTCGGGCACCGCGCCACCGTCGTCGACGCCGGCCACGCCTGCGACCTCCGACGCGTCTGGGCCGACCTCGCCGCGCGCGGCGTCGGCCGGCTCATGGTCGAAGGTGGCGGCACGGTGCACACCCAGGTGCTCGCCGCCGACCTCGCCGACGAGCTGCAGCTCGTCGTCGCGCCGTTCTTCGTCGGCAGCTCGCGCGCCACCCGGTTCGTCGGCGACGCCGCGTTCCCGTTCAACGAGCGGCGGCGCGCCCGGCTGGCCGAGGTGCGCCAGATCGGCGACGTCGTCCTGCTGCGCTATGCCCTGTCGCCCCGCTTCGACGAGACGGCCGACGGTTTGGACCACGGCACCAGGGGGAACGCATGACGCAGCCCATGACCCGCTCACACCGCCACGCCGGGGCCGCGCCCACCGGCGCGGTCACGCCGATCCGACCCGCCGCGAGCGCCCCGCCACCGGCGTCGGTCCGGGCCGCGGTCCGTGTGCCGATCGCACTGGCCGACGGGTTCGAGACCACCGCGCTGGCGCACTCGTTCACCGGCCTCGTCGACGGGCTCGAGCACATCGCCCTCGGCCTCGGCGACCGCGCCGACCCCGCCCGCGCCTCACGCCGCCGCGCCCACGGCCCCGAGGCGCCGCCGCTCGTCCGGCTGCACAGCGAGTGCCTGACCGGCGACGTCTTCGGCAGCCAGCGCTGCGACTGCGGACCGCAGCTGCACGAGGCCGTCCGCCGGCTCACGGCCACCGGCGGCTACCTGCTCTACCTGCGCCAGGAGGGCCGTGGCATCGGCCTCTACCCCAAGCTCGACGCGTACGTGCTGCAGGACTCCGGCCTCGACACCTACCAGGCCAACGTCGCGCTCGGCTTCGGCCCGGACGAGCGCGACTACACCGTGGCCGCGCAGATGCTCCTCGCGCTCGACCTGCCGCGGGTGCAGGTGCTGACGAACAACCCCGACAAGCCGGCCCAGCTCGAGCGGCTCGGCATCGAGGTGACCCGGCAGGTGCCGACCGGTGTGCACGTGTCCCCCGCGAACGCGCAGTACCTGTCGACGAAGGCCACCCGCGGAGCCCACACGCTCGAACTCCCCCCCGCCTAGAGCTGCCGCCCCACCTCGGTTCGAGGTATTCGCGCGTCCCGGAGGCCGCGCAGATACCTCGAACCGGGAGGTCAGACGCGTCAGTCGCCGGCGATGCCCGTGCGCTCGACGCCCTGGACGATCCAGCGCTGGAGGAACAGGAACATCAGTAGCAGCGGCAGGATCGCGACGAGCGCCGCCATGAACAGCTGGCTCACCTGCACCGACTGCGCCGTGAGGAAGGTCGACAGCGCGATCTGCACCGTCCACGACTCCTGGTCACGGCCGATGACGAGCGGCCAGAGGAAGGCGTTCCACGAGCCGATGAAGGTGATGGTGCCGATGGCCGCGACGAAGCCGCCCGAGTTCGGCACGACGATGCGCCAGAAGGTGCCCCAGTACGAGAGGCCGTCGATGAAGGCGGCCTCCTCGATCTCCTTGGGGAAGTTCAGGAAGAACTGCCGGAACAGGAACGTCGCGAGCGCCTGGAAGAGCCCCGGGATGATGAGGCCGCGCAGCGTCGAGATCCAGCCGAGGGTCGACACGAGGACGAAGCTCGGCACGAAGGTCACGGCCGCGGGGATGAGCAGCGTCGCGGTGATGGAGTAGAAGACGGCGTTCGACCAGCGGTACGGGATCCGCGCGAGGCCGTAGCCGGCCAGTCCGGACACGACGAGGACGCCGATCGTCTGGGTCACGGCGATGAGCCCCGAGTTGAGCAGCGAGCGGGCCATCGGGATCGCCGGGTTGGCGAACAGGTCGGTGAGGTTGGCCGTGTTCCACGTCGGCGGCAGCCAGTGGAAGTCGGGCGAGGAGAGGTCCTTCTCGCGCATGAACGCGCTGCGGACGACGAGGTAGAACGGCACGAGGAACAGCAACGCCGCGACGACGAGGGCGCTGTACCGGGCCCACCCGGCGGTGCGGGACCGGCGCCTGCTGCGGACGATGGCCATCAGGCGTCCCTCTCCCCGATGCGCAGCAGCCGGCCCTGCACGACGGCGACGACCGCGATGATGAGCGTCAGGATGACGGCGCCGGCCGAGCCGTGGCCGAAGTCCTGACCGGAGCCGAGAGCCGTGTAGTAGAGGTAGACGAGCGGCGGACGGGCGTAGGGCGGGTAGGTGCCGAACGTCGACAGGATGTTGTAGAACTCGTCGAACGCCTGGAACGCGTTGACGAGCAGGAGCAGCAGCACCGCCGTCGACGTCGCCCGCAGCTGCGGCAGCGTGATGTGCCGGAACACCTTCCAGCCCTCGGCGCCGTCGATGGCCGCCGCCTCGTAGAGCGTCGGGCTGATCCGCTGGATGCCGGCGATGAACAGGATCATGTAGAAGCCGATCTGCAGCCAGAGCCGGGCCGTGACGATGACGAGCCAGTACCAGGGCGGGTCGGCGAGGCTGAGCCACGGGATCGAGTCGACGCCGAACCAGCCGAGCACGGCGTTGGCCAGGCCCGAGCGGATGCCGCTGAAGATCGACATCTTCCACACGAGGGCCGCGACGACGTACGAGCAGGCCGTCGGCAGGAAGAACACCGAGCGGAAGAACGCCTGCATGAACCGCGTCCGCGCGACGAGCAGCGCCGCCCCGAGGGAGAGCACGAACGTCGTCGGCACGATGAAGACCGCGAAAGCCACGAACGTGAGCAGGCTGCTGCGGAAGGCAGGGTCGCGCAGCATGTCGAGGTAGTTGCCGACGCCGACGAACTTCGTCGGGGTCACCGTGTTGTAGGACTCGAAGAACGACAGGTAGACCGACCACGCGATCGGCACGTAGACGAAGACGACGAGCCCGGCGACGAACGGCCCGACGAAGAGCCAGAACCACACGTTGCGGTTCTGGTAGCCCCGCAGCCGCCGGCCCACCGGAGGGCGCGGCGGACGCGTCGACGCGGGGCGCGACGCGTCCAGCCGGGTGGTCGCGGGCGCGCTCAGGCGAGCACCCGCTTGAGCTCGGGCTCGGCGACGGCCTTGACCTTGGCGATCTCCTCGGCGGGGTCGGCGCCCTCCTTGACGATGCGGTTCATCGCGTCGCCGAAGGCCGTGGCGCACTTGGGCGTCCACAGCAGCGGGCTCTGCGCGTGGCCGACGTCCGTGGCGAGCTTGGCGGCGTCGGCGGCCTGACCCTCCTTGAGCGTCGAAGCCTGTCCGATGAGGCTCGTGCGCGAGGGGATGTGGAAGCCGTACGCGGTGGCGAAGTCGAGCTGGTAGGCGGTCTGGTCGACCCAGAGCCACTTGGCGAACTTCTTCGCGGCGTCGACGTCCTTGGCCTTGGCGCTGACGCACGAGCCGTAGGCGCCGACGGGCACCGACGCCTTGCCCTGGCCGTCGAGGGCCGGCCAGGCCATGACGCCGAAGTCGTCGCCGAGGCCCTTCTTGATGTCGGGGAAGGTCCAGAGGCCGGTGAACTGCATCGCTGCGAGCCCGGAGGTCAGGGCCGACGCGTCGAACCAGTCCTTGGGGGCGCCGAGCAGCAGCACCTTGGCCTCCCACATCTCGCGCAGCTTGCCGAGGGCGGTGGCGGCGCGAGGGTCGTCGAAGCCGAACTCGTTGCTCTCCGTGAGGTAGTCGAGGCCTGCCGACCACAGCATCGGGCCGCCCATGAGGCTCGCGCCGCCGTCGTTGCCGAGGAAGAGGCCCTTGACGTTGCCCTGCGTCAGCTTCTTGGCCGCTGCGATGAGCTCGTCGATGGTCTGCGGGGGCTGGATGCCGGCCTTGTCGAGCATCGACGTGCGGTAGACGAGCAGCTGCATGTCGACGACCTGCGGGATGGCCCAGACCTTGTCCTGGTAGGTCATCCGCTTGAGGATGCCGGGGTTGAAGTCGCTCCTGGCGTCGCCGAGCAGGTCGGTGAGGTCGACGACCTGGTTGCCCTTGATCATGTCGATGGTCGGGCCGTTTCCGTACTCGAAGACGTCCGGGCCGGCGTCGGTCAGCAGCGAGGCCGCGGTGGACTGGTCGTAGTCGCCGGGCTTCCAGCTGACCTTGACCGTGGCGTCCTTGTACGCAGCGGCGTACTTCTCGACGGCCTGCTGGGTGCCGGCCTCGCCGTACTGGTGGTACCACTGCTGGATCGACGCGCCGCCACCTCCGCCCCCGGTGGCCCCACCGGACGCCGCCGGTTCGCGGCCGGTGTTGCTGCCGCACGCGGCGAGGGCGCCGGTGACGACCGCCGCCCCGCCGAGGCCGAGGAGGCGTCGGCGGCTGAACGCGCCGGAGAGCTGGGTGAGCTGGGTCTGCTGGTCCGTCATTCCCCTGGGTCCTTCCTGCCCGTGGCACGGGCACCGAGTGTCGGCCGGGCCCTGACTGAACAGATACCCGTCCGCGCTCGATCGTAAGCCGCATATCGGACCGTCGCCTTTGCAGGCGTTGACGATTCGCGGGCTCCGGGGGTTTGGTGAGCCGGGGCGCGCCGGTCAGATGGCGGCGGGCGAGTCGAGGGGGTTGTCGGCCGCTGTCTCGGACGCGGTGCGCAGCAGCTCGCCGACGAGGATGAGGGTCTGCTCATCCTCGGGCAGGATGCGCCGGCCGAACGGTCCGCGGGCCAGGGCCACGCCCTCACCGATGCGCAGCACGGTGCGGCGCACGTCCTCGCGGGTGACGACGTCCATCCGCTCGAGCAGCCGCGTGACCGCGAGCATGCCCGACACGACGCTACGCCCGTCGAGCTCGAACTCGTCGAAGAGCCAAGCTCGTTCGGCGGCCGCGCCGGCCAGCACCTCGCGGCCCGGGCCCTCGCTGCGCAGGGCAGCCGTCGTGGCGGCGTCCCAGAACGCGCCGCGCTCGTCCTCGTCGAACCGGACCCGGCCGGCCAGGGCGCTCAGCACCCACACCGGCGCGAGGCGCAGCGTCAACCACTCGACGGCCGTCCACTCGTCCCGCCAGCGACCCATGACGCCACCTCCTCCTGCCCGCGAAGACCCGACCGGTGACCCGTCCAGCGTACGACCGCCTGGCAAGCGGCTCCCCAGCCCGGGCATCCCCGGGCGGGCTCGCGCGTTGTCAGGGAGGATCGGGCCCAGCCCGCTCCCCCGGCGGCCGCCCGCCAGCCAGCCCGACCGCCACACCCTCCAGAGAGGCACCGCGCATGGACCAGCTCCCCGACCTCACCGGTCGCCACGTCGTCGTCACCGGCAGCAACAGCGGCACCGGCAAGGAGGCGGCCCGACGCCTCGCGACCGCCGGCGCCGAGGTCGTTCTGGCGGTGCGCTCCACCGACAAGGGCGACGCCGCCCGCGCGGAGATCCTCGAGGCCACGCCGGACGCCTCGGTCACGGTGCGCCGGCTCGACCTCGCCGACCTCGCCTCGGTGCGGACCTTCGCCGGCGAGCTGCTGGCCGAGGGGCGGCCCATCGACGTGCTCGTCAACAACGCCGGGGTCATGGCGCCGCCGAAGCGGTTCGAGACGGTCGACGGCTTCGAGCTGCAGATGGGCACGAACTTCCTCGGCCCGTTCGCGCTGACCAACCTCCTGCTGCCGCTCGTGCTCGCCGGCGACCGGCCGCGGGTGGCGACGATGACGAGCGGTGTCGCGGCGTTCGGGAAGATCGACTTCAACGACCTCCAGTGGACCTCGCGCCGGTGGAGCCCGTGGCGCTCCTACTCCCAGTCCAAGCTCGCCGACAGCCTCTTCGGCCTGCAGCTGGCGCGGGTGGCCACCGAGCGCGAGTGGCCGCTGCTCAGCACCCTCGCCCACCCCGGCTACACGCGGACCAACCTGCAGGTCGCCGGCGCGAGCCTCGGCCGCGAGGGCGCCAAGCCGCCGCTCTACACCCGCATCTCGGTGCTGCCTGTGCAGGAGGTCGAGCAGGGCACCGAGCCGCTCCTGTGCGCCATCGCCGACCCGACCGCCACCCAGGGTGCCTTCTACGGGCCGGGCGGCCGGTTCGGGATGGCGGGAGCGGCGAGGCTCGTGCCCCAGCCGCGGTCGGCGCGCAAGCCCGAGCTCGCCGCGTCGCTGTGGGCCGTGGCCGAGAAGCTCACCGGCACGACGCTGCCCGACTGACGCGCCCTGTGCGTCAGGCGATCGGCATCCGACGCGCCTCCACGACCGGGCGCAGCACGGCCTCGACGTCCGGCGTGCAGAACCAGCGGCGCAGGCAGTCGTCGGCCAGCACGTTGGCGAGCGAGCCGAGCACCATCGACTGGTCGAGCGACAGGTACCGCCCCGCGCCGCGGCCGGTCCGCACGTCCACGGCGTCGACGAAGCCGCCCGGGCCGTAGGCACCGAGGTCGCGCTCGAGGCGCATCAGGTTGTCGGTGGCGGCGTCGGGCTCGACCATGAGGGCCATCGCCGACGCGTGCGGGGTCACGACGACCTCGCCGTCCTCCTCGCTCGGGTAGCCGCCCTCGACCCACGCGATGGGCGGGACTCCGAAGACGCCGTAGCCCTCGCCGGGCTTGGCGCAGGGGCTGAATCCCCAGTATCCGTAGGCCTTCTCGTCGAGGGCGTACTCGCGCTGGAGGGCCACCGTGCGGGCCTCGTTGACGCCCCAGGTGTCCGGGGCCCACGCGGCCTCGGGCACGAAGACCGTCGGCATCAGCGCCTCGAACATCGAGCCGCCGTACGTCGGCACGACGTCGCGGCCGCGGTAGAGACGCACCGGGGTGTCGAGCGAGGCGTAGTGCTCGGGGGGGATCTGGCCGTGGGCGATGCCGACGTAGCTGGCGATGCGCGGCTCGGAGTCGAGCAGGTCGTAGTGGTGCGGGGTGTGCAGCACCGGCGCGTGGCCCTCGACGTAGGCGGCCGACACGGTCTCCTGGCCGGGGTCGGCCACCCAGAAGCCGCCGCGCAGCCGGCCGCGCGGCCCGCCGTCGGCACCTCCGGCCGCGGCGTCGTGGAAGGCGCCGAAGTGCATCCGGTCGAGCACCCGATGCGCCTCGGCAGCAACCGCGGGCTCGGCGGCTGCCGCCACCATGAGGCCGGCCGCGAGCCAGCCGTTGTCGACGCTCGACAGGAACGGGTGGATGGTGCCGCCGTCGGGCATCCGGTGCAGCAGGTCGCCGGTGCGGTCGTCGTACCAGTTGAAGAACATCCCGGACTCGTCGTGCACCTCCATCCCGGCGAGGGTCACGAGGAGGCGGCGCAGCCGGTCGCGGGCCTCGGCAGCGTCGACGAGGCCGAGGTCGCGGGCGGCGACGGTGCACCACAGCAGGCCGCCGATGTTGGTCGGCGAGGTGTAGCCGCTGCGGGTGGTGGGGTCGAGCGAGGTTGCGATGCTGTCCGTGGGCAGGCCGCTGTCGGGGTCGGTCATGGCCTCGAACGAGCGGCACGTGTCGGCGGCCCAGCGGGTCAGCAGGTCGGTGTCAGGCATGCAGGGTCCTTGGGGGAGAGGAGGGTTCGCGGGTGGCGGCCGACGGACCGCCACGAGGTGATGCGTCGGGCGTGGGTGAGCACGGGAACCGCCGGCCGACGCGGGTGGTGGCGGTCGGTCGGCGAGCGCGAGGAGCGCGGGGGCAGGGACGCGGGGACGCGTCGGGTGTGGGGGCGTCAGGCGCCGGCGACGGACGCCTGGTCCCAGTCGCAGCCGCACGAGCCGCGGACGACCAGACGCGTCGGCAGCACCTGGGGGTGCACGTCGGTGGTGCGCCCGCCGATGCGCTCGTGGAGGCGGATCGCGGCCCAGCGCCCGAGCTCGCGCATCGGCTGCTGCACCGTGGTGAGGCCGGGGGCGAGGTAGCGGGAGGTCATGATGTCGTCGAAGCCGACCACCGCGAGGTCGCGCCCCACCACGCGCCCCTCCCGGGCCAGCAGCACCATCGTCGCGAGCGCGAGCTCGTCGTTGGCACAGACGAGCCCGTCGACCGGACCGTGTGACGCCTCGATCGCCTGCAGGCCCTCCATGACGGCCCGACCCGAGTGTTCCTCGTACGGCACGTCGATCGGCGGGGCCACCTCCTCGCCCCTCTTGCGGGCGAGCGCGTGCTGGAAGCCGCGGTAGCGCTCCGACACGTCGTGCGAGGTGGCGGTGTCGCCGACGAAGACGAGGCGTCGGCGTCCGTGGTCGAGCACGTGACGCGTCAGCTCGGCCGAGCTGATGAAGTTCTCCACCTGCACGGCGTCGGCACCCTCGATGGCGTCGCGCGCGACGAGCACCGTCGGCGTCGAGCGGACGATCTGGCGCACGGCCGCGTCGGAGATCGTGTCGTTGGCGATGACGATGCCGTCGACCCGCGCCAGCATCCGGCGCACCGCCGCCTCGACGTCCTTCGACGCGTCGCAGACGAGCACGACCGTCGACTGGTTGTCGGCCGCGGCCGTCGACTCGAAGCCGGAGAGCAGCTCGGAGTAGTACGGGCCGCGCAGGCCCGGCAGGATCAGGCCGTGCGTCTCGTGCTGGGGCACGTCGACGGGGCGGCCGGCCCGGAGCGGCACGTACTCGAGCTCCTCGACCGCGCGCAGCACCCGCTGCCGGGTGCGGGCCGAGGCCGGGGTGGAGCCACTGAGCACGCGCGAGACGGTGGCGATGGACACACCGGCACGCTCGGCCACGGTGTAGATCGTCACCGGGCGCGCTTCGTCGCTGCTTGTCGTCACCGAGGCCCTTTCGTCCCGGGACAACTGTGCACGGCGTCAGGCGACCGGACAAGCCGGGCGCGCGGTGGCGCCCGGCCGGTCGGCCGGTGCTCCGGTCAGAAGGGGTTGGGGATGGCGTCGATGAGCTTGCGCGTGTAGGCGTCGCTCGGGTCACGGATCACCTTGAGGGTCTGGCCCTGCTCGACGACGCGGCCCTGGTTGAGCACGATGACCTCGTCGGCGAGCATCCGGGCGCTGAGCAGGTCGTGCGTGATGTAGAGGATGCCGACGTCGCTGTCCTGGACGAGGTCGTGGAGCAGCTCGAGGATCTCGGCGCGGATCGACACGTCGAGGCTGCTGATCGGCTCGTCGGCGACGATGATCTCCGGCTGCACGGCCAGGGCCTTGGCGATGACGACGCGCTGGCGCTGGCCGCCGGACAGCTCGTAGCCGTACCGGTTGACGAAGCGGTCGGCCGGGGTGAGCGCGACCTTCTCGAGCAGCTCGTTGACACGGTCGCGCAGCTCGGTTCCCTTGAGCCCGTGGTAGTTCGCGAGCGGGCGGGACAGGATGTAGCCGAGCCGCTTGGCCGGGTTGATCGAGCTGTACGGGTCCTGGAAGACCATCTGCACGTGGCTGCGGTAGTCGCGCAGGCCTCGTCCGCGGAACCCCGAGACGGTCTCGTCGCCGCGCGGGCCGTGGAAGACGATGCGCCCCGAGGTCGGGCTGTCGACGCCGGTGATCATCCGGGCCAGGGTCGACTTGCCGCTGCCGCTCTGGCCGACGAGGGCGGTCACCTCACCCTTGCGCAGCACGAACGACGCGTCGGTGACGGCCTCGACCTTCGTGACCGTGAGGCCGCGTCGGCGGCTGAAGACCTTCGACACGTTCTCGACGGTGAGGATCGGCTCGCCGCGCGTCGCCTCGGCCGACTCGGCGACCGTCTTGACGAACTGCGGTCCCTCGAAGTGCCGGGTCGGCTCGCCGAACTCGCGCGCGCCGTCGTCGGTGCGCTGCAGCCGGGCCACGTGGCAGGCGGCGCGACCGCCGGACAGCGGCGCCAGCTCGGGCTCGACGCTCGTGCAGCGCTCGATGCGCTCGGGGCACCGCGGCGCGAAGCTGCAGCCGGTGATGGGCAGCGACAGGTCCGGCGGGCGGCCCGGCACGTACGTGATGCGGACAGTCTCGGCGCGGGGGTCGCCGTAGGAGCCGAGCAGGCCCTTGGAGTACGGGTGCAGCGGCTCGCGCAGCAGCCCGGCCGCCGTCTGCTCCTCGACGATCCGGCCGCCGTACATGACGAGGATCCGGTCGGACAGGTCGAGCACGGTGCCGATGTCGTGGCTGATGAAGAGCACCGCGAAGCCCTGCTCGGCCTGCAACCGCCGCACGTTCTCGAGGATCGAGTGCTGCACGACGACGTCGAGGCCGGTGGTCGGCTCGTCGAGGAGGATGAACTTCGGCTCCAGCGCGAGCGCCAGGGCGAGGTTGACGCGCTGGCGCATGCCGCCCGACAGCTCGTGCGGGTAGGCCTCGATGAACTTGTGGTCGATGATGACCATGTCGAACAGCTCGCGGATGCGACGCGTCACGGCCTCGCCGCGCAGTTGGGAGTGCTCCTCGATGACGTCGCGGAACTGCGCCTCGACGCGCGTCACCGGGTTGAGCGAGTTCATGCTGCTCTGGAAGACGGTCGAGATGTCGCGCCAGCGCAGGGACCGCAGCTCGTCCTCGGACAGGTTCGTGATGTCCCTGCCGTCGAAGGTGATGCTGCCGCCGCTGATGCGCCCGGGGCGCTGGAGCAGGCGCAGCACCGCGGTGCCGAGCGTCGTCTTGCCGGAGCCGGACTCGCCGATGAGACCGACGAACTCGCCCGGCTCGATGCTGAACGACACGTCTTGGACGGCGTCGAGCGAGCGGTGCGACTTGGGTTCGTAGCGGACCGAGAGGTCGCGGATGTCGAGCAGTGCCATGGGTGCTCCTACGCGTCTTCCCGCAGGTGCGGGTTGGAGAGGAGGTCGACGCCGAAGTTGATGAACGTCATGCCGGTCATGAGGACGGCGAGCACGAGGCCGGGCACGAAGACCCACAACCACAGGCCCTGCGCGATCGCGCTCTGGGCGTTGGCCTGGTAGAGCATCGTGCCCCACGAGACGCTGCGGCTGTCGCCGAGGCCGAGCGCCGCGAGGCCCGCCTCCGCGCCGATCGCACCGGTCGCCGCCCCGACGAAGCTCGCCGCGACGAGCGAGGTCATGTTCGGCATGATCTCCCGGAACACGATGCGCCACGTGCTCTCGCCGGAGAACTTGGCGGCGGTGACGAAGTCGCGGTTGCGCAGCGTGATGATCTGGGCACGTTTGGCGCGGGCGGCGCCGGCCCACGAGGTGATCGAGATGACGCCGACGATGAGCCAGACGCCGCGCACCTCGGAGTAGGCGACGAGCGTGATGATGAGCGGCAGCGCCGGGATGACGAGCGCGACGTTCGTCAGGAACGACAGGACGTCGTCGACGATCGTGCCCTCGGTGTAGCCGGAGATCATGCCGACGACCATCGCGATGACGGTCGACAGCAGGCCGGCGAAGAGGCCGACGAGCAGCGAGATTCGGGTGCCGTAGATGAGCTGGCTCGCGATGTCCTGCCCGCTCGTCGTCGTGCCGAGCCAGTTGGTGCCGCTCGGCCCGGCGAGCGGCTCGAACGAGCCGTCGAGCGGGTCGTGCGGCGCGATGAGGGGCGCGAAGACGCCGACGAGGATGTAGACGGCGACGATGACGACGCCGACGCGGGCCTTCTTGCTCGCCCAGACGACCTCCCACCAGCGGTCGGGACGCGCGGCGTCGGAGACCTGCTCGAGGGCGTCGACCGCCGCCTGCTGCGTCGGGTCGGCCGCCTCGAGGACGCCGCCGGGGGCCGAGCCGCCGGACGACGGCAGGCCGGGGGTCGGGTTCGAGGTGCTCATGACTGCGCCCTCCTGGCTCGCGGGTCGAGGACGCCGTAGAGCAGGTCGGCGACGAGGTTCGCGAGCAGCACCCCGACCGTCGTGAGCAGCATCAGCGTCTGGAGCAACGGGTAGTCCTTCATCTCGACGGCCTCTCCCATGAGCCGGCCGAGGCCGGGGTAGTCGAAGGCCTGCTCGACGAGGATGGCGCCACCGAGCACGCCGCCGAGGGCGAGCGCGAACCCGGTGACACTGGGCAGCAAGGCGTTTCGCGCCGCGTACTTGAGGGCGACGGTGCGGTCGGGCAGGCCCTTGGCCTTGGCCAGCCGGATGTAGTCCTCGCCGAGGTTCATGATCATCGTGTTGCGCATGCCGAGGATCCAGCCGATCGGCGTCACGACGAGCAGTGCGACGGCCGGCAGGAACGAGTGCGACACCGCCTCCTGGATGAAGGGCACGTTGAAGCCCGGCGTCGACTCCTCGTAGCCGCCCGAGGTGGGGAACCAGCCGAGGCTGTAGCCGAACACGTAGAGCAGCAGCAGCGCGATCCAGAACGGCTGGAGCGTGCCGAGGAACGTCGACCCGAGCGTCACGACGCTGTCGAGGCGCGAGTTGCGCCGCCAGGCGGCGTACGCGCCGAGCACGACGCCGATCGCGAAGGACAGCACCTGCGTCACGACGACGAGGATGACCGTCCACCAGAGGGCCTGGCCGATGACATCGGTGACCTTGTACGGGTAGTAGGTGTAGCTGAGGCCGAAGTTGCCGTGCACGAGCTCGCCGAGGTACTGCGTGTACTGGCTCCACAGCGAGCCGTCGGGGGCGCCGAGCATGGCGCGCATGGCCTTGACCTGGGCGGGGTCGAGCGCCGTGTCCTTGCCGGCCAGGCGCTTGACCATGATCTCCGCGGGGTCTCCCGGCTGGAGCCGTGGGATGAGGAAGTTCAGCGTGACGACCGCCCACAGCGTCGCGAGGAAGAACCCGAGCTTCCGGAGGAAGTACTTCATCGGGGTGACCTTCCGTCGGGCCCGGCGCCGCGGCGGTGGCCGCGGCGCCGAGCCTCTTCAGGGTTCACCGAAGGGTCGCTTCGGTCACTTGGGTGCGGTGAGGTGCGTCAGCACGAGGAGCCGGTCGTCGGACGGGTTGGCGTACGGGTCCTGCTCGCTCGGCCAGCCGACGGCCTTGTCGGTGCGGTAGAGGATGCGCGCCGGGGCGTAGATGAGCGGGGTCACCGGGTACTGCGTCATCATCGCGTCGACGAGCGGCTCGAGGTTGGCCTTCTGCTCGTCCTTGCCGGTGGAGCCGGCCAGCTTGGAGACCGCGGCGTCGATGGCCGGGTCGCTGAAGCGTCCGACGTTGGGGAGGATGTCCTTCGCCGTCGGGAACTGCTTGCTCGAGAGCTTGGCGCCGATGTTCTTGGCCAGCTCGCAGCCGCCGTGCAGGTACTCGAGGACCAGCTGGAAGTCGCCGGACTTCTTCTGGCCGTCGACCGAGTCGGGGGCCGACGCGGTGACCTTGGTGTCGACGCCGGCGTCGTTGAGGCCCTTGGCGACGACGTCGGCCATCGCCTGGTAGTCGATCCAGCCGGCCTGCACCGCGAAGGTGATCGCCAGCGGCGTGCCGTCGGGGTTGGTGCGCTTGCCGTCGGGGCCCTTCTTGTAGCCGGCTGCGTCGAGCAGCTGGCTCGCCTTGTTGACGTCGTACGGGAGCACCGTGTCCTCGCCGGCGTACTTGGCGGGCAGCAGGCTCTGCATCGAGGGCAGCTTGAGGCCGCTCTGGCTGGCGGGCTTCATGATCCCGTACGTCGCCTTGGTCGAGATCGACTGCTTGTCCATCGCGTAGCTGATGGCCTCGCGGAACTTCGGGTCGTTGAACGGCGGCTTCTGGTCGTTGCCGGTGAGCACCGTCATGCCGTTGGGCGCGTAGTAGAAGTGGTTGTTCTTCGGGTCCGCGTCGACGAAGGTCTTCTTCGGGTTGGGAACCTCGCCCCAGTACGCGTCGAGCTGGCCCGAGCGCAGCTTGAGCGCGGCCTGGGCGGCGTCGTAGGTGCCCTCGAGGATGATCTTCTTGACCTTGACCTTGTCGGCCTGCCAGTAGTCGGGGCGGCGCTCGAGCACGAGGCGGCGGCCGTTGTACGTGCCGACCTTGTAGGGGCCGGTGGAGACGGGGGCCTTGTCGACGTACTTGGTCGGGTCGCCGACCTTGGAGTAGACGTGCTCCGGGAGGATCTTCGTCGAGATGATGCCGTCGTACTTCGCGGCGGCGTTGCCGGAGAAGGTGAAGACGACCTTGTTGCCCTCGGCGGTGACGGAGGTGGCGGGGGCGCCGAAGGTGTCGTTCCACACGCCGGACGTGTCGAGGCCCGGGTACTGCTTCATGAGGTTGAAGGTGAACGCGACGTCCTTGGCCGAGAAGGCCTGGCCGTCGCTCCACTTGACCCCGTCACGGATGTCGAGCGTCAGCTTGTTGGCGCCCTCCCACGTGGACTTCGTTGCGAGCCAAGGGGTTTCCTCACAGGTGAGGTTGTTGCGCACGATGAGCGGCTCGTAGAGCCACGTCGTCGTCAGCGGCTTCGGCGAGTACGGGTTGTAGTTGACGAGGCCGCCGACCGACGCGTCGACGTCCGCGGGGAACGTCAGCTGGCTGATCATGCCGTCCGCGCTGTCACCTCCGCCCGCCGCGTCTTTGCTGCCGGTGCAGGCGGCGAGGGCGAGGCTGGCCGTCAGACCGGCCACGATGAACGTGGTCTTGGTTCGAGTTCGCGTCATTGCGGACCTCCGTCAGGGGGGCGGGAATTCCTCTGAGAATTGGGGCGGTCCGTGACGGATGTCAACGCTTTGGACGCATGTAACTACTTTCATGCGCTTCGACGTGCTCACGCTGACTTTCATTTGTTTTCAAGGCATTTGGGGGTGGAGGTCCGAGAGACGCTGGTGGTACGAAAGATCCGTGCTCGACGACAACGCCGTCCTCTCCGCCCTTCCGGCCCGTACCCTCAGCAGCGCCGCCGGTCTCACCGCCGAGGTGCTCGACGACGGTGCGTTGCGCCGCCTCGAGGCCTTCGGGCTGAGCCTCCTGCTCCACCCGGCGAGCGTCTCCGAGGCGGGCCTGGCCAACGTCCACCTCCGGGTGCACCGCCCGGACTGCGTCAGTCGGCTGCCGCTGCTCGGCCCCGACGCGTCGGGCCCGGACGCCGGCTCCCGCACCGTCTCGCTCGGTGCCGACGGCACCGACGGCACCGTCGTCGAGGGCGTCCACGAGGGCGTCGCCTACCGGCTGACCCTGACGCTGGGCCGCGAGCACCCGAGCTGGCACTGGCGCCTGACGACGCGCAACACGACCGACGCCGCGGTCCGCGTCGACGCCGTGCTGACCCACGACCCCGCCCTGGCCCCGCTCGGCGCCGTGCGCACCAACGAGTACTACGTGGCCCAGTACCTCGACGTGTCGCCGGTGGCCGTCGACGGCCACGGCACGGCCCTCGCCGTGCGGCAGAACATGCCCGGCCCGCGCGTGCCGTGGCTGCTCGTCGGCACGACTGGCCGCGGCACCGGCTGGGCCACGGACGCGCTCCAGCTCGTCGAGCGGCGCGCCGACGGGGTCCGCTGGCCGGGTCTCGACGCACCCGAGCTCCCGGGCGTGCGCCACCAGCACGAGCACACTCTCGCCGCCCTCCAGGACGAGGCCGTGCACCTGGCGCCCGGCGCCTCGCACACCACCGGCTTCTGGGGCATCGTCGTCGAGGACCACCCCGAGGGCACGTCCGACGCCGACGCCGAGTGGGCGCGTCTGGCCCTCGCCGACGGCCCCGACGCGTCGGGCACGTCCGCGCACGTCGACGCCGACGCGTCGGGCGACGGCGGCACGCCCGCCCACTCGACGCTGTGGTCGAGCGCCCCCGGCTTCCCGTCCCACCCGCTGACGGGCGGCGAGCTCGACGCCCTCGGGCTGACCCAGGATCGCCGCCACGTCGAGATGATCGACGGTGATGAGGTGGCCTGGCAGCTGCCCGACGGCCAGCTCGTCACCGCCGCCAAGGACCTCGCCGTCCTGCGCCCGCACGGCCAGCTGCTGCGCACCGGCGACGCCCTGACGCCCGACACCCGCACCCTCACCTCGACGGTGTGGATGGCCGGCACCTTCCACTCGCAGCTGACCCGCGGCCACGCCGGCCGCCAGACCGCCGTCACGGGCCGGCGCACCTACCTCGGACTGCTCCGCGCCAGCGGCCTGCGGCTCTTCGCCGACGACGGCGCCGGCGGGTGGCAGCTGCTCGAGACGCCGAGCGCGTGGAAGGTCGGCCTCGACCACGCCACGTGGTGGTACGCCGACGCGTCGGGCCGCCGCATCGCCGTGACCTCGACCGCGCCCGCCGACGAGCACCGCCTCGGCCTCACCGTCGGGCAGTCGGGCGACGCGGCTCCCCGCCGCCTCCTCCTCGCCGTCCAGGTCGCCGACGACCTCACCGACGCCCCCGCGATCACGCTGCACGACACGGGCGCCGAGGTGACGCCCGCCGGCTCGCCCCGCGCGTGGCACCTGTCATGGACCGGGCGCGGCGACGCCGAGGCCGGCGACGCGCGCCTGCAGTCCGACGGGCGCACCCGCAGCGAGGGCTGGCTCACCGTCCTGCTCGAGCCGGCGGCGGCCGTCGACGTGACGATCACCGCGGGCGACGCGTCCGACGCCACCAGCGACGCGTCCCACGAGGTCCGTCCCTCCGACGCGCCGCTCGGCGCGGGCTTCTGGGACGCGACGGCGCACGCGGTCACCCTGGACACGGACCACCACACCGGCACCGACGCGTCGACCGCGACGCAGGTGGGCAACCTCGCCGCCGCGCTGCCGTGGTTCACCCACGACGCGTTCGTCCACTACCTGTCGCCGCGCGGGCTCGAGCAGTTCTCCGGCGGCGCGTGGGGCACGCGCGACGTGTGCCAGGGCCCGGTGGGTCTGCTCACCGCGCTCGACCGGCAGGACGCCGTGCGCGACGTGCTGCTCATGGTGTTCCGCGCGCAGAACGAGCGCGGCGACTGGCCGCAGGCGTTCGAGTTCCTGCCGCCGCTGCCCGAGTCGGGCCAGCACGACTCGCACGGCGACGTCGTGTTCTGGCCGGTGCTCGCGGCCGGCGACTACCTGCGCACCACCGGCGACGGGTCGCTGCTCGACGAGCTCGTGCCGTTCGTCGGCGACGACGCCCTCGCCGCACCGCTGCCGGTGGCCGAGCACCTCGCGGCCGCGGTGCGCCGCATCGCCGAGTCGACGGTGCCGAGCAGCCCGCTGCCGGCGTACGGCCACGGCGACTGGAACGACTCGCTCCAGCCGGCCGACCCGCGCCTCGCCGCGAAGATGGTGTCGACGTGGACCGCCGTGCTGCAGACCCAGGCACTGCGCACCCTCGCCGAGGGCCTGCGCGCGGCCGGCGGCGCCGGCTCGACCGGGCGCCTCGCCGACGAGTGCGACACCCTGGCCGACGCCACGCACGCCGCGCTCTCCGCACAGCTCGACGCCGACCCGGTGCTCCCCGGCTACCTCCTGCAGCAGGACGCCGGCGGCTTCGAGCCGCTCGTCCACCCGACCGACACGATGACCGGCCTGAAGTACGGGATCCTGCCGTGGATCCACGCCATCAGTGCCGAGCTGCTGACCCCCGAGCAGGCCCGGCACCACCTCGACCTCATCGGCGAGCACCTGCTCGGCCCCGACGGCGCGCGCCTCTTCGACCGGCCGGTGCGCTACGCCGGCGGCCCGATGAGCGTGTTCCAGCGGGCCGAGGCGAGCACGTTCTGGGGCCGCGAGATCGGCCTCATGTACATGCACGCGCACCTGCGCTACGCCGAGGCGCTGGCCCGGGTCGGTGACGGCGCGGCACTGCTCGAGGCGCTGGCCAAGGCGAGCCCCGTCGGCCTGGACTCGCTCGTGCCGCAGGCCCGCCCGCGCCAGACGAGCTGCTACTACTCCTCGTCCGACGGCGCCTTCACCGACCGGTACGACGCCCAGGACCGCTACGCCGCGCTCATGGCCGGTGACGTGCCGCTCGAGGGCGGCTGGCGCGTCTACTCCTCGGGCCCCGGCCTCGTGCTGCGGCTCGTCACCGAGGTGCTCCTCGGCGTGCGCCGGCGCGGCACCGACGTCGAGATCGACCCGGTGCTGCCGCCGGGCTCGGGCGAGCTCGTCGCGACGGTCCCGCTCGCCGGGCACGGCGTGCGCCTGACGCTCACCGCGGGCGAGGAGGGCCACGGCGTCCGACGCGTCACCGTCGGCGGTCGCGACGTCAGCACCCGCGAGCTCACCAACCCCTACCGTCGCGGCGGCGTGGCCGTCGCGCTCACCGACCTCGTCCCGACGCCCGACGCCCCTTCTGCCGCAAGCGCGCCCGACACGTCCGACGCGTCCCACGTGTCCGACGCGTCCGGCACCCCCACCCTCGAGATCTCCGTGGAGACCTACTGACATGACCACCCCCACCGAGCGCCCCTGGCTCGACGCCGCGCTGCCCGTCGAGGAGCGCATCGACCTGCTCATGGCGCAGATGACCCTCTCCGAGAAGGTCGCCCAGACCCATCAGGTCGCCAACATCCACCCCGACGACGACGCGGA
Organism: Intrasporangium zincisolvens; assembly: GCF_034724055.1. Lineage (NCBI taxonomy): Bacteria > Bacillati > Actinomycetota > Actinomycetes > Micrococcales > Intrasporangiaceae > Intrasporangium > Intrasporangium zincisolvens. Next base: position 56,272 of record NZ_JAWIIL010000001.1, read on the forward strand.
GCAGATCCGCGCCGGTCGCATCAGCTCGAGCCTCTACGCGTCGGGCGCCACCGCCGGCAACGAGCGCGACGAGGGCGTCCTCGTCGGCAACATCGACGCGGCGCAGCGGCACGCCGTCGAGGGCAGCCGCCTCGGCATCCCGATCCTCTTCGGCCGCGACGTCATCCACGGCCACCGCACCGTGTTCCCGATCCCGCTCGGACTCGCCGCCTCCTTCGACCCCGAGCTGCTCGAGGAGGCGGCGACGATCGCCGCCCGCGAGGCCGCCGTCGACGGCGTGGCGTGGACGTTCACACCGATGGTCGACCTCTCGGAGGAGCCGCGGTGGGGCCGGGTGGCCGAGTCGCTCGGTGAGACGCCGGTGCTGTCGGGCCGGCTCGCGGCCGCGCTGGTGCGCGGGTTCCAGGGCGAGCACCCGAGCGACCGCGACCGGCTCGCCTCGTGCGCCAAGCACTTCGTCGGCTACGGCCTGGCCGCCGGCGGGCGCGACTACGACACGGTGAGCGTCGGGGAGAACACCCTGCGCAACCTGCACCTGCGCCCGTTCAAGGACGCCGTCGACGCCGGCGTCACCACGGTCATGGCGGCGTTCAACGACGTCGACGGCACGCCGATGCACGCCCACGAGCGGCTCATCCGCGAGGTGCTCAAGGACGAGTGGGGCTTCGACGGCGTCGTCGTGGCCGACTGGAACGGCATCGGGCAGATCGTCTTCCAGGGCGTCGCGGCCGACCGGCGCGAGGCGGCCAAGCTCGCCATCCACGCCGGCGTCGACCTCGACATGGTCAGCGCCTCCTACCTCGACCACCTCGAGGAGCTCGTCGAGTCGGGCGAGGTGGACGTCAGGCTCGTCGACGACGCGGTGCGCCGCGTGCTGCGCCTGAAGTTCCGGCTCGGCCTTTTCGAGCACCCGTACGCGACGCGCGAGGGCGCCTCGAACGCGCCCACGCCACAGACGCGCTCGGTCGCGCGGCGTGCGGCCCACGCGTCGCACGTGCTCGTCAAGAACGACGGCGTGCTGCCGCTCGGGCAGGACGCCGGGCGCGTCCTGCTGTCGGGGCCGTTCGTCGACGACGGCGACGCGCTGCTCGGCACGTGGGTGCTCGACGGCCGCGGCGAGGAGGTCGCCACCCCCGGCGACGCGCTGCGCGAGCGACTCGGCGACCGTGTCACCGTCGCCGACGGACGCTTCCCCGACGTCACGCTCATGCAGGCGCGGGCCGCCGACACGTCGGTGCTGCTGCTCGGGGAGCACCGGTCCCGCTCGGGCGAGGCGCAGTCGGTCGTCGACATCGGCCTGCCGCCGGGGCAGCTCGAGCTGGTGCGGGCGGTGGCCGCGTACGGCAAACCGCTCGTCGCCGTCGTCTACACGGGGCGCCCGCTCGACCTGTCGGAGGTGCTCGACCTCGCCGACGCCGTCGTCGTCGTGTGGCACCCGGGCGTCGAGGCGGGGCCGGCCCTGGCCGACGTGCTCCTCGGCGACGTCGAGCCGCACGGCCGCCTGCCGATGACGTTCCCGCTCTCGACCGGGCACATCCCGACGAGCACGCACCAGCGCCCGACCGGCCGCCTCATCCGCGCCGACGTCGACCGGCAGGAGGGCCGCTACATCGACGCGCTCACCTACCCGCGTCTGCCGTTCGGCCGCGGACTGTCCTACACGACAGTGGAGTACGGCGAGCCGAAGCTGTCCGACGCGACGCTCGCCGGTGACGCGTCGGTGGCGCTGTCGGTGACGGTGACGAACACCGGCGACCGGCCGTGCCGAGAGGTCGTCCAGCTGTACTTCCGCGACCCGGTGGCGCAGGTGACGCGTCCCCTCGTCGAGCTGACCGACTGGGCCGTCGTCGACATCGAGCCGGGCGCGGCACGCGAGGTGCTCTTCGACGTGCGCGCCGAGCAGTTCGCCTACTACGGGCGCGACCTCACCGCACGCGTCGACGACGGCGCCATCGAGCTGCTCACCGGGCCCGACGCGGCGACCCTGCAGTCGGTGACCCTGACGATCCAGACCGCCTGACCTCCTGATCCCCACCCAGACCACCTGAGAAGGACCATGATCCAGACGAAGGACCGACAGCTGCTCATCGGTGGGCAGCCCCGCATCGTCATGGCGGGGGAGGTGCACTACTTCCGTGTGGCCCGCGAGGAGTGGGGTCAGCGCCTCGACCTGCTCGTCGAGGCCGGCTGCGACACCGTCGCCTCGTACATCCCGTGGATCGTCCACGAGCTGCCCGACGGGTCGATCGACGTCGAGGGCCGGACGCGTCCGGAGCGTGACGTCGCGGCGTTCATCGACCTCGCGGCCGAGAAGGGGCTGCGGTTCCTCGCCCGGCCGGGGCCGTTCATCATGGCCGAGCTGAAGAACGAGGGCCTGCCGTACAGCGTGTACCGCGACCACCCGGAGGTCGTGCCGTCGGGCTGGGACGGCGTGCCGACGACGTCGCGCACCGTCGACTACCTCGCGCCGGCCTTCCTCAAGGAGACCGGCCGCTGGTACGACGCGATCATGCCGGTGCTCGCGCCGCGGCTCGAGCCGGTCGGCGGCAACGTCGTCGGCGTGCAGCTCGACAACGAGGTGGGGATGCTCGCCTGGGTGACGAACACGCCCGACCTCACCGACGGGCTCGTCGACGCGTTCGGCGCGTTCGTCCGCGACCGTCACGGGGACGCGTCGCCGTATTCGGCCGCGCCGGGCTCGGACGACTGGGCGTCGCTCGTGCGCTCGCCCTCGGAGGCGGACGCGGGGCCGCTGCGCCTCGACCTGGGGCTGTTCATGCGGCGTCGGTTCGGTGAGTACGTCGCGACGCTGCGCGCGATGTGCGAGGAGCGCGACGTCCGCGACGTGCCGTTCCTCGTCAACATCCACGGCACCGAGGGCGGCAACGGGGCGCCGTTCCCCATCGGCATCAGCCAGCTCGTCGACACGTACGCCGGCATCCCGGGCATGGTCTCCGGCTCGGACCACTACCTCGGCGAGGCGACGCTCAACACGATGACCGACCTCTACGTCATCAACGCCTACATGGCCGCGGTGCACGACGAGGACCAGCCGCTGACGTCGCTGGAGTTCGAGGCCGGTTCGGGCGACTACGGCGCCGGCGCGGAGATGCAGTACGACCCGTCGACGGCCGACCTCAAGACGCGCCTGTGCGTGGCCCAGGGCAACAAGCTCATCAACTACTACCTCTTCGCCGGCGGCATCAACCCGCCGATGGACGAGACGCTCGGCGACGGCAACGAGCGCGTCTCCTTCACCGGCGAGCGGCACGGCACGGCGGCGCCGGTCGGGCCGGAGGGGCAGAAGGGCTACGCGTACGAGGCGACGGCGGCCGGCATCCACGCGGCGAAGGCGAACGAGCCCTGGCTGGCGCGGATGACCGAGGACCACGACGACGTGTCGCTCGGGCTCGTCCTCGACTCGTACATGACCGAGTACCACCACCCCGGTTCGGCGCTCATGACCGACGTCGTCAACGACCTGACCTCGTTCCGCGGTGCGGGCGAGCGCAAGGCGCTGGCACGTTCGCTGCTGCTGGCCGGGTTCCGGTTCGGCGCGACGTGGCTGGAGGCGTCGCAGCCTGCTGCGGGGTCGACGGTGGTCGTCGGCTCGGGCCGGTACGTGTCGGAGCGGGTGCAGTCGCGCCTGGTGGCGCACCTGTCGGGTGGCGGGAACGTCGTGCTGCTTGGACGCGTGCCGGAGCGTGACCTCGACGGCACCCCGTGCACGGTGCTCGCCGACGCGCTGGGCGTGAAGCCGGGCGTGCTGCGGCGCGACTTCGAGCACTACTACCCGTCGCTCGTCGCGCACGGGTGGGCGGCGCCGTGGCCGGAGATGCGCGCCGGCTGGGTGCAGCCGCTGGAGCACTCGCGCGGCGACGTCGTGCTGACGGACCTCGACGGTGGCGTGTGCAGCCTGGACATCCCGGTGGGCTCGGGGCGGTGCATCCTGCTGACGGCGCAGCTGCCCTCGGACCCTGCGTTCTTCGGGCGTGCGCTGTCCGCGCTGGGTGTGCGGCCGGGGCTGCGGTTGTCGACCGAGTGGCCGGGGGTGTTCGCGACGACGATGAGCGACTCTGACGGTCAGCGGACGCTGCACCTCATCAACACGTCGGGGACTCCCGCTCGCCTGACCGTCGGGCTCGACGGGACGGCGATCGCCGCTGGCGTGGAGCTCGTGCTGCCGGCACGTAGTGGCCACATCCTGCCCCTGGGGCTGTCGGTGGGCGGGCGTCGCATCGAGTGGGCGTCCGCCGAGATCGCGGCGGTTGCCGCCGACGGCGCGATCAGCTTCCGACCCGGCGTCGACCCCGACGCGGGGACGACCGTCGTCATCGGCGGCGAGCACGTCCGGCTCGCGCCGGGGGAGCACGTGCTGACGTCGAGCTGACGCGACCGTCACCGGAGCGGCCGGGGTGCGACGTGCGCGCATCCCGGCCGTTTCTCTGTGCGGAGCTGCGGCGGCCTCGACGTGGCTCATCCCGTCTCGCGATGACTGACGGCGAGCGGACTTCGGCGCCTACGGTCGATGGGCAACCAGGGCCGGGTCACGTCGGCGGCGGGCTGGCCTGTCCCGTTCCCCGCCGCCGCGCGAGGTGACCCCATGACCACGTCAACCCTCCTCCTGCCGTTCCAGCCGGCGAGCATGTCCGCAGCCCAGCTAGCTGCGGTGTCGTTCCTGGCGCGCTACTCCGGGCGGACACACAGCCTCTACGAGTTCCAGCTGCGCGAGTGGTTCGCCTGGTGCGAGCGAAACGGGCTCGAACCGTTGCAGGACATCCAACGCGCCCACGTAGAGCTGTACATCCGACAGCTCGGCGACCGCGGACTGATGACCTCGACGGTCGTCACGATGATGCAGGGCGTTCGCGGCTACTTCCGGTTCGCCCACATCGACGGGCTCATCGCCGCCGACCCGGCCGTGTACGCGCGACTGCCGAGGGTGAACTGTGATGAGTCACGTACTCAGGGCCTGGACCGGCTCGAGCTGATCCGCTTCCTGAAGGTCGCCCAGACCATCACGGTCCACCACGGAGCCCTCGCCTACCTGCTCGGCATCAACGCCCTGCGTGCCTCGGAAGCCGCGGCCGTCCGGATCGAGGACTACGCCGACACCCTGCGCGGCTACCGCGTCCTTCACCTGGTCGGCAAGGGAAACAAGCCCGCGACCATGCCGGTTACGGTCCCCGTGCTCCGGGCGCTCGAAGCTTGCCGCGGCAGCCGGACGAGCGGGCCGCTGGTGCTGCGTCCCGTCTCCGGCCACCCGATCGACCGACGCGACGTGTACCGGATGGTCGAGCGCATCGCGAAGGTCGCCGGCATCCCGCGGCACATCAGCCCGCACTCACTTCGGCACGCCGCCATCACCAACGCCCTCGACGCAGGCGTCCCCCTTCGCGACGCCCAGATCCTCGCTCGCCATGCCGACCCTCGCACTACCGAGCGCTACGACCGCGCCCGAGGAAACCTCGACCGTCACGCCGTTCACTTCCTCACTGCCTACGTCGCCGGCGTCTAGGAAGGCGCTCGCACCTGCCACACACCGCCCAGTTGGCGCCAGCACGACGGCGCCCAGCTGCGATGATCACTGCGCCCACTAAGGGATGCCCATCCGCCCAAATAGCTCCGGCGCCACGGCATCCGTGGTGCCGGACCGCCAGCGCCCATTCAGGGCCAGCGACTGAACGACGAGTCGGAGCTAGCGCCCCGGCCGCGTGCGCGGTGGCGGCTCCACTGCGCCTGCTTAGGGCCAGCCTCACCGCCCCTCGGTGGGGAGGACGAGGCGAACGGCGATGACAAGACATCCAAACGTGGTCCACTCACGTACTCTCTGCGCATGGAAACCGCGCGCCGAATCGAAGTGCTCGACAAGCAAGTCACTGAGGCTAAGAACGGGCACCCAGACGACTTCGAGCGTTGGCGAACAGCCACAGAGGTAGCCCTCCGAACAGTCATGGGCGAGGATTCACCATTGGTAGCCGATTTCCGGAAGGTTACATACTCGGCCAGTTTCTACGTGTCAGGCATGGACACTAGCGGATACCGGCCAGCAGGGGTGAAGAAGGTCATCGCCTTGCTTGAGGCCGCCAAAAGCGAGCTAGCGCTGCGGGATGAACTCGAGGCCGTAGTCGTCGCCGACGGTTCAACCGGTGGTGAGGCTTCCACGGAGAAGGGCCGCATGTTCATCGTCCACGGCCACGACGACACGCGAAAGCACGAGCTTGCGCGCGCATTACAGGCCCTGACGGGTGCTCAGCCGATCATCCTGCATGAGCAGCCGAACGGTGGCCGATCGATTATGGAGAAACTAGAGGCATACGCAGGATCCGCGGGGTTTGCCGTCGCACTCTTCACGGCTGACGACCTTGGGCGCGCTAAGGACGCGAGGGTCGACTCTCCACGGGCGCGGCAGAATGTCGTGCTGGAGGCCGGCTACTTCGCGGGCCTCTTGGGTCGGTCGCATGTAGTCGTGCTGCACGAGTCTGGTGTCGAGATCCCCAGTGACCTTGCGGGGATCGCGTATGTGCCACTGGACAACGCTGGCGCCTGGAAACTGAAAGTCGCGCATGAGATCGCGAACGCAGGATTCATGGTCGATTGGGCTGCAATCGCAGGTCAGTGACGCCTGACGCCTTCTCAGCCCAATACTGGGGTTCAGTTCGGCATATCCTGCACGTCGCCATTCTCTACGTGACGGATGTCGAACGGTGGGGCATGTTCGCATCGAATAGGACCCAGCATTCAGTGCGATCCCACTTGCTTCATCCGATATCTCTACTCGCGCTGAGCCGCTTCCACAAATCCGCCTAGCCATCCCCCCATAATCGTCAGTCGAGTCCGAGCCTCATTTGCTGTATTCGCACTCGCGAAGGGGTCAAATCCGGCGGTCACTCGTGGCGCATCCGGAACCTCCATGATCGGGAATAGCCGATCAAACTCAGCGCGGAAGGTCTCGTCGATCGCGCCGCGGACCTCCTCGCGGAGCACCGAATACGATTTCACCAGGCCGGTCACGGCTGTAGCCGCATGGTTTTGCGGCACCGCCGCCACTGCTGCATCTATCGCACCCCTGAGCCTAATGAAGCGTCCAATGTCTGTACTCACGAGGCGAGCATACGGCGTGCGAGCCGACAGTCCACCCGAACAACGCCTCGCGCTTCTGAAAGCAGGGGACTTCGCTAGTGGTGGGATGACATCGAGTTGACAGGCTCGGATCATCCCCTTGCGGGCAATGCGCCCTTCCCGCAAACGCTGATGGGGCCGAACGCAATTTGCAGAGGCGCCGTTCGAATCCGAAAGCGTCCGACCGTCCGACCAGGTTGGCACTTCGACTGAACTTGGTAGGGCGGCTAACGCAAAGCCGCCCTACCAAGTTCCAGAGCTTGCCGAAGAGCCGAGCTCTCGTCTTCATCAAGTGGGTCGACGCCATGCTCCGCGCGAAGCCTTGCAAGCTTGTGCAGATAAAAGAGACTGATACCCCGTGGAAGAGACCTCCAGCGCTTCGCGACCGGATCCCAGCCACTTGGCATCAAATCATCCTCCTCGAATTCATTCAACTCATTGGAGGCAAAATCCAACACTTCCCGCATCGAATCATCGTCGAGGTCACGGAGTTCCTGCATCTCGGGGTCGTGCGAATTTGAAAAGGTTAGCCATCCCACGGCAAGCGCCACCACGTCATCACCATCGCGAGTGAGCAGGGCTTGAAGATCCGCGACGTTTTCTATTCCAAGCTGCTGCAACTCTGGTATTCGCCACTCCGCATACGCCGGCGAAAGTGGTTCGGGGGCGACTGCCTTCGCAGTCATGATGCGCATGTCTAGAGAGGTGAGGGTGCCGTCCTTCGACATGTAAGCCACGAGCGCCTCTCGGTCCAAAGGAAGGTTTGTCTCGCCTTGCCCGATTGCTTGGTTGACTTCGGCAATATGGCGAGCGATCTCTTCTCGGATCGCCACGAACTCGTCGTCCGCAATCTCAAACATGCCAGCGAGCCGCGAGAAGCGGCGACGTGTATGGGCCGAAACGGAGACCGGAGACTTGTAACCGAGGTCATGTTCGACCTCCGCCCAAGCGTGCTGAAGGATAGACCGAACTTGGACCTCGAAACGGCATTCGGCAAAGCGTGTGTACTCGGCGAGGGATGCGCGGGCCTTGCCGAGCGTCCCAACGAAGTGCTGAGAGCGGTAACCGAAGCGATCTGGGGCGAGAGCGTCACCCTTATTTGCGGACTCCGAGTGATCGATCGAGAATTCGGCGCGAATCAAGTCCGCCGCAATGTCTACCTGATCCGAGAAGTACGTTATGATCCGGAGTCCAAGAATATCGTGCAGGTCTCCAAGACCCGCATATCTGTCGCTGCGCGCACTCAACTTCTTCTCTGCGCTTGCCTGTGTCTTGACCCGATGAGTCACCGAATGAACCGAAATCTGACGCTGCTCCAGCAGCGCGCGAAGGAGCGATTCCAACTGGGGACCGAAGGCTGTTGGTACCGCTACCAGTCTGTCCCAGCTATCAATTTGCGAGAGTTGCTCTCCTGGATGCTCCATGTGCGAGATCGTACGCGTCCGACTGGCGCGAAGGTCAACAGAGTCAGACTGGAGAGGCGCTCGAAGTTCATCTGGACTACTCGGCCCAAGCGCCGGTAGCTCACTTGGCGGGTTAGCGGTTGGGTTGCCGACAGATCGCACGCATGCGGCAGGCGCAGTGAGTTACCGAATCAACATTAGCCTTGAGGGTGCCCCTACCCACCCGAGCGACCGGAGGAAGTCACACGGTGGTTCATGGAGCTTCCGCGGTGCCTCACGCTAGCGCGCTCTTTCTCCAGCCCCTTGATGGCCTCCTGACCGCCCACGCGTGTGGGCACGCTGTGTCAGTAGACACCGGCGCGGCCGAGGCGCCTCTCTCCCGCTTCCGCTCCGTTCAGTTGCGCTGGTAACGCGCCGCGAGGAGCCGCGGCAGACCGCGCGAAGGAGTCAAGACCTCACCCCATGTGGCGCGGACCCGGGCGCTCCCAGCTCTTGTGTCATCGCCGTTTCCACTTCATGTGACTCAGCGAGAACGACCTGTTCGGGACCGGAGAGCTCCCCAAGCCTACTTTGAAGGCCGTTGATGGCCCGCCACCCGCCACCACGCAGGCAGTCGTCTGCTGGAGTCTCGTAACTCGCGCGCCATTCGGCGTCGAGGTCAGCACGTCGGTGATCGCCAAGGCGCCTATGTCGCGACGGCCGAACCGCGGCCCCGGGTCTGAGCGGACCCGGGGCCAGTCCTGCCTTCAAGAACCGATTGTCTCGCCGAGTTGAGCGAGCAGGCCGATGATCTGCTGTCCGGCAGTGGTCGCACCAGCCATAAGGGCAGCCTTCCCCGCCTTGGCCATCAGCGTCTCGCGCTTGCCGGTACCGCTTTCCACCTCGTCCCGGATTGACTCGACCTCTGCACGCAGTCGAGCGTGCTCGACGTCTTCCGGTACCTGGTCGAGGATCTGCCGGGTCAGAGCCAGCACTTGCTTGTGCGTTTCCGTTGTGATGGTTTGGTGGACAGTAGCGGTGTTGCCGGTGCCACCTGTTACGGCGCCCAGGGTGCCCCCAGTCACGTTGGTGTTGGTGCTGTAGTCGTTGTTGACTGACACGAAGCCTCGCTCCACGTATTCCCTGATGTTGGGTTCATGCATGGCGTACATGCCGTTGACTGTGACCTCGGGACGAAGGTCTGGTGCGCCCATCGCCTTCAAGGTTTTCATGAGGCCCCTCTCTACGAGGAATGCCAACGCCATCCGTGCTTCTGAATCGGTGATTGGCTGACCATCGACCTCGCCGTCGGCGGTCCCGATAAGCGCGAAAGCGCTGCCCGGAGATTTGTCAGCGACGAATCTGAGCATCGCCCGCTGGACGGCGTCCCAGCGTTCAGGCCCGTTCTTGCGGGAAGCAAGCACCTTCTCCGCCAGTTCGTGCCCTTCGCCGGTCAGTTCGAGTTCTCCGGCGATGCTGGTCTCCTGGACAGCTAGACCGATGTGCCGCAGGCGTTGCGCCGCTGCGATTGCCGAACGCTCATCGCTTACCCCCGCTCCGTACACGCTCCTTAGAGATGCTCCGCCCGCCTCGTGCGCGTTGAGAAGGACCTTCTCCGTCGCGGTTCCCCGGATTTGTCTCCACGTCTCTTGGATGCCCACGCTTCTCCCTGTCTTCGCCAGAACACCGAGCCCGTAGCCCGACTGAGAACAACCATCGCAGACCAGACCGACACTGGGCTGCCCGTCCGCAGCGGAGGTTCGCCGGCAGTATGCACGTAGCTGGGCGGCGGCAGTTGGTTCTGGTGATACCGGCGCCTCCAGAGCGCGTCCCGCTCTGACCCTCGAGTCTCGGCACGCTCCGCTCGCAAGTGGTCCCGGGATGTCTTTCCCAGGTGCCGTACGCGTCGTGGAGCAACGCCCATCCAGGCATACTCCGCATCCGAGGACCGTGGCGCGCTTCCGAGGGGCCGGTGTAAGCGCATTCGAGTTTGAGTGGTTGTGAGGCATCGTGGGTGAGTCACATCGCCGCCCGTGGGCCAGCTGCTACTCGATTCGGGCCTGGCTTCGACCATCCGAATCCTCTGGTTGGGATGGGCTCCAGTTCTTGGACGGCTCGGTCTTCAGGGCGTCCTGGATCCGGCCCACCCTCCATCCCCATCTACTGGAGCGCTCAAATGCTGGATGTTCTTTGAGGAGTCTCGAGAGTAGCGGTCGCTCTCTTCGATCCAATTTCAATGCTTCGCACAAGTCACCCATGTTGGAGTCCGGATTGCGCACAAGTCGTGTGGCGACTCGGACCTCCAACCGATTGATGTCGGTCGGTGCAAGCAGGCGAGTTCCTAGCAGAGCGCTTTCCGCGGCCGTCATCCGCTCGCGAGCGTCTACCACGTTCCTGCTGATCGACTCAATCGCGCGGGCAACCCCGGCACGACGGGATGCGCTCGAATTGATCCCGTAGAGCAGTGCTGCTCCGACCAACGCGGTAAACGACCATCCGGCCGCGCGGCCAACACCTAGCCGAGCGGCCGTGCCCTCGACGACGCCATTCACGCCACGGCCGAGACCAGCGAGCATCATGCCCGCGCCAACTTCAGTTTGGCGGTAGTTCGCTACAAGTCCCAGACGGCCTAGCCTCTCCTCGTAGTCTGCGCGGAAGCGAGGAGCATGCCCGGGTACGCGGAGGTGGCGGTCATGACAAAAGACGGCCGTGCCAGAAACCAGAAGGGCTACCTGAACGTGGGCAAGATCTTTGGGGTCGACGACGTTATCGACCTGAGGCATCCAGTGATCATGAGAGTGAGGCGCGGCTACCACGGGAATGCGCGACAGATACTCATCCTCGAGCAAGGCGCGGAGTTTGGCATCCTCGACTTGGTGAAACCGAGCAGCCCTTGCTGACATCCACCCGAGCTCTAGAAACGCCTGATCAGACATGACTGCAATGACCGTGCGAGTATTAATCGTCTTTAGCAGGACAGATTGCTCGCCGGATCGCAGCACCCCGCACGCGTCGCCAAGCAGGACGTCGGCGTCGATAGAAACGACGTCAACTGATCCACCCCGCACCGGCGCAGCCCAGAGCGGGTGCTTTGACGGGTTTAAGGATGGAGACGGTTCGGCCACGATCCTGACCATATCCCTGACCACTGACAGTAGTCCGGAGTGGGAGAGGCGGCCGACGAACTCGTTCACGCTAGCCCGATATCCGGTCTCGATGCATTCCGGTCGCCGCGTCGAACCGGCGGCGCCGAGCTTGCGTCACATCGCCGCCTGCCGCTCGCGCCACATGCGACATGAAGGGGCGTCGTCCGACGAGGGGCATGTGCGAATGGACGTCGTTACGCCTCCGGAGAGCTCTCGCGGCCGCATGGTGGTGGGGAGATGACCGCCCCCGACCACGGTGCACCAATGCCCTCCGAACGCGAGACATCTCAGCCGAGCAGGTGGACCGTTGAGGGAGGCGCCGCACGGTTGCCTGCAACAACAGGACTTCCAGTGACCCTGGCGATCGGCGGTGCTAGCACGCCACACAGCCTGCACGACAAGCCGAAGGGAACGGCGCATGAAGCGTGATGTGCATGCGTTCAGAGACTGGCTGGCCCTGCGCTCGACTTTGGGAGCGATGGCTTTGCTCGTTCTAGGGGTTCTGTTCGTCAGTATCGAGGCCCAGTCGCCCAACTGGGTTTACTTCACGGGTGACCACGTGACAGGCACTGTGGAAGAAGGAATCGTTTACTACAGAGTTGATGGACGCGACTACACGCAGGACGACACTCGATATCCGACGGGGGCCGATGGATCGAAGGTCAGTGTCTACTTCTACCAAGACGCGCCGGCGGACGCTCGCATCGACCAGCCGACCCGGTGGATCGAGGGCGTGACCATGGTGCTGTGGTTCGCGGCTGCCGTGCTACTCGTGCTGGTGTCCGCAGTGCGGCGCTCAAGGAGGGACCGGCACCCCCAGGTGTGACTCGACGCGGAGTGCTCTCGACCGATCTTCACTGATCCAGCGGGCGGCTCGCACCCATGAATGTGTCCGGCTATCTGCTGACGCGGCCGCGTGGCCGCCCCGTCGAGCCCCACGCTCATCGGCGCGATCTGTGACTGGCAGGCGTCCTGCCAAGCCCTACGGCTCGCTCCTTGTCGGGGACCGAGGGCCTTTTGAGCTTTTCGATGGCTTGCCCGTCTCCACTTGGGCCCGGACCTGGACTCCCGCGATGAGGACGGCGACCGGACGGCTCAGGGCGGACACATCTCGTGAGGGGTCACCGTCAACGACGAGAACGTCAGCGGCATGACCCTTCGCGAGTCGGCCGGTCACTCCGCAGAGGCCGCAGGCATCCGCCGTGACGGAGGTCGCGGCAGCCAGCGCACCGGCGGGGGAGGACCCGGCCTGGACCATTTCACTCACGACGCGCCACACGTTGCCGTGCTGCTTGGCCGGCGCCATCCCCGAGTCGACTCCGGTGATGACGCGGAGCCATGCTCGCGGAACCGGCTCAGGCAGCAGCTGCTGCCCGTCCTTCTTCAGGAGCCGACCGCCCGGGGAAGGGAGAGGGCGGTCGGCCTGAGGACGCACGGGCGGCGGCGCAGCCGGAATGATGCGCGATCGTTCCTATCACTCGATCGAGTGATGTGCTCACCGCTGGCCGGCGTGACACTCAAGGTGCCCAGTCCCACTCAAAGGACTTCGCGTGTGCTCGGCCAGGTTTGAGTGGACCGGGCCACCCCGATGCACAAGTAGGAGGACACATGTCGGTCATCATGATCGCGGAGATTGCTGGCGCCGACGCCACGTTCTTCGATGCGATGCGCACCGCCGGAGTCGTGGACGCGCTCGCGAGGTACCCCGGGTTCGTCAGCCACGCCAGTGGCGCGGCGGACAGCGGGTACCGCGTCATCGAGGTGTGGGAGTCACGCGAAGCCCACGAGGACTGGGTCGAGAAGGTCGTCCTTCCCAACATGCCGCCCGGTGCACCGCCACCCACCATCGAGTACATCGACCTCCTGGCGGCCGTGCCAGGGAGCTGACGACCCGCTGATGGAGGTCGAGCCGCAGGTAAGTGCAGGCATGACGGCCGAACACTGTCGTGGCGATTTCGGCATCGGGTTTCACAGCAGAGAGCGACTGGACCCACTTGCCACCCCCATCGGCAGCGGCACCGCCGAGCCGGCTCACGTGGCTTCAGCGCGTGCGTCACTTCGCCGCCTGGCGGGCGTGGCCAAACGCTCCAGCTGCAGCACTGCGCCCGGGCCACTGCATCGCCCCGGTCGGGCGCAACTGAGGGCAGGATGTGAGGATGCCCCTCTTCGAACTGGCCAGCGAAGGGAACCTCAAGAAGGTCCCAACAACGAACTTCGCCACTGAGCAGGTACTCGAGCGCGCGGACCTGCAGCGGGCGCTGCGGGCAAACATCTCGGTCCTGAACCCCGACCTGCTCGTCGTCGCCGAGGAGTTCGGAGACTTCGCCGACGTCAGGCGCAGGATCGATTTGCTCTGTGTCGACCGTGAAGGCCAACTCGTTGTCGTCGAACTGAAGCGCACCGAGGACGGCGGTCACATGGAGCTGCAGGCTCTGCGATACGCAGCCATGGTGTCGACGATGACCTTCGAGCAGTTAGCGGACACCTACCAGCGCTACCTCGGTCAGGTTGCGCCCGCACAGGTCGAGAGTGCCCGCGCGCACCTTGCCGAATTCTTGGAGGACGCCGGCGGCGAGGACACTGTCTTGGAGCGCCGGGTTCGCATCATTCTGGTCTCTGGCGGATTCGATCCCCAGATAACGACGACCGTGCTGTGGTTGAACGATATGTACGGCCTCGACATCACCTGCATCCGCATGGTGCCCTACCGCGTCGACCAGCGACTGCTGCTCGACGTACAGCAAGTGATCCCCCTTCCGGAGGCAGAGGCCTTGATGGTGCGCCTGCGCCAGCGAGAGACTGCCGCTCGAGCATCCGCGTCCTCCGGCGGGGCGGACTGGACTCAGTATGTGATCGTGACGTCGAGCGGCGAGTCGGAGCCGCTGCGAAAGCGTCGCGCCGTTCTCGCTCTTGTACACGCACTTCACGGCGCGGGGGTCAGATGTGCTGACATGCAGGAGGTAATCCCGGGGTCTCGCTTCCTGGGTGTCGATGAAGAGCTCGACGGCGAAGAATTGGCAGAGGCGTTCGTGACCGCCTATCCGAAGGCGCACGAACGCGAACGTCGCTGGTTCCTAGACCAACCCGTGCATGAGGACGGGCGAACCTGGGTGTTGTCAAAGATGTGGGGCACGAACACGGTGGCGACACTGGATGCACTGATCGCCCTGGCTCCCAACGGTGGATTCGGATATCGACCCATCTCCTGAGTCGTGGACTCAAAATCCGGCACCCGAGACAGAGCAACATGCGTCATTCCGCCGCGTGCGCGTCGAGTCGCGACCCCCGATTGAGCCGCTGCTGAGAGACTCGCGTTATGGCAGCAGGCGGCCCCGGCGACCATTGGCGCGCCGACATCTTCATTTGGAATCGATCGGCGTTCGGCCAACCTGCTGACTCGTTGATTCGGGAGATCGCGGCGTTCGGGGGCGCCCACAATGCTGGAGGATGACGGCGCCCTGGGCAAGCGGCTCTGGGACCTGTGGCCGCAGTGGGGTCAGGTCGACGCTGAGGCGCTACGACGGCTTACTCAAGACCTGATAGAGGTGCGGGACGAGCTGAAGCCTGAGGCGATCGCGCGCGGATGGGAGGTCGACTAGCGGCGCGTCAACTCTCGGCGGAGGACGGGCGATGACGCTGTGTGCCACTCGAGCTTGAGGCCGAGTCTCTTCCCGGGCGAGCTCGCCATCCCGTGTCTCGCGACCACTGTCTAGCGGCCGGGCAGTTCTGCCGCCGGCGGTGCGTCTCATCGCCGCATCAGTCGCCTGCTGCCTGGCCCGCTCCGACCGCTGCACCCTCTTCGTAAATGCCCTGCCCATCACTGCCCGGATTGGAGGCTGGCGCCGGTCGTCGGGTACTGCGTGTGACTCCAGCTAGACGCGCCGTGCGGCGTCTGCTCCTGCGAGGTTCCCTGAGGGCGATGCGCCTCTGCTTCCACTGGGCGATCCGGACCGGCCGGTCCTTCGTCCCGCAACCGGGGCCGCCGTTGTGGACGGGCTCATCGCTTGCTGCGCTAGTCGCAGATCGATCGGTCCACTGTTGCGTCAGCGAGGTCAGAAAGAGGCCGGCCAATGCACCAAGAACCAGCAGCAGGAGTTCGTCAAGTCGACCTGCGACGGGGCCGATCAACAAGTTGGAGGAGATGGCAGAGGCTCGTACGGATTCTTCGCCCTGCCACCGCGCCTCGCGCGGCTGAAGTGCCTTCCCTTCCCCGAATACTTGCTCAAAGTAGGCGCTCCAACTCACGACCGCCGAGACTTGTACCGCCGCTCCTGACTTCGCGTCGGAACGGGTGTCGATCGTCAGGTCGAATATTTGGCGCCCGCGGTCAAGATCCGCGATGGCGTTCGTTTCAGCGAGTTGTACATCCAGGTCCTGAACCAGTTTGCCCGTCATTGGGCAAGCGTCCGTTCTCGTAACGTCATCCTCCAAGGTGCCGATCACCGTAACGGTGACCTCTTGGCCTCCCGCGCATGTCGTGGCGATCTGCAGAGACGCGGG
This sequence comes from Intrasporangium zincisolvens, assembly GCF_034724055.1. Classification (NCBI taxonomy): domain Bacteria; kingdom Bacillati; phylum Actinomycetota; class Actinomycetes; order Micrococcales; family Intrasporangiaceae; genus Intrasporangium; species Intrasporangium zincisolvens. The sequence continues at coordinate 72,422 of NZ_JAWIIL010000001.1, forward strand.
CACCCCTGTCGCCCAGTACAACTCAGCTTCTGCCGTCACGGACTGGATGGATCCATGCGAGGCGCGCACTATCAGCAGTTCTCCCGGCGGAGCCTCGCCACCACCAGATAGCGGGGTGAACCTGCCCAGATAGAGGAAGGCGAGGATGCCGACGACCAAGAGACCGAGGCCCGCCTTGATGGTCCGCCTTGACGCGGGGGCGGCCTCCCCCCACGCCTGCTTTGGTGTCCGCACGCAGGGATTCTGGCATGGCAGGTCACAGCCGGATACGTCGACAAGCGCTCTCCAGTTGTGGACGGAGTTCGAGACGCTCATTTGAGGCGGGAGCATCTGTGATCGCGGCTGAGCGCCACTCGCCGCGTTCGCCGTTGTAGTTGAGAACCCGCTCCCGGACGAACTCCTCGAAGCCGTTCCACGGCTTGATGCCGTAGATGTGGATCGGCTTGTCCTGCCATTCGCCGGTCAGCCCGAGGTCGCCCCAGGTGCGGATTGGGGTGCCGCCGCGGTGGTGGGTCGTGGACAGCAACCGGTCCAGCTGGTCGAAGGACAGCTTGTTGATCGGGTTGTCCTTGTTGACGACGAAGCCCATCGAGTCGAGAAATCCGAAGTGCCGGTAGGAGCCCCCGGAGATCGGGATCGAGGTCGGGCCATAGCCGAACTTCTCCCGGAAGGAAGCGTCGTCGGAGGGCTTGAGCTCGCGGGAGACGAAGACACAGTCGAGCTTGCCGTCGATGAGGGCCAGGGCTCCGAGGCTGCCGGCGTAGGGCGGGTCGACGTTGATTGTGACCTTGGGGTACATCCGCGTGAACTCGGCGATCCAGTCCTTCGACAGGGCGGCCAGCACGTCGGAGGCGCCGCAGTTGTACGTGCCGCGGAGGGCGTTCTGCTTGAGCGGCTGGTAAGCAGCGAGAGCGGCGTCTGGGGTCGGCTGGAGCAGCTCAGGGGTCGGGGTGGGGCGTCCGTGCTCTTTGTTGAACTCGTCCTGGGCATCGGTTTGCTTGGTGACGGTCACCTGCGGTGCGATGGCCCACAGGGCCAGCTCCTTGGCTGTCGTGTTGGTCTCGGCCAGGCCAACTGCGGCGCCCGTGGCCGTGAGGGCCGCACAGGCCACGCCGATCGTGGCCAGGCGGAGAGGATGACGTCTCATTTGGGTGCTCCTCGTTGAGCGGTGGTGGAGACCCAAAACGTAGGAATGCGTCTGCTGGCGAACAAGAATGCATAGTTTGGCGGCGTTGAGTTCATAAAGCTCATCGTTGGTGGGCCTGCCGTGCCCGAGTACCTCGCGGTTAGGGTGCGGCTGTGCAGCGCGTCCCGACGATGCCTGGTGATGAGCGCCGGACGACGACGTTCAGGGCGCCCGGTCGGTGGCCGCTACCCCTGCGCGCCCAAGTGGTCCTTCTCGTCACCGCACTGGTGACAGCCACACTCCTGCTGTCTGTTGTCGTGGCCGCCTACATCGTGCGCGGCATCGTGCAACGCCAGTTCGAGATCCGGGCCCTGACGATCGCCCGTGCCGTCGCGCTCGACGGGCGGTACGCGACATGGCTCGAGTCAACGACTCCATCGCCCACCGGCCCCGTCCAGAGGGAGGCCGAAAGCGTCCGGGTCGGCACGAACGCCCAGTCGGTGATTCTTATCGACGGGCAAGGCATCCGGTACAGCCATCCGGATGCCCGGCTGGTCGGAGGGAAGGTGCGCGCCGACCTTCGAGCCGTCCTCGCCGGCGCCGAGACCATGGCGGTCGAGGACGAGGCCGACGGCTCGGCGGCGCGGGGGCGAGTCCCACTGCACGACGACGCGGGCCGTGTTGTCGGCGTGGTCAGTGTCGGGCTGGGCATGAGTCGGGTGAACGACAGCGTGTGGGCGATCACCCGCGGCCTGGTTCTTGCCGGTGGTGCGGTACTCGTGCTCGGCATCGCCGGGGCCTACCTGTTGGCCCGGCGGCTACGACGGTCGACGCATGGCCTCGAGCCGGCGGAGATGGCCGACCTACTCCGAGGTCAGCAGGCGCTGCTCTCCGGAGTCAGGGACGGGGTCATGGCGCTCGACGCGGACGGCACGGTGACCGCGACCAACGACGAGGCGCATCGAATCCTCGGTGTGGTTCCCGTCAACGGCGTCAAGGCCACGGACGCGGGCCTGCCGGCCGAGGTGCTCGAGCTGGTGAGTCGCGCCGACGGCCCTCGAGGTGAGCTGGTCGCGGTCGGAGACAACACGGTCACCGCGACCCGGCTGCCGGTGATGCGCGACGGCCGCGACCTCGGCTCGGTTCTCGTGCTTCGTGACCAGTCCGACCTCGATGACCTCTCCCGCGAGCTGGAGGCCACTCGGGCACTCACCGACGCGCTGCGTGCGCAGGCCCACGAGTACACGAACCGCATCCACACGGTCGCCGGCATGCTTCACCTCGGCCATGTGGCGCAGGCCCGGGACTATCTCCTGCAGCTGCACTCGGCGACGACCTGGGGAGAGCTGATCACCGACCCGTACCTTGCGGGACTCCTCACCGCGAAAGCGGCAATCGCCTCCGAGGCCGGCGTGCTGCTGCGAGTGGGTGACACCACGTGGGTGGAGGGTCGGCTGCACCATCCCTTGGACTGCGTCACGGTCGTGGCGAATCTCGTCGACAACGCGATCCGTGCGGTCGACGAACCTGAGCCTTCCGAAGGGTCGGACCCTGACCGACGATGGGTCGAGGTGACGCTCGTGTCCGATGGTGCGGCGTTGGTGGTCCATGTTGTCGACTCCGGCCCGGGGATCGCACCAAGGGACAGCAAGACGATCTTCCAGCCGGGTTTCACGACGCGCGCACTCACTGTGCAGGACCGCCGACGCCATGGGCTGGGACTGTCGCTGGCCCAGCGCACGGCGCGTCGGCACGGCGGTGACGTCGAACTTGTCGACCCAGGTTCGCATGGCCACGGTGCCGCGTTCACCGCCCGTCTGGAGGACGTCATCGAAGGTCCGGGAGGGGCCTCATGACCACCTTGCGAGTGCTCGTGGTCGACGACGACTTCCGGGTCGCCCGCCTGCACTCGGACGCCATCGACGCAATGCCCGACTGCCAGGTCATCGGGCAGGCGCGCACCGCCGCGGAGGCCCTGCGCATGGCACAGAGCCGTCACCCCGACCTCGTCATCCTCGACGAGTTCCTGCCCGACGCGCCCGGCTCGTCCCTGCTCGGCCGCCTCGGTGCCCCTGTCATCGTGGTCACCGCTGCCAACGACACCGCCACCGTGCGGCGAGCGCTGTCAGCCGGAGCGGTCAACTACATCCTCAAACCCTTCGACCTGGACCTGCTCGTCGACCGGGTCCGCGCGTTTGCCAGAACCCGCGCCGGCCTGGTCGGAAACCGGCCGGTGGAACAGGCCGACATCGATCGGGCGCTCACGCAGATGCGGGGCGGAGCAGGGTCGGAACCCCCGCCTCGACGTGGCGGCTCGGAGACGACAGCGGGGCTGATCAGGGATCTGTTGGCTTCTGCCTCAGGGCCGCTGACCGCATCGCAGGTAGCGCAAGCAATCGGCGTATCCCGCGTAACGGCGCAGCGATACCTGTCCGACCTAGCGCAAGCAGGGCGCGTGACCATCGCCCTGTCCTACGGCTCGGCAGGCCGGCCGGAACATCACTACTCCTGGGTGCACCGCTGAGAAGGAATCGGCGCTTCGCTTCCAACCAGGCGGTTCATGTCGCTGCCGGCGCTCACTCGATGGCAGAGCCTTCAGAGCCCGTCGCGCCGTTCGTTCCGTGCGAGCACATGTTCTCGTGGTGGCGCACCGGTCTCTAGGGCCTGATCCCGAATGGTCCCAGTGCGCCGGCGTCGACGCGCAGTGACTCGAACAGCGCGTACGCGTTGTCGACGGTGAAGACGTCGGCTCCTGCCAGCTTGCCGAGGTACTTGTCGACGATGGGGGCCGCTGCTTGCTGAGCGGCCGCGTCGAGATAGGTCTTGAAGATCGCCCAGGCGTTGCCGGCCGGCCCGTACTTCTGGAAGAACGGAGTGGGGTCGAGGGATGCCAACGTCTGCTTGGTGCTTGCGTCCAGATCCCGGATGTACTGTCGCTGCAGGTCGCCGTCGGCGCGGACTCCGAGGCGGCCGAGGTGACCGCCGACGAGGGTGGTCCAGCCGTAGTTCATGGCGGTGTCGTGTGCGCGCACCCAGCCCGGAATGTTCTGTGAGACAGCCAGGTTCTTGAACGGCGCCCAGCCCGGAAAGAAGACGTCGACCACCATCAGCGTGCGTTGCTTCGGCGCGTAGATGAAGATGTTGTCCGGCGTGTGGTTCGGCCCGTGGTAGGCCAGTTCGAGCCGATCGGTGCCGAACTCGAGGACGTGCTGGTGTTTGAACGTCAGCTTCGGGGCCGGACGGTTCGGGTCGCCGGCCTCGAGCAGTAGTCGTCGGGTTTGCTCATGTCCGACGCGGACCACGTTGTCGCCGAAGATCGAGGACGCCCCGATGTGGTCGGCATGGAAGTGTGAGTACACCAGGTGGGTCACGGTGGACGGTGTACCCGTCGTGCTGGTGACGTGCTTGATTGCCCGCAGCAGGTTGTGTCCGATGGTGGGAGGCGCGTCCACGACGACCACGCCGTGCGCGGTGGCGAGGAACATCGACTGGTAGAAGCCGTCCGTCACCCAATAGAGGTTGTCCTTGATCGGGCCGACGAAGTAGCCATTCGCGTTCAGCGCCGGACCGAGGGCACTCGGCGGAACGGGCTCGAACGACGGCAGGTCTCCGGCCGAGGCCGCGTCTGCGCGAATGGCACTCGCCGGGACCAGTGCCGGGCCGAGAATGGCTGCTGCGGCTGGCGCTGCTGCCCCGAACGCGGCGCGTGCGAGAAAGCCACGCCGGCTGGGCTGTGTCGTCGGGTGCGGGATGTCAGTCATGGGGGTGTTCCTTTCCGCTGGCGCGACCTGGCCCGGCGCGATGTCCTGCGGGGTTTCGCCGCTGCGGTGATTGATTCGAGGTCAAGAGTCGTGAGATGTGCCGACAGACGGGCGAGCAGATCGGTCAGCTGCTCCCGCTCTTCGGCGGTGAAGATCGAGAACTCTGCCGCGTGCAGCGCAGTCACCTCGGCCAGATACGCGTCGATCACGGGCTGGGCCGCTTCGGTCAGTTCGATGAGCACCACCCGGCGATCGTGGCTCGGCCGCACCCGCCGGACCAGGCCCCGGCGTTCCAGGGTGTCGACCAGCGAGGTGATGCTCGCGCCACTGACGAGCAGTCGTTCGCTGAGCACGTTCGCGGGCAGCGGCTCGCCGGCACCTTCTACGGTGGCGAGGAGGATCCGCGCCGCGGGGGACAGGCCGTGCCGACGCAGCGCCCGAGTGTCTGCATCAGTGAACCTGCTCGAGGTGAGCATCAGGTTTTGCGCGCACTCGGTGGCCGATGCATCGCCGGACGGGAACTCGCGCGCGAACGCGCGGCGGTCGACCCTGGCAGTCGGCTCGTGCCCCCGGTCGGCCGGGGGCACGTCGGCCGTGGACCTGCTCAATAGCTGAGCTGCTCGGACGAGTCGAGATATGCGATCTCGGGCGAACCCGTCACGCCGCCCTTGCGCATCGCTTCGGGCAGAGCGGAATCCGAAGCGAACTCCTCGGCCGACCCGCGGTCGGGGAAGTCGATCAGGACGGTCACCTGGTTGCCGTCGTGCAGTACCCGATGGCCGGTTGCGCCATGCTGGCGGCGGGTCGCCTCATGGCCGTCGAAGGCGTGCTTCCAGTCGTCGTAGCTGTCGACGGTGTGGCGCACGAGCAGTGTTGCCGTCATCTCAACCTCCGTGGTCCGTGGACTCCTTAGAGTTCCGATCTTTAGATCTCTAAGGAGTACTCCGGTGGCGGGAACCTGGTCAAGAGGCAAATCGGGCGCTCTGGCAACGTGATCGCTCGCGCGGGTGGCGGGCCGCGGAGAACAGCGTCGGCCTCGCATTGCCGCGTCGCCGGCGGTGCTGCGTCCCAACCATCAGATCGGACCACAGCCGTGTCAGAGGGACATCGTCGGTGGACGTGGACGTGTCCGCCGACATCCCTCGACGTACCCAGGGTCCAAGCCGCCCGGCATACCGGGGCGGTTCAGAATGGTGCCGCGCAGAGAGCCCTTGTGGAACCTGGCCGAGCGGGTCGCCGATGCCGCCACGCTCTCGAGGGGGCAGCTGCACATCGAGGTGCCACCCCGTCCGAGTGTCGGCGGCCGGACGCGTGACGCCAGCTCGACCCGACGCCACAGGCGTGGATGGCGCCGGGTCGAGGGGAGGGGTCAGTTCACGGTGGCCTGGTAGGTCAGGATCTCGGTCCCGTTGCCTTCGTCACCGTTGTCGGGTGCGACGCGCATGGTCAAGTGGTTGCCGTCTGCGGTCATCTTGAACGGGTTACGCGTGGCGACGTGTCCGGCGGTGGACCACTTCTGGAACGGGACCTCGCGGGCGACCTGCTGCGAGGTGAGGTCGAGCATGGCCATGCCCCCGAGTTCGTAGGTCGCTGTGGTTCCGCCAGCGCTGGGGGTCTGCGGCAGGTTGGTGACTCCCGCGCAGAGCATCTTGCTGTTGGGGACGTACTGGCAGTCCTGGTAGTCGATGAAGAAGTTGGGGTTGTCCCAGGTCTTGAGCTGGGTGCCCTTCAGGTTCCATTCGGCGAAGCGCCGCGAGCCCCAGGTGTTGCCGACGAGGTGTCCGGTCTGCTTGTCCATGACGATGCCGCCGAAGTGGTCCTTGACCTCGAACTGCTTGTGGACGTCCAGGGTCTGGGCGTCGACGCGGTAGATGATGGCGCTCGAGTTCGGGCGGTACTGGGCGACCGGTACCCAGACGTTGGTGCCGTCGAAGTCGATGCCGCCGGGGTGGTACATGTCGCCCTCGCCGAGGGTGATGTCCTTCTGCAGGTTGCCGTGCAGGTCCATGACGAACAGGTGCCCGATGCCCTTGCCGGCGGTGCGGTCGTAGCCGCCTTGGGGCGTCGGGTACTTGACGGTGGGTTCGGTGATCTGGACGGCGGACAGGAAGATGTGCTCGGGGGTGAAGGCGATGCCTTCGGTGTGGTAGGTCGGGAAGTTGAGCTTGAGCTTGGACGTCAGCTGCCAGGCAGTGTTGCGGTCGACCTTGTCGAAGGTGTCGGCAAGGGCGGTGTCGGTGCTGTGGCTGTCGGCACTTTCGATGGTGTGGGCGGTCGCTACGGCGGCGCCGGTGAGCGTGACTGCAACGGCTGCGGTCAGCGCGTAGGCGTGGGTACGGATGCACTTCATGGGAACCTCTCGGGTGTGGTTGGTCCCTGTCGCCGACCGACGCTATGGAGGTCGGGTGAACTCCGGGAGGCGCTGGGCCCGATGCCGTCTGAACGGCAGAGGGAGCCAAAGCCAGCACAGAACTCCCACTGACTCGAGGGTCGTTCGTGTGCGACACTCCGCCGCGGCTGTTTCCACGGATTGGTGGTGCGCTCCGGATCCTCATGGGCGGAGACGCAAGTCCTGCGCGGTGACTGTCGCGTCCTGGACGACCGTCGGACGAGTGACCTTGGCATCACCCTGGTTCGGGACACCGGGCCTGCCCGGTATGCACGGAACAGCAGTCACTAGTGTCGAGCAGGTGGACACGCCCCGGATCACCCTCGGATCCATCAACATCGAAGCCGAGAACCCAACATCGTTGGCGAAGTTCTGGGCAACCGTCATGGGCAGCACACCAATCGCCAATGGCGATTCTGTCTACCTCCCACCAGCGGGCCCGGGTGGCTTCGCGATGTTCTTCCAGCCACTGACCGCGCCACGCCCTGAACGTCTCACGATCCACCTGGACCTAACCGTGCCCTGGGGAGCGCGAAGCCAGGAGGTCGACCGACTGGTCGCCGGTGGTGCAATGAAGCAATGGGACGTCCTCGACGAACATCCCCACGTGCGGTGGACAACCCTGGCCGACCCCGAGGGCAACCTTTTCTGCGTGGCAGAACACCCACCCACGCAGTAACACCGTTGCAGCCGTTGGGACACCGGCGGCGATCGCCGCGTCTTGTCGCCGCTTGCATTGCAGTCGTGCGGTAGGGGCGCGGAGAGGGCCGGTCCCACCCTCGACGGCTGTCTCCGGGCGTCAGCGGAAACACTCAGGCGGGGAACACGCCGCTGGAGAGGTACCGGTCGCCGCGGTCGCAGACGACGAAGACGATCGTCGCCCCCTCGACCTCCTGGGCCACTTGCAGGGCGGTCCAGCAAGCGCCGCCCGCCGAGATACCTCCGAAGATGCCTTCTTGGCGGGCCAGCTGGCGGGCCGTCTCCTCGGCGTCGGTCTGGGTGACCTCCACGGTCCGGTCCACCGCCGAGGGGTCGAAGATCTTGGGCACGTACGCCGGTGGCCAGGCGCGGATCCCGGGGATCTTCGAGCCCTCCGCGGGTTGTGCCCCGACGATCTGGACACTGGGGTTGCGCGACTTCAGGAACCGCGAGACCCCGGTGATCGTGCCGGTGGTGCCCATCGCGGACACGAAGTGTGTGATCCGTCCGTCGGTCTGGCGCCACAGCTCCGGGCCCGTCCCTTCCTCGTGGGCACGGGGGTTGTCCGGGTTGCCGAACTGGTCCAGGACCCGGCCGCGGCCCTCCCGCTCCATCCGCGCGACGACGTCGCGGGCCTCTTCCATGCCGCCACTTGCCGGGGTGAGGACCAGGTCGGCTCCGTACGCCTTCATCGTCTGGATCCGCTCGGTGGAGGCGTCCTCGGGCATCACGATGACCAGTGGGTAGCCGCTGATCGCCGCCGCCATCGCCAAGCCGATCCCGGTGTTGCCCGATGTGGCTTCCAGCAGAGTGTCGCCGGGGGATATCTCCCCTCGCGCCTCCGCGCCCCGGATCATGCTGATCGCCGGCCGGTCCTTGACCGAGCCGGCCGGGTTGTTCCCCTCGAGCTTGGCGAGCAGCACGTTGCCGCGGCGTTCGTTCTCCGGCCCCGGCAGGCGCTGCAGACGCACCAGAGGGGTGTCACCGATGACGTCCTCCATCGTGGGGTACGCCGGAGGGTTGCTCACACGCCCGAGTCTAAGGCGGTGGCCGCTGAACAAACGCAGCCGACTGCACGCCCCGCACGCACCCACCGAGCACAGAGAGGTCCGCGCGGATGACGTAGGTCCGGGAGGCCGTTCACACCCCTGCCCGACGTGAACCTGCGTCTAACCGCCGCTAGCGCGCAGTGCGTGGTCACCCATGTTCGGGCAGTCCGCTGTTGGCGCTACGACATGCGGCTGGTGGGGGCGCCGGCTGGCCCAGGTTCACGTTGACGGTTGGCCCCTGAGATTGGGTCAAGCGCGTCGTGGGGTCGAAGTCCGTGTGCTCCCACTTCCATTGGACGATGCGAGGGCCGACCCAGAACAGGTAGACGCCGAAGGTGATGATGGTCAGGGCCAGCCATTTGATCCAGGTCCCGAACAGGCCGACTGCTGTGCCGGTAAAGATCAGGCGTTGTCCGTCGATGTACGAGTGCTTCGCGCGCCACCGCTCATTGAGCACCAGCGCGAACGGGTAGCAGATCCCGAAGGTCGCGACCGTGATGAAGACCCCGAGGATGGCTGTGCCGAGGTAGGTCCCAGCGCCGCCGTCAAAGCGAAAACGTCCGGAGTTGTATGACATTGGTTCGTGCCTTCCTGCACTTCGCCTGCCGTGCTGATGCCACCAAGGGCGTCCGGCGGCAGGACTTTCTGCGTTGGGTTGCGACGGGCAGGACAAGCTCGCCGACGCGGGCGGCGCCACTCGCACTGGGCATTGGCAGGGCTGTGCTGGCCCGTTAGCGGATAAGCCCGGAGGTGCCGTCCATCGCGACGAAGCGATAGCCGCGTGCCTTGTACCAGGCGATGATCTTCGGGAGCGCGGCGACGGTGTTGCCACGGAAGGAGGAGACCTTGCTCTCCGGCTCGCTGGATGCCTTGCCGGCGTGCATGAGCACGATCGGGTGCGAGGGGTTCGCGTAGCGCAGGTCGGTGCCCTTCTTCAGGATCGCGGCCTGAGCTGTCGCGGACAGGTAGGGCGGCTGTGACCAGTCCTGGGTGTCGACGCTCCACAGGACGGTGCGCATGTTGTTCAGCTTGGTGGCCGCGTCGACGTTGTTCATGTGGCCGCCCGGGGGCCGGAAGAAGCAGGTCGGCTTCCCGGTGAGGGCGCGCTGCTGGGCGGCGGTCGTCTTGATCTGGTTGTTCAGGTACGACACGGCCCAGAAGCCATTGGCCGCAGTCGGATAGGCGTGGTCCCACGTGTGCGGCTCGATCAGGTGCCCCTGCGCGGCAGCGGACTTGAGCACCGCGGGCATACGGGCGTCGTACTTGCCGACGTTGAAGAAGGTGGCGCGCACGTTGTACTTGCGCAGCACCGCCAGGACCGCCGGCATGTACTCCGGCCTCGAGTCGTCGAAGGTGAGCGCGACCGTCTTGCCGGTCCCGGGCGCAGTCCGCGTACTCGTGCCGGCCAGCGACGTGTTGCAGGTGGTCGCAGCTTCGGCCGCGGTGCCATGACCGGTTGTCACGAGGATGGACAACAGAGCGGTCGTGGTCGCGAACGCGGCAACGGCGCGGGCGGTATGCGTCCCAGCACGTCGAATGTCGATGACGGTCATACTGGCGGATCTCCCCTGTAGTGCTGCCTTGTGCGCCGTCGCCCACGGCGGCAGCTCTGCTAAGCCGGTTCGTTTAGCCGACGGCCGCGCCGACTATGTCAGTCCAAGAGCCCAGCGGATGGGAAAACGCCCAAATCGTCTTACTGCGTCCCTGCCCGTCACAGCAGGGCGAGGACCGAACCGTCGCCGACGACTTCCGGCCAGGAATCGCTCCATGCAGATGCGAGACGTCACATGGGTCTATCCGCCGCGTTTCGCGCCCATGCCGACCTGCCCACGCACTGCTCATGTTCAACGCCGGACGCTACTGTCTCGGATGTCGGGCGTCGCCTCGGCGACCCCCTGCCGCTCGTCCCCAAGTGGGCTCCGATTGAGCGCGCCACCGCTCGGCCCCGTTCGCCGCAGGCCGACGGAGTCCAGAACCGCGCCCGAGTCCGCGCCCCATTTCGGCGCTTCCCCGCATCCGCGGTCCGCTTGCGGTGAGGTACGTTCCCGCCATGCCGAAATACCCCAGAGTCCGAGAGCAGCACGTCGCCGTGTTCGGGGAAAGTGGCTCCGGGAAGACCGTGCTGGTTTCGTCCTTCTTCGGACCAACGCAGGAGGGCTCGTACTCGAACGACCTGTGGGACCTCGTCGCCGACGACACGGGTCAGGGCAACCGGCTGTACCAGAACTACCTCGGCATGAGAGACCATGCGACGGCCCCGATGCCTACTCGATTCGCTGCCACGACCTACTACTTCTCAGTGAAACTCAAGGGCGGCGATAACGCCGTTGGGAAGAGGCGGCCCTTCGATGCCTTGCGGATCGCTTGGCACGACTACCCCGGGGAATGGTTCCAAGAGTCACCGGCCAGCGAAGAGGAGGCTGGTCGCCGTGTGGACACCTTCCGGTCCTTGCTGAGATCCGACGTGGCGCTCTTCCTGGTCGATGGTCAGAAGCTGATGGACTACCAGGGCGAGGAGGAGCGGTACATCAAGTCGCTCCTGACAAACTTCCGCCAAGGTTTGCTGCGCCTCAAGGAGGACTTGCTGGCCGATCAAGACCGATTGGTCGAGTTCCCGCGCATCTGGGTCCTGGCGCTCTCGAAGGCCGATCTGTTCCCAGACTGGGACATCTACTCGTTCCGAGACCTCCTTATCGGCAAGGCCGCAGAGCACATCGAGGCGCTCCGCGCGACGCTCCAGGATCTGGTGGAGACACCTGAAGCCCTGTCGGTCGGCGAAGACTTCATGCTGCTCTCCTCGGCCAAGTTTGAACTTTCCTCGACCGCCCCCGAGCCGCTGCAGATCGACGTGACGCAGCGGGTCGGGCTCGACCTCATCCTGCCCGTGGCCTCGTTGCTCCCCCTCGAGCGTCGAGTCCAATGGAACGAGCGCATGGAGATCCCCAGGAAGGTTTTGGAGACCCTGGCGGACGGCGCCGAGACCCTGGCCGTGGCCCTTACGGCCGGAAAGTCATTCGGCGTCGACAAGCTCGTGGCCAAGTTGCCCGTGGTCGGGCCCATCGCGAGCAAGGCCGCGCTCCCGGCCCTCATTGCGGCCGCCAAGATGGGCGGGGAGCAACTTAAGCAGATGAACGCTCGGGCCCGTGAGAACCACGACTATCTAAGTGCCTCACTGACTCAGTTCAAGTTGGACCTCGACCAGGGCGTCACGGACAAGCTCCTCATCCGGAGCCGCAAGTGAGCCCTGACGCTAAGCCGCCCGAGGGGCTCATTTGGGCTACCAGGGGACTTTCCTGGGGATTCCGGTTCCTACTCGACGGGCAGCTGCCCGACCCCCTATCCGCCTACGAAGAGCTTTTCGCGGGGTTTGAGAACGAGCCGGCAATGTGTCGCCGCTTCGCCGAGAAGGTCGCTCTGCGATTTCCCGATCCATTGGGCCGCAGGGATGCAGCAGGCCGAGTCATACCGCACGAATTTGTCCTGCTCGGAGAGCCGGCCCAGGAGATCCTGTCGGTCGAAGACGGCCTCCGCCAGGTCTGGCCTCGCGTAGCAACTGCCTATGCCCGAATCTGGGATGCCGACCGCCCACCCTCAGTCGCCGACCTTCACTTCGGCATGTAGCCCGGGTCGGCGCTTCTGGGCTCTCAGCTGAGACCGCTGCCGAAGGGCAATCTCATTTCGCTTGGCAATGCAAATCCGCGAGCGTGTGGCCAACATCGGGACGGGGCCGACCGCCCGCGTGACATCGCCGCGTGTCAGGTGTCGTGAACATGGTCTCGACTCGGCAGTTCTCAGGCTGCGGGCCGTGCAGACGCCGCGGTCGACTCATTCCACGTTGGAGCGTCCGCAAGCAGGGCATATCGCGCGCGACTGGCAGCCTGGACCGTAAGTGCCGCGACGCTGGCGATCGCGGGCGGCAACAGCACCTCGTGGACGATGGCAGGCCACAGCGTCAGCGCGACGACGAACACAAGCGCTGGCACATACAAGCGAAGCGCCTCGTGCCGCCATTGGATGACCGCAGCTGTCGTTAGGGCCGCAGACAGAATGTATGGGGCGAACCAGAACAACCAAGAAAGCCCTACTAGAAGCCCGTCCATCTCGGTGCACCGCCTGCGTAAGAGATCCTGACCCAACGCCATCGCCTTGACCCGCGCGGCGATCGAGCAATCGCTTCGAGCTCGACACTACCGCTGCCATTCGGGGCGACGATCAGCCGGGACCTGACGCTCGCGGAGGGCTATCAGGAAGGTGCCTCACACCGCCGCGTGCCGACTTCTGAGGGCGGCAGATCGGTTCGCGTAGGGATGTCTCCCAGGTTCGCACCGAGATCAGCCGAAGGCTCTTGCCTCAGCCTCGCACAGACGCGCGCAGAGGGTTTTGAGAAGGTGCCGGGCGACCTCGGGATCCGCGTCGACCACTGCCTCGAAGTCTTGGTGGGGAATGGCCATCAACCTCATGGCCTCGAGTGCGGTGACGGTCGCGGATCGGGGTCGCCCGTCGATCATGCTGATCTCGCCGAAGTAGTCACCGGGGCCGAGGGTGCGCACCTCACGACCGTCCTTGCTGGAAAGTTGCAGGAACACGCAGCCCGGAGATAACGGCAGCCACTCGCCAATCGCCTTGCAGGGCAGCCAGATTCGACAGGGGGCTTGGCTTTCAGTTAGTCGGCGCTCGAACGGGCACTGCGCTACATTTCGTGAGCCGCCAACAGGGGCTGGCAATGACGCTAGGAGCATGACGGTGAGACTTGGAAAGAAGACTGCGGTCGGTTTGATCGCGGCTGCCGCAGTGGTGGCCACTCCGGCCGTGGCGCAAGCCGCGGCGGTTTACGGCCCGTACACCACGTTCACGACGGCCAGCTCGGGGTCGAAGACGTCTGGCGTGTACACGCGTTCGGGATCGCTGTACGCATGTGGAGACATCAGCAACTCCTCCACGTTGGCGAGCTACGTGGTGCAGATCTGGCGCGACATCGACTTCGCGCCCGACACGATCCAGCGCAGCGTGTCCACGACGTACAACGCGGCGACGGCGTGCACCAGCTCCTTCACCGCCTCCAGCGGCGAGGGGTACTACAACCGAGGCGCGTGGACCGTTGCCGAGAACCCGAGCCACGCCGGGTGGTTCCAGGCCCGCACGCCCTGAGCGTCATGACAGATGCGCTTGTCGCACGTGGCGTCTCCGTCCGTTTCGCGCGGACGGAGGCGCTTCGCGACGTCACCGTCGAGTTCACGCCGGGCGTTACGGGTCTGCTCGGGCACAACGGTGCCGGCAAGTCCACCTTGATGGCGGTCTTGACCGGCTTGCTGCGTCCCACCGAGGGCGAGGTGCTGTTCGGTGGACGCCCGGCCGCTGCAGGGCAAGCGGGCAGTTCAGCACTGCGTGCCTCGCTCGGCCTGCTTCCGCAGAAGTTCGGGTACTTCGGAAGCTTCCGGGTGCGTGAGTTCGTCGAGTACGCCGCCTGGCTCCATGCCATGAACCCGCTGTCCGTACCGACCGCTGTCGACCGCGCGTTGGAGATGGTGCGTCTGGTCGACCGTCAGGACGCGAAGATGAAGTCGTTGTCCGGGGGAATGGCCCAGCGCGTCGGCATCGCCTGCGCCACGGTGCACGAGCCGCGCGTGTTGGTTCTGGACGAGCCCACCAACGGCCTCGACATCGAGCAACGCGACATCTTCCGCGGCATCCTGCGAGACCTGCAGCAGCGTCACCCCCAGCAGGTGACCATCCTGTCCTCGCACCTCGCCGAGGACATCGCCGCCGTCTGCGAGCGCGTCGTGATCCTGCAGCAGGGTCGGCTCGTCGCTGATGCACCGACGCGCGACCTCGTCGGTGGCGGCCCCGACGCCGAGCTGTCCGGGGTCGCCCTCGAGCAGGCCTACCTCCGAGTCCTGGGCGCACAGACATGACGTCACCGACGACGTCAGTGCCACAGAGCAACTCGCGCGACCCGAAGCCTGCTGTGCCAGTTGGGCGTCGTGCGTCCGCTCGCGTCGGGCAGTGGCGGCGAGTTGCGGCCACGGAGGTGCGGACCAGCCCAGCGCTGCTGCCCATCGCCGCCTTGACGGTCATCGGGTGCCTGCGGCTGGCCTCCTCGGACGTCCAGTGGGTCGGCTACTGGCAGAACACGACGCTGAAGGTGCACACCTACGCGTGCATCGTCATCGGCATCGTCGCTGGTGCGGTCGCCGCCTGGCAGGCAGGTCGTTCGCAAGCGGCCGGTCTGCACCCGATGGAGAACACCGCCACGGTCAACGGCGCCCGCATCGTGCTGCGCGCAGTCGCGCCCATCTGGCTGATCGCCACAATTGGCTTCCTTCTGGTGCTTGCCGCTGCCCTGGGGCGGTCCGCCGTCGTCCATGCCGGGACGCCACCATGGGGCCTGGTCGTCATGACCGCTGCAGTGCTCGGCATGCAGGTCGCCGCCGGGGCCGCCCTTGGGGCGTGGCTGCCGCGCCGGGCCGCGCCGGTCGTCACGATCGTCGTCCTGTACGCCGGGGCGGCGACGCCCGTGTACGTCGAGGGCGGGGAACGGACGTGGGGCCGGCTCTATCCCATCGTCCAGCAGCTGTGGGACCCGCTGATGCGCGAGGCCCCCACCCGCACCCTGACCGCGTCCGCGTGGCTGATGTGCGTCGCCGCCCTGCTGGTGCTCGGTGCAGGACGACGCTGGGCTGGGGTGCGCCCGAGCCGTGTCTCGGTGGCCGGCGCCGCGACCCTCGCAGCCATCTCTGCTGCGCTCGTGCTGGTTCCGCAGGTGGCCCCCGGCGAGCAGTTCGCCACCGTCCGCGGTGCCGGCGACCCCGTCGTTTGCACCAACGGCCCCGGCCCGTCCTACTGCGCCTGGGCCGACCATGCCGACACCCTCCCCGCAGTTGCCGACGCCGCGAGCGCCTTCGCCCGCGCCACCGCTGGACTGGCTTTCATCCCGACGACGCTGGCCGAGCCGGGCGTGCCCCGCGCTCTCGGGCGTCCCGCCGTCGAAGTCAGTGCCTTCACCACACCGGTTCCCTCGCGCGAGGAAGCCCTGGCCGCCCTCGTCACCGCATCGGCACCACAGCCTGGTCCCACGTGCATCGGTGCGGACGGGGCCGTCATCGGCGGCTCGGATGCCGCACGGGCCATCCCCGCCATCCTGAGCGAACGCCTCGGCGTCCCATCCACTTTTGGCGCAGACTCGGTCGCCTACCCAGCCCTCAGACAACTGAGCGTCCCTGAACAGGACGCATGGATGAACGCCGCAGCCAAGGCCGAGGTCAGCTGCGCCCAACCGCCACCGGTGCCGGCTTCATGACCGGCGAGCAAACCCGCAGCTCCAACCGGTCGGGCCTTCGTCGACTGTGGAGCTCAGGTCCACTGATGCTCGCTCGGGGAGTACACGCACCCGAGGCGCTGGCCGCTGCCGTGGCGGTCGCGGCACTCTTCGCCGCACTGCCGGTCCTGAGCCTCCCCGTAGGCATGATCACAGCCGACGAGCCGGTGCGCCTGCCGCTCTACCTGATCGAACCCATCCTGCTGGCCATCATCGCCACACCTCTGTGTTTCAGCGCGGCAGCAACCATGGAGGCCACGGCGGCGCGGCCCGCCCGGCGGTGGCACGCGCTGACCATCAGCGTCGTAACCGCATGTGTCTGTGGACTGCTCGCGATCCAGCCAAACGTCTCGCTCGAAGAGGTACCCCGCGTCCTCGCCACGTACCTCGGCTCCATGGGGATGATGCTTCTGGGCGCAACGGCCTTCGGCCAGCTCGGCTGGCTGGTGCCCTTGGCCTACCTGCTGATGCTCTCTGTCATCGGTGCCAGCGGCTTCGGCGAGCTCAGCGTCTGGGCGTGGTCGGTCAAGCCCATCGCAACGGCTGCACCATCCGCCCTCCTCCTCCTCGCAGCCGGGTCTCTCACACTCGCGACCCGGTGGCGCACGCGAGGACTCGCATGACGAACACGCGGGCAGTGGCCGCGCGCGAGGTCACCCAGGAACCAGTTCGCCTCGACCGCGAGAGAGGTGACAGCGTGCGCCGAAAGTCTTGGCACGGCGGGACCGGCCGCGTCAGGAGGCGCTGCCGGCGACCACTGCAGCCGATGCGCTCGCGGCGACGATGGCCGCCATCAGGCTGCTGATGGCTGCCCGGACGGCCTCGGCCGCCCAGTCGCCCTCCGCGATCCGGGCCGCGCGTTCCTTCAGCTCGCGCCTGGATACGCCGACCTCGACGGGGTCGACCACCTTGGGGACCGCCCCGAGCGCGGACAGCAGCGCGATGAGCGCACCGGTCCGCGCGTCCGTCGCTGTTCCTCGGCGCAGGCTCACGACGAGCTCACCCTGCACGTCCGTCTCGTGGCGGACGTCCTGGGACGGCCATCGGTGCGTCGGGATGACGCCGAGCACGCGGCCGTTCGCGGCGCGCAGCACTCCCGCGTCGACGAGTCGCTCGTACAACCGAGCCCGAGTGCCCTTGGACAAGGCGGTCAGGGCCGACTGGGGCTTCTTGCCCTCCTCCCGGCTGACCGTCGCCAGCGCCGCGTCCAGGACGTCGTCTCCTGTGGGGGTGCGGTCGCGGACGACGAGACGGTCGTGACGGTGTCGACCGGCGGTGCCTTCGACCTCGACGCGGTGGGCCAGCGCGAGCTCGACCAGCAGGGCACCTCCGAGCGCGATGTCCGTCAAGGTGCCGGAGGCGACCAGCCGGCCTGTGTCGTCATCGGTGAGCAGCAACAGGAGGTCTTCCGCGATCAACATGCTTGCGATCGTCGTCGCCCGCCCCCGCCGGCACCAGAGCCATTGGCCCCTTCACCACAGGGGCACCCGCCGAGCCCCGGGGACGCCGGGGCCACCTGACGCGTGCCCGCCCGCGCTCACATGTCCTGGTCCGGCGTCTCTTCCGTGGCGATCACGTGCATCACCGCATTGATCAGTGCCAGGTGGGTGAACGCCTGGGGGAAGTTGCCGAGGTGGCGTCCGGTGTGCGGGTCGATCTCCTCGCCGTACAGCTCGAGCGGGCCCGCGAACGAGAGCAGCTTCGCGCAGAGCTCGTGCGCCCGTCTCGTCTCGCCGATCTCCGCCAGCGCTGACACCAGCCAGAAGGAGCAGATCGTGAAGGTGCCCTCCTCGCCGGTGAAGCCGTCATCGGTCTCGTCGACGCGGTAGCGCAGCACCAGTCCGTCCACGGTGAGCTCGTCCGCGATCGCCAGCACGGTCGCCCTGATCCGGGCGTCGTCGGCCGGCAGGAACCGCACCAGCGGCGCGAGCAGCAGCGACGCGTCCAGGGCGTCGGTGTCGTAGTGCTGCACGAGCACCCCGCGGGCGTCGACGCCGTGGGCGAGGATGTCCTCCTTGATCTCCTCGGCGGCCATCTGCCACTCGGCGGCCTGCGAGTCGTGGCCGATCATCGAGGCCAGGCGTGCTCCGCGGTCGACGGCGACCCAGCACATGATCTTCGACGACGTGAAGTGCCTGAGGTCCCCGCGCACCTCCCAGATGCCGGCGTCCGGCTCACGCCAGTGCTTCAGCGCCGCCTCCACCTGCTTGCCCAGGATCGGCCAGATGCGCCCGTCGAGGTGGTCGGCCACCTTCGAGTGCAGGTAGACCGAGTCGAGCAGTGCGCCCCACACGTCGTGCTGCACCTGGCTGTGCGCCGCGTTGCCGACGCGCACGGGTCGCGACGCGGCGTACCCGGGCAGGTGGTCGAGCGTCGACTCCGGCAGGTCCCGCTCCCCACCGATCCCGTACATGATCTGCAGGTCGTCGTCCCGCTCGGCCACGTCGGCGATGAACGAGAAGAAGTCCACGGCCTCCCAGTCGAACCCGAGGGAGTAGAGCCCCCACAGCGCGAACGTCGCATCCCGGATCCACGTGTAGCGGTAGTCGTAGTTCCGTTGCCCGCCAATGGTTTCCGGCAGCGACGTCGTCGCGGCAGCAGCGACCGCACCGCTGGGGCTGTACGTCAGTCCCTTGAGGGTCAGAGCACTTCGCTGGAGGTAGGTGCGCCACGGATGGTCGGGGAAGCGGCCCCGCCCGAGCCAGTGCTGCCAGTGGTGCGCCGTCCACTCCAGGCGATCGTGCGCCTGCGCACTGGTCATCGGCGGCGGCACCGCACCCCACGACACGGCGACGAACCGCTCGTCCCCCTCCTTCAGCAGGGTCCGGGCGGTGGCCTGACCGCCCTCGAACCCGAGACGGAAGTCGGTGGTGAGGTGCAGCGTCACTCCCGCGCCCTCGGCGTTGCCCCACCCTTCGTGGTAGCCGGCCTTGCCGTAGTCCCACCGCACCGGCGTGCGCCCGTAGTCGAGCACCGGCTCGCACGCCATCACCGTCTGGACCTCGCCCGACACGCAGCGGACCGTCCGCAGCAGGGTGTGCTCGGCGTCGTAGTCCATGGGCGTGCGGTGGTGCTTCTCCGACACGCCCTCGTCGTGGTGCCACGGACCGATGAGCAGGACGTCGCGCACGATGATCCATCCCGTCGAGGTGCCCCAGCTCGTCTCGAGGATGTTCGTGCCCGGCAGGTACCGCCGCGCTGTCGGCACGCTGACGTCGGACGGCCCCAGCCGGAAGCGTCCCGCGTGCCGCCCGAGCAGGGCCCCGAACATGCTCGGGGAGTCCAGCCGGGGCACACACATCCAGTCGATGTCGCCCCCCGGCGCGACGAGCGCCGTCACCTCGCCGTCCGACAGGAAGCCGTAGTCGGCGATGGGCACCGTCTTCCCGTGCCCGTCGGGTGGAGTCTGCGCCGGCACCTCGACCGATCCGTCCATGACCTCAGAGTCCACCGACGCGCGGACGCGGACAAGAGCGTCGACCCGCGGCCGGGCAGATGGGTCGACGCGGAACGTCTCGCACGCATTCAGGGGCGGGTGTGCTCGTGGATGCCGTCGAGGTGGGTGCGGAGCTCGGGAGGGTCGTGGACGACGAAGCGGCAGTTCAGCGCGAGCAGTCGCAGCGCGAGCCATTCCACGGTGTCGGACGCGGTGTGCCATCGGGCATCCTCCCCCTCCGCGACGAGCTGGCCGTCGCCGAGGTGGTCACGCAGCCGCTCCGTGGCGACGGCGATGGGTAGGCGCAGCGTGATGGTGGCTCGATGCGTGGGCGCCATCGCCTGCTCGGTCCGCTGCAGATGCGTCAGCACGTCGGGGTCCGGCAGCTCGTGACGGGCCGGCACTCCCGTGGCGCGTGGTGCGCTGACCCGGTCCGCGCGGAAAGTGCGCCACGCGTCTCGATCGAGGTCGAAGGCCACGAGGTACCAGCGCTGTCGCACGCTGACCAGCTGGTGCGGTTCGACGTCTCTGGGACCGCGGGCACCGTCCCGGCGCTCGTACTCCAAGCGGACTCGCTCCCGGTTCGCGATGGCTGCGGACAGGACCGTCAGCACGTCGGGATCGACGGGCGCGCCGACGGGATAGCTCCAGCTCATGACGCTCCCGCCCAGCGCACGGACGCGGTGGCGCAGTCGGGACGGCAGCGCCTGGGTCAGCTTCGCGAGGGCGCGGACACCCGCGTCCTCGAGCCCGGGAAGCCCGTGGACAGCGATGGTGCGCAGCCCGAGCGCGACCGCGACGGCCTCGTCGTCCTCCAGCAGCAGGGGCGGCATCGACGCGCCGGCGACCAGGCGGTACCCGCCGTGGACGCCGAGGTCTGCCACGACGGGATAGCCCATCTCCCGCAGCCCGTCGATGTCGCGCCGGATGGTGCGTTGGGTGACCTCCAGCCGTTGGGCGAGCTCGCTGCCTGACCAGGTGCGCGGAGTCTGCAGCAGCGACAGCAGGGTGAGAAGACGTGCCGTGGTTGCGACCATGCCTCCATCATCGAGCAGAACTAGGACACGAATCGTCCTACTTCGGTTCTAGGGTCGCCCACGTCAGCGCAACCCACCCGAAAGGAACCCACCATGTCGGACCAGCACCAGTCCGCCCCGGCCGGCTACACCGACGTCTCGGCCTGGGTCGTCACCGACGACACCGGGGCCTTCCTCGACTTCGTCACCGAAGTGTTCGCGGGCGAGGAGCTCGCCCGTGTGACCCTCGAGGACGGATCAGTCGGCCACGGTGAAACCCGTGTCGGCGACACCGTCGTGCTGGCCTTCGACCGCCGCCCGGAGTGGCCGGTCATGCCGAGCCTGCTGCGCGTGTTCGTGCCGAATGCGGACGACACGTTCGTCAGGGCGGCCGCCGCCGGCGCGACGGTGGTGACCGAGCTGGCCGACAGCGCATTCGGTCAACGCGGGGGCCGCATCAAAGATCCGTTCGGCAACATCTGGTGGGTCGTGAGCCAGGTCGAGGACGTCCCCGAGGACGTGATGTGGCAGCGCCTGCAGGACCCGGTGTACGCGGAGCAGATGCGCGTCGCCCAGGAGACGCTCGACGCCGAGCTCAGCGGTCGAGCACGGGGACGCAGCAGCGCCGTGGTCCGCTGAGCCGCCGCCTTCGCCGCCTCCTCCGCCTTCTCCGACCCGTCGTCCCGGCTCGCGATGTCGAGGACGCACCCCCGGCTGAGTGCAGCTCCGGGCTCTGGTTCGCGTGGGTTTGCGCAATCGCCGGCGGCGGCGAGGGCGCCGCGTAAGAATGCGAGGTCAGATTCGTGGGCCTGGGCCCGAGGGTGGAAGGGCCGGGCCGACCGTTGGACCTCCGCTCGATCCCCACCGCTCCCGAGGCCGCGCGCACCGACCTCTGGCGATCGCCCCGGGCCATCGGCTTGGCCAGCGCCGCCCTGTTGGTCGTGACGTCGCTGTCCGACGTGGCGATCGACTCACGGGTGGCGGTGCTGACGGTGCTGCTCGGCCTGGCGCCGCTGTTGGCGTCGTCCGCGCTGACGCCGCGGTCCACCGCGGGTTTCGCTGTCGCAGCGGTGGTCGTCGCGGCCGCGTCCGGCCTGTGGAACGACGTCGATGTCCAGTACTGCATCCGGGTCGCCGATGTCGTCCTGGTCGGTGCGTTGTCGGTGCTGGTGGCCGTGGTCAGGGCGAGCCGGGAGGCCGACCTGCGCGACTCGCGCCGCATCGCCGGCGTGGCGCAGGAGGCGCTGCTTCCCGTGCTGCCCGAGCAGGTCGGGCCGGTCCGCCTCGCGACTCGCTACCACTCGGCGACTCGCACCGCGCAGATCGGGGGCGACTTCTTCGACTTCGTCGCGGACGGTGGCCGCCTGCGCCTCGTCCTGGGCGATGTCAGCGGCAAGGGCATCGGCGCCGTCACCCAGGCCGCGCGTGTGATCCGCGCGTTCCGCCAGTACGGGGCCAGCGAACCCGACCTGCTGTCCGCGGCCCGGCGCGTCCACGAGTACGTCACCCCGTTCTGGGACGCGGAGCGATACGCCACGGCCGTCTTCGTCGAGATCACCGACGCGGGCAGCGTGACGGTCGTCTCGGCCGGTCACCCGGCACCGCTGCACGTGTCCGGCACCGTCGTCCGCGAGCTACCCGTGCACCCCTGCCTGCCCCTCGGGATCGGGCCGGCGGACCACGTCACGACGCACCCGTGGAACGCCTCCGACCGGCTCCTGCTCTACACCGACGGGCTCGTCGAGGCCCGCAACAGGGCCGGTGGTTTCCTACCGCGCGCCTCCATCGAAGCGGCTCTGCGCCAAGGGAATCCGAACGAGTGCCTGGACCAGCTCCTGGACCGCGTGCGTGCCCACGCCGGACAGTTCAACGACGACCTCGCGTTGCTCCTGCTGACCAACGACTCGAGCGCCACCGCCGTGCGCGTGCCGGACGCGTCGACCAGCAGGGCCTGACGGGCGGGTCCACCGCCCCGCGGCGACATCGCCTCGGGAGCCCACGCCGGTGCCGAGCTTCGTCCTGGCGACAGCCCGCACGCGTCGGTCGGGTCAGCCGATGTGGCTCAGCCGGGCGAAGACGATGACGTTGTCGCGGTACTCGTTTCGCCTGTCGGTGGGCCCGCCACAGGTGACGAGCCGGATCTCGGCGCGCCGGAAGTCGCTCTTGTAGACGAGGTCGGTCGGGAAGGCTGTCTTCTTGTACGCGGCGACCCTGTCGACGGTGAAGGTGAGGCGGGAGCCGTCGTGACGGTTGATCCGCACGACGTCGCCGGCCTTGACCCGACGCAGCTGCGCGAAGATGCCCGGGACGCCGGCGGGAGTGTCGACATGGGCGGCGAGGACGGAGGGTCCGAGCTCGCCGGGTGTGGGGCCGGCGTCGTAGAGCCCGATCTCCTGGGCGGTGCCGGGCACCGAGATCGTCCCGTCGCGCTGCACGGTGAGCGGCACGAAGGTGCGCGACCGGACCCCGATCGACGGGATCTCCAGGGACGTCGGTGCAGACGCGGCGAGGGCACCTGGCGCCGTCGTGGCGGACCTGCCGCCGACGCCCGTCCGTGGGGCATCGCTGGTGGTCGGGGCATCGGAAGGGGCGGGGCCGCCGGGGACCGCCGGGCCGGCCGCGGAGGGCGGCAGACCCGACGTGCCCGACGTTCCCGTGCCCGCCGGTGATCCCCGAAGGCCGAGGACGAGCGCGACGACTCCCACGACGAGCAGGACGGCCGTCGCCGCCAGGGCCACCGCGACACCGGGGGTGACACGGCGGCCGGCGGCCGGCGATGGGCGTGCGGGTTCGTTCACGGGACGGTCCGGTCGGGGCGGCTCAGCCGCGCGAGCCGGCGGCGCGGTGGGCGGTGCGACGGGTGGTGCGACGCGTGGCGAACGCGCCGGATCCGGCCGCGGCGAGCAGTGCGACGCCACCGACGGCCAGCAGCATCCCGTTGGTGTTCGTCGTGCTGCTCAGGCCACCACCGGTGTGCATGCCGCCGGCGGGGGCGACGTGCAGGGCACCGCACAGGGCCGGGTCGGTCGCCTCGGTGGGCAGCTTCGGGTCGAGGTCGCTCTTGGTCTTGCCGGAGTACTTGCCGTCGTGGTTGTGGTCGACGCCGTGGATCACGACGACGGACTGGCCCTTGGTGATGGCCTCGGCCACGCCGTCGGAGACCTTGATGCTGCCGCGCTCGTAGCTGATGTTGCCGCCGGGAGCGGTGCTGAAACGGTCGACCGCGAGACCGCTCTTCGGGCTCGTGTCGCCGGTCTTGGTCAGCGACACGACGATGTCGCCGTAGGCCGGGCCGCCCTCGGTCGTGTTGATCGTGCCGTCGCCGTTCGTGTCGTCCTTGATGCTCGGGCACTCGTGGCGGGCCGCCGCGGCGAAGTGGATGTGGGCCGCGTGCGGCTGGTCGGGGAGCAGGCCACTGGCGGCCATCTCGACCTTGATCGTGTTGCCGGTCACCGTCACCTGCGCGGTGCCGGACCCGGAGACCTCGCTGCCGGGCACCGGCCGCAGGTTGGCGCTCACCCATCCGTCGGCCGCGAACGCGGGACCGACCGAGAGGGCCATGGCGGCAGCGGCGGCGAGGCTGGCGCCGGCGATCCGGGTGGTGCGGGTGCGAGTGGTGCTGGTGCGCATCTGTTCTTCCTCCTTGACGAGGAGACACAGCCGTCCATCCTGCTCTGCTTCAGACGGGGGTCGTCGTCGACCGTCTCCGTCGGGGGGTTCGCTGCGTGCGCCCGGCCGGATTGGAATCCCCCTCAAGCCAAATGCGCTCGAGCCCGTGCCGTGACCGGAGCGGCGCGTGCCGGTCGGAGTGGGCGAGCGGTGGGGGCCCCCCGGGGGGGGGGCCCC
>NZ_JAWIIL010000001.1:97110-966870 GCF_034724055.1 Intrasporangium zincisolvens
GGTGGGCCCGCACGGGGTGCGGGCCCACCGCTGTCGTGCGCTCGACTCAGCGGAGCGAGGACTCCTGCCGGGTCAGCTGGTCGAGCGAGGATCCGCCGACCGGGTCACCGGAGATGCCGTCGAACGTGTACGACGGCGCCGAGTGGCTGGCGTTCTCGTCCGACTCCGTGCGCGTCAGCGTGCCGTTCTCGTCGGAGACCGACTCGGTGAGCGAGCGGGAGTCCGCCGAGGCCAGGTCGCCGCCGACCGCGGCACCGTCGGAGAAGAACGGGAACGCGTAGGCGCCGCGGGCGTCACCCGAACGGGTGGCGAACCGGTCACCGAAAGCGTCCTCCGACGAGCCCGAACGGCCGTTGACCAGACCGAGCGACGGCGCCCCACCGAAGGCGCCTGAGCGCCCACCGAGGGCCTCGCGCGAGGCCGACGAGCTGGACTCGACGCGTCGCGTCGTGCCGTTCTCGTCCGCACGTGCCGAGTCACGCTCGGACGCCGCGGCGTCCTCACGCGTCACCGCGCCGGACAGGCCCTCCGAACGGAACGGAGCGGCCAGGCCGAGCGAGGAGCGGTTGCTCCTCGCCGACCCACGGTCCGAGCCGAGAGGGCCCGTCGTGTCGTCCGAGCGGTCGGAGACCGCGCGGGTGTCACCGAACGAGCCCCTCGGGTCGGCCGTGACCGCCCCGAGGTCGAACCCGCCCGTCGTGCGGGAGGCGCGCGCCTCACGCGTCGTCTCCGAGCGGGCGCCGTTCTCGTCGCTGACCGCGTCACGACGCGTCTGCTCCGAGCTGCGCTCGTCGGAGAACCGGGCGGTCGCGCCGTCGAGGCGCACCGGAGCCGAGAACGTGCCGGACGTGTCCGACGCGCCCCGGGCCGACGTCGAGGACGAGCCGCCGGCGTCACGGGCCGAGGCCGACTCGCGTCGGTCGGCCAGCGAACCGGCCGGGTCGGCCGTCACATCGCCGAGGCCCAGGGTGCCACCGGTCCGCGAGGCGGACTGCGTGGACCGCTCGCTCGTGCGAGTGCCCTGCTCGTCGGTACGGCTCGAACGCTGCGCGTCCGAGGAGGACCGCTCGCTCGTGCCGGTCAGCTCAGCGCCGCCGACGCGGACCGGCGCCGAGGCGGAGGCCGCAGAGCTGCTCGAGGAGCGGCCGCTCGCGCGGTCGGCACCACGGTCGGTGGTGTTGGCGTTCGAGCTGCTCGAGCGGAGCATGCCCGACGGGTCGATCGTGGTGGGCCGCGTGGACAGACCGTACGAGCTCCTGGACGCCTCGCTCGAGGAGCGGGTGTCGGAGGAGGAACGGCCGTCACGGTCGGTCCGCGTGACCGACGACGTCTGGGACGAGGAACGCTCAGTGGTGGCGCCGAGGTGCACGCCACCGATCCGGACCGGGCTCGAGAACGAGGTCCCGGACTGGTTCTGCGAGCTCGATGAACCGTCGTCGGCGCTGGCCATGGTCGCGCCGGCGAACAGGACGCCGCCGGCCAACGCGGCCGTGCCGAGGGATCGCTTGATCCACGTGTGCATGGGAAAGACCTTTCGTCAGTGTCTGTTCTGGCTGCCGCAGGCCTCGGACGAGGTGCGGCGGGAGCAGTACTGACGTCAGTCGGGGCAGACCCCCGGCCGGTAGAAGGCCTGGGTGGCCAGCCGAACGTGGTGGTCGCGTGGAAGGGCCGCGAGCGTCGCCGCGCTGCGCACGGCCTCGGTGGGCGCGGCAGCCGTGGTGTCGCCGTCGGGAGTCGGCAAGACCTGCGCCGTGGCGGGCGCGGGGCCCCCGGTGGGCGCCGGGAACGGGGTCGGGGAGGCCGGCACCGGGCCCTGCGCGGGCGCGCCGGCCAAGGACGCCGAGCCGGGCAGTCGGGTCACGCCGGACCGTTCCGGGGTGGGGCCGGAGCCCGTCTCGGGCAGCCCCTCGTGCATCAGGTCGGCGTCGGCGGGTGTCGCGGGCTGCACCCCAGGGGTGGGGGCGGTGCCAGATGGCGCCGGCGTGGCGGAGTCGCCCGAGGTGTGGGGGGCCGGTGGCGTGGTCGAGCCGGACGGGGCGGGGGGCGTCCCGACGCCGGGAAGGGCGAGGTCGACGACGCGGTGGACCAGTGGCTCGACGGCGTCCGTGACGGGCGCGACGGCGTCGGTCACCGCCCGAACCACCGGCGCGACGGCCTCCACGACGGGCACGACGGGCACGACAGGCGCAATGTGCGCGACGGCGTCGGTCACGGGCCGGACCACGGGCGTGAGGAGACGCGGCGCGACCGGCTCGCCAGCCGGCGGGGCGATGCCCTCGAGCGTCGGCTCCAGGGCGCGGGTGAGCGGGCGGACCGTCTCCGCGTCGGGCGCCGCCTCCTTGCGGATGACCGGCCTCACGGCGCGCTCGACGACCGGCTCGGGGACGGCCTCGGAGACGCTCTTGGAGACAGGCCTCGCGGCGCGCTCCGTGGCGCGCTCCGTGACGGGTGGCGTGACCGGCCGGACGGCGGGCGTGATGACACGGTCGGCTATCGGGTGGGTGACCGATCCGGTGACGCCTGCGAGCAGGCCGTGCGCGTCGTGCCCCTCGTCGGCAGCGGCTGACGTGGCGGTGAGCAGGGAGAACGCCACCCCTCCGAGGACGGCGGCGGCACAGAGCAGGACGGCTCGAAGCAGACGCTTCACCAGCCTGTCCATCGGGTGCTCCTCACGGCGCGGGTCCCTCGGTCACGATGCGGTTCGGAGCCGCGCCCGCGCCCGGATGGCGAAGAACCTCCGTGATCCCAGAGAGATCGGGGGCTGGGTCGTGGGGCGAGGCCCGATGCCACCGTCCCCGACCCGGATGCCTGCCGCCGTCGGAGGCCGAAAGCCGCTGCGCGGCAGGGTGAATCCGCGATACTGGGCTGCATGGGGACGGAGACGTCCGGCTTCGAGGATCTGACGCGTCGGTTCGATGAGATGAGCGCTCAGCTGGCCCTGGCCCGTGCGGACATCGAGACACTGCTCGAGAGCAGCGGGCGTGCCCACCGCCGCCTGGATGCGGGCGAGGACGAGGCCGGCCGGAGTCGGGGGCAGGCGGCTGAGGATCGGGAGCGGATCAAGGCCCTCGAGGACCGCGCGGCCATCGACCGTGAGCTGCTGGTGGAGATCCGGAATGAGGGCCTGCTGCTGGAGGGGGAGAACCGTAGCCTCCACGAGGCGCTCCAGACGGCGCGCGCCATCGGCGCCGCCGTCGGCATCGTGATGGCACTGCGTCAGGTCAAGGAGGTCGAGGCCTTCGGCGTGCTGCGTGTTGCGAGCCAGGCGCAGAACCGCAAGCTCCGCGTCATCGCCGAAGAGATCGTCATCGCCGGCGACCTGACCTCCTTGCCCGAGCACTGACCTGACGGGCTCGCCTCTGGCGTCGACGAACTCAGAGCCAGGAGCGGATGGTGGCGATGCCCTCGGCGATGGCGCGGGTGCCGGTGTTGCCGAACCCGATGACGAGCTGTCCCGGGGTCGTCGCGCCGGTCGACCGGTAGCGGCTCATCCCGTGGACGCCGACGCCGCGCTCTCGGGCGCGTGCCACGACGCGCTCCTCCGGTGACCCCTCGGGCAGGTGCGCCACGGCGTGGAAACCGGCGGCAAGCCCGGTGAGGCGGATCTCCGGCGCGTGTGCGTCGATCGCCGCGACCAGGGCCTCGCGGCGTCTCGCGTACTCGGCCCGCATCCGCCGCAGGTGCCGGTCGTACCGACCCGACTCCACGAGCACCGCGAGAGCGAGCTGGTCGAGGGTGGGGGTGCCGCGGTCGACCGTGCGCCGGACCGCGGCCACCGGGTCGACGAGCCAGGGCGGCAGGATCACCCAGCCGAGACGCAGCGCCGGAGCCAGCGACTTGCTCACCGTGCCGATCGCGACGACCCGGTGCGGGTCGAGGCCTTGCAGCGACCCGACCGGCTCACGGTCGTAACGGAACTCGGAGTCGTACTCGTCCTCGACGATGACGGCGTCGAGGCGTCGGGCCCACGCGAGCAGGTCGTGGCGGCGACCGGGCGTCAGCACGACGCCGGTGGGCCACTGGTGCGCGGGGGTCACGACGACGACGCGGGCGCCGGTGCGGTCGAGGGCCTCGACGTCGATGCCCTCGTCGTCGACCGGCACCGGGACGCACTCGCCGTGGGCGGCCCTGGCCGCGGCCGTCACGGTGCCGACCGAGCCGGGGTCCTCGACGGCGACGAGCCGGCGGCCGGTCGCCGCGAGCGTCTGGAGCACCACGGTGAGGCCCTGCTGGTAGCCGGCGCAGACCATGATCCGCTCGGCGCTCGCGTCGGCGGCCCGGACCCGGCGGAGGTAGGCGGCGAGGACCTCGCGCAGGGTGGCCTCGCCGAGCACGTCGCCGTAGTCGAAGGCCGACGCCGGGGCGGTCCGGCACGCCTCGCGGACGGCCCAGGCCCAGTCCTGCCGCGGCACGAGGCGAAGGTCGGGCACGCCCGCCTCGAAGTCGGCCACGAGGCTCGGAGGCGGCACAGCGGTCTGCCGGGCCGGCCGATCGACCGTAATGGTCGACACGACGGCGACGCGGGTCGCCGAGCCGGGCCGGGACACGAGGTAGCCCTCGGCCACGAGCTGCTCGTAGCACTCCTGCACGATGCCGCGGGAGATGCCGAGGTGGCCGGCGAGGGCCCTCGAGGACGGGAGGCGCTCGCCCGCGGCGAGGCGGCCGTTGCGGATCGCGTCGCGCACCTGCATCTCGAGTTGGGACCGCAACGGCACCGACACGTCGCGGTCGATGGTCAGCAACAGCTCCGGTGCCGAACTGGACCACTCGACAGCCATGCAACTGGACTGTAACAGCGGTCCGGTGCCTCGTAGCGTCGTCGACATGAGCCCCCTGATGTCCCGACAGCTCGCCGTGCGCCTCGTGTCGGTCGTGGCCTGCGCCGTCGGCTTCTACCTGCCGCTGTCGGTCATCCCGATGTTCGCCGACGCGCACGGCGCGGTGGCGGCCGCGGGCCTGGCGAACGGAGCCCTGCTCGGCGCGACCGTCGCGGCCGAGCTGGCGACGCCCCGCCTCGTCGACCGGGTCGGGCACCGGTGGGCGCTGAGCCTCGGGCTGGTCCTGCTCGGCACCCCGGCCCTGCTCCTGCTCACCCCGGCAGGCGCCTCCGTCGGCGCCACCCTGGCCGTCAACGCCGTGCGCGGCGTCGGTTTCGCCGTCACCGTCGTGTCCGGTGGCGCGCTCACCGCGGCCCTCCTGCCCGCCGACCGACGCGGTGAGGGCCTCGCCCTCGTCGGCCTCGTCGGCGGTGTCCCCTCCCTGCTCGCCCTGCCCTTCGGCGCGTGGGCGGCCGCGAACTGGGGCTACGCCGTCGTCTTCGTCCTCACCGCCCTCGTGCCGCTGGCCGCGGTCGTGAGCGTCCCCGGCCTGCCGCCCGGGCTCGGGCGGCGACCGTCGCCCGACGCCTCGCCCGGCCGCGAGCTATCCCGCAGGAGCCCCGGGGTGGTCGCCGGTTTGCGCGACCCGCGCCTGACCCGGCCCGCCGCGGTCTTCGCCACCTCGGCGTCGGCCGCCGGCGTCCTCGTCACCTACCTGCCGCTCGCCGTCGGCGACCACTCCGGCTGGGTGGTCCCGGTGGCCCTGCTGGCGCAGCCCACGACCTCCACCCTCGCGCGCTGGTGGGCCGGACGCGTCGGCGACCGCATCGGCCAGGCGCGGCTGCTCGTGCCCGGCGTCACGCTCGCGGTCGCGGGGATGGCGGCGCTGGCGGCGACCGGGTCGGGCGCGCTCGTCGTCGCCGGGGCCGTCGTCTTCGGGGCGGGCTTCGGGGTGCTGCAGAACGCGTCGCTGGCCCTCATGTACGCGAGAGCGCCCCAGGACGCCTACGCCGCGGTCAGCGCCATCTGGAACGGCGCGTACGACCTCGGCATGGGGCTGGGCGCAGTGCTCGTCGGCGCCCTCGTGGCCTCGACCGGCTACGGCGTCGCCTTCCTCGTCGTCGCGGCCGGCATGCTCCCCGCGCTCGCCCTGGCGCGCCGCGAAGGGCGACCCACCGTCGTCGACCGCCCCGCGGCCGACGCCGTCCCCGTTCCCGCACCCCTCACCACCTGAGAGGCACCACCATGAACCGCATCATCGTCTGGATGCAGGCGTCCGCCGACGGCTACACCTCCGGCCCCAACGGCGAGTTCGACTGGGCTGACGTGAGGGACGAGCTGCACACCCACTTCGTCAGCACGCTGCGCGAGGCCGGCCTCTTCGTCTACGGCAGAACGGTGTTCGACATGATGGCCTCCTTCTGGCCCATCGCGGACACCCTGCCGGACAGCACGCCCAACCAGGTCGCGTACGCCCGCATCTGGCGACCGATGCCCAAGGCCGTCCTGTCCGCGACCCGTGGGAGCGCCGACTGGAACTCCACGGTGCTGCCGTCGACGGACGGACTGCGCGCGCTGGTCGACGCCGCCGACGGCGACGCGTACGTGTTCGGCGGCTCGCGCACCGTCGCGGCACTCGAGCAGGCGGACCTCGTCGACGAGTACCAGGTGTTCGTCCACCCGGTCCTGCTCGGCGGTGGCGCGCCGTTCCACGCCGTCGACGGCCGCCGCGACCTGCGGCTCGCGGAGGCCCGCACCTTCGACGGACGCGTCGTCGGCCTGCGGCACGTGCGCGACCGGGACGCGTCCTGACCCCTAGCGCGGCGCCGTTGGGGGGCCGTTCGGGGGCCGTCGAGGGGCGGTCGATGCGTCGGCACTGGTCAGGGACGCCCGGGACGAGCGACCGCCTGTCGGCGGGCGCTGGCAGACTCCGGGGCGTGTCCCGGCCACCGCGCATCGAGCCCTCGGGCGAGGCCGTCGCGCGGATCGCCTCCACCGCGCTGGCACTGCCCGACGCGTACGAGGAGGACGCCTGGACCGGCGTCCGATGGCGCGTCCGCACCAAGACCTTCGCCCACGTCCAGGTCGCCCAGGAGGGGTACACGTCGGCGTACCGCGACGTGACCGGCGTGAGCGCACCGACCACGGTGCTGACCTTCCGCTCATCCGGCGACGAGCTGTCGGCCCTGGCTGCCGCGGGCCCGCCGTTCTACCGGCCGCCGTGGTCGCCCACCGTCGTCGGCATGGTGCTCGACGACGACACCGACTGGGGCGAGGTCGCCGAGCTGGTCACCGAGAGCTACCGGTTCTGCGCACCGCAGATGCTGAGGCGCCTGCTGCACCAGTGACGGTCGACGCCGCGGGTGGCCGCCCGATCAGCCCTGCAACGCGCGCTCGATGGTCCGCTGGATCGTGATCGGCCAGTCCGTCTGGCTGGCGACGGTGACCAGCTCGGAGGACGACGACAGCCTCAGCACCCGGCTCTGCGCCTGCCGCCAGGCCCCGTCGAGCGGCGTCGACGTCGGCGGAAGCCGCAGGTAGGCGTCCCACGACCTCGGGTCGAGGCTCTCGCGGTTGGTCGCCGGGTCGTTGAAGCGGTCGAGGTCGCCCCACAGGTTGCTCAGCTCGAGGTCGCCCGGGTCCCTCGGCGGCAGCAGCCGGGACAGCGCCCCGTGAGGACCCATGAAGCCGGGCGGGGACGGCATCGTGAGCAGCACCCCGCGGGCGTCCTTCTCGTGCCGGCTCGCCCACGTGAGAGCGATGGGCGCACCGAGCGTGTCACCGAGCACCACGACGGGACGCGCGAGCCCCAGCCCGGAGATGACGCCGTCGAGGTCGTCGGCGAGGGAGGCGAAGGTCTGCACCCGCGTCGCCGCGTCGCTGCGGCCGACGCCGAGCCGGTCGTAGAGGCACACCCGACCCTGCGCGGCCAGGCTCTGCACGAAGGGCGCCGTCTCGTCCATCGACTGCCCGTAGTCGGCCACGAGGATGACCGAGGGTCCGCTGCCTCCGCACCGCGCCCGGAAGTGCCGGCCCGCGACGACGACGTCGCGTTCCGGATCCAGCGTCGCGGTCGGGGTGGCTCCGGGAGCCACGGTGCTCGTCTCCCGCGCCGAGGTCGTGCTCGAGGTGACGGGGGCCGTGCCGCCGGTGCAGCCGGCGAGCCCGAGGCCGAAGGCCAGCCCTGCGGCGGCGACCGCGGCCAGGTGGGCGGGGCGATACCTGCGCCGGTTGCGTGTGGTTGACATCGGGGGCCTCCTGACGAGTGCGTGACCACCTCTGCTCGTCCACTTCGATGATGACCGCTGGGCACGCGTCTGTCTGTGCGCTCGGTGACACGACGGGCCGGTGCGGGCCGCAAGTTCAGCCTCGTCGGGTGAGCCGCAGGTCGAGCACCGCGCCCAGCATGGATGGACGGTGCGACGGGACGCGGGGGAGGGGTGGCCCGGGCGAGGAGGTGGGGATGACCGCGGCGATCTGCGTGTTCGCCCTGCTCGTGATCCTCTTCGTCAGCCTGTCGGCACGGGTGGCGAGGGCCGACCTGACCGGTCCGATGATCTTCCTCGTGGCCGGTGGATGTCTCGCCGGCCTGTCCCTGTTCGAGCCTGCTGTCGAGGGCGCGGCGATCCGGACGCTGGCCGAGGTCACGCTGGTGCTCGTGCTGTTCCATGACGCGGCCGAGCTGCAGCCGCGGGAGCTGCGCTCGGACTCGGCCTTCACCGTCCGGCTGCTGCTCGTCGGCCTTCCGCTGACGATCGGCGCCGGGTACCTGGCGGCGCGGGCCCTGTTCCCGGACATCGGGGTGTGGCTCGCGCTGCTCGTCGCCGCGGCGCTGGCGCCGACCGATGCCGGTCTGGGCGCCGCGACCGTGCTCAATCCGGTGGTCCCGGCGCGGGTGCGCCGCATCCTGAACGTCGAGAGCGGCCTCAACGACGGACTGGCGACGCCCGTGGTCCTCTTCGCCATCGCCACGGCCTCCGGGTCCGGGCACGACACCGGCTCAGGGGAACCCGACGTCATGGCCGCCGTGCTGGAGATCCTCGTCGGCGTCCTGGTCGGCGTGTCGGTCGGGTACCTCGCCGGCCGCCTCGTGGAGCTGGCCCGCAGCCGCGCCTGGGCGGAGCGGACCCTGCTCCCCCTCGCGACGCTCGCCGTGCCGGTGCTCTGCTACTACGGCGCGCACGGTCTGGGTGGCAACGGCTTCATCGCCGCCTTCGTGGCCGGCACGGCGTACGCGGCGAGCCAGACGAGCGTCGCCGACGTGCACGACACGATCGGCTTCACCGGCCTGACCTCCACCTTCCTGGCCTTCGGCGTCTGGTTGGTCTTCGGCGCCGTCGTGGCATCCCATCTCGCGTCGCTCGTCACGTGGCAGAACCTCACGTATGCCGTGCTGTCCCTCACGGTGCTGCGCATGGTCCCGGTCGGCCTCTCACTGCTCGGTTCCCGCCTACGGCCCCAGACCGTCGTGTTCGTCGGGTGGTTCGGCCCCCGCGGGCTGGCGTCGATCATCTTCGCGCTCATCGCCTACGAGTCGCTCGACGCCGACCCCGTCGTCACCACGGTCCTGGGCGTCATCGCCATCACGGTCATGCTCAGCGTCGTCGCGCACGGTCTCACGGCCTCGCCCTGGGCGCAGCGCTACGGGTCGTGGGCGAGGAGGACCGGACCCGCCGTCGAGTCCGCCGAGGCCGTCGAGCCGTTGCACCGCCACGGTTTCGTGGCACCGCCCGGCAACCGCGGCTAGGCGTGGGCGCGGGTTCACGCGTCGGTGACGCAGCGGAAGCCGATGTGCGTCGTCGACGTGTCGAGCGACTGCGGTGAGCGGGCCGCGGGGCGGTAGCGGAGGCAGTACTCCGGAGCGCACAGGTGCGAGCCGCCCTTGAGGGCCATGCGGACCGTCGGGTCGGTGACCGACGTGACCGACGTGACCGACGTAACGGTGGGGCCCGACGGCCCGCAGCACGGGTGCGCGACGACGTGGCGGGCCGCATACGTCGTCGTGGTCCACTCCCAGACGTTCCCGATCATGTCGACGAGACCGTGGACGTTCGGCGGGAACGTGCCGACGGGTGACGTGCCGACCCAGCCGTCTGCGCCCTCGTTGAGGTTCGGGAACCGCCCCTGCCAGGTGTTGGCCATGAGCCTGCCGCCGGGCCGTGCCTCGTCGCCCCACGCGTAGGTGCTCGTGACGCCCCCGCCTGCAGCGTGCTCCCACTCGGCCTCCGTCGGCAGCCGCCGACCGGCCCACTCGGCGTAGGCGGCGGCGTCCGCGTAGGCGACCTGCACGACGGGGTGGTCGCCCTTGTCGTCGATGGAGCTGTCCGCGCCCGACGGGTGACGCCAGGTGGCTCCGGGGACCCAGGTCCACCACTGCCGCCAGTCGGCGAGGTCGACCGGACCGGCCGTCGGGCGGAACACCAGCGCACCCGGACGCCGGTCCTCGGGCGCCACGTCCGGGTACAGGTCGGCGTCGAGTGGCCGTTCGGCCACGGTGACGTGGCCGGTCTCGGCGACGAACCGTGCGAACTGGGCGTTCGTCACCGGATGCCGTTCGACCGCGAGCGCCCCGACGGTCTCCTCGTGCACCGGGCCCTCGTCCGGATAGAACCGGTTCGACCCCATCGCGAACCGGCCCCCCGGCACCCCCACCAGCTCGGTGAGCCCGACGCGCTCCGCCATGCCCCGCACGCTACCCCTGCCGCCGCGGTCCACAATCCCCCGCGGCGGGTGATGCCGCGGCGGCCGGCCCGGGACAGCGTGGGTCGCGCCTCGGTGCTGGAAGGAGCCCGCCATGACCGATCTGCCTCGCACGTCCCTGCCGATCCCGGACCCTGCCGCGCCGTCAGCCCCGGCCCTGGATGCCAGGGATCCGGCCGCGAGCTCTCCGCCGATCGAGCCCGTGTATCCCCCACGGGGAGCGCCCAACGTGCTGGTGATTCTCATCGACGACTGTGGTTTCGGCGCCCCGAGCACGTTCGGAGGCCCGATCCGCACGCCGGCCTTCGACCGGCTCGCGGCGGCAGGGCTGCGGTACACGCGGTTCCACACGACGGCGCTGTGCTCGCCCACGCGAGCTGCGTTGCTGTCCGGTCGGAACCACCACACGGTCGGCATGGGCGGCGTCACCGAGATCGCCACCTCCGCTCCCGGCTACTCCTCGCTCCGCCCCAAGAGCTGCGCGCCCCTCGCGGAGACGCTCAAGCTCAACGGCTACTCGACGGCACAGTTCGGCAAGTGCCACGAGGTCCCGGTGTGGCAGACCAGCTCGATGGGCCCGTTCGACAACTGGCCGACGGGAGGTGGTGGGTTCGAGCACTTCTACGGGTTCATCGGCGGCGAGACCAACCAGTACGCCCCCGCGATCTACCGCGACACCGTCCCGGTCGAGCCCGACCGGAGCCCCGAGGAGGGCTACCACTTCACCGAGGACATGACCGACCACGCCATCGAGTGGGTGCGCCAGCAGAAGGCGCTCATGCCGGACCGTCCCTTCTTCGTCTACTTCGCGCCCGGCGCCACCCACGCACCGCACCACGTCCCGGTCGAGTGGTCGGACCGGTACCGGGGCCAGTTCGACGCAGGATGGGATGTGCTGCGCGAGCAGACCCTGGCCCGGCAGAAGGAGCTCGGCGTGGTGCCGCCGGAGGCGATCCTCACCGCCCGGCCGGAGGAGATTCCCGCCTGGGACGACATGCCCGAGGACCTGAAGCCGGTCCTGGCCCGCCAGATGGAGGTGTACGCAGGCTTCCTCGAGCACACCGACCACCACGTCGGACGCCTCATCGACACGCTCGAGGAGCTCGGGGTGCTCGACGACACCCTCGTCTACGCCATCACCGGCGACAACGGCGCCTCGGCCGAGGGCACCACCGAGGGGTGCTTCAACGAGCTCGTCGTGCTCAACGGCGCCAACGCGCTGCAGACCACCGAGTTCATGGCCTCGCGGATCGAGGACTTCGGGACGCCGGCGGCGTACAACCACTACGCGGTCGGCTGGGCGCACGCGATGGACACCCCGTACCAGTGGACCAAGCAGGTCGCCTCACACTGGGGCGGGACCCGCAACGGCACGATCGTCCACTGGCCCAACGGGATCCAGGCCAAGGGAGAGGTGCGCCACCAGTTCCACCACGTCATCGACGTCGCTCCCACCGTGCTCGAGGTCGTGGGCCTGCCGGAGCCGACCTTCGTGCACGGCATCCAGCAGCGGCCCTACGAGGGCGTCAGCATGGGCTACAGCTTCGATGCGCCGACGGCCGAGGACCGGCACCGCACGCAGTACTTCGAGATCTTCTGCAACCGCGGCATCTACCACGAGGGGTGGACCGCGGTGACCCGCCACTCGACCCCGTGGGTCGTCGAGCAGCTGCCGCCCTTCGCCGACGACAAGTGGGAACTCTATGGGCCCGATGACTGGACGCAGTCCCGCGACCTGGCGTCGGAAGACCCCGACCAGCTCGCTCGTCTGCAGTCGATGTTCCTCATCGAAGCCGCCAAGCACAACGTCTTCCCGCTCGATGACCGACGCGTCGAGCGGTTCGACCCGGCCATGGCCGGCAGGCCCTCGCTCATCGGGGGCAAGACCCAGGTGCTGTACGGCGGAATGGGCCGGCTCACCGAGAACAGCGTGCTCAACATCAAGAACCGTTCACACGCCGTGACGGCGGACGTCACGATCCCCGACGGAGGCGCCAGGGGAGTCGTCGTCGCGCAAGGCGGGGCTTTCGGCGGCTGGTCGGTCTACCTGCACGAGGGAGCTCTCGCCTACTGCTACAACCTCTTCGGGATGCGGGTGTTCAAGGTCTACGGCGAGGAGCCCGTTCAGGTGGGCGAGCACCAGCTCCGCGTCGAGTTCGCTTACGACGGTGGGGGACTCGGCAAGGGAGGCTCTGTCTCGCTGTTCGTCGACGGCCGGCCAGCGGGCGGCGGTCGGGTCGAGGCGACCGTTCCCCTGGTCTTCTCCGCGGACGAGACCCTGGACGTCGGCAGTGACAGTGCGACACCGGTCAGCGACGACTACGACCTCAGGACCGGGATCTTCACGGGCCGCGTCCACCGGGTCCAGATCGACCTTGACGAGAACGCCGAGGACCCCGACCACCTCATCAGTGCTGAGCAGCGGATGCAGGTCGCCCTGACGCGGCAGTGAGCGTCGCGTGGCGTCGGCGCGCCACGCGCAACGGACGCCAGGGGGCAGATCACCCCAGCGGGATGATGCCCGCCGTGGTTCCCCCGGGCGAGCGTGGAGCTGGCCTCGCCGGCGGAAGGAGCACCCCTTGTCCGGTTACCCGCTCATCGCCGACCACGGCCTCATCGGTGACCTGCAGACCTCCGCCCTCGTCTCCACCGACGGCACCATCGACTGGTTCTGCGCCCCCCGGTTCGACTCACCGAGCACCTTCGGCTCGCTGCTCGACCACGAGCGCGGCGGCCGGTGCAGCGTCACCGCGAAGGCAGACGTCTTCACCCGCAAGCAGCTCTACTTTCCCGGCACCGCGGTCCTCGTGACCCGTTTCCTCACCGAGGACGGAGTCGGCGAGGTCGTCGACTTCATGCCCGTCGCGGGGCAGACCGAGGCCGCCGAGCACCGGATCGTGCGGATGGTGCGATGCGTCCGTGGGTCGATGACCTTCACCGTCGAGATCGCGCCGCGTTTCGACTACGGGCGAGAGCCCCACGAGGCCGACCTGAGCGAGGACGGCGTGGTGTTCCGGGGCGCACGGACCACGATGTGCGTCGACCTCGTGCGGGAACCGCACGACGAGCGCCTCGCCATCGGGACCGTGGACGCGCAGGGCGACGTGCGGGCCGAGCTGCCCCTGACCGCCGGCCAGATGCGCGGGTTCGTCCTGCGGTCCGGCGGCGTCGGGCCGGCCCGCGCGCTGCGGGTGGCGGAGGCGTGGACGCTGTTCGACGACACCGTCCGGTTCTGGCG
This sequence comes from Intrasporangium zincisolvens, assembly GCF_034724055.1. Classification (NCBI taxonomy): domain Bacteria; kingdom Bacillati; phylum Actinomycetota; class Actinomycetes; order Micrococcales; family Intrasporangiaceae; genus Intrasporangium; species Intrasporangium zincisolvens. The sequence goes on from NZ_JAWIIL010000001.1 coordinate 110,866, forward strand.
CTCGTGGCTGTCGCAGTGCAGCTACTTCGGGCGCTGGCGCGAGATCGTGCACCGCTCGGCCATCACGCTCAAGCTCATGACGTACGCGCCCAGCGGCGGCCTCGTCGCCGCCCCGACCGCAGCGCTGCCCGAACAGATCGGCGGGGAGCGCAACTGGGACTACCGGTACACGTGGGTGCGCGACGCGTCGTTCTCGGTCTACTCGTTGCTGGGGCTGGGCTTCACCGAGGAGGCCGCGGCCCTCGGGCGCTGGCTCGGAGCCCGGGTCCGCGAGCAGCGCGGCGGAACGGCCGGGCCGCTGAACATCATGTACCGCGTCGACGGGTCCAGCGACCTCGTCGAGGAGGTGCTCGAGCACTGGGAGGGCTATCGCGGCAGCGCCCCGGTACGCATCGGCAACGGCGCCGCCGACCAGCTCCAGCTCGACATCTACGGCGAGGCGATGGACAGCATCTGGGTCGGCGACCGGCGTGGCCTCGAGGCGAGCCACGAGGGCTGGCAGCACATTCGCGACCTGCTCGACTGGCTGGCCGAGCACTGGGACCAGCCGGAGGAGGGGATCTGGGAGACGCGTGGAGGGCGGCAGAACTTCACGTACGGACGCGTCATGTGCTGGGTCGCCCTCGACCGCGGCATCCGCCTGGCGGCCGACAACGGGCGGCCGGCACCGCTGGAGCGGTGGCGCGCCGAGCGTGACGCGATCTACGAGCAGGTCATGGACCGGGGCTGGCACGAAGGGCGGCAGGCCTTCGTGCAGCACTACGACACCGACGTCCTCGACTCCTCCCTGCTGCGCATGTCGTCGGCCGGCATCATCGCCCCCACCGACCCGCGGTGGACCTCCACCCTCGCGGCGATGGACGACGAGCTCGTCACCGACAGCCTCGTCTACCGCTACGACCCGGCCGCCTCTCCCGACGGACTGCGCGGGTCGGAAGGCACCTTCTCGCTGTGCACCTTCGCCTACGTCGACGCCCTCGCCCGAGCGGGGCAGCTCGACAAGGCGCTCGTGACCTTCGAGAAGATGCTGACCTACGCCAACCACCTCGGGCTGTACTCGGAGGAGATCGCGCTGACCGGTGAGCAGATCGGCAACTTCCCGCAGGCGTTCACCCACCTGGCCCTCATCGACGCAGCCATCACCCTCGACGGGGCACTCGACCGCGCTACCCGGTCACGATTCCCGTCCTGAGACGACGCGATCAGGCCTCGGATCATTCCAAAAGAGTCATGTGTCGACCGTGACGGGAGACCTAGTTTGAGATGCGTCGCCGTGCCGGCGGCAGCGGACGGGTCCATCCAGTGCACCGAACCCAGGAGGCTGTGGGATGACGACGAACACGATGCGACAAGCAGGCGGGGCCACCGAGACGCGCGGCCTGCGGGGCGTGGCCGTCATCGGCCTGCTCCTGATCGTCTTCGGCGCGATTCTCGCCGTTGCCGGCGTGGTGACCTGGGTCGCGGTCGGGAACGAGCTCGGCGCCGAGAAGATCACGGTCTCGGAGGACGCGGCCCGCTTCGCGGGCGCCACTGTGGACACCCCCTGGGAGGCCTACACCGAGGCGGAGGTGATCCAGAAGCACGCGATGGAGGCGTCCGGCGGGAAGACCTACGCCGAGCTCGACCAGACGGACCCGAAACGCTCGACGGTGATGACCGCCTCGTTCCTGCGGGCCTCGCTCTTCACGTCCGTCGTCGCCTTCGGTGTGGCGCTCATGGCCGCGGCGCTGGGCGTCGGGTTCATCCTCACTGGGTTTGCCCTGAGGCGGGTTGCCCGACGCGCCGACGTCGTCTGACCCGAGTCAGCTGGAGGCGCAGCAGTCGGTGTCGCGGTGCGCGCTGTCTCGCGGTGAGAGGGGCTGGTCATGCAGGCGGTGACGGTGATTCCGGGCGTAGCGGGGTCCGCCGCCCTGGAGGACGTGCCGGACCCGGCGGCTGACGTCGGGCCCGTGCTCGTCGAAGCGCTGGCGGTGGGCGTGTGCGGGACCGATGCGGAGATCGCCAACGGCGCGTACGGGTGGGCCCCACCGGGTGAGGAGCGGCTGATCCTCGGGCACGAGTCCCTGGGCAGGGTGCTGGACCCGGGTCCGACGCGACTGGCCGTCGGTGAGCACGTCGTGGGCATCGTCCGGCGTCCCGACCCGATGCCCTGCCCCAGCTGTGCCGTCGGCGAATGGGACATGTGCTCCAACGGGCTCTACACCGAACGCGGCATCAAGCAGGCGCACGGCTTCATGGCCGAGCGCTGGAGGAGCGAGCCGGAGTACCTGGTCCGCGTCGACAGACGGCTCGGCACCCTGGGGGTGCTCCTCGAACCGACCACGGTCGTGACCAAGGCGTGGCAGCACATCCTCTCGATCGGCCAGCGCACCTTCTGGGATCCCCAGGTCGTGCTGGTCGTCGGAGCAGGCCCGATCGGGCTGCTGGCCGCCCTGATCGGCGTGCAGCTGGGCAGGGAGGTGCATGTGCTCGACCGGGTCACGACCGGCCCGAAACCCGGGCTGGTCGAGCAGCTGGGCGCCGTCTACCACGTGGGTTCGGTGGCCGACCTGGGACTGCAGCCCGACATCGTCATCGAGTGCACCGGCGTCGTGCCCCTCATCGTCCAGGCTGCCGACGCCGTGGCACCGGGCGGCATCGTGTGCCTCACCGGCATCGGGTCTCCTTCGGACCCCACGGCCGAGACGGCCGCACTGCTCGCCAAGGACGCGGTGCTCAAGAACCTCGTGGTCTTCGGCTCGGTCAACGCCAACCGTCGGCACTACTACCGAGCCGCCCGGGTGCTGGCTCGAGCTGACCAGGCCTGGCTCGAGCAGCTCGTCACCCGCCGCGTCCAGCCCGCCGACGTCGACCGGGCGCTCGCCGGCGAGCCCGACGACATCAAGGTCGTCATGGAGTTCGCGCAGCCATGACAGCGCATTTCGCGTGGCCACCTGAGGCATCGAGGGGGGCACGCGTTCTTGATGCCAGCGTCTCATCACCGCCTTTCAGTGGTGGTGACAGCTGGTCGGGGCCGCGTCGGCTCGCTCGTCGGCGACGGCCCACTGCGCGGTCGGCCGGCCCTCGACCCGCCACTGGTGCTGACCGGCCGGGATCCGGGGCCACCCTGTCGGGCTGTCCTCCCACGCCTCCTGCCGGCCGAAGACGGTCAGGTCCATGAGTCCGTAGCTCCACAGGCCCGCCTCCGTGCCGCGGTCGGTCGTCCAGTACGTCTCGAACACCTGGTCGTCGTCGTCACGCACGTAGCAGGCATGGAACCCGAACTCCCGGCCGGCGACCAGCGAGGCGGAGTCGCGGGCCGAGTACCAGGGCGTCGCGTAGCGGAGGAACTCGGCGTACGGGCTGCTCTCGGCGTAGTCGCCCTCGCAGAACACGGCCACGGTGATGTCGCGGGCGTGGAGGTACTCGGGACGCTGCAGCTGCGACGCGCAGAAGGTGCAGCCCTCGCACTGCTGGGGCCACGGCATCCCGTCGTGCCACATGTGGAAGTAGGCCAGCAGCAGGCGTCGGCCCTCGAAGACGTCGAGGATCGGGGTGCGGCCGGCGGGGCCCACGACCGACGCGTCCGAGGGCACCCGCACCATCGGCAGCCGGCGCCGCTCGGCGGCGAGCGCGTCGCCGGCGCGCGTGTGGGCCTTCTCGCGCACCAGCAGGTCGGACAGCTGCTGCTGCCAGGCGTCGCGGTCGACGACATCGGGGTAGGCCTTCGGCTCGATCGGGCGCACCGGCAGGCGGCGAGAGCTCATCGGGCCGACTCCTTCTCGAGGTCACGGTCTCGGCCGAGGAAGGCGTCGACCTCGGCGACGACGACGGCGTCGGGGACGCCGTGCCACTGGCCGGGCAACACCCGTACCACCGCGTGCGGCAGGGCCTCCCCGAGTGCCCGCGTCGCCTCGAGCAGCACGGGGGCAGTGTGGTCGCTCGCGACGAGCAGCGTCGGGACCGTCACGCCGCGGAACTGCTCCGCGGTGGTCCCGGGCAGGAAGGCGAGCTCGTGGAGCATCGCGGGCGCGTTCGCGAGGTCGAGCGGGCTCGGTGGCGGGAACTGCGCCCGGATCTCGGCCGGGATCCTCGTGACCTCCTCGTCGAACCACTTCCGGGCGTCGGCGGGATCCGCGGCCAGGCGCCGCCTCGCTTCCGCCAGCGGCGCCAGGTCCGGGTCGGCGACGAGGGGCGGCTCCATCAGCAGCAGCCGCGCGACGGGTAGTCCGTTGGCGGCGCCCAGCAGCGCCAGCGTCGCTCCGGAGGAGAAGCCGTAGACCAACGCGTCGGGCCCGGCGAGGTCGAGCACCGCTGCGAGATCGTCGAACTCGCGCTCGACCGCGTAGGTCGTGCCGGGCTCCTCGAGGCTCTCCCCGGTGCCACGGCGGTCGTACGTGAGCACGGTGTACCGCTGCGCCAGGGCCCTGGGCAGGTCCGGCTGCGGCGAGCGCTCGCGGCAGGCCATGACCGGGGAGACCATGACGACGGGCGGACCGTCGCCCCGCCGCGTCCAGGCGATCCGCGTGCCGTCGGGCGACGTCACCACACCATCAACTATGTTTTCCATAGTGCTATGGTTACCATAGTTCTGGTCGTGACGGGAGGGGTCTGGTGCCGAAGGCGACGTACGCACAGCTCGGCGACGCGTGCGCGACAGCCCACGCCATGGAGCTGATCGGCAGCCGGTGGACCTACCCGATCCTGCGCGAGCTGATGCTCGGGCCGAAGCGCTTCAACGAGCTGCTCGCCACGGTGCGCGGCATCACGCCGGCCGTCCTGAGCGGCCGGCTGCGCGAGCTCGCCGCCACCGGGCTGGTCGAGGCCGAACTGGGTGAGCCTGCCTCGCAGCACGCGTACGCGCTGACGCCCTGGGCCACCGAGCTCGGACCGATCCTGCGCGAGCTCGGCCGCTGGGCGCAGGGCTCCCCGGTCCGCGAGGAGGCCGGCGGACTGACGCCCGACGCCGCAGTTCAGGCCATGCTCACGATGGCCAGGCCCGACCTCGCCCCGGCCCCGGGGGAGGTGCAGCTGTACCTACGCGACGACCGCGTCTCCGGCGTCGAGCACCCCTACCGCGTCCGGTGGGATGACACCGGACTGGACGCGGAGCGCGGCACGTGGGCCGACCCGACCACGACGCTGAGGGCCGACTCGTCCACGTGGGCCGAGATCCTCTTCGCCGGTCGCTCCGTGGACGGGAACGCCGAGGTCACAGGAGAGCGGACGCCGGTCGAGGCGCTGCTCGCCTGCTTCCCCGCCGCCTGACACAGCCCTTCAGCGGTGCTCATCACGAACCGCTCGCCGTTCCGACACCGTCGGTCTGCAACGCGGTGTGACATCGTGTTGGCCATGCCGGCCGAGCCAACGATCGAGCTTTCGCGAAGTGACGAGCAGTCCCGCTACGAGGCGCATGTCGACGACCGCCTTGCAGGGTTCGCGGAGTTCATCGTCGCCAAGCAGCTGATCGTCTTCACTCACACCGAGGTGGACCCGGCCTTCGAGGGCAAGGGAGTCGGCTCCGCTCTCGCCCGGTACGCGCTGGACGACCTCCGCGGCAAGGCCGTCTCGGTCCTTCCGCTCTGCCCGTTCATCAAGGGCTGGATCGAGCGCCACCGGGAGTACGCGGACCTCGTCTACGGCGTTCGGCCGAGCACCGTGACGGACTGATGCGGCGCCGGCTCGCCGGGCAGCACACCGGCGTAGCGTCGGCAGCGTGGATCCGCGTGCTGCCAGCGGGTTCAGCCGGGAGGCGGACGCCGCGGGGAAGACCGGAACGGTCCGCCGGGTGCCGCCGCTGGACAGGCTGACGTCGTGACCGACGTTGAGGGCCGCGTGGCAGTGGCCACCGGAACGTCCTCCGGCCTCGGCGCCCAGTTCGCCATGGCGCTGCAGCTCGACGGGCCGTTGCTCTTCCTGTGCAGTGACGCCTCCTCGTACGTCACCGGGCAGACGCTGGTCGTCGACGGGGGCTGGACCGTCTACTGACCGGAGGATGACGCGTGGCCACTCCGCCGAGGAGAGCGCGTCAGTCGGTCGTGGGCGGAGGGGACCCTTCGGCGGCGGCCGTCGCCGCCAACCTCGGCTTGAGGTCCTTGCTCAGCACGGCGAGCACGGCGTCGGCCATGGGGCGGACGTCGACGCCGGCAAGGACGTGGAAGTAGACGTCCCACGTGTCGACCTTCACCGTCGCCCACGCCTGGCACTCATCCTCACGAAGGGGGTTGCCCGGAATGAGGAGGACCTCGAAGGCGAGCGTCGCCACGGTGGCGTCGTGGTGCGCCCTGAACCTCAACGAGAGCGGTTCCTCCGCGCCGCGGTAGCGCCACGACCGTCCCGAACCCGTGAACCCCCACGCGCGCAGGTGCGGGTCGAGCAGGCTGAGGAGCTCGCGGTAGCCGTCCTGCGCGGTCGGCGCGTCCCTGCGGTTGGGCCAGTCCAGCCTGACGTCCCCGGTCTCCTTCGACACCAGGAGCGGAACGGGGAAGGGCCGCACCATCAGGGCATGGGTCGCGCGGTAGACCCGCCACACGTCTCCGAGATCCGCCACCCCCAGCACCGGGCCGCTGGCTGCGCCCCGCGTCGCGACGGCGAGCATCACCGCCTCCTGGGGGCCGGTCACCGGGTGCGGGTCCTCTGAACGGGCCAGCACGGGGTGAGGCGGTCTCGGAGGTGCCGTGACCCGGGGCCACGCCGTGGAGTCCGTGTGCGACAGCAGGGTCTCCAGGGCCTCGGCCACGGACCGTCCGAGCCGGTGCAGCTGTCGGCCATTGCCCGCGTACACGGTCCCGGCAGTGTCGGAGGCGAGGAACATGCGCTCGCTGGGAAGGTCGCCGATCAGGCAGAGGTCGTCGTCGGCGTCGATGCCGGCCATCTCGGGATAGGCGACGTCCCACGCGGCGAGTGCGGCCGGCACGTCGAAGTGGAACGTTCGAGCCTTGCGCTTCGGAGGCCGGGCCCGGCGGGTGACGTGGATGCCGGACACCTGGGCCAGGACAGCGCGGGTGGCGTCGACCGGGCGATAGCCGCCTTGCGTCAGCTCGGCCAGGGGCTCGGCGGTGGGCTTGCCGCCCTCTGGGTCCCAGCCTGTCTCGGCGGCTGCCGGGTCAGCCTCCCCGAGTACAGCGGCGGACTCCGCCGGCTCGCGCGCGCTGCTCATCCGCGAAGGCTAACCGCGCGGGTACGCGTCCGGGCGCTGCAGCATCACCCGAAACCGGCGTCCGGCAGCTGTCGCGGCGCCTCTGGTGCACGGGTCCTGAGCCCTGGGTTCCGGCGATACTGGCGGGGTGACTCACTCTGCTGCGGGCGGGCTCGCGCTGGTGCTCATCGTCGCGGTGGCCAGCGTCTGGGTGCTGACGGATGCACGGTCACGTGCGGAGCGCGGCCGACCGGTCACCATGACCGTGCTGGGCCTGACCGTCGACCGGCCGGAGGTGTGGGCGGCGCTGTGCCTCGTGGTCGTCCTCGTCTTCCTGCCCCTGTACCTCACCGCTCGAAGCGTCGACTGACGCGGCCGGACGACACCGTCAGGCCGCCGTCGGCGAACCTTCACTGGGCCAGCATGATCCCGACGAAAAGCGTTGCCAGCGCGGTGAGTCCGGTCAGCGCCCCGAAGATCGCCATGGCCTTGCGCGACGCCACTCGAGCGTGCAGGAAGGCCGTGGCACCCGAGGCGATCACCAGCGTGTACTTGACCATCAGGGTGCGCTCGTAGGCCGGCCCCTTGTCACCCTCGGCCACGACGTTCCAGACGCCGGTGAGCAGCAGGACCCCGAACGCCGGCCAGGCGACGCGGTTGAAGGCGTTGGCCGCCGCCTTCGGCACCTCGGTCCCGGCCGCCCGAAGCGCCGGCACCAGGGCGGCGAGGGTGATCTGGCCCCCGACCCACACCGTGGCGGCCAGGACGTGCAGGAACAGGCGCAACGTCTCGACGGTGACAGCGTTCATGCTGCCCAAGCCTGCCAGTGCGGCGTCGGGGCCCTCGGGCGGGTCACTCCTCCAGGCGAAGGTGCTGCGCGACCGTGAGCCAGGCGTGGTCACGCTCGTCGGCCGCCCATCGACTCCCGGACAGGACCACCTGCGCGAGCCGGTCACCGGCCACGAGGAAGGCGACGTCGACGAGGCCGGTCTCCGTACCGACCGAAGCGGTGCGCATCGCTACGCCGTTGACCACCCGCTCGGTGGCCGGGGCGCAGGTCGCGAAGGCGTGCTGCTCGAACGCGACCGCACCGAGCGGGTCGCCGGGCGCCAGGTCGTACTCGGCATACGTGAATGAGCGCTTCGGCTCGGCCGGTGTGCGCCCGTCCGCGGTCGACTGCGTCCGGGCCGAGGACGTCCCCTCGACCACCCTGACCTGAGGAGCGCCGAACGTCAGGAGGAACTCCGTGGGGTCGGGCTCGGCCCACGTCGAGGCGTCCCGGCAGCTGAACCTCTTCACCAGCGTCGGGTGGCAGCGGGCGTCCGACGCGTCACGCCCCGGCCGGACGAGGCGCACGGCCACGACACCGGGGAACGCCGCCGGAATCAGCTGCGGCCCAGGCAGATTGCTGCGCCGACCGTCGAGCCGCTCGTCCGCACACTCCACCGACTCGGGAACGACGGTCATCCCGTCGATCGCGGTCATGAACGGCTCAGGGTTGGTCGGCTGCGCCGTGCCCACGAGGCCAGGAGGCGTCGCCGTGGTGCAGGCCGACAGGATCACCGCGGCCACAGCAAGGATGGCGCCGCCGACGGCTCCGGCCACGTGACCGCGCGAGTCCCCACCGGACGCGCGAACCAGTCCGCCCAGCCGCGACGTCGTGCGCCGTCTGGGCGGCCCGTCGCCGCCGGTGCCCACCGGTCCAGACTAGACGCGGCGCGCCCAGCGGCTGCGCGCCCTCAGCGGGGCAGTTGGCCGGGGTGGGTCGACCTGCGGGTGGTTGCCGCTGACGCGTGGTCGGCGAGCGCCGCTACATCCCCAACGACCCGCTGACGTTGTCGCGCAAGCTCTTCATCATCACGAGCTCCTGGGTGCCGCATCGCTGACAGACGAGCATCCCCTTGTCTCCGGCCTTCACGCGGAACATGTGGCCCATCACCCAGCACGGGAAGTTCCTGAGTCTCATCGTCCGACCTCCTTGGTGAGGCGCTGCCGCCCTTGATGGAGCAACTCTGCGCCGGGCCGCCGGGCCTGTCTGTGCGCGCGGCGACACAGCCCGGACCAGCCATCGATCGGGGCGTCGACCGGTCGCAAAAGGGGAGGCGTCAGCCGTTTCGCCAACGGCCGGTCACGCGCGGCAGCCGCTGTCAGAATCGATGCAGACGTTGGCACTCGAGTGTTGACCAGGGGGCAGCCATGACTCGCCGACTCAGCAGCGGATGCGCGGTCGCCGCCCTCGCCGTGGTCCTCGGCGCGGGCGGGTGCCAGTCGGGCGATGAGCCTGCCGATCTCCCCGGCCCGTCGAGCACGTCCTACACCTTCACCGTCGACCCTCCGTCCACCGTCGTGACGACGGACAGCGAGACAGACACGCCACCGCCACCACCTCACACGGACTGCCTCCCGGCCACCCCGGTCGAGCTCGACCTCGGACCGTTCCTGCGGGCCTGCGCCGTCACGCCGACCCACTGGACCATCACGAACACCTCGCGAACGGTCATCGCATTGTCGGCCGCTGCCGGCTCCGTGTTCCCCCGGGTCACCACGCAGTCGGACGCGTCGGCGGGCTCCCGGGCTGACGTGTCGGAGCTCCTGTCCGGCATCTACGACCTGTACCGCTCGAGCGATCCGCAGCATCGCTGGCTCCAGCCCGATGCCACCGTGGATGTCTGGTGGCCCGGCGACACCCCGGGCACCTTGGCGTACCAGCCGACACCGGCCGACTCGGCGGCCATGAGCGCGGCCTCGGCCCTCGTGGAGTCGGCGATCGACGACTGGGACACGACCCCCGGCCGGGTCACACCCGAGGACGTGCTCGGCTGCTACGAGGGGGTTCGCGACCTCGCCGACTCGGCCGCCAAGGGCCAGCTCGCTCCGACGCTCGACACCTGGAACACCGCTGTCGACGGTGGGCTCACCGCGCACACGTGCCTCGATCTCATCCCCGAGCAGACGAGGGACGAGCTCAAGGGGTCGATCGTCAAGGCCGGACAGGAGACGTGGTCGGAGGTCGTCTCGCGCTGGCACCAGCTGTTCTCGATCGCCGTCAAGCGCTGACTTCAGGTCGGCGCGCGTCAGGACCTGAATCCGGTCGGGCGGAGAACCCGTGCTGGGACGCCGGCGGCGACGGTGTCGGCGGGCACGTCCTTCGTCACGACAGCTCCGGCTCCGACGATGGCGCCGTCGCCGATCGTCACGCCCGGCACGACGGTGACGCCGGCGCCGAGCCAGACGTCGCGGCCGATCACCACCGGCGCGGGGGTCATGTCGGCCCGACGCGTCGGGTCGGCGGCGTGGTCGAGCGTCGTCAGCGTGCAGCCGTGACCGATCAGGGTGCCCGGCCCGATCGTGATGCCGCCGGTGTCCTGGAACCGGCAGCCCATGTTGACGAACACGCCCTCGCCGAGCGTCAGGTTCTTGCCGAACTCGCTGTGGAACGGCGGGAAGACCGTGACCGACGCGGCCACGGCCTTCCCGGTGAGCCGCGCCAGCAGCGTCCGCACCTCATCCGGCGTCCGGTAGGCGCCGTTGAGCTCGGCCACGACGCGCAACGCGTCCTGCGCCGCCCCGTGCATGAACTCGTGCGCCGCCGACCCGCCCTCGATGACGCGTCCGGCGTCGACGTGGTCAAGGAACTCCTGCAGGTCCACGCGTCACTCCCTTCCGGCGGCCGGGCGAGCCGGCACTCCAGCGCAGCCGCTCACAGCGTCAGCAGCACCTTGGTGGCGGTGCGCTCGTCCATGGCCGTGTAGCCCTGCGCGGCCTCCTCGAGCGGGAGGGTGAGGTCGAAGACCTTGCCCGGGTTGATCTTCCGGTCCCAGATCAGCTGGATCAGGTGCGGCAGGTACTCGCGCACCGGGGCGGGGCCGCCGTGGAGGTGGACGCCGGCCATGAACAGGTCGCCGCCCGGGATGGCGACGTCGTGCGAGACGCCGACGAACCCGACGTGGCCCCCGGGACGCGTCGACCCGATGGCCTGCATCATCGCCTCCTGCGTGCCGACGGCCTCGATGACCGAGTGCGCGCCGAGCCCGCCGGTCAGCTCCTTGACGCGCGCCACCCCGGCGTCGCCGCGCTCGGTGACGATGTCGGTCGCGCCGAACTCGCGGGCGAGCGCCTGCCGGTCGGCGTGCCGGCTGAAGGCGATGATCCGCTCGGCCCCGAGCTCACGCGCGGCCAGGATGCCGAGCAGCCCGACCGCCCCGTCGCCGACGACGGCCACGGTCTTGCCCGGGCCCGCCTCGGCGGCCACCGCCGCGAACCACCCGGTGCCGAGCACGTCGGAGGCCGCCATGAGCGAGGGGATGAGGTCGGCGTCGGGCTGCCCCGGCGTCGCGACGAGGGTGCCGTCGGCGAGGGGGATGCGCGCCAGCTCGGACTGCGTGCCGATCGTCCCCATGAGGACGCGGTGCGTGCAGTACGCCTGGTAGCCGGCCTGGCAGATCTCGCAGGTGTTGTCCGAGGCCCAGAACGACCCGACGACGAAGTCGCCGACCTTGACGGTGCGCACTTCGGAGCCGACCTCCTCGACGACGCCGACGTACTCGTGCCCCATGACCTGGTGGTCGACCGGCTCGGCGCCGCGGTAGGGCCACAGGTCGCTGCCGCAGATGCACGTCGCCGTGAGGCGGATGACCGCGTCGGTCGGCTCGATGATCCTCGGGTCCTCGCGCTCCTCCACGCGCACGTCGCCGGGTCCGTACATGACAACTCCACGCATCGCGTGAACTCCTTCAACTCGCTTCTCGCGGGCCGGTGCCCGCCGGGGCCGAACAGGCCCACCCGACGAGTGAAGCCCGCGCCGAGGAGAAGGGGGAGTCCCTGTCGAGGGACGTACTGACAGGGCACCTCTCACGGCTCGGCCGACGCGTCGACCCGGCCTAGTCTCGAAGGCGTGGACAACCGCCAGGAGGTGCGCGAGTTCCTCATGACCCGCCGCGCCCGCATCACCCCCGAGCAGGTCGGGCTCCCCGCCGGCCGCGGCCGACGCGTGCCCGGCCTCCGCCGCAGCGAGGTCGCCACGATCGCCGGCCTGAGCGTCGAGTACTACGCCCGCCTCGAGCGCGGGCAGATCGCCGGGGCGTCGACGGGCGTGCTCGACGCGCTCGCCCGGGCCCTGCAGCTCGACGACACCGAGCGCGCCCACCTGCTCGACCTCGCCCGCGCCGCCGACGGCATCCCCACCTCCGGGCGTCCGCGTCGACGCGCATCGGGCAAGCCGGCCTCCCGGCCCAGCCTGCAGTGGGCGCTCGAGTCGATCCGCGACGGGGTCGCCTTCGTCCGCGACCCGCACCAGAACCTGCTCGCCACCAACGCCCTCGGGCGCGCCTTCTACTCGCCGGTCATCGGCGAGGGCGGGCGGATGCCGAACCTCGCCCGGTTCCAGTTCCTCGACCCAGCCTCGCGCGAGTTCTACCCGGACTGGGACCGCTTCGCCGAGATGTGCGTCGGCATCATGCGCGCCGAGGCCGGCCGCGACCCGCACGACCGCGGTCTGCAGGACCTCGTCGGCGAGCTGTCCACGCAGAGCGAGGTGTTCCGACGCCTGTGGAGCGCCCACGACGTGCGCACCCACGGCACCGGAACCAAGCGGTTCACCCACCCCGTCGTCGGCGAGCTGACCCTCGCCTACGAGGAGCTCGCCATCACTGCCGAGCCCGGCCTCATCCTCATGGTCTACACCGCCGAGCCCGGCTCACCCTCGGCCGAACGGCTCCAGCTGCTCGCCTCCTGGGCGGCCTCGACGCCGGCGCCCACGGCCACCACCGACACCGCGATCCCCAACGGCTAGAAGGAAACCCATGCAGATCACCCGCAGCTCGGTCGCCACCGTCAAGGGCCCGAGCGACTGGTTCACCGGCGACGTCTACATCGACGCGGTCGCAGCGGCCCCGGCGCCGTCACGCGTCAGCGCCAACCTCGTCCACTTCATGCCGGGCGCCCGCACCCACTGGCACCGCCACCCGCTGAGCCAGACCGTCTTCGTCACCGAGGGCGTCGGCCTCTGCCAGCGCCGCGGCGGGCCCGTCGAGGTCATCCGCCCCGGCGACCGCGTCCTGTTCGAGGCCGACGAGGAGCACTGGCACGGCGCCGCCCCCAACCGGCTCATGGTCCACGTCGCCATCAACGAGGGGGACGCCGACCACGACGTCGTGCACTGGCTGACGCCGGTCACCGACGAGGAGTACGCCGCCGCCCCAGCCACCGACGCCTGACGACCACCTGGGCCGGTGGGCGCCGCCCCACGCCGTCGGTTCGACGACGCTCTCCGAATGGCCCGAGGAGTCTCGCGAACCTGAGCGAAACCTGAACGTGCGGGAATCCCTTGCGGCTTCGTCGCCCGTGCGATGGTGAGTTCTGCCGGACTGGCCCTTCGGGGTGGACCAGCCAGGTGTGTCCCCGGGCTCGACCGGGCACCGGGGGTGCGTCGCCGGCCCACCCGGCCGGCACCGGCCCCGCGCCATGGCGCGGGGAGGGGGCCACATGCGCCACCGCAGAGGGATCCACCTGTTCACCGTCTCCGCCGTCTCGGCCGGCGCCCTGGTCCTCGGACCGACGCTGCTGAGCGCGCAGGCATCGACCGTCGTCCGCACCGACACCCCGGTCTCGGTCGACGCGCCGTACGTCAAGGCCAACGGCAGCGCCATCACGCCCGGGGACGCGATCTCCGCGTGCGGCGCGAACCGTCGCCAGCAGAACGAGCCGTCCGCGGCCGTCGACGCGCGCAACGCGTCGATCGTCGTGGCGGGCTCCAACGACTACTGCACCGTCGAGATCGCCGGCGGCACCTGGACCGGCTTCTACCGCAGCACCAACTCCGGTGCCACGTGGACCGACAGCCTGCTCCCCGGCTACCCGACCGACACCTCGCCCGAGGGCAAGGCCAGCCCCCTGCAGCAGGCCGGAATCACCAATGCCGGTGACCCCGTCCAGGCGTGGGACACCCAGGGCCGCCTCTTCTACATGGGCAACGCCTTCAACCGCGTCGCGCCGCAGAACGGCGACGTGTGGGTGGCCACCTACGACCAGGACGCCGCGCACTACGTCCGCACCGTCATCGTCGGCAAGGCCGGCCCGGCCCTCAACGGCCGCTTCAACGACAAGACCTCCATCGAGGTCGACCGCGGCGTCAGCAGCCCGCACCAGGGCAACGTCTACGCCGCGTGGAGCCTCTTCCAGGGCATCAACGGCAACAACTCGATCCAGTTCGTGCGCTCGACGAACCACGGCGCCACGTTCAGCCACCCGATGAAGATCTCGACCGGCTCGAAGGACGTACAGTTCGCCGACATCGCCGTGACGAGCAACGGCACCGTCTACGTCGCCTACCGCCAGTCCGAGTCCAACCGCGGCAAGCAGGAGAGCTCGATCCAGTACGTCGTGTCCCGTGACGGCGGCGCGACGTTCAGCCCGCCGGCCACGGCCGCCACCTTCGAGCCGTTCGACGCGGCCGACTCCGCGGGTGACCCCGCCGCCGCCGCGGCGGCGCACGAGAAGGCGTACCTGTCCGCCGACGGACCGGAGTCCGAGCCGGGTGAGGACTCGGTGGGCGACAGCCGCGACTGCGGCTCCGGCCCCTTCGCGTGCCAGAGCGGGTTCGTCTTCTTCCGCCACGACAGCCAGCCACGCATCACCGCCGACCCGAAGGCCGCGAACCAGAACGTCTACCTCGTGTACGACGCGACGATCCCCGGCACCGAGCAGGCGTCGCAGACCACCTACAACACGGCCGATCCGTCGGGCACGACCCTGCGCGTCGGTCAGGGTGGCGTCTACTTCGCGATGATGAGCGGCGGCGGATGGTCGGCACCCAAGCTCCTCGCACCGTCGGCGCGGGGGCACCAGTTCTTCCCCGACATCAACGCCGACGGCGGCGTGCTCCACGCGGTGTGGCACGACAGCCGCAACGATCCCGCCTACAGCGTCCAGTACCCGCCGGGCAACAACGGCGCCGTGCGTGACGCCGCCGGCTTCGCCGCCGCGACGGCGGGCCTCGACACCTACGCTGCGTCGTCGACGAACGGCGGCAGCAGCTGGGCCGCCGCGCGCCTGTCGGTCAGCAGCCAGATGCCGAACTACGAGATGTTCGGTGACCGACGCGTCCCCTTCCACGGCGACTACAACTACGTGTCGTCCGTGGGGTCGTTCGCCTACAACGTGTGGACCGACACCCGGCAGGTCGCGCCCGGTGACGACCCCCGCTACGCGGGCGGCGTCGGGTTCGACGTGCTCCAGTGCCGCACGCAGGACTCGACCGGCACCTGGTCGGCAGACACTTGCCCCAACGCGGGCGGGCTCGACCAGGACATCTTCGGCGCCGCCACCACCGGCTGACGCCTGGACCCACGCCTGTGCCGCGGACACCACCCCGGTGTCCGCGGCACACCGCGTTCCCGGCCACGGATCACACCCGAGGTCAGGGGCTTTCGGACCTCTCGAGGTGGAGCGTGCGGCCGAGCGCCGTGACGATCTCCTCGTCGGAGAACCCGAGACCGCGGACCCGCGCCACGAACTCGTCCGCGATGCCGCCGAGCAGCACGCGTCGGTCCGTGGTCGAGGCCTGGCCCGTCGCGACACGGGTGCCGCCGCCCCGCCGCGACACGAGACGCCCCTCCTGCTCCAGCTCGCGGTACGTGCGCGCCACCGTGCCGACGGCGATCCCGAGGTCGCCCGCGAGCTGGCGCAGCGGAGGGAGCCGGTCGCCGGGCGCGAGTCGTCCAGCCGTGATGAGGTCCGCGAGCTGGCGACGCAGCTGCTCGTACGGCGGCGTCGGGTCGTCGGGGTCGAGGTGCAGGACGAGGCTCAACGTGGCTGCCTCTCGGGCGTGAGCTCGACTGCGGCCACAGGCTTTCCACCCGCCACGACACGGCTGACGAACCAGCCGAGGAGCACCACCGCCACGGGCACCGAGGCGAGCAGGAGCCAGCCGACCGGGGCCATCCAGATGCTCCGGCAGTCCATCCGGAGCAGCGCGGTGGAGGCGAAGAAGGCGACGCCCGCATGGCTCGCTGCCACCGCGGCACCGGACGCGGCGAGCACACGCGTCGTGGAACGGAGGCGCAGCACGTCGTCCCCCACCTCCTCCGGAGCGAACCCGCGCGGCCTGCGCACGACGACGAGTAGGGCCGTCACCGCAGCCACGCCGGTCGCCAGCAGGACGAGGCCCAGCGGCACCGAGTAGAAGCTTCCCGGATACGGGCCCGCGGCGCTGCCGGTGCTGTCGCACACGGCCGACACCTGTCGGCCGGCGCGACCCAGGTCGTCGGCAGATGCCGTTGCGGTCGTCAGCAGGAGCGTGGCCACGGTCACCGTCGCGACGCCGACGACGGCGGTGACCAGGTGTCCCGGCAGGTAGTCGGCCAGCCGGCGTGGTGCCAGTGAGGCCGTCCGGACGCCGGCCGGGCGCGACGGACGCACCACGGTCTCGGCGAGGCCCACACCCGCCACGACGAACAGGCCGAGAACGGCGGGCACCAGCATCGTCCCGCGGCCCAGGTCGAGCCGACCGGCGAGGAGGCCTGCCACCACGGCCCCGACGACCACGGCGGCGAGCCACACGACCCGCACCGCCCGCCACTCACGGCTCGGTTCGAGGCCGTCGCCGCTCATCGTGCGTGCGCCGGCGATGACAGCCACCAGTGACAGCGCGCCACCGATGAGGACCACGAGAACGAGCACCGACATGACGAACCCCCTGAGTTTGTGTCACACGCTTGTGACAAGGAGGAGCATGTCGCTCTCGCCGTATTGTGTCAAGCATTCAATACAAAACCGCCGACGGCGCACCACGGGCAACCACTCGGCCGGCGCCCCTGACGTCCGCCACGAGCGGAGTCAGCGCTCCACGACGTGGAACTCGACGCGGTGCACGAGGGTGTCGGCGATGATCGGGCCGGCGTGGGCGGCCCTCTGCCGCAACGACTCCAGGTCCGGTTCGCCCGACGCGCGGACGTCGTCGTCGGTCACGGCCGAGAACGGCAGCACCTCGATCGCGTCGACCTCGATGACGACGCCGGCCGTGGCGTAGCGGCCGCCGACCCTCACCTGCGGACGGCTCCACAATCGGATGGAGACGCTGATGTCACCGCGCGCCACGGCGTCGCGCAGGTCCCGGCTGAACATCACCCCGCCACGTTACGACCCGCTACGACCACGCCCGGACAAGGCGTCCACCTCACGCCATCGGGTCGAACGTGGCCATCCAGCCGCTGCCGAAGGGTCGCGGCGCCGTCAGGTGCCTGCCGCGCCCCACGTAGAGGTAGAGCTGCCTCGTCGCCCGGTCGACGGCGACGAGGTCGGTGAAGCCGTCGCGGTCGAAGTCGCCCACCCCGACGAGGTCGCGCAGCGTGTTCCAGCCGCCGGCCCCGATGCGCACCCGAGACGCGAACCAGCCGTGCCCGGTGCCGCGGTAGAGCCACAGGGCGCCGGTGCGGTTCTCCCGCGCCACGAGGTCGTTGTGCCCGTCCCGGTCGAAGTCACCGACCCCCGTGAGCTCTCCCACGCCGTTCCAGCCTCCGTGGCCGACGAGCCGGCGGGCTCCGAGTGAGGTGCCGCGCCCCGGGTAGAGGTAGAGATTGCCGGTCCGGGCCTCGACGGCGACGAGGTCTGCCCGGCCGTCGCCGGTCACGTCGCCGACCGCCGTGATCTCGCGCAGGCCGTTCCATCCGCTCGCGCCCAGTCGGACCCGGGGGAGGAATCCGTGCCCGGTGCCGCGGTAGAGCCACAGCGATCCGGTCGCGGCCTCGCGCGCCACGACGTCCTCCCGGCCGTCGCCGTCGACATCCCCGAGCCGGGTGATCGCGTTCATCGTGTTCCACCCGGACCTGCCGATGACGACGCGTCCCGTGAGTCCGGTCCCGGTGCCTCGGTAGAGGAGCAGCTGGCCGGTCGAGGACCCGCGCGCGATGAGGTCCGACAGGTGGTCCCCGTCGAAGTCACCGAACGGGTTGGGGCGGGCGCGCCGGTCCCGGACGTAGAGGTCCGGTTCTGCGTGGCCGCCGGGCACGAGGTCAGGCTCACCGGAGTTGAAGGCGACGAACCTGCCGTCGCCACTGAGCGCAGGCGCCTCGCCGCCGCTGTCAGCCGGCTGGCCGAGGGAGGAGAGGCTCACCAGCGACGTGCCGCCCGACACCCGGTCGTGCACGAAGACGCTGACCGTGCCCGCGGGGTTGTGCCCGCCCGGTTCGAAGCTGCCCTCGGAGACGAAGGCGACGACGCGTCCGTCGTCGCTGATCGTGCTCGACCAGCTCGCCGGCCCCTGGTCGGGTGACGTGCTCGGGACGACGCTTATGCCAGTGGTCACACCGGTGGCCCGGTCGTGCACGAAGACGTCCGAGTTCCGGTTCGTGTCACGCGGGTCGAGCGTGGTGGCGTCCGAGTCGAAGACGATGAAGCGACCGTCGGCGCTCAGGCCGCCACCCGAGCTGGCACGGTCGCCCTCCTCGCCGGTCGACGAGACGCTGACCCGGGTGGTCGTCCCCGCGACGCGGTCCCGGACGAAGACGTCTGTGGTGCCGTTGGTGTCGCCGGGAACGAGGTCGCCCGACGCCGACACGAAGGTCACGTACCGGCCGTCCCCGCTGATGCCCGTCACGACGTCCGGGAGCTCGTCGTCCGAGGGCGACTGCCCACCTGAGGCCGAGACGTTGACGCGTGTCGTGGTGCCGGCGCGCAGGTCTCGGACGAACACGTCGCCTGCCTGGTTCGTGTCTCCGGGCACCAGGTCGTCCGAGTCGGAGTCGAAGGCCACGAACCGCCCGTTCGCGCTGATGATCCCGGCCCAGGCGCCCCACCGCGCCTGTCCGCCTCCGGTGCGCACGCTGACTCGTGTGGTCGTACCACGCGACCGGTCACGCACGAAGACGTCGCCGGAGCCGTTTGAGTCGCCGCGGACGAGGTTTTCCGCCGACGACGAGAAGACCACGAGACGACCGTCGGCGCTGATCGACGGGATCGTCGCGAGCGAGTTTGCTTGCGCCCCAGTCGTGCTGACGCTGACCCGGCTCGTGAGGCCTGTCGCGCGGTCACGGACGAAGACGTCCTCGGTGTGGTTGGAGTCCCTCGGCACGAGGTTGCCGGCCCTCGACGCGAAGGCGACGAAGCGTCCGTCCCGGTCGACGTCGGCGTAGTAGCTCGGAGCCCAGGCGACCCGTCCGGCCTGGGCGACGGACACACGTGTCGTCGACCCGCCCGGCGGCGGGTCGGCGTGCGCAACCGGCGGCGCGGCTGCCGCAAGAGTCACTGCAAGACCGGCCCCGACGAGCGTCATCAGGTGCCGGTGCCGGATGTCGGCCATCTGCCACCCCCCCCCGTTCCCCCAACCCTGCTCGTGCACCTGCCCCCACGCTCAGCGCACGCGCCAAGGCTAGGACGCGTGTGGCGGCCCGGTATGCAAAAGCGGGCTATCCCGCCGGGGCGTCCCTCACCGACCGGCGTCGAGGGAGCCCTCGAAGGAGCGCTCGAGGGCGGCGACGGTGTGGCTGCGTTCGCGGGTCACGATGCGCCCGGCGACGGGCCTGAAGAGGCGCGCGAACCCGTACAGCTCGGCCTCGGCCGTGTGGTGCACGACGGTCGAGTCGCCGTCCGTCTCGAACACGTAGCGCGGGCGCGCCTGGGTGAGTGGGCGGCCGAACAGGCTGAAGGTCTCGCTGAACGCGAGCCGGGTCGACGGCACGTGCTCGGTCACCTCGCCGACGAACCGGCCCATCCGCGTCCGGTCGACGTACGTCGTGCCGGCGCGGATCGGTGGCGGTGAGGTCAGCTCCGTCCCGCCGAACACGCCGTCGCGGTGCATCCACTGCCGGTAGCCGGGCAGGTCGGCAAGGCGCTCGAACACCTCGCTCGCCGGCCGGCGGATCACCGTCCGCGACTCGAACCGCACCACGCTCCCAGTCATCAGGCCTCCTCGAGACGGAACGGCGACACCCCAACGCTAGGCACCGTGTCGACGGTCCGCACGCGAACGACCCTGCCCGGTCGGCGACGCCGGCGATGCGCCGGCGGGGATGTCGAATCGCCTGCGCCGGCGGCACCGCTGCGGGACGATCACGAGAGGCGATACGCGGGCATTCCGCAGGTCTGTTCCGGTTTGCGCCGCACCCGGACACGGCACAGGGGGATGGGACATGACGCTGACACCGACCGAGCTCGCGGACCTGGCGAAGAGTCTGGCCGAGACGAGCAAGGCGCTGGCCGACGCCGACAAGGTGCGCGCCGACGCCGAGAAGGTGCGGGCGGACGCCGAGCAGGTCCGCGTCGACGTGGAACAGGACCGACGCCTCCAGCAGAACGCGCTCGATGTCGCGGCAGCGGACCTCGAAACCAAGCGCCTCGCCAACGACAAGGCGCGGTGGGAGGCCCAGGCGGCCAGGACCGACAAGCTGATCGAGCAGATCTCCGGCGCCGTCCCGGACCTCGGCTCACTGTCCAAGAGCTCGGTCACGTTCGCCGAGGGCAAGGCGCTGCGCCAGGGCGAGCTGATCGGGCTGGGGCTCGACAAGGCGGCCGCGGATCTGGCCGAAGCAGTGGCCAAGGCGCTCAAGGCGTCGGCATCCACCGGAGCGCTGTTCATCGTGTCCGACCCGCGCATCGTGACCTCCCTCGCCACCTACTGGCAGATCAAGAACGAAGCCGACACGCTGGTGTCCGCGCTGACCACGGCCAAGAGCGACGCCGCGACGCTGGTCGAACCACGGACCAGGGCGCTGGGCGACGCCGTCGTCGTCGCGGCCGCCGTGGCCGGCAAGGCCATCACAGAAGTGGCCTCGCTCTTCGAGCTCGAGGTGGACGTCACGACGGGCTCCACCGACATCGCCGCCACCTCGGTACAGGCAGCCGTCATCCGGGAGCTGCGCATCCAGATCCCGACTCTCGTGGTCAAGCACCAGTGGGCCCGCGTCATTGCGTCCTCCTCGGCAATCCTCACCGCGGTCAAGGGGCTCGTGGACCTCGACGTCCAGGCCTTCCCCGTCGACGCCGCGCTCGACGGCGCGATCAAGGCGCTGGGCGATCCGGCGTCGGATCTGGCGGCCGCTCAGAAGGACGCCGCCGACGAGAAGAAGTCCGAGGCGGAGCGCCACGCGGCCCGGGACCGAGCCGACAGCGCCAAGCACGACCTCACCCGTCTGAACCTGCTGCAGGCGGCGCGAACCCGCCTGACCGCGGTCGTGCAGAAGGCGAGGGCGTTCGCCGAGCGCATCACCACGACCGCAGCGGGCACGCAGGACAGCCCGCTCGCCGTCGCGCTGTCCGTCGAGCCGCTCACCACCGGGACGGACCCACTGGTGCTCGTCGTCGGAGCCGGCAAGGCCGAGACGTACCAGATGATCGTCAAGCGACGCCTGTTCGCGCCCCGGATCCAGACCAGCACGTCGGTCGAGGTCGACTTCTTCCTCGTCAAGGGCGACCAGGTCCTGACCGCGGGACACCACCAGGCCAGCTCCTCGATCCACGGCCTGATCGCCGCGGAGGGGTCGCGGTGGACCAAGGACGCCGACCTCCCGCACTGAGGTGCGACACGGGGTTGCGCCGTCGTCACGTCATGTCGACGGGTCCGCCAGGCGCGTCACGCCGCGTAGCACGTCCTCGGCCAGGATCCGCCGGGCCTTTCCGGGCTCCTCGAACAGCGGGCTGTGGGCCGAGCGGTCGAAGGTGTAGAAGCCCTTGACCGGCGCCCGAACCCGGTCGAAGTACTCGCGGGCGAGGCTGAGGCAGCACGTGCAGTCGTGGACCCCGTGCAGCAGGTAGAGGGGCACGTCGAGCTCTTGCACCTCCTGGCACAGATCGGTGCGGAGCACCTGGTCCCATCCGGGCATGACGCCCGTCGCGAGCTTGCCCCGCCACAGCCGCACCTTCTCCCCGACGGTGTACTCGCGGCTGGTGAGCGAGGGCCGGACGACGCCGGTGACGACCGAGCGCATGTCGTGCGTCGTGCCGACCCCGAGGCGGTGCATCGCCGTGTCGCGCACCCTCAGGTACGCCGGCGGCGTGCCGTCGGCGTACGTCACCGGCGCGGCCTCCAGCCGGCGCAGCATCCGCCGGTCCCCGCGCTCCCGGTAGCGGGCGACCAGGTACGCGT
Source organism: Intrasporangium zincisolvens (assembly GCF_034724055.1). NCBI lineage: Bacteria > Bacillati > Actinomycetota > Actinomycetes > Micrococcales > Intrasporangiaceae > Intrasporangium > Intrasporangium zincisolvens. The sequence goes on from NZ_JAWIIL010000001.1 coordinate 133,059, forward strand.
AGGCGATCCGCTCGGACTCGAGCTGGCGCACCATCTGCGACATCCCGATGTAGGCGTGGAAGCGTTCGGGCGCCCGTGCCGCTGCCTGCAGCCCGAAGAAGGTTCCTCCCGAGTGCGCCATGAGGTAGACGCGGTCCTGGCCGAAGCGCTCGCGCAGGTGGTCGGTGACGGCGAGGGTGTCCGACACGTGCTGCTCCAGCGGGACGTCCCGGGTCGAAGCCGTCGGGTCGTACGACAGCCCCGCCCCACGGCGGTCCCACCACGCGACCGTGAACAGGCTCTCGAGGCCCGTGGGGTAGCGCTGTGTGAGGAAGTACTCCGGCATGCCGCCGTGCAGGTAGAGCAGGACCGGGTTCGCGGGGTCGGCAGCTCGCACGAACATCCCCTGCCGAGAGCCGTCGACGTCCACGTAGGTCTTCTCCGAGAGGCTTCCGGGCACCGGGCGCCCCGCATCGTCGGTGACCGGACGCGGCTCCCCACGGCTCCAGGTCCCCGACGCGCGCAGGGCGGCCGCGGCGAGCGCCGCACCGGAACCCGCCCAGACAACCGCACGCCGCACCTCGCCCACCTCCCGATGTCGAGCGTCGGCCCGCGCCACCAGGAGCAGGCCCCTACGACGAGCATGACAGGGCCGTTGCGGCGTCTGTGTTCGCTGCCGCAGAGAGGGTGCGGCGCCAGCGGTGACGGCGTTCTCGCGATGCCCACCCGAGGCTCCCGGCCCGCCGATACGCTGGACCGGACGGTCGGTTGGGGGCGCCCATGAATCTTCGAGACAACCTCAGACGCATGGTCGGGCACGAGCCGGACCACGGCAGGTCCGACGCCGAGACCGCCCTGGACGTCGCCCGGTACCGGTACCTGCTCCGGGTCGCCTCGCCCCACGTCTTCGAGCTCGTCCACGTCGAGGTGTTCACGCAGCTGCCCGAGGAGACGCGCGAGACCCTCTTCCGCCGGCTGCGCCGCGACCTGCCCGAGGAGCAGATCCCGGTGGGTCCCGAACCGGAGGAGCTCGCCCGAGCCGCCGCGTGGGCCCAGGACGGCGACCCGGCGTACCTGCTGCGGATGTTCCGACGGCCCGCAGAGGCGAGCGATGCAGAGGCGACCGAGCCCGACGCGTCCGCCGGCCGACGGCGCCCGGGCGCCACCACGTACGCCGGGTCGGTGCTCGAGGCGGTCGCACGGACGGCGGCGGGCTCCGAGGCCGCTGCCGAGACGCTGCTCGGCTTCGACACGTCGGTCGAGGCGGCACAGGTGGATCCGACGTTCTACACGCCCCGGTCACCGACACCGACGGATCCCGAACCGCCCATCCCGCGAGGCTGGTAGGGGCAGGCGGCCGACGCCCGGCCGGCTCAGGAGCGGCCCTCGATCGGGTCGGGCGGCCCCACCCCGGCCTTCGTGGGATCCTCCTCTCCATGACAGGGGCCACCGCATGACGACGCAGACCCTCGCCCCCGGCGACGCCGACCGGCGCACGTGGCTGCGCGCGGCCGCGTCGCGTCGGGGCGTGCTCGTGCCGGTGACGCTCGCCGTCGCGTTCCTCGTCACGCAGGGCGTCGCGCAGGCGGTGACCCCGTTCATCCGCCAGGACGACTGGACCTTCCTGCTGCCCGACCACACCAAGGACGTCGTCCCGCCGTCGTACTACAACATCAGCGAGGGCCGCTGGCTCAACACCGGCTGGTGGTGGCTCGTCGGCCAGCACGGCACGCCGGCGAGCGCCGCGATCACGTACGCCGTCGGCTACGCGGTGCTCGTCGCCGGCATGTGGCGGGTGCTGCGCCTCGCCGGCGTCCGCCCCGGCCTCGTCGTCGACGCCCTGCTCGGGCTCGCGCTCTACGCGTCGGCCATCTGGGTGCAGCTGCTCTACTGGCCGGGGGCGCTGACCCCCTCGGTGATCGTCGGCGCGACGGCGATGTGGCTGCTGCCGTGGGCCGCCCGCACCCGCCGAGGTCTCGCGCTCTGGTTCGTCCTCAGCGGCATCGGGGCCGTGCTCACCTACCCGCCGATCGGCGTCGTCCTGCTCATCTTCGCCGTCCTCCACCAGCGCGACGCCCCGTGGCGACGCGTGCTCGCGGTCGTCGGCGCGTGGGTCGCCTCGTTCGGCGTCGGCGTCCTCGTCACGTACACGCTCAACCTCGTCGTCAACCAGCACTTCGGCCTCCGGCTCGCCGCGTGGCGCCACGCCAACCCGCTCACCTCGCTCGACGCCCTCCGCGTCAACACCGGTCGCTGGCTCGAGACCGTCGGCGCCCTCTGGTCCGAGCAGTGGTGGGTCGGGCTCGTCGGGCTCGTCGCCATCATCATCGGCTGGAGCGACGTCACGGTGCGCCGACGCCTCCAGCGCCTCCTCGTGGCCTTCGTCGTCGCCATCGGCATCGACGCCGCCCAGACCATCGGCACCGGCGTCGTCACCGAGGGTCGGGGACAGCTGTGGACGTGGCTGTTCGCGGTGCTCCCGGTGGCCCTCCTGCTCCTGCCGGCCTCGTCGACCGACGCGGGAACCGTCGGGGGAGCGGGAACCCGGGAGCCGCTGCCGGGCGGCCGCCTCGCCGACCAGGTCGCGACGCTGCTGCTCGGCGTCCTCGCCATCGGCGGGGTGCTCGCATGGCGGGCCGACATCGGGGTGCACCAGACCACCCGGACGACCTTCTCCGCCATCGCCGCACAGGCCGCACAGGACGTCGCTTCCGCGACGCCCGAGGGGGAGTCGCCGGTGATCGTCCTCTACCAGGCCCCCACCGTCGCCGACTCCCGCAACGGACGCCTGACGCTGAGCACGTTCTCGATGGCGCTACGTGTCGAGCAGGGCCTCGTGCCGGTGCCGTGCGCCGGCCAGGAGTGCCCGCGGCTCGCGACGCTGCGGCCCGGAACCCTCGTGCGGCTCGCACCGACGGGCAGCGGACGGACCATCGTCGGCGTCGCCGTCCCCACGCCGCCCGGCTGGCTCTGAGGCGCGAGCCGGCTGCAGACGCGCGCCGACGCCGACGCCGACGCACACAGGATCCGTGCAGCGGGCGACCATCCTCGACGCAGGTTGCTCACGGATTCGGGGCACCCGCCGCGAGGCCGCTGCGAAGTGGCTGCGGGTTCGCTTGGGACGCCGTCCCGGGCCGTTTCCGGTGCCTATCGTCGAAGGGTCGCGGACCGATCGTCCGCGCCCTCCCCGACCCACGGACGCAACCGGACCCATGACGACCCAGACCCTCGCCCCCGCCGACACGCCGCGGCGGTCCCGACGCCTCACCCCGGGAGACGGACGCGCGTTCCTCGTCCCGGCGGTCGTCGCCGTCGCGCTTTTCGTGACCGAGGGCCTGTTCCAGGCCGTCACCCCGTTCATCCGCAAGGACGACTGGCCCTTCCTCGTCCCGGCCGGCACGTCCGGCGTCCCGTCGGCCGTCGCCCACGACCTCACCGAGGGTCGCTGGCTCAACACCGCCTGGTGGCACTTCGTCGGCCAGTACGGCACCCCGACCACCGCGGCCCTGACGTACGCCGCCGGCTACGCACTGCTCGTCGCCGGCCTCTGGCGCGTCCTGCACCGGGCCGGCATCCGCCCTGCCCCGCTCGTCGACGCCCTCCTCGGCCTCGCCGTGTTCGCCTCCGCCGTCTGGGTGCAGCTGCTCTACTGGCCGGGCACGCTGACGCCGTCGGTGCTCGTCGCGGCCGCGGGCGCGTGGACGCTGCCGTGGGCGGCGCGCTCCCGCGTCGGGCTCGGCGCGTGGCTGCTGCTCACCGAGGTCGCGGCCGTGCTCACCTACCCGCCCGTCGGCGTCGTGCTCGTGCTCTTCGCGGTCGTCCTGCTCCGCGACGCCCCGTGGCGCGGCGTCCTCGCGCTGCTCGGCGGCTGGGTCGCGGCGTTCGCCGTCGGCGTCGGGATCGCCTACACGCTCAACTGGTTCGCGTTCGGCGACTTCGGCCTCAAGATCGCCTCGTGGCGCCACCCGGACCCGCTCACCTCGCTGCACGCCCTCCACGTCAACGCCTCCCGCTACGTGCACGCGGCGCTGTCGCTCTGGGCCGGCCAGTGGTGGGCCGCCGTGGCGGGGGCCGTCGCCGTCGCCGTCGGCTGGCGCGACCCGGCGCTGCGTCCGCGGCTCGAGCGGCTCCTCGTCGGGCTCGCCGTCGTCGCCACGATGGACGCGGCCCAGACCCTCCTGACCGGCATCGTCACCGAGGCGCGCGGCCAGCTGTGGACGTGGCTCGTCGCGCTGCTGCCGGTCGCGCTGCTGCTCGACGGTCGACGCGTCCTGCACGTCGGACTGCCCCGGGGCCGTTGGCTTCCCGTCGACCGGATCGCCACCGCCGCACTCGTCGTCCTCGCCGTCGGTGGCGTCCTCGCGTGGCGCGCCGACGTCGGCGAGCACCAGGCCACCCGCGCCCAGTACGCCGCCATCGCGGACGACGCCACCCGCACCCGCCCCGACGGCAAGGACCCGGTCGTCGTGGTCTACCAGGCGCCGGCCCAGCGTCCGACGCGCGCCGGCAACATCATGGCCGGCACCCTGCGCTTCGCGGTGCGCCAGGCCGACGAGGGCACCATCCCGCGGTGGTGCACGCCCGTCGAGTGCCGTGAGCTCGCCGCCCGCGCCAAGCACGGGTCGGTCTTCGACCTCGGACGCGTCGGCGCCCTCCCCGACGTAGTCGGCGTCGTCGTGCCGACCCCGCCCACCTGGATCTGACCGTGTGACGGGTGGGACTCCGTGCTCACTCGACGGGAGGAGAGCCGGGCGTGCGCGCGAGCGCGTGGACGTCCTCCCCTTCTCATCGAGTGAGCACTGCGCCCCACCCGCCCAGGGGTTACTTGACGCTGCCGGCGGTCAGGCCGCCGACGAGGTGCTTCTCGATGAGGGCGAAGAGGATGACGACCGGCACGACGGCGATGACCGACGCCGCGAACAGCTGGTCCCAGTGCTGCTCGTAGCCGGTGATGTAGGCGCGCATGCCGACGGTCAGCGGCTTGCGGTCGTCGTCGATCATGAGCGTCAGCGCGACGACGTACTCGTTCCACGCGGCGATGAACGTGAAGATCGTCGCCGTGACGAGGCCCGGCAGCGTCAACGGGAGCATGACGCGGCGCAGCACCTGCCACCGGCTCGCGCCATCGAGGGCCGCGGCCTCCTCGACCTCGAGCGGGATCGAGGCGAAGAAGCCGTGCAGGATCCAGATCGCGAAGGCCAGGTTGAACGCGGCGTTCGTGATGATGAGCGCGCCGTAGGTGTTGATCATGTTGAGCTCGAAGAACTGCCGGTAGAGGCCGACGACGAGCGAGGTGGGCGCGAACATCTGCGTGATGAGCACGAGCAGCAGGAACGCCCCGCGGCCGGGGAACCGGTGCCGGGCCGTCATGAACGCCGCCGGGATCGCGACGAGCACGACGATGACCGTCGAGCCGCTCGCGACGATGAGCGAGGTCTTGAGCCAGTTGAGGAACCGCTCGTCGCCGAGCACCTGGGCGTAGGTGTCCCACTGCCAGACCTTCGGCAGGAACGAGGGCGGCGTGCTCTTGACGTCGCTGCTCGTGCGCAGCGAGTCGAGGACCATGACGAGGTACGGAGCGAGGAACACGAGCGCGACGAGCGCGCCGCCGACCGACATGAGAAGCCGCTTGCGACGCTTCGGGTCCCGCGGCGTCGGTCGCGAGTCCTGCTGCGACACAGCGGCACCCGCAGCGCCGGCCGTGGAGGCGGTGCTGGCCGTCATCGGCTCGTCTCCTCACGCCAGTTGATGATCTTCAGGTACACGGCCACGACGACGAGGATGAGCAGGACGTTGAAGACGCCCGCCGCCGCCGACATGCCGACGTCCTTCTCCTGGCTCTTGAACGCGAGCTTGTACATGAACGTGATCGTCGTGTCGTGCGTGTAGCCCGGGTTGCGGTCGTTGAGCGTGTAGATGATCGGGAAGCTGTTGAACACGTAGATGACGTTGAGGACCGTCGCGATCATCAGGGCCGGGCGCAGCAGCGGCAGGGTGATGTTCCAGTACCGCTGCCACGGGCTCGCGCCGTCGACCGTGGCCGCCTCGAGCACGTCGTCGGGCACCGCGCCGAGACCGGCGATGAAGACGAAGATCGTGAACGGCAGCGACACGAAGACGCCGACGACGACCATCGAGAACATCGTCCAGCTGTCGTCGCCGAGGAAGTCGATCGGCTGCCCGATGAGGTGCAGCGACAGCAGGACGTGGTTGATGATCCCGTAGTTGTAGTCGTAGAGCAGCACGAAGAGCTGGCTCGTGATGACGAGCGAGGCCGCCCACGGGATGATGATCGCCCACCGCACGAGGCGCCGGCCCGGGAACTGCTTCACGAGGAACTGCGCCAGGGCCAGGCTCAGCACGATGGTGATCGCCACGACCGAGACGACCCAGATGACGGTGTTGGTCAGGACCGTGCCGAGGTCCTCGTGCTGGAGCACCTTGACGTAGTTCTCCCACCCGGCGTCGCCCTTGCGCAGGCCGGTGATCGAGTACTGCCCCTGGCTGGCCTGGAACAGCTTGATCGCCGGGTAGAGCACGACGCCGAGGATGAGCGCGAGCGCCGGCAGGAGCCAGAGCAGCGCGACGAGGGGGTGGACCTGGCCGATGCGTCCGGCGCTGCGACGCCGGCGCCGGCGGGGCGCGTCCGGCGTGCTCGACGTGGCCGACGCGTCGGTCCGGGTGGCGGGCCGGGCGGAGGGCGCGCCGGCGCCGGACCCCGCCGCGAGGGCGGGATCCGGCGTCGGAGTGGTGCTGGGGCTCATGAGGGGTCGGCCGCTCAGCCGCCGTTTTCGGCGGTCTTCTGGAGGTCGTCGAGGACGGCCTTCGGGTCACCGCTCATCGCCTTGCCGAGGTTCTGCTGCACGGCGAGCTTGACCTTGTCCCACGTCGGGTCGTCGGTCGGGGTGAGGCGCGCGTTGGGCAGCGTGTCGAGGTAGACCTTGAGCTTCGGGTCGCCCTGGAACTGCTGGACGCCCGTCTTCGTGACCGGCAGGAAGCCCTCGGCCTTGATGAAGGTGTTGACCTGGTCGGGCTGGTAGTAGAGGTCGTAGAAGGCCTTGACGGCGTTCTGGTTGCCCGGCTTCTTGAAGGCCATGAGGTAGTCGGTGACGCCGAAGGTCTTGCTCTCGGTGCCGTCGTTGCTCGGGAAGGGCGCGACGCCGTAGTCGATCTTCGCGTCCTTGTCGAGGTCGGCCGCGAGCGGGCTGAAGCCGATGACCATGCCCGCCTTGCCGGACTTGAACAGGTCGAAGGCGTCGGCGCGGTTGGTGCGGGCCGGGTTGTTCTGGGTGACCTTCTCGTCGGAGAGCTTCTTCAGGAAGCTCAGCGTCGCGACGTTCTTGTCGGAGTTGATCGACCACTTGCCGTCGGTCTTCCAGTCGCCGCCGTTGTTGAACAGCCACATGGAGAACTCACCCTGGGCCTCCTCGGGCCCGAGCGGGAGGGCGTAGCCGACGTTGCCGGTGGCGGCGATCTTCTTGGCGTCGGCCTCGAGCTCGTCCCACGTCTTCGGCGGATTCGCGATGCCGGCCTGCTTGAAGATCGCCTTGTTGTAGAAGAACGCCCGGGCACTGGACAGGTCGGGGAAGCCGTAGAACTTGTCCTGGTAGGTGCCGTACTTGACGAAGGTGTCGAGGATGTCGCTCTTCGTCGCGGCCGGCAGCACCTCGTCCGAGTTGTAGAGCAGGCCGTCCTTGGCGTAGCTGGCGTACGCGTTGAGGTTGAGGATGTCGGGGGCCTGGTTGTTCTGGATCATCGTCGAGGACTGCTGGTCGATGTTGTCCCAGCTGACGACCTGCACCTCGAGGGTGTAGCCCGTCTTCTCCTTGTACGTCTTGGCGAAGGCGTCCCAGAAGGCCTTGGTGTGGTCCTTGGAGTACTCCGCCGCGACGAGCTTGATCGTCTTGGCCTCCTGCCCACCGCTGCCCCCGGTGCTACCTCCCGCCGACCCGGCTCCGGTGCCCCCTCCGCACGCGCCCAGGGCGAGGCCCGCGATGGCCAGGCCCGCGACGAGCGCACTCTTCTTCGTCGAGCTCATGTCTCTCCTTGGTCCGGGCCGGGACACGGGGTGCGATGTCGGACCCACCCGGCCACCCTCTCCTCGAGGTGACGAACAACCTAGGGCGAGCCTTTGCCGTTGGCAAGACCAAAACTGACCGAATGCTTAATCATCCGATCACAATCACGCATCACCGCGCACGGAACGGTCACACTTCGTGCACGTCGACGCCCGCATCGCGCAGCGCGTCGACCTCCGCCCGGTCAGCGCCCACGGTAGTCACGAGGTGGTCGATCCGCGCGGCGGGACAGATCGAGGCGAAGGTCCGGGCGCCGAGCTTGTCGCCGGTCGCCACGCAGATGACCTTCTTGCTGCGCTCGATCATCGTGCGGATGATCGCCGCCTCCTCCTCGTGGCGGCAGGTCGCACCCTCGCGCGCGGAGAGGCCGTTGACGCCGACGATCGCGACGTCGAGCCACAGCTGGCCGAGCACGAGCTGGGCCAACGGGCCGGTGACCTCGTAGGACTCCGGGCGCGCGACGCCGCCGAGCGAGACGCACTGCACGTGCGGGCGCAGCACGGCCTCGGTGGCGATGTTGAGCGCATTGGTGACGATGGTGACCTCGCCGTCGGCGTCGACGAGGTCGTCGCGCGCCGTGATGGCCCGGGCCGTGGCGGTGGTCGTCGTGCCGCCGTTGAGGCCGACGACCTGGCCGGCCTCGACGAGCGCGGCCGCCGCCTCGGCGACGCGGGAGCGGTCCTCGTCGGCGCGGGAGCTGCGGTAGCGGTAGGGCAGCTCGTAGGCGACGCTCGTCGCGACGACGCCGCCGTGGTTGCGGGCCACGAGCTGGCGCTTGGCCAGCTCGGAGAAGTCGCGGCGGATCGTCGCCTCGCTGACGTTCAGCAGCTCGGCCGCCTCGCCGACGCCGAGCCTCCCCGCCGTGGCAAGACGGTCGAGCATGATCGACCAACGGCTGGCACGGTTGCGGGCGAGGTCGCTCTCTTCGGTCACGCGCTGACGATACCGCGCAGAACGTGCAATGGACATGACCGACTGTGCGCGATTACGCTGTGTTTCGAGCAGACACAATCAGGAGGGCTTCGTGCGTTTCCGCACGGCACCCTCGCGAGACCATCCGGAGCGTTCCATGCCGCAGACCACGCACCTCGCCCGCGAGATCGCCACCCAGCCCGACGACTGGGCGCGCGTCACCGGGCGCCTCGACACCGTCGCCGAGCACCTGCCCCGCCCGGGCGAGCGCGTCGCGACGATCGGCTGCGGCACCTCGTGGTTCATGGGCCAGGCCTACGCCGGACGCCGCGAGGACCTCGGCCAGGGCGTCACCGACGCGTTCGCCGCGTCGGAGCACCACCTGGCCCGCGGCTACGACCGCGTCGTCATCATCAGCCGCTCCGGCACGACGACCGAGGTCATCGAGGTCGTCGAGGGGCTGCGCGCCGCCGGCACCCCGCACGTGTCGATCGTCGCCACCGCGGGCACGCCGGTCGCCGAGCGGTCCGCGGCGACGATCCTGCTCGACGACGTCGACGAGCAGTCGGTCGTGCAGACCCGCTTCGCCACGACGACGCTCGCCCTGCTGCGCGCGTCGCTCGGCGAGGACCTCACCGACGCCATCGCCCAGGCTCGCGCCGTGCTCGCCGAGGACGCGTCGGACGCCGTCGGTGCCCTCGCGCTGGCCGAGCAGGTGACCTTCCTCGGCCGCGGCTGGACCAACGGCATCGCCGCCGAGGCCGCCCTCAAGCTGCGCGAGTCGGCGCAGTTCTGGTCCGAGTCCTACCCGGCCATGGAGTACCGCCACGGCCCGGTCAGCATCGCCGCCCCCGGCCGCGCCGTGTGGGCGTTCGGCTCGGTGCCGGGCGGGCTGCCCGACGAGGTGCGCGGCACCGGCGCCCACTTCGAGCACCGCGACGTCGACGCCCTCGCCGACCTCGTCCGCCTGCACCGCCTCTGCCTCGCCAAGGCCGACGCCGCAGGCCTGGACCCCGACGCCCCCCGCAACCTGACCCGCAGCATCGTCCTGTCCTGACCCTCCTCAACCGTCGAAAGGCCACGTTCGGTCGCCTCCCAACCGTCGAAAGGCCATCTTTGACCTGCGAGAGGGCCAGCCGAACGTGGCCTTTCGACGGTGAAGGGCCAGCCGAACGTGGCCCTTCGACGGTGAAGGCCCAGCCGAACGTGGCCCTTCGACGGTGAAGGGCCAGCCGAACGTGGCCTTTCGACGCTGGAGCTGGGGCGCTGGGTGGTCAGCGGAGGGCGAGGAGCTGCATGAGGCGGGCAGCCTCGTCGGCGACGGCGTCGCGGCCTGCACCGAGGTACTTCCTCGTGTCGACGGTCGGCGACGCGTCGAGACGCTCGGTCATCGCGCGCGTGAACACCTGGTTGAGATGGGTGGCCACGTTGACCTTCGTCATGCCGGCCCTCACCGCTGCGACGAGGCCGTCGTCGGGGACCCCTGACGAGCCGTGCAGCACGAGTGGCACGGGCACCGAGTCGCGCAGTGCCGCAATGAGATCCGTGTCGAGCTGAGCGGTGCGGTCGGTCATGGCGTGGCTGCTGCCGACGGCGACCGCCAGCGCGTCGACGCCGGTGTCGGCGACGAAGCGCGTGGCGTCGGTCGGGTCGGTGCGCACGCCCGGGGCGTGGACGCCGTCCTTGCCGCCGACCTCGCCGAGCTCGGCCTCGACCCCGATACCGGCGGCGTGGCACAGCGCGACGACGCGGGCGGTCTCGGCGCGGTTGGCGTCGTCGGGCAGCTTGGAGCCGTCGTACATGACCGACGTCAGCCCGAGGCGCACGGCCTCCTCGACGAGCGTGGTGTCCTCGGCGTGGTCGAGGTGGACGACGACCGGCTGCGCGCACGCGTCGGCGATCGCCAGCGTCGCCAGGGCGATCGGGGCGAGCGCGCCGTGGTAGCGCACGCAGTTCTCCGAGATCTGCATGACGACGGGCAGCCCGACGCGTTCGGCCGCGCTGGCATAGGCCTCGGCGTGCTCGAGCTGGATGACGTTGAAGGCCGCGACGGCGCGACCCTCGGCACGGGCGTCCGCGAGGACGCTCGCGAGGTCGCTGCGGCTCATGCGCGGCTCTCCTCGATCTCGACGGACTGGAGCAGGCGCGCGGCGTCGTCGGGGTCGACGGCGCCGGCGACGGGCTGGAGGACGGCCGCGGCCGACCACGCGACCGCGCGACGCAGGACCTCGGCCCACGCGTCGACCCCGACGGGCAGGCCCGACGCGTCGCGCACCTCGACGGCCAGGGCGGCGGTCATCGCGTCGCCGGCGCCGGTCGGGTTGCCGCGCAAGGGATCTCGCAGGCGTGCGTGGAGCGAAGCGTCGGGTGCGACGAGCTCGAGGCCGGCCGCACCGTCGGTGACGATCGCCGCTCCGGCGCCGCGGTCGACGAGCAGCCGGGCCAGGTCGCGAGCGGACGTGTCTGCGTCGACGCCGAGCGCGGCGACCGCCTCGGTGCGGTTGGGCTTGACGAGCGTCGGGCCCGCGCTGAGGGCCGCGGCCAGCGCCGGGCCACCGCAGTCGACGACCGTCCGCAGGCCCCGGCGCGCGGCCTCGGTGACGACCTGCGCCACGAGGTCGTCCGGCGCCTCGGCCGGCAGGCTCCCCGAAACCGTCAGCACCTCGGCCTGGTCGGAGAGCGCGGCCAGCGCCTCGGCCACGCGGGTCCACACGCCGGCCGGCTGCGGCTCGCCCGCCTCGTTGAAGAGCGTCGTGCGACCGTCGGCCTCGACGACGGCGATGGATCGCCTGGTGGCAGAAGGGGACTCGACGAGCCGGTGGCTGATGCCTCGCTCGGTGAGGTCGGCTGCCCAGGCCGCGAGGTCGGCGGCGCCCACCGGCGCCACGGCCACGGCATGCTCGCCGAGGCCGGTGAGCACGGAGGCGACGTTGAGGCCCTTCCCCCCGGCGCGCTCGGTGACGTCGTGGACCCGGTGCGACTCGCCGAGGTGGACAACGCCGACGCCGTACGTGACGTCGGCCGCCGGGTTCGGGGTCAGGGTGACGATCATCGGCCGACGAGGTCGAGGGCGATCGTCGCCGCCCCGAGCGACCCGGCCCGGTCGCCGAGCGCCGCGGCCTCGACGGCCACGTCGGCGCGACCGCCGAGGCGCATCGTCAGGGCGGCGCGCAGCGGGTCGAGCAGGGTGTCGCCGGCATGCACGAGACCCCCGCCGACGAGGACGAGCTCGGTGCCCGCCGCAGCCACCACGGGCGCGACCATGATGGCGAGCGCCTCGATGGCCTCCTGCCACACGCGTCGGGCCTCGGCCTCACCGGCGTCGGCGCGGCGGGCCACCTCGGCGGCGTCGCCGACGAGGCCGGTGGCCTCGGACCAGCGGCGACCGATGGCGCCCGCGCTCGAGAGGGCCTCGAGGCAGCCGCGCTGGCCGCACCCGCAGAGCGGGCCGTCGGGTTGCACGACGATGTGGCCGATCTCGCCGGTCCACAGGCCGCCGGTGACGAGCCGCCCGCGACAGAGGATCGCGCTGGCCAGGCCGGTGCCGAGCGGGACGAAGAGGACGTTGTCGGCGTCGCGGGCCGCGCCGAGGCGGTGCTCGGCGAGCAGGCCGGAGCGCACGTCGTGGCCGATGGCCACCGGCACGTCGACGTGGGGGGCGACGGCGGCGTGCAGGTCGAGGTCGCGCCAGCCGAGGTTGGCCGACCAGACGCCGATCCCGGCGGCCTCGTCGACGAGCCCGGGCACCGCGACGCCCACGGCGAGCAGGTCGACGCCGTCGCCGGCCCCGGCCAGCAGCTCGGCCACGGCCTTGGCCGCGACCTCGCCGAGCCGTTCGCCGACGCGCTCGGGCGTCGGCACGACCGCCTCGGCCAGGACGGTGCCGCCGGGGGTCACCAGGGCCGACTTGGTCCGGGTGCCGCCGACGTCGATCCCGACCACTGCCTCATGTGTCACGGCGCGCAGTCTATGAGCAATAGTGCTCGGAACGATAGTCGAGCGATCACATTTGGACACGGAGCAGCGTCAGGTCGCCCCGTCGCGGGCCCCACGATGCCACCTCGCGGCCTGCTCCGCGCGGGCGGCGCCGACAACCGACGCGGGTGACTCCGTGACGTCCCGGACCCCGTCAGCGCCGGTACAGCGCCCGGGCCGGGCAGAGCCGGATCGCCACATCCGCCTCGGATGTGGGCACCGTCGCGTGGTCGACGATCGGGTAGCCCCACTCGTCGAGGCGCACCTGGGCGAGCAGCTGCGCGCAGACGCCGTGACCGGTGCACGCGATGCGGTCGACGGCGAGCGTCGCGTCGTCGACGAGCCCGAGCCGACGCCGGGTGTGGTCGGGCTGGTCGGGCTGGTCGCGCTGGTCGCGGCGGTCAGTGGGTGAGGACATGGTGGCTCCTCGAGTGGGCAGGATCGGTGGGGTCGGTGGCGTGGGCGCGGGTGGGGCAGTGGCCGGCCTCGTGCGCGGCGACGTGGGCGGCGAGGACGTGCAGCGCGGTGGCGGCGAAGCGGGCGACGCCGTCGGGGAAGCGGCACGCGCCGCGGCCCGGGAGCAGCCCGATGCGGTAGCGGACGCGGGCCGTGGCGGACGGGTCGCCACGAACGACGCCGTGCCAGTCAGTGGCGAGGGCGGGCAGGCCGAACATGCACGGCCCGCACTGACCGGCGGACTCCCCGGCAGCCCAGGTGAGGCAGCGGTCGACGAACTCGAGCGGGCAGTCTCGGGCAGCGAGCACCTCGACCACACCCGGGCCGAGCGTGGCGCCGTGGGGCGCGAGGTCGGCGCCCGACCACGCGAGCCCCGTTGCGGCCGCGGTCGGCACGAACGCCCCACCGAGACCGCCGACGAGCACCGCCGGCGCGTCGGGCGCGAGCCCACCGGCGGCGTCGAGGATCGAGGCGAGCGGCGCACCGGCCTCGGTCTGCACGACGTGCCCCCAGACGCGCGGGGTGCTGACGGCGACGAGGCGCGGCCCCGGCTCGTCGGGCGTGCCGAAGCCGCGGAACCAGTCGACGCCGTTGCGGGCCACCTGCGCCACGCGCCACGTCGTCTCGGCGTTGAGCACCAGCGTCGGGCGCAGCCGGCGCCCCGACGCGTCGTGGCCGCCGCGGGTGACCGGCTGGCGCTTCGTCACCGGTCGGGCCAGGCCCCCGTGGGCCAGGTTCACGAGCGCCGACTCCTCCGAGGACACGTAGCGCGGCGGCGCCTCGAGCACGTCGAGCCCGGCGCGGTGCAGCCGCTCGGCCGTGTGCGAGCCGCGGTGGGCCGCGAACCGCACCCGGCGGCGTCCGGCGACGAGTCCTGCGCCCTCGACGAGCTCGGGGAGGTGGTGCTCGACGACCCACCCGTCCTTGGCAGCACCGAGCTCGCCGTCGCAGGCGTTGACGATGAGGTCGGCGCGGTGGTCGCGGGCGGCCTCGAGCTTGGTGGCCGTGCTGAAGGCGGCTCCGCCACGACCGGTGAGGCCGGCGTCGGCGAGCAGTGAGGTCAGCGGGTCCATGGCGGTCTCCTGGTAGGGCAGGGTCGGGGTGGTGTCGGGGTGGGGTCAGGTGTTGGTCTCGGGGCGCGGGTCAGGTCCAGCGCTGGGCGGCGACGGCGTCGCGACGCTCCTGGTCGGCGTGCACGGCGCTCCACCGCCAGGCGATCGCGCCGGCACCGACGAGGCCGCAGAAGATCGTCGCGCCACGCAGGAGCGGCTCGTTGGCCGTGCCGAGCGCCAGGCCGTGCACGAGCGCCATCGGCCACATCGCGTACGACAGGAGGTGGACGCGTCGCCACGTGCGCTCGGTGAGCCGGCGGCGCAGCGCCGAGGTGACGCCGACGGCGAGCAGGATGTCGAAGGCGAGCGTGCCGAGGCCCACCCAGACCGTCTCGTAGCCGGACGTGAAGGGCAGCAGCGCGGACACCGCGTCGATCGACACGTACGTCTCGGCGACGGCGGTGGCGATGTGGGCCCCGAGGAACACGAGCATCCCGAGCGAGAGCCAGCGGTGCAGGGCGATGACGACCGTGGCCGACTCGCCGTGCGGGCTCCGGCGGCCGGAGGTCACGAGGCCGAGCACGAGCACCACGGTGAGCAGGACGATGCTGGCGACGCCGGTGGCGCGCGAGGTGTACCAGAGCAGCTCATTCATCAGGCGGCGCTCCTCGTGCGGGACGCGACCGGGGCGGTCGGTCCCGGCCAGCCCGGCGTCGTGACGACGCGGCCGTCCAGGCCGTCGAGGCGGGCCGGTACCCCTTGCTGCGCCAGCCAGTCGGGCGCGTCGACCCCGAGCACGATGGCGGCGGTGGACGCGGCGTTCGCCTCGAGGCACGACGCGCCGGCACACGACACCTGCGCCCACACGGTCGGAGCCGTGCGGCCGGTGCGCGGGTCGACGATGTGGTGACGGGGACCGTCGTCGGACTGCCAGGTGCGCAGCCGCGTCGAGGAGGTGGCAACCGCCTGGCCGGTCGACTCGACGACCTGGACGGTGTGGCCGCCGGCGTCGACGATGCCGATCGCCCAACCCGGCTCCGGCACCACGCCACCCACCGCGAGGTCGCCGCCGAGGTTGACGAGGAACCCGCCTGGCAGGCGCGCCCCGAGCAGCGCGGCGATGGTGTCGGCCGCGTGCGCCTTGGCCGACGCGCCGAGGTCGAGCAGCGTGCCCCGGGCGACCGACACGCGTCGGGCCGACACGTTGAGGTGGACGCTGTGCCAGTGCGGCACGGCCGCCACGAGCGACTGGTGGAAGACGCCGCGGGCCCGGACGACGTCGAGGTCGGCGTCGTAGCCCTCGGCCGCGAGGGCCGAGCCGATCGTCGGGTCGACGAGGCCACCGGTGAGGCGGGCCACCCGCAGCGCCGCCTCGAGGTAGTCGGCGAAGGTCGGGGAGACGAACGCGTCGGCCGGGCCGCGCCGGGCCCGCACGGCGAGGTGGCTCACCTCGGAGTCGTCCCGGAACCGGCTGACGGCCCGGTCGACGGCCCGCAGGTGGGACCGGGTGATGGCGAGCGCGGCGTCGAGCGCCTCGGGCTCGGTGGCGAGGACCGTGTTCGTCGTGCCGATGGCGCGGAACGAGGCGGACGCGACACGTGCGGTGGCCGCAGCGGTGGTCGCGCTGGTGGTCGGGCTGGTGGTCGGGGCGGACATCACGAGCCGCCCGACCCGCTCTGGGCCTGACCACCCGAGCCGCTGAGCGGCACGACGGCCTGGAAGCCGGACGACTGGTTCGAGGTGCCCGAGCTGCTGGACGAGGAGGTGTCCGAGCTCGACGTGTCGGTGCCGTTGCTCGAGTCGTCGGTGCCCGACGAGCGCGTCGAGCCGGACGCGCCGGAGGAGGTGGTGGTCGTCGTGGACGAGGTGGTGGCCACCGACGCCGCGTGGTCCTGGGCGAGGTGGACGCCGATGCCGCCGACGAGCAGGGTCGAGGCGGTGAGCAGACCCGACGTCCACAGACGGGCGCGGCTCAGGGCGCGAGGCACGGGGCTCATGGGGACTCCTTCGAGAGGTTGACCCCTCAACCGTCGCGAGCGCCGCTGTGGGCCTCCTGTGGTCGTGCGATGACCCCGGCATGGATCAGGACCGCGCGCCCTGCACGCGTTCCGGCAGAAACGCGTCGATCCGGACGATCCCCCGCGCAACCTCCGGCGACGCTGGGAGCAGGCTGGCACGCATCCGGGAATCCGCTTGCGCCGCAAGGCGACACCGCACGACGCTGACACCATGACGCTGCACATCCACAACGTGACCTTCGACTGCGCCGACGCCCGGGCCCTCGCCACCTTCTGGTCAGAGCTGCTCGGCTGGAACGTGTACTACGACGACGACCCCGAGGTCGTCGTCGCGGCCTCGTTCCCCAGCGCCGGCCTCGGGCTGCTCTTCATCCCCGTGCCCGAGGGCAAGACGGCCAAGAACCGCCAGCACCTCGACCTCGCCCCCGACGAGGGCACCCGTGACGAGTGGGTCGAGCGCGCGCTCGCCCTCGGCGCCACGGTCGTCGGCGACCACCGGACGCCCGAGGGCCCGGGCTGGGTCACGATGGCCGACCCCGAGGGCAACGAGTTCTGCATCGAGCGCGGCGCCGCCGAGATGGGCCCGCGACCCCCGCGCGCCTTCCGCATCACCACCTGAGGGTCAGGACGCGTCGGGGCCGGCGCCGTGGCGGGCGAGGAACGACGTCGCGGCATCAGCCACCTCGCGCCACCCGCTGTCGACGACGAGGGAGTGCCCGCGCCCGGGGATCTCGACGATCTCGGTGGGGTTGGGGTTGCGGACCTGCTTGGTGAACGACGCGTGGGCGATGGCCCACGGCACGATGTGGTCCTTCTCGCCGCTGATGACGAGCAGCGGTCCGCGGTCCTCACGTGCGGTGTCGACGCTCGCCTCGGTGCGCGGGTCGAGGTTCGCCGTGGCGGCCTGGAACAGCGGGCGGCCCGGTGCCGGAACGGGATACGCGCGGTAGAGGTCGGCCGCCTCCTCCGCGGACACGGCATTGGCGAAGGCGTAGCGGTACTGGTCGAAGGTGAGCGAGACGGCGCGGCGGTAGTTGGCCGGGTTCGCGAGCACCGGCGAGGACGCGCGCAGGGCCGACAGCGGCAGCGGCAGGACGCCACGGAACGGCGCCGGGTCGATGGCGACGGCGGCGTGGGCGAGCCCCATCCCGGCGAGCTTCTGGGTGATGAGCCCGCCGAAGGAGTGCCCGATGACGACGGGCTCGCGGTGGAGCGCGCCGATGAGCTCGGCGACGTGGTCGGTGACCTGGCCGACGGACACGCCGGCGAACGCGTCGGGGTTGGCCCGCGCCTCCTCGACGTTCGCCGGGTCGCCGGGCCAGTCGGCGGCCACGGTCGCGTAGCCGAGCGACTCGAGGTGCTCGCGCCACGCGTCCCAGCTGCCGGCGAGCAGCCAGAGGCCATGAATGAGGACGACGGGGCGGCGGTCGCCGGCGTTGGCGGCCTCCACCTCGGCCCGCTCGCGAGGGGTGAGGGTGCTGGTGGGGGTCGTGGTCATGCGGTGCTCCCGGATCGGCCTGGATGGACGACCGCCGAAGGGGAGCGGCCGCTTCGTAGAACGATCGTTCTACGGTAGCGACTCCCGACGCCGATGACCAGAGCTGGATGCGCATCGGCCTGCGTTAGCGTGACGACGTGACCGACGCGCCGATGCCCCCCGCCCCGGACCGGGCGGCCCCGCCGTCGCGCGCCCCGGGTCGCGACCGGCTCCTCGAGGCCGCCTCACGCCTCTTCTACCGCGAGGGCATCAACGGCGTCGGCGTCGACCGCATCCTCGCCGAGGCCGGCGTCACGCGGGCCACGATGTACCGGCACTTCACCGGCAAGGAGGCCCTCGTCGCGGCCTACCTGCAGTCCGAGGACGAGACGATCCGCGGCTACTTCACGGCGGCCGAGGCCACGGGCGGCCCACCGCGCGAGCTGCTCGGACGCGTCGTCGACGCCGTCGCCGACGACGTCAGCCGGTACCACACGCGTGGCTGCCCGTTCATCAACGCGGCGGCCGAGTTCCCCGACGCCGCAAGCCCGGTGCGTCAGATCGTCACGGCGCACCGCGCCTGGTTCCGGCAGACGCTGACCGACCTCGCCCGCGCCGCCGGCTCACCCGACCCCGGTGCCACGGCCGCCGCCCTCGTCCTGCTGCGCGACGCCGCCCTCGTCGGCGGCTACCTCGACGGCGTCGACGTCACGGCCCCGGCCTTCGTCGCCACGGCCCGACGCGTCGCCGGGCTCGACGTGTCCGCCTGACCGACGCGTCCGCCTGACCGCCGCGCCGCCTGACCGACGCGTCCCGACGCGCTACGCGTCGGTGGGCTCCACCGCGCCGACCTCGTCGGTGAGGAGCCGGACGACGTCGGCGCCCGCGGCGACGAGCGCGAGCGTCCGGCGGGCGATGGCGTCGAGGTGACGCTGGAGCGCGGCATCCGGGTCGAGGCCCGCGGCGCCCGTCGTGCCCGCCGGGGAGGGTGGGGTGTCCGGTCCGGCGAGCCGGCGCAACGAGGCGACCACCTCGCGCACTGCCGGGACCGGGTGGCCCGCCGAGCGCAGGGCTGCCGCGACGCGCGCTTCCCGGATGGCGGCCACGGGGTAGCGCCGGCCGCGCACGGACCCCGACCCGACCCGCTCGGGCGCCACGAGTCCCTCGCGCTCCCAGAAGCGCAGGGTCGACGTGCGCACGCCCAGCGCGCGAGCCAGCTCGGTGATCGTCATGGCGTCGGGGTCCTCCGTGCCGCCGCTGTCACCCGTGGCCGCGGTGTCGAGGGAGGCCTCGTCGCGGACGAGCGCCAGGGCCCGCCGGGCCGCGAGCGCCTCGTCGCGCTGGCGCGTCAGCCCCACGTGGAGCGCACTGACGCGGGCGGCGGCCTCATCGAGGGGCAACGTGCGCACGTCGGCCAGCACGCGTCGAGCCACGACGGGTCCAACCGCGTCGGCGAGCCGCCGGTACGCCCGAAGCGCGAGGACGTGCTCGGGCCGAAACCATCTGTAGCCGTTGGCTGCCCGATCGGCAGGCGGCACGACGCCCAACCCCTCCAGGACGCGCACCTGCTGCACCGAGTAGCCCGACGCGTCCGCCACGGCCCGCGTCGACAGCACCGGCGCCCCGGGCGTCGACGGGTCGGACCTCCTAGCGGCTCCGGTCACCAACCCTCCACAAGCACTTCAGGATGACACTTCACCCATGAGTATGGACGAGGTCCTCGACGTGATCCGGTCGCTCGACGGCGTGCTCGTGCTCTCACCGGAGCCGGGCAGCACCTTCCCCGAGGTGGCCTGGGGCGACCACTTCGCCTACTACGCGCCCGACGGCGTCGTGCCGGCCACCCAGCCGTTCGCCACGCTCGTCACCAAGGACTACCCCGACGACGTGGCGTCGCGACTCGACGCACCGAGCCGGTGGCGACTCAACGTGCACGTCGGGGCCCACACCTTCGAGGAGCTCGTCGGCGAGAGTCCGCGCGCCTTCGGCGAGCGCAGCGCTGCGGGAGCGGCCTTCGACTTCGCGGCGGTCGACGCGGTCCTGCCGCACCCGGTGTACGGCTCGCTCGGCTGGGTCGCCGTCGTGACGCCGGGGGAGCGGACGCTCGCCCTCGCACTCGGCCTCGTCCGTGACGCCCACGCCGACGCCCGGCGACGCGCCACCCGCCGCCACGGAGGCGCTGGACGGGAGGGCTGAGCCGCGAGGGCCGTCAGCCGCCCGGGCAGTCGATCTCGTGACCGCCCGGCCACACCGGGTCGACCTGCGACCCCGACACCTCGAGGTACCCACTCTCGCCCGACCACGTCAGGGAGTACGACCCCGCCTCGACCGGGAGGTACCCGTCGTCGGTGGTGTAGCGGCCTACGCGTCGTGCAACGAGGTCGCCGGCCGGCAGGACGAACACGGTGCCGCCACCACTCATGAGGAACGAGCGCTCCTCGACCACGACGCGGCACCCGCCCGCGCTCGCCGGCTCCAGCACGACCGCGTCCGAGCCGTAGCTGAAGAGCCAGTCGACGCCGGCGACGACGCCTGCGGTCACGACAAGCAGCACGACCGCGGTCACGCGCCCTCCGCTCGGGCGACCAGGGACGGCCTCACCAGCGGTGCGTCGCCGGTGACGGTCGATGCCTGACACGACGAGCCCGGTGAGGCCCACGAGCACGCCGGCGACGAAGAGCCCGGGCGCGGCGTCGGCCGGGTCGGTGACCCATCCGCCCACGACGAGGACCTGGTGCCACACGACCGACGGCACGACTACGACGAGGGCGAGGGCGAGCAGCCCGAGGGAGACCTGCTTCGCGACGTGCCCGGCCCTACCCACCACGTGCCCCCTGAGTCGACCTGCCTGACGCCAGGACCCTAGCCGCGGGCCGCCCGGTCCCGGGCCGTGGCGACCGACGGTTCCGGCGACCTCCACACGATCTCCACACCCCGCTCACCGGGGCGGCCACCGCCGGGTCGAGGCGACCACGTGCCGCCTAGACTCCGCGGCCATGACGAAGACCCCGACCGGACGGCACGTCTTCGACCGACTGCACGAGCAGGCCCGTCCGACGGTGCTCGACGGCACCCACCGGCAGGACTCCCCACCCGCCGACGGGGGGCGCTGGCCGACGACGATCGTCAGCATCCCGCCGTCGGACGTACGGGCGCGCCTCGAGGAGCTGATGACACAGGCGTGCGACTTCGCCGGTCCCGGTCATTTCCTGACCGGCCGTGCGGACGCCAGCCACGTCACCGTGCGTGCCCTCGAGCCCTATCGCGAGGCGGCCGAACCGACCGACGAGGGGACCACGGCCTGGGCGAACGCGATGCGGACCGCCGCCGAGGCCACACCTCCCCTCCGGCTGAACCTGACCGGCCTGACCCTGACGACCGGGTCGGTGATGGCCCAGCTCGAGCCCGTCGACGAGGCTCCGTGGACGTTCATGAGCACCCTCCGAGAGCACCTGGGTCCCCACGCATGGTTCGAGGACCAGTGGGACCCGCGGGACATCTGGTACGCCAACGTCCTGCACTTCGCGGCCCCGATCGCCGACCCGGAAGGTCTGGTGGCCTGGGTCGAAGCCCGACGCCGGATCGCGGCACAGGAGGCCGTACTCGACTCCGTCAGCCTGGTCCGCTACCGCTACCGCTCCGATGCAGACGGCAGGCTCATGCGCCTCGAGCACTGGCGCGCAGCTCCGCTCGGTGGGTGAGCGCCGCCAGTAGCGTGGGCGGCATGGAGTGCGACGACTACCAGCGCGCCGCGTTGCGCACCGCTCGCGACAAGGACGCCCGGGACGAGTTCCTGCACCTCGTGCTCGGGCTCGTCGGTGAGGCGGGGGAGATCGCCGAGAAGGTCAAGAAGCTGGTCCGTGACCACGACACCGACCTCGCGCACCTCGACCGCGACGATCTGGCGGCCGAGCTCGGCGACGTCCTCTGGTACACCGCGGTCCTCGCCAGCTTCCTCGACCTGTCACTCGACGACGTCGCGCAGCGCAACATCGACAAGCTCGCCGACCGGCAGCGGCGAGCCGTCCTGGGCGGGTCCGGCGACCGCCGCTGACCCGCCTGAGGCCCACCAGGGCGCCCGAGCTGTGCGGGGTTGACGGGGTCCTGACCCCCTGAACCACGCACGGCTCGACGCGTCAGCAGCGGCTCACGAGTCGAGGCGCTTCCACGTGCCCTCGGAGACGACCTCGACGACGCCGTCGACGACGGTGATCGCGGTCGAGTCGTCCATCGCGTACGCCGGGACGCCGAGGCCGGCCGCCCAGCGCACGGCCTCGTCCATCGTGTTGTCGGGCATGGAGGGGTGGTCGACGTGCGGGAAGATCGAGAAGTCGACGACACCGAGGGTCCGGTCACCGCCACCCGGCGGCTGCCAGTGCGCGAAGTCGGCGCCGATGCGCGGCGTCATGACCATGCTGCCGGCGCTGACCCCGACCCAGACCCCGTCGAGGCTGGGCAGCAGGTCGGCGAGGCCGGACTCGCGCATCCAGTGCGCGAGGTACAGGGCGTCGCCCCCGTCGACGAGGAACACGTCGGCGTCGCGCACCCAAGGCACCCAGCGGTCGGCGTCCATCGTCGGCAGCGCGGTGAGCTCGAGAACACCGACCGACTTCCACCCGAGGTCGGTCATCGGCGAGGGGGACCGGCCGGAGATGAACCGCCACGTGTTCTCGGGCGACACCATCGGGTGCCCGTAGTTCGCGGTGGGGATGCACAGCGCGGTGCACTCGGCGATCGGCTTGCCGAGCATCGCCACAAGGGCATCCTGGATGCTCGGGTTCGTGATGCCGCCTGAGCTGAGAAGAAGCTTCACTGCTACCTCCATGGAGTCGATGCCGTCGTCAGGCTAGCCGCGCCCGCCGACGCCCGGGTACCGACGCGCATCGCGGCGTGGGGCGGTGCGCTCGTCCATACTCGGGCGATGCACGCCAACACCGCTGAACCGCAGTTCGGCCCGTTCCGCCGCGTCTCCCGGCAGGCGCTGACCGAGCTCCTGGCGCCTCCGGCGGGTGAGGGGCCCTCGCTCGTGCTCGTCGACGGGCGCTCCGGGGCCGGCAAGACCACCTTCGCCGCCGCGGCCGCCGACGCGCGCGGTGGCAGCGTCGTCGCGACCGACGACGTCGCCTGGCAGCTGCACCCCACGGACTGGGCGGCCGAGATGCTCGAGGGAGTCGTGCGACCCTGGCTCGCCGGCGAGCGGGTCGACTACCGACCGCCCGGCTGGGTGCGCCACGACCGCCCCGGCGGGATCGAGGTCCCGCCCGGTGCCGACCTCGTCATCGAGGGCGTGGGGGCGGCTCGCGCCGAGCTGGCACCCTTCGCGCGGCTCATCGTGTGGGTGGCCTCCGACGCCGTGGAGGCGCGCCGCCGCGGCATCGCACGGGACATCACGCTCGGGCGGACGCCGGACGAGGCCGAGGCGTTCTGGGACGACTGGATGTCGGCCGAGCAGCCCTTCCTCGAGGCCGAGCAGCCCTGGACCCGAGCGGATCTCGTGGTCGACGGCACCGCGGCGTCGGAAGGGCGCACCGACCACGTCTCGGTGACCGACGGGCCTCGGCGCCTCCGTCAGGTCTGAGGGGCTGACGCGGGTCCACGGGCGTCGAGGGCACCGTCAGCCGGCCGCCGCCACCTAGAACGCGTGGACGTTCTCGCTGCGGGGGTCTGCGGCGAACCGGACCGGGTCGTACAGGCCGTCCTTCGCGCGGCGCCGCCACGGGCGGGCGAGGTCGGTGGCGATCCGGACGTCCTCGTCGGGCGCGGCGAGGTCGAGGTCGACGAAAGCGAGCGCCGGCCGGTCCTCGGCGGGACACCGCGCCACCCACCGCCCGCCCGGCGCGACGATGCCCGAGGGCACCGTGGAGCCGAACTGGGCCGGCACCGAGTAGCCGACCCAATACCCGAACAGGGCGGCGTAGGACCGGCCGATCTCGGCACGCATCGCGTCGTCGACCATGACCGAGAGAAGGACGGCGTCGACGTCGAGCCGCTCATACTCCTCGAACAGGTGCGGGAAGTTCGCCTCGATGCAGAGCGCCACCCCGAACCGGACGCCGTCGA
Source organism: Intrasporangium zincisolvens (assembly GCF_034724055.1). Taxonomy (NCBI): domain Bacteria; kingdom Bacillati; phylum Actinomycetota; class Actinomycetes; order Micrococcales; family Intrasporangiaceae; genus Intrasporangium; species Intrasporangium zincisolvens. Next base: position 157,066 of record NZ_JAWIIL010000001.1, read on the forward strand.
CCTCGAAGACGAACGGCTCCGCACCCGGCGAGTACATCCACGTCAGCTCGGTGTTGGACAGGAAGCGCTTGTCGTAGCGGCCGACGAGCTCGCCGCGGTCCGACACGACGTAGAAGCTGTTGTGCGGTCGGTGCGGTGGCGTCAGCGGGTGGATCGACCCGAACGCCACCCAGATCCGCAGCTCGGCGGCCAGCCGGGCGACCGACTCGGCCTCCTCGCGCAGCAGGTCCCAGTCGGCCCGCGCCCAGTCCGCGTCGGACACCGTGTCGGGGCCGGACGAGGACATGACGTGCTTGCTCGGGTAGACGATCGCCCCCTCCGGGAACTGCACGAGGCGGGCGCCGCCCGCGCTGGCTTCCCGCATCAGGGCACGGATCCCCGCACCGGCGGCGCGCACCGCCTCGGCGTCGCCCGGGTCCTCGGCCATCCGGCTCTGCGCGACTGCCCACCGCATCGTCGTCATGCCGACAACCTAGGGGCGGCCCACGACACCGGGTGCCATCCCGCGACCCCGACGCGTCACACCCCGACGCGTCGCGGCTCCAGCAGCGTCAGCGGTCGGCGCTGTAGGCAAGGGCGACGGTCTTCGGCACGACGAGCCGCCACGCGTCGATGACGATCTCGCGCATCCGGTCGACGTCGATGGCATCGAGGCGCACCTCGACCCAGTTGAACCGCAGGTCGCTGCGGCGCGGCATGAAGAAGACCTCGGGCTCGCTCGCCACGAGGACGTCGCGCTCCTCCCGCGGGAAGGCGAACCCCATCTGGGTCTCGTCGGCGGAGAACGCGAGCCACACGGTGCGTCCGACACGGAACTTCACGCGGTCGCGCACGAGCACCTCGTAGGACCGCGGCAGCAGGTCCGCGACGGCCCTGACGTCGTCGATGGTCACCGGCACGCCTTCCACCCTCCCACGCGACGCACCTCTCGACACGCTGGGGCGCCGCGCGTACCGTGAGCGCGTCGCGACCCCGACGGCTGTCCGGGCGGGCTGAAACGTCGACTCCCCACCATCACGGTCCCCAGGAGCGACGCCATGACGTCAGAGACCCCGTCCACCCCCGACCTCGCCGGCGAGCTCACCGCGGCAGGCCCCACTCCCGCCGTCTCGATGCCCGTCCCGACGCCGGACGACCCGACCGCCCCGATGCGCGAGCGGCTCCTCGCCTTCCTCGACCGGCTCGCTGCGGTGCTCGCCGAGCGCGGAGATGCCGTGGCCCTGCTCGGCCTCGGCTCCGTCGGCCTCGACCTGCACCGCATCGACGAGCACTCCGACGCCGACTTCTTCGTCGTCGTCGACGACCGGGCCGCGCTGGGCCGGTACCTCGCCGACATCGACTGGCTCGACGCGGCCCAGCCGGTCGTCTGGTCGTTCGACAACAGCGACGCCGGACGCAAGGCGCTCCTCACCGACGGGCTGTTCGCCGAGTACGCGGTCTTCACGCTCGCGCAGATGGACACCGCCGGGTACCCGCCGGGCCGCATCCACTGGAGCCGCGCCGACGCCCCCGCCGGCCTCGACGTGCCGACGGTGCCGGTGCCTCAGCCGCCGTCGCTCGAGCACGAAGTCGGCGAGGCGATCACCAACCTCTACGTCGGCCTGCACCGCGACCTGCGCGGCGAGCGCCTGACCGCCACCCGGTTCGTCCAGGGCTACGCGGTGGACCGGTGGGTCACCGTCCTCGACCACCTCGGCCTCGGGAGCGGGACGCGTCAGGACGTGTTCGTCGTCGACCGCGGGGTCGAGCGCCGGTTCGGTCCCGACGTCCTGCCGCTCGCCGACCTGCTGCCGGGCTACGAGCGCAACGCCGACGCGGCGCAGACGCTGCTCGGGCTCATGGAGCGTCACGTCGAGCTCGACCCGACCATCGTTTTCGCCGTCCGCGACCTCATCGCCCAGGTCCGCGCCACGCGCGGCTGACGCGTCGGGTCCGGACGCGTCGGGGGCGTCGGGTCAGAGCTCGAGCGCGTAGACGAGCAGGCGCAGGTCGTCGATCGGGTTCCAGTCGCGCTCGGGCACGCGGACGAACCCGAACCGCTCGTACACCCGGTGCGCGGCGTGCATCATCGGCTGCGTCGAGAGCACGATGCGGCGCCGGCCGAGCGCGCGTGACCGGTCGATGCACTCGCGCACGAGGGCGGTGCCGACGCCCTGGCCGCGCCCTTCGGGGGCCACCGCCAGGGTGCGGAACTCCGCCTCGTCCGGCCCGGCGATGTCGGCGAACCGCCCCTGCGACCCGACGAACGTCACGCCTCCGAGCACGGCGCCCGACGCGTCCACGGCCACGAGCACGTCGGCGTGCTCGGACCGCGAGGCGACGTCGCGCAGCACGGCGAGGTACGGGTCGCCGGCGCCGAAGTCGAGCAGGCCGTCGTCGAGGTAGGCCGCGGCCGTGAGGTCGCCGAGCCGGGTGAAGTCCTCGGGCCGGGCGGCGCGGATCGTGAAGGCCATGCCGGGAGTATGCGTCGGACGTCGGACGCGCTGCACCCGGGTATCGCGCTCCGACCCGGAGCGACGCGTCGGGTCAGCAGTGCTCGCTCGCGCCAGGAGTGCGCGGTCCCGCCACGGGTGGGCCGAGCAGCGTGCACCGATGCGGGAAGGGCGCAGTTCTGGAACGGCGCTGCGAGCCGCGCGGGCGAATTGTGCCGTTCTTGCATGGTTCTTGCCGTTTCGCGACCGGTCTCTTGCGCGGCGCCCGGGAGAGTTCTCGTCATGAACCCGGTGATTCTCGATGAGGCGACCTCGCTCGTCGCCGCGTGGCCCCTCGTGCTCGTCGGGCTCGTCATCGCCGCGCTCGTCGGCAACGCCTTCGTCCGCGGCGGCCGCCGGACCGACGGCCTGCACGACTGGCGCGGTGAGCCGCAGACGCGCACCTGCCGTTCGATGGGGCACCGCTACGTCAAGGACGCCACCGGCTGGTGCTGCTCGCACTGCGGTGACGAGATCCGCCACGACACCCCGACCGGCCGCGTCCGCGAGGCCGCCGGCGTCTGAGACGCCCGTGCTCGCCGGGGTGGTTCAGGCAGCGAGACGCCAGGCGAGGACGCCGAAGAGCACGCCGAGCGAGTTGGTCGCCCAGTGCATGCCGACGCTCGCGAAGACGCTGCCGCTGCGGCGGCGCAGCTCGCCGGCCACGACACCGCCTAAGGCCGTGAAGAGCACGGTGCCGACGATGACGGCGACCTTGGCCCACGGCCCGAAGGCGGCGAACGCGTCGCCGATCGCGGCGTTCCCGGTGGCCGAGGCCGCGGCGGGCAGCACGTGCCACAGGCCGAAGAGCATCGAGGAGCCGAGGAGCACCTGCCACATCCGCGCGTGCCGGGACAGGAAGCCCCAGAGCACCGAGCGGAAGGCGACCTCCTCGAGCAGCACGGTGCCGAGCGGGATCATGACGAACGCGGTGAGCAGGGCCGATGCCGGCGGCAGGTGGTAGCGCGCGTCGAGGAACGCGCTGCGGGTCGACGGCATGAGGATGCCGGCGAGGTAGACGAGCCCGACGACGCCGATGACCCCGAGGCCCCAGCGGATGCCGCGGGCGTGGGTGCGGCGGGCGAGGCCGAGCTGGTGCCAGGTCAGGCCCTGCCAGCGCGCGAACGCGATGAGCACGACGGCCCCGATCGGGCCGAGCCACATGGTGTTCCAGCCGAGCACGTGGTCAGCGAGGTTGACGCCGACGAGGGCGAAGACGACGGCCACCGTCGAGGCGAGGCGGGCGCGTCGGCCCCGGGCGATGAGCCGGAGGCGGCGGGCACGAACGACCTCGTGCGGCTCGTGGTGCGCGCGGCGCCCGTGCGGCCGGCGCGACCGGAGCATGGAGACGCCGTCAGCGCGGGGTGCGGCGACGGCGTCGGGGCTCAGGGTCGGGGTGGTCATCCCCTCGAGAATGACACGAGATCCTGTGTCCATTCTGTGCTTCACACAGGGATGGTGACCCGTTCCTCACCCACGGGCCACGCCCGTCACACCCACCTCACCCGTGCGGGTCCACACCCGGACGAAGCGGGCGGAAGGCGACCATAGGCAGCTGTGAGACGAGGCGGCGCCGGGCGTCGGGCGACCCGTCGTAGCGCCACCCGGCGAGCGAGGACAGGTACGGCCGCAGCGCCGGCCGCAGCACGGGGTGGCGCCGTTCGTAGCCGGCCAGCACCTCAGCCGCTTCCTCGACGCCGAGCACCCGCACCGACGCCGGCCGGGGCCCGTGGGCGAACTCGACGCGGGCCGAACCGGCCGCACGGACGTTGCGCAGCCAGTCCGCCCCGTGCCCGTAGCCGGCCATGACGACGGCCTCGCCGGTGGCGGGGTCGTACTGCAGCGCCTCGACCACCGCCGTGAACCGCCGCCCCGAGTGGCGTCCGACGTGCTCGAGCCGGAGGAACCGGTGCCCCAGCACCCAGCCGAGGCCGTGGTCGTAGAGGGCGTTCGGCGCGGCGTAGAGGGCCTTGAGCCAGGGCGGGATCGGCGCAGCCACCGGCGACCGACCCCTCAGCGTCGGCGCAGGATGAGCCCGCGGACGTACTCGGCCTGCCCCAGGTGCTTGGCGGCGTCGTCGAAGACCGACACGATGCGCACCCCGACGGTGACGGGCGGGTCCCACCGGGCGTCGATGACCTCGGCGTACCGGTCTGCGGTGAGGCCGTCGAGCAGGGCCACGGTCCGGGCGTGCACCGCCCCGTGGTAGGCCGCGAAGAGGCCGGTGTCGGCAATCGTGAAGGCGCCGACGTCGTCGCTGCTCATGCTCCAGCCGTGCGCCTCGGGCGCGTAGGGCAGGTCGAACCGCTCGGCCCAGCCGTCCTCGAGCCACGCCGACCCGCCGCCCGCGAGCCCGGCGACCTGGTCGTCCTGCTGCCGCGCGAGGTGCCACACGAGCCACGCGACGTGGTTGGCGTCGGGGTCGGGGCGCCAGAGCAGCTCGTCGACGGAGAGCCCGTCGACGACGTCGGGGACGCCCTCCTCGATGCGGCCGAAGCCATCGACGAGCAGGTCATGGGCGGTCTTCGTCGAGTCGTCTGCCATCACCACAGCATGCACCCGCGCACCGACGCAGCAGCAGAACCGGGGCTCCCGCCGCGACGCGCGGGAGGAATCCGGACGTTTCGCCGGGCGTGTATCTGGCTGCGGCACAGCGCCTCTGACTCCCCGATGCCCGTTCCGCCGAACCCGGCGGGGCGGGCCGACACCACACCGAGGAGCCCGAGGAGCCCCGCATGACCATCGACCTCACCGCCCCCGTCGCGGACGCCGAGGCGCGCACCGAGCAGGCCACGAGCCCGTCCGGCCTGCGCTCCGGCGCGGTCCAGCTGCCCGTCCACCTGCCCGGCGACGCCGGCTACGACGCGGCGCGGCTGCCGTGGAACGTCGCCGTCGACCAGCGTCCGGCCGCCGTCGTCGTGCCGCGCACCGTCGCCGACGTCCAGGCCGCCGTGCGCGCCGCCGCCGCCGACGGCCTCCGCGTCGCGGCGCAGAGCACCGGCCACAACCCCGGCCCCCTGGTCGCCCAGGGCCTGTCCGACGTGGTCCTCGTCAAGATGCACGAGATGCGCGGCGTCACCGTCGACCCCTTCCGCCGCGTGGCACGCGTCGAGGGCGGAGCCATCTGGATGGACGCCACCGAGCCGGCCGCCGACCACGGCCTCGCCGCACTGCACGGCAGCTCGCCCGACGTCGGCATCGCCGGCTACACGCTGGGCGGCGGGATCGGCTGGTACGCAAGGAGGCTCGGCCTCGCCTCGAGCAGCGTCACGGCCATCGAGCTCGTCACGGCCGACGGCGAGCACGTGCGCGCTGACGCGTCGGAGAACCGCGAGCTGTTCTGGGCGCTGCGCGGCGGTGGCGGCAACTTCGGCGTCGTCACGGCCATCGAGTTCCGCCTCTACCCGATCGAGACCGCCTACGCCGGCATGCTCGCGTGGGACGTCCGGCACGCCGACCGCGTCGTGCGCCGGTGGGCCGAGTGGGCCGCGGACGCGCCCGACTGCGTCTCGACGTCGCTGCGGCTGCTCAACCTGCCGCCGCTGCCGATGATCCCGGAGCCGCTGCGCGGCCGGTCGCTCGTCGTCGTCGACGGCGCCGTCGTCGACTGCGACGCCCAGGCCCGCGCCGTGTTGTCGCTGCTGCGCGGCCTCGGCCCGGAGATCGACACCTTCGACCGGGTGCCGGCGCGCGCCCTGCCGCGGATCCACATGGACCCCGAGGGCCCGACGCCGGGCGTCTCCGGTTCGTCGATGGTCGGCACGCTCACCGACGCCGCGGTCGACACCCTGCTCGAGCAGTCGGGCCCGGACTCGGGCACGTCGCTGCTCTCGACCGAGCTGCGCCAGCTCGGCGGCGCCCTCGCCCGGCCTGCCGAGGACGGCGGAGCGCTCACCCACCTCGACGCCGAGCACGCGCTCTTCGCCGTTGGCATCGCGGCCACGCCCGAGCTGGCGGCGGCTGGTCGCGCCGACGCCGACCGCCTCGTCGCGGCGATGCGGCCCTTCGAGTCGGGCCGCACGTACCTCAACTTCGCCGAGGAGCCGACCGACGTCCGATCGGCGTTCGACGAGCTGACCTGGCTGCAGCTCAAGGGGATCCGGTCGGCGTACGACCCGGACAACCGCTTCGTGGCCAACCACCGCGTGCCGCGCCTCTTCGAGGACGGCCGCGTCACCGACTGACGCACGAGGGCGCGCAGGCCGTCCACCCGACGTCGAGAGAGCAGCTCGTCCCACGTGGGACGAGCTGCTCTCTCGATTGCGCTGCCCGGGCCGACGGCGGTCGGCCTACGCTCGGGGCATGGCCTTCGACGTCGACCGCGTCCGCTCCCACTTCCCCTCGCTGCGCTCCGGCGCCGCCCACTTCGACGGCCCGGGCGGCTCGCAGACGCCCGACGTCGTGGCCCGGGCCGTCGCCGACACGATGACGTCCTCGATCTCCAACCGCGGCACCGTGACCCCGGCCGAGCGTCGCGCCGACGCCGTCGTGCTCGACGCCCGCGCCGCGATCGGCGACCTGCTGGGCGCCGATCCCCGCGGCGTCGTCTTCGGTCGCAGCGCCACCGAGCTGACCTTCCACCTCGCCCGCACCCTCTCGGCCGGGTGGGGCCCGGGCGACGAGGTCGTCGTCTCGCGCCTCGACCACGACGCCAACGTGCGGCCCTGGGTGCTGGCGGCCGAGGCCCGGGGTGCCACGGTCCGCTGGGTCGGGTTCGACCCGGCCACCGGCGAGCTCGACGCGTCGGACGTCGCGGCCGCCGTGTGCGACCGGACGCGTCTCGTGGCAGTCACCGCGGCCTCCAACCTCATCGGCACCCGACCCGACCTGCCCGCCGTCGCCGACGTCGCGCACGACGCCGGTGCGCTCCTCTGGGTCGACGGCGTCCACTCCACGGCGCACGTCTCGACCGACGTGGCCGCCGCCGGTGCCGACTTCTGGGTGTGCTCGCCGTACAAGTTCCTCGGCCCGCACCTCGGCGCTCTCGCCGCCCGGCCCGAGCTGCTCGAGACGCTGCACCCGGCCAAGCTCGTGCCCTCGACCGACGCGGTCCCGGAGCGCTTCGAGCTCGGCACCCTGCCGTACGAGCTGCTCGCCGGCACGACCGCGGCCATCGACTTCCTCGCGACGCTCGACAGCGACGAGTCGGACGCGTCGGGCACGGCGGACGCATCGGCGTCGGGCACCCGCACGCGTCGGGAGGCGCTCGTCGCGTCGTTCGCCGCGCTCGAAGCGCACGAGGACGCCCTGCTCGCGACGCTCGAGGAGCGGCTGCGCGCGGTGCCCGGCCTCACCGTCTGGAGCAACGCCAAGCGTCGGACGCCGACCCTCCTGTTCACCCTCGACGGCCTCGACCCGCAGGCGGTCCGCGAGGGCCTCGCCGAGCGAGGCGTCAACGCGCCGGCAGGCCACTTCTACGCGTGGGAGTGCAGCCACCACCTCGGCCTCGGCGCCGTCGGTGGCGTGCGGGCCGGGCTCGCGCCGTACACGAGCGCCGACGACGTCGAGCGCCTCGCGCGCGGCGTGGAGGAGATCGCCGGGGCCACCCGGTGACGCGTCCCGTGCCCGTGCCGCCGGGCCCGGGGCAGGAGTCGGCCTGGGACTACCCGCGCCCGCCCGCGCTCGGCGCGTCGGACGAGCTCGTCGAGGTGCACCTCGGCGGCGTCGTCGTGGCCCGCACCCGCGCCTCGCTGCGGGTGCTCGAGACGAGCCACCCGCCCACCTACTACCTGCCCTCCGACGCGTTCGTCGACGGCGCGCTCTTGAGCGTCGAGGGCCACACGGTGTGCGAGGGGAAGGGACGCGCGTCCTACTGCGACGTCGTCGGCGGCGGCCGGCGCGCCGCGCGGGCGGCGTGGACCTACCCCGAGCCGGTCGACGCCTTTGCCGCCCTCGCCGGGCACGTGGCCGTCATGCCGGGGCTCGTCGACGCCTGCTTCGTCGACGGCGAGCGGGTGCGACCGCAGGAGGGCGGGTTCTACGGCGGCTGGGTGACCGACCGCGTCGTCGGCCCGTTCAAGGGCGGGCCCGGCACCTGGGGCTGGTAGCACGCGGACCGTGTCGCGGGGACTCACACCCTCACGCGCTGACCCGCTCCAGCACCTCTCGGACGACCCCTCGACCAGCTCGACCTTGTAGCCCGTCTCGGGCAGCGGGCTGGCGCCTCCGGTCGCGGCGGATGCCACCCTCGCGATCGCGTCGTCGTCGAGCGTCGTGCCGACGAGCAGCCGGCTGGTCTCGGCAGGACGGTCGAGACGGTCCAGTGGCGACGCTATCTCCGGACCCGCGCCCGGCGCGATGATGAGTCGAGGGCTCGGCACGCGTGCCCCGGGGACGAGGAGGCGCGGTCATGCGCATCGCAGTGCTGGGCACGGGTGGGATCGGCGGCTACTTCGGCGGACGTCTCGCGGCGTCCGGGCACGACGTCACGTTCGTTGCCCGCGGTGCCCACCTCGAGGCCATCCGCGACCGCGGCCTGCAGGTCACGAGCGTCGCCGGAGACTTCACCGTGCAATCCGCACGGGCGACGGACGACCCGACGACGGTCGGCGTGGTCGATGCGGTGCTGCTCGCCGTCAAGACGTGGCAGCTGCCGCCCGTGCTCGAGACCCTGCCGTCGCTCGTCGGCGCCGCCACCGCCGTCGTCACGACCCAGAACGGGGTCGAGGCTCCCGACCAGGTCGCGGCGGTCGTCGGGCGCGGAGCCGTGCTGCCCGGCATCGCCAAGATCTTCGCCTTCATCGACGGCCCCGGGAGGATCACCCACGCCGGCGGCCCAGCCTCGCTCGCCTTCGACGAGTGGGAGTCCCACCGCGGCGGCCCCTCGGAACGGGTCGCGCGCCTCCGCGACGCGGTGGTCGCCTCGGGGGCCGCCTCACCCGTGCCCGACGACATCTGGGCCGAGCTGTGGTCGAAGATGCTCATGGTCGTGCCGTTCGGCGGCCTCGGCGCCGCCCTCACCGCGACCATCGGCGAGCTGCGCGGCGACCCGGCCCGCCGCGGGCTGCTCCGCGACGCGATGCGCGAGGTCGAGGCGCTGGCCCGGGTGCGCGGCATCCGGCTGCCCGCGACGGTCGTCGACGGCACGCTGGCCTTCGTCGACGACCAGCCGGCCGACGCCACCACGTCGCTGCAGCGTGACCTCCTCGAGGGCCGCCCCTCCGAGCTGGACGCCTGGACCGGTGCCGTCGTGCGCCTCGCCGCCGAGTCGGGCGTTGACGTGCCGCTGCACCGCCTGCTGCTCGAGGTGCTGCTGCGCCGTCACCCCGCTGCGCTGCCGGGCTGAGGACGAGGGAGCGGCGGGGTCGAGCCTCAGAGGTCGGGGCGGCACGAGCCGCGACCGAGGATCGCCAGGCCGCGGCGGTCGCCGTCTGCAGGGCCGGAGACCGCACCACCCGACCCCCACATCAGCTCGGAGGAGTCCTGAACGTGCCCGAGCCCGAGCACGTGCCCGATCTCGTGCTCGACGACGGCGCGCGCCGAGTCGCGGCGGCCTGCCGTGAGCAGGGCGGTCATCGGGTCACGGTCGAGCCACACGGCGCCCGTGACGTAGACGAGCAAGCCGTCGCTCGCCGCGCGCGGGGTGCTGCCGCCCAGGCCGATGGCCCCGCCGGCCAGGCCGGGCACCTGGTCGGGGGTCGCGAAGCTGACGTAGACGGGCGCCCAGCGGTCGCCGTAGTGCTCGGGCTGGTACGGGTCGCGGTCGGGGTCGGGCGCCTCGTCGGTCAGGCCGTCGTAAATGAACTGCAGGCCCGAGGCCTGCGACATGACGTCCGCGGCCTCGCGCACCAGCGCCTCGCCGCCGTCCGGGAGCCCGACGCTGCTGACGACGAAGTGGATCGGCCGGCACGGGTCGTAGGCCACCGGGTGCACGTCGTCGGCCTGCCGCTGCATGAACGCGTACCCGCCGCGCCCACCCGGGGCCTTGGGCGGCGCACCGATCGGGGCCTGGGCGGCACCGATGCCGGCCGGCGGGTAGTCCGGCCCGAAACCGTGCCGGGGGTCGAAGGGGCGGGACTGCCAGAGCCACGGCACGACGAGCGCGAGGAGCACGACCAGCGCGGCGCCGACGAGCGGAACCGGTCGGCGCCAGAGAGGTCTGTCAGGCTCCCGACGCGCCCGGTGGCGGCCGGGCGCACGACGACGGAACCCCTGACGCATGACCCCGACTCTGCCGAAAACCGCGCCGGATGTCCTGCCGACTCGCGTGCGGGGCCCCGCCACCGGCGTCGCGTCGGACGGGCAGCGCCGTCCACAACCGCATCGGCTAGGTTCTCCTGTCCGTGAACCTCTTCGACGCCGTCCACGACCGCGTCGTGCCGACGAGCGGTGACGTCGCGATCGGCACGACGAGCGTCGTCGTCGTGCTCGGCGTGGCGCTCGTCCTCGTCGCGTTCGGGCCGCTGTGGCGCGTCGTGCGGCTCGTCGTCACCCTCGTCCACGAGCTCGGTCACGCCGTGGTCGGTGTCCTCGTCGGCCGCCAGTTCACCGGCTTCGTCCTGCGCGGTGACATGTCCGGCCACGCCGTGACCCGCGGGCCCGCGCGCGGACCGGGCCGCGTCGCGTCGACGTGGGCGGGCTACCCCGCGCCGGCGCTCGTCGGCGCCCTCATGGTGTGGGCGGCCGGACGCGGCTGGGCCGCGCCGCTCATCACGGCCGGGCTCGTCATCCTGCTCTTCGCCCTGGTGCGGGTGCGCTCGGCGCTCACCGTCGTCGTCATGCTCGTCGCGATCGTCGGCTCGGCGGCTCTGTGGTGGTGGCGCGACGACACGCTGCAGGCACAGGTGCTCATCGGCCTCGGCGTCGTGCTGCTCGTCGGCGCGTGGCGCCACCTGCTGGCGGTGCTCGCCGACCGCTCCGGCGCGAGCGACCCCGCGGTGCTGGGCCAGCTGACGCACGTGCCGCGGGTGCTGTGGAACCTGACGTTCGTCGCGGCGTGCGCCGTGGCCACCTGGGTGGTCGGCGTCGAGGTGTGGTCGGCCCTGTCCTGACGCGAGCTCCGGACGCGCCTCAGTTGAGGTTCGGCGGCGAGGACGGCGGGTTGGCCACCGCCCCGAGAGTGGCCGCGAACTCCTTCTCGCGCCGCACCAGCTGGAGCCCGAGGCGCAGCCGCGACTCGGTGTCGACGCACTCGAGCAGCCGCTGGCGGTCGCCGACGTCGAGGCTCACCGTCTGCGGCACCGAGTAGGACAGCAGCCGGTCGTCGTCGGCCAGCTCGATCTCGCTCGCGCCGACCGTCGTCGCGAACGAGACGAGGGCGGCACGCAGCCTCGCGGCGAGCTCGGCGACGGCCGCGGCATCGCCCTCGACCTCCTCGAGCCACGTCACCTCACCCGTCGCGTACGGGGTCCCGGCCTCGGCGTCGACGCCCTCGAGACGGAACCGGCGGGTGCCCTCCGAGACGACGAAGTACCGCTCGTTCTCCAGGGCCGCCGCCTGCGTCAGCAGCGCAGCGCAGCCGACGGGGTGCAGCGCCCGGACGCCGTCGTCGCCGACCTCGTAGCCCTCGCGGATCGCGACGACCCCGAACACCGGCGAGCGCTCCTGCTGGGCGGCGAGCAGGTCGCGCAGCAACGCCACGTAGCGCGGCTCGAAGATCTGCAGCGGCAGCCGCGCCCCGGGCAGGAGCACGGTGCCGAGCGGGAAGAGCGGCAGCGTCGCCATGCCGCCAGCCTAGGCACGGACGGCCGCCGCCGGGAGGTCCCGGCGACGGCCGTCCGCCTGCCCTCAGGACTCAGAGATCACCACGCTCCTGCACCTTGAGGGTGTTGACGACCGGCGAGCCGAGCCCCTTCCGGGGCACGAGCTCGACGGTGATCGGGCCGCCCGTGTGCTCGATGACGAGCGTGTCGACATCGGCCGTGAACGAGCCGACCTCGGCCGCGATGTCCTTCGCGACGATCTTGTACGCGCCGTTGACCTTGACGTCGAAGACGTGCGAGCCGGCCTTGGTCGCCGCGAACTCGGCGAACCCGAGCTCGAGCTGGTAGGTGCCCGCCGGCGCCGCGTCGAAGCGGTACGTCAAGGCCCCCGACCGACGCGTCTGGAACAGCGACTGGTCCTGGGTCCCGGCGATCGCCTTCTTGGTGGACTCCACCTTCGTGCCGGTGCCGAGGTAGCCCCAGCCGCCGGCCGCATACGCCTTGTCGGCCTGCCACTTGAACAGGTCCTTGGCGCCGAGGGCGCCACCGGCGTTGTTGACGCCCACCTGGTAGGCGGAGACGACGACCTGGAACGGCACGTTGACCGCCCGGTTGCGACCGGCGCCGGTGTTGAGCGTCAGCGCACCCGACCAGACACCCGGCTCGGCGAGCGAGGCGTCGACGTCCACGGTGAACGTCTTGGTCTCGCCGACCGCGATGGTCGTGGACGTCGGGTTCACCGACAGCCACGGCACGTCGGTGTTCTCCGGGTCGCCCACGTCGACGAGGTAGGCCTTGCCGTCGAGCTGGTTCGCCGTCCAGAGGTTGCCCTGGTCGTCGGACTCGAGCCCGGAGCCGGGGAAGTCGCCCGCGACCGGGTAGGCCACCGTCTTGAGCGTCGAGCAGTCGGCCGGCGACAGCTGGTAGAACACCGTCGTCTCCGCACTCGGCACCATCCAGATGGTGTCGGACGTGTTGTTGTAGGCGAGGCCCGCGATGCCCGGCTCGGCCGGCTCGCACGTCGCGAGGGTGGCACCCGGGGTCGCGTGCGTGGTGCCCGCGACCGTGTAGATGACGCCCTCGTTCCAGCCACCGATGTAGAACACGTCGTCCGCGGCGTTGTACGCGAGACCGCGCTGCGAGACGCCCGTCCACGGCGAGCCCGAGATGCGGCTGCTCTCGGCACCCGTCGCCGGGTCGATGCAGACGATCGCGTTGTCGCCGCCTACGTTGACCTGGCAGACCTTGCCGGTGCGGCTGTCGTAGGCCATGTCACCGTTCCACGAGCCGCCCCAGCGACCGGGGTAGGTCGCCTGCGCGGCACCGGCCGTCGAGAAGGTCGAGTTCGTCTGGGCCTCGGGGTCGGAGATCCAGACCTTGCCGTCGAAGCCGACGCCCCAGGCGACGGACAGACCCGTGCTCCACGAGGCCAGCACGTCGCCGTCGGCGTGCGGGGCGGCCGCGAGGCTCTTCTGCGCGGCCCGCTGGGACGCGCTGTAGAGGCCCTCGGCCGACGTGGCGTTGCGGTCCTTCGTCGTCGCGGCCTTGACGGACGAACCGCTCAGGGCAGCGGGGCGCTCGGTGGCCGAGGAGGTCTTGCGACCGCCCTCACCGATGGAGAACGCGAGCGGCGCGGAGCCGGTGTTCTTCACGGTGAAGGTCTCCTTGCGAGTGTCGCCCTTGCCGAGCACGCCCCAGTCGTACGACGTGACCCCGGTGATCTCCGCGACGCCGGTCCTGAGGGCCGGACTGAACTCCGCCGTGTCACCGTCGCTGTCGAAGGTGATGCTCGTCGACTGCGTGACGTAGTTCGTCGCGGACGCCGTGACCTCGTAGGAGCCGAGGAACAGCACCTTGCTGAAGGTGCCGTCGGCCGCGGTCGTCAACGTCGTCGGCGAGCCCGTCGACGGCGTGACCGTGACGGTCGCCCCGCCCACCGGCTGGTGGTCGTTGGCGTCGGTGACGGTGCCGCTCAGCACGCCCGAGGGCGGCGGCGTGAAGCGGATTGACTTCTGCGGCGCCACCGAACCCGCGGTGTTGAACGCGTACTGCCACGCCACGGTGCCGTTCGCGTTCTCGAGGCCGACCGTCGCCGACGTGCCGGTGAGCACCGGCTTGGCGTCGGTCTGGGCGCCGTAGCCCATGACCACCCCACCGCCCCGCAGCAGCGCGACGGAGAAGTTCGTCCGGGCGTTCGCGTCGGCGTACGAGCGGACGTTGCGCCACTCGATGACGAACGCCTCGACGCCGCCCACGGTCGTCGTCCCGGTGTAGACCCCGGCCGACGCGTCGACGTTGAGGTCGTCCCAGAACGGGTAGATCGCGGCGTTCGGCGTGGCCGGGTTGGGGATCGCGGTGTTGGAGTACGCCGTGACGGACGCGAGGAAGTTCACGTGGCCGTTCGTCGAGACGTACGCCTTGCCGTACGCGTTCCCGTAGTACGAGAACGACCACGGGAGGTCGACGGCGAGCGCCGCGTCGTCACCCGAGAGCGTCGTCTTCGTCGTGCCCTGCAGGTAGTCGCCACTCCCGACCGAGCACGTGTAGCCGTAGCCATCCGCCCGTGCGGCGAGCGTCACGGGGACGGTCTCGTCGCCGTCGACGACGAGCTCGCTCGCGTACGGGGCGGTGCAGCCGCCCGCGTTCACGGCCAGCGTGTACGTACCCTCGGGCACGTCGGCGATCGAGAACGCGCCGTCGGCGCCGGTCGTCGCGGCGGGGACCGCCGGGCTGACCGTCACCGACGCACCGGCGACGGGCGCGCCGCCCTGCAGCGTCACGGTGCCCGAGACGGTGTGCCGCGGGGCCGCCACGAGGGTGACGTCGACGGTGGCGGTGCTCCCGGCGGCGACGGTCGCGGTGCGCGTCTGCGTCGCATAACCGAAGGCGCTGACGCGGACGGTGTAGTCACCGGCGGAGACGGTGAGGTCATACGTGCCGTCGGCACCGGTCGTCACGGTGCGCGACGTCGGTCCGGTCACCTGGACGCTCGCGCCGGCGACCGGGGAGCCGCCAGATGAGACGGTGCCGGCGAGGTGGCCCACATCCCCGACGGGGGCGGCGGCGACGAGGCGCTGGGCGTCGAGCTTGCCCTGGCCCCAGACGTTGTTGTTCTCGGCGGTGCCACCGCAGGTCAGGTCGCTCGTGTCGACGGCGGTCTCGTCGAGCAGCGCCTTCGTGCCGTCGAGGTCACCGACGAGCGAGGGTGCCGCGCTCAGCACGAGGGCGACGGCGCCGGCGACGTGCGGCGAGGCCATCGAGGTGCCGTTGGCCGTGGCGTAGCCGCCACCGGGCACGGACGAGCGGACGTTGACGCCGGGCGCCGAGATGTTCGGCTTCGTCCCGCCGTCCTGGCCCGGGCCGCGCGCCGAGAAGCTCGCGATGTTGCCGGCGACGTCGAAGGCTCCGGCCGAGTAGTTGATGGTGCGCGAGCCCGGTGATCCGCTCGTGGTGCAGGAGGGTCCGCTGTTGCCGTTGGACCACTGGCCCCAGATGCCGGACGCGGCCCAGGCGTTCTGGATGTCCTCCATGAACGGCTCGGCCGAGGGGTTGCGCGAACCCCACGAGTTGTTGATGACGTTGGGTCGCTTCGAGGGGTCGGCAGCGCTGCCGTCGAGACGCGTCGGGGCAAGCATCCACTGGCCCGACTCGATGAGGTCGGCATCGGCACACGTGCTGCAGCCGTTGGCCTCGATCCACGTGGCGCCGGGGGCGACGCCGATCTGGTTTGCGCCGTCGGAGCCGACCATGGTGCCCATGGTGTGGGTGCCGTGGCCGTCCGTGTCGCACGGGTCGCCCGCGGCGTTGCACTCGCCGGAGGAGTCGAAGAAGTTGTAGTTGTTGTCGAGCGTGCCGTCGGCCTGGAGGCCGCGGTACTTCGACCTCAGCGCCGGGTGGGTGACGTCGACGCCGCTGTCGATGCTCGCGACGACGATGCCCTCGCCCGTCACACCGGTGCTCCAGACGTCGTCGGCGTTGATCGCGGCAATGCCCCACTCGACGGCGTTGGTGCCCATCGTGCCCGGGGACGGCTTCTCCGACACCGGCTTGATCAGCTCGAGGACGGAGGTCTCGACGATCTCCTTGACCTGGCTGTTCGCCGCGAGGGTGTCGGCGAGGCCGAGCGTGCCGCCGCGGACGAGCACGGCGTTGGTGATCCAGTACGGCGTGTAGTCGGCGTTCGCGGCCTTCAGCTGGGCGACGACGCTGCTCTGCGAGGCCGCGGCGTGGCTGCGCAGGGCGTCGTAGACCGCCTTGCCGCGCTGGTTCCAGTCCTTGACCTGGCTGGCCTTGGACAGGTCTGCCGTATCGGTCATGCGGACCCAGAAGTCCGCGGTCTTGTTCTGCGTCAGGCGCTGCTCGGCAGCCGCGCTGAGCTTGTCCCTCGGATCAGGACTGGCTGCGTCGGCACGCGGTGCGCCGAATCCTGCGACGGTGAGCAGGACGGCGACTGCTGCCGCGACGACCAGGGTCAGCCGTCGGGCTCTCGTGGTTGCTCTCATCGATGTTGCTCTCATCGATCCTCCGTGTCGAACCAGGCCCGGCAGTTCCCCGAGCGCGCGGGCGTCCTTGGGTGGGAAGGACGCTCACCACGCTGGCAAGACGGAGAACCGCTCGACAGGTCGCGACGCAGGCAGATCCGGGCAAGTCGCGGGCGGGATCCGGTCAAATCTTGGTCAAGCCACGCCGTACGGGCTGGACGGGCCGACCGGTGCCTCTGATATGGAGATATTTCACGCCACCGGTCGCCGAGGGGGCACTATGTTCCAACACTCGATCCAGGCAGGCTTCGTGCTCTGCGTCGGGCTCCCGCTCCGGGAGGCCACGAAGGTCGCCCAGCTACTGCACGACAGCGCCGTCGTGCTCGTCACGAGCGACCTCGAGGCCGCTCGCACCCTCCTGCAACCCGTCGGGTCCGATCCGGCCCTCACCGACGGGCCCCACCCCTCGCATGCGCTCGCGCTCGGGCCCCCGCTGGAGTCCGGTGCGCCGCAGACCCTGCCGCCGCCACTCGCCGCCGGACGCCTGCGGATCGACGTCGCGGCCCGCGAGGTGACGCTCGGGGGAGCGCCCATCCACCTGTCCGCCAAGGAGTTCGACCTGCTGGCCCTGCTCGGGTCCGACGTGGGCCGCGTCTGGTCGTTCGCCGCGCTGACCGAGCGGATCTGGGGCACCGACTTCCTCGGTGACAAGGAGCCGCTCATGTCGACGGTCAAGCGGGTGCGCAAACGACTCGGCACCGACGCCGGCTGCCAGCTGACGTCGGTGCACGGCATCGGCTACCGCCTCCGCGTCACCGGACCCTGACGCCCGACGCGTCGGAGGGGAGACGCGTCGGTCAGCGGGCCGCTTCGGGCTCGTCGAGCGCGTTCAGGGGCATCGCCTGGGTGGGCTCCGGCTCGTCCTCGACGGCCTGCCCGGTGATCGCCTGCGCGAGACCCAGCGCCAGGCCGACGACCTCGTGGTCACCGAGGCCGAGACGGATCGCGAAGTCGGCGGCGTTGGTCGGGCGCTTCTCAGGATCCTTCTGGAGGCAGTCGGCGATGAGCTCGCGCAGGTCCTTCGGCACCGATTCGGGCAGCGGCGGCGGGGGCTCGTTGACGTGCGAGAGGGCGGTGGCGATCGGGGTGCCACGGTCGAACGGGCGTTGGCCGGCAAGCATCTCGTGCCCGACGACGCCGAGGGCGTAGAGGTCGCTGGACCCCGTGGCGGCGTGGCCGAGGGCCTGCTCGGGGCTGATGTAGTTCGGCGTGCCGAGCATCTCGCCGTGCTGGGTGTGGCCCGACGCGTCGAGGGCGCGGGCGATGCCGAAGTCGGTCAGCTTCACGACGCCGTCGGGGCGCACGAGGATGTTGGCCGGCTTGACGTCGCGGTGCACGACGCGCGCCTCGTGGGCGACGCCGAGCGCGAGCGCGGCCTGACCGAGGATGGAGCGGACCTCCATCGGCTCGAGCGGGGCGCGCTCGGCGAGGATCTTCGACAGCGGCTCGCCGTCGACGAGCTCCATGACGAGGAAGGCCAGGCCGTCGTCCTCGCCGTAGTCGAAGACGGTCGCGATGTTCGTGTGCATGAGGCCGGCCGAGTGCACGGCCTCGTCGCGGAAGCGCAGGGCGAAGAGTCGCTCGTGGTCGGCGTCGGGCCGCATGATCTTGACGGCGACCTGGCGCTTGAGGACGTCGTCCGACCCGGCCCAGACATCGGCCATGCCGCCTGAGGCGATGCGCCGCTCGAGGCGGTAGCGACCACCGAGGACGAAGCCTTCGTGGAGTCGGTTCATGGGGGTTGGCACCCGGGCCTTTCGGACGGAAGGTGCACGTCGTTCGACATCTCAGGGGGCCTTCGTCCGAGTCATGGTAGGTGACCCGGACCGGTGCCTGAGACTTTCACGTTCGTGACCGGACAAGCCGCCGATCCCCGTTCAGCGACCGGGTCAACATACCCCGCAGGTGTGGCCTTCAACCGCCCGAAGGATCACCTTTCGTCCCGGCGGCGCGGCAGCCGTCAGCAAGCCGCCATGTGGCGGCTCGTTGCGGTCTCCGACGCTCCTGCGCCGCGACGACGCGCCACCTGGCGGCCTGTCGTGGTCCGCGTTCACGCGTCTTGGACTCGTCGCTCCAGTGCGCGAGGGGGGACTCCGTCGTTCGGAGCCGGCCTCGTTCCTCGGCCCCTCCGGCGACGGTTCCCGGCGGACGCGCACGCGTGAAGAGAGGGCCCACACAGCGAAAGGGCCCCAGTTCCGAGAACTGGGGCCCTTCTGTCATCGCGTGCGCGAGGGGGGATTTGAACCCCCACGCCCTTTCGGACACTGGCACCTGAAGCCAGCGCGTCTGCCGTTCCGCCACTCGCGCGTGACAAGAGGACAGTGTGGTGCATAGCCCACCGGATCGCCAAACCGGGTCCGGCCCGGCGCCCGTCACGTCCGCGTCGGGGCTCCGCCGTGCGCCTCGCCGAGGCGGTAGGCCGGGTCGGCGAACCCTCCGCCGAGCACCGCACGCGGCGCCTCGGCCGCTACATCGGCGCCGAGGCGCCCCTCGTCCACCCACGTCTGCGCGTCGTCGACCGGCACGAAGCCGATGCCGGCGCCGGGCCCGGGGTCGACGTGCCCCCGGGCGTTCGCCGACACGCCCCACACGACGTGGTGGCCACCCGCGTCGGTCGTGCGCACCGCGTCGACGAGGCGCGCCATGTCGTCGGCCGACAACCACCATCGCAGCGAGGAGCGCCCACTCGGCTCCTCGCCGAAGGTCATGATGCGGGCGCTGACGACGGTCAGGCCGAAGCGTCCGGCGTACAGCCCGCCCAGCGCCTCGACCGCCGCCTTGCTGGCGCCGTAGTACGTGTCCGGCGCCGGCAGCGGCATCCCCGCGGCGGTGGCCGGGTCGTCGACGGGCACGTAGCCGGCGGCGTGCACCGAGCTCGCGAGCAGAACGCGCCCGACGCCGGCCCGCACCACCGCGTCGAGCACGGCGCGCGTGCCGTCGACGTTCACGGCGAGCAGGTCGGCCCACGGCCGCTCGTCGGACAGGCCGCCCAGGTGCACGACGAGATCGGCGCCGGCGAACGCATCGGCGTGCGCCTCGACGTCGCGCAGGTCCGCCTCGACGACCCGCTCACCGGGCACGGCGCCGGGCACCGCATCGGGCACTGCATCGGGCACTCGCACCGCGTCGAGGAGGACGAGGTCGTGCCCCGCGGCGTGCAGGCGCGGCCGCAGCGACGTCGCGATGCGTCCCGCGGCTCCGGTCAGCGCGATCCGGGCCATGGCACCGGCATACCCCACGACAGCACCGCGGACGCGACGACGCGCCCGCCCCGGCAGGGACGGACGCGTCGGTGACGATCAGGCGCGGGCGTCAGAGGCCGTCGACGACGACCGCGGCCATCTCCATGCAGGCGTCGTGCGTCTTCTTGCTGATCTTGAGCGGGTCCAGGTGCAGGCCCGGGGCCAGCATCGGGTCGTAGGGGATGTCGACGACGCCGCGCACCCACTGCTCGAAGTGCTCGCGGGTGTGGACGCCGGCGCCGATGTCGTTGCCCTTGGCCGACGTGTGCGAGATGACGCAGACGGCGTTGCGCACGAGGTCGCCGCGGCCCATCGCGACGAGCGCGTCGAGGTTCTTCGCGGCGACGACGGAGGTGTCGTCCTTGAGCGAGGTGGCGAAGACGAGCATGTCGGCGCGGGCGGCCGCCGCGAGCCAGTTCGGGGCGAGGCGGTTGTTGCCGGTGTCGACGATGATCATCCGGTAGAAGCGCGACAGCTGCGTGTGGAGGTCCTCGAACTCCTGCTCGCCGATGATGCGCATCGCCTCGTCGTCGTCGGCGGAGGCCAGCACGTCGAAGGACAGGCCCCGCTGCTCGCGCACCCAGTGCTCGAGCTCGGACGTGCCGGCGTTCGGGTCGCCAGCGATGGTCGGCAGCGCACCGAGGAGGTCGACGACCGTGCGGTGGTGGCTCTGCGACGGCGCACGCATGCCGAGCGTGCCCTCGGTCTCGTTGTTGTCCCACGCGAGGACCGAGCCGGAGCGGTAGCGCCCGAGGTAGCTGGCGAGCATGAGGGAGACGAGGGTCTTGCCGCCACCACCCTTGGTGTTGATGATCATGATCGTCTTGCGGCCGTTGAGCGGCCGGGCGATGCGGTCGATGCGGTCGCGCTCGAGCAGCTCCTTGGTGCTCGGGCCGAGCCCGAAGGCCTTGCGCAGGCCCGAGTTGGCCTTGACCTTCTGGCGCTCACCCTTGGAGCGCGCCGTGATGAGGTCCTCGGCGCTCGGGCGGTCGGAGTTGCCGGCGCGGTCGACCGGCGTGAGGTCGTAGCTGTGACCGAGCTCTTCCGCCGCGGCGGCGACGTCGGGGTCGACGGCCGGGGCGGCGGCGAAGGCGTCGCGCGCGCTCGAGTGGTCGGTGGAGAAGCGGCTCGTCGGCGCGTCGGTGTCGGTCGAGGTGCTCGAGCTGCCGGACGGCGACCCGGCGGGGACCCAGCCGGAGTACTCCTCCTGCGAGGCGTCGGCGACCTCGGAGTCGTGCTGCAGGGACTGCCAGTGGCGCGTCGACTCGTCGGCCTCGGTGCTGCCGCTGCCGGACTCCCACGAGGACCAGCCGTTCTGCGTCGACCCGTTCGGCGTGTAGCCACCGGAGGACGAGGAGTCGTAGTCACCCTCGTAGGCGCTGAAGTCGCCGGTCGAGCCCGACGCGTCGTCGGTCGCCGTCGACGTGCCCTCGCTCGCGGCGTACGGGTCGCTCCACGTGTTGGCGTCGGACGCCTCGGGCGAGGTCTGCTCGGACGCGGCCTCCTCCGACTGCCAGGAGTCGTCGTCCCACGTGGAGGACCACGGGTCGCTCGAGGGCTGGTCCTCGGGCGAACCCGTCGCGACGGGAATGGGCAGCGCGAACCCCCCAGGGACCCGGTTGTTCGAGGAGAAGCCGGGGATGCCCTGGCCCTCGGTGTTGCCGGTCTCGTCGTTGCTCATCGAGCGCTCCTTGCTGGCCTGCCACGTGCGGGGGCCCGCTCACGGACCCTCCGCGATGGTCCCATGCTTCCGCGACACATCAAACCTGCTGACCACGCGTGGCGCGGGGCGAAACGGTCTTTCCGGACCCTTACCCACCGCCCGTCGGTTGGGGCCTTGCACGGGTGACCCGGTTACGATGAAGCGCCCAGCGGCAAGCGACCATCACGAAGGAGGAGACGGCGTGGGACTCATCAACCGTGTCGAGCACGGTCTGGCCAAGGCTGTCCACGGCGCCTTCGCGAAGGCGTTCAAGTCGGAGGTCCAGCCCGTCGAGATCGCCTCGGCCATCCGGCGCGCCATGGACGACCGCGCCGCGATCGTCGGTCACGGCCGCGCCATGGTGCCCAACCTCTACACGATCGAGCTCAGCTCGACCGACTACGAGCGCCTCGGTGACTACGAGGACGACCTCACCGACGACCTCGTCGCCGCCGCCCAGGAGCACGCCGACTCCCAGGGCTACCAGCCCGGCGGCCCGCTCGAGGTCGACCTCGTCGAGGGCGAGGGCCTCGAGACCGGCGTCTTCCGCGTCCGTCCCGCCACGGCCAAGCGCGCCGGCAGCGCGGCCGGTGCCGGTGCCTCCGCCGCGCCGGCCCGCGAGCCCGCCCCGGCCCCCCGCCCGCAGACGCCGAGCGGCACCGTCGTCGACGAGCCGCCCGTGCAGCGTCCGGGCGCCCGCAGCAACCCCTCGGCCCGCCCGTGGCTCGACATCAACGGCGACCGCTACCCGCTGCTCGGGGCGCTCACGACGCTCGGGCGCGACGACTCCGCCGACATCGTCGTCGACGACCCCGGGGTGTCTCGGCGCCACAGCGAGATCCGCGTCACCACCGACGGGCCGCACCTCGTCACCTCGATCCGCGACCTCAACTCCACCAACGGCACCTTCGTCAACGGCGAGCGCATCGCGAGCCAGCGGCTGCAGGACGGCGACCGCCTCACCCTCGGGCGAACCACCGCCACCTTCCGGGCCGGGCGGCGATGACCCACGTGACCACCCCGACGACACCTGGTGATGCATGAGTGAACTCACCCTGACCCTGCTGCGGCTGGGTCTGCTCGCGCTGCTGTGGATCTTCATCTTCAGCGTCGTCGGCGTGCTGCGCACCGACATCTACGGCACGTCGGTGAGCCGCCGGACCCAGCGCAAGGCCGCCAAGGCTCAGGAGAAGGCGCAGGAGAAGGCGCAGGCGCGCGGCCGGCGCCAGCCCGCCGCCGCCGGTGGTGCCGCCGCTGGCGCGGCGGGTGCTGCCGGCGCCGCCGGTGCCGCTGCAGGGGGTGCCGCTGCGGGGGGTGCCGCCGGGGCCGCGTCTCGTCGGCCCCGAGGGCGCAAGACCGTCCCGACGACGCTCGTCGTGACGGAGGGGCCGCTCACCGGCACGTCCCTGCCCCTGCGCAGCAGCGGCATCCTCATCGGCCGCAACCCCGAGTGCGCGCTCGTCCTCGACGACGACTACGCGTCGGGCCGGCACTGCCGCATCCAGCCCGACCCGGCCCGCGACGGCTGGCTCGTCGAGGACCTCGGCTCGACCAACGGCACGTTCATCGGCCGCGACAAGCTGACCGGCTCGCGCCCGGTCGAGGTGGGCACGACGCTGCGCATCGGCAAGACGGTCCTCGAGCTGCGGGGCTGACCGGATGGCCATCGCCCTGCGCTACGCCGCGCGCTCCGACCTCGGCCTGGGACCCAAGTCCCGGAACGAGGACTCTGGCTACGCCGGCCCCAACCTGCTCGTGCTCGCCGACGGCATGGGCGGCCACGCCGCGGGCGACGTCGCCAGCTCGATGATCGTCGGCGAGCTCGCGCCCCTCGACGAGGAGGACGTCACCGCCGACCAGGCCGTGCCGCTGCTCGAGGAGGCGCTGCACTCGGCCAACGCCAAGCTGACCCGCGCCATGCGCGAGAACGCCGACCTCGCCGGCATGGGCAGCACGACGATCGTCATGCTCCGCACCGGCAACAAGCTCGCGATGGCGCACATCGGCGACTCCCGCGCGTTCATGCTCCGCGGCGACACCTTCTCGCAGATCACGAAGGACCACTCCTTCGTCCAGCAGCTCATCGACGAAGGGCGCATCTCCAAGGAGGACGCCGGGCACCACCCGCAGCGCTCCGTCGTCACCCGCGTCATGACCGGCCAGCCCGACGACGAGCCGGACACCTCGCTGCGCGAGGCGAAGATCGGCGACCGCTTCCTCCTGTGCTCCGACGGCCTGTCCGACTTCGTCGGCGCCGACGTCATCGAGGAGATCCTCCGCGAGGCCCGCACCCCCGACGACGCCGCCGACCGCTGCATCGAGGTGGCGCTCAAGGCGAGCACCCGCGACAACGTCACGGTCATCGTCGCCGAGGTGGTCGACGCCGACGGTGACGACCTGCCGGTCACCGTGCCGCAGGTCGTCGGGGCGGCGGCCAAGCGCCTGCCGAACCGCACCCGCGCCATCCCGACCTCGCCGGCCGAGAAGGCCGCCGCGCTCTCGCGCGCCGCCACGGGCCGCGACAAGGCCACCGACGACGACGAGACGCACGTCGAGCTCGCCGAGGGCCCGGCCCGCTCGCGCCGGGCGAAGGTGGCCCGACGCACCATCGGTGTCGTCGTCGTGGCCGCGATCCTCGGCGCCGGCGGGTACGCGGCCTACGCGTGGTCGCAGAAGCAGTTCTACGTCGCCGCGAGCAACGGGCACGTCGCGATCTTCCGCGGCGTCTCGGCCGACCTCGGCCCCGTGGCCCTGTCCCGCGTCGAGACCGAGTCGGAGGTCCGCGTCAGCGACCTGCCCGCCGACGTCCAGGGCTCGGTCGACAACACGATCCCGGCCCGCGACCTCCCGGACGCCGAGGGCAAGGTCGACCGCCTCCGCGGCGAGGCGATGCGCTGCCAGCACCTCGCCATCACCGGCACGCCGTGCGGCACCACCCCGCAGCCGACGCCGACCCCGACGCCGAGCACGCCCACCCCGGCGCCCTCGACGCCGCACACCACCGCGCCGCGTCCGACGACGCCGGCGCCGCGTCCGTCGACGACCGCGAAGGCGGCCGCGCTGCCGGCGCTGCCCTCGACCGGGTCCGCGGCAGGTTCGGCGGCAGGGTCCGCAGGGTCCTCGACGCGGTCCGTGGCGCTCTCCGCGGCGGTGACGACGGGGGTGCCGGCATGACGACGACCGTCGAGCCCCTGACGCCCCGCACGCGCCGCAACGCCGAGCTGGGGCTGCTGATCCTCGCCATCGGCATCGTCCTGCTCGCGTGGGTCACCACCGACCTCAACCGCAACGGCACGGTCCCGGCGAACATCATCCCGGTGGCGGGCGGCTTCACGCTGCTCGCCCTCGCCGTGCACCTCGTGCTCCGGTGGAAGGCCGCCTACGCCGACCCGGTGCTGCTGCCGATCGCCACGGTCCTCAACGGCCTCGGCCTCGTCATGATCCACCGCCTCGACCTCGCCCGCGGCAAGCTCGGCACCGACGGCGACGCCTACCGCCAGATCATCTGGACGACGTTCGCCATCGTCCTGGCCATCGCGGTCATCATCGTGCTGCGCGACCACCGCCTGCTGCGCCGGTACACCTACGTGTCGATGGCGGCCGGGCTCGTGCTGCTCCTCGCGCCCCTGGTGCCGGGCCTCGGCCGGTCGATCAACGGTTCGCAGATCTGGATCTCCATCGGCCCGATGAACTTCCAGCCGGGCGAGTTCGCCAAGATCGCCTTCGCCGTGTTCTTCGCCGGCTACCTCGTGCAGACGCGCGACGTCCTGTCGCTCGCCGGCAAGAAGGTCCTGGGGTTCACCTTCCCGCGCGGCCGCGACCTCGGCCCGATCGTCGTGGCGTGGGTGATGTGCCTGCTCATCCTCGTCTTCCAGAGCGACCTCGGCACGGCGCTGCTCTTCTTCGGCCTCTTCGTCGCGATGCTCTACGTCGCCACCGAGCGCACGTCGTGGATCGTCATCGGCCTGCTGCTGTTCGCGGCCGCCGTCGCGTTCGCCCTGTCGGCGTTCTCCCACTTCACCAAGCGCGTCGACCTCTGGCTGGACCCGTTCTCCCAGCAGAGCCTCGACGTCTCCAACCAGCTGGCCAACGGCCTGTGGGGGATGGCCGCCGGCGGCCTGACGGGCACCGGGCTCGGCGCGGGCCGGCCCTGGCTCACCTCGTTCGCCGAGAGCGACTTCATCTTCCCGAGCCTCGGCGAGGAGCTCGGCCTCTTCGGCACGCTCGGGATCCTCGTGCTCTACGTGCTCTACTGCGAGCGCGGCGTCCGCACGGCCCTCGGGGTGCGCGACGGCTTCGGCAAGCTGCTCGCCGTCGGCCTCGCGTTCTCGGTCGCCTTCCAGGTCTTCATCGTCATCGGCGGCGTCACCCGGGTCATCCCGCTGACCGGCCTGACGACACCGTTCATGTCCCTCGGTGGCTCCTCGCTGCTCGCGAACTGGGTCATCACCGCCCTGCTGCTGCGCATCTCCGACCAGGCCCGACGCCCGATGCCGGAGATCCCGGTCGGCGTCGCGGTCGACGACCCCGCTCCGGCCGAGGTCACCCAGGTGGTGAGGATGCCGTGAACACCCCGATCCGACGCCTCTCGCTGCTCATGGCGGCGCTCTTCACGGCGCTGCTCGTGTCCGCGACGGTCATCCAGTTCGTCCAGGCCAAGTCGCTCGGCTCGATGGCCGCCAACAAGCGCACCCTGCTCGACACCTACTCGCGCGAGCGGGGCTCGATCATCGTCGGCGGCCAGGCCGTCGCGAAGTCGATCCCGGTCGACGACCAGTACAAGTTCCTGCGCCAGTACCCGCAGGGCGAGCTGTACTCGCAGGTCACCGGCTTCTACAGCTACGTCGTCGGGGCGCCGTACGGCCTCGAGCACGCGGCCGACGACCTCCTGACGGGCGACTCCGACTCCCTCTTCGTCCGACGCGTCACCGACCTCATCACCGGCCGCAAGACCGCCGGCGCGACGCTCGAGCTGACCATCGACCCCAAGGCACAGAAGGCCGCCGACGACGCGCTCGGCAAGAGCAAGGGCGCCGTCGTCGCGCTCGACCCGAAGACCGGCGCCATCCTGGCGATGGTGAGCCACCCGCAGTACGACCCGAACCCGCTCTCGAGCCACGACCTCACCAAGGCCTCCAAGGCCTGGCAGAAGCTCGCCGGCGACCCCGACAAGGCCTACGTCAACCGCGCGCTGAGCAGCCTGTACCCGCCCGGCTCGACGTTCAAGGTGGTCACGGCGGCCGCCGCCCTCGAGAACGGCGTCGTCACCGACGAGAACTCCAAGGTGCCGGGACCGGCCGAGCTCGACCTGCCGCTCACGAGCACCAACCTGCCGAACGAGACCGGCCAGCCATGCGGCCCGAACAACGAGACGACGCTCATCCACGCGCTCGAGATCTCGTGCAACACCGCGTTCGGCTCGCTCGGGCTCGACCTCGGCGGCGAGAAGCTGCGCGCACAGGCGGCGAAGTTCGGCTTCGGCGACTCGATCCAGGTGCCGCTGCGCGCCGCCTCGAGCTCGGTCCCGGCCGACATGAACGAGCCGCAGTCGGCGCAGGCCGCCATCGGCCAGTACGACGTCAAGACGACCCCGCTGCAGATGGCCATGGTCGCGGCCGGGATCGCGAACAAGGGCCGCGTCATGACGCCGTACATCATCGACTCGGTCCGCAGCGCCAACCTCGACGTCATCTCCTCGACGCCCGACCCGACCGAGCTGTCGCAGGCCGTCTCCGAGCAGACCGCGTCGATCCTGACGAAGATGATGGTCTCCGTCGTCGACAACGGCAGCGGCGCCCGCGCGCAGATCAACGGCGTCAAGGTGGCCGGCAAGACCGGCACCGCCCAGCACGAGAAGGGCAAGCCGCCGCACGCCTGGTTCATCAGCTTCGCCCCGGCCGACGACCCGAAGGTCGCCGTGGCGGTCGTCGTCGAGGACGGCGGTGTCACCGGCAGCGAGGTCGGTGGCGGACGCGTCGCGGCCCCGATCGCTCGGGCCGTCATGGAGGCGGTGCTCGGCCGATGAGCCTCGTCGAGCCCGGCACGACGCTCGGGCAGCGCTACACCCTCGACACGAGCATCGCGTCGGGCGGGATGGGCGACGTCTGGGAGGCCACCGACACCGTCCTCGAGCGCCCGGTCGCGGTCAAGGTGCTGCGTCCGGCCGACCCCGACGACACGACGTTCATCGACCGGTTCCGCGACGAGGCGCGCGGTAGCGCCGGGCTGCACCACCCGAACATCGCCGCCGTGTACGACTACGGCGAGGAGGACGACGTCGCCTACATCGTCATGGAGCTCGTGCCGGGGCGCACCCTCGGCGAGCTGATCCGCGAGAGCGACGGCGGGATGGCGCCCGACGACGTCCGTTCGATCCTCGGCCAGGCCGCCCTCGCCCTGTCGGCGGCGCACGAGGCCGGCGTCGTGCACCGCGACGTCAAGCCCGCCAACATCATCGTCACCGGCGAGGGGCAGGCCAAGCTCACCGACTTCGGCATCGCCCGCATCGGTGACGGCTCGGGGCACACCCGCGCCGGCGAGGTCCTCGGCACCCCCGACTACATCAGCCCCGAGCAGGCCCTCGGCGAGCCCGCGACGGCGGCGAGCGACATCTACTCCCTCGGCATCGTGGCCCACGAGATGCTGACCGGCCTCAAGCCGTTCGACATGGGCACGCCGGTGGCCACGGCCCTCGCGCAGGTCAACGACCCGCCACCGCCGCTGCCCGACACCGTGCCGCAGGACCTCCGCGACATCGTCGGGGCCTGCCTGGCCAAGACCGCCGCCGACCGCCCGCACGCCGTGAGCGAGGTGGCCGCTGCCGTCGGCATGCCGCTCGGCGCCCTGCCGGGCGTCACCCCGGCACCCCTCGGCGCGAGCGACGCCACGGCGCCCATCGCCGCCCTGAGCCCGACGCGCGCCTTCACCGCCGCCCACCCCCGCACCGACGCGTCGGCCGGGGTCGGCGCTGCAGGCGCGGCGGGCGCCGCCGGTGCCGTGGGCGCCGCCGTGGCGGGAGTGTCCGAGGCCCCGACGCACCGGGGCGACACCCCCAGCTTCGGCGAGCGGAGCGGTGCCGGACGCGGCAGCGACCGCGAGCGCCGCGCGGCCCCGCCACGCTGGGCCTGGCTCGCCGTCCCGCTCGTCCTGCTCATCGCGTGGGGCTCCTTCGCCCTCGGCGGCCGGATGGGCGCCGCGCCCGACCCGGCCCCGTCGACGCCGGCGGTGACGAGCACGGGCGGCGCGGGCGCGTCGACGAGCGCCTCGACCCCGACGACCACGAGCACACCCACCGAATCCGCCAGCACGTCCACCACGGAGCAGTCCCCCAAGCCGCCCGACAAGAAGAAGGGCAAGGGGAAGGGCAAGGGCCAGGGCGAGGACCAGGGGAACTGACATGACCGACCGGCCCGACGAGATCGCACGACGAGCGGACGACGATGACCGAGCATTCGATGAGGCAGCACCCGACCGAGCGAGGGCGAGCGACGTGACCACTTCCCCCCGGATCCTCGGCGGACGCTACGAGGTGGGCGAGCTCATCGGCCGTGGCGGGATGGCCGACGTCCACATCGGCCACGACACCCGTCTCGGGCGCACCGTCGCCATCAAGATGCTGCGCTCGGACCTCGCGCGCGACCAGAACTTCCTCATGCGCTTCCGCCGCGAGGCGCAGTCGGCCGCCGGCCTCAACCACCCCTCGATCGTCGCGATCTTCGACTCCGGCGAGGACGACGCGTTCATCGACGGCCCGAACGGCACGCGGACGCACCTGCCGTACATGGTGATGGAGCACGTCGACGGCCTGACGCTGCGGCAGAAGCTGACCGAGCACCAGCAGCTCGACCCCGCCGAGGCGATCCGGGTCACCGAGGGCGTCCTCGACGCGCTGGCCTACAGCCACCGCATGGGCATCGTCCACCGCGACATCAAGCCGGCCAACGTCATGATCACCGACGACGGCACGGTCAAGGTCATGGACTTCGGCATCGCCCGCGCGATCGCCGACACCGCCGCGACGATGACCCAGACCCAGTCGGTCGTCGGCACGGCGCAGTACCTGTCACCCGAGCAGGCCCAGGGCCAGACCGTCGATGCCCGCTCCGACCTCTACTCGACCGGCTGCATGCTCTTCGAGCTGCTCACCGGCCGTCCGCCGTTCACCGGCGACTCGCCGGTGGCGATCGCCTACCAGCACGTCGGGGAGCTGCCGCAGCCGCCGAGCGTCTGGAACGACGCCGTCGGCGGCGACCTCGACGCCGTCACCCTCCACGCGCTGGAGAAGGACCGCGACGCCCGCTACCAGGACGCCACCGCGTTCCGTGTCGACCTCGAGAACGTCCGGCTCGGGCGTCCGATCAGCGCCGCCGCCCTCGGCACCGGCGCTGCGGTCGGCGCCGCGGCGACCCAGACGCTCCCGGCGTCCTACGCGTCGGCGGGCGCGCCCACGGCGGTGCAGCCGGTGACGCGTCGGTCCCAGTACGGCAACACGGCCGGGCTGCCGGCCGTCGGGCACGACGAGGACGAGGAGCGCACCGGCCACAAGGGCCGGGCCGCGCTCGTCACCGTCCTCGCGCTCGTGCTGCTCGGCCTCATCGGCTGGCTCGCGGTGACGTGGTTCGGCAACCAGACGCCCGACGTCAAGATGGTCGCGGTGCCCTCGATCGTCAACATGCAGGAGGCGCAGGCCACCCAGACGCTCGCGGCGAACAACCTGCGCGGGGAGAAGTCCCAGGCCCCGAGCACGACCGTGCCCAAGGACAGCGTCATCAGCCAGGACCCCAAGCCCGGCGGGCAGGTCGCGGAGCAGTCGGTCATCCGGTTCGTCGTCTCGACCGGCCCGGACAGCGTGCAGATGCCCGACGTCACGGGGATGAACAAGGACGACGCGCGTACCGAGCTGGAGAAGCAGGGCTTCAAGGTCGTCAAGTTCGTCCAGGAGAACACGCCCGACCAGGACAAGAACAAGGTGACCAAGACCGACCCGTCGGCCAACTCGACCGTCGCGGCCGGCTCGGACGTCACGATCTTCTACGCCACCGGCAACGTGAAGGTGCCCGACGACCTCGTCGGCAAGGACTGGACGCAGGCCGTCATCTCGCTGCAGAACGCGGGCCTCAACCCCAAGAAGGAGCCGGTCGACTCCGACAAGCCGGCCGACCAGGTGCTCGACGTCGAGAACGCCGGCAACGTCGTCAAGGCCGGGTCGACGATCACGGTCAAGGTCGCCAAGACCCCGACGCCGACCCCGTCGACCGTCACGGTCACGCCGACGCCGACCGACACGGCCACCGCGACCGACACGACGTCACCGCCGCCGATCCTGCCCTGACGCCGGCCCCCGGCCACCCCGCACCGGGACAAAGTGCCCACTCGACGTATCTACCCCGTCGAGTGGGCACTTTCTCGTGCTGTGGGGGCTCGGCTGTGCTCAGACCGCGGCCGTGACGAGCGGGCTCAGGCCCGCGGACCGGGCCACCGCCCCGGTGTCGCCGCACATGGCGAGGAAGTTGGCGAGCATCCGGTGCCCGCCCTCCGTGAGGACGCTCTCCGGGTGGAACTGGACCCCGTGCAGGGGCAGGTCGCGGTGACGGACCGCCATGACGACACCGGAGTCGGTGTGGCCCGTGGCGAGCAGCTCGTCGGGGAGCGTCGCCGGGTCGATGGTCAGCGAGTGGTAGCGCGTCGCGGTGAACGGCGACGGCAGGCCCTCGAGGACGCCGGTGCCGTCGTGGTGCACGAGGGAGGTCTTGCCGTGGAGCAGCTCGGGGGCCCGGTCGACGGTCGCGCCGGCGACCACGCCGAGCGCCTGGTGGCCGAGGCAGACGCCGAACATCGGGGTGCCGAGGCGCGCGCACTCGCGGATGACCTCCATCGAGACCCCCGCGGCCTCCGGCGTTCCCGGGCCGGGCGAGACGAGGACGCCGTCGTACTCGGCGACCGCTCCGACCCCGACGGCGTCGTTGCGCACGACGACGCACTCGGCGCCGAGCTGCTCGAGATAGCCGACGATCGTGTAGACGAAGCTGTCGTAGTTGTCGACGACGAGGATGCGGGTCATGCGGGCCTCACGGGTGCTGCGGGTCGGGTGGTCGGGGTCTCGGGCGGGTGGCCGGTCAGCGGATCGGGGCCGCGTACTGGAGGTCGACCGTGCCCGAGTATGCCGGGAACTCCAGGGCGGAGTGGGTCTGCACCCCGTAGCCGAGACCCACGGCGTCGACGTACTGCTTGTAGATCTGCACGGTCTGGTCGTTGTCGAGGCCGAGCTGCAGCGACTGGACGTCGCCGATCGCCTTGATGCGGTAGGGCGGCGAGTAGACCCGCCCCTGCAGGATCAGGGTGTTGCCGACGCACCGGACCGCGCTCGTGGAGATGATGCGCTGGTCCTGGATCATCATCGCCTCGGCACCGGACTGCCACAGCGCGTTGACGACACCCTGGACGTCCTGCTGGTGCACGACGATGTCGTCGGCGGTGAAGCCCTCGGGCAGCGAGTCGGCGCTGCGGTGCGCGTCGTCGAGGGTCACCTCGACGGCCGGCCCGGAGACCTTGGTGTCGGCGGCGGCGTCGGCGAGCGCGTCGCCCTTGGCGGCCAGGGTCGAGAGCCGCTTGTCGTAGGGCGCGTTGGCCTTCGACAGCGCGTCGACCTCCTTCTGGAGGGTGTCGAGCTGGGCGGCCTTGTCGGCGACGCGCGAGTCGCCGTCCATGATGAGCTGCGGCAGGTCGCGGTCGGCGCGGAGGTCCTGGCCCTGCGCGGCCACGAAGCTCATCGAGAACATGATGCCGGCGACGGCGGTGATGACCGGCACGAGCGCCCGCCACGTGAGGCGCGGACGGCGACGCGGCTCGGGGGCAGCGGCGTCCGGCCCACCGTCGGTGGCGGGCTCGTGCGCCTGCGGCTCCTCGGCCTGCGGCTCGTCCGTCATGCCTGCGTCCTCCACGGGCGCGGCCGTTCCGCGCCCCACCGCCATTCTGCCCTGACTCTCCCGTGCTTCACGACCGGCTCACGCCCGCTCACACACGGCTCACACACGGCTCACGACCAGCCGCCCGTCACGTCGCCGGGGCCGAGTCACCGCGTCCGCCACGCAGGATGAGGACGACCTCGACGCGGTTGCGGGCGCCGAGCGCGGCGACGAGAGCGGCGATGTCGGTGGCCACGGTGCGCACCGACACCCCGAGCTCGCGCGCGATGGCCTGGTCCTTGGCGCCGAGCGCGAGACGCCGGGCCACCTCGTACTGGCGGCGGGAGAACGGCGGCTGCTCACCCGGCGGCACGACGGGGGTGGCCCGGGCCCACGTGCGCTCCCAGAGGTCGCGAACCCGGTGCACCATGTCCTCGCGGGTGGCGAGCCAGGCGGTCGGGAAGCCGCGGGGGTCGGGCGGTCCACCGACGACGGCCGCGCTGCGGTCGATGAGGATGAAGCGCGCCACGGTCGGTCCGACCCGGGCCTGCGGGTGCACCGCGACGAGCATCGGGTTCATGGCGAAGGCGCGCTCGGACCCGACGAGCCGCATCGTGACGCCCCTCGAGACCGAGGCCTCGTCGAGGGTCTGGGTGCGGTCGTTCGGGTTGAACATCGAGGTCGGCTGGACCGACTCGACGGTGCGACGCGTGCGCGGCTCGATGGCGGCCAGGCCCTGGGCGATCTGGTCGACGCCTGCGCCGATCATCCGGAAGCCGGAGGGGCGCAGCCCGTCGAACATGATGTCGTGCGCGAGCTCGGCGGTCTGCTCCTCGAGGGCGCGGCCGTCGCGGACCAGCGCACGGAGCCCCGGCGCGACCGACGCGTCGAGCGGGGGCGGTCGCATCGGCTGCGCTGCGTCGTCACCCGGGCTCTCGTCCGGTGTCATGGGATCCCCTGTCGTCGGCGGCGACGGGTCACGGCCGGGTCGGTCGTGCCGGGCGCCGGAAGGGCCATTGTGCAACGGGGCGAGGCGTGGCGCGCCCGCGAGGCCGCGCCCGGGAGCGGACGTGGCTCGAGGAGGGTGCGTTCACGGCCGCACGCACTACGCTGGGCCGCACACGACGCAAGGAGAGAGCAAGTGCCCGAGTCCAGAGGCCGCGACCACAAGGCCACCGCCTACACCCCGCCGCAGAAGAGCAAGGCGGCCGAGCCCAACCCGACGTGGTGGGCCCCGGTCTTCATCACGCTGCTCGTCGTCGGGCTGCTGTGGATCGTCGTCTACTACGTGACCGAGTACAAGTACCCGATCGGCTCGATCGGCGTCTGGAACCTCGGCGTGGGCTTCGTCCTGCTCATGGCCGGCTTCATCATGACGATGCGCTGGCGCTGACCTCCTCGTGCCGCGGCCGCCCGCCGCGCCCGGACCGCTCACGGCCCGTCCCCGATCCGGGGGCGGGCCGTCCCCGATCCGGGGGCGGGCCGTTCGTCGTCCACCGGGCCGAGCGGAGCGTCGAGTGGCCGCGGTGGCCCCCTCGTCCACATCTCCCCACACGGTGTTGACATCTTTTCCACATGGTTGTCCCCAGCTGGGGATGAATGACACGTGTGTAACTACATCCACAGGGTTATCCACACCGGTGGACAACTCGAGGTGGGGATACCTGTGGAACCCGTGCTCAGCCGGCGTGTGGAACCCGTTGTCCACAGGGTGTGGATCCTGTGTGCAAGACCGTCGACGAGACGCGGTCCGGCCTCGCCCGCGCTCCGGCGCGATGACGAGGGCCCGGAGCTGTGGAGAACCGGCCGACCCGGGCCGTGGACAACCGGGGGAGAACGGTGGACAGCCGTGGACAACCGTGGGAAGCCCATCGGTGCCCGCCGGGAGGGCAGGGCGACCATCCGAGCGGCCGGTTCACGCCGGGTACGTACCCGCACACCCGCTGGAGGGGTCAGCGGCCGAAGGCGCTCGAGTCGATCAACCGGACGGCCTCCGGCAGCGAGAGGTACTTGA
Organism: Intrasporangium zincisolvens; assembly: GCF_034724055.1. Lineage (NCBI taxonomy): Bacteria > Bacillati > Actinomycetota > Actinomycetes > Micrococcales > Intrasporangiaceae > Intrasporangium > Intrasporangium zincisolvens. Next base: position 191,581 of record NZ_JAWIIL010000001.1, read on the forward strand.
GCACCGCTGCGGCGACCACGACGGCGAGGACCGCGCCGAGGCCCAGCCAGACGAGGTGGCGAATGCCCTGGCGTCGGAACGCGATGATGACGGCGGCGCAGGCGAGGCCGGTCACGAGGCCGCCGAGGTGGGCCTGCCAGGCGATGCCGGGGTAGATGAAGCCGAAGGCGGCGTTGATGGCGATCGTCGCGTACATGAAGGCCGACGAGCGGCCGAGGTGCCGGTTGAGCACGAGGAGGGCGCCGAAGAGGCCGAAGATCGCTCCGGACGCTCCGACGACCGGGGTCAGCCACCCGACATCCTGGCCGGCGTTCAGCCCGGAGATCGTGGGGGACCCGGCCAGCAGGACGACGCCGACCTGACCACCGATGCCGCTGATGAGGTAGAGCGCGGCGAAGCGGGCCCGGCCGAGCAGCGGCTCGAGGTACTGCCCGAGGCTCCACAGCGCGAACATGTTGAGCAGGATGTGGAAGATCGTGTCCGGCGAGTGGAGGAAGGCCGCCGTGACGAAGCGGTACGGCTCGGTCCAGCCGAGCGCCGGCAGGAACGCGAACTGGCCGGTCAGGGGCGCGTAGGCGCGCTGGAACAGGTAGACGACGGCGCAGATCGCGATGATCGTGTAGGTGACGACGGGGGTGCCGGCGGTGGCACGGCCGCCGAAGACGGTGCGCGCGCCGGGCATGGCGCGCGACGCCTCGCGGACGCAGTCGACGCACTGGATGCCGACGGCCGCGGGCCGCTGGCACTCGGGGCACGCGGGGCGTCCGCAGCGCTGGCAGCGCACGTACGCCTCCCGGTCGGGGTGGCGCGGGCACACGGACGGACCGGCAGCAGGCTGCGGCACCCCCGGCTCAGCGGGGGGTGGAGCGGTCGGGTTGTCGGACAACGGGATTCCCCCTGCCGGTCTCGTCCGTGCGTACGGGTTGAGCTGGTGGAGCGAGGCGCTCAGGCCTCGATCGTCACCGAGTTGATGACGACGTCCTCGACCGGCTTGTCGTTCGGGCCGGTGGCGACGGCGCCGATCTTGTCGACGACGTCGCGCGAGGACTGGTCGGCGACCTCACCGAAGATCGTGTGCTTGCCCTGGAGCCACGTGGTGGCCGCCGTGGTGATGAAGAACTGCGAGCCATTGGTGCCCTTGCCCATGCGCTTGCCGGCGTTGGCCATGGCGAGCACGTACGGCTTGGTGAAGTCCTTGTCGGGGCTGATCTCGTCGTCGAACGTGAAGCCCGGGCCACCGAAGCCCTGACCGAGCGGGCAGCCGCCCTGGATCATGAAGTTCGGGATGATGCGGTGGAAGATCAGGCCGTCGTAGAACGGCGTCGGGTTGGTGCGGCCCGCCTCGTCCTTGTACTCCTTCTCGCCCTTGGCGAGGCCGACGAAGTTCTCCACCGTCTTCGGGGCCTGGTGCTCGAAGAGGTCGACGACGATGTCGCCGTGGTTCGTGTGCAGGGTTGCCTTCATGGGCCCAATCCTCGCACGACGCGTCAGCCCGTCCGCTGTGTGGCGACCGTGCGACTGCTGTGCCCTCGGGGTACGTGGCCCGCACGGACGGGGAACGCCGGTGCCGGACCCACCGTTGGCCAAGAAGACACGAGACGAAGGGCGGTGCAGCGATGTCGTTCCTGGACAAGCTGAAGCAGAAGGCCGAGGAGCTCGACCTCGAGACCAAGGCACGGCAGCTGCAGGAGGCCGCGACGCAGGCGGCGAAGCAGGCCCAGCAGAAGGCCGGTGAGTTCACCACCGAGAACCGCGAGAAGATCGACGGCTACATCGACGCCGCGAGCAGCACGATCGACGAGAAGACCCACGGCAAGTACGCCGACACGGTGGCCAAGGTGCGCGCCGGCGTCGACAAGGGCATCGAGAAGGTCGCGGAGGGCGGGTCCGCGGCGGGCGCCACCGGTGCGGCCGCGGCCGCCGGGGCCACCGACACCGGCCCGTTCCCCGCCGACCCTGGTGCGCCGGCTCCCGACGTGCCGGGCCCGGCCGTGGCCGACGTGCCGACGCCCACCCACGAGGCCGTCGCCGACTCGACGCTCGAGGACACCGTCCTCGGCCTCGACACCGCGGCACCGGTCGAGCCGCCCACCGACGCGTCCACCCACGCGTCCACCGACGCCGACCCCGACGCCGACCCGACGCGTCCGGCCGGTTCCGCGGGCTGAACCGGGACACACCAACCGACCCGTCCCGACCCTCCTGGCCCCGGTTCTGCGGGGCGGGTGCGGCTCGTGCCCGATGTTGGCAGGATGGGTAAGGACGACAGGACTTAGGAGGACGCATGTTCCGCACCAAGCAGTCCCGCGCCGAGGCCGCGGTCGACCAGGCCCGCTCTGCCGCCGTCGACCTCGGGTCGGCGGCCGGCGACCAGTTCGACACCGTCAGGGACAGTGCCGCCGATGCGGCCGCCCAGGCGTCGAAGGCCGCCCGCAAGCAGGCCGAGCACGCGTCGCAGGTGGCGCGTCAGCAGGCGGCCGAGGCCTCGACCGCGGCCCGCAAGCAGCTCGAGGCCGCCCGTGAGGCCGCGACACCCGCGGTCCAGGACGCCGCCGAGGCCGCCCGGGAGCGGCTCGTCGACGCCGCGGCCACGGCCCGTGACGTCGCCGGCGAGGCCATCCACGAAGCCACCGAACGGGCCCGGCCGAAGATCGAGCACGCCCAGGACACGCTCGTCGACACCGTGCTGCCGAAGGTCGGCGCGGCGATCGCCACCGCCGCCGCGGCCCTCGCCGCCGGCGCCGAGCAGGCCCGCGAGTCAGCGGCTCCGCACCTCGAGTCGGCCGCGGCGCAGGCCCGCGAGGCGGCGACCGTCGGTGGGCACCGGGCCCACGACGCGTACTCGGTGCTCAAGGGCGACGCCGTGGCGAAGAAGCGGGGCGGCAAGGGCAAGTGGCTCATCGTCATCGGCCTCACGGCCGCCGGCGTCGCCGCGGTCGCCGCCTACCGCAAGCAGAAGCAGGCCGACGACCCGTGGGCCACGCCCCTCGACACGAGCGCCGGCACGCCGGGCACCTCGTTCAAGGACAAGGCGAGCACCCAGGTCGAGCACGCCAAGGAGGCCGTCTCCGACGCGGCCTCGAAGGCCAAGGAGAAGGGCTCCGAGCTCGCCGACGCCGCCAAGGACAAGGCCGGTGACCTCGCCGCCAAGGGCCAGGCCGCCATCGCCGATGCCAAGGACCGCTCCGACGAGGCCGCCGACGCCGCCACGGACGCCGCCGCCACCGGCGCGGCCGACCCGCTGAGCGGCACCTCCGCTGCCGAGGGCCAGGTGACCGAGGCCGAGCAGGCTCCCGGCGCCGATGCCATCAGCGACGACGCACTCGAGGGCGGCGCGGTCAACGGCGCCTCGACGAAAGCCTCGCCGCGTGGCTCGTCACGCCCGCGCAGCTCCAAGGAGGAGACCGGCAAGGGCTGAGCACCGACGCCAGGGACCTCCAGCACGGGCGGCCCCAAAGAGAAGGACCCGGATGCCATCGGCATCCGGGTCCTTCTCTGCATGAGCTGGCTCGCACCGACAGGGGGACAGTGCGAGCCAGCACATGCAGAAGGGCTGGGCGCGGTTCGTGCGGGCCCAACCCTTCGCTGCTCCCAGTCTAACCCCGGACCGGGGGCCTGCGCGAGGGGTTGGGTGAAGTTTCTATTACGTCCTCGAGATCGAGTCCGCCCTTTCCACGCCATTTCGCCCGAGCCTCCGCCTCGCCGACGTGGTGGCCGACGACCCGGAGAACTGCTGCTCCACCGAGCATGGCACCAGTGGGCCCGGCGCGCCAGAGGAACGCACTGTGGATTCCACGTGGCCTCGGCGACGCCCTGCCGTGACCGCCGCCGACCCCTCCGACGTCCCGTCCGGATGTCCTGGCCGATGCGCCCCTTTCGCCCCGATCTGTTGACGCTCACGAGGCGAGCCCCTACGGTCCTCACCAAGAGCGTGACTGATTGTGATCGAAAGGATGCTGTAATGCGCAGTTTCAGACACACAGTCCAACGATGGGTGGCCGCTGCCGGGATCGGTGCGGTCGCCCTCTCGGGACTCGTCGCCCAAGCCGCCCCCGCGGCCGCGGCCGACGGACACCTGGGTGACGTCACCGGCTTCAGCCGCAGCGGCGACACCTACACCTTCGCCTCGGGTGCCGCGAAGGTGCGCGTCGAGGTCGACGACGCCTCGCTCGTCCGGGTGCAGCTGGCACCCGACGGCACGTTCACCGACCCGGCCAACGAGGACCCGGCCGACCCGTCGGCGCCCGACGCCGACATCGTCGTCGGGCGGCACCGCGTCGCGGGCAGCTCGAGCGTCGCCGAGTCGGCCGACGCGTACGTCGTCAGCACCGCCAAGGCCCGGCTCACCGTGAACAAGCACCCGCTGACGATGCGCCTGCAGGACGCGTCGGGCCGCGACCTCTGGCGCGAGACGGCGCCGCTCGCCTGGAGCAGCGCCGGCACGACCCAGACGCTCGCCCAGGGGGCCCAGGAGCAGTTCTTCGGCGGCGGCATGCAGAACGGCCGCTTCAGCCACCGCGACACCTCGATCACGATCAGCCGCGACTACAACTGGGACGACGGCGGCAACCCGAATGCCGCCCCCTTCTACCTCTCGAGCGCCGGCTACGGCGTCCTGCGCGACACCTTCGCCGCGGGCACGTACGACTTCCACGCCCCGGTGCGCACGACCCACCAGGAGCAGCGCTTCGACGCGTACTACTTCGTGGGCGACACGCGTCAGGTCCTCGACGGGTACACGCGCCTCACCGGGCGTCCGCTCATGCTGCCGATGTACGCCCTCGAGGTCGGTGACGCCGACTGCTACCTGCACAACGCCAACCGCGGCGAGCGCCGCACCCTGCGGGACTCGACGACCGTCGCCGACGGCTACACCGCCGCCGACATGCCGCTCGGCTGGATGCTCGTCAACGACGGGTACGGCTGCGGCTACGAGCAGCTGCCCGAGACCCACCAGATGCTCCAGGGCCACGGCTCCGAGCTCGGCCTGTGGACCCAGGCCGACCTGACGAGCCAGCCGTCCGAGGTCGCCGCCGGCGTCCGCGTCCGCAAGACCGACGTCGCCTGGGTCGGCCCCGGCTACCGCTTCGCACTCGACGCCTGCGAGAAGGCCCGCGACGGCATCGAGTCCAACAGCGCCGACCGCGCGACCGTCCTGACGATCGAGGGCTGGGCCGGCACCCAGCGCTGCGGCGCCATGTGGAGCGGCGACCAGTCGGGGTCGTGGGACTACATCAAGTGGCAGATCCCGACCTACGCCGGATCGACGCTCTCGGGCCAGCCGGTCACGACGGGCGACATCGACGGCATCTTCGGCGGCAGCGCCGACACGTACACCCGTGACCTCCAATGGAAGATGTTCCTGCCGATGACGTACGCGATGAGCGGCTGGGCGGCCAAGGACAAGCAGCCCTACCGCTACGGCGAGCCGTACACCTCGATCAACCGCAGCTACCTCCAGCTGCACGAGCGACTGCTGCCCTACCTCTACACGCACACGGTGAACGGGTCGAAGAACGGCCTCGGCCCGACGCGTCCGCTCTACGTCAACTACCCGGACGACCCTGCGACGTGGGGTGACCAGGCGAAGTACGAGTTCCTCGCCGGTGATGACTTCCTCGTCGCTCCGGTCTACTCCGACACGATGGTGCGCGACGGCATCTACCTGCCCGAGGGCACGTGGGTCGACTACTGGACCGGGCGGCTCTACTCCGGCAAGCAGACGCTGAACGGCTACAAGGCGCCGCTCGACCGGCTGCCGCTCTTCGTCCGGGCCGGCGCCGTCGTGCCGCAGTTCCCGGAGGGCACCCTCGACTGGTCGGCGGGCAAGGCCTCGGGCCGTCTCGACCTCGACGTCTACCCCTCGGGGGCCTCGACGTTCACCAGCTACGAGGACGACGGCCGCTCGCAGGAGTGGGCCGCCGGCCGCAGCGCGACCCAGCGGTTCGATGTCGCCGCGCCCGTGGCGGGCAAGGGCCCGGTCACGGTGACGCTCGGTTCGGTCGACGGCGCGTACGCCGGCAAGCCGACCACGCGCGGCTACGGGCTGGCGGTCCACACGAACACGGCACCGTCCGCAGTCGCGGTCGACAACGCGTCGGTGGGCGCGATGGCCTCGCAGGCGGCGCTCGACGCGGCGCCCGAGGGCTGGTTCTACGACGCCGCCACCGGCGTCGTCCACGTCAAGACGCGGTCGGTGCCCACGACGTCGGCCCACACCGTGCGCCTCACCGGCGCCGGCGCGGTCGGCGGCGCGCAGCCGGGCGAGCTCGACGCGACGCTCGACGTCAAGGCGCCGGTCATCTCGGTGCCGGGCGAGGGTCGCGAGGTGTCGGCGACGTTCACCAACTCGACGGGCAAGCCGGTCCAGGTGACCGCGACGTCGGTCGGCGTGCCGGCCGGCTGGTCGGCCACGGCGTCCGGTCCGACGACGGCCACCGACCTCAAGGACGGCGCGTCGTTCACGGCGCGGTTCGCGGTGACCCCGCCCACCGGGGCCAGGCCCGGGTCGTACCCGGTCACGGCGTCGGCCGCGTACACGGTGCGCGACGTGTCGCACACCCTGTCCGACGCGACGACGACGCGGCTGGCGTTCCCCTCGCTGGCGAGCGCGTTCAGCAACGTCGGCGTCACGGCCCTGGCGTCGCCCGCACCGGGCGACATCGACGGTGGAGGGTCGAGCTACATCGCCGAACGGCTTGCGGCACAAGGCGTCTCGCCCGGTGCGACGGTGTCGGCCAACGGGTTCGACTTCACGTGGCCGTCGTCGCAGCCCGGCACGAAGGACAACGTCGCGGCAGCCGGTGAGACGATCCAGGTGTCGGGCAAGGGCAACGCCCTCGCCTTCCTCGGCACGGGTACGAGCGGGTCTGCCGGTGGCGCGGCGACGGTGCACTACGCCGACGGCTCGTCCACGGCGGTGACGGTCGGCTTCCCGAACTGGTGCTGCCTCGCCACCGACACGTACGGCGCGAAGACCGCGGTGACGACGATGGGCAAGAACACGCCGAGCGGCGCGGCCTACCCGACCACCGCGTACCGCCTCTACACCAAGACGGTGCGGATCGACCCGGCCAAGGAGGTGGCTGCGGTGACCCTGCCGGCCAACTCGGCGGTCCACGTCTTCGCCATGACCGTCGGCACCGAGGAGGTCGTGCCGCCGCCGGTCGCGGACGGTCAGTACTCGATCGGCAACGTCGGCTCGGGGCTCGCCCTCGAGGCGCCGGGGTCCGACTCCGCACAGCTCGGGACGGCGCCGGTCAGCTCGTCGCCCTCGCAGAAGTGGGTCGTCACGCTGCAGGACTCGGGCGCCTACGAGGTGAAGAACGCCCAGAGCGGGCAGTGCATGGACGTCTTCTACAGCTCGCAGACGTCCGGCGCTCTCGTGGGGCAGTACACCTGCACGGGCACGACGAACCAGCAGTGGACCATCACGAGGTCGGGTACGCAGCTGACGCTCAAGGCCAAGCACAGCGGCCTCTCCCTCGCGGTCGACGCGTCGGGCAAGGTCGTGCAGGTGACCGACACCGGCGCGGCGACCCAGCGCTGGACGGCCACGGCCAACTAGGGCTGCACCGCCCGGGCCACCTGCCCGGGTCCGCACCGGTCGAGGCCGGCCGCACACCGCACGCGGTGTGCGGCCGGCCTCCGCGTGTGGCCGTCGTGAACTGGGCTGCGGGACAGCGCTACTCGCCGACGACGTCCTCGTACACGCGCACCTTGTAGGTGATGATGTCGAGGCAGTGCTTGAGCTCGCGCAGCTGCGCGCGAACCCGGTCCTGGTGGCCGCGGAGCAGCTCGAGGCGGTCGCGCTCGGTACCCTCCCCCTCCCGCGCGAGCTCGGTGTAGACGCGGATGTCCTCGACCGGCATCCCGGACGCACGGAGCACCATGCACAGGCGGAGCCAGACGAGGTCGTCCTCGCTGTAGAGGCGCTGGCCGCCCGACGTGCGGCGCACCGGGTCGATCAGGATGCCCTGCCGCTCGTAGAAGCGCAGCGCGTGGACCGACAGGCCCGTCTGCTCGGCCACCTCACCGATCGTGAGCAGAGCTGATGCCGTGGCTGATTCGTCGACCGACATGCTCGCCACGGTAGTGCCTTGATCTAGACCGCGGTCTAGGTCCTAGCGTCTGCCGCATGCGCTATCGACCGCTCGGCGGCACCGGAGTCCACGTCAGCCCGTACGCCCTCGGCACCATGATGTTCGGTGCCGTCGGCAACCCCGACCGCGCCGCGTGCCACGCGATGCTCGAGCGGGCCCTCGACGCCGGCATCAACCTCGTCGACACCGCGGACATGTACTCCGCCGGCGAGTCCGAGGAGATCCTCGGCGAGGCCCTCGGCGGGTCGCTGCGGTCGCGTCGCGACGACATCGTGGTCGCGACGAAGGGGCACTTCCCGCTCGCCGAAGGCCCCAACCGTGGCGGCAACTCGCGGCGGTGGCTGACGCGGGCCGTCGAGGACAGCCTGCGGCGGCTCCAGGTCGAGCACATCGACCTGTACCAGGTGCACCGCCCCGATCCGACGACCGACGTCGAGGAGACGCTGTCGGTGCTGACCGACCTCGTGCGAGCCGGCAAGATCCGCGCGTTCGGCTCCTCGAGCTTCCCGCCGGAGCAGGTCGTCGAGGCGCAGTGGGTGGCCGAACGGCGCGGCCTGATGCGCTTCCGCACCGAGCAGCCGCCGTACTCGCTCCTGACCCGCGGGATCGAGCGGTCCCTGCTGCCCGTCGCCCGGGCGCACGGGATGGGCGTGCTGACGTGGAGCCCGCTCGCCTTCGGGTTCCTCACCGGCCGGCACCGCCGCGGCACCGGGGCCGCTGCGGGCACGGCCCGGGCCGGTCTGCGCCCCGAGCGCTTCGACCCGTCACTGCCCGAGAACTCCGCGAAGTACGACGCCGTCGAAGCCCTCGTCGCCCTGTCCGAGGAGGTCGGCTGCACGCTGCCACAGCTCGCGGTCGCGTTCGTCGTGGCGCACCCGGCCGTCAGCTCGGTGATCCTCGGGCCCCGCACGCCGGAACAGCTCGACGACCTCCTCGCGGGCGCCGGGCTGACCCTCGGCGACGACGTGCTCGACCGGATCGACGAGATCGTGGCGCCCGGCGTCGACCTGTACCGCGCCAACACCGCATGGACGCCGCCCGCGCTCACCGACGCGGACCTGCGCCGGCGCCCGCTCGGCGAGCGCTCCGCCGCCTGACGCGTCGGGCGGCGTGGCGGGCTGCCGCGTCGCCGCATGCCGCCGTTGCAGGAACCTGCAGTCGCGACGATCGCCGGTCGCCGAGGCCCGATCCTGTCGCTGCGCGCTGCTACGTTCTGCTCGCCTCGGCAGCAGCCGCGGCACAGGGGACTCACAGAGAGCACTCACATGCGTTCAGCACTGAAGCGCGTGGGCGTGGCACTGGCCGGGGCGCTGCTCGCGTCGTCGGTCGTCGTCGCGCCGGCCCACGCCGAGCCGGCCACGCTGTCCGGCACCATCACCGCGGCCGACACCGGCGATCCTCTCGAGGTCTGCGTCACCGTCTCCACGCTGGACCCGGACGACACGTCCGGTGGCGTCACCTGCACGGACGAGGCCGGCCACTGGGAGGTCGGTGACCTGACGCCGGGACAGCAGTACATCGTCTTCGCGAACTACCGGGGCTCTGACCGGTGGTTCGCCACGGCATGGCTTCCCGGCGTCCAGAGCGAGGACCTGGCGGCGCGCTTCACCGCTCCCGGCACCGCCGACTTCGCGTGGCAACCGGACGGCCAGGTGTCGGGCGCCATCAGCTTCTCCGACGGATCCCCGGCCGACTACGCCGGCGTCAGCTTCTACCCCGTCGGTCAGAACAGGGCTGCCGCCGTCGCCTCTTCCTTCGATGGCGGTCGCTGGCGCCTCAACCTGCCGGGCGGCAGCTATCAGGTGCGCTACCTCGGATACGGCTTCGACCAGTGGGAGGACGGCGCTGCGTCGCGGGCCACTGCCGCAGTCATCGAGGTGCCCGCACGGACCGACACGACGACGCTCGACGAGGTGCTCAGCGTCCCCGCGACACCGGCGATCAGCGGGCGGATCGTGGGTGACGACACGGGCGAGGGACTCGATGCATGCGTCACCGCGGTCCGGGCCTCCGATGGCGCCCAGCTCGGGAGCGACTGCACGTCGGACGACCCCGAGGGGTCGGGTCACTACGAGATCCTCGGGCTCGACGACGCCACCGACTACAAGCTGCGGGTGGAGTCCTACGACGGCGTGCACCTCGGAGAGTGGGCGCAGGATGCTCGTTCCGTCGACGAGGCGACCGCGTTCACCACGCCGGCCGTGGTCGACGTGTCCCTGGCGCCGGGAGGCATCCTGGCCGGCAGGATGACGCGATCCGACGGCTCCCCGGCCGGGGGCACCTCGGTGACGATCGAGCCCGTCGACGGAGGTGAGCCCACCTATGCGTGGGCCGAACAGGATGGCTCCTGGCGTGCAGTGGTCCCGCCCGGTGACTACACGGTCAACGCCTACCTCGAGGGCTCGTTCCAGTGGCTCTTCGGTGCGCGCTCGCAGGACTCCGCACACGTCTTCAGCGTGACCTCCGGCGAGACCGTCGACGCGTCGGATCGATTCGTGGCGGACGCGACCGTCTCCGGGATGGTGCGCGCCGATGCGACGGGAGCCCCGGTCGCCGGCGCGTGCGTCGACGTCTTCCGGCTCCCCGTCGCCGACTGGGTCGACACGGTGGCATCCGCCTGCACCGACGACACCGGCGCCTACTCGGTCGCGGTCCCCGACGAGGGCTCCTTCGGCATCAGGTTCAGCGACCCCAACGGACGATACGTCGCCGAGGTCCACGACGGCGCACCCGATGCAGCCCACGCGACCCCGGTCGAGCTGCACTCCGGCGACACCCGCACCATCGACGCCTCGCTGGCGCCGGCAGCGACGATCACCGGTCTCGCCATCGACGCGAAGCTCGGTACCCCGCTGCAGGGCGCGTGCCCCGACGCGTACGTCGGGCACGCGGGCGCGCGGGTCGAGGGTCAGGTGGGGACATGCAGCGACGCCTCCGGACGCTGGACGATCGCCGGGCTCCCGGCCGGGTCGTACGCCGTGCACCTGGGCATGGGTTACGGCCCGTACCCCTCGGGTGACGTGTGGGCGTTCAAGGCCGACACGCAGGCCCAGGCCGACCTCGTCACCGTCAAGGCCGGCACGACGAAGACGATCCGCAACGTCAAGATCGACCCGCCGGTGACGATCTCGGGCCGCATCACCGACCCGTTCGGCAAGCCGGTGGCCGGTGCCACCGTGAACCCGCGGGGAGACCTGATGGACCGCAGCGGCGAGTGCTTCGACTGCGCCACCACGGACCAGGACGGCCGCTACACCGTCGGCCCGATCGCCGCCGGCACGTACCGCCCCGTCGCCTACACGGGGTACGGCGTCGGTCCGTGGGCCCCGGAGTGGGTCGGCGGTTCCACGTCGTTCGAGGGGGCCACGCCCCTGACGATCAAGCCCGGCAAGGCGGGGAGCTTCTCGGCCCAGCTGGCGCAGGCCAGCACCATCTCCGGGGAGCTCCTCAACGCCGACGGATCTCCGGCCGGTGAGGGATGGATCGGCTTCGTCGAGAGCCCGACCGGCCGCCACATGGGCGACTTCGACGTCTTCGGTGGCAACACCTTCAACCCGGTCGTCCTGCCGGCAGGGGAGTACCGCATCCACCTGCAGAACGCGGAGACGGGTCAGGAGGCCTGGTACGACGGCGCGTCGACCGCAGCCGGGGCCACCCGCGTCACCCTCGCGGAGGGCGAGAACCGGACGCTGACGATCCACCTGCCCTGACGGGCAGCACGGCTCGAGGCCGGCCGCACACCCAACCCGGTGTGCGGCCGGCTTTCGCGCATGTAGGCGGACGTCGCGAGTGGCGTCGTCGCCCGGGCGGCCGTGCCGGGAACCTGTATCGCGGAGGCACCACGCGCGTACTGTTCTGGAAACGGCACTTGCGAGGTGGCGAGATGCGCGCGACGGTCGTGGTGGCCTTGTCCGAGGCGGGGGCGGATGGTCTACGCCTCGACTCGCTCCACCGGCAGCTGCGCACCGAGCTGGGTGACCTCGACGAGGTGGAGCCCCTGTCGAGCAGCGGGTCCGCACCCGTCGAAGCGGCGCCCGGTTCTCGCGCCGTCGACACGGCCACCGTCAGCGCCCTCGCCGTGGCGGTCTTCGGCTCCGGCGGCCTGACGGCCCTCGTCGCGTCGCTGCGCGGCTGGCTGCGGCGCGGCACCGGCGACGCCCGCTCGGTGCGGATCGAGGTCGGCGGCGACGTGTTCGAGCTGACCGACGCGTCGGCCGAGGAGCAGGCCCGGCTGCTCCAGGTGTTCCTGCAGCACGTGGACGGGACGGAGGCCCCGGCATGACCGGGCGACGCCGCGCGCTCGTCGTGGCGACCGACACCTACGACCACGCGGCCCTCGGCCAGCTGCGCTCCGCCGCCGCCGACGCCGTGGCGCTGAGCGAGGTGCTCGGCGACCCCGAGGTCGGCGGCTTCGAGGTCGACGTCGTGCAGAACGCGGCGTCGCACGAGGTGCAGGCCCACATCGAGGACCTCTTCGCCGACAGCGGCCCCGAGGACCTCGTCCTGCTGCACTTCTCCGGCCACGGGCTCAAGAGCGACTCCGGCGAGCTGTTCATCGCGGCCCGCAACACGCGTCCGGACCGGCTCGCGTCCTCGTCGGTGCCGGCCGACTTCGTCCAGCGGTGCATGCGCGGCTCGCGGGCCCACAGCATCGTGCTGTTCCTCGACTGCTGCTACGGCGGCGCGTTCGGCGAGGGCGTCACGGTGCGCGCGGCCGGTCCGGTCAACGTCATGGACGCCTTCCCGAAGGGACGCCTGGGCGGTGGGCGCGGGCGCGCGGTCATCAGCGCGTCGAGCGCCATCGAGTACGCCTTCGAGGGCACGACGCTGACCGCCGAGCACGAGGCGCCACCGTCGGTGTTCACCTCGGCCGTCGTCCACGGCCTGCGCACCGGCGACGCCGACCGCGACGAGGACGGGCTCGTGTCCCTCGACGAGCTCTACGACTACGTGTTCGACCGCGTCCGGGAGGCCAACCCGAAGCAGACGCCCGGTCGCGACATCGAGATGTCGGGGGAGATCTACGTCGCCCGCACCCGTCGGCGACGCCTCAAGGCCGCGCCCCTGCCCGACGCGCTGGCCACAGCCCTGCGCAACCCCGACCCGACCTATCGGCGCGGCGCCGTGCTCGACCTGCGCGACCGGCTCGGCCACCCCGACCTCGCCGTCGCGCTCGGTGCGCTCGAGGCCCTCCGGGCGGTGGCGGCCGGCGACGTGCGCGCCGTGGCCGACGACGCCCGGGCGGCGATCGACGCGGCGCGTCCGTCGGTGACGCCGGCGTCGCTCGACCTCGGGGAGCTGGACGCCGATGCGTCGGTCGACGTGGAACGCACCCTGGCGCTCGGTGGCGTGCCGCTCGCGCGCGAGGTGTCGGTCGAGGCGGACCCGCCACTGTCGGCCGAGGTGGAGGACGGCGAGGTCGTCGTGACGTTCGCGCCCACCGGGCAGCCCTTCAGCGGGACGCTCGTGCTGACCGCCCCCACCGGCTCGGTGACCGTCCCCGTCACCGCTCGTGTGCCCGTCATTGCGGTTACCCCCGGACCTGCGGGCGGGACGCGCGACGAGGGCACGACCCTGGACGAGAATGCGTCGCCTGTAGAGGCAAGGACGCCGGACGGCGTCGCGACGCCTGTGGCGGCCGGCACGGCCCGCCGCCTCGTCCCCGTCGCCCCGGACCCGCCTGCAGGGTCGCCCGGTGCGATCGCCGCCTCGGAAGCGGCGTCGCCGTCGTCCGCCGATGAGGCGCCGCCGCAGGAGACCGAGCCACCGGTGCGCCCCCCGTCGACGCCCGGTCCTCCGACGGCAACCACCGCGGGGGCGGCCGCCTCGGCCGGTCGCGCAGAGGGGGCCGCCCGGTCCCACGTGGATGAGCCGGCCGCACGGCTGCGGGCCGTGCTCGGCTGGGTGGCCGTCGCCTCCGGTCTGCTCGTCGTCGTCGGCGGCCTCATCGCGCCGTGGGGCGCCGGCGACTCCGCGGCCAACCCGGAGGACGACATCGTCGTCGAGGTGGTGTGCTTCCTCGTGCTGGCCGTCGCCGCCGGGGTCGCGCTGCTTGCCCGCCGCTCGTCACCGGCGATCGGGGTCGCGCTGGTCTTTCCCACCACGACCCTCGGGGTGCTCCACACCCTGGGAGCCATCGGACTGCTCCGCGACGGCACGACGTCGGCCCCTGGTCCGGGGTGGTGGCTCAGCTTCCTCGGCGCGGTCTGCATGGTCGTCGTGGCCGTCGGGACGCTCCTGTCGTCGCAGCTGCGGTCGTCGGTCCACCGTGACGAGGTTCGGTGGACCGATCCGGCAACCATCGCGGTCATCGTCGCCACGGCGGTCGGGGTCCTCGTGTTGCTCGACTTCGCGATCTTCCTGCAGGACTCGAGCGCCCCCACCTACTGGGTGGCGTGGTTCTGGATGTGGGCCGGGGCCGCCGCGGCCCTGACGACCATCGGCCTCCCGATCGGCCCGGTCACGGCGGAGCGGGCCTGGTTGGCGGCCTCGGGCGTGGTGGTCCTGGATCGCTCGCTGTCCTCATCGCTCTTCGCGAGCAACCACGGCAACGACCCCCGGTACCTGACACTCGGCATCGTCGCCGCGACCGTCGTCGTGGTGGCCGCTCTGCTCGTCGGGCGATGGCCACGAGCCACCTCCGGCCCGCGCGTTACCGGGCCGACTACTCCCTGACCGCCCGACCCCGCACCCACCCGACCCTGACCGAACCCGCCCGAGCAACGACGATCGACGAGGAGAACGCATGGGCATCGTGACGCCGGGCTTCCGTGGACGACGACGTGACGACGTCGAGCTGCCGCCGGGCCAGTACCTGACGCACGAGTTCCCGGTGCTGCAAGCGGGACCGACCCCACGCGTCGAGGTCGACGAGTGGTCGTTCACCGTCACGACCGAGAGCGGCGAGGTGCACGCGTGGTCGTGGCCAGAGATGCAGGCGCTCCCGCAGGAGACGCCGACCGTCGACATCCACTGCGTGACGAAGTGGTCCAAGCTCGGCACCTCGTGGCGCGGTGTCTCGCTCGACACGTTCCTCGAGGACGTCGAGACCGCTGCGGAGTTCGCGCTCGTGCGCAGCTACGACGGGTACACGACGAACCTGCCGCTCGAGGACCTGCTCGACGGGCAGGCCTGGGTCGTCCACGAGTTCGACGGCGAGGCGCTCGAGCCGTGGCACGGCGGCCCGGCCCGGCTCCTCGTCCCGCACCTCTACTTCTGGAAGTCGGCCAAGTGGGTCAGCGGGATCGACCTGCTCCTGAACGACGAGCCGGGGTTCTGGGAGCAGCTGGGCTACCACGAGTACGGCGACCCGTGGCGCGAGCAGCGCTACGCCGGAGACTGAGGGCTGCCTCGGCATGGGCCGCGTGACGTGGCAGGTGGCCTACCTCGTGTCCCGCACGGACGAGACCCCGGATGCGGTGACCCTCGTCCTCGGGGTGCCCGAGTGGCCCGGGCACCTGCCGGGCCAGCACGTCGACGTGCGGCTCACCGCACCGGACGGCTACTCCGCGCAGCGCTCCTACTCGCTGGCGGCGCCGGACCACGGCGCCCAGGTCGAGCTGACGGTGCAGGTGGTGCCGGACGGGGAGGTCTCCTCATTCCTCGCGCGGGACTACGGCGTCGGCGACCCGGTGGAGCTGCGCGGGCCGGTCGGTGGCTGGTTCGTGTGGCGCCCCGACGCCGGTGCGTCCGCCGATCCGGTGCTGCTGGTCGGCGGCGGGTCGGGGTTGGTCCCCCTCATGGCGATGGTGCGCGCCCGGCACGAGTCGGGCAGTGCCGCACCGATGCACCTCGTCTACTCGGTGCGCACGCCGCAGGACGTGCTGTACGCCGCGGAGCTCGAGCGGCGGGGTCGCCTCGACGACGGACTGACGGTGACCGTCGCGTACACGCGGTCCGCACCCGAGGGCGACGCACGTGGCGCGCACCGCATCACCGCCGACGAGCTCGCGACCTGGGCGCCGGTCCAGGCCGGTCAACGGGTCTACGTCTGCGGGCCCACCGGATTCGTCGACGCGGTCGCGGACGCGCTCGTCGACCTCGGCCACGACGAGCACACGATCAGGACCGAGCGGTTCGGTCCGGGTGGAGGGTGACATGACGGGTCACGAGGAAGGCCGGGGCTCACCGGCCCTCGACGGCAACATGCTGGCGGGACGGCTCGGGGAGGTGTTCGGCGTCGACATCACGAGCGCGACGGTGCTGTGCGTCGGGTGCGGGCGCGAGCAGTGCGTCGCCGAGCTCGTCCTCTACGAGACCGGCATGGGGTCGACGGCCCGCTGTCGGGGGTGCGGTGCGGTCGTGCTGCGAGCGACCGTGATCCGCGACGAGGTGGTCCTGGACCTGCGGGGCACGCGCACGCTCCGCGTCCCACTGCCCGTGACGGACTGACGCCGGTCAGGACCCGGCGCGCGGCAGGAGCAGGCGGTAGGTGTGCTGCGGCACCGTAGCGACCTCCACCAGCCAGACGCACACCCTGACGTCAGCCGGATCCCGAGCACGCTGTGCGGCTGCCCCGAAAGGCGTGTCAGTGGCGAGATACCCGGTGCCCCTTCCTCGCGCCCCGTTCATTCGGCTGCGTCGGCCAGCCCGAACTCGCGACCGCCGTAACCGAAGACGTGGCACGTCAGGACGTCGATCTCCCGTCGGGGGTCCCCGAAGAACGCACCCATGCGGTGCTTCACGCGCATGAACGGTCGTTCGCGCGGAAGCCCGGATGCCTTCCAGTTCGAATTCGGAACGAGGAGGAACAGGTGTTGCACGTCCGGAGCGATGTGGGCCTTCCAGATGTCCTTGAGGTCGTGGTTGTTCGTCACCGTCCCACCCCTTTCGACCTCCGCGATGATCCCCCGACCAGGGCCCGACGAGTAGAAGAAGTCCGGTCGCGGTCTCGAGACGATCCCGTCCTCATGCGTCAGCAGAACCTCCTCGGAGAAACCGAGGCGGTCCTTGAGGATGTGCGAGGCAATCGCCTGCACGGCTGAACTGCTGGCGCCGTGGATGTGCGCTGCATCGATCGACGCCGCGGCGCTCTCGAGTGCCGTCCTCAGTTCAACCGCCAAAGCATCGACGTCGGCGATCGCCTGAGCCAGCGTCGCCTCGACGAACGACTGCTGGAAACGCGCGTACTCGATGGCCACGCCGGGCAGCTTGGCAGCTCCGGGATCGGGAAGCTAGCACCGTCGGACATGGGAATGCCCCGTCCGCGGACGGGGCAGTCGTGGTGGAGCCAAGGGGACTCGAACCCCTAACCCCCTGCTTGCAAAGCAGGTGCGCTACCAATTGCGCCATGGCCCCTGGCTCGCCGGACGCGTCCGGCGGGTGAAGCAGGGAGGATCAGGACGAGGTGGTCGCCTCGTCGTGCGAAACCGGGGCATCGGGGGTGACCGGCGATGCGGCGGGAGCCGAGACGTCGTCGGTGGCCTGCGTCCACAGGTCCTGCTCGGCCTGCTGCTGCTTGGCCTTGCGTCGCACGAACACGATGCCGGCGACAACCCCAGCGATGAGGGCGAGACGCTTGAGCATTCGGTGAATCCTCTCCGTGGTGACGGTGATGGTGGGCCTAGGAGGACTTGAACCTCCGACCTCTTCCTTATCAGGGAAGCGCTCTAACCGTCTGAGCTATAGGCCCATCGTCACCTTCGCGCGCCTGGTCGAACCCGTCGGGATCCGACGTCTGGGCTGACGACCGGACGCGATGGGAAACGTTACCGGATGCCCCCAGCTGTCACCAAAACGGCCCCCGCCCGTGGGGGCGGGGGCCGTTCAGGACGGGCTCGATCCGACGCGTCAGTCGTCGGTCAGCGTCAGCTGCACGCCGCCGACGAGGGCGGAGCAGATGTTGTAGAGGAAGGCCATGACGGTGGCGATGGCCGTCATGAGGATGACGTCGATGACGCCGATGACGATCGAGAGCGACACGACGCGGCCGAAGCCGACGTAGTCCTTGATCGAGAACGGGTCTGACGTCGTGGTCTGCAGCGACTGGAGCACGCCCTCGATGTCGGTGAAGACGTTCATCGTCGACAGGATCATCCACAGCACGGCCGTGAGGACGACGCCGGCGATGCCGAGCGCCACCGAGAGCAGGAAGCTCATCTTCATGACCGACCACGGGTCGACGCGGGCCACCGCCAGGCGGACGCGTCGGGGGCCCTTGGCCTTGCGGGCGGCGCCGGTCGGGCGCACCGCAGCCGTGGCGGCCGTGGCGGGACCGGTGCCCGGGGTGCCGGACGCGGCGGCATCGCCGACGCGCTGCTGCGGGCTGGTGCGGGTCGTGACCGCGCCCCGCGACAGCGAGGTGTCGTTCGAACCACCGGAGCGGGCCGCTCCGGAGGAGCCGCTGGAACCGGAGGAGCCGCTCGAGCTGCTGAACGCGGTCGTCGAACCGGACGAGTACGGCGACCCGCTGCCGTAGTAGTCGGCGCCGGAGCTCATCGTCGCGTCGTTCGTCGCCGCGGACGCGGACGACGACGACGCCGGGGCCTGCGAGGACGACGTGGACCCCGTGGGGCCGGACGCCGACGGCGTCGAACCGGCCGGCGTCGGACTGCCGTTGCTCATGGACGGACCGGCGCCGTACCCCGTCGCGCCGAGCGGGCGGTCAGAGCTCGTCGCGCTCATGCGTCACCTCCGTTGTCACCATCGGACGAACCATCCTCGTCACCCGAGGTTTCGTCCGACGGTACGCCATCGGGGCCGGGAACCGTAGCGGGCGCACTGGGAGCGGCCGCTCCTGACACGCCGCCGGTGCCCGAACCGTCGTCTTCGCCCGACGCGTCCGTTTCGCCCACCACCGCGGCCTCCTCCTTCTCCGGGTTGCGCGCGATCGCGACGACGCGGTCGTTCTTGCCCGGCTTGACGAGGATGACGCCCTGGGTGTTGCGGCCCTTGCGGGCGATGCCGGCCGTCGTGGCGCGCACGAGGTTGCCGCGCTCGAACACGACGAGCAGCTCGTCGTCACCGGTCGTGGTCAGGGCGCCGGCGAGGTCGCCGTTGCGGTCGGTGATCTTGGCGACGGCAACGCCGAGCGTGGCCCGGCCCTTCGGGTTCCACTCCGAAGCGGCCGTGCGCTTGGCCATGCCGTTCTCGAAGACGACGAAGACGTCGGGCTCGGTCCCGGCCTCGATGACCGCCATCGCGAGCAGCTCGTCGTCGCCACGGAACTTCATGCCCGTGACGCCGGAGGTGGAGCGGCCCATCGGGCGCAGCTGGCCGTCGGTGGCGTGGAAGCGCACCGACATGCCCTTGCGGGACACGAGGAGGAGGTCGTCCTCGGCGCTGACGAGCGAGGCCCCGACGAGCTCGTCCTCGTCGCGCAGGTTGATGGCGATGAGGCCACCCGAGCGCGGCGAGTCGTAGTCGGACAGACGCGTCTTCTTGACGAGGCCCGCCTTCGTCGCGAGGACGAGGTACGGGGCCGCCTCGTAGGAACGCAGCGCCATGACCTGGGCGATCTGCTCGCCCGGCTGGAAGGCGAGGATGTTCGCGACGTGCTGGCCCTTGCTGTCACGGCTGCCCTCGGGCAGCTCGTAGGCCTTGGCCCGGTACACGCGTCCGAGGTTGGTGAAGAAGAGCAGCCAGTGGTGCGAGGTGGTCGCGAAGAAGTGCTCGATCATGTCCTCGCCGCGCAGCGACGCTCCCCGCACGCCCTTGCCGCCCGGCTTCTGCGCGCGGTACTGGTCGACACGCGTCCGCTTGGCGTAGCCGCCGCGCGTGATCGTGACGACGACGTCCTCCTCGGGGATGAGGTCCTCCATCGACATGTCGCCGTCGAAGGGGATGATCTCGGTGCGCCGGTCGTCGCCGTACTTGTCGACGATCGCTGCGAGCTCCTCGGACACGATCTGCCGCTGCCGCTCGGGCGAGGCGAGGATCGCGTTGAGCTCGTCGATGAGGGCCTGCAGCTCGTCGTGGTCCGACTGCAGCTTTTCGCGCTCGAGGGCGGCGAGGCGACGCAGCTGCATGTTGAGGATGGCGTTGGCCTGGATCTCGTCGATCTCGAGCAGCTCGATGAGCCCTTCACGGGCGATGTCGACAGTGCGCGACCCGCGGATGAGCGCGATGACCTCGTCGAGCATGTCGAGGGCCTTGAGCAGCCCACGCAGGATGTGGATGTCGGCCTCGGCCTTGTTGAGGCGGAACCGCGTGCGCCGGACGATGACCTCGATCTGGTGGTCGACCCAGTGCCGGATGAACCCGTCGAGCGGCAGCGTGCGCGGCACGTCGTCGACGAGGGCCAGCATGTTGGCGCCGAACGTCGTCTGCAGCTGCGTGTGCTTGTAGAGGTTGTTGAGCACGACCTTCGCGACGGCGTCACGCTTGAGCGTGACGACGATGCGCAGGCCGGTGCGGCCCGACGTCTCGTCGGTGATGTCGGCGATGCCGGCGATCTTGCCGTCCTTGACGAGGTCGGCGATCTTCATCGCGAGCATGTCGGGGTTGACCTGGTACGGCAGCTGCGTGACGACGAGGCACTGCCGGTTCTTGATCTCCTCGACGTTGACGACCGCCCGCATGATGATCGAGCCGCGGCCCGTGCGGTAGGCGTCCTCGATGCCGCGGTGACCCATGATCAGCGAGCCGGTCGGGAAGTCCGGGCCCTTGATGATGCCGAGGAGCGCCTCGAGCAGCTCTTCGCGCCCGATCTCCGGGTGGTCCAGGTAGTACTGGGCGCCCGCGGCGACCTCGCGCAGGTTGTGGCTCGGGATCTGGGTGGCCATGCCGACGGCGATGCCGGCCGAGCCGTTGACGAGCAGGTTGGGGAAGCGGCTCGGTAGGACCGCCGGCTGCATCGTCTTGCCGTCGTAGTTCGGGACGAAGTCGACGGTGTCCTGCTCGATGTCCCGCACCATCTCCATGGCGATCGGGGCCATCCGGCACTCGGTGTACCGCGGGGCGGCCGCGCCGTCGTTGCCGCGCGAGCCGAAGTTGCCCTGGCCCTGCACGAGCGGGTAGCGCAGCGACCAGTCCTGCACGAGGCGCACGAGGGCGTCGTAGATCGCCGAGTCGCCGTGCGGGTGGTAGTGACCCATGACGTCACCGACGACGCGCGCGCACTTGTTGAAGCCGCGGTCGGGGCGGTACCCGCCGTCGTACATGGCGTAGACGATGCGTCGGTGCACCGGCTTGAGGCCGTCACGGACGTCGGGCAGCGCGCGCGAGACGATGACCGACATCGCGTACTCGATGTAGCTGCGCTGCATCTCGGCGTTGAGGTCGACCGGCTCGACGCGGTCGTGCTGGCCGGGCTCGCGTGCGACCACCGCGCGGGCGTCGACGTTCTCCTCGGGCGTCTGGGTGACGTCGTCCCCGTCGGTGCCGGGCCCGTCGGTGGACTCGGGCGGCTCGTTGGGAGGCAGGTCGTCGCTCACGTCAGATCCTTTTGTCTGTCAGTCGGATTGGGAAGCAAGAGCAGAACACGCGGCAGGGGACGGTCGGACGTTTCACGTGGAACGTCGGCAATGCCCCCGGCCGCGGGCACGGTGGGTCAGATGTCGAGGAAGGCCACGTCGTGCGCGTTCTTCTGGATGAACGTCCGCCGGGACTCGACGTCCTCACCCATGAGCACGGCGAACACCTCGTCGGCCTTGGCGGCGTCGTCGAGCGTGACCTGGAGCAGCGTGCGCTTCTCGGGGTCCATCGTCGTCTCGCCGAGCTCGCCGTAGTTCATCTCGCCGAGACCCTTGTAGCGCTGGATCGGGTTGTCCTTCGGCAGGCGCCAGCCCTTCTCCTCGCCGAGCTTCCGCAGTCCGTCGCGCTCCTTGTCGGAGTAGGCGAACTGGTGGTCGGCGTTGCTCCAGCGGAGGCGGAACAGCGGCGGCTGTGCGAGGTAGACGTAGCCGGCCTCGATGAGCGGGCGCATGAACCGGAAGAGCAGTGTCAGCAGCAGGGTGCGGATGTGCATGCCGTCGACGTCGGCATCGGCCATGAGGACGATCTTGTGGTACCGCGCCTTGGCGAGGTCGAAGTCCTCGCCGAT
This sequence comes from Intrasporangium zincisolvens, assembly GCF_034724055.1. NCBI lineage: Bacteria > Bacillati > Actinomycetota > Actinomycetes > Micrococcales > Intrasporangiaceae > Intrasporangium > Intrasporangium zincisolvens. The sequence goes on from NZ_JAWIIL010000001.1 coordinate 213,664, forward strand.
GCCGGTGCCGAACGCGGAGATGAGCGCCTGGACCTCGTTGTTGGCGAGGATCTTGTCGATGCGCGCCTTCTCGACGTTGAGGATCTTGCCGCGGATCGGCAGGATCGCCTGCGTGTGCGGGTCGCGGGCCTGGGTGGCCGAGCCGCCGGCACTGTCGCCCTCGACGATGAACACCTCGGAGCGGCTCGGGTCCTTGCTCTGGCAGTCCTTGAGCTTGCCCGGCAGGCCGCCCGACTCGAGCAGGCCCTTGCGGCGGGTCGCCTCGCGGGCCTTGCGCGCGGCCATGCGGGCCGCCGCGGCCTGGACCGACTTGCGCACGATGTCCTTGCCCTCGTTCGGGTGCGCCTCGAGCCAGTGGCCGAACTCGTCGGTCATGGCCCGCTGCACGAAGCCCTTGACCTCGGAGTTGCCCAGCTTGGTCTTGGTCTGGCCCTCGAACTGCGGCTCGCCGAGCTTGACCGAGATGACGGCGGTCAGGCCCTCGCGGATGTCGTCGCCGGTGAGGTTCTCGTCCTTCTCCTTGAGGAGGTTCTGCTTGCGGGCGAAGTCGTTGACGAGCTTGGTCAGCGCCGCGCGGAAGCCCTCCTCGTGGGTGCCGCCCTCGTGGGTGTTGATGTTGTTGGCGTAGGTGTGGACCGACTCGGAGTACGCCGTGGTCCACTGCATCGCCAGCTCGAGGGAGAGCATCCGCTCGGAGTCCTCGGTCTCGAGCGAGATGACGTCCGGGTGCACCGGCTCGCTGCGCTTGCTGCTGTTGATGTGGTTGACGTAGTCGACGAGACCGCCGTCGTAGCGGTAGGTGACCTTCTTGGCCGTGACCTTCTTCTTCTCGCCCGACGCGCCCGACGCACCGGCCGCGGTGTCGTCCTCGTCGCTCGCCTCGACCTCGGTGAGGTCGGACTCGAGCTGGTCGAGGTCGACCTCGCCCTCGCCCGACGCGTCGACGCGCTCGTCGGTGAGGCTGATCGTCAGCCCCTTGTTGAGGAAGGCGGTCTGCTGGAAGCGCGCCCGCAGCGTCTCGTAGTCGTAGACCGTCGTGTCGAAGATGTCGGCGTTGGCCCAGAACGTGATCGTCGTGCCGGTCTCGTCGGTGGCCTCCTCCTGGCGCAGCGGCCCGTCGGGCACGCCCATGGAGAAGCTCATCCGGTGCACGTGGCCCTTCTGGCGCACGGCAGCCTTGAGCGTCGTCGACAGCGCGTTGACGACCGAGGACCCGACGCCGTGCAGGCCACCGGACACCTTGTAGCCACCGCCGCCGAACTTGCCGCCGGCGTGCAGCTGGGTCAGGACGAGCTCGACGGCGCTGATCTTCTCGACCGGGTGGATGTCGGTGGGGATGCCGCGACCGTTGTCCTTGACGCGGACGCCGCCGTCGGCCAGGAGCGTGACGTCGATCTGCGTGGCGTACCCGGCGAGGGCCTCGTCGACGGAGTTGTCGACGATCTCGTAGACGAGGTGGTGCAGGCCGCGCTCACCGGTGGAGCCGATGTACATGCCCGGACGCTTGCGGACCGCCTCGAGCCCCTCGAGGACCGTGATCGCGCTCGCGTCGTAGTCGACGCCGTTCGGCCGGAGGTCGGCCGGCGCCGCCACCGCAGGGGTGGCCGCGTCGGTCGAGTCGGCCGCGTTGATTGCCGAGGCCGCGGGGTCGATGGGATTCTGGGGCGTCTGGTCGGCCTCGGACACGTCTCTCCTCTTCACACGTCGACCCGGGTGCGCCACGTCACGCCGGCAACCCGCGTCGTGCCACCGGTCGGTGACATCGGGACGGCCCGCCCGTGTCAGACGGCACGGTCGAGCCGAGTCCCGCTCATTCTACCGGTCCGAGCGCTCCGACTGTGCCCCGCAAACGCCCGGGAGGGCACTTTTCCGGCCCGAAACCCCGCTGATCCGGGGGGAGGATCACGACCCGGCCCCCCAGCGCGCCTCAGGTGCCTTCTCACGGCTCGACACCCTCGGCCGCCGCACCGGCCCTCGACACGCCGGAATCTGCTCGAATCGACGAGACTCCGGTGACAACGCCGGCGGCGTCGCGGGCGTCATGACTGGTGCCGGCACAGCCGCCGGCGCAGTGACCCGGGACGCGCCTCCACAGCGCCCTCGGGTCGGACGACAGGGGACAGCATCCGATGGACGACGCCGACCGGCGCGACGACTTCACGGCCTGGGTCAGGTCGCGCGAGCAGGCCTTGGGCCGGCTCGCGTACCTGCTGACCGGCGACCGCGACGCCGCCGAGGACCTCCTGCAGAACGCCCTCGCCAAGGTGTACCGCCACTGGGAGCGTGTCCGGGCCGCCGATCTGCCCGACGCGTACGTGCGCCGTCTCATGGTCAACGAGAACAACTCGCGCTGGCGCCGGCTGCTGCGCCGGCCAGAGTCGCCGGGCAGCCACGTGCTCGAGGTCATCGCGCCTCCGGCGCCGGCCGGCCTCGACGCGTCGGAGGCGCTCGACCTGTGGCGGCACGTGCAGGCGCTGCCCACCCGGCAGCGGGCAGCGGTCGTGCTGCGCTACTACGAGGACCTCACCGAGGCCCAGACCGCCGACGTCCTCGGCTGCTCGGTCGGGACGGTCAAGAGCCACACCAGCCGCGCCATCAGTGCGCTGCGCACGAGGATGAGCGAGGCCACGGCATGAGCCACTTCGACCCGGAGCTGAAGGACGTGCTCGAACGCCGGAGCGAGGGCGTGCACGTCGTGGCCGACCTCGCCGAGCGCGCGATCCGCCGAGACGCCCAGCTGCGTCGCCGACGCGCCGCGGCCGTCGGCGTCGCCGCAGCGTTCGTACTCGCTGTCGGCGTCCCGGTCGGGTGGGCGGCGCTGGGCCCGACGCCGGACCGGACCGTCCCGGTCGCCCCCTCGACGACGCGGCCCACCGACCTGCCGACGCCCTCCGTGCCGGTCATGCCTCCGACATCCACATCGCCGACGCCGACCTCGACCCCGACCCTGACGGCTGACGGCTCGCCCGCGCCCGCGAACCTGCGGCCCGCCACCGGCGACCCGACCGCCGCGACCGACATCCCCTACCTCGCCGGCGGCGTCATCCACGACGGCACGAAGGAGCACCCGCTCGGCAGCTCCGTCTCCCGCGACTACCTCGCGACCCTGCCGGGAGGTCGCTGGCTCGTGCAGCGGGCGAAGACCGGCGACTACCAAGTGCTGCAGCCGCTCGACCTGCCGACCATGCAGCTGGGCAGCGGCAAGGCCACCGTCGCCGCCGACGGCCAGCTCATCGTGATCGAGAGGCTCGGCACGTTGCGCGTCTACGACGGCAGTGGCACGTGGGTCCGTACGCTGCCGGCATCGGCCTGCGACTGCGCCGTATCCGGCTCCGGAGGGTCCTCGCCCGGTTTCGAGGCCGTCGGCGTCATCGACGGTGTCGTCTACGCCAACCGGGGGTTCCGTGGGGACGCCGTGGCGTGGGACATCCTCGACAATGACGTCCGGCCCGTGAAGCATCGGCTCGCCCTCGTCGACGCGGCGACAGGCACGGCGCTCGTGGCCCCGGACCCGAACAAGCCATCGACGCGGACGTGCCACGACCTCGTCGACCTCGCCAGCGACCGCACCCGGTGGCGGCTGTGCGGCCCACTGCTGTTCCGGTCCTTCTCCGCCGACGGGCAGTACCTGCTCGCGACCGGTGAGATCGACGGACTCGACGACTCCCAGCTGAACCCCGATCGGTCCTTCACGTACGGCGGGCTCGTCGTCGTGCGGACCAGCGATGCCTCGGTCGTGCTCGAGGGCCGCGGCGACGTCGCCACCGGGGTCGGCTCGCCGGTCAGCTACCGCATGGGCGCGGACGGCACGATCACCGTGCAGGTCGGGTCGACCGGCGGAACCCGCAGCCTGCAGCGATGCACCCTGGACGGGTCCTGCGAGGTGGTGGGCCGAGCACGGCCGCGGGACCAGGTCGACATCCCGGAGGGCGATGACCCGTACGTCATCTCCGCCGACTGACGGATGGAGCGGTCCGGGTCGGACACACCGACCCGGACCGGTCCCGTCACTCGTCGGGCTCGGACAGGGTGCGCTCGAAGAGGGAGTGGATGGCCTCGGGCAGGTGGGGCTCCTGGATCGTCACGTCGCAGCCCGCCTCGTCGCACACGACGGAGTAGATGAACGCATCAGGGTGCGTGCGCTCGGTGGAGGCCGCGATCCGCTGGAGGGTCGGCGCAGCGAGCAGGTGCTGCCAGTCCTTCTGGTCGCGCTCGGACAGCTCGCCGATCGCGACCCGACGCTCCCGCACCTGCCCGGCGAACCCGCCCGTGCGTCGGAGCACCACCTGCGCCTCGGTGCTCGGGGGCGTCGCGGGGTCGGTGCCACCGGTCGAGTGGCCGGCCGTGCCCGGGCCGGCCGACCCGGGTCCGCCGGGTGCCGGCGCCTGGCCCGCGGCGGCGAGCACGCCGACCTGCTGCCATGCATCCCGCACCGCGGTGTGCTGGGCGGAGCCGTCACCGTGGGCTGTCGCGGCCGCGTCGACAGTGAGGTTCGCGAACGTCTCGAAGTCGCAGGTCGGCTTGATCGCGTCGCCCGAGACGACGGCGTACCAGATGTGCCCGACGTCCTCCCACGCGTTGCCGCCGATGGCGAGGGCGGCGAGGGCGAAGGCGCGGTTCGGGATGCCGGAGTTGATGTGGACGCCCCCGTTGTCGTCCTGGGTGTCGACGTAGTGCGCCATGTCGGCGGGCTGCGGGTCCTTGCCGAGCCGCGGGTCGTCGTAGGCGGTGCCCGGGTTGCGCATGTCGCGCAGGGCCCGACCCTTGACCGAGGGGTTGAGCAGGTCGGCACCGACGAGCCAGTCGGCCTGGTCGGCGCTCTGCCCGAGCTGGTGCTGCTTGACGAGGACACCGAAGACGTCGGAGATCGACTCGTTGAGCGCGCCCGACTGACCCTGGTAGTTCAGGCCGGCCGTGTGCTCGGTGACGCCGTGCGCGAGCTCGTGCCCGATGACGTCGACGCTCTTGGTGAACCGCTCGAAGATGACGCCGTCGCCGTCGCCGAACACCATCTGGGTGCCGTCCCAGAAGGCGTTGTCGTAGTTGCGGCCGTAGTGCACCGTTGCGAGCAGCGGCAGGCCCTGGCCGTCGAGCGAGTTGCGCTGGTACGCCTGCCACCACAGCTCCCAGGTGGCTCCGAGGCCGTCGTAGGCCTCGTTGACCGCCGGGTCGGACGTGGCCGCCTCGCCCTCGCGCCGCACGGTGGTGCCGGGGGTGGTCTGGGCCCCCTTCGCGTCGGCGATGGTGCGTTCCGGCACGGGCGTCGACGGGGTCGACGTGTCGGGTGTGCCGGCCGGTGGCGTTCCGGGGCGGTGGCGCCGACGCTTCTTCGCGTGAGCGGTCGGCGCGCTGCGCAGCTCGCGGACCGACGCGTCGTGCCGCAGCGCCTGGCGTGCCTGCGCCGCGACGGCGGGCTCGGCGCTGCGCGCCAGCTCCTCGAGCATGTACGGCGGGACGATCAGGCAGCGGTGGATCGGCGTCGCGGTCATGGAGCCAGTGTGCGCCGCGTCGCCGACAGTCGCCCGACGGGCGGGGCCCGTCTCCGGTCAGCCGTACGTGTCGCGCGGGCCGCGGGAGTCGGGGGAGCGCCGGGCGCCGCGGTTCCACGACGGCGCGCTCGGGCCGACGACCCGCAGCTCGCTCACCGCGCCGACGCCGACCTCCTCCTCGATCCGCGCGAGCAGCGACGACGCGAGCAGGCGCATCTGCGTGGCCCAGGCCGTCGAGTCGGCCCGCACCGTCAGCACCCCGTCGACGAAGGTCATGGGCTCGACGTGCCCGGCGATGTCGGGGCCGACGATCTCGGGCCAGCGCCCCATGACCGAACCGACCGCGACGTCGACGCGCCAGCCCCGGTCGAGGAGCAGCCGGTCGAGCTGGTCGCCGAGCAGGGTCGGGTCGCGCCCGTCGCGACTCGAGCCCGACAGGGTCGGTTCGCCGATGGGCCGGCGCCGCTTGCGCGGCTTCATCCCCGGCCGGAGCCCCTTCTCCGACGCCGCGGCCCGCGCCCGCGCCAGGGCCGACGCGGCGGCGTCGGCGATCCGGGTGTCGGTGTCCGACGGACCGGGGTCATCGGGCGCGCCGGCCCGGCCGGCGTCCTCGACGGTCCCTAGCTCTGGACGAGGCGCGGCATCGTCACCCGGCGTCGCCTCGCGATCCGGGGCCCCCGCGTCCGGCGTGGTGTCGTCAGCCATCCGTCGTCGGCTCCCCATTGGCGCTGGCCGGGGCTGCCTCACCCGGAGACGCGTCGGCGTCGGGGTCCACGGCGTCGGGCAGCGCGTCGCCCGACACGTCGCCCGACGCGTCGGCGTCCGGCGCGTCGACACCCGGAGACGCGACGGCGCCGAGCTCGACGGTGAAGGTCGCCCCCCGCTCGCGAAGCCGGTCGGGCACGTCGGCCCCGACCGCCGCGGTGATGAGCACCTGCTCGCAGTCGTCGACGAGGGCGGCCAACCGCTCCCGCCGGCCGGAGTCGAGCTCGGCGAAGACGTCGTCGAGCACGAGCACCGGGTCATCGCCGAGGTCGCGGCGCAGCAGCCGGTAGGCCGCGAGCCGCAGGCCGAGCGCGAAGGACCAGGACTCGCCGTGGCTCGCGTAGCCCTTGGCCGGCAGCTCGCCGAGCGACAGGACGAGGTCGTCGCGGTGCGGTCCGACCAGCGTCACGCCGCGCTCGACCTCGTTGCCGCGCACCTGCGCCAGGGTCTCGAGCATCCCCGCGCGCAGCTCGTCGACCTCCGGCACCTCTCCCGCGGCGAGGCGCGCGGCGAGGTCCTCGTGCAGCGAGCTGCGGTACACGGCCCTGGCGTTCGAGGCGGCCGCGCTCACCGCGTCGTAGCACTCGGCGAGGTCGGGGACGAGGTCGCGCAGCAGCCGCAGGCGGGCGTACACGAGCTGGGAGCCCATGCCCGCGAGGTGGTCGTTCCACACGTCGAGGGTGTGCAGCGCCGCCTCACGGGCCTCGTCGCTGCTCGGGTCACCGGGCCGCGGGCGGTATCGGGCGCCCTTGCGCAGCACCGGCGCCGCCGACTTCAGCAGCGCGTTGCGCTGGCGCAGGATCTTGTCGTAGTCCGAGCGCACCCCGGCCCACCGCGGCTGCCGCTGCACGAGGAGGTCGTCGAGGAACCGACGCCGTTCCGACGGGTCACCCTTGACGAGCGCGAGGTCCTCCGGAGCGAAGAGGACGGTGCGCACCGTGCCGAGGACGTCGCGCGGCTTGACCGGCGCCCGGCCGAGCCGCGCGCGGTTGGCCCGGCCCGGCGTGATCTCCAGCTCGACGAGCGTCTCCCGGTCGTCGCGCACGACGGCCCCGCGGATGACGGCCTGGCTCGCCCCGAACCGCACGAGCGGCTGGTCGGTGGCGACCCGGTGCGACCCGAGCGTCGCGAGGTAGCCGACGGCCTCGACGAGGTTCGTCTTGCCCTGACCGTTGAGACCGACGAGCGTCGTGACCCCCGGCGACAACGCGAGCTCGGCGCTCGGGTAGCTGCGGAAGTCCTTGAGGGTCAGGTGCCGGACATGCAACGAACCGGGCCTTGCGCTCAGGCCTTCTTGGCGGCGCGCTTCTGGCCGCGCACCGAGTCGGCCGCGTCGGTGGCCTTCGAGGCCGCCTTGCGCCCGGACTTCGCCGACGTCTTGGCCGTCGCGACGTTCGCCTGGGAGGCCGACGCGGCGGCACGCTTGCTCGCGGCCTTGGTGGCTGCGCGCTTCGTCGCGCCCTTCTTCGCGGCCGCCTTCTTGGCCGGGGCCACCGGGGCGGACCCGGTGCGCAGGGCCTCGCCCTCGGCGATGCTCATCACCTGGTGGCCGCCGAACTGGCCGCGCAGCGCCGCGACGGCCTGCATCGTCGGCGAGCTCTCCTGACGGGAGGCGAACCGGGCGAAGAGCGAGGCCGAGATGACCGGCATCGGCACCGACAGCGCGATGGCCTCCTCGACGGTCCACCGGCCCTCGCCGGAGTCGTTGGTGTAGTCCGAGACGTCGTCGAGGTGCGGGTTCTCCTCGAGCGCCTTGACCATGAGATCGAGCAGCCAGGACCGCACGACGGTGCCGCGGCTCCACGCCTTGAAGGCGCCGGGCACGTCGGTGACGATATCCTTCTTCTCGAGCAGCTCGTAGCCCTCGGCGTAGGCGGCCATGAGGCCGTACTCGATGCCGTTGTGGACCATTTTCGTGTAGTGGCCGGCGCCGACCTTGCCGGCGTGGACGAAGCCCTCCTCGCGGGGGCCCTCGGGGCGCAGCGCGTCGAAGATGGGCATGGCCTTGTTGACCCACTTCTTGTCGCCACCGCACATGAGGCCGTAGCCGTTCTCCAGGCCCCAGATGCCCCCGCTGACGCCGCAGTCGATGTAGCCGATCTTCTTGCCGGCGAGGAGCTTGGCGTTCTCGAAGTCGTCGGTGAAGCGCGAGTTGCCGCCGTCGATGACGAGGTCACCCGGCTCGAGCAGCTCGGCGAGCTTGGCGACGGTCTCGCGCGTCGGGTCGCCGGCCGGGACCATGACCCACACGACGCGGGGCGCCTCGAGCTTCTTGACGAGGGCCGCCATCGTCGCGACGTCGCGCACGGCCGGGTTGAAGTCGAACCCGATCACCTCGTGGCCCGCGCGACGCAACCGCTCCCGCATGTTGCCGCCCATCTTGCCGAGACCGATCAGACCGAGCTGCATGTCGGGAGCCTTTCTGGGGGAGTGCAGGGAGCGAGGTGCGGCAGGGAGTGCCGGTGGAGCACGAGCGGTTCGAGGCTACGCCTGCCGGAGCACCGGGTGCACCGGCGGGCTCGCCCGTGGTCAGGCGACCGCCCGGGGACCGTCACCCCGCGAGGGCGACGTCGGGACGCAGGTGGGTCAGCTGGCGAAGCGCACCGGCATGAGGACGTACCGGTACGAGCCGTCGGGCTCGCCGTCGGCCTCCTCCTGGCCGGACAGCACCGCGGGGCGGCTCGGCTGGGTGAACGACAGCCGGCTGAAGGCGGTGCCGACGGCGTGCAGGCCGTCGAGGAGGAACTGCGGGTTGAACGCGATCTGGATCTCGGGACCGGTGAGGGTGGCCTCGACCGCCTCGGAGGCCTGGGCGTCGTCGCCGGTACCGGCCTCGATCGCCACCTGGCCGTCGGTGAACTTCAGCAGCACCGGGGTGTTGCGCTCGGCGACGAGTGCCACGCGCTTGACGGCCTCCTCGAGGGAGGCGGTCTCGACGACGGCCTCGGTGTCGACGCTCGTCGGGAAGATCGAGGTGACCTTCGGGTACTCGCCGTCGAGCAGACGGGTGGTGGCGCGGCGCTGGCCGGCCTCGAAGCCGATGAGGCCATCGCCACCGGCGCCGAACGCCAACGACACCGAGCCGGACGCGCCGAGCGCCTTCGCGGTGTCGGACAGCTGGCGGGCCGGGACGAGCGCGACGTGGCTGGCGTCGGACTCGCTCGGGGTCCACGTCAGCTCGCGCATCGCGAGGCGGTAGCGGTCGGTGGCGAGCAGCGTCACCTTGTCGCCGTCGATCTCGACGCGGACGCCGGTGAGGATCGGCAGCGTGTCGCCGCGGTCGGCGGCGATCGAGACCTGTGCGACCGCCTGCGTGAAGGTGTCGCCGGCGATCGTGCCGCTGGTCTCGGGGGCCGCCGGGAGCGTCGGGTAGTCGGCGACCGGCATCTCACGCAGGCTGAAGCGCGAGGAGCCGCAGGCGACGTTGACCTTCGTGCCGTCGGTGCTGACGTCGATCGGCTTGTTCGGCAGGTTGCGCGAGATGTCGGCGAGCAGGCGGCCGAGCACGAGCACCTGGCCGGACTCGGCGACGTCGGCCGGCACGGTGATCTTCGCGGAGACCTCGTAGTCGAAGGCCGACAGCGTCAGCGAGCCCTCCTCGCTGGCCTCGAGGAGCACGCCCGCGAGCACGGGCACGGGCGGGCGCGCCGGAAGACCGCGCGCCACCCAGGTCACGGCCTCGGCCAGGACGTCTCGCTCAACCCGAAACTTCACGGTGCTCTCACTTCGACAGGTTGGACATGGGGGCTCAGACACTAGTCCCTGCGCCCGAGGTGGCACCACAAACACGCCACAAACGGTCGGGGGCCCCGGCACCTGCCGGCGGGCCGTGTCGGGGGGAGTCTTCCACCGGCCCTCCCCGCCTCGGTCGTCGGGTCGCTCGAGACCCTCGTTGTCGGGGCATCTCTCGTCATCTGGGTTCTCGTCATCGTCATAGGTGCTGTGGATCCTGTGGACAAGCGGCGTCGACGCAGGTCAACCCGTCGATTCGCGTGTGCAGGAGATGTGGGCGGTCGACGGGGCGGACCCGAGCTCGCTGTGGACGCCGTTTCGTCATTCACACGGTGCTCACAAGCACGGTGCAGTTTTTCCGCAAGATTTCCGACCTCGTCCACACCTGTCCACAGTGTCCTTGTGGAAACAGCCGGAGCCCATGTCCGTTTTGTGCGCATTGGTGGCTAGTCACCTGTGGATGAAGGCCGGCGCCACTTCCACAGAGTTGTCCACAGGAGTGGATAACCACAGCTGGGGGTAGAGCCTGTGGGTTCCGGGCGGCGTGATCACGACCGGGTCACGCTGTGCACACAGCTGTGGATGCGGATGTGGACAGCTGTGGACGTCCCTGGCGCCGCGGCGGTCTCTCTCGGTTGAAGCGATGTCCGGTACATGGTGACTAGTCACGAGTGCCCGTTTCGTTCGGTTCGTCGAGCCGCGCCCGCCGGCCGGCCCCGACGGGTCAGTCCGTGACGACGAGGCGTCGCGACACCGCGACGTGCCACGCGAAGAGCGCCCCGGCGTCGGGCACCGGGCCGAGCTGGTCGAACACCTCGCTCGTGACGGCCCCGAGCACCAGCGTCCAGGCGCTGAGGCCCTGCGCCAGCGCCCCGGCCTCGATGGCCGTGCCGGCGAAGAAGTCGTCCTGGAGGAAGGCGCCGACCCCCGCGTCGGCGAGTCGCTCGAGCGCCGGTGCCAGGGTCGGGCCGCGCCCCGCCCGGGCGGCGCCGTCGACGATACGTGTCACGAGGGCCAGGACGGCGGTGCCGGGTTCGGTCGTGCGGTCCGCGGGTGCCGTGTAGTCCGGAACGGGTGAACCGTAGAGGAGGGCGAAGTCGTGCGGGTGCTCCAGCGCCCAGGCGCGCAGGGCGTGCGCGACCGCCTCCCACCGGCCCCCGAGGTCGTCGGGGTCGATGTCGTCGTGCGCCGTCGTGACCGCCGCGGCGAGCGAGGTGTAGCCGTCGACGATGAGCCGGGTCAGCAGCTCGTCGCGGCTCTCGACGTACCGGTAGATGCCCGAGCTGACCATGCCGAGGTCGCGGGCGACCGCCCGGAGGCTGAGGGCGGCGGCGCCCGAGGTGGCCAGGTGCTGGCGCGCGACGCGGAGGATGTCGGCCTCGATGGCCATCCGGTTGCGGGCCCGACGGCCCAGCGGCTCTGCGGCGGTCGGCTCTTCGGTCCGCGCATCGGGCGGCGCATCGGTCGGCGCATCGGTCGGCTCGCTGGTGGTGCGCTCGGAGGTGGTCATGGACCGAGCCTGACACAGCCGGCGAGAAAATGTGAGCAGTGCTCTTGCTTTTTCCTCGACCATGCGCGCATGCTTGGAACGTGAGCACTGCTCACATTCGCGGTGAGGTCACGACCCGCGACCCACGACCCCTTCCAGGAGCACCCATGTCCCACCACCTCGTCCTCGGCGCCGGCGGCGTCGGACGCACGACGACGGCCGCCCTCGTGGCCGCTGGCCACACCGTCACCCTCGCGTCGCGCTCGGGCCGCGTCACCGAGCGTCCGTGGCAGGACGCCCACCCCGAGGCCGTCGAGGTCGTCGCCGCCGACGCGGCCGACGCATCCCGGCTGACCGAGCTCGCCCGCGGCGCCGCCAGCATCGTCAACGCCGTCAACCCGCCCAGCTACACGACGTGGGACACCGACTGGCCGCCCGTCGCCGCGGCGACGCTGGCTGCCGCCGAGGCCACCGGCGCCGGCCTCGTCATCATCGGCAACCTCTACGGCTACGGCCGGGTGGAGGGCCCGATGAGGGAGGACGACCCGATGCGTCCCGCCGGCCACAAGGGCGCCCTGCGCGCCGACATGTGGACCGAGGCGCTGGCGCGGCACCGTGCGGGCCGGGTCCGGGTCACCGAGCTGCGGTCGAGCGACTACTTCGGCCCGGGCACGACGCCGCGCACGAGCTACCTCAACGACGTGGTCATCGACGCGCTCCTCGCCGGCCGGACGCCCCTGGTCCCCGCAGGGCGCCCCGACGTCCCGCACTCGTGGACGTACGTGCCCGACGTCGGTGCCCTGGCCGCCCGCGTCGCGACGAGCGATCCGAGCGCGGACGCGTGGGGCCGGGCCTGGCACGTGCCGACCTCGGCACCACGGACGTTCGCCGAGGCCGCTCGCGACGTCGCCCGGCTCGCGGGGGTCACGGCGCGCACGGTCCGGGTGCTGCCGCGGCCGCTGGGCACCGCGGCCGGGCTCGTCGTGCCGTTCATGCGTGAGCTGCGCGAGACGCGTCACCAGTTCGAGCGGCCGTTCGTACTCGACACGACCCTGACCGAGCACACCTTCGGGCTCGCGCCGACGCCGTGGGACGACGCGCTCGAGGCCACCATCGCGTCCCGACGCCCCTGACTCGTCGGGGAGGTACGCGTCAGCGCACCGACGCGTCAGCGCACGGACACATCGCGCACGGACGCGTCGGCCAGCGTGTGTCAGTGGGACTGCTGGCGGATCCGGTTCGTCAGCTCGGTGACCTGGTTGTAGATGGCGCGCCGCTCGCCCATGAGCTCGCGGATCTTGCGGTCGGCGTGCATGACCGTCGTGTGGTCGCGGCCGCCGAAGTGCTGCCCGATCTTCGGCAGCGACAGGTCGGTCATCTCGCGGCACAGGTACATGGCGATCTGCCGGGCCGTGACGAGCTGGCGCGACCGGCTCGAGCCGCAGAGGTCCTCGAGCGTCACCGCGTAGTACGCGGCGGTGACCGCCATGATCGTCGCCGCCGTCACCTGGTTCGGCGTCTCGTTCGGCAGGACGTCCTTGAGCACGATCTCGGCGAGCGGGAGGTCGACCGGCTGGCGGTTGAGGTTGCTGAAGGCCGTGACGCGGATCAGGGCGCCCTCGAGCTCGCGGATGTTCGTGCTGAAGTTCGTCGCGATGTACTCGAGGACGTCGTCCGGCACCTTCATCCGGTCCTGGATCGCCTTCTTGCGCAGGATCGCGATGCGGGTCTCGAGGTCGGGCGGCTGGACGTCGGTGAGCAGTCCCGACTCGAAGCGGGTGCGCATCCGGTCCTCGAAGCCGGACAGCTCTCGCGGGGGCAGGTCGCTGGTGATGACGATCTGCTTGTTCGCGTTGTGCAGCGTGTTGAAGGTGTGGAAGAACTCCTCCTGGGTCTGCAGCTTGCCCTGGAGGAACTGGATGTCGTCGATGAGCAGCACGTCGACGCTGCGGTAGCGGGCCTGGAACGCGCTCGCCTTGTCGTCGCGGATGCTGTTGATGAAGTCGTTGGTGAACTCCTCGGAGTTCACGTACCGCACCCGCACGCCGGGGAACATCGTGCGGGCGTAGTGCCCGATGGCGTGCAGCAGGTGGGTCTTGCCGAGACCGGACTCCCCGTAGACGAAGAGCGGGTTGTAGGCCTTGGCCGGCGCCTCGGCCACGGCGACGGCGGCCGCATGGGCGAAGCGGTTGCTCGCGCCGATGACGAAGGTGTCGAAGGTGTACTTCGGGTTCAGACGCGTGTCGCCGACGACCGGGGGCTCCGGCCGCTGCTGGCGCAGCGGGCCACTCTCGCCACCTGCGCGCAACGGGTCGATGCCGCCGTGGTTCGGGGCCGGGTAGGCCTGCGGACGCGGCTCGTCGAGGTCGGCGCCGTCGAGTGCGGGCGCGCTCTCGGCGAGGTCACGCAGCGGGTTGGGGTTCGCCGCCGCCGGGTGCACCTGCGAGTACGGGCTGCCGAGCGGCGGCTGTGCCGGGACGGTGTGCCCGTTCGAGCCCGCGTGCGCGGCCGCCCCTCCAGGCATCGCCTGACCGGAGGAACCGGTGCCGTGGTTGATCCCGTGGTGGGGCAGCTGTCCCATCTGGCCCTGCTGGCCCTGGTGCCCTTGGTGCCCCTGGTTCCCCGGTGTCGAGGCGAAGGGGTTGGACGGACGCGCGCCGTCCGACAGCGCAGGCTGGCCGGTGGGCTCGTCGCTGATCATGCCGAGGTCGGTCTCGAGGGTCTCGTCGACGGAGACGGCGAGCTGCACCGGGTGACCCAGCTGCGCGCTGAGCGCCGCATGCACCTGCTCGCGCATGCGCGTCTCGAGGAAGTCCTTGGTGAAGTTGTTCGGCACGCGCACGAGCGCCACCTGGTCGAGGACACCGATCAGCCGGCAGAGCCGCACGAACGCGCGCTCGCGGTTGGTCAGGCCGACCGAGTCGAGTGTGCGGAGCGTCTCCTGCCAGATCTGTGCGTAGTCGACGCCTGCCTCGGCCACCTGGTCCCACCTACCCCTGAGTCAAGTCTCGGGCCCGTCGGTCGGGCACGTTCCGGTACTACCCGGGGCGGCTCCCAAGCCGCGCTTCCGGGCTGGACGGCCCTCCGCCGTCCGCTGTCCGGGTGAACGATGCCTTGTTGTCCACATGTTTGTCCACAGCCTGTGCATGGGTGGACCAGGACCGTAAGCACCGAAACCTACAACTCGAGGGCTCCGCTGACAATCGTCAGGTGCACGGATTCGGCCAACTCACGGCGTGTCGGCTTGAATCCGTTCCGGAACGCCCGAGGATCGGTCGGTTCGGCACGAGGCAGGCGTTGCCGCTCCCTCGGTTTGACCCTCGTTCCGACGCTCCCGTATCGTTGACCGAGCGTGTCTGCGACCTCTTTCGCATGCCCATGGCGCTCCGCGCCGCGCCCGGTCCTCCGGGTCGACGCCGAAGCACCACGGGCTTGCCGATTGCGGTCGCCGAGACCACGCCCTGCCCCACCACCACGGGAGCGCGGGTCGACGAGAGTCGCCCGGCCCCGCGACCAATGGAGAACCTCGTGAGCAAGCGCACCTTCCAGCCGAACAACCGTCGCCGCGCCAAGACGCACGGCTTCCGCCTGCGCATGCGCACCCGCGCGGGTCGCGCCATCCTCGCCGCCCGCCGTCGCAAGGGCCGCGCCGAGCTCTCGGCCTGAGCCGCCGTAGGTCTCGGCGTGCTGCCGGCACGTCACCGTCTGCGTGAGAGCGCAGACTTCGCGTCGGCAGTCCGCGGGCCTGGCGCCAGCAGAGCGGGCGGGCGACTCGTCGTCGTGCATGCCAACCGGACCGATGCGCGTGCGGAGCTTCCGCCGCGCGTCGGTTTTGTTGTGTCCAAGGCCGTTGGGAACGCCGTGGTGCGCAACCGCACCAAGCGTCGGCTCCGGGCCAGCATGGCCGGTCACCTCGACCGCGTCGCCGTCGGCTGGGACCTCGTCGTCCGCGCGAACCCCGCCGCGGCGCAGGCGTCCTGGGTCGAGCTCGATGCCGCTCTCGGGCGGCAGCTCGAGAAGGTGACCTGCCGGTGAGCGTCACGGTCAACCAGGTGCTCGCGGCCCCGCTCGTGCTCGCGGTCCGCATCTACCAGCGCTTCATCTCCCCGCTCACGCCGCCGAGCTGCCGCTTCTACCCGAGCTGCTCGTCCTACGCGGTCACCGCGCTCATGCGCTTCGGCCCACTGCGTGGCGGATGGCTGGCCGCGCGGCGGATCGGCCGGTGCCACCCGTGGAACCCGGGTGGCGTCGACGACGTTCCGCTCACGTGGGCCGCCCGCAACGACGTCCGTCCCGAGGACTTCCGCCCGAGGGACGCCGAAGCGGGGGCTGACGCGGCCGCCGGGCCCGACGTCGCACCGGGCGTCACGCCGCACCCCGACCCGGCGCCCGGCACCGCGAGGCGGCACCGGCACCACCACGGAGCACCCACCACCTGACCACGCGGCATATCGTTGCCGACCAGTGGTGACCGGACCGAAGGCATGGCCGGCTCACCGGACGACAGAGGACACACGTTGAGCGAGTTCTTCAACACCCTGCTCTACCCGATCAAGCTGGGTGAGGCATGGGTCATGTACGCCTGGCACTGGCTGTTCGACGCGATCGGTCTCAAGGGTGACCTCGCCGGCTGGGCCTGGGCCTTCTCGATCGTCGGTCTGACCGTCGTCGTGCGGCTCCTGCTCATCCCGCTGTTCGTGCGCCAGATCCACTCCTCGCGGCGGATGCAGCTCATCCAGCCGGAGATGCAGAAGATCCAGAAGAAGTACAAGGGCAAGCGCGACCCGGAGAGCCAGAAGGCGCAGCAGGCGGAGATCATGGATCTCTACCGCCGCACGGGGACCAACCCGTTCAGCAGCTGCCTGCCGATCCTCATCCAGAGCCCGTTCTTCTTCGCGCTGTTCCAGCTGCTCAACAACCTCAAGGCCCAGGCCGAGGGCAAGCAGCCCGGCATCGGCCCGATCACCAACGAGGTCGCCCGCGCCATCGAGAGCTCGACGATCTTCGGCGCGAGGCTGTCGGACTCCTTCGTCTCGAGCGACCAGCTCAGCGTCAAGATCCTCACCGCGGTGCTCATCGTGCTCATGTCGGCGACGACGTTCACGACGCAGTACCAGCTGATGCGCAAGAACATGCCGTCGGCGGCGCTCGACAACCCCTTCGCGAAGCAGCAGAAGGTGCTGCTCTACCTGATGCCGATCTTCTTCGCGATCTCCGGCATCAACTTCCCGATCGGTGTCCTCATCTACTGGCTCACGACGAACCTCTGGACGATGGGGCAGCAGTTCTACGTCATCCGGAACATGCCCGCGCCGGGGTCCGAGGCCGAGGCCAACCGCCGCAAGCGGCTCGAGCGCAAGGGCAAGACGTTCGAGGAGCTGACCGTGCCCGGGCTCGACGGCGCCGAGGCCGCCGAGGACGCCCCGAAGGCCGGCCAGCGCCAGCAGCCGAAGAGCAAGAAGCGCGCCAAGACGACCGCGCCGAAGAACCGCCGCTGAGGCGTCCATCCACACGCTTGTCCATACCTGCTGAGCCCCTGACCTGCGACGACGTGAGTTGTCCACAGGTCCGAGGCCGGTGAACGAAGGAGCATCCCCATGAGCGACACCCAGGCGACCGGCGACGTGGCCGTCGACACCTCCGCTGACAACGCTGACGCCACGACGGCGTCGACGACCGCCGCAAGCGAGGCGACCGACGCTGCCAGCACCACCGACGCGGCAGCCGAGAACACCGCCGCCGTGACCGAGCCGGCCGAGCCCGCGGCCGACGCGGCCGACGCCGCCGAGGCCGAGGACGCCGAGGACGCCGAGGCCGAGGACGCCGAGGACGCCGAGGCCGAGGACGCCGAGGACGCCGTCGCAGCGGAGAAGGCGGACAAGCCGTCGCGTGTGCGCCAGCTCGAGCGCGAGGGTGAGGTCGCGGCCGACTTCCTCGAGACGCTCCTCGATATCGCGGACCTGGACGGGGACATCGACGTCGACGTCGACGGTGACCGCGCCGCCGTCGCGATCGTCGACTCCGAGGACGGCCGCGTGCCGCGCCGTCTCGTCGGACAGGGTGGGAAGGTCCTCGAGGCCCTCCAGGAGCTGACCCGCCTCGCGGTCCAGGCCGAGACCGGTGAGCGCAGCCGCCTCATGCTCGACATCGCCGGCCACCGGGCCGAGCGCCGCTCCACCCTCGTCGACCTCGCCAAGACGGCGATCGAGCACGTCAAGACCTCGGGCGAGAAGTCGTCGCTCGAGCCGATGTCGGCCTTCGAGCGCAAGGTCGTGCACGACGAGGTCGCGGCCGCCGGTCTCGTGTCCGAGTCCGAGGGCGTCGAGCCGAACCGCCACGTCGTCATCCTGCCGGCCTGAGCGCCGGCACGTTTCACGTGAAACGGGGCGGTCCGTCACCGACGGCCGCCGCTGACGACGTAGGACAAGGAGCATGGCGTGGCTGACGAGGAGCGTGGGTCGAGCGGGCCCCCGGTCGTCCCGGCCACCCCCGACCTCGCCGCGGCGGTGTTCGGGGAGCGCCTCCCGCTCGCAGAGGAGTTCGTCGCGGTGCTCGCGGACACGGGCATCAGCCACGGGCTCATCGGTCCGCGTGAGGCGCCTCGTCTCTGGGACCGGCACGTGCTCAACTGCGCCGTCGTGCACACCGCCATCCCCGTGGCTCAGGACGGCCAGCAGGTCGTCGATGTCGGCTCCGGCGCCGGCCTGCCGGGCCTGGCCATCGCCATCGCCCGGCCGGACCTCCACGTGCACCTGGTCGAGCCGCTCGCGCGCAGGACTGGCTGGCTCTCAGGTGCGATCGCGCAGCTCGGACTCGAGAACGTCACCGTGCACACCGCCCGCGCCGAGGCGCTGTGGGACGCCGTGCACGCACCGTGGGTCACGGCTCGCGCCGTGTCCGGGATCGTCCAGCTCGCCGAGTGGACCCTGCCCCTGCTGGCGCCGCACGGGACCGTGCTCGCGCTCAAGGGGTCTCGCGCCCAGGACGAGCTCGAGGAGCACCGCACCGCCCTGACGCGTCTCGGTGTCGTGGATGCATCGGTCGAGGAGTACGGCGCTGACGTCCTCGCCGACCCGACGATCGTCCTTCGCCTGACGATCGGGGAGGGGGTGGACCGTCGCCGGTTCCGCTCCCGCGCTCCCAGCAGCGCAGGATCCGCGCGCCGGCGTGCGGATCGGCCGCGTGGTTCGCGGCGCACCGGCCCGGCGTCCGGCAGACGTCGGCCGCATCAGACATGATCGTGTCGAGACCTTTCCGGCGGTGGATGCGGCGACGGGCTGCCCGTTCCGCGTCACCGCCACCCGCGATCCCCGGAGGTGCACTCCCCGTGACGATGTCGACGAACCTGGGGTGGCCCAGCGAACCCGAACCGTCGCCGGAGCACCGCCGTCTGGGCTGGCTCGCCCGCATGCTCGGCGGTGTTTCACGTGAAACAGGGCCGACGCCGGGGGAGCGTGGTGCGACCGAAACCCCACCCGCGCCGGGTGGCGAGGCTCCCGAGGCCGCAGTCGTCGATGCAACCCTCGTCGCGGACTCCGGTACGTCGACAGAGGGTCCCCAGAAGGACGGCCCGCTGGACGGGACCGGTGACACGACAGGAGATCAGCGCTCCACGACCGCCGGTCAGCCTGGACGCCGCGACCTGGACCGCGCCGAGCCGGGTGCGGTGGAGGCGCTGGCCGACGCAGGCGGGGGTGCGGCCGAGAACGTGGATCACGGGGAGAGCGAGCACCAGCCCAGCGGCCCCGCCCCGGAGGTGCTGGCCTCCGATCCGGCTCCGGTCGACGAGGACACGGACAGCCAGGACGACCTGACGGATGAGGCGGACGACGACGACCGCGAGGCGGTCTCCGGGCCCGACGACAACACAGATGATGAGGAAGAACGACCTGTGGACAACACGGTGGACGACGCGCCCGAGATCACGCTCTCCACGCAGGAATCGGGGGTGTCGGCGGCTGGGGACAACGCTGTGGACGACGAGGCCCGCCGCCGCGCGTACGCCGACGGGCACGCCGACCGCGAGGCGATCGTCGCGGCCCTGCCGAAGGCCGACGACGACACCCCGCTGGCTCGTGAGCTCGCCGAGAACGCCCGTCGCCGCATCCAGCTGACCGGGCGGCCCTTCCCCAAGCCGGCCGCCCCCCGCGTCCTGACCGTCGCGAACCAGAAGGGTGGCGTCGGCAAGACCACGACCACGGTCAACGTCGCCGCGGCGCTGGCGCAGTCGGGACTGACGGTCCTCGTCATCGACCTCGACCCGCAGGGCAACGCGAGCACCGCCCTGGGCATCGACCACCATGCCGAGGTGCCCTCGATCTACGACGTTCTCGTCGACGGCACGCCGCTGCTCGACGTCGTCCAGCCGTGCACCACGGTCGACAGCCTCTTCTGTGCGCCGGCCACCATCGACCTCGCCGGCGCCGAGATCGAGCTCGTCTCGCTCGTGGCCCGTGAGACCCGGCTGCAGAAGGCGATCGCTGCGGCGGCGGAGGCCGGCCACAGCTACGACTACATCCTCATCGACTGCCCACCGAGCCTCGGCCTGCTGACGGTCAACGCGATGGTCGCGGCGAGCGAGGTCTTCATCCCCATCCAGTGCGAGTACTACGCGCTGGAGGGCCTGTCGCAGCTGCTGAAGAACATCGAGCTGGTCCGTGCCCACCTCAACCCGCCGCTGCACGTCTCGACGATCCTGCTGACGATGTACGACGGTCGAACCCGTCTCTCGGCGCAGGTGGCCGAGGAGGTGCGCGAGCACTTCCCGAAGGAGGTCCTCCGGACGACGGTCCCGCGTTCGGTCCGGATCTCCGAGGCCCCGAGCTTCGGGGAGACGGTCATGACGTACGACTCGACGAGCAGCGGCGCCCTGGCCTATCTCGAGGCGGCCGGCGAGATGGCCGATCGGGGAGCCGCCGGGGCGGCCTGACCGCCCCTCGCCTGCCTGCGAAGACGGCGCCGTCCCTGAAGGGGCGGCGCCGTTTCACGTGAAACGGATGGGTGGCAAGCCCCCAAGGTGGAGACAGGTTCGGCACGTCCTCTCGGTTTCACGTGAAACGACGGCCTCAGCTAGTCGCCCGTTGCCCCTGACGTACACCCTCAGCGACCCGCCTCGCGCGAGCCCGCACGGGCTCTCACAGCATCTCGCGATGACGGTGCTCGGATGGCACGCCGTGGTTCGGGCATGATCTGACGATGCGCCACCTGACCGAACGACAGGCAGAGGCCGCGCTGGTCCGTGGCGCCGGCGTCGAGCAGATGCTCACGGTCGACCTCGATGGCGGGACCGTCGAGTGGCTCTTCGCTGCTCGGGGCCGTGGCGACTTCGAGCTCACCCGGTTCGCCGTCGTCGACGAGGGCGGTGACGGCCTGGCCGACGTCAATGAGTTCCGCCCTGTCGACGCGGACGAGTACCCGGGGGAGGGCGTCGTCATCGCCCGCTTCCCCGGAGCGCGGGAGCTGCTCGAGGGTGCGGCGGCTGAGGGCGCTCGTGCTGATCGGTGGGTCAACCACGGCGTCATCCAGGACGAGTACAGGGAGCTCGGAAGCACCAGGTGGGGAGGTCCCGGAGGGGGCGCCCTGACACCGAGAGGTGCTGTCGCCGCAGCGGTCTGACCTCGTGTGTCGCTGCATCGACGCGAGTGCACTCCTCGGCCGGGCCACCACCTGAGCGACCGGGGACGAGGGAGACCCTCCGGTGCACGAGTCAGCGTGATGGGTCAGCGTGATGGGTCAGCGTGATGGGTCAGGGTGGTGGGGGCCAGGCGACCCGAGAGGGTGCCAGCGTCCAGCGGATGCGTCACCTCCCCGGGCTCTCGGGAGATGAACGTGGTCGGTAGGACCGGCGGCCACACGCACCGCATGGTCACATCGGGACGCGTCTGCCCTCGAACGGGTCGCGGTTTCACGTGAAACAGCCACTCACCCATGCAGGTGAATTCCGGCACCTCGCGCCCCGGGCCCGCAGGTTTCACGTGAAACGTGGTTCCCGAGTCGTCGCAACGTGCTCAGGCCGGTCCTGCGGCGCCGGCGTTTCACGTGAAACGCGCACCACCGCCCCCAGGGCTGCCTGCGCGGATCACCGGTGGCGACCACCTAGACTGAGCGCCGGACGCGAGGGTCGCGCCCGACATGGTCAGAGGATGTTGAATGGCGGAGAAGCGTCGCGCACTGGGTCGGGGTCTCGGAGCGCTCATCCCCAGCGCACCCAGCGGGGGAGCGGGCCGACCGGTCGACGTCTTCTTCCCGGAGCAGAAGCGGGTGGAGGACGGGGGCGGCGTCGCCCTCGCCACCGAGGAGTCGCCTGAGGCTGGCGCCGCATCGGTCGACGCCGCCGACGCCATGCCCGTCGCACCGCAGACCGGCGCCACCGCGTCCGGTCCCGAGCTCGCCGTCGTGCCGGGTGCGGAGTTCGCCGAGCTCGACATCGACTCGATCCGGCCCAACCCGCGCCAGCCGCGCACGGTCTTCGACGAGGACCACATGGGCGAGCTCGTCCACTCGATCCGCGAGATCGGCGTGCTGCAGCCCATCGTCGTGCGTCGCATCCCGGAGGACCAGCTCGGCGAGGCCGAGGGCAAGCGCTTCGAGCTCATCATGGGTGAGCGTCGGTGGCGAGCGTCGCAGCAGGCCGAGCAGGCCACGATCCCGGCGATCATCAAGGACACGAGCGACGACGACCTCCTGCGCGACGCGCTCCTGGAGAACCTGCACCGCAGCCAGCTCAACCCGCTCGAGGAGGCGGCCGCCTACCAGCAGCTTCTCGACGACTTCGGGTGCTCGCACGAGGAGCTCGCGACGCGCATCGGCCGGTCGCGTCCGCAGATCTCGAACACGCTGCGCCTGCTCAAGCTGCCTCCGCTCGTCCAGCGTCGTGTCGCGGCGGGCGTGCTGAGCGCCGGCCACGCGCGGGCGCTGCTCGGCCTGCCCGATGGCGCCTCCATGGAGCGGATGGCCCAGCGCATCGTCGCGGAGGGTCTGTCGGTGCGCACGGTGGAGGAGCTCGTCGCGCTCGGTGAGGGTGGTCAGGCCCCGAAGCCGCGTCGTCCGCGAGCGGGCTCGCGCCACCCGCAGCTCGAGGAGTACACGTCGGGGCTCGCCGACCACCTCGAGACGCGCGTCGCGATCGCCCTCGGCCAGCGCAAGGGCAAGATCACGGTCGAGTTCGCCTCGATCGAGGACCTGCGCCGGATCATGGGCCTCATGGGCGTCGACGGCCAGGCTCGCTGACCACCAGGCTGGAGATACCCGCGCGACAGGGCCGCTTGTCCGGCTACGTGCTCTGGCGAGCAGCCGCTTCGCCACGTTTCACGTGAAACACGCGGCTTCAGTCGTCAGCGGAGTCAGAGCCAGGACGCCGGCTTCGGCACGATGACGCCGATGGCGCCGTTGATCGGCACCACCGGGCCGGCCGCGCTCTGAGCCTTCAGCTCGCTGCACTGCGCCGTGGAGCACCAGTGCGTGACGATGCCGCCGTACTCGTAGAGCATCATCTGGATCGTGC
The DNA here is from genome assembly GCF_034724055.1 of Intrasporangium zincisolvens. Classification (NCBI taxonomy): domain Bacteria; kingdom Bacillati; phylum Actinomycetota; class Actinomycetes; order Micrococcales; family Intrasporangiaceae; genus Intrasporangium; species Intrasporangium zincisolvens. The sequence goes on from NZ_JAWIIL010000001.1 coordinate 236,642, forward strand.
CGGCCGTGATGCCGCCCACGGCGGTCTTGCGTTGGACGGGGTCCTGGTAGAGCACGACGTCGCGGACGCCCGTGCGCTGCTGCGCAGCCACGGCCGCGTCGACGATGGCGGCATACTCGCGGCGCGTCTGCTGATGAGCCGCGACGTCGGAGCGCCACTGGACGAGCCCGATGACCGACAGGGCCACGAGGGCCCCGACGCCGACCCACCGGGCCCAGGCGTCGCTCGCGAGGAGCAGCCCGGCGGGGACGACGGCCAGCAGCCAGCCCCAGAGGAGGCCACGCGGGTTCGTCGTGACACCGGTGAGGACGGTCTGGGCCCCGCCCAGGGCGAAGACCACGGCGAGGCCGGTGAGGACGCGCAGCCACGGGCCTCGCGTCCGGCGGTCGAGGAGTGCGGCGACGCCAAGCACCCCGACTGCGACGAGGGTGACCCACCCCAGGGCCTTGGCGAGAGATCGCATGTCCCCGGCGTACCGGCGCGCGTTGACGACGAGGTCGTGCAGGCTGTGCGCCGTGTTGGGGTGGCGCCAGGCGGCGATCCGGATCCCGAAGTGGCGGAAGGCGATCCAGTTCAAGAGGTAGATGGCCAGGATGCCGAGGCCGTAGCCGACGACGAAGACGACGCAGACACCGAGCGTCGTGCGCCACGAACGATCCCTCAGGAGGACGAGTGCCGCCACGAGAACGACAGGCGCCATCGGCGGGTAGGTCAGCACGCACAGCACCGTGGCCAGCCCCATCCAGACGCCGAGGCGGACGCGGGTCGTCGAGGCGCGGGGCAGGGACCACACGGCAAGGGCAGCCACGATGACCGACGGGGTCAGCGTGGCCGGCCAGTAGACGAGCCGCTCCCACAACGGCGAGGCGAACACGGCCAGGGTCAGCAACCCGGTGGCGAGCCGGCCACGGACCGTGAAGAGCCGCACGAACCCGACGACGAAGAAGCCGTAGGCCAGGGCGTAGAGCACGGAAGCCACGAGGGGCGTCTCGTGCTGGCCCACGACCAGCCACCACGCATAGTTGAGCCAGCGGCCCTCCGTGAGGTTCTTGCGCCAGACGTCGGACCCGCCGGGGGCGTGCGCCGGCAGCATGTACGGCCAGTCGTCGCGGCGGATGAACGGCGTGACCACCTGCGCTACGTAGCCGCTGGCCAGCACGCCGAGAACGACGGCGAACACCGGCACCCACACGGGTGCTCGGCCGTCCGTGACCACGTGGGTCCCGGCATCGGGGTGCTCGATGGTGTCGCCGCGCAGCTGCCCAGCACGCACGGAGTCAGTCGCCATGTGCTCTCCTTCTCGGAAGTCGCCGGCGACTGCTGTTCCCCCGCGGGCAACGATACGGTAGCCACGGGCGAGCGGCGAGCCGCCGTCCACGGGCCGTCGATGGACTGACGGATCGACCGATGCACGGAGGAGAGCAGTGCCCGAGGGCCACACGATCCATGCCCTGGCAGCTCGGCTCGAGCGGGCGTTCTCCGGACGCGTCGTGGCGGCGTCGAGCCCGCAGGGACGGTTCGCTGCCGATGCCGCGCGGCTCGACGGCCACGAGCTGCACGGCGCCCGGGCGCACGGCAAGCACCTCTTCGTCGACATCGGCCCGACGACGCTCCGCGTGCACCTCGGGCTCATCGGCAGCTTCCCGGTGAGACCGGCTCCTGGTGGAGTCGTGCCGGCCCCGCTGCCGACCGTGCGGCTGCGGCTCGAGACCGACTCCCACTACGCGGACCTCCGCGGCCCGATGACATGCACCCTCGTCGACGCGGAGCGTGAGCATGAGATCGTCGGCACCCTGGGCCCGGATCCGCTGCGCAGGCGTCAGCGACCGGAGCGCGCCCGGCTTCGAATCGGCAAGAGCCGCAAAGGAATCGGCGAACTCCTCATGGATCAGTCCGTGGTCGCCGGCGTCGGGAACGTGTACCGCTGCGAGGTGCTGCACCGTCAGGCCGTCGACCCGCTCACCGCCGGTCGGGACCTGTCGCCCGAGGCGTGGACGGCTCTGTGGGACGACCTGGTGCTGCTCATGCCGCTCGGCGCGACGTTCTCGCAGATCCTGACCGTCCCCGACCAGGTCGAGGCCGCGCGGCGGCTCCGTCGCAGCGGACGCGCGCGGGCCGTCACCGAGTCGCTGACGGGGGAGCGCCTCGGCGACCACTTCGAGCGTCGGTTCCTCGTGTACAAGCGCACTGGCCTGTCCTGCCCGCGGTGCGCTGCCACCGTGCAGGACCGCACCGTCGCCGGGCGGACGCTCTACTGGTGCCCCGCCTGTCAGGTGCGCCGCTGAGGTAGCCCACGGCCTCGTGCCAGCCCCTGCGAGGTACACGGGTTCACCACTCGCTGAAGCGAACTCGCGCTCGCACAGGGATCTCGACGAACTCGTGGCAGCCGAGCACCGGCAGCATCGCCCGTGGTGGCTGGGGCATGCGTCGCAGTCCCTCCGCCTCGTCGAGGAAGACGGGGGTGCCGAGCGTCAGCAGGTCGTCGCGCAGGTGCATCCGGCCGCCGTGGGCGGCGCGGAGGTTGGCCAGCCAGTCGACGCCACGGCCGTAGGTGAGGGCCACCGTGACGTGGTCGCCGCCGTCGAACGCCATGATCGGGACGCGGAAGACGCGCCCGGATCGACGCCCGACGTGCTCGAGCTCGACGAACCAGCCGTGCCCGGCCAGGTGCACCATCGCCTTGTTCAGCACATCGCGGTTCATCGTGGTGACGGCTCGGGGCAGCGGCACGCTCTCGGTCTCCTCAGTCGGTGACGCCGTCGGTGACGAGGTCGAGGCGCACCCGCACGACGTCGCCGAGGTCGATGTCCTCGGCCGTGCGCACGTGCGCCTTGATCGGGACGACGAAGCCGCCGTCCTTGGGGAACAATGACGTCCGGAACTCGGTGCGGCCGAGCCGGCCGTGGACGGGCAGGCATCCCCAGCCGTAGCTAGCGAAGGACCACGAGGCCACCTCGTCGAGCGCCGGCTCGGGGACGACGACGAAGTGGTACGGCGAGGGCCCGCGCCAGTAGACGACCTCACCTGTGAAGTCGACGCGGAAGAGCCCTGAGACGATGCGTGCCACGACACCCAGCATCCAACGCATCGACCCCCGATCACAACGAGGCGCACGGTCGTAGATTGACGTCATGGTCTTCACGGGGAGCCGACCGGCGCCGACGCACGTCCTCGCCCACCTGTCCGACATGCACCTCATCGCGGGAGACGGGCTGCTCCAGGGGCACATCGACACGGTCAGCCAGCTGCGCAAGGCGCTGGAGAAGGTCGAGGCGTCGGGCGAACGGTTCGACGCGATCGTGCTGTCCGGAGACCTCACCGACAGCGCGCAGACGGAGGCGTACGCGCGGCTCCGCGAGCTGGTCGAGCCGGTGGCCGAGCGGCTCGGCGCCGCGGTCGTCGTGACCGGAGGCAACCACGACGAGCGGCGCCCCCTCGCCCAGGGGTGGTTCGGCCGGGACACGGACGCGCCGCAGGACACCGTGACGGTCGTGGCCGGGTTGCGGATCGTCGCGATCGACTCGGCCCTGCCGGGCTTCCACCACGGGGGATTCTCCGAGAGCCAGTACGCCTGGCTCGCCGACGTGCTCGCGACGCCGGCCGAGCACGGGACCGTGCTCGTCATGCACCACCCGCCCATCACCTACCGGTCGCCGGTCATGCAGCTGCTCGACTTCGACGACCCCGCTCGGCTGCGCCGCACGCTCGAGGGCACCGACGTGCGGGCGATCCTCAGCGGTCATCTCCACGTCACCAGCTTCGGCACCCTCGGGTCCGTACCGGTGTTCGTCGCGGGCGGTGTGTCGTACGTCGACGACGTCGGTGCACCGCGCGAGCTGCTCATGGGGGTCGACGGCCCGCAGTCGTGGAACCTCGTCGAGGTGCACGGCGACCACGTCGTGGCGACCGTCGCCCCGGTGGAGCAGCACCCGACGTGGCCGAGCCTCAGCGACGCCGTCGTCGACTACATGGCCACGGTGCCCGAGGGGGACCGGCGCACCGTCTTCTCGACGAAACGCTGACCTTTCGACAATCGAAATGTCGAGGTGGGTCGACGGTGATCGACATGGGGGTGAGGGCAACCGGGGCGACCCGGACCACCAGCACCCGCCACCGCGCTGACAAGGAGCACGACATGTCGTTCCAGGCCTACCTCGACGCGATCGAGAAGAAGACCGGCCGCACCCCGCAGGAGCTGCTCGAGGAGGCAGCCGCGAAGGGGTACGGCCCCGACACCAAGGCCGCGGTCGTCGTCGAATGGCTCGCCGCAGACCACGGACTGGGTCGAGGCCACGCCATGGCCCTGTTCCACGTCGTCAAGAACGGCGCGACGATCAGTGACACGCACGTCGGCACGACCGGCACCCACCGCGACGCCTCGACGCAGCTGCACCTCGACGGCATCGCCCACCGCTCGTAGGGCGCGTGAGGTGCTTGCACGCGAAAATGACCACCAGACAATGACTTTCGACAGGAGACCGATGATGAGCACCACCCCGACCACACCAACCACGGTCCGGACCGCGCAGTCCGCCGACGGCACGACGATCGCCTACGAGGCCTACGGCAGCGGCCCCGTCGCGGCGATCGTCGGCGGCGCGTTCTGCGACCGCGGTGCATTTCGGGACCTGGCCCAGGCACTCGGTGAGCTCGGCTTCACCGGCGTCACCTACGACCGACGCGGCAGGGGAGACAGCGGTGACACGGCGCCCTACGCCGTGGCGCGTGAGGTCGAGGACATCACCGCCGTCATCGATGCCGCGGGCGAATCCGGTTCTGCCGCCTACGCTTTCGGCATCTCATCCGGGGGCGCTCTCGTCATCGAGGCGGCCGCCGGTGGCGCACCGCTGACGAAGGCCGCGGCCATGGAGGTGCCCTACCGCACCGCTGCCTGGCCGCCGCCGCCCGCCGACTACATCGAGCGCCTCGAGGCGTTCGAGGCGGCCGGCGACCGCGAGGGCATCCTGCGGTTCTTCAACCGCGAGGCGGTCGGGATGCCGGACGAGATGGTCGACGGGCTCAAGGGAAGCCCGATGTGGGAGCCCATGCTGTCGATGACCTACACGGTGAAGTACGACGGGTTCTGCCTCGGCGGCGACGAGCAGGACATCCCCACGGAAACCTTTGCCCGCGTGACGATCCCGTTCCTGTCCGTGTGCAGTAGTGGGACCCGGATGCCGTGGCTCCACGACGCCGCACAGGTCGTCGCCGACGCGCTGCCGGACGGCACGGCCGTTGAGCTGCCGGGGGAGTTCCACCAGGTGCCGGCATCGACGCTCGCGCCGGCTCTCGCCGAGTTCTTCACGGGCTGAGCGAATCCCGAAGATCCATGGGTGGGCTCCTCTGTCAGGCAGAAGAACCCACCCATGCGATCTTCAGAGCAGTGCCAGCACCGGGTTGTGCTCGGGTCGCACGGGTTCACGCACGGGCCCCGGCGGCGTGCCGTCCCCGAACGGTGCGCCACCGAGCGACTCGCGCCCGTGCGGCTCGGCCCAGCCCTCCAGCGCCGGGCCGAGCGGCACGATCCCCGTGGGGTTCACGTCGCGGTGCACGACGTAGTAGTGCCGCTTGATGTGCGCGAAGTCGACGGTGTCTCCGAACCCGGGCGTCTGGAACAGGTCGCGGGCGTAGGCCCACAGGACGGGCATCTCGGCGAGCTTGTTGCGGTTGCACTTGAAGTGCCCGTGGTACACCGGGTCGAACCGCACGAGCGTCGTGAAGAGGCGCACGTCGGCCTCGGTCACGTGGTCGCCGACGAGGTAGCGGCGCGTGGACAGGCGCTCCTCGAGCAGGTCGAGGTGCTGCCACAGCCGGCGGTAGGCCTTGTCGTAGGCCTCCTGGGTGCCGGCGAAGCCGCAGCGGTACACGCCGTTGTTGACGTGCCGGTAGATGGGCTCGCTCACCGCCTCGATCTCGTCGGCCAGCGCCTCGGGGTAGAGGTCCGGCGCTCCCTCGCGGTGGAGGTCGCGCCACTGCGTCTCGAGGTCGACGGTGATCTGCTTGAAGTCGTTCGTCACGACCTGACCGGTCGGCACGTCGACGATCGCGGGCACCGTGATGCCGCGGGAGTACTCGGGATCACGGCCGAGGTAGGCGTCCTGGATGCGCGGGATCCTCAGCACCGGGTCGAGGCCACCAGGGTCGAGGTCGAAGGTCCAGCTGCGGCTGTCGTGGGTCGGCCCGCAGATCCCCATCGACAGCGCGTCCTCGAGCCCGAGGAGCCGGCGCACGATGATCGCGCGGTTGGCCCACGGGCACGCACGCGACACGACGAGCCGGTACCGGCCGGCCTCCACCGGCCAGCCGTCGCGCGCGTCGCGCGTGATGCGCGTCGTGAGGTAGTTCGTGTCGCGCTTGAAGCTCTTCTCGACGTACGTGCCGGGTTCGCTCATGCACCTCACCCTAGGTGTGTCGACACGTGGCACCGCGGCGTCGGTGACGCACCGCCAGCGCGTCCGGCGGGCACGACGCGACGGGGTCGGGTCAGAATGGGGCCATGCCCGGAACGAGGACGCGTGAGCTGCGCCCGCTCACGCCCGAGCGCGTCGGGGACCTCGTCGGTCCGTGCGCGCCGTGCACGTTCTGGCAGACCGTCCCCCACAACGGGCACGGGCGGCCGGCCGACTCCCTCGAGCTCCTCGCGGGCTGGGTCGAGCAGGTCACCGCCGACTGGGGGCCTCCCGGGCGCGTCGCCTACGTCGACGGCCATGCAGTCGGGCACGTCATCGTGGCCCCGGCCCGGCACGTGCCCCGTCTCGCCGCCTTCCCGACCTCGCCCTCCGACCCGGCGACGCTCATGCTCGTCACCGCGATGACGGTCGATCCCCGGCGCGCGCTCGACGGTGTCGCCCGCGGCGGGAAGGGGCTGCGCAAGACGCTCGTGCAGGCGGCGGCGAAGGAGGCCCTCAACCACCGGGTGCGCTCCCTCGACGTCGTCGCGGCGCGACCCCTGGCCGTGCACCGGCACGCCTGCGTGCTCGAGGCGCACCTGCTCGAGGAGGCCGGCTTCCGCGTCGAGCGGGACCACCCGACCTACCCCCGGCTGCGCATCGACCTGCGCACCCTGGTGACGATCCGCGACGAGGCGGCCGAGGCGGTGCGCCGAGCGCTCGCCAAGGTGCCCGGGGTGCGCCCGGTGCCCGAGACGCACCCGAACGGCTCGAGCCACGCCTGACGCGTCAGGTGCCGGTGCGCGGAGGTGAGGTCGCCGACCCGACCTGCTGGCGACGCATCGCCTCGAGGTGGCGGCGCAGGTCGTCGAGGCGCAGGACGCCGGTACGGGTCGTGTCGGCCTCGCCGAAGTACATCCGCTGGAGCGCGACGACGACCGCCTCGGCGATGGCGTCGAGCGTGCGCGCGTCGGTCAGGGCCGTCGCGTCGCCCTCGTTGTTGAGGTAGCCGAAGTCGAGGCGCACGGCGGGCATCCGGGTGCGGCGCAGCAGCGACCACGTGCGGGCGTGGGTGCGGCAGTCGGTGAGACCGGTGCGGGCCACGATCTCGCGCAGCAGGAGGTCGGCGAAGTGCTCACCGGTGGTCGACCAGCCGGCGCCGTCGGCGTGCCCGTAGAAGAACGTGGCGACGCCGTGCGCCGAGCCGGTGGCGCTGTGGTCCGCGTGCAGCGACAGGACGAGGTCGGCGTCGCAGGAGTTGGCGAAGGCGGCGCGCTCCTCGTCGGTGCCGGCGTCGGTGGCCGCCGTGCGGGTGAACACGACGCTGACACCGTGCGCCGAGAGCCGACCCTCGATGCGCCGCGCGAGGTCGAGGGCCACCTGCGCCTCGACAAGACCGTGGCCGGTGGCGCCACCGTCGCGGCCGCCGTGACCCGGGTCGAGCACGATGGTGCGCCCGCCCAGGGAGAACCCGCTGCGGCGGATGTGCTCGCGCTCGCGCAGGGCGTTCGCGGAACCGCCGACGACCGAACGGCGCAGGCCGGCGAAGGCGCGCATCGTCTCGGGGCCGACCACCCCGTCGGGCACGAGCCCGACCGCGGCCTGGAAGGCTCGCACGGCGGCGTCGGTGTCGGGGCCGTGAAGGCCGTCGACCTTGCCGGCGGTGAACCCGAGCTCGCCGAGCCGGGCCTGCAGCGCCACGACGTCGTCGCCCTCGAGGAAGTGTTCGGGCAGGTAGCGCAGGACGCGGTCGCCGAGGGCCCAGCGGGCACCGTCGAGCGCCGCGAACGTCGAGAGCCCGACGACGCCGTCGACGAGCAGGCCGCGCCGCTGCTGGAAGGACTTGACCGCCTTCTCGACGCTCTCGTCGTAGATCGGGTCGCCGAACCGGTCGACGTGGCCGGCGCCCCCGGGCAGGTCACCGGTGACGACGAGCCGCTCGCACACGGCGGCGACGGCGGGACCGGAGTCACCGCGTCGGAGCACGACGGACGGGAGAGGGGTCATGACGGCTCCTTCCGGTGGAGGAGGCCCGAGCACGGGACGCTGAGGGAACGCGGGCGGGCGGGGTGAGGTGGCCTGCAGGGCACGTGTCTCGACCCAAGGGCAGCGTAGTACGCGAAGGGGGTGGGGCCACACGGCCGACCACCCCCGACAACGTACCCGATCAGGCGATGAACTCCTCGAGCTCGCGCAGCAGCTTCGGCTTCGGGTGCGCGCCGACGATGGTCTTGACGACCTCGCCCTTGACGTACACGTTGAGCGTCGGGATCGACACGACGCCGTAGCGGGCCGCGGTGTCGACGTTGGCGTCGGTGTCGAGCTTGACGATCTCGATCTTGTCGCCGTACTGCTCGTTGATCTCCTCGAGGATCGGGGCCACCTTGCGGCACGGGCCGCACCACGTCGCCCAGAAGTCGACGAGCACGGGCTTCTCGCTCATGAGGACGTCGTCGGCGAAGGTGGCGTCGGTCGTGTTCTTCAGTGCCATGGAGATTCCTTCTCGGGTGCGGGGTGGCGAGGTGGGTGGAGCGCTGGGTCGGACTGGCGAGCGGACGTGCTGTCGGGCGGCCGGTCAGGCGTCGGCGCCGACGGTGGCGCGCGGGTCGGGGATCGCGCCGGAGTCGGTGTCGTCGATGGCGGCGGCCTCGGCGGCGGCGTCGGCGGTCGACGAGGTGTCCTCGAGCGCGGCGAGGTAGTGCTCGGCGTCGAGGGCGGCCGCACAGCCGGAGCCGGCCGCGGTGATGGCCTGGCGATAGGTGTGGTCGACGAGGTCGCCCGAGGCGAAGACGCCGGGCAGGTTGGTGCGCGTAGAGCGACCCTGGACGAGCACGTAGCCCGCGTCGTCGGTGTCGACGACGCCCTTGACGAGCTCGTTGCGGGGGTCGTGGCCGATGGCGACGAAGAGGCCGGTGATCGGCAGCTCGCGGGTGTCACCGGTGACGGTGTCGCGCAGCGTGACGCCGGACAGCTTGCCCTCGCCGTGGATCTCGGCCACCTCGGAGTTCCACGCGAAGCGGATCTTGTCGTTGGCGAAGGCACGGTCGGCCATGATCTTGCTCGCGCGCAGCTCGTCGCGGCGGTGGATGATCGTGACGGTCCGGGCGAACTTCGTCAGGAAGGTCGCCTCCTCGATGGCGGAGTCGCCGCCGCCGACGACCGCGATGTCCTGGTCGCGGAAGAAGAAGCCGTCACACGTGGCACACCACGAGACGCCGTGGCCCGACAGCTCCTTCTCGCGGGGCAGCCCGAGCTCGCGGTAGGCCGAGCCCATCGACAGGATGACGGCCTTGGCGCGGTGCACGTTGCCCTCGCCGTCGGTGACGGTCTTGAGCTCGCCCGTGAGGTCGACGGCGGTGACGTCGTCGGTGACGAGCTCGGCGCCGAACCGCTCCGCCTGGGCGCGCATGTTCTCCATGAGGTCCGGGCCCATGATGCCGTCCTGGAAGCCCGGGAAATTCTCGACATCGGTCGTGTTCATGAGCGCGCCACCCGCGGTGACGGCGCCCTCGAACACGAGGGGGGCCAGGTTCGCCCGCGCCGCGTAGACGGCGGCCGTGTACCCGGCCGGGCCCGAGCCGATGATGATGACGTTGCGCACGTCGGACATGTCGGACACTGGAACTGCTCCTCGATGACGCTCGATGACACTCTCGCTGACGCAGGTGGGGCGCTGGACGCCCGGCCTGTGCCCAGGGGTCCGCGCACCGGAGCGGCGCCGCGGGCCTCATGGGCCTCAACCGATCCTAGGCGGTCCTTGTTCCCGCGCCTGCCAGCGCGCCGACGCGTCAGGGCACGGGGGTCTCGGGGTGCAGCACGCCGGGCGCCTGCGCCGAGCACGAGCGCTCGACGGCCCACGCGCTGCTCGCGCCGTCGCGCGTCACGACGACGACCGCGGCCGGACGCCCCTCGAACGTCGCGAGGTCGGCCGACACGGCGCTCGGGGCCGGGGCGGCGACGCCCAGGCCCTCGAGGCACGACGCGAGGCCGACGTCGGTGCCGATGGGGCCGATGGCGGGCGCCTCGGCGGCACCTGGTCGCAGCGGGGCCCGTGGGTGGTCGAGCAGCTCGCGCGCCTGGGCGCCGAGGGTGGCGGCCGCGTAGGCGGTGCGGCCGAGCTGGATGTGGACGCCTGAGTCGCCGGTAGAGGGCGTCGTGGCGGGCGACGTGGCGGGCGTCGACGAGGTGAACCCACCACCGATGACGGCGGTGCTGTTCGGCCGCTTCGTCAGGTGCAGCGCGGACGCGCCCGCCGCGACGACGAGGGCTGCCGCGGCCACCGCCGCGGCGAGGTAGTACGGGCGGTGCCGACGCTGCGGGCGGCGCATCTCGAGGACGGTGGCGTGCTCGTCGTGCGGGCCGGCCGGCGCCGACGCGTCGGCGAGCGGACCCCGGTCGACGCGGAGGCGGGCCTCCTGCGCCAGTGCGGCCGCGATGCGGTCGGCGACGGCGTCCGGCATCGGACCCGCGTCGGGGGCGGGCGCCGCGAGCAGGCCACGGACGCGCTCGTCGAGCTCGGTGTCCACGTCGAGGGTGTCGTGCGTGGGGTCGGTCGGTTCGTCGGGGTCGAGGTGCGGCTCAGGGGTATGCCTGGACTCGTCCACGGGGTGGGTCCTTCGTCAGGTGCGTGCAGGGGTCGTGCTGGTGATGCGGCGTACTGGTGCACGGGGTCCGTACCCGGCAGGGACCGGGCGTGGATAGGCGTACGCCGGGGTTTCGACGCCCTGACACCGCCCCCCGGTTCCACCCGGATTCAACCATCGTCGGCCGGACGTCGATCCGGCCGTCCGTCGTGGGTGCGGGCGGTCGGGCTCAGGCGTCGGCGGTGGGCCGCCGGCCCGGCGTCAGCCCGAGGTGCTGGGCCAGCGCGGCGCGCCCGCGTGCGCAGCGTGACTTGATGGTGCCCTCGGCGACGCCGAGGATCTCGGCCGCCTCCGCGACGGGCACGGCGTGCATGTCGACGAGGACCAGGGCCGCCCGCTGCCCCTCGGGCAGCCGCTCGAGCGCCTCCCGGATGTCGAGGCGTACCTCGGTGGAGGCATGGTCGTCGTGCCGGTCGGCGAGCTCGTACTCGGGCAGCTCGCTCATGGGCTTGCGACGCCGGAGCCGGTCGAGGCACGCGTTGACGACGATGCGGTGCAGCCAGGTGGTGACGGCGGCCTCGCCCCGGAAGGAGTCGGCGCGCCGGAACGCGGCGATGAAGCCGTCCTGGACGCAGTCGGCCGCGAGCTCGGGGTCACGCACCGTGCGCAGGGCGACAGCCCACATCCGGTCCTTGTGACGGCGGAACAGCTCGCCGAAGGCGTGGTCGTCGCCCTCGACGTGCAGCCGGAGCAGATCCCGGTCGCTCAGCTCGGCGAACGGGGCGCCAGGGCCCCCGTCCACCTCAGCGCACCGTCACTTCGTTGATCTGTGCGCGGAAGTGCTTGGGTGCCTCGTCCGGGGCGGCCTTGGTGATGAAGACGATGATCTTCGTGGCGGGCTGGAGGTCGCCGGACGCCTTGATCGTCACGGTGCCCTGCGCGCCGGACTGCGAGCCGACCTCCTGGGCGCCGGTGCGGGAGTCGCCGTTGGTCGCGTAGACCGTGACGTCCTGCTGGGCCGGGAGGACGAGGGTGACCTCCTTGACCTGCGTCGGCTGGTTGAGGGTCAGGATGAGGCCGAGGCCGTCCTTGCCGCCGTTGTAGTCGTCGGTGCCGTACCAGCGGGAGCGCCAGCCGGTGCTCGGGTCGCCGTCGAAGGCCTTGTCGGCGTTCTGGTCGGCCTCGTTGCCGTCCTGCTCGTCGTAGCCCTTGCCGCTCGTGATCGAGACCGCAGTCGCCGGCGGCGCCTGGTTGCTCGTGCTGGGGGGCGCCTGCGTCGTGGAGCCGGCCTGGCTCTGCGACGGCTTGCGTGTCTGGGTGACCGTGACGGTGCCGGCGGACCCGCTCGGGCCGTCGTGCTGGCCGATCATGGCGACGTTCTTGATCCCGACGAAGAGCCCGATGAGCACGAGGACCCCGACGACGGCGAGGGCGATGCGCGACTGGGCGCCGCTGGGCCGCTCGGGGGCATCGCGGCCGAACACCGGCACCGGCGGCTCGAGGCGGCCGGTGGGCGCCTCGTCGAGCGCGTCGGACAGGTGGATGTCCTCGCCCTCGAAGTCGTCGTGGCCGCCCCGCCGCTCGGCGGCCTTGGCGGCGGCCTTGTCGGCCGCGGCCCGGGCGAACGAGCCGACCTTGTCGCCGATGGTGCCGGCGACACCCGCTGCGGCCGCACCGGCGGCGGCGATGCCGGCCTGGGCGCGGGCGCTCGCCGACTCCTCGCGAGCTGCGCCCGCGGGGGTGGCCTGCGCGCCGGTGGAGCTGGGCGCCCCGCTCGTCGGACGCTCGAGGAACTGGGTCTGTGCGCTCGAGGAGTGCGACGCGGCCGCGGCCTGGGGCATCTCCTCGGTGCGCTCACCGATGCCGAACGGGTCGTGTGCGGCCGTGGCGTCGGCGGCGAAGGATGCGCGGTCGTGGGCCCAGTCGCCCGCTCGGTCGGCCGTGTCGTCGGACCCGAAGGGGCTGAACGCGGCGGTCTCCTCACCGGTCCCCGACGCAGCGGCCATGCCGTAGCCCAGCCCGGCTCCCGCGCCGACGGCCATGGCGCCCGCGCCGAGGTCGGTGACCGCGGGCAGCACGCGCGTCGGCTCGAAGTCCTCCTGCGTCGGCGTGAGCCGGATGCCGGAGGCGCCGTCGGAGGCCGGGGGCTGCGAGGGCCACGGCGCGATCTGGAGGGCGAGGTCGCCGGGCGACACGGGGCCGCGGTGGCCCCCGCCGAGCGTCATGCGGCAGATGAGGTCGAGGTCGTTCGGGACGCCGACGGCGATCTCGGACGGGGCGGCGACACCGCCGACGATCGTCGGGGCGGTCTCGAGGCCGACGGGACCACCGGCGGGGATGAGCCCACCGTCGACGGCGACGAGGGGCCAGCGCCCGGTGAGGCCGGCGTAGGCGATCTTGACGAGGCCGACGGCGTCGGCGCGCGACGCGCGGTCGTCGGACAGGCGGTCGGCCCCGGTGAGCGCGGCCTCGGTGGCCAGGCCCCGGACCTTGACCTCGCCGTCGGGCATCCGCAGCACCGCGCTCGGCGTCAGCGCGAGGTGGTGCAGGCCACGGTGGCTCGCCTTGTCGAGGGCCGTGGCGGCCTCGCCCGTGAGGCGCCGCACCTCGTCGGCCGACAGGCCGCCCGCCTGCAGCAGGTGCGACAGGGGGAGTGCGCCGGTGAGCGGCTCCTCGACGATGAAGCCGACGCCCTGGTCGGTGCCGACGTCGAGGACGCGTACGAGGCGAGGGTCCTCGATGCCCGCGGCGCGGCGCGCGGCGTCGAGCGCCGGCGCGGCGACGGGCGAGCCGCCGGGGAAGACGACGACCACGACCTCGCGCTCGAGCGTGTGGTCACTGGCGCGCCACCGTTCGTGGTGCTCGCCCTCGGAGGTGCGCAGCGTCACCGCGTAGCGGCCGCTGAGGACCGTTCCGGGTCCAACTCCCTGCACGTGCGTCACCCTCCCTCGTCGTCCGGATTGTCTGGTGTCGTCGCGTTCTGGTGCGTGCTCGTCGGCCGCGACAGCGCGCAACCTGCCCACATCCTAGGCGGAGTCAGTCGCGATCCCCGTCCTCGACGGCCTCGTGCGCCGCGGTGACGGCCTCGATGTCGGGGATCTCGTCGACGCGGGACGTGCCCTTGAGCACGGCGCGGGCGATGCCTGCGAGCAGGACCAGGCCCACGAGGATGCCACCGACCCAGTAGATCGCGCCGTCGATGGGGTTGGCCGACACGGCGATCTGGGCCGGCGTGCCGATGACGGTGCCGTCGGCGGTCGTCAGCCACGCCCGGATCTCGGCCTTGCCGGCGGCGACGGCCGCCACCTCGACCTGCACGTTGGTCCGCGACGAGGGACCGATGGTGATCGGACCGGGGTCGCTGACGACCTGGACGCGCGGGTTGGTCGGTGCGAGCCGGAGCCGCAGGTCGGTCACCTCGTAGTCGAGGCCGTTCTCGACCGTGACGCGCAGCGTGCCGTTCTCGGCGAGGAGGTTGACGGTGCCGCGCGGCTGCACGACCTTGAGGGCCTGCGTGGCAGCCGTGACGTCGGCCGTCACCGACGCGGACAGCACGACCCACCCCTTGGGGTTGTAGCGCCACCGCGTGCTGGCCAGCTCGTCGAGCACCTCGCGGTACACCCGCTCGAACTCGGCGCCGTCGGCGAGCACGGCCGCCACCGACAGCAGCGTGTTGCGCTGGGCGGCCATGTAGTCGAGGCGTCGGGCGTTGAGCACGGGCCGCGGCGCTGCCGGGGCGACGGCGCCCGCGGGCTTCTCCTGGGCGGTGGCCTTGTCGCTCGCGGTGTCGGTGAGCAGGGACGCGGCGTCAACGCCGTCGAGCCACGGTGCGTCGGAGACGGCGCTGAGGAACGCGGAGAGGTCGTCCGGGTCGGGGTCGTAGGTGCGCGGTGCCGTGACGAGCACCGACCGGGCGATGCCGGGGCGCTCACCGAGCAGGACGAGGGACTCCGCGAGGAAGCGCTGCGTCGGCAGGACCGCGCTCGCGTCGCTGCGCCGGGGCAGCAGGCCCGACAGGCGCGGGTCGTAGGTGAGCAGACGCGTGCCGCCGGTGGCGATGCGGGCGGCGCTCGGCGTGTACGGCGAGTCGGCGGTGACGGCGTTGCGGTTGACGACGATGCCGGCGGCCTTCTTGACCGTCGTCCCGGCCAGGAGGGTGCGGATGCCGGCCTCGCGCCCGGGGGGCAGCAGCCCGTCGACGGGCCACACGACGTCGCCCCGCACCGGCTGGTGGACGCGGGCGGCGACGGCGGCGCTACGGCTCACAAGGTCGCGGATGAGGGCGTTGGCCGGGTCGATGCCGACCGCCGCCGCGATGTCGGCGTCCGTGTAGGGCAGCGCCCACAGGCTGCGACCGGCGAGGTCGGCCGCGAGGGCGTCGCCCAGGCGGGCGATGTCGCGGGTCGCGGCCGACGGGGTCGCGGGCTGGCCACCGCTGTCGGTGGGCTGGTCGGAGGGCTGGTCGGTCGGCTGGTCGGTGGGCGTCGGTGTGCCGCTCGTGCCCGTCGACCCCGTGGCCGGCGAGGTCGAGGTGGTAGCGCTCGGCGTGCCGGGCGGGCTCGTGGCCGTCCCGGTCGGGGTGCCGGAGGGCGCGCCCGCGGGCGAGGCGTCGGGGCCGAAGACGGACGGGTCGACGGCGAGGGTCACGGGGCGCCCGGTGGTGCCCGCGACGATGCGGTCGACGCGGGAGCCGGGGCCGATCGTGCGCTGCCACGCGGCGAGGCGCACGGCGTCGTCACGCGAGAAGAGGGTGGTGTCTGGGTCGAGCGTCACTGGCAGCACCGTCGCGAGGCGCAGCGGCACGTACTCCTTGCGGTTGCTCCACGCGAGGAACGTGCGGGTGGCGCCGGCGGGCGCCGAGGCGCCGTCCTGCACCACCTCGACCGCGATCGGGAGGGCGGCGAAGGCCGCGCTGTCGTAGAGCTTCTCCGAGGGCAGGGTGATGCTGAAGCTGCGGGTGCTTCCCGACGCGACGTCGGGCAGCGTGCGCGTCGCGACCGTGGGGCCGTCGGCGGGCGTGCGGCCGGAGGCCCAGTCGTCGAGGGCGGTGCGCTGGTTGACCGTGACGTCACCACGCACGACGCGCACCGTCGGCCCGGTGAGCGGGCCCGTCAGCGGCGCCGTGACCGTGCCGGTGATGGTCACGTCGGTGCCGGCCCGCACGACGCTCGGGCTCAGCGAGTCGAGGACGACGACCGCGCGGTCGCGCGCGGGCGTGACGCGGGGCGTCGCGTCGGAGGTCCCGGGCTCGCCGAGTGTCGGGTCGGCGGCCCCGGCGGAGGCCGCCGATGCCGGTGACGACGGTGACGCCGGTGATGCAAAGGACGACGCGGACGACGCGGACGCGCCGCGCGGGGCGGCGGCAGCCGGGCCGAGCGGGGCGACGGTGGAGCCGAGCGTGGCCGCGACGCCGAGCGCCACCGCGACCGTGCGCACGAGCCGGGTCCCGCGGCGTCCGTTCGTGCCCGGACGTCGCGACCCCCACCGGATCACGCGGTGCCTGCCAGCCGGTTCCACGCCGCCTGCGCGATGCGGCGCTCGTTGGGGAACGTCAGCCGGCGGTGGACCTCGTCGAGGCGCATCCACGCCACGTCGATGGCCTCGTGGTCGGGGTCGTTCTCGATGGACAGCTCACCGCCCAGGGCCTCGAGCAGGTAGTGGTGCACGAACTTGTGCACGCGCTTGGTCGATGTGGCGAACCAGTAGTCGATGGTGCCGAGCTCGACGAGCACGCGGCCGATGATGCCGGTCTCCTCGGCGACCTCGCGCATCGCGGTCTCGACGAGGGTCTCGCCGGGCTCGACGTGCCCCTTGGGCAGGCACCACTCGACGCGGCCGGCCCGGTTGCGCCGGGCGATGATCGCGATGATCGCCTGGCCGTCGCGCACGTCGACGACGATGCCTCCGGCAGAACGCTCCTCGACCGCGGGCAGCCGACGGCCAGGGACCTGGCTCGGGATCGGCTGCGCGCTCACATCGTCACCATAACGGGCACGGGGCCGGGGGTCCTCGTCGTCGGGACCGACGCGGCCGACGAGCCCGACGAGTCCCGGTGCCGGGCTCACCTAGGCTGGTCCGGTGCTCGAACGACCTGACCCCTCACCCGCCCGGCCGGCCGCCGACGCCGGGCCGGCGCTGCTCGAGGCGGCCGTCGCGCGCCTCGCGCCGGTCCTGCCGATGCTCACCGAGCTCGGCGAGCGGTTCGTGGCCGCGGGTCACGAGCTCGCCCTCGTCGGTGGTCCGGTCCGCGACGCCTTCCTCGGGCGTGTCTCGCCCGACCTCGACCTGACGACCGACGCGCGCCCGGACGCCATCCTCGGCGTCGTCCGGGGCTGGGCCGACGCGCACTGGGACATCGGCCGCGACTTCGGCACCATCGGCGTCCGCAAGGGCAGCCACACCATCGAGATCACGACCTACCGCGCCGACACCTACGACCGCACGAGCCGCAAGCCCGAGGTGATGTTCGGCGACGCCCTCGACGGCGACCTCGTGCGCCGCGACTTCACCGTCAACGCCATGGCGATCCGGCTGCCGAGCCTCGAGTTCGTCGACGTGCACGGCGGCCTGCCCGACCTCGTGGCCCGGCGCCTCATGACGCCGGCCGCGCCGGAGGAGTCCTTCGCCGACGACCCCCTCAGGATGATGCGGGCCGCGCGGTTCGCCGCGCAGCTCGGCTTCGACGTGGCACCCGAGGTGCGCACCGCGATGGAGGAGCGGGCCGAGACGCTGACGATGATCTCGGCCGAACGCGTCCGGGACGAGTTCTCCAAGCTCGTCCTGTCTCCCGACCCGCGCCTCGGGCTGACGTTGCTCGTCGACACCGGCCTGGCGCAGGTGTTCGTCCCCGAGCTGCCGGCGCTGCGCCTCGAGGTCGACGAGCACCACCGCCACAAGGACGTCTACGAGCACACGCTGACGGTCCTGGAGCAGGCGATCGCCCTCGAGGGTCCGGCCGACGGCCCACCCGAGTCGGTGCCGGGCCCCGACCTCGTGCTGCGGTTGGCCGCGCTCCTGCACGACATCGGCAAGCCGCCGACGCGTCGGTTCGAGAAGGGCGGCGGCGTCTCCTTCCACCACCACGAGGTCGTCGGCGCCAAGCTGACGAGCAAGCGGATGAAGGCGATGCGCTACGACAAGGACACGACCAAGCAGGTGTCCCGGCTCGTCGAGCTGCACCTGCGCTTCCACGGCTACGGCGACGGGCAGTGGACCGACTCCGCGGTGCGCCGCTACGCCACCGACGCCGGGCCCCTGCTGCAGCGGCTGCACCGGCTGACCCGCTCCGACTGCACCACCCGCAACGTCCGCAAGGCGCAGCGGCTCTCCCGCGCCTACGACGACCTCGAGGTGCGCATCGACCGGCTCGCCGCCGAGGAGGAGCTGGGCCGGGTGCGGCCCGAGCTCAACGGCAACGAGATCGCCGAGGCGCTGGGGATCCGGCCGGGCCCGGTGCTCGGCGAGGCCTACGACTACCTGTTGTCGGTGCGCCTCGACGACGGCCCGATCGGCCCGGACGCCGCCCGCGAGAAGCTGCTCGCGTGGTGGGCGGCGCGCGGCGACGCCTGAGCCGACGCCTGACCCGACGCCTGACCCGACGCCCCGGCCCGACACCCGGCCCGACGCCCGGTGTGGGCCCCCGGCGCGGGGAGTTCTCCCCATCGCGGGTACGCCCGACCCGGCCTAGGCTGGGGCGGTCCGGCGCCGGTCCCGGTGGGCCCGGTCCGGTTCGGTCCGACCGTGCGTCGGTTCCGCGCTCCGGCTCTGCAACGACTCGCCCCCGGTTCGCGGGCCGCCGACGACCGATCTGACACCCTTCGCGGTGTTTGATTGACTGACCGCGCCGTCCCCGTCCCCTGCGGGAACGACCGAAAGGAACCGTGCATGACCATCCTCGCCTACCCGAGCGCCGACTTCCCGGGCCTGCCGGCCGTGGCCCTCGAGGTTCCCGAGGAGTGGGAGCCGGTCCACGCACCCGGCACGACGATGGCCACCCGCCTGCCGCGCGACGGGGCCTTCGCGCCGAACGTCGTCGTCAGCATCGAGCAGTGCGGGCCGGCGTTCCGGGTCGAGGAGTCGCTCGAGCAGGTTGCCGCGATGGCGCGCTCGCGCGGCGGCGCGGTCTCCGAGCCCTACGCCGCCGAGCTCGGTGGTGCGGCGTTCGTCGGGTGTGACGCGACGTGGCCCGATGCCGACGTCGACACCGTCCTGCAGGCCAACCTCTTCCACGTGGTGCCCTCCGACGCCGGGCGCCCCGCCTTCCTCGTCCAGCTGACCGGTGCCGTCGGTGGCGCGTCCGCCGAGACCGACTACGAGCTGATCCGCGAGGTCATCACCTCGGTGCGCGTCACGCCCTGGTCGGGTGCGGGCGAGGCGCCGGTCACGACCGGCGTCCGGAAGGCCGGGGAGTGACCGCCGTGCTGCCGACCATCTCCGTCGGCGTCCGCACCGACGTCGGACGCGTCCGCAAGCACAACGAGGACAGCGCGCGCGCCGAGGGCACGGTCTTCGTCGTCGCCGACGGCATGGGCGGCCACGCCGCCGGCGAGGTCGCCAGCCGGATCGCGGCCGAGGCGGTCGTCGAGCTCTCGAGCCGTCCGGTGCTGCAGGTCCGCGACATCGTCGCGCAGGTGGCCGAGGCCAACCGGCGCATCCTCGAGTCGGCGGCCCGCCACCCCGAGCAGACCGGGATGGGCACCACCGTCGCGGGCCTCGCGGTCGTGTCGGTCGGTGGCCAGCGGCACTGGGCCGTCTTCAACATCGGCGACTCCCGCGTCTACCGGCTCCTCGACGGCGCCCTCAACCAGGTGACCGTCGACCACTCCGAGGTGTGGGAGCTCGTCGAGCGCGGCCTCATCACACCGGAGGAGGCCCACCGCCACCCGGCCCGCAACATCGTCACCCGCTCCCTCGGCCGCGACCCGATGGGCGTCGTCGACACGTGGGTCTTCCCGCCCTACCCGGGCGAGGTCTTCGTCATCTGCTCCGACGGCCTGAGCAACGAGCTGTCCCACGAGCGCATCGAGGCCATCCTGCTCGAGCACCCAGACGCCGATGCCGCTGCCGACGCGCTCGTCACCGCGGCCGTCGAGGCCGGTGGCCGCGACAACGTCACTGCTATCGTCGTCGGGTTGCTGGGGCAGGAGTCCGACGACGACGTCGACGAGGACACCACCCCGCGCGAGACCGTGAACGGCTCATCAGGGGAGAGCAGGTCGTAGACGTGAGTGGCCCGACCGTCGTCGTGGACTGGGCCCCCGAAGGCTGGACGCACATCGGGGGCCCGCGCATGCACCTGCTCATCGGCCTCCACGAGGAGGACGAGCAGACGCTCCACGCGAGCGACGCCGCCGACGGCGGTGACCTCGACGACGTCCTCGAGGTGCTGACCGCGGGTGGCGTGCGCCGCGCCCGTCACTTCGTCGGCGTGCACACCGGCGACACGACGCGCATCGTGGCCTTCGGGCCGGTGGCTGCCGTCGTCACGCTCGCCGACGGATCGGAGCACGACGTGCGCGCGACGAGCGCCCGCGTCTGGGCCGACGTCGACCTCGCCGAGGCTCCCGAGCGCATCGTGCTGCGGGTGCTCGACGAGTCGGAGCGTGAGCAGCCCGCGCCCGCGCAGACCCTGACCTCAGCCGGTCCCGTGGCCGCTCCGGCTCCGGCCGCAGACTCCGTGACCATCGGATCGGCCCGAACGGACGCGCCGGCGGCAGGCGGCGACGCCGACGCCGACGCCGCCGCTGCTGCGACGGGCACCCCTGTGCCGTCGACCTCCTCGTCGGTCCCGCCGACCTCCGCACCCACCGACGGTCCCGAGAGCCCAGTGGCCCCCGACGCGCTCGCCGAGCCGGACGGTCGTGGCGAGGGCGCGGACCCCGCGCCTCCCCCTGCCGTGCCGACGTTCGGGGCGCCGGCCCCGACGGCCGAGCCGGGCCGCGCGACGTCGTCGTGGGGCCGCAGCTGGGCCCGTCGCGACGAGCCGGCCGCCGCCGTCGACGAGCCCACCCTCGTCGAAGCCGCACCCGACGCCGCGCAGGCCGAGCCGCCGTCTGCGCACGAGGAAGCCACCAGCGCACCGTCCGACGGTCCGGATCTGCCTGTGGCGCAGGGCGACTCGGCGCCTGCCGTCGACCCCGAGCCGGCCACCACCGCGAACAGCCCTGCAGCACAAGCGAGCCCGATCGCGGGGATGCCGTCCCTGCGCTCCTGGGCCTCGGCGGCACCCGCGGCACCGGTCCGTGGTCGCGGCGCGCCGAGCCCCGCCGCCCCAGCCGCCATCCCGATGACGACGCCCCCTCCGGTCGCACCGGTAGACGCCGTGCAGAGCGCGGATCCCGTTGCTCCCCAGGCGACGTCAGCCACCGGATCCGTGGCGCCCGCTGTCCCGGCGCCGCCCGAGCCGGTCTTCGAGGTCCCGGTCTCGCCGGCATCGGCCGCCACCCAGGTGTCGGAGACGCCGGCGATGCCGGCTGCTCCGGTCGCCGACGACCTCCCCGCCGTCGACGCAGGCCGCGACTTCGAGTCGACGTGGGCCTCGCGACCCGAGGCCCCCGAGGAGCCCAAGCCCGCTGCCGCGAACGCGACACCACGGCCCGTCCCCCCGGCGCCGTCTCCGCCGAGCGCCGCCGACGCTCCAGACGCCCTTGACGCCGAAGACGCGTCCCTTGCGGCGCCGAGCTACGACTACCTCTTCGGCCACACGACCGCCGTCGACGAGCACCGTCGGGTCCTCGCCGAGCTGACGAAGGTCGACCAGGGTGACGAACACCATGACGACCACGACGACGCCCACCCTGACGACGGCGCCGGGGCGCCGGACGCCGCGTCCGTCGCGCCGCCCGTGGCCGACGCGGCGCCCGCACCGGTGACCAACCCGGTCCCGGAGGCTCCGGCCACGCCCGCCCAGCCGGTCCCCGGCAGCTCGGGTGGGCTCATCTCGGCGGTGCCGTGGGCCACGTCGTCGCCCGCGCGCTCGGCACCCGCAGCGACGACCCCGGCGACGCCGTCGGAGGCGCCGCTCGACACCCCGACCTTCGCCGGCCGGCACACGCCGCCGCCGGCGCCGAGCCTCCTGCCGCCCGTGCACACCCCGCCGCCCGGCGTCCGTGCGCCACAGGCCACCCCGCTCATCTCCACTGGCCCGCCGCCCGCTGCTGCCACCACGCCGGGTCCGGCCCCGACACCCGCCGTGCCTGCACCCACGCCGTCGCCCGCGCCTGCCGCAGCTCCTGCGCCGCCGTCGCCCGCGCCTGCCGCAGCTTCCGCGCCCGCCGTGCCCCCTGCGTCCGTCGCACCGGTGTCGCCCGACCACCCGGCGCCGGCCGTCCCACCGACCCAACCGATCCCGTCGGGCGACGCGAGCCACGCGCTCCCGCACGACACCCCCAGGCTCGAGCAGCACCACACTCCGCGCCTGGCCGCCGCCACCGAGGACCTCGACGAGGCGGACGAGGCGGAGCAGACCGTCGACCGCAGCGCCCTGCTCGAGGCCCGCCACGCCGCCCAGCTGGCCAACCCGACCGGCCCCAGCGTGCTCGCCGTGCTCTGCGCCTCCGGGCACCCGACCCCGCCGCACGGCGATGCGTGCCGCGTCTGCGGTACCTCCATCCCGCCGCAGGAGCCGTTCACCATGCCGCGGCCGCCGCTCGGCGTCCTGCGCCTGTCCACCGGAGACGTCGTGACCCTCGACCGCAGCGTCCTGCTCGGACGCTCGCCCAAGCTCGGCGACGGCGTGGCCGCCACCGACCGGCCGCACGTCGTCAAGGTGCCGAGCCCCGAGCGCGACGTGTCCCGCAACCACGTCGAGGTCCTCCTCGAGGGCTGGCACGTCCTCGTCCGCGACCTCGGCACGACGAATGGCACGACGATGGCGCTGCCCGGCGAGGCCCCGGTGCGCCTGCGCGCCAACGACCAGCAGGTCCTCGAGCCCGGCTCGGTCGTGTCGATGGCCGACGAGGTCTCCTTCACCTTCGAGGCCGCGCTCTGATGGCATCGCGCAAGGGAGCGCCCCCGAAGATCCCGGGGCTCGTCTTCGTCCAGCCCCTCGGCTCCGGCGGCTACGCCGACGTGTTCCTCTACGAGCAGCAGAGCCCGCGCATGCCGGTCGCGGTCAAGGTGCTCAAGTCCGAGGGACTCACCGACGCGCTGCGCCGCCAGTTCGTCGACGAGGCCGACACGATGGCCGCCCTCGGCGACCACCCGTACATCGTGCAGGTCTTCCGTTCCGGCACGTCCGACGACGGGCGCCCGTACCTCGTCATGAAGTACTACCCGCCGCCCAACCTCGCGATGCGGGCCCGGGCCGAGCGATTCTCCGTCGAGGAGGTCCTGCGCACCGGCATCCAGATCGCCAGCGCCGTCGAGACCGCGCACCGCGCCTCCATCACGCACCGCGACATCAAGCCGGCCAACGTCCTCGTCAGCGCCTACGGCGCGCCGGGCCTCACCGACTTCGGCATCGCCGGTCGTGGTGCCCGCGACGGCGAGGGCGGCGAGGTCGAGACCACCGACGACGTCGGGGTCTCGGTGCCGTGGGCGCCCCCCGAGGTGCTCTACGGCCAGAGCAACGGCGACGTGCGCTCGGACGTGTACTCGCTGGCCGCGACGCTGTGGCAGCTGCTCGTCGGCCGCTCGCCCTTCGAGGTGCCGGGCGGCGACAACTCGGCGTACGCCCTCATGCCACGCATCCGCAACACGCCGGTGCCGCCGACCGGACGCACCGACGTGCCCGGCGGCCTCGAGCGGCTCCTCGCCCAGTCGATGGCCAAGGACCCCTCGCACCGGCCGGCCTCCGCCCTCGAGCTGGCCCGGGCGCTGCAGGCCGTCGAGCAGCAGCAGCGGCTCGCCCGCACCCCGATCGTCGTCCTCGACGAGCAGGGCCACACGACGCTCGTGAGCCAGACCCACGGCTCGCCCACCGGCCGCGGCGGCGACGAGGAGGACCGCACCCGCATCAAGGCCCCGCAGACCGTCATCGCCCAACCGGCCGCACCTGCTGCGCCGGGTGCACCCGCCGCCCACGCCGCGCCCGCTTCCGCACCGGTCGAGGACGACACGCGGCGGCGAGACCACGGCCACGGGCGTCCTTCTCCCGCAGCGGTTCCCGGCGGCCAGCCGGGCTACTCGTACGGCGGTCACGCGCCGGCACGCTCCGCGTCCGCCACCGACGTCGTGGCGTCACCGGCCACCTCGCCGCTCACCCGCGGCGACGGCGGGTCCGACGAGGCCACGGTCAGGCGGGCCGCCAGCACCGCCGACCCGCAGGCGCCGGCCGCCGCACCGCCGGCGTCGCCGCTGACGCGTCCCGGGATCGTGTGGGGCCTGGCTGGCGGCGTGGTCGTCCTCGTCGGCCTCGTCGTCTTCCTCGTCCTGCGCGGCGGTTCGACACCGCCCACCGACGTGGGCCCGACGCCGAAGCAGACGGTGTCGATGCCGGGCGACGACAGCGCCGTGGGCAACCCGGTCTTCGACCAACCGGTCGTCACCGCGCAGTCGGGCGCCGGCACGGTCACGTTCCGGTGGACCTACCCCGAGCCGGACAAGAAGGACACCTTCCGGATCCGGTACGCGGCCTCCCGCGACCAGGCCGTGCGCGACGACTCCAAGATCGTGACCTCGACGAAGCCGACCTACACGTTCACCGTCCCGAAGGGAACCAAGGTGTGCGCCGGCGTCGTCGTCGTCAGGGCCGGCAACGGCTCACCCCCCGGCGGCCCGGAGTGCGAGACGGCCCAGTGACGGCCCAGCCGCGCGTCGGGCGGGCATCCAACCACCACCACTGAGTACGACGGCGGATCGACACACGGCCCGCGAAGGGGAAATCTCGACCCAGACAGCACCAAACCACCACACACGTCCGTAACGCGGCAGGGTTGCACCTCGTTAGCCGCGCGCGCACGAGCACCACCGTGCGCCAGTCGACCGGGTTAGGGGACCTGATCGTGATCCACAGCAAGGTGACCGTCGTGTTCTGCGGCGAGGAGTACTCCGTGTCACCGGAGGCCGGTCTGACCATCGGTCGCACCGGCGATGTCGAGGTCGACGACAACCCGTACCTGCACCGCACCTTCCTCGTCGTCTCGCACGAGGCGGGCTTCTGGTGGCTGAGCAACACCGGGTCGACGCTCACGGCGACCGTCGCGGACGAGCAGGGCCTCTTCCAGGCCTTCCTCAACCCCGGTGCCCGCATCCCGCTCGCCATGAAGAAGCTCGTCGTGTGGTTCACCGCGGGCCCGACGACCTACGACTTCGAGATCCACGTCGCGAGTCCCGTGTTCAAGACGGTGACCGCCGAGGCCCCGGCCGCCGGGAACGCCGAGGACGCCGACGAGGTCGGCGCCGCCACGGTCGGACGCGTGTCGTTCACGCCCGACCAGAAACTCCTCGTCGTCGCGCTGTGCGAGCCGTTCCTCCGACGCCGTGAAGCGGGTACGAGTCAGATACCCTCCTCCGCCGCTGCTGCCGAGCGCCTCGGCTGGACCCTCACCCGTTTCAACCGCAAGCTCGACAACGTCTGCCAGAAGCTCGCCGACGCGGGGACGCGCGGCCTGCACGGCGGCGTCGGCAAGCTCGCGACCAACCGCAAGGCCCGGCTCGTCGAGCACGCGCTCTCGACGAAGATCGTCGTCGAGGAGGACCTCGTCCTGCTCGACGACCTCACGAGCGTCGACGCCCAGGCGTCCGCATCGCAGGCACCGAACGCATCGAACGCATCGAACGCATCGAACGCATCGAAGGCCGCTGTGGCGGTCGAACAGGGGAACGCATGAGCACCGCCGCCACCAAGCGACGGATCGGCATCGTCTCGACCGTCGTCGTCGCCCTCGTCGCGAGCCTGCTCGTCTGGCTCGCCACGAAGAGCGACGGCGAGATGGTCCGCAAGGCCGACCTCAACGACGGCGGCATCTGGGTCACCAACGCCGAGCAGTCGCGCTTCGGACGCATCAACAAGGCGGCCGGCCAGCTCGACGCCGGCGTCTACGCCGACGTGGGCGCCAGCTCCGGCCTCGACATGTTCCAGGACGGCGCGGCGGTCCTCGGCTACACCAAGGCGAGCAACCAGGTCATCCCGATCAACCCGTCGGAGGGCACGCTCGCCTCCGAGCAGGCGGTCCTGCTGCCCAAGCCCAGCACCGCGACGGGCAACCGCGTGTTCACCACGCCCCCGCTCGACCTGCGCGGCACCAGCGTCGCGATGATCGACCCGACCACCGGCGAGCTGCGCGCCCAGCGCGTCGACGACCGGGCCGGGTTCAGTGGCCTCGACGGCCTGCAGACCCAGGCCAAGCCGCTCGCCAAGGTCGGCGGCAACGCGGCCGTCGCCGTCGGTGTCGACGGCACCGTCTACGCCGTCTCGGCCGAGAAGGGCACCGTCACCGTCGTGCGGCCCAAGGGCAAGACGGAGTTCGACAAGCCGGTCACGACCGCGCTGAAGTTCTCCTCGAAGTCGGCCCAGGTCACCGCGGTCGGCTCGCACTGGGTCGTGTGGGACTCCGGCACGAACAAGCTCTACTCCGACGCGCTGAGCGAGCCCGAGCAGCTCTCCGTCGGCAACGCCGAGCCCGGCAACCCCGCTTACGCCGCGCTCCAGCAGCCCGGCCCCGACGCGTCGACCGTGCTCGTGCAGGACGGCTCGGGCCTGACGCAGGTCGACCTCACCGGCGACGGCGGCCAGGCCGGCGGCGTCGCGCTCGCCCAGGGCCAGGCGGGCGCGTCGGGGCAGGACCTCATGCTGTCCCAGCCGGTGCGGCTCGCCGCGTGCGTGCACGCTGCGTGGGCCGGCCCGTCGAACGTCTACTACGGCCGCAACTGCGGCTCCCCGGCCGACGCCGGCACCGTCGACCTCGGGGCGATGAAGAAGGGCGTGCGCGCCGACGGCGTCAAGCTGCGCGTCAACCGCGGCCTCGTCGTGCTCAACGACCTCGACTCCGGCGACGTCTGGGACGTCGACCGCAACCGCGTCAAGATCGACAACTGGAACTCGGTCATCCCGCCGCCGCAGACGGACAACAAGAACAAGAAGAAGGACCAGAACCTCATCGACGACCAGCAGACGCGGACGCCGCCCAAGGCGCAGCCCGACGTCATGCAGGTGCGCCCGGGGCGCACGTCGACGCTGCACGTCCTCGACAACGACTCCGACAGCCAGGGCTCGATCCTCGCGATCTCGCCCGGCGACGTCACGCAGCCGGACGCCCAGGGCATCCAGGCGACGCCCTCGGCCGACGGCCAGACCGTCCAGGTGACGGTGCCCGACGAACCGGGCGTCGAGGGCTTCACGTTCTCCTACACCGTCAACAACGGCACGACGGCCAAGAACGGCCGGGCCACCGCGAAGGTGACGGTCAAGATCGTCACCGACGACGTCAACACCGCGCCGAAGCTGCGCTCCGGGCAGGCGCGCCTCGCGCAGGCGTCCTACCCGGTCGTCGCGAACGGCTCGGTCCGGGTGGGGGTCGTCGCCGACTGGCGCGACGCCGAGAACGACCCGATCCAGGTGTCGCCGGTCGACGTCGAGACCACCGGCGTCGACGGCTCCGGCGCCCTGACGATCAAGGCGCAGGGCGAGAAGGGCGACCAGGTCGTCAAGTACCTCGTCGACGACGGCCGCAACGGCACCGCCCAGTCCTCGGTCGCGCTCGACGTGCTGAGCGAGGACGACGAGAAGCCGGTCCGGCCGCGGACCCAGCCCGACGTCGTGCGTGCCGTCGTCGGCAAGCCGGTGCAGCTGCAGCCGCTCGGCAACGACATCGCCGGCGCCGACCCGACCGACCCCGAGGCCCGGATGCGGCTCGCCCAGGCGGTCCGCGGTCCGGGTCAGCTCAAGCTCGACACCAACCTCGACACCGGGGTCGTGACCGTCACCGGCCAGACGCCGGGCACCTCCGTCGTGACGTACACGGCGCAGGTCGGTGCCGGGGTGGCCACCGGCCGCATCCGCGTCGACATCCTGCCCGACAAGGACAACGACGCCCCGCCGGTCGCGACGCCCGACGCCGCGGTCGTCCGGGGCCAGACGCCGGTCATCGCCGACGTGCTGTCCAACGACTACAGCCCGCGCAGCGACGTCCTCGTCGTCCAGCGGGTCGAGTCCTCGCAGGCGTGGCTGCGCCCGTCGGTCGTCCAGGGCCGGTGGGTCCGGGTCGTCGCCACGGCCCCGGTCACCGGCAACGAGACCCGCCAGGGCACGGTCAGGTACACGATCTCCGACGGCACGAAGACCGCCGTCGGCGAGCTCTCCGTCGTCCAGAAGCCCGAACCGAAGGACAAGGTCCTACCGACCGTCGTCGACGACGTCGCCACGGTCCGCGTCGGCGACGCCGTGACCATCCCGGCCCTCGACAACGACTCGATGAGCGAGGGCATCCCGCTCAAGCTCGCCCCCGAGGTGCGGGTGCTCTCCGGCGGCGGCCAGGCGTTCGCGTCGGGCACCGTCGTGCGGTACGTGCCCGAGGTCGCCCCGATGTCCGGGCCGAAGACGGCCATCCTCGAGTACACGACCTACCCGGAGGGGATGCGCTCGCGCGGTGGCACCGGGCGCATCACGGTGACGATCAACCCGCCGCCGGACGCCGTGAAGAACCCGAACCAGCCGCCGCAGGCTCGCAGCTTCAGCACGAGCGTGACGGCGGGCGACACCCTCGCCATCACCGTGCCGACGAGCGGCGTCGACCCCGACGGCGACCTGACGTTCGTCAGCGGCATCGTCGGCGACGACACCGGCCCGGTCGACCTCAAGCTCGGTCGCGTCGTCGGCTACGGCGCCGCGACGATCCGCTACGAGGCCTACCCGCGCAGCGCCGGCACCGAGGTGATCCGCTACCAGCTGCGCGACCGGTTCGGCGCGACGAGCGACGGCTTCGTCCGCGTCGGCGTCGTGCAGCCGGGCGACCCGCAGCCGCCGGTGGCCGTCGAGGACGACGTCGTCGCCGCGCCGGGTCGTACCGTCCGCGCCGACGTGCTGTCCAACGACCTCATCGCCGCGGGCGACTCGGTCTCCTTCACCGACCTGTCGACGCTCAACGACGCCGCGACGCTCAAGGACTTCCAGCGCCAGAAGGACGACACCTTCAAGGTCGTCGCGCCCGAGGTCGGGCCGGCGAAGGTGCTGACCTACGGCATCACCGACGGCCTCTTCGACCCGTCGAAGTCGACGCTGACCGTCCGCGGCCAGAAGGACTTCAACAACCCGCCGACCGCGGTCGACGACACGGGGTCGGCCAAGCCGGGCGAGACCTCGATCGTCGTCGACGCGCTCGCCAACGACCGCGACATCGACGGCGAGCAGTCGCAGCTGAAGATCGTGAAGTTCTACGGCGACGGCGTGACCCGTGAGGGCCGCAAGCTGCGCATCCAGCTGCGCCCGCAGGCCCGCGTCGTGCCGTACGTCATCGAGGACGCCGACGGCGCGCAGGCGATGGCCCTCATCTACGTCCCGGCCGGCAACAACGGCCTGCCGTACGTCGTGTCGGGCAAGACGGTGAAGATGGGCGCCGACTCGACCGTCAAGGTGCCGCTCGGCGACTACGTCCTCGACCCGCGCGGCGGCAAGGTGTCGGTCACCTCGCCGCAGACCGTGTCGACGTCACCGGCCGACGACCTCCAGTCCGCCGTCACGTCGGGCACCGAGCTCGCGCTGACCTCGACGAACGGCTACGTCGGCCCGGCCGCCCTCATGCTCGAGGTGACCAACTCGACCGGCCCGAACGACAAGGCCGCTCAGACGACGTACGTCACGATCCCGGTCCAGATCGGGCCGGACGTCCCCGTGCTGCGCTGCCCCGACCACGAGGTGCTCCTCGCGGCCGACGGCCCGGCGCGCAGCTTCGACATCCCGCGCCTGTGCCACGCCTGGTTGCCCGACGGCATGGACGGCAGCACGGCGGCCTACGAGGCCACGTGGGACCCGGCCGCCGACCGCGTCGACCTCGCCCAGTCCGGGCAGGGCGGGCGCCAGGTCGTCCTCAAGGCCCAGTCGGCTGCGACGGCAGGCACCACCGGTGCCGTCGCCGTCAAGGCCAAGGGCGGCGCCGAGACCTTCAAGATCCGGGTCCGCGTCACGAGCGCGCCCCCGATCGCGACGATGCGGCCGGTGCTCGTCGAGGGCCTCATCGCCGGCACGAGCCGCACGGTGAACCTCGCCCAGTACCTCGACAGCCCGCTCACCGCGCCGCAGTGCTCGGTGCAGGAGAGCCAGGTCGTCTCGGGCGTCGGCGTCACGGCGTCGGCGAGCGGCTGCCAGCTGACGGTGTCGGCGTCCGACAAGGCGCGCAACGACACGAAGATCTCGGTGCGTGTCCTCGACGCGCCGGGCCGCCCGGCCGCGCTCGGCCAGGTGACCGTCACCGTGCGCAGCAAGCCCGACCCGACCGACGCGCCGGTGGCCGTCGCCGACCGCATCCTCGGCAGCACGGCCCGCGTCGACTGGCGCCCGCCGGCCTACGACGGCGGCCTGCCGATCCAGCAGTACGAGGTCATCGCCAACGGCGGTGAGGTGCGCCAGGTCTGCGCCAGCTCGCCGTGCACCATCACCGGGCTGACCAACGGCAAGGACTACTCGTTCACCGTCCGCTCGCAGAACGCGGTCGGCTGGTCGGACGAGAGCCCGAAGAGCAACACGGTCCGCCCCGACACCAAGCCGAAGGCCACGGTCATCACCGACGTCGTGCCGGGCGACCGCAAGCTCACCGTCAACTGGACGCCGCCGCCGAACGAGGGCAGCGAGGTCACCGACTACCGCGTCCAGTACGTCGACATCGGCACGAACGCCGGCTCCGGTGGCACCGTGCCGGTCAAGGCGCCCGCGCTCACCAAGACCCTCTCGGGCCTCATCAACAACGACGCGTACAACATCCGCGTGCAGGCCAGGAACGGCGCCGGCTGGGGCCCGTTCGGCCCCACCGTCAAGGCGCAGTCCTTCGGCAAGCCGGCCAACGTGCCGGCCCCGACGCTGAGCCCGCGCACGCCGACGCCCGGCGACGCCAACGCGCAGGTGACGGTCAGCTGGCCGGCCACCGACCCGAACGGCCCGCCGATCACGAAGTACGACGTGTACCGGCGCACCGGGGGCGGCGCGTGGAACCTCATCGCGACGCGCTCCGGCGGCGAGTCCCGCACGGCCAGCGACACGATCCCCTACCAGGGCCAGCGGGTCGAGTACACGGTCACCGCCACGAACGGCGGCCCGGCGACCTCCGACAAGGCGAACTACTCCGGCTACACCGCCGACGGCATTCCCGAGACCCCGACCCTCCAGTCGGTGGCCACCCCGCGGAAGGACTACTCGGCCGACGCGTCGTTCACCCTCGGCGACTCGCGCTCGCGTGGCTACGACAAGGTCAACTGGCAGACGTCGGCGGGCCGCAGCGGCTCGTGGTCCTGCTCGGGCGGCTGCTCGGGCGGCAAGGCCGGCAACCTCGGCACGACCCAGCAGTCGATGCAGATCCAGGCCTGCAACGTCGCCGGACAGTGCTCGCCGTGGAGCAACAGCGTGGGGTACCACCCCTACGGTCCGACGAACGGTGTGCCGAACCTGCGCGAGTCACACGACAACAACAGCATCACGTTCACGTGGGGCACCACGCAGAGCGAGGGCCGGCCGATCACGGGCTACGAGATCGACGGCGACCGCAACACCACCGTCGGGGCGGGCACGCACTCGACGACGTTCAGCGGTCTCGGCTACTCGACCTCGCGCAAGATCCGCGTGCGGGCCATCGCCCAGGACTCGGGTCCCGGCCCGTGGACCGGCTACGTCACCGGCACGACGAACGCCAAGCCGCCGCCTCCGGCCCCCAAGGTCGTCAGCGTCTACAAGGGCACGGCGTGCAGCCCGACCAACTGCTACGACCCCTACCAGGGCAAGCAGTGCGGTACGAACTGCAACCACATCGGCTACGAGCTGCAGAACTTCCAGGGCGCCATCAGCTGCTCGATCAGCGGATGGTCCACACCCGACAACGGCGCGAACAGCACGCACCGGCCGACCAACGGAGGCAACAACTCCGGCAAGTTCCTCGGCTATCCGAACCAGTCGGTGACCGTGACCTGCACCGGGTCCAACGGCCGGGACTCGGCGACCAAGAACCCGTGGGGCTGAGCCGCGCACCGCGCGGCGGCCCCGAAGCGAACCCAGCACCGAACCCAGCACTTCGCACGAGACCACTTTCACGAGAAGGAAACCCATGAGCGTCACGCAGGACCAGGTGACCTGGTTCGCCCACACCTTCGACCAGCTCGTCGGCAACATCGAGAAGGCCGTCCTCGGCAAGCAGCACGTCACGCGCCTCGCGCTGACCTGCCTGCTCTCCGAGGGCCACATGCTCCTCGAGGACTTCCCGGGCACCGGCAAGACCCAGCTCGCGCGGGCCCTGTCGGGGACCGTGCAGGGCACGCACAGCCGCATCCAGTTCACGCCCGACCTGCTCCCGTCCGACGTCACCGGCGTGACGATCTACGAGCCGACGAAGCAGAGCTTCGAGTTCCACCCGGGCCCGATCTTCGCGACCATCGTCCTCGCCGACGAGATCAACCGCGCCTCGCCGAAGACGCAGTCGGCGCTGCTCGAGGTCATGGAGGAGGGCCGCGTCACCATCGACGGCAAGCCGCACTCGGTCGGTGAGCCGTTCATGGTCATCGCGACGCAGAACCCCATCGAGCAGGCCGGCACCTACCGCCTGCCCGAGGCCCAGCTCGACCGCTTCCTCATGAAGGCGAGCGTCGGCTACCCCGACCACGAGGCGACGATCGCCGTGCTCGCCGACGCCAAGACGCGTGACCGCGCCAAGACGCTCCAGCCGCTCATCGCCAGCAACGTCATCGTCGACATGGCGCGCCTCGCCGACGAGATCCACGTCGACCCGGCGATCCTCGGCTACGTCAGCCGCATCGCCGAGGAGTCGCGCCGCCACCCGAACCTCAAGCTCGGCCTGTCGGTGCGTGGCTGCCTCGCCTACGTGCGCTGCGCCAAGACGTGGGCGGCCAGCCAGGGCCGCACCTACGTCGTCCCGGACGACATCAAGATCCTCGCCGAGCCGGTGCTGAGCCACCGCCTCCTGCTCAACGCCGAGGCCCAGTTCGCCGGCACCACGGTCGAGCAGTGCATCGACCAGATCCTCGGGGACATCGCCCCGCCGGCGGAGCGCGCCTCCGCCTGAGCGGCGGGTGCACGACCGGACACCACGGCACGCGAGGGCGAACCGCCCGACGAAAGCCACGACGAGGGGTAGGGATGGCCGAACAGGTCGCCGAACAGGTCAGGGAGCGGCAGGCGTCCACGGGTGCGTCCGCCGACGCACCGGCGGGCGCGCCGGCGAGCGGTTCGACGAACGCTCCGGCAGGCGCGTCGGGCCGGGCGGGAGCACGGGCCGCCCGCGGCTCGACGAGCCGCGGGATCCGGCACGTCACGCAGCCGATCACGCAGACGATCGGGCACGCCACCGGACGCGTCGCCCAGCGCACCGAGGGCGTGTGGCGGCCGGTCGCCGGCGTTCTGCACTGGGTCTCGCCGCTCGGGTGGACGATCCTCGCGCTCGGCCTCGTCACGTGGTTCGTCGGCGCCCGCTGGGGCTGGACCGAGCTGCTCATGGTGGCCGCGGCCGCCCTCGTGCTCTTCCTCGTGTGCTTCGTCCTTGCCCTCGGGCGCACCAAGGTGCGCGTCGTCGCCGAGGTCGACCCCCGACGCGTCGTCGTCGGTGAGCCGGCCACCGGTCGCATCGTCGTGACGAACGAGGCGCGGGCCCCGATGCTGCCGATCCTCGTCGAGCTGCCCGTCGGCCTGTCCGCGGCGCGGTTCGTGCTGCCGCCCCTGACGCCGGGAAACGCCCACGAGGAGCTCTTCGTGGTGCCCACGTCGCGCCGCGGCGTCATCCAGGTCGGGCCGGCCACGACCGTGCAGGGCGACCCGCTCGGTCTGATGCGTCGCACCCTGACGTGGACCGAGCGCACCGAGCTGTTCGTCCACCCGCGCACCGTCGCGCTCGAGTCGCTCGGCGCCGGCCTGCTGCGCGACCTCGAGGGCAGCACCACCGAGGACGTCTCGATGAGCGACCTCGCCTTCCACGCGTTGCGCGAGTACCAGCCGGGCGACGACCGCCGCTACATCCACTGGCGCAGCTCGGCCAAGGCCGGGCGCCTGCTCGTGCGCCAGTTCCTCGACACCCGGCGCTCGCACGTGACGATCGTCGTCGACCCGGACCCGGAGCAGTACCGCTCCGGCCACGGCAAGACCGGACGCACGGACCGCGACGTCGAGCGCGACGTCATGGCGGCCAACGCGCCCACCGCGATCGAGGCCGACGTCGAGACGGCGATCTCGGTCGGCGCCTCGATCATGGTCCGCGTCATGCTCGACGAGCAGGACTGCACCATGGTCTGCGGCGAGCAGAAGGTGAGCCGGTCGGTGCCGCAGGTCGGCCTCGATGCCATGGCCCGGGTCGAGCCCGGCCCGATCGACCTCTTCGCGGTGAGCCTCGACGCCACCGACCTCGCGCCCGACACGTCGACGGTCTTCATCGTCACCGGGCCGCACCGCCCGTTCATCGAGCTGCAGCGCGCGGCCGGGCAGTTCCCGCCGGAGGTGACCCGGGTCATCGTCGTCGTCGACCCGCTCGCCGAGCACGGCATCCGCCGCGGTGGCGGTCTGACGATCCTGACGCTGAGCGCGCTCGAGGACCTCCGCCCCCTCCTGTTCACCGGAGTCGCCCGATGAGCCAGACCGGTATCTCCGCCCCGCCGCCGAGCGCGCTCGTGCAGTCGCCGAGCGCGCGCGAGCGCATCGGCACGCAGCTGGCGAAGCTGCGCCCGACGACGCCGCAGCTCGTCGACGCCGGCTTCACCGTGGCGCTCGTCGGCATCGCGCTCGTCGGCTTCCGCACGACCTTCTTCGGCCTCGGCTGGCTCTGGGTCGGCCTCGCGGGCCTGCTCATCGGGCTGCTCGTGGCCTACGCCGGTGCGGCCTTCCGGGCCCTCGGCGTCGTGACGCTGCTCGTGGCCGCGGCCGCCTACCTGCTCCTCGCCGGACCGATCGCCGTGCGCGAGGACCTCGTCGCCGGGTTCCTGCCCTCCGGGGCGACCTTCGGGACGCTCGTGCACATGGCCGTCCCGGGCTGGAAGGAGCTGCTGACGGCGCTGCCGCCGGTCGACTCCGAGGGCCCGTACATGGCGCTTCCGTTCCTCTTCGGCCTCGCCGGTGCCACCCTGACCTACGGTGTCGCCCGACGCTGGCCGGGCGCGGTCCTCGCGCTCGTGTCGCCGGTCGTGCTGCTCGTCGCCTCGATCGTCCTCGGCACCCCGACGCCGGCCGCCGTGCTCGTCCAGGGCGCGGTCTTCGCGCTCGTGGCCATCGGCTGGACGGCCCTGCGCAGCAACCGCAACCGGCCGGCGCTGCAGAACGGCGCCGGCCGCACGACGCGCGCCGTCACCACGGCCGGGCTGCTCGCCGTGGCCACGGTCGGCGGGTTCTTCGTCGGTCCGATGCTGCCCGGGGCCGACCACACCCGCACGGTGTTCCGTTCCGCGCTCACGCCGCCGTTCGACGTCAGCCAGTTCGCCTCGCCGCTCGCCGGGTTCCGCCAGTACACCGAGCCGAACGCGGCCCAGCAGTTCGACAAGACGCTCCTGACCGTGAAGGGCCTGCCGGCCGGCGTCCCGCTGCGGTTCGCGGCGCTCGACTCCTACGACGGGTTCGTCTGGGGCGCAGGCAACTACGCCAACCTCGGCGACGGGCCCGACCCCGAGGGCACCAGCTTCCGCAAGGTCGGCACGCACATCGCCGCCGAGGGTCCCGGCCAGGAGGTCACGGCCACCGTGGCCGTCCCGGCCGGCGGCTACAGCGACGTCTGGCTGCCGACGTTCGGCACGGTCACCGGTCTCGACTTCGTCGGTGCGCGCAAGGACACGCTCTCCGAGGACCTGCGCTTCAACGTCGACACCAACACCGGCGTCCTGCCCGAGAAGCTCGCCGCGGGCGACCAGTACACGGTGACCGCCTACGTGCAGGCGCCCGGCAAGGAGCTTCCCAAGACGGCCGACGTCGCCGACGGCACGACCGTCGACGCGTCGGCGCTGGGCTTCCTCGACGACAAGACGACGCCGTGGACCGACCGCGTCGACGGCCAGTGGGAGAAGGTCGCGGCCGTCGCCAAGGCCCTCCAGGACGGCGCGTACACCGACGGCGGCACGCCCGGCGACTACCAGAACGTCTTCCTGCCCGGCCACAGCCTGCTGCGGATGAGCCAGTTCATGAAGTCGACGCAGCTGGCCGGCAACGACGAGCAGTACGCGGCGGCCTACGCCCTCGTCGCCAACCGGCTCGGCGTCCCGACGCGCGTCGTCATGGGCGCGATCCCCGAGGCGGGCGGCGTCGTCAAGGGCAAGGACGTCCGCGCGTGGGTCGAGGTCAAGCTCGCCGACGACTCGTGGCTGCCGATCCTGGCCTCGCAGTTCGTGCCGGACCGCAACAAGAAGCCGCAGCAGCTGATCCGCAAGTCCGAGGAGAAGAAGACCGGCGCCCAGGTGCCGCCGCCGGCGGCGAACAACCCGCCGAGCGTCCTGCAGGGCCCGGACCAGGCGCAGAACGCCACCCAGCTGCGCAACCCACCGAAGGACGACAACCCGCTCAACCCCGACAACTGGCCGGACTGGCTGCGCTGGCTCGTGTTCTACGTGCTCCTGCCGCTCGCCGTCCTGCTGTGCATCTACGGGGCCATCCGTGGCGCCAAGTGGCTGCGCCGGCGCCGCCGCCGCACCACCGGGACGACGGCCGCTCGGGTCACCGGCGGGTGGCGCGAGGTCATCGACACCGCGCGCGACCTGCGAATGCCCCTGCCGGCCAAGGGCACCCGCCTCGAGCAGGCTCGCGCGTTGGAGCTCCACGTCGACGGTCCGCCCCCGCCGAAGCCGAGCGTCGTCGTCGACGGCGCGCTCATGGGCGCACCGACGCCGAGCTTCTCGAAGGGCACTGCTGCCCCCGAGTCGACCGACCCGGGCCGTACCGTCCCGGCGCCGCCGCCGGCACCCCCGGGCAGCCACGAGCCGCTCGCGCTCGTGCCGCTCGCGGCCGCCGCGAACGGGCACGTCTTCGACGTCGACGAGCCGAGCCACGAGGCCGTCGCGGACTTCTGGTCCGGCGTCGAGCGGGCCCGGCGCCGCCTTCGGTCCGGCCAGTCGTTCTGGCAGCGGCTGCGGGCCGACGTCTCGCTGCGCACGTTCCGCGACCACCTCCCGACGGGCTCGGGCCTGGCCCCGGCGGCGCGCCGCACGTCGCGATCGGGGTCGACGACGCCGCGTCGGGGCCGGTCCTCCTCCTCGAAGGCGGGCATCGGCACGGCCGCGCCGACCACGAGGTCGGGCCGGCGCGGGCCGTCGGGTCGCTCGGGACGTGCGGCCGACTCCGGCCGCCCGGGGCTCCCGGGGCGCGGTGAGCGCACCACCCGAGGGGCGTCGAAGACCCCGAAGAACACGAAGAACGAGAGCACGAAGGGTGACGCGTGAAGCTGAAGTTCGTCCTCCGGTCCGGTGACCGGGAGACCGACCTCGTCGCGACGACCGACTCGGCCACCACCGTCGGCGACCTCGCCGGCTACCTCGCGGCCGCCGACCCGAACCGCAGCAGCGTGCTCGGGGTCGACGCCGCGATGACGCTGGCGCTCGTCGACCAGGAGATGCGCGGGCTCGACCCGCGCGCCACGGTCGCCGAGAGCGGCCTGCAGTCGGGCATGCGGGTCACCGTGACCCGCGCCGGCGAGGGTTTCGTCGACCGCGGCCGTCCCGCCGCGGTCGCGGTCATCCGCTCCGGGCCCGACGCGGGTCGCGAGTTCCCGTTGTCGCGCGGCACCGCCTACGTCGGCCGCGGGCGGGGCTGCGAGGTGCAGCTGGCCGACGAGTCGGTCTCGCGCCAGCACGCCAAGCTCGTCGTGCAGGAGGTCGTCGAGGTCGTCGACCTCGGCTCGGCCAACGGCATCACGGCCGGCGGCCAGCAGGTCACCCGCGCCCACCTCAAGAGCGGCGACGTCATCCGGCTCGGCGACACCGAGCTCGAGGTGCACCTGACCGGCGACGGCGCCGTGACGCGTCCGGGAAGCGGTGTCCTGTCCGGCGACGCCGGCACCGTGCAGTTCTCGCGGTCCCCGCGCGTCGCGCCGCTCTTTCCCGGACAGGAGTTCCAGGTCCCCGACCTGCCCGAGCGCGGCAAGGCCAACCCGATGCCGCTCGTGGCGATGATCGTGCCGCTGCTCATGGGCGTCGTCATGTACCTCATCACGCGCAACGCCTTCTCCATCGTCTTCATGCTGATGATGCCGATGATGATGGCGGGCACGTACTACGAGGCGCGGCGCCAGCAGCGCAAGGACTTCGAGCAGGCGATGAAGGACTTCGCGGAGGACCTCGCGCTGCTCTCCGACCGCATCCGCGCCTCCCTCGAGCGCGAGAGCCACGTGCGTCGCGGCGAGCAGCCGAGCGGCACCGACTGCCTCGTCGCCGTCCGCGACCGCAGCGCGCTGCTCTGGACGCGCCGCCGTGACGGCAACGGGTTCGGCGAGCTGCGGCTCGGCCTCGGCACGCGCCCGTCGCGCTCGCCGATCAAGATGCCCGCCGTCGGCCGGTCCAAGGCCGAGGCGTGGCTCCAGGTGTCCGAGCAGCTGTCCGGCCTCGAGGTCGTGCACGACGTGCCTGTCGTCGCGGCGCCACTCACTTCCGGTGCGGTGGGCGTCGCGGGTTCGCGGCAGAACGCCCTCGGCGCGGCCCGCTCGCTCGTCGTCCAGGCCGTCGCGCTGCACTCGCCCGCCGAGCTCGCCGTCTGCTCGTTCGCCTCGGGCAGCTCGGCCCGCGACTGGGACTTCCTCAAGTGGCTGCCGCACACGAGCTCGCCGCACAGCCCCATCGAGGTCGGCCACCTCGCCGGCAGCGCTCCTGCGTGCTCCGCGCTCGCCGACGCCCTCGAGGACCTCATCAGCGCCAAGGGAAGTGCCAAGGGCAGCCCCAAGGAGCAGGAGGCGGCCAGCGCGGGCCGCCCGTCGGTGCTCGTGCTCGTCGAGAGCGACGCCCCGATCGACCGCAGCCGGCTCGTCGCCATCGCCGAGCGCGGCCACGCGCACGGCATCCTCGTCGTGTGGGTCGCCGAGACCCAGCAGCTGCTGCCCGCGGCCTGCCACACCTTCCTCGTCGTCGAGGGCGACGAGCGCTCCCTCGCCGGCTTCGTCCACGAGGGTGAGGAGGTGCAGCCCGTCGCCGTCGACCGCATCGGCTACGACGAGGCGATGGCCTGTGCCCGCGCCCTCTCGCCGGTCGTCGACGCCGGCGTCCCCGTCGACGACGCGAGCGACCTGCCGCGCGCGGTGTCGCTGCTGACCCTCGCCGGCACCGAGCTGGCCAGCGCCGAGGAGTCGGTCATCGAGAAGTGGGGCGAGTCCCGCTCGATCCTCACCGGCCCGTACGCGCCGGAGGTGCTGCCCCGCAAGCCCGGCAACCTGCGCGCCGTCGTCGGCCAGTCGAGCCAGGGCACGTTCTCCGTCGACATCCGCTCCGACGGCCCGCACGCCCTCGTCGGCGGCACGACCGGCGCCGGCAAGTCCGAGCTGCTCCAGGCGTGGATCCTCGGCATGGCCGCGGCCCACTCGCCGCAGCGGGTCACGTTCCTGCTCGTCGACTACAAGGGCGGCTCGGCCTTCCGCGACTGCGTCAAGCTGCCGCACACCGTCGGCCTCGTCACCGACCTCTCGCCGCACCTCGTGCGCCGGGCGCTCGCCTCGCTCGCGGCCGAGCTGCACTATCGCGAACACCTGCTGGCCCGGTTCAAGGCCAAGGACCTCGTCGAGCTCGAGCGGCGCGGCGAGGTCGAGGCCCCGCCCTCGCTCATCATCGTCGTCGACGAGTTCGCGGCGCTGGTCCAGGAGGTGCCGGAGTTCGTCGACGGCGTCGTCAACGTCGCCCAGCGCGGCCGCTCGCTCGGCCTGCACCTCATCCTCGCCACGCAGCGTCCGGCCGGCGTCATCAAGGACAACCTCCGCGCCAACACGAACCTGCGCATGGCGCTGCGGATGGCCGACGAGAACGACTCCGACGACGTGCTCGGCAGCAAGGAGGCGGCGTTCTTCGACCCGTCGCTGCCGGGTCGCGCCGTGAGCAAGACCGGCCCGGGCCGCCTCGTGCCGTTCCAGACGGGCTACGCCGGCGGCTGGACCTCCGACGTGCCGCCGCCGCCGGACATGAAGGTCGAGACGCTGACGTTCGGCTCGGGCACCGAGTGGGAGCCGCCGCGCCGCGACGACGGCGACGACAACGCCGACCTCGGGCCCACCGACATCCAGCGCCTCGTGGCGACGCTCGGGCGGGCCGCGCGCCGGGCCGAGCTGCCGCGCCCACGCAAGCCGTGGCTGCCCGACATGCGCCCGGTCTACGACCTCGCGACGCTGCCGACCCAGCGCCGCGACGACGAGCTCGTCTTCGGCGTCGCCGACGACCCCGACAACCAGGCCCAGCCGGAGGTCGCGTTCCGGCCCGACCGCGAGGGGAACATCGCCGTGTACGGCACGTCGGGGTCGGGCAAGTCGGTGTTCCTGCGCACCATCGCCATCGCGGCCGGCTACACGGTGCGCGGCGGGCCGTGCCACGTGTACGGGCTCGACTTCGGCAACCGTGGCCTTGCGCTGCTCGAGGCGCTGCCGCACGTCGGCTCGATCGTCCCGGGCGGCGACCACGAGCGCGTCACGCGTCTCATCCGGATGCTGCGCGCGACGATCGACGAGCGGGCCTCGCGGTACTCGGCCGTCAGCGCCGCGACGATCACCGACTACCGACGCCTCTCGGGCCGCACCGACGAGCCGCGCATCATGGTGCTCATCGACGGCATGACGGCCTTCCGGCAGGCCTACGAGGTGGGCGGGCGCTTCCAGTGGCTCGACATGCTCGCCGGCCTCGCCGCGGACGGCCGTCCGGTCGGCGTCCACTTCGTCATCGCCTCCGACCAGCGCACCGGTCTGCCGACGAACCTCGCGGCGGCCGTGCAGGGCCGGATCATCCTGCGCATGAGCAACACCGACGACTACTCGGTGTTCGGCGTGCCCGGCGACGTCCTGACGATGGCCTCGCCCGCGGGTCGCGGCCTCATGAACGGGGCCGAGGTGCAGGTGGCGGTGCTCGGCGGGTCCTCCGACGTCACGGTCCAGGCCGCAGCTGTCGAGGCGTTCGCCGACGCGACGCGCAAGGCCGGGGTCTCCCAGGCGCCGGCGATCGAGTCGCTGG
Organism: Intrasporangium zincisolvens; assembly: GCF_034724055.1. Lineage (NCBI taxonomy): Bacteria > Bacillati > Actinomycetota > Actinomycetes > Micrococcales > Intrasporangiaceae > Intrasporangium > Intrasporangium zincisolvens. Next base: position 277,857 of record NZ_JAWIIL010000001.1, read on the forward strand.
CCGAACTCATCCCGATCGGCGACCTGCCGTCGGAGCACGGCGGGCGTCCCGTCGTCGGCGTCGCGTCGTCGTCGCTCGAGCCGCACGGCTTCGACCCCAAGGGCACGTTCGTCATCACCGGCCCGTCGGGCTCGGGCCGCACCACGGCGGTGGCTGCGACGGCTGCGGGCCTCTACCGGTTCAGCTCGCAGTCGGCGCTCTACCTCATGACGCCGCGTCGCAGCTCTGAGCTGCTCGACCTCGGCATCTGGGCCGAGACGGCCGTCGGCGGCGAGGCCACCTCCAAGCTCGCCGCGCGCCTCGCGTCGGACATCGAGGAGGGGCGCATCACGCGTCCGGTGGCGGTGTTCATCGAGCGCGTCGACGACCTCGCGCCCTCGGGCGCCGAGAACGCGCTGACGACGCTCGTCAAGGCCTGCGTCGACAACGACCAGCTCGTCGTCGCCGAGGGCGAGGCCGCGTTCTTCAGCAGCAACTTCGGCCTCCAGGCGCTGCTCAAGACCTCGCGCTCCGGGCTCGCGCTGCACCCCGACGGCAACGAGGGGCTGTCCGTCTTCAAGGCGAACCTCCCCGCCCTCAACCGGGCCGAGCTGCCCGAGGGGCGTGGGTTCATCGTCGAGAAGGGCAAGTTCGAGCTGCTCCAGGTGGCCCTGCCATGACAGACGGCGGGGCGCGAATCGCACTGTCGGACAGGCGAACTGGCCTGTCCGTGGTGACGCGCGCGCCCGCCGCCCAAGACCCTCCGCAGTCATGGGGAGTCCTCCCCATCGACGTGGGGGAGGTGCTGCCATAGGTTCATGCATGTCGACGAACGGTGCGACGCGGGTGGAAACCCCCGAAGCACCGCGAACGTCACGAGAGGTACACGGCCGGCCGACAGGGGTGGCCTGACAGCAGAGACTTCCCGACGTACTCGGGGGAACACGGCAAAGGAGAAGGTCATGGCTTGGCTCGGAATGAACGACGATGAGGTCAACGCCCAGGGCAACGTCCTGCAGCAGCAGGCTGAGGCCATCCAGAAGCTCATCACGAAGGTCGACCAGGAGGTCGAGTCCCTCAAGCAGAACTGGCAGGGCGACGACTCCAAGCAGTTCGAGCAGGAGTGGACGGGCACGCACCGTCCCGAGCTCCAGAAGGCTCAGAAGCTGCTCACCGAGATGAAGTCGACGATCGACCACGAGGTCCAGCAGCAGCGCCAGACCTCGTCGCAGTACTGATCGCCCACCACTCATCCACGCAACGCAGACTTCTGAAGGGGAACTGACATGGCTGTTTACAAGAAGGGCATGAACGCGGACGCGGTGTCCGCGTCCGGTGACAAGCTCGTCGGCTACAAGGGCGAGCTCGACGGCATCGTCGAGGCCGTCAACAGCGCCGTCTCGCAGATCAAGAGCAACTGGGGCGGCTCGGACGCCGACCGCTTCCAGAGCGACTGGCACGGCCAGCGCCAGGTCGTCTCGGCCGCCGGCGACAAGCTCGACGCGATGGGCAAGAAGTGCAAGACCAACGCCGAGTCGCAGAAGAGCACGTCGGCCAAGTGAGCCGGCACCGGCGGGTGTCCTGACGTCCGCCGGCACCACGAACCACCGGAGGGTGGTCGTCCTCTCAGGGGAGGGACGGCCACCCTTCGGCGTGTCCGGGGTCGGCAGGCCCGTGCAGGACTGTGGGCCGTCTCACGTCCCGGCGGCACGAATTGGTGTTTCTGCCGCCTGAGCCCGTAGATTCTTCGACAAGAAAGCATCAACGCCGAAGTTTCTCCGGACAGGAGGCCCCTCCGTGAGCCTGTTCCCCTCCGTGGCCGTCGTCGCCGACCGGCCCGCCCTCGCCGACTCCCTCACGTCGGGCCTGGCCCACCGTGGCTGCGTCGTGGCAGCCCCCGCGGCCGCCGACGTCCTCGTCGTCGACGCCGCCCGCGCCGCCGATGCCACGGTGGCCGACGCGCTCGCCGCCGGTCGCGGCGTCGTCGTCCTCGGCGCCCCGGCTGCCGGCTCGCTCACGGGCCTCGTGCCCCAGTCGTCACGCACGGCGTCGGGTGTGCCCTCCGGTCCGCTCGCCTCAGCGATCCGCGTCGAGCGCGACACCGAGGTGGGCGACGACCTCCTCGCCCGCGTCGACCTCACGACCCTGGCCGCCACCGGCGCCCTCGACGTCGAGGCCCCGGCCCGTCCGCTGCTGCTCGCCGGCGGCGTCCCGGTCGCCGCCGTGCGCACCGACGCCGACTCCGGCCGCCTCGTCGTCCTGGCCGTCGAGCCGGCCGACCCCGCCGCCGAGGCGGGCGAGCGGGCCCTCGCCGACCTGGTCCACAACGCCGTGTCGCACGTCGCGCCCCGCCCCGAGCGTCGCGTCGCTGTCACGAAGCACCCGCTCGTCGAGACCGACGCCTGGGTCTCCCTCAAGGCGGCCGTCACCGACCTGCGGGCGCTGCAGACCTCCGACGGCTCGGTGCCCGACACCGCCGACCACGCGGCCGCCGCCGCGCACGTCGGCCGCGTCGTCACCGGCATCCAGGGCCTCGCGCCACACCTGCCGCACGACGCCGACTACCTCGAGGCGCTCGTCAAGGACTTCGGCCGCTGGGCCGACGGCGGCTTCGAGGTGCCCGACTTCTACGACTCGCTCGTCGCCTTCGCGCCGGCGCAGCACCGGGCCGACGGCCTGCCGCACCTCGTCGTCTTCCCGATGTACACCCAGAACGGCAACCCGCACCGCCAGGTCGAGGCCGTCCTGCTCGAGGTGATCTGGCCCGACTTCGTCGCCGACCTCGAGGGCGGCGACTACTCCAACGCGCTCTTCCTGCCGATCCGCTTCCTCGACTTCACCGAGGGCTACGACACGAACTCGGCCGTCCTCTTCCCCGAGACCGTCGCGATGCGCGAGGTGCCGGCGTTCACGTGGGGCGGCATCTTCGCCGACCGCGAGGCCGCCCGCTTCCGCCGCGTCATCTCCGAGGCCGCGTCGGTGACCCGCCTGTCGCTGCCGCCGGACGCCGCGCGCCTGCTCGCCGACCAGCAGCTGGCCGAGCACACGTTCGTCATGTGGGACCTCATCCACGACCGCACCCACATGCACGGCGACCTGCCGTTCGACCCGTTCATGATCAAGCAGCGGATGCCGTACTTCCTCTACTCGCTCGAGGAGCTGCGTTGCGACCTCACGGCGTTCCGCGAGGCCGTCGCGCTCGAGTCCCAGGGCCACCCGTACGCGCGCCTCGTGCAGTACGCCGTGCTCTTCGACCGGATCTTCCGGTTCGCCATCACCGGCGACCGCACCCGCAACTACGACGGCCTCGGCGGCCAGCTGCTCTTCGCGTGGCTGCACCAGAAGGGCGTGCTGCACTGGACCGACAACCGCCTCACGATCGAGTGGGAGAACGTCGCGGAGCCGGTGCTCGAGCTCGGCCGCGCCGTCGAGGACCTCTACTGGCGCTCCATCGACCGGCCCAAGGTCGCGCACTGGCTCGCCGCCTACGACCTCGTCGCCGGGGTACTGACGCCGCACCCGCGCTCGGCGTGGGCCCGCCACCGCGACGGCGACCTCACGGCGCTGCCGCTCGACGGCCCGCCGAAGGGCCTCACCGACCAGGTGCTGCCCGACGAGTTCCCGCTGTCGATGTTCTACGAGGCCCTCGCCAAGAAGATGAAGGGCGTCGTCGAGTCGACCTCCGGCATCACCGGGGCGAGCGCGTGACGTCAGAGGGCCGGCGGGTCGTCGTCGTCACGGGAGCCACCGGGGGGACCGGTCGCGCGACCTGCGTCGCGCTGGTCGAGCGGGGCGAGCGCGTCGTCGCGGTGGGTCGCGACGACGCCTCGCTCGCCTCCCTGGCGGCCGAGGTCGGGTCGGACCTGCTGACGACCCGGGTGTGCGACCTGCTCGACGGTGACGCCGTGCGGGCGCTCGCCGCCGAGATCGTCGACAGCTTCGGCGGCGTCGACGCGCTGTTCCACCTCGTCGGCGGCTGGCGCGGCGGAAAGCTCTTCACCGAGTCCACCGACGAGGACTGGGCCTGGCTCTCGGGCAACCTCGTCGACACGCTGCGACACACGACGCTCGCGCTGCATGACACCCTCGTTGCGTCGGGGCGCGGACGCGTCGCCATCGTCAGCGCGGCCGCCGCGTCGACGCCGACCGCTGGCAACGCCGCCTACGCCGCCGCCAAGGCGGCGGCCGAGACGTGGCTCGCCTCCCTGGCCGACTCGTTCGCCTCCGCCGACGTGACCCCCGGCTCCGCGGCGACCACCGGTGTGGTGAAGTGGATCGGCGAGGGTCGCACCGCGACCCGACCCGCCGAGGTGGCCACGTGGCTCGTGAGCCTCCTCGACGGCGAGGCCGCCGCCCTCAACGGGGCGCGCGCCGAGCTGTGGCCGGGCGCCGAGCGCGCCTGAGCCAGAACGCCTTCCGCCGCCCTCGCGGCTGAACACCTGACCCGCGACCAACCTGTGACGAAGAGGACCGCGTGACCACCCTGCACGACACCGCGAAGCGCGGCTTCGCCTCGGACAACTACGCCGGCCTGCACCCCGAGGTGCTCGCCGCCCTCGCCGCGGCCAACGGCGGTCACGAGATCGCCTACGGCGAGGACGCATACACCGCGCGCCTCCAGGAGGTCGTCGCCGGGCACGTCGGCACGGCCGCCACGACGTGGCCCGTCTTCAACGGCACCGGCGCCAACGTCGTCGCCCTGCAGGCGCTGCTGCCGCGGTGGGGCGCCGTCGTCTGCGCCGAGACCGCGCACATCAACACCGACGAGAACGGCGCCCCCGAGCGGATGGGCGGCATCAAGCTGCTCACCGTCCCGACGCCCGACGGCAAGCTGACCCCCGAGCTCATCGACCGGCAGGCGTGGGGCTTCGGCGACGAGCACCGCGCCCAGCCGCTCGTCGTGTCGATCACCCAGACCACCGAGCTCGGCACGTGCTACACGCCCGACGAGGTCCGGGCGATCACCGAGCACGCCCACTCGCTCGGCATGCGCGTCCACCTCGACGGCGCTCGCATCGCCAACGCCGCAGCCACGCTCGGCACCGACCTGTCCGCCTTCACCGGTGACGCCGGCGTCGACGTGCTCAGCCTCGGCGGCACGAAGAACGGCGCGCTCGCCGCCGAGGCCGTCGTCGTCGTCGACCCCGAGCTCGCGGCCGACCCGGCCCTGGGCCTGGTCCACGTGCGCAAGCTGTCGATGCAGCTCGCCTCCAAGATGCGCTTCGTGTCGGCGCAGCTGCTCGCCCTCTACGACGGCGACCTGTGGCAGCGCTCGGCCTCGCACGCCAACGCGATGGCCACCCGCCTCGCCGCCGGCGTCGAGCCGCTCGACGGCGTCACGATCCAGCGGCCCGTCGAGGCCAACGCGGTTTTCGCCGTGCTGCCCCGCGACGTGGCGAACGCCCTGCGCGAGCGGTTCCGGTTCTACGACTGGGACCCGGCCACCGGCGAGGTGCGCTGGATGTGCTCGTGGGACACGACCGAGGCCGACGTCGACGCCTTCCTCGCCGAGCTGACGCGCCTGCTGCGCGCCTGAGCGCCACTCCTGACGCGCGGTCGCCCGGATTGGTTGGCGGCAGACGCCGAAGTCTGCGAGATCTCGCAGCCGGCCGCCTTCCACCGCGCGCCGGCGCTGTTTCACGCGGAGAGTCGTCACGTCCGTACCACCAGACGAACGGAGAACGACATGTTCAGCAAGAGGATCACCGCGGCGGCCCTGGCCGTCGGAGCGGGTGTCGTGATGGCCGCCGCCACCCCGGCGTCGGCCGCCACCAACTATGTCGCCGGGCCGTACTCGACCCTGACGAAGTGCAACAGCGCGCGGGCCACCTACGTCCACGACGGCGGCTTCAGCTACGTCGGCTCCTGCTACAAGCAGACGAACAACTACTACTACTTCCAGTACCGCTGACCGGTCCGGGCCCACAGGAGGCGGCCCCGTCACGCGACCGCAGTGGTCGGGTCCGACGCGGCTGAGAGGCCCTGCACCGCCACCCCCGAGGACGTCGTGTCCTCGGGGGTGGCGCGCGTCCGGAGGTCGTCGCGGACCTCGCCACGTCCGATGGCGTCGACCGGGCCGCGCGCGGCTGACGGTGGCGTCTGGGAGGCTGCGCGGATGGATGCAGCGAGAGTGCCGGCCGACCACGACATCCCCGGCGGGTACGCGTCGGTGCGCGACGCGTACGACACCGTGGCCGCCGACTACGCCGCCTACTTCCCCGACACGTGGGCCGAGACCTCGCTCGACCTCGCCATGGTCGACGCCTTCGCCGCCGCGGTGGGGGAGGGCGGGCAGGTGCTCGACGCCGGGTGCGGTGCCGGGCGGATGAGTCGCTACCTCGCCGACCGGGGCGTGCACCCGCGAGGCCTTGACCTGTCGTCGGGCATGGTGGCGATGGCGCGACGCGACCACCCGGACCTGGCCTTCGACGTCGCCTCGCTCGACGCGCTCCCGGCGCCCGACGCGTCGGTCGACGGCGTCCTGCTCTGGTACTCGGTCATCCACACGCCCCCGTCGGGTCTGCACCGGCTGCTCGCCGAGGCGGTCCGGGTGTGCCGTCCGGGCGGCCACCTGCTCGTCGCCAGCCAGTCGGGCCGCGGGGTGCGTGACGTCGCCCCCAGCTACCGCCGGTTCGGCCACGACATCACCCTCGAACGCCACCTGCACACGGCCGACGACCTTGCCGCGGGACTCGAGGTTGCCGGTGCCGTCGAGGTGGCGAGGCTCGTCCGGAGTGCGACGGGTAGCGAGCGCGACGACCAGGCCGCCGTCCTCGCGCAGCGCACCTGACGCGTCAGTCGGCTTGACGCACAAGGGTGGTCACCCCGTCGGGGTGGCCACCCTTGTCGTGCAACAAGTTCGGGGCGTTCGCCCGACGCTGCTCAGACCGTCGCGGTCGTGTACCGCAGGTAGGGACGGACCTCCTCGACCGCGTCGGCGCCGAAGCGCTCACGCGCGTCCGCGGTCGACAGCGTCGGGGCGACAATGACGCGCTGGCCCTCGCGCCAGTCGGCCGGCGTCGAGAAGGGGCCGCTGTCGGTCAGCTGGAGCGCGTCGACGGCGCGGACGATCTCGTCGAAGTTGCGGCCGACGCTCTTGGGGTAGGTGAGGCTGAGGCGCACCTTGTTCGCCGGGTCGACGATGAAGACGGAGCGGACGCTCGAGGTGTCGCCCTCGCCGGGGTGGATCATGCCGTAGAGCTCGGAGACCGTGCGGTCCTCGTCGCCGATGATCGGGTAGGCGACGGACGCGCCGCCGACCGCCTCGATGTCGCCCTTCCACTCGTCGTGCCGGTCGGTCGGGTCGACCGACACGGCGAGCACCTTGACGTTGCGCCTGGACCACTCGTCCTCGAGCGCGGCGACGCGGCCGAGCTCGGTCGTGCACACCGGCGTGAAGTCGGCCGGGTGGCTGAAGAGGACCGCCCAGGTGCCGTCCTTCCAGTCGTGGAAGCTGATCTGGCCCTCGGTCGTGTCGGCGGTGAAGTCGGGGGCGACGTCGCCCAGTCGCGGTGATGCCATTGGCTCGTCCTCTCGCGGTCGGGCGCACTCCACGCCCCGGATTGCCAGCCATTGTGACCACGAAACCATGTATCGCGTTATGGGTGTCCAAATGTTGTGACGCGTCGGCGCGGCTTCTGAGGTGCGGTGCTCAGGACTCGGGGACCGGGACGTGCTGTGCTGGGGCATGGCGTCGCACGCGCAGAGTCCCAGCACGACACCGGCTTCGGCGGTCCTCGCGCTCGCACACGTGGTGGTCGCCGTGACGGGCGTGGTCACCGTCGTGGTCCTCGTCGTCGCCGGCACGCGGCCGAACGCCGAGCTCGAGGCCCTCTACGCCTTCTTCGGGCTGGTCCTCGCGGTGCCGGTCCTGGCCTTCACCGTCGCCGCCGTGGGGTGCCTGCGGTGGGGCCGCACCGCACCCCGTCGGGCGGCCCGGGCCTCGTTCGCGCTCGGAGTCGTCGAGCTCGTGCTCGCCGCGGCGCTCCTCTGGGGGGTCGTCGTCGCCGTCCAGGGCTACGGCGAGTTCGCCCCGTGGCGTTCCCCTCTGCTGCTGCCGGCCCTGGTGGTTGCCGGTATCGGCGGTGGCGCCGTCGTCGGCGCGGCGCGCACGCTCAGGGCCGGGTGACCTGCGGGCCCGCGACGTGCTCGAGGTCGACGACCACGGGCAGGTGGTCCGAAGGCACCGGGTCGAGTCCGGTCACGTCGACGACCCGGGCGCCCGTCGAGACGAGGTCGGGCGTCGTCAGCACCCAGTCGATGTGCGGGCCGCCGGGCTGCACGGGCCCGAGGCCCGTGAAGGTCCCGGGCGTCGCGTCGGTGACGTGCGGCGCGACGGCGTCGACGAGCCCCGCCTGGGCCAGGGCCGTGTAGGGCTCCGACGATCGCGCCTCCGCGTTGAAGTCGCCGAGCACGACGCTCGGGTCGTGGCCCAGGCTGCCGCCGAGCAGGCGCGCCCCCTCGAGGCGGGCCTGCCCGCTGACGTGGTCGAGGTGGGCGTTGACGAACGTGTAGGCGGTGCCGTCTCCCGCGTCGCGGAGCCGGACCGTCGTCGCCGTGCGCGGGAACGCCGCGCCCCACGCCGTCGACCCCGGCACCTCGGTGCGGTCGGAGAGCCACCACGTGTGCCACGAGAGCAGGTCGAACCGCGCCGTGTCGTAGACCACCGCCGTGAACTCGTCGTTGCGCGCCCCGAGCCGGCCCTCACCCAGCCACGCGTACCGGCTCGGCAGGTGTGCCGCGAGGTCGTCGAGCATCCGCGCCGACGCCTCCTGCGTGCCGAGCACGTGCGGCGCCTGCTCCTCGATGACCGACACGACACCGGCGAGGCGGTCGGGCCAGTGCGGCGGCTCGAGGGCGGTCTCGGTGCGGAGGTTCCACGTCATGACGCGCATCGTCCGATCCTGCCCCACGGCGCCGCTTCCCGACAGCGACGTGCGCCGCCTACCGCTCGTCGGCGACGGGTCGCGCGGTGTGGGATGCTCACGCCCCGTGAGCTCTTCCCCGAACGGCGAGGACACGACCCCCTCCTCGCCGTACCAGCTGCCGCCGTACGTCCCGGGCAGCCCCCAGGTCCCGCCTGCACCCATCGCCTCGCATGTCGCCTCGCATGTCGCCTCACCCACGGCCTCGCCGTTCGTGGCGCCGGGCGCCGCGCCTGTCGGGCCCGACGCGTCGGGCGGGCAGCCCTACCCCGGCACGACCGCCGTCGACGCGTCCCCGCTCCCGGACGCGTACGCGTCCTTCCCCGGTGCGCCCGCGTCCTTCCCGGGTGCGCCCGCGTCCTTCCCGGGCGCGTCGGTGCCGCCCGGCCACGACCAGCGCGAGTACCGCCCCGGCACCAACGGCCTGGCCATCGCCGCCCTCTGCTGCGGCATCGCCGGCCTCCTGCCCATCGCGGCCGTCGTCGGCATCGTGCTCGGCATCGTCGCCCTGAAGCAGCTGCGGCGCGTCGTGCAGGGCGGTCGCGGGCTCGCGATCGCCGGCATCGTGCTGGGCTCGCTGTGGCTGCTCGGTTGGGCCGCGCTCATCACCATCGGCGTCCTGGCCGACGACCCGGCCTCGTCGACGCGGGGGAGCACCGCCTCGAGCGTCTCGTCCTCGTCGTCGCCCTCGGGACCGGTCGAACGACGGGTCGAGGTCGGCGACCTCAAGGCCGGTGACTGCTTCAACGGCGGTTCGCTCGGGTCCGGCACCGACGTCGGCGACGTGTCCGTCGTGCCGTGCTCGACGCCGCACACGAGCCAGGTCATCACCGTCTTCGAGCTGCCGCGCGGGCGCTACCCCGGCGAGGACAAGGTCGTCGACGCGGCCGACAAGGGCTGCTCGGACAAGGCCGACCCGCTCGTGCGCGAGAGCCGCATGCACGAGGTGGACCCGTCCTTCCTCTACCCGGCCGACGCCTGGACGTGGTCGAACAGCCGGGCCATCCAGTGCACCGCCGACGCCAAGTCCGGCACGGTCACCGGCAGCGTCCTGAAGTAGTCGCCGCCCGGCTCGTCGCCGAAACCGGCCCGAGAGTGCCTGCCGTGTGGGAGGCTCCCGGCTCGTGAGCCCTGCGTCACCGAACGAGGAGGACACGACCTCCTCCTGCTACCTGCCACCTCCCGTCGGTGAGCCGGTGGCGCAGGCGACCGCCCGGCCGCCCGCCCCCGAGCCGCCTCGCCTGCCGCGCGGGGTCACGTCGTGGGCGTCCTACGCGCAGCCGGCGGACGGCGAGCCGGGAGCAACGCCCACAGCCACGAGCGAGGGACCCGAGCACGGGACCGGCACCAACCGGCTGGCCACGGCCGCGCTGTGGTGCGGCATCGGTGGGTTCATCCCCGTCGCCGCTGTCGCGGCCGTCGTCCTCGGCGTCGTCGCGCTGCGGCAGATGGGGCGGGTCGTCCGTGGTGGCAAGGCCTCCGCGGTCGCCGGGGTGGTCCTCGGCTCGGTCTGGGTGGTCGGCTGGGTCGCCATCCTGGCGCTCGGGGCGACCGGCGCTCCCCAGCGCGACGCCGACACCGGCGCCCTGACCCCGGGGGCACGCGTCGAGGTCGTCGACCTGCAGGGCGGCGACTGCTTCGACGGTCTGCCGGCCTCGGCGGACACCACCGTCACCGCGGTCACCGGGATGCCGTGCGCGGGATCGCACGAGGCCCAGGTCGGCACGACGCTGACGCTGCCCGACCAGCCGTGGCCCGGCCGTGACCAGGCCGCCGCGCTGGCCCAGGACGCCTGCTCCACGAAGGTCGGGCGCTTCATCCGCGACCAGGACCACGAGCGCGTCGCCCTCACCGTCATCTACCCGAGCACCCTGCCCGACTGGCGCCGGGACCGGGGTGTCTCGTGCGTCCTCGTCGCGGACGACGGCGGGCGCCTGACCGGGACCGTCCTGAAGAACCGCTGACACGGCGAACCGCGATCCCGCCCGGATCCGCCGCTCGTGTGGCAGGCTCCCGGCTCGTGAGCCCTTCGTCGCCGAACGAGGAGGACACCGCCTCCTCGAGCTCCGTGCAGCTGCCGCCGCCTCCGGCGTCCGGCACTCCGGGCGAGCCCGTTCCGTCTGCCGCCTACCCGGCGTACCCCGCCTACCCGGCCGCGCCCACCCTGGCTCCGGGCCGGGACGACCGCGAGTACCGACCGGGAACCAACGGCCTGGCCATCGCGGCCCTGTGCTGCGGCATCGCCGGGCTCATGCCCGTGGCCGCCGTCGTCGGCATCGTCCTCGGCTTCGTCGCCCTCGGGCAGCTGCGCCGTGTCGTCCAGAACGGACGCGGCATGGCCATCGCCGGCATCGTCCTCGGCTCGCTGTGGCTCGTGCTGGTCGTCGGCGGGATCGCCGCGTTCAGCCTCTACGGCCCCACGCGGTCTTCATCGAGTGGCTTCGCCGACGGCGAGGTCTTCGACACGACCAAGAACGTGACCGTCAACAACCTCGAGGTCGGGGACTGCTTCGACGGGTTGCCCGCCGGCGACGGCACCGGGCAGGTGGGCGTCCTGGTGCGGCGGTCGTGCGCCGAGACGCACGAAGGCCAGATGGCTGCGTCGGTCACGCTCGCCGGTGCGTGGCCGGGTCGTGACAAGGCGGTGGAGGCGGCCGGCAGCGCCTGCTCCGACGCGCTGGCCGGCGTGGTGCGCCCGACCGACCTCGACGCGCTCGACCTCGTGTTCGTGGGTCCGACGACCGAGTCGGCCTGGCAGTACGACCTCGGCGTCGTGTGTGTCGTGCAGGCGTCGGTCGGCAGCCTCGACCACAGCGTCCTCCTCGGGCACTGACGGCCGGAGACGCGACGAGGCCCCCTCCCGTGCGGGAGGGGGCCTCGTGGTTCACGCGTCGGTCACGCGGTGGGGGAGCCGCTGGTCAGCGGGGCTCCTCGCCGCGGATGAAGGCCTCGAGCTTGGCGCGGCCGATCGTGTCCTCGCGCTGCTCCGGCGGGGACTTCATGAGGTAGGACGACGCCGAAAGGAGGGCGCCGCCGATGCCGCGGTCCTTGGCGATCTTCGCCGCGCGGATGGCGTCGATGATGATGCCGGCCGAGTTCGGGGAGTCCCAGACCTCGAGCTTGTACTCGAGGTTCAGCGGGACGTCGCCGAAGGCGCGACCCTCGAGGCGGACGTAGGCCCACTTGCGGTCGTCGAGCCACGCGACGTAGTCGGACGGGCCGATGTGGACGTTGCGGTCGTCCTTCTTGCCGGCGAGCGGGCCGGTGAGGTTGCTCGTGACGGCCTGGGTCTTGGAGACCTTCTTGGACTCGAGGCGCTCGCGCTCGAGCATGTTCTTGAAGTCCATGTTGCCGCCGACGTTGAGCTGGTACGTGCGGTCGAGCACGACGCCGCGGTCCTCGAAGAGCTTGGCCATGACGCGGTGGGTGATCGTCGCGCCGACCTGGCTCTTGATGTCGTCGCCGATGATCGGCACGCCGGCGGCCTCGAACTTGGCAGCCCACTCGGGGTCGGAGGCGATGAAGACCGGCAGGGCGTTGACGAAGGCGACGCCGGCGTCGATGGCGCACTGCGCGTAGAACTTGTCGGCGTGCTCCGAGCCCACCGGCAGGTAGGACACGAGGACGTCGACCTTGGCGTCCTTGAGCGCGGCGACGACGTCGACCGGCTCGGCGCCCGACTCGTCGATCGTCAGCTTGTAGTACTTGCCGAGCCCGTCGAGGGTGTGGCCGCGCTGGACCGTGACGCCCGTGGTCGGCACGTCGGCGATCTTGATGGTGTTGTTCTCGGAGGCGTTGATGGCCTCGGCGAGGTCCTTGCCGACCTTCTTGTCGTCGACGTCGAACGCGGCGACGAACTCCACGTCGCTGACGTGGTAGTCGCCGAACGTGACGTGCATGAGGCCGGGGACGGTGCCGGTGGCGTCAGCGTCCTTGTAGTACTCGACGCCCTGCACGAGCGAGCTCGCGCAGTTGCCGACGCCGACGATGGCGACGCGTACGGATCCCATGGATCACTCCTTGTTGTTGTCGGTGGTGCTCGGGGTGGTGCTGGAGGTGGTGCTGGAGGTGGTGCCGTTGGTGTCTGTGGGGGTGGTGGCCCCGGGCTCGTCGAAGGCCGACGGGCCCGGGTCGAGGGCGGCGCGTCGCTCGGCGACGATGAGCTCCTCGAGCCAGCGGACCTCGCGCTCGGCCCGCTCCTCGCCGTGCTGCTGGAGGGCGAGGGTGTAGCCGTCCATCCGCTCCCGGTTGCGGGCGGACGCGTCGCGGACGTTCGCCAGGCGCTCCTCGAGCCGGGAGCGCCGGCCCTCGAGGATGCGCAGGCGCACCTGCGCCTCGGTGCGGGAGAAGAAAGCGAACCGCACGTCGAAGTCGTCGTCGTCCCAGGCGTCGGGCCCGGAGGCGGCGACGAGGTCCTGGAAGTGCTCCTTGCCGTCGGCCGTCAGCTCGTAGGTGATGCGCGGACGGCGGCCGGAGCCGGCCGAGGGCTCCTCGGTCTCGTGGATCCAGCCGGACTCGACGAGGTGGCGCAGGGCCGGGTAGAGCGAGCCGTACGACAGGGCGCGGAAGATGCCGAGGGCCGTCGTCAACCGCTTGCGCAGCTCGTAGCCGTGCAGCGGCCCGTCGTGCAGGAGGCCGAGCACGGCGAACTCGAGCAGCGCGGCTCGGCGGCTCGTCGGACGCGAGGACTTCGGCACGAGTGTCACTCTACACGCAGATATATCGGCGCGATACATCTCGCCGACGCATCACCGCGACACCTCCGCGAGGAGTCCGGGTCGCGCGCCGCCGTCGCCGCCCTGGCACGCCGTCGGGCCGGGCGGCCGGATCGAGCTCGGGTTTCGACGCCTGGACGTCGATGGGTCCGTTCGGTCCGGCCACTCGGCCCGGGGAGGGTGCTGGGAAGGGGCTGGGGAGGGGGCCTCGCAGGGGGCGGGTCAGTGCTCCGGGACGTAGACGGCGACGAAGGCGGTGCCGGTCGGGGCCTTGCCCTCGGTCCGGAGGCCGACGGTGCCGGCCGCCCGAGCCGGCTGCGGGATGGTCTGCCACCCGCCGCTCGTGGCCCCGGCCTCCTGGTCCAACCCCGTGACGTAGGTCGTGCCCGCGTCCGGCGACGTGTCCGAGCCGGTCGATCCCGCCGTCACGAGGAACGGCACGCCGGCCGGAGTCGCTAGGTGGGGCAGCGGCGTCCTTGCGCCGGGCCCGGCCTGCATCGCGAGGAACCGGTACCGGTAGCCCTGGTGCTCCAGGACCGCGGGCAGCGACGCGACGGTCTGCCCCGACGCGTCGACGACGTCCTGCCGGGGGCCCTGCTCGTAGACGGCCCCGGTCAGCAGCGCGCCGTCGACGGCTGCCGGCTTCTTGGTGTGCGCGTCGACGAGCTGGACCCGGAGCCGGGCGGCCGTGCCGACGGTCAGGTCGGACCAGCCCTGGCCGGGCTCGCCGGGGGTTGCCCCGCCGGGGGGCAGGTCGCGGACCTCGGGACGCCGACCGGAACACTGGCTGCCGAAGAAGCCCTCCTTGCCCTCCAGGCCCACGGAGACCATGTAGGCCCGGGCTGCGTCGTCCGACAGGGCGGGGAGGTAGCACTCCGCGCCGACGGAGACGTGGGTGGTCCTGACGTCCCAGACGATAGTGAACTGTCCCTGGCCGGCGTCGCCGATGAAGCCGGCCGCGAGCGTGTCGTCGCCGACCTGGGCCCTGTACCGCAGGCCGTTCTTGACGACGTCGCCGCGGGCGTCCGGGACGGCGCGGTACGGCATGCCGTCCGAGCCGATCATCGGGACGGTCTTGGAGGCCGTGCCGGACGTGCCTGCAGGAACGGTCGGGGCCGGGCGGCCGACGTCGGTCAGGACGCCGACGGCCAGGGCGGCGACGGCGAGGGTGGCGGCGGCACCCGTGACCGCGCGGCGGCGCTTGGTGCGGCGGACCCGGGCGGCGACGCCGGCGCGGAAGTCGGGCGCGGGGCCGAGGTCGTCGGCGTGGACGGTCAGCTCGTCGCGCAGGTCGGTGAGGTTCATCGGGCACTCTCCTCGGCGGAGTCGTTTCGCAGGCTGGGGTCGATGCGGAGCTTGGCGAGCGCCCGGCTCGCCTGGCTCTTCACGGTGCCGACCGAGCACTGCATGATCTCGGCGGTCTCGGCCTCGGAGAGGTCCTCGTAGAACCGGAGCACGACGACGGCGCGCTGCCGCTTCGGCAGTCGCTCGAGCGCCCGCCACAGGTCGGTCCGGTCGTCGGCGCGGACGTCCTCGCCGCGTCGGGGGTCGTGCCGGGGGTCGGGGCGCTCGGGCAGGTCGGCCGTCGCCTCCTCGCCGTTCCAGCGGCGTCGCCACCAGCTCGAGTACGTGTTGACCATGATCCGGCGCACGTACGCCTCGGGCCGGGTCTCGATGCGGGTCCAGGCGAACCAGGCCTTGGCGAGAGAGGTCTGCACGAGGTCCTCGGCGAGGCCGCGGTCGTGGGTCAGCAGGTAGGCGGTGCGCAGCAGCGCGCTCGATCGCGCCTCGACGAAGGCGTCGAACTCCTGCCGGTCCACGGCGCCCCCTGTACGGCTCGTGAGTCGCGGTGGTGCGGCGTCGGTCCCGCCCGCGAGGTCCAGTGTGGTCGTCACACCCGGAACGACCGGCTGGACCCGCCGGGAGGTTGCACGCGATCCGCCCTGCTTTTCTCGACGGCCCCGGGGAGGACGCGCGCCGCCTGTGCGGTGCTCCCCGGCGCGCGCCCTCCGGTTCGGTGGTGGGGTTCGGGCAGGGTGGGGTTCGGAGTCAGACCGGGGCCCGGTGCCGGGGGTGGGCTGCGGGCTCGGTGGTCAGGCGAGGGCGGTGCAGAGGTTCTCGGCGCTGCCCGCGGGCCCGAGCGTGAACGAGCGCGTGCCGTCGGTCTCGAACGTCACGCCGGTGCCGTGGCCGGACAGCACGTAGATGCCGGTGCCGGGCGTGCTGCCCGGAGGCATCGTCGCGGCGAACGGCCCGTGCTGCGAGGTGAGGGAAGCCGGCGAGCCGTCGGGGTTGAAGACGTAGACGCCGGTGCCGCCGAGGTCGCGCACCACCGACGCGCCGGACGTGAGGTTGGTGAAGCGGATCGTCAGGTCTCCCCGCCACACCTGCTCGCGCGGCGAACCGTCGGGCCACGTGGCCGTCGTCCGGTACTCCTCGGCCTGGCTGACGACGTCCTCGCGCACGTCGAAGCCGCACGTGGACCGGGCCGCCGGCACGACGAAGCTGCTCTGTTCGACGTAAGGCGTCCACGGGGTGTCGGCGCTCGCCGCGCCCGCCGACGCGACGACGGCCGCGGCCGAGATGGCGGTGGCTGCTGCGGCGGCCGCTGCGACGGGGCGTCGCGATGGTGCGCGGCCGGCGGTACGGGGGCGGGTGGGGGCGGTCGTGCGGCGGTGCATCGGATCTCCTAACCACTCGTTCGGATTCATGTGGTTAGCAGTCAAGGGCTCGCGGCGCGACGGGTCAAGGCCCGGCCGGTGACCGTGACCCGTCCGAGACCTCCGGCACCCGGTCGGCCCAGGTCGGCGCTGGACGGTGCCGACAGTCCTCCGACGCCCTCAGCGTTGCTCCACCCCACGAGCCACCGGAGAGGCGTGCATCCCGCCCCGACCTTGGCTCACCATGCGGAGCAACGCTGAGGACGCGGCACGAGGACGTCGACACCAGGGGAGGCCGACGCGTCTTCCCGATCGAGCGGTCCTGCGCCCGGTCCGGCCGACTAGGTGACGACGAGCGTCAGCGTCACGCTGTGCGTCGCCCCACCTCCCGTGCCGGTCACCGTCACCGTGTACGTGCCGCGACGCGTCGTCGACGACGGCCTGATGTCGAGGCGCGAGGTGCCCGGCGCCGCGACCGGGTTGACCGTCCACGACGACGTCGCACCGGCGGGCAGGAACGACCGCGACAGCGTGACCTTCCCGGTGAACCCGCCGGAGGCCCCGATGGTCAGCGGGTAGCTCGCCGTCTGGCCGCGCTTGACGGTGCGCGAGGTCGGCGAGGCCGACAGCGTGAAGTCGGGCACCGCGGTGACGACGAGCGTCATGGTCGCGGTGCGGGCCAGCCCGCCGCCCGCCGCCGTGACGGTGAGCGGGTAGGAGCCCGGCACGACGCCGGCGCCCGTGGTGACCGACAGCGTCGAACTCCAGGCGCCCGGCCCGAGCGCGACCGGCGAGAACGTGCCGGTCGCCCCCGTCGGCAGGCCCGTGACGGACAGGGACGTCGCGGAGGCGAAGCCGCCCGCGGGCGTGGCTGTGACGCCGAACGTCACGGCGCCACCGGCGCGCGTCGACGCCGACCCAGGGGACACCGCCAGAGCGAGGTCGGGGGTGGGTGCGGGTACGGTGGCGGCCCACGCGTCGGCCGCCGGCACGTCGACCCGTCCGGCGCCGTACCGGTCGTCGGCCCCGGCGGTACCGAGGTCGTGCGCGGTCGCGACGAGGCCCTGCTCGAGCGTCGACGCGGCGAGGTCCGGGTGCGCGCCGAGCAGCAGGGCCAGCGCTCCGGTCACGTGCGGCGCGGCGACCGAGGTGCCCGACGCGTACGTGTACGTGTCGTACCGGTCGGCGACGAGCACCGAGACGCCCGGGGCCACGACGTCCGGGAAGACGCGCGTGCGCCCGCCGCACGTCGAGGGCCCCGAGCTCGAGCCCGACCAGATCGTGTCGGTGGCCGACACCGCACCGACCGACAGCGACTCCGGGTAGTTGGCCGGGCTGGCGCTCGTCGACGCGGACGCCCCGAAGTTGCCGGCCGCGAACACCGGCACGATGCCGGCGGCGCGCAGGGCGCGGACGTCCGGCTGGAAGGAGAGGTCGCACCCCGGCCCGGCGCCGAGGACCCACGACGCGTTGACGACGCGCGGCGCGTCGGCCGTCGACGGGTCGTGGTCGGGGTCGAGGACCCACTGGAAGGCCTGGTGGATCGCCGTGGCGCTCGCAGCGCCCCGGTCGTCGAACACCCGCGCCGCGATCCACGACGCCCCGGGCGCCATGCCGTAGGAGGTGCCGGCGCCGTCGCCGCCGACGACGAGGCCGGTGGTGGCGGTGCCGTGCCCGCTGAGGTCGACGGGCGTCGCGTGCTGCCCGTAGGGGTCGAACCAGCTGTTCGTCCCGCCGCGCCACCGGGACGCGAGGTCGGCGTTGCTCGTGTCGACGCCGCTGTCGAGGGTCGCGACGACGACTCCCTGGCCGGTCTGGCCCGCGGCCCACATGCTCGGCGCGCCGACGGCGGTGAGGTTGGGCTCCGCCGGCGCCGCGACCGGCGTCACCGTGATGGCGTCGGGCGTCACGCTCGCGACGTCCGGCCGGGCCGCGAGCTCGCGGACGGCCGCCGGCGAGGCGGTGACGGCGACGGCGTCGGTGACCCACAGCGGCGTCTCGGCGCCCACCTCGCCGGCCGCGGCCAGCGCGTGCAGCCGCGCACGCAGGGGGGCCTGGCTCGTGCTCGCGTGCTCGCGCAGCCGCTGGACGACGGCGGCGAGCCGGCGGTCGCGCGCCTGGGCGGGCAGGCCCGAGAGGTCGGCGCGGGCGCGGAGCGTGACGAGCACGCGGACGTGCCCCGACGCCGGGGCCGTGCCGAGGGTGCGGGCCAGCGGCGCCGATACGGTGGCGGGCACGGTCGAGCCCGAGCCCGGGTTGCCTTGTGCGTCAAGGGGACTCGCGACTGCCGGGGCAGTGAGCAGCGCGCCGACGAGCGTGGCGGCCCCGAGGGCGGCGGATCCGAGGACGCCGGCGCGGGCCGCGACGCGGCGGGTGGGCAGGTCGGTCGACGGGTGGTTCGACGGGTTCATCGGGTCATCGCCTTCTCGAGGTGCTCGTCCTCGCTGCTGCGGCCGGGTCCGGCACCACCGACTCCCGCGGGGGGTGACCAGGGGGAGGGGGAGTCGGTGGCGCGGGGTCGGCGCCGCACGGCGACGACGGTCGCGAGCGCGAGGAGCATCGCGACGGCCAGGCCGCTCGTGACGAGCTCGAGCGGGGTGGTGGCCCCGGCTGCGGCGGTGGACCACGGGACGAGGACGACGGAGTCGGGGCGCCCGGACCGGTGCACGACGACGGCCGCGGTCCAGTCGGCGCTCGTGGGTACGGCGGCGGTGCCCTCCCAGCGCCCGGGCTCGACCGGGCGCAGCGTGACGGTGCCGGCCGGGGCGAGCCCCACCTCGACGCCGGCGGGCGGTGCTGGCAGGGGGCGGACGACGGCCTCGGTGCGCACGACGAGGCGCAGCTGCTCGCCCGTCGGGACGGCCTCGAACGTCACGAAGAGGCCGTCGACGGTGGCGCTGTGGGGCGCGGTGACCGCCGCTGCGGCCTGCACCTCGCGCGCCGTCGGCACCGACGTCATGAGGGCGGCCACGGCGACCGCGCCCGCGAGGACGAGGGCCTCGACGGTCACGGTCACGGCGAGCCGGCGCCGCCGCGGGCGCCAGCCGGCCCCGAGGCGCAGCACCCGGCCCACGCGTGCCGACACCGCCGGGTTGACGAGCACCGTGTTGTAGCCCGCGAGGGCGAGGGCCACGGCGACGAGGAGCAGCTTGGCGAGCACGCCGGTGCCGTAGACGCTGCGGGTGGCCGTCGACACCGACTCGACGTGCCGCCCCGCCTCGTAGAGCCCGGTCCCGACGAGGACGACGGTCGAGGCGGCCGCCATCGGGCTGAAGGCCCGCCAGGCCCGCGGCGACACCGAGCGGCGGGTCGCGGCGTCGAGGCGCATGAGCGGCACGACGGTGACGACGAGGACGAGCAGGCCACCGGCCCACACCCCCGCCGCGAGCACGTGCAGGGTCGCGGCGAGCGCGGCCGGCACCGACCGGGCCGGCAGCGTCGACGCGTGGCCGGCGAAGCCGTCGAGCGACGCGGCGACGACGAGCGCGCCGAGGGCCACCCGGGCCGGACGCGTCCAGGCCCGCGGTGTCGGTGCGGCCCCCGTCGTCGCGCCGGGCGCGGTCACGTCGGCGGAGGCCCCGCCGACCGCAAGGCCGCCGGAACCCGACCGCCGGCTCGCGACGACGAGTCCGACGAGCCCGGACGCGACGGCGAGCAGCCGCAGCACCCAGAGGACGCCCCAGGTGCTGCCGAGGAGGACCTCACGCACCGCGGACGTCAGCGACGCGCCCTGCCCCGGCGCGCCGGCCGACGCATCGAGGCCGGCCCGTGCGGTGAGCACCGGCACGGCGGCCGCGGCCGAGAGGGACACCGCCGCCCCGAGGGCCCCGAGCCGCAGCACCCGACGCCGCAGCCGCGCACCGGTGGCCCCGAGCTGGGTGAGGACCCGGCCGGCGACGGCGAGGGCGCCGAGTGCGAGGAGCGTGCCGCCGAGGTCGGCGAGGCGGGCGACGACCTGGGCGGGGTCGGGCGCGGGCCCGGACGCCCCGGCCGGCACGCCGTCGGGCCGGAAGCCGGCACCGAAGACGACCGTGCCGCGCGTCGCGTGGCCGTCGAGGGCCACGACCGACCAGGCGATCGTGTAGGTGCCCCGCTCGAGCGGCGGGGTGCGCAGGTGGACGACGGCGCCCGACGCGTCGAGCGTGGCGGTCGTCGCGACCGGCGGGGCCGACGCGTCGCTCGGGCGGACGCTGAACGCGCTGCCGGAGGCGGACACGGGCTCGCCGAACCACAGCGTCAGGCTGGTGCGGCCGGTGGCGACCATGCCCCCGTTCGGCGGGTCGGAGCGCTCGAGGGCACTGTGCGCCGACGCCGCGCCGGCCCCCGAGACGAGCGCGACGAGCACGAGGAGGGCCGCGGCGACGACGGCCCGCAGGATGCCCGGCGCCCCCGCAACCCCGCTGCGCCGCGTCGGGAGGATCGCGGCTGCCAGGGTGAAGGGGCGCCGGGTCGGCCTGCAGGACAGGGAGACCCGCGATGCGGATGACGACAGGGTCGGGCGCGCGGCCCGCCGGGCAGCGGGCTCACGGCGGGCCGCGACGGTCATGCGCGGGCCACCACGTGCTCGAGGCGGACGTCCCCGACGATGACGGTCACCTTCGTGCCGTCGCGCACCGCGTTCTGGGTGTTGGCCATCATGAAGAAATACGTGCCGCCGAGCTTGAGGTCGGCCTTGTGGTTGTGGGGCCGCGACAGCATGACGAGCGTCGCGCCGGTGTCCTCGGCGACGAGGATCGGGCGCCGGTCGTCCTGGTGCAGCAGCAGACTCGCCTTGTCGGGGTCGACGACCTGGTAGCGGAACTCGATCATCCCGCCCTGGGCCGTGACGCCGAGCAGGGAGAGGTTGACGCCCGTGGCCGCCGCGAAGTCCTGCGCGCTGACGGCCCGGGTCCCCGAGCGCACGTCGTCCGCCGCCCGGACGGCCGCCCGCGTCCCGATGGCGATGCCGATGGCGAGCAGGGCGAGCACAACGAGGACGATGACCGCCCTGGCCCGTCGGCGTGGGCGGGCCCGACCGGGAGCGGCGGAGTCGCGCGGGTCCGGTGCGGTGAGGGTGGGGGCGGTCATCGCCTCGCTCCTTCCGACGGGGCGCCGGCCCGGGGGTGGCCGGCGCCCGTCTCGGGTCAGCGGATGTCGAACGCGTCGACGTCCAGGTTGGAGTTGGTCATGCCGTGCAGCGAGCCGTCGAAGTACGTGCTCCACGTCGTGCCCGTGCGGTGGATCACGTCCTCGTCGGCCGCGGTGCCGAGGCCGGTGATGGCCGCGTCGGCGCTGAAGGACAGGTAGTAGTCCGTCGCGCTGACCCACGTGACGCCGTCGACGTTGGCGGTGGCCGGGATCCCGACCGTCGTCGCGTCGAGGGCCCGCGTGTACGTGCTGCCGCTCGTCCACCGGTAGATGTCGGCGTCGTCCCCGGCCGCCCCCGTGACTCCCGACGGCGTCGTGTTCGTCGCGAGGGAGAAGTAGAGGACGCGGCCGGTGCCGGTGCCGGTGACGCTGATGGCGTCGACGTTGGCGGTGATGCCGTGGGTCGAGCCGTCGTAGTACATCTGCCACGTGGCGCCGTTGCGGTAGAGCACGTCCTCGTCCTGGACCGTCCCGAAGCCGGTCACGGTCGTCGGGCCGGTGAACGAGACGTAGAAGTGCGTGTCGTCCTCTCGGCTGTAGCCGTCGACGTTGGCGGCCGTCGGGACACCCATGGTCGTCAGGTCGTGGAGCCGGGAGTGACTCGCGCCGTTGAACAGGTAGATGTCCGAGTCGTCGGCCGTGCCGGCCACGCCGGGCGGGTTGGTGTTGCCCGCGGTGGAGTAGCGCAGCTGGTGCGTGACGGTGACCGTCCGGGTCACGACCGCGCTCCAGTTGCCGGCGGCGTCGCGGACCCGGAAGGAGAGGGTCGCGGCGGCGTCCGGGAAGCCGGAGGTGTCGATCGTGCCGCTGATGGCGCCCGCTGCCGTGATCGACAGCGCGGTGCCGTTGCCGACGCCGGGGTCGGCGCCGCGGAACCACTCGACGTTCGTCAGTGCGGACCGGGCGTCGGTCGCGGTGCCGGACACCGTGACGGTGTTCGTCGCCGCGTTCGGCGTCGCCGTCAGGGTCACGATCGACGGGGCCGTCTTGTCGACGTGCAGCACGACCTGGCCGGCCGCGCCCCAGTTGCCGGCGGCGTCGCGCCCGCGGACCCACAGCGTGTGCGAGCCCTCGGTCATCTGCCGCACCGTGGCGAGCGGGATGTCGAGGTAGACGTTCTCCATCGGGCCCGACCACGCCCCGTCCGAGGCCTCGACCGGAATGCCGGAGCCGAGCGGGCCGAGCGTGTCGACGAAGGCCTCGCCGGCCACGACGGTGCTCTGCGCGGCGCCGACGGTCGACGCGGGATCGGTCAGGGTCGCCGACAGGCGCACCGACGGCGTCGCGCCGTTGACCGGCTGCAGGCCGTTGTTCGGGTCGGGGTCGACGCCGACGGCCGACGCTGTGGGACCGGTCTTGTCGACGACGAGGGTCGCCGTCGCCGGGTCGCCCCAGTTGCCGACCGAGTCCTGCGTGCGAACTGACACCGTGTGGCTGCCCTCGGCGAGGAGGTTGACCGTGGCGGCCGGGATCGTGCCGGTCACGCTCGCCACCGGCCCAGAGGTCGCGACGGTCATCGCGGCGGGGGTGCCGCCGTCGATCGACAGCTGGGCCGCGCCGATGGCGTGCCCACCGGAGGCGGAGTCGTTGCCGGTGGCGCTGACGGCCACGGCGACCGAGCCGTTGGTGCGCTCGGGTGCGAGCACGACGCCGCTCGTCGTGGGCCCGACGACGTCGTTGCCGGTCACGAGGACCGAGCTCCACGGACCCCAGCTCCCGCCGGCGTCGCGACCGCGCACGTAGACGACGTGCTGGCCGGACGCGATGGCGACGGGGGCGGTGACCGTGACCGTCGGCGTCCCGAACGACCCGCTCATCGCGGTCGCGGTGGCGGCGACCGAGTCGAGCCGGTACTCGGCCGCGGTGACGGCGCTGCCGCCGGTCGCGACGTCACTGACCGTCGCGGTCAGCGTGCCGCTCGCCCAGGCGACGCCGGTCGTGGCCGGCCCCGCCGAGTCGGGGGCGGCGACGCCCGTTCCGGCCACGGCGACGACGGCGAGCATGCCGCCGGCTCCGGCCGTGTTCGAGTTGTGCAGCGTCAGGCTCGCGTCGTAGACGGCGAGGCGACGGTCGGTCGCGGTGGCCGGCAGGGAGACGAGCGCGTCGGCGGTCTGGCCGGGACCGAACGTCTCGGCGACGTACGTGCGCGAGATGTCGGTGGCCCCGTTGCGCAGCTGGCTGCCGTCGACGCCGACGAGCCGCTGCGAGGCGCCGAGGACGCCCATCGAGCGGTAGGAGAGCCCGGCGTTGACGTAGCGCAGCAGGAGCGTCTGCCCCGACGCCGCGGCGATCGGTGCGTTCTGCGGGTGCACCTTGCCGTTGACGGTGAAGTAGCGCGGCTTGAAGTTGCGCAGGTCGAACCCGGCCGGGTTCGCGCTGGCGTTGAGCGCTGGGTCGATCTCGCCGAGCACGACCGGGGCCGACGCGTCGAACGCCGTGCCGGCGTCGTCGTAGGCCTGGGCCGGGTTCGTGGCCCGCACGACGAGGGCGCCGTAGAGGCCCATCGCCACCTGGTGCTCGCTGTTCGGGGTGAGGCCCGCCTCGTAGAGGTAGGTGCCCGGGCGGTCCGCCGTGAACGTGTACGTGCGGGTGCCGCTCGGGATGCCCGTGGTGTCGGGCACGAGCGACTGGCCGCCGATGTGCAGGGCGGTGTTCTCGGACAGCGTGTTGTGCAGGGTGATGGTCACCGTGTCGTGCTCGTCGACGGTGAGCACGGGGCCACCGGGAGCGGTGACCGCCGAGCCGTCCGAGCTGTAGCCCCAGACCGTCAGCGGGGAGGCGAGCCCGGGAAGGCTCGTCGAGCCGCTGACGGCCCAGAGGTCGATGGAGCGGTCGGCGGCGTGCGCCGAGCCCGCCGGGCCGAGCAGCAGCCAGGCCGCCGTGAGCAGGCCTCCGGTCGCGAGCGACCGGATCAGGACGCGCGGTGCGCGGGTGCGTGTCGTCATCGGATCCACCTCTTCCTCAACCGCACGTGTTCGGGGCCGGCGGTTCGATCCGCATGTACGTGATGGGACCGGTCATCGTCACGCCCCACGAGGTGATCTGGTACAGCGCGTGGTTGTGGCTGATGATGTAGTACTCGCCGCACTGGTTGAGGGTCTGCACCCCCGGCGGCAGGGCCTGCGTCGAGCCGAGGTACGGGCTGCCGCTGTAGAACGTGCCGACGACCTGGTTGGCGAGGCTCGGGACCGTCACGGTCACCGGGTTGCTCGGGCTGTAGCCCTCGGCGTCGTACCACTTGAAGAGCACGTCCCACGTCTGGCCGGGGCCGATGTTGATGGCGAACTTCTCCATCGACAGGTCGCCACCGGAGGGGCTCTTCAGCGGGTGGCCGTCACGGCCGACGACGAGCCCGTTGTTGCCGTGCGGGTGGAACGGGTAGTCCTCGCTGCCGACGCTGAGGTAGCGGGCCAGGCCGTTGAGCGGGTGCGTCACCGGGTCGTAGGGCTTGACCGTGGCGAGCGAGCCGTACGGCTGGTTGGGCAGCCACGACGCGCCGTTGTCGGCGATGCTGTCGGGGTAGCCGCGGCCGTTGATGAGCCAGTACCGCGCCTTGTAGTTGTTGAGGTTGAAGCTCTTGTGCGCCTCGGCCGCCTGGTGCTGGTAGGGGTCGATCTCCGAGAGCAGGACCATGAACTCCTCGGTCGGGTTGAACCGGCTGTCGGCGGAGTCGTAGGCGTAGTCGTCGCCGAGGCTCGGGCGCACGACGATCGCGCCGAACAAGCCCATCCGCACCTGCTTCTCCGGGTTTGTGCCCGACTCGTAGAGGTAGGTGCCCGGACGCGACGCCGTGAACGTGTACGTCGTCGTGCCGGTCAGGGCGGCGGCGCCGGGCGCCAGGCTCGTCACGAGGCCGGCGCCGTCGACCTGCGGCTGCGAGGCGACCCCGTCGGCGCGGACGTCGTCCATGCCCGGGAAGACGATCGAGGTCGGGTCCTCGAGGGTGTTGTGGAGGATGACAGTGACGGTGTCGCCCTCGTGGACGCACAGCACCGGACCGGGGTGCTGGAACGGGTCGAACCCGCTCGAGTAGCCCCACATGTACGCGGTGTTGCCGTCCGGCAGGTCGATGTAGCCGGTGCGCGTCGTCAGGTCGAAGACCGGGTTGGCGGGAGCGGATCCGCCCGAGGTGCAGACGATCCCGTTGCGCGGCGGGGCGTCGGCCGTGGCCGGAGCGCCCTGGACGACCGCCGCACCGACCGCGCCGAGCGCGGTGACCGTGGCGGCGGCCAGCACGCGTCGCAGGGAGGACCCGCGACGCCGGAGACGTGGTGTGAGGCTCATGGCTCAGTTCCCCCAGTCGTTCGGGTAGCTCTGCGGGCCGACGCCGCTCGCGTACACCCGGATCTCGGTCGCCTGACCGCCGAACCCGCCCGGTGCGAGGTTGTTCGAGCGGTTGAACGCGCGGTTGTAGAGGTAGTACGTGTCGTAGGCCCCCGACCCCGTCTTGGGCGGGGCCGTGAACACGACGTCGTAGCTCTCGCCCGGGCCGATGTTGAGCGTCTCGGTCTCGTACGAGGTGTCGGTGCCGTCCCGGCCGCGCATCGGCGTCGCATCGCGGCCGACCACCCGCATCCGGATGCCGCTCGTCGTCATGGCCGACTCGCGGAACCCGAGGTTGGCGAACCGCAGCGCCACGCGCTCGCCCGAGTTGCACCGCACGAGAGAGGAGTTCGGCTGGTACTGGAGGTCAGGGCGTCCGGCCGGGGCGATGAGGTCGCCGCTCGGGTCGAACGTGACGCCCGACTCGGTGTGGAACGCGTTGACCGACGGTCCGTTCGGCTCGAGCGTGTCGGGGTAGACGCGTCCGTTGAGGAGCGCGAAGTCGGCCCGGTAGTCGCTCCACTCCGGCAGCTGGATGTGCGCGTCGGCCCAGTGGGCCTCGGCCCACACCTCCGACAGGAACATCGCGAACTCGCGGTCGTGGCCGGTGGAGCCGTCGCCGTCGTTGTAGAGGAACTTCGTGTACGTACGCCCCTGGTAGGTCTTGCTCTGGCCGTCCTGGATGGGCCGGACGAAGACGAGGCCCGTCATGCCCATGTGCACGTGCTCGACGTCCTCGACGTGGCAGTGGAACATGTACGTCCCGGGGTCCCGCGGCCGGTAGACGTACGTGAACTCGCGCCCGGCCGGCACCGACACCGAGCCCGTCGGCTCCCCGTCGAAGAACGGGATGACGTTGCGGAACCCGTGCCAGTGCAGGGTGTGGGCGTCGAAGAGGTCGGGCCGCAGGGCGAGGCCCAGGTTGGTCAGCTGGACGCGGAACTCGTTGTGCGCGTTGGGGTCGTACTGGTCGACCCAGAAGAGCGGCGCCGAGTGCTGCGCCTTGTTCTTCTGCGCGAGCCGCTGCGTCGTCGTCATGCCGGTGACGTTGCGGAACCCGAAGACGTAGGTCGTCAGGCCGGCCGGCGCGAGGTTGTCCGGGTGGTACGGCGGGATCGCCGGCGTCGGGGGCAGGTGGATCCAGCCGTCGGTGCCGGCGAGGTAGAGGTTCGCCGGCGCGTCGGCCGCGGAGGCCACCTGCTCGGGCGCGAGCACGCGCCCGCCCCAGGTGCCGACGCCGGCCACGAGGGCCGCGCCCCCGGCGAGGCCGAGGAACCGGCGCCGGCTGACGCCGTGCCCTGCCTCGGCGGCCGCGCCGGGAGCGTCGGTGGGTCCGGTGGCGAGGGTCGCCACCGCGTCGGGCGTGGGCACGCCCGGCTCGGTCGGGTGGAGCGTGTCCATGGTGTCCCCTTGTCGTGAAGGAGCGGTGGGCTGGAGGTGCGGCTCGGGGCCGGGGCGACCGGTCATCGGACCGGCCCCCCGATCCCGGGCGCGGGGCGGGCGCCGGCGCGGGCCGCGGCGGCCGCGGGTGCGGTCGCACCCGTCGGCAGCGAGAACGCGTCGATGTCGTGGTCGGTCGCCGTGAGCCCGCGGGCCGTGCCGTCGAACCAGACCGACCACGTGCCGAGGGAGGTGGCGCTCGCGCTCTGCCAGTACACGACGTCCTCGTCCTGGACGGTCAGCGAGCTGAGCCCGCCGGTGAGGATGAGGTTGTTCGTGCCGTCGAACGAGAGGTACACGTGCGTGGCGTCCACGTACGTCGCCGCGTCCACGTGGGTCAGCGGCAGCACGCCGTGCACCGACGCGTCCCAGACCCGTGCGTAGGCCGTGCCGTTCCAGCTGTAGAGGTCGTTCATGTCGGTCGTCCCGCCGACCCCCGGCGGGCGCTGTGCCCCGGCGGTGCCGAAGTACAGGACGCCGCCGCGGACGGTGATCGAGTCGACGTCGAGCTGGGCCGTGGTCATGCCGTGGGCGGTGCCGTTGAAGAACACCGACCAGGCGCTGCCGTTCCAGTAGACGACGTCCTCGTCCTGGACCGCCCCGAGTCCGGGGAGGGTCGTGTCGTTGCTGAACGAGGCGTAGAAGTGCGTCGCATCGACCATCGACAGGCCGTCGAGGTTGGCCGCGGCAGGCACGCCGTACGGCGCCGCGGTGACGTCGATGCTCCGGCTGAACGTGTTCGACGGCGTGTTCCACGCGTAGACGTCGGCGTCGTCGGCCGTTCCGGTGACTCCCGGCGGGTTCGTGTTGCCGGTCGTCGAGAAGTAGAACGCCGGTGTCGAGGGCGGCGGCGTGACGGTGCCGCCCGGCGACTCGTCGGATCCTGCCTCGTAGCCGCCGTTCGACGGACGTCCGTCACCGTCGATGTCGGTCGTCGGCATCGCGACACCACCGGCCGAGGCCGCGCCGAGGTTGCAGGCCGGCGAGGCCGACCCGGTCGCGCACGACGCCAGGTGGTAGTCGCCCATGAGGTCCGGCGGCTGCTCCACCGCGACGACGTTCGCGTCGACGAAGGCCGGGTTCTGGCGCCACGTCGCGAACGACACCGACAGGGCGTACGGGCGCACGACCTGCGGGTCCGTGAACCGGTTCGTGGCGCTCGCGGTGTACGGGTGCGACGCGTCCTGCTGGATCACCGAGCTCGTCGGCGCGAGCAGGCCCGTGCCGTCGGCGTTGCCGACCGCCCACTCGTCGACCGGCGACGCGTCACCGGCCAGGCCGATGCCCGTCACGGTCGTGCCCGCACGGGTGCCGGCACGGTTGTCCCACAGGATGTTGTCGAACATCAGCGGCTGGCTGAAGACGGGCGAGCCCGCGGGCAGCGTCGCCTGCAGCTGGTCGCTGTTGGTCGCCGTGGAGACACCGGCCGGGGCCGGCAGCCCGTTGGACGTCACGGCGGTGGCCGTCGTGATGTTGCCCATGATCGTGTTGCCGTAGATCCGCACGTTCGGCGCGTCGTCGATGGCGATGCCGCCGCCCTCGTGCGTCGAGACGTTGTTCGCGATGACGTTGTTGTAGACGTTCATCGGGAAGTTGCCCGCCATGAGGAACCGGATGCCGCCGCCGTCGTCGTTGGCGAGGTTGCCCTGGATCTGGTTGTTGTTGATGGTGACCGCGCCGGATCCGGGCGACAGCGTCGTCGGGTCGGCGGGCAGCTGACCGGCGATCATGATGCCGGCACCCTCGTCGTTGGAGTTGTTGAGCGTGATCCGGTTGTGGTGCACCGAACCGCCCGGGCTGTAGCCGTACACGCTGAGCCCGGCGCCGTACTCGAGGGTGAAGTTGCCGCAGATGTCGTTGCCGGCCACCTCGTAGCCGTCCGAGCCCGCGAAGAGCCCGATGGCCCCGGCGAGGTTGGTGCCGGCGTTCTGCACGATGCGGTTGTTCGCGATCCGCACGTGCTCGTTGTGCTGGTTGGTGTCGGGCGCCAGCAGGTCGGGCGTACCGATGCGGATGGTGCCGTAGCCGCCGCCGTTGTTCTCGACGACGTTGTTCGTCACCTGCAGCTGGCGCACGTAGGCGTTGGCGAAGATCGCCCCGCCCTGCGTCACGATGTTCGGCGGCAGGTTGTTCAGCTGCCCGGTCAGGTCGTTGAGGTTGCCCGGGAAGCCCTGCTGGTCACCGCCGCGGATGTCGAACCCGTCGACGGCCGGCTTGAAGGCCGAGGCGGTGTCCGGGAACGTGTTCGCCTGGGCGAGCAGGTAGATGACCGCGCCGTCGTTGACGGCCTGGTTGCCGGCCCACGTCATCGCGTCGACGCGGGTGAACCAGTCGGTCGCGAGGTCGGTGTCGCCTCCGAACGCGCTGCCGTCGATGATGGTGCCCTGGATGTGCGGGCTCGTCGGGGTCGACCCCTGGAACCCACCGGCGCCGATGCCCTGGAGCTTGACCGGGGCCGACACCACGAGGTTCTCGTAGTAGGCACCGCGCGGGTTCGTCACGGGCACAGCGGTGTTCGGGTAGACGACCACGAGGTCGGTGCCGGAGCTGGTCCGTGCGTCGTCGAGCGCGTTCTGGATGGCGTGGCTGACGCCTGCCGTGCCGGTCTGGCTCGCCGTGCTCGCGGGGTTGTACCGCGCGTTCGAGGCGAGAGCGCCCGGGCCGACGGTGTAGACGTTCGGGCTGTACCCCGTGCCGAGCACGTGGAAGGTGATGCCGTTGACCGTCTTCATCCCGTTGGACGCGGCGATGACGAGCGTGTGCGGGCCGGCCGTGACGTTCGTGGCCGGGTTGGTGCCCACGGTCGGGATCGCCAGCTGGATCGTCGTGTCGTTCCAGGACTGGTAGGCGCTCGTCGGCAGCGCGACGCCGTCGAGGGTGACGGTGCCGGTGCCCCGGGTGGCCCCGAAGCCGAGACCGTTGATGCTGATGTTGCGCGCCGTGCCGACGTCGGTGCTGCGCACGAACGGCTTGGACACCGAGAACAGCTGCGGCTGCACCGCGTCGATCGGGCAGGACACGGTCGTCGGGCTCGTGCCCGGCGTGCCGATGCTGACACCCACCTGGGTGGGGGCGAGGTCGGTCGGGATGGTCACCCCGGGCATGGCCTCGAACTCGGTCGCGATGGTCCGGAACCGCGGGTTGTAGTCCTGGTTGAGCGCTCCTGGCACGCCGGGGTCGTTGCCGACGAACCGGTACATGCCCGTGCAGACACCGGACGGCGTCGGGCAGGAGATGTGGTCGGTCGAGGGCATCAGGACGTCGTAGATGCCGTTGAAGTCCGAGTGCGCCGTGTAGACGAGCCGGTTGGTGAAGTCGTAGATCCCGACCGGGGCGTAGGGCACGCCGGCCTTGTCACCGAAGCCGGTCGTCCGCTTGTCGACGGAGAAGTTGAGGTCGTCGACGATGAGCCCGCGCATCCGCGAGGGCAGCGGCACGTCGGTGAAGACGTTGAACATCGGCACGATCGACTTGCCGTTGTTGAGGTCGACGAGCTTCTGGTCGCAGCGCGGCTTGGCCGTTCCCTCGTAGGGCGAGCCGCCCATGTCGACGAACGGGTTGTTCGACACCGGCGAGGAGGCCGGCACGGTGACACCGGTCGGCAGGCCGTTGGTGCCGTCGCCGGTCTTGGCCGGGTAGTCGTCGGTGCCGTCGCCGGCGACGTCGACGGTGTGCAGGGAGCCGACGCACGCCGGCGGCGGCACCTGCGGCACGACGGTGTCGCCGCGGGCGATGTTGATGTCCTCCTCGGAGGTCACCGAGTACATCGGGTTGCCGCTCTTGTCGTTCGGCACGTCGATCTGCACGAGGTAGCTGTGGCCGCCCGGCAGCGGGGTGAAGGCGTCGTTGCCGGAGGCGTCCGTGCACGTCGGGTTGGCCGGGTCGGACGCGTCGAGGGTGCCGGTGAAGCAGCCGTCACCGAAGCCGTAGTTGCCGTCGACGGCGGCGCCGAAGTTGGCGTCCGGCGTGCCCTGGTCGGTGGCGTACGGGCCGACCTGGACGCCCTGGACGAGGGCCGCGAGGCACTCGCCGGTGCTCGCCTGGTCCGGCACGAGGACGTCCTCGTCGGCCGGGTGGGAGAAGGGCTTGCCGTCGGCGTCGCGGGCGACGCAGCCGGTCGGCCGGCCCCACGACTCGGACATGTACGTGTTGAGCAGCGGGCCGTGCTTGTACGAGCCGTCGGCCGCCAGGGCGTACGTGTCGGTCGGGTCGCAGGGCAGCGAGCCGTCGGCCGGGCAGTCCACGGTGTCGTAGAGCTTGACCGGGACGTTCGGGACGCCCGGCTGCCAGTCCTCGGCCGCCGCGTACTGCGGGTCCAGCTCGTTGCGGGTCGTGTCGTAGCTGATCGACCCGACGATGCCGCCGTTGCGCGGGCCGCCCTTGGTGCCGGCCGCGTCGTACTTCTGCACGCCCCAGTCGACGGTGCCGGACAGGCCGATGATCGGCAGCAGGCTGACGTCGACGCCCGAGCCCTTGACCGTCGTCGGCGTCGGCTGGTTGTCGGCCTGGTAGGTGACGCCGGTCGTGTAGAACGAGTCGGAGTAGGCCTCGAGGATGAACCACTCGGCCAGCGGGTAGCCGCTCTCGAAGCGGTAGTAGCCGGTGCTGTCGGTGGACACGGCGTTCGAGCCGCGGTCCATGAGCGAGTTGTCCTTCTTGCGCAGCGTCAGCGGGAACTGGGCCACGCCCTGCTCACCGGGGTCGCGCTTGCCGTTCTTGTTGTCGTCGAGGAAGACGTGGCCGGTGACCTCGGTCCACCAGCCGTTCATCGGCAGCTGCTTCATGTCGACGGCCCTGCCGCCGGACACGGTGACGTTGACGAGCATGAGGATGTAGTCCTGCGGCTCGTCCCACCACGTCAGCTGGTAGGTGCCGTCCGGCACGTGCGGGATGGCGAAGCTGCCGTCGGCGTCGCCGCGCCCGACCCAGACGGCCTGGTCGCCGTTGTCGAGGTCGTTGAGGGAGAGCACCGGGTTCGCGATCGGCTTGTCGAGCTTGCTGCCCGTCATGCCGTTGTAGAGGTTGAAGCTGCCGCCGACCGGCGGGTAGTACTGCTTGGCCGCCACGACGACGCCGGTGATCGAGCCGGACGCGGTGGCGCCGAGGCTGTTGTGCGGGTGCACGAAGCCGAACTGCGGCGTCGGCACCGGCTCGCCGGCCACGGTGAACTCGGTGTCGTAGCCGGTGGCGCCCTCCATGAGCCACGTGTCGAAGTCGTGGTTGCCCTCGAGGGTCGTCGTCTGGATCCAGTCGGTCCCGTCCGGCGGCGTGATCGTCGTCGTGTACCGGTTGGTGCCGAGGTGCGGCACCGCGACCATGCCGGTCGAGTCGCTGAAGCACTTGCCGCCGACGGTGTCGACGATCGGCAGGCCCTCGGCGTCACGGGACGCGGAGCTCCACGGGATCATGTGGGTGTCGGGGTTCTCGCCGACGTACGTCGTGCACAGCGGGTTGCCGTAGATGTCGGTCGTGACCTCGCCGAGCGTGTCGTTGATGTGGGCCTGGAAGCCGGCGAGGCCGTCCTCGCCGTTGTCGATGGCGCCGTTGGTCGACGCCTCGTCCTGGAACACGTAGGCCCGCAACGTGGCGTCGGGCAGCGGGTCCGGCTGCACGCCGATGTCGACGGTGCCGTCGGCGCTCGGCACGGCGAAGTGGGCGCCGTCGATCTTGTAGCCGTCGGCGAGCACGGTCACGAGGTAGTTGCCGTCGGGCAGCGTGAGCGAGGCGCCGCCCGCGAAGTCGGCGCTCGTGCCCTGGCGGTAGATCGGGGCCGCGCCCGGGTCCTCGAGGATCGAGGGCCACGTGCAGCCGGCCGGGTAGCCGGGGTCCTCGGCCGAGCAGCCGGAGCCCGGCTGCGGGCCGCCGGCGGGGTCGCTCTTGCCGCTGTTGTCGACGTTGATCATGTAGCGGAAGTCGGTGACCGCGTCGCCCTCGGTGACCGGCGGGTTCGCGTGCGCCTCGGTGCGGGCCGCGTGCAGCTGCACGTGCACGTCGTTCGTGGCCGCGTGCGCGGGGACCGCCGCGAGCAGGGGAACGGACACGAGCGTGCCGACCGCGAGTGCCATCGCACCCACGGCCGACACCAGGCGTCGTGCCGGGCCACCGCGCAGGCCGCCCGGGCCACCTCGTCCGCCTCGTCCGCCTCGTCCACGCGGTCGGACGCGGCGGCGTCCGGCCGCGTGCTCGTGCCGGGCGCGCGCGCCGGCGGTCCGGGCGCGCCGGGACGTCGGCGTCGTGCCGTCCGTCCCCTGCGTGCCGATGGTCGCAACCTGGCCGTGTTCGTCCATCCGACTCACCTCTGCCCTCCGAGCACCCGCCCCGGGCGCTCGCCTAGGGGTCATGTCACCGCTCGGCGCGGGCCGCGAAGCCCGGAACCCGTCGGGCCGTCAGCGATCCGTGTGGGCTGCGTCACCCCGGCGTCAGGCGCGGCGTCACGATGCGTCAGCCGGGGGTCAGCGACACCTCACCCCGCCGTCAGGAACCCGTCAGGTGGGGTGGACGGCGGCGGGCGGGTCAGGGGCCGGGCGGCCGGCCGGATGAGGGCGGGTGAGGGTGGGGGCCGGCGGACGGGTACGTCTGTCGCAGGACCTCGGGAGCACCGGTGGACAGCCTGTGCGGCCTCTGTGAGGCTCGTCCTCTCGTTTGGGTTTCCGGCGTCGCGTCGCGTCATACTGATGAGCGGCCCGGGGCGGAAGCCCGGGCCACATCGCTGAAACGGAGTGGATGAGTGAGTCAGAGCAGGCGCGAGGTCCGTGCCGCCCAGCTGTCGGCCGCCAAGGCCGGCGGGCGTGGTGGCGATGCTCGGAGCAGCGGCGCTGACGGCGGACGCACCGGCTGGAAGAAGTGGGTGGTCGGGACCCTCAAGTGGGGCTCGATCGCCGGCGCCGTGCTGTTCGTGCTCGGGATCGTGGGCGTCTTCATCGCCTACAACAAGATCACCATCCCGGCGGCGAACGAGATCGCCAACCGGCAGGTGTCGATCGTCTACTACAGCGACGGCAAGACCGAGATGGACCGCATCTCCTCCCAGGACGGCAACCGCGAGTCGGTCAAGCTCGCCCAGGTGCCGAAGGCCGTCCAGGAGGCGCACATCGCCGCCGAGGACCGCACCTTCTACGCCAACAACGGCATCTCCGTCGGCGGCATCCTGCGCGCCGTCAAGACGAGCGTCACCGGCGAGGCCCAGGTCGGCGGCTCGACGATCACCCAGCAGTACGTCAAGAACTACTTCCTGACCCAGGACCGCACGGTCAGCCGCAAGGCTCGCGAGATCCTCCTCGCCATCAAGATCGACGGCCAGCGCAGCAAGTCCCAGATCCTCGAGGACTACCTCAACACCATCTACTACGGCCGTGGCGCGTACGGCATCCAGTCCGGCGCCAAGGCCTACTTCGGCAAGGACGTCGGCAAGCTCACCGTCCAGGAGGGCGCGGTGCTCGCTTCCGTCATCAACGCGCCCTCGCTCTACGACCCGGCCAACGGCGCGAAGGCCAAGGCCAACCTGCAGCAGCGCGTCGGCTACGTCCTCGACGGCATGGTCACCGAGGGCTGGCTGAGCCAGGCCGAGCGCGCCAAGTACACCGAGCTGCCGAAGATCCTGCCGTTCAAGCCGAACCAGTTCTCCGCGGGCCCGAACGGCTTCATCACCGCCCAGGTCAAGCGCGAGCTCATCGCCAAGGGACTGACCGAGCAGGACATCGACCAGGGCGGCCTGCGCATCACGACGACGATCGACAAGAAGGCCCAGGGGGCCGCGATCCAGGCGATGCAGGACAACCTGCCGAAGAAGGTCCAGGGCGGTCTCGTGGCGATCAAGCCCGGCGACGGCGCGGTCCTCGCGATGTACGGCGGCGCCGACTACCGCAAGAACCAGTTCAACTCGGCGACGCAGGCGATCATGCAGGGCGCCTCGAACTTCAAGCCGTTCGCCGTGCTCGCCGCCGTCCGCGACGGCATCTCGACGAAGACGAAGTTCGACGGCGACCAGCCGCAGGAGATCGCCGGCACGAAGATCACGAACTTCGGCGACCGCTCCTACGGCATGGTCGACATGCGCCGGATGATCGGCCGCTCGATCAACACGGCCTTCGTCAACCTCAACAACACGATCACCCCGAAGCTGACGCGTCAGGCGGCGATCGACGCCGGCATCCCGGAGCGCACGCCCGGCCTCGACACCACGCTGACCAACGTCCTCGGCACCGCCTCGCCGCACGTCATCGACATGGCCACCGCCTACTCGACGATCGCCGGCCAGGGCGTCCGGTCCAAGCCGTACTTCGTCAAGAAGGTCACCTCGACGACGAGCGACTTCAGCTACCAGGCCAAGCCGGAGACGCGTCGGGCGTTCGACAAGGACGTCACCGCGGACGTCACCGACGCCATGACGTACACGGTCAAGGACGGCGGCACCGCCACCAAGCTGCAGCGGCTCGACCGCCCGATCGCCGGCAAGACGGGTACCTCGTCGTACGCCAGGTCGATCTGGTTCTCCGGCTTCGTGCCGCAGCTGGCCGTCTCGGTCGGCATGTACAAGCCCGACGCGAACGGCAACCCGCAGCAGCTGACGAGCGCCGAGGACACCAACCTCACCGGTGGCACCGTCCCGGCCGACGTCTTCTACGACTTCATGAAGATCGTCATGGACGGCGTGCCGGTGCAGGACTTCCCGAAGCGCGCCGGCATCGGCGACGACAAGGTCCCCACGCCGACGACGACGTTCACGCCGACGCCGACGACGACGACGACCGAGACGACGACCCAGGCCCCGACGACGACCACCGAGACGCCGACGCCGACGAAGACGAAGGGCACCGGCAAGCCGACGCCCACCGGCCCGCCGACCGGTACCGGCACGTTCACGCTGCCCTTCCCGTCACCCTCGTCCACCGGTCCCGGCGGTGGGGGCGGCGGCGGAGGTGGCGGAGGTGGCGGCGGCGGTGCCGGCGCCGGCGGGTGACGTCCCGGTGATGCGCGTCTCCGCCCGCCGTGACGACCCGGTCGTCACGGCGGCGTCGGAGGTCATCGGCGGACCCCGCGGCCGCTACGCCACGGGTCGCGAGCTGCCGTGGGTGCTCACCGCGGCCATCCTCTCGGCGCTCACCGCGGTGACGGCCGGGCTCGGCATCCTGCTGCGGGCGCCGTGCCTGCGCACCGGGTTCACCGGCGACACCCAGTTCTGGAGCGCGTGCTACGCCGACCTGCCCAACGCCTACCGCGACGGCAACGTCAAGGCGGGGCTCGCCGCCTTCCTCCAGGGCGGTTCCGACGCCCCGACCACGGGCCAGCCGCCCCTGACCGGCCTGGCCCTGACCGCCGTCGCGAGCCTCGTGCCCGACGACGGGTCGCTGCGCACGCGCGCCGCCTGGTACTTCGCGCTGTGGTCGGTGCTGCTGACGCTGCTGCTGCTCGTCGTCGTGTGGTGCGTGGCGTCCTCGGCGTTCTCGGCGTGGTCGGCCGCGCACGTCGCCCTCTCGCCCGTCGCCGCCCTCGTCGGGTTCGTCTCGGCCGACCTGCTCGGCGTCGCGCTCGCGAGCGCGGGCCTCTGGGCGTGGTCGCGCCGCCGACCGACGCTCGCGGGCGTGCTGCTCGGCGCGGCGATCGCCGCGCGCAGCTACCCCGTGCTCCTCGTCATCGCCATCGGCCTGCTGTGCCTGCGCTCCGGCCGGAAGCGCGCCTTCGGCCGGCTCGCGCTCTACACGTTCCTCACGTTCGGCGGCATCCTGTCGCTCGTCTCCTTCCTCAACCCGGCGGCGGCCGCGTCGGCCTACCTCGGGTGGTCCTCCTCGCCCGCCGGCTACGGCTCGCCGTGGCTGCTGCCACAGCTGGCCGGGCACGCGATGCCCGACGGCGTCGTCACCGCGCTCGCCGCCGTCGGCTGGCTGCTGGCCCTGCTCGCCGGGGCGGTGCTCGCCCTCGCGTCCGCCCGCCGGCCCACCGTGGCCGAGGTGTCGCTCGTCATGGTCGGCATCGTCCTGGTGACCGGCAAGTCGTTCACCGTGCAGAGCTCGCTGTGGCTGCTGCCCCTCATCGCGTGGTGTGCGCTCCAGTGGCGCGAGCACCTGCTGTGGGCCGGCGCCGAGGCGCTCAACTTCGTCGCCGTGTGGCTGACGATCGCCGCGACGACCGTGCCCGACCGCGGGCTGCCGCCGGCCTGGTACGCGTTCTTCTCGATGCTGCGCGTCGTCGCGGTGCTGTGGCTCGTCGCCGTCGCGTGGCTGCGGGCGCGCGACCGCTGGGGGCGTCGCGGCACGGCCGAGGACCCGGTGGCCGAGCACGACGACCTCGCCGGTCCGATGACCGGCGCCGACGACCGTCTCATCGTCCGCTTCGCCTGACGCGCGGGGCCGGCGATCACCGCCCGGCTCGATTTCGCCGGGGGTGGGCCCGCCCGGTAGTCTTGCCGGGTTCGCCGTGCGCCCCGTGGCCTGTGGAGAAGCCCGACCCCTGTCGGACCGATCTGGTTGGCTGTCACCCGTGGCTCACGGCGGGACGTTTGCAACCCTCCTGTCACGGGAGAGACCCGTGACCGCCGAGACCAGAGGAGGTGGGTAGAAGCATGCGTCAGTACGAACTCATGGTCATCCTCGACCCCGAGACCGAGGAGCGCACCGTCGGCACGACGATGGACCGCTTCCTGACCGTCGTGAAGAACGGTGGCGGCACCGTCGACAACGTCGACATCTGGGGCCGTCGTCGCCTCGCCTACGACATCAAGAAGAAGTCCGAGGGCATCTACACCGTCGTCAACTTCACCGCCGAGCCGGCCGTGGCCCAGGAGCTCGATCGTCAGCTGAACCTCAGCGAGTCGATCATGCGCACCAAGCTGCTCCGCCCCGGCGCCTGATCACGCACCTGATCAGCACCTGATCGACCGCCGATCTCCACCCCGAGCGTTCGCTCCGATCACCCAGCGAAGGACTGATCCATGGCAGGCGACACCGTCATCACCATCATCGGCAACCTGACCGCCGACCCCGAGCTGCGTTTCACGCCGTCCGGTGCAGCGGTCGCGAACTTCACGGTGGCCTCGACGCCCCGGATGTTCGACCGCCAGAGCAACGAGTGGAAGGACGGCGAGACGCTATTCATGCGCTGCTCGGTCTGGCGCGACGCGGCGGAGAACGTCGCCGAGTCGCTCCAGCGCGGCATGCGCGTCATCGCCTCCGGTCGCCTCAAGTCCCGGTCCTACGAGACCAAGGAGGGCGAGAAGCGAACCGTCGTCGAGATGGATGTCGACGAGATCGGTCCCTCGCTGCGCTCGGCCACCGCGAAGGTCAACAAGACCCAGCGTGGTGGAGGCGGCGGTGGCGGTTTCGGCGGCGGCCAGCAGGGCGGCGGCTGGAGCGGTGGTCAGGGTGGCGGCCAGGGCGAGGACCCCTGGGCGACCGGTGGTGGCCAGGGCGCCAGCCAGGGTGGCGCCGGCCAGGGTGGCGGCTGGAGCGGCCAGGGTGGCGCTCAGGGCGGTGCCCAGGGCGGCCAGCAGGGCGGCGGCCAGGGTGGTGGCTGGGGGCAGGCTCCCAGCTACGACGAGCCCCCGTTCTGATCGACCATCCTGATCAGGAGCTGATCGTGACGCCGGCACCGACCGGCAACCGCCGCCTCGCGCGGCACCTCTAGATCCTCTGGATCACCAGACCCATCCCGGGGCGCAGAACCCCGGGCTCTCATCACGAAGGAGAGCACCACGATGGCAAAGCCCGTTGTGCGCAAGCCCAAGAAGAAGGCCAACCCGCTCAAGGCGGCGAAGGTCGAGAACATCGACTACAAGGACACCGCGCTGCTGCGCAAGTTCATCTCCGACCGCGGCAAGATCCGCGCGCGTCGCGTGACCGGTGTGTCCGTCCAGGAGCAGCGTCTCATCGCCACGGCCGTCAAGAACGCCCGTGAGATGGCCCTGCT
The DNA here is from genome assembly GCF_034724055.1 of Intrasporangium zincisolvens. Classification (NCBI taxonomy): domain Bacteria; kingdom Bacillati; phylum Actinomycetota; class Actinomycetes; order Micrococcales; family Intrasporangiaceae; genus Intrasporangium; species Intrasporangium zincisolvens. The sequence goes on from NZ_JAWIIL010000001.1 coordinate 316,926, forward strand.
GCCCTACTCGAGCTCGGCTCGCTGAGCCCGGCCTCGAGAACCAGGAGAACTGATATGAAGCTCATCCTCACGCACGAGGTCTCCGGCCTCGGTACTGCTGGTGACATCGTCGAGGTCAAGGACGGCTACGGCCGCAACTTCCTGCTCCCGCGTGGTCTCGCGACCCCGTGGACCAAGGGCGGGCAGAAGCAGGTCGACGCCCTGACGAAGGGTCGCGAGGTCCGCTCGATCAAGGACCTCGACACCGCCAAGGGCATCAAGGGCCAGCTCGAGGCCACGGCCGTCAAGGTCGAGGCCCGCGCCGGCCAGTCGGGTCGCCTCTTCGGCGCCGTCAGCAACGGTGACATCGCCGACGCGGTCAAGGCCGCCGGCGGTCCCGAGCTCGACAAGCGCAAGATCGAGGTCAAGCAGGCCATCAAGACGACGGGCACCTACGAGGCCACCGTCCGCCTGCACCCGGAGGTCCTCGCGACGCTGAAGTTCGACGTCGTCTCCGCCTGAGCGACGCCTGAACGGCCGAAGGGGCCGGGACCCGCACCACGCGGTCCCGGCCCCTTCGTCGTCCCGTCCCCCCGTCCAGTCCCTCCTCCCCGTCGAGTGGGCACTTGGACTAACCCTTCGCGCCGATTTCCCGGCGCTCCTGCCGGTCGAGTGGGCACTTGGACGCGTAGTTCCACATCTCCCTGAGCCCTTGCGTCGGTGTCCACAGCACGCTCCGACGCTGCGGCGCGCCGAGCCGCTTGCAAGCAAAGTTGGCCCTCCAGACCTGCACAACGAGGAGGGAACCAGTGGACGACATCAGGGTGAGCCAGTGGCTCGATCAGGAGGATCGCCGGGTCAGTGAGTACATCCGGCGGTACGGGTGCTCGCTCGAACACGTGATGCCGTGCGACGGCGAGGGCATATCGACCTCGTTCTGCTACACCATCGGCCTCTTCGGGCTCGGGCACCCGGAGCTGCTGGTCTTCGGTCTGGACCAAGCGAGTGCCTCAGGCTTTTCTGAACCACCTGTACAGCATGGTCGTCAAGGGCCGCGACCTCGTGCCCGGCGAGGAGCTGAGCTTTCCGGACCATGAAGAGCGGTACCTCGTCGAGCAGGTCCCCAACCCTGGCGACATCGTGTTCGGCGCGAACCGGCACTACCGTCGGCCGTCAGAGGTCTCCGTCCCGGTCCTGCAGCTCACCTGGTCCGTCGCCGGCGCCTTTCCCTGGGAGGGCGGCTACCCATATCCTGCGCACCGGCAGCCGCGGCCCGGAACCTTCAGCGCCAGGGTGGAGGGCGACGGTGCCGGCTCGGGCGGCTGCGCTTGCTGACCTGCGCGATGGATGGCCGTCGGCGCTCGAGTCCGGCGCCTTCCTCACGGGTCCGCTGCGCCGCGTGGCGGTCCCTGACCGGGAACTCGACAGTCCCGACCTACACCGGCCGGCGCGGGGAGTTCGATCTGTCGGTGTACCGACAACAGCCGTCGAGCGGGCACGTGCTCTGCACCCAGTCCTTCCCGCCGACGCCGCCTTCTCGCATCTCACGGCGGCTGAGCTCTTGGCGCTGCCCCTGTCCTACGCGATCGCCGAGGACCAGCGCGTTCACGTCACGGGTCCGCTTGACACACGCCGGATGCGCAGACCCGGCGTCGTGGCGCACCGCGCCAGGCACTCCCGCGTCACGACATCCGCGCAGGGCCTCCCGGTGGTCGCTCCCGCCGATACGTGGGTCGACCTCGGTGAGCTGGTCGGGCGCGGCAAGCCGGCGGGCCTCGATGACCTCATCGTTCTCGGCGATGCGGTGGCATACGACCTCAACAGCATCCACCCTCTGCATCGCGCCCTTGCCTCTCGCGTGAGGCCCCGTGGCAAGGTCACGCTCCTGGAGGCGCTGTCCGAGATCCGGCTCGGAGCCGCCTCGCCCCGCGAAACGGTCACCCGACTGATGTTGGTGCGCTGCGGTCTGCCCGAGCCCGAGCTCGGTCAAGCCGTGATCGATGCGGCTGGTCACTTTCTCGGCGTGGCCGACCTGTACTGGAAAGAGCACGGTGTCGTGGGCGAGTACCAAGGTGAGGCATTCCACGCGAGCGACGAGCAGCGCGTCGCTGATGAGGAAAGACGTATGGGCTTCGAACGCGAGGGGGAGTTTGCCGTCGAGGAGATATGGAAGGAAGACCTCGGCTCGCCGGAGGCGCGTCGAGCGTGCGTGCTGCGCTTCGCCGCCGCGCTTGGCATCCCACGCCGCGAGCTCGACCTCTCCCGCGCCGAGCCCCGGTTCTTCTCGACCCAGGCGATGGAGCTCGCGATGCAGCGGGGCCTCATTCGTCGGCATCGTTGGGCGTCCTGACTCGCCCTCGCGGCTGAGGAAGTGCCCACTCGACTCAACGCAGCCAGGGAAAGTGCCCACTCGAGTCAAACGCGGCTCGGGAAAGTGCCCACTCGACTGTGTGGGAGGGTCGACGCGTCAGGTGGAGTCGCGCACCACGAGCCGGGTGTGGAGCACGCGGACGCGCTCGACCTGCTCGCCACCGAGCAGGCGCAGCAGCGTGTCCGCCATGACGACGCCCATCTCCTGGGCCGGCTGGGCGACCGTCGTCAGGCCGACCTTGCCACGCGTCGCGTACGGGCTGTCGTCGAAGCCGACGACGGCGACGTCGTCGGGCACCGAGAGCCCGCGCTCCTCGAGGGCCAGCAGCACGCCGCTGGCCATGAGGTCGCTCGCGACGAAGATCGCGTCGAGGTCGGGGTGCTCGTCGACGAGGGCGAGGGCGGCGCGGATGCCGCCCGCCTCGGTGAAGTCACCGCGTGCGAGCCGGTGGTCCGACAGCCCGGCCGCTGCGAGGGCGTCGCGCCAGCCGAGCTCGCGGTCGACGGAGGCGGGCATGTCGGCCGGACCGGTGATCGTCGCGATGGCGCGGCGTCCACGCTCGACGAGGTGCTCGACGCCGTGCCGGGCACCGGCCCGGTTGTCGACGTCGATGTAGTAGTCGCCGGGGTTGGCGATGTCGCCGATCGGGCGGCCACCGAACACGACCGGTAGCGAGCGGCCGAGGGAGGCCAGGAAGTGGTCGCCCGAGTGGTGCGACACGACGAGCGCGCCGTCGACGTTGCCGCCGAGCAGGTACCGACGCGTCTTCTCCGACGGCGAGCTCGGGTGGGTCAGCTGGAGGTTGAGGACGTAGTCGCTCTCGTCGAGGCGGTCGCTGATGCCCTGGACGACGTCGGCGAAGTACGGGTCGCCGAAGAAGCGGTGCGCGTCCTCGGGCACGACGAGTGCGATCGACATCGTCGCGCGCGCCACGAGCGAGCGGGCCGCCCGGTTCGGCACGTAGTTGAGCTGGGCGATGGCCCGCTCGACGACGGCGAGGACGTCGGGGCTGACGCGCGGCGAGCCGTTGATGACGCGCGAGACCGTCGCCCGGGACACGCCGGCCACGCGAGCGACCGCCTCGAGCGTCGGACGCCCGGATGCGGCGTCCGCGTCGGCGATCGGCGTGGTGGCCGGCGTGCCCTGGGTCATGCCTCGTGCTCTCCTGCTCGGTCGTCGGTGCCGGCACCGTCGGTGGTGCCGGGCGACCCGATGGCATCGGTGGACGGGTGGCCGGTCGGCAGCACCCGGGTCGAGATGATCCGGGCGAGGTCGAGGGCGCTGGCCTTCGGTGTCCGCACCTGGGTGTCGTAGTCGACTCGGACGATACCGAAGCGCTTGGCGTACCCCCAGGCCCACTCGAAGTTGTCGAGCAGCGACCAGTAGAAGTAGCCGCGCACCGGGACGCCGGCCTCGGCGGCGTCGAGCACCGCCCCGAGGTGGGCGCGCACGTACGCGACGCGGTCGGCGTCGTCGACGAATCCGGCGGCGTCGGGCACGTCGTCGAAGGCGGCGCCGTTCTCGGTGACGTGCAGCGGCACGCCGGCCGGGCCCGTGTACTCGTCGTGGAGCCGGTGCAGCAGGCGCGTCAGGCCCTCGGGCTGGATCTCCCAGTCCATGGCGGTGACGGGCAGGCCGCGCGGGTGGCGGAAGGAGGAGTCGGCGGCGGGGAAGGGCGAGCGGGTGGTGCGGCCGCCGTTGACGTTGTCGTCGAGGGCGACCTCCGGCTGCCAGTGCGCAATGGCCTCACCGTTGTAGTAGTTGACGCCGAGCACGTCGATCGGGGAAGAGATGGCCTCGAGGTCACCGTCCACGACGTGGTCAGTGAGTCCCAGTCCGCGGACGTCCTCGAGCAGGTCGGCCGGGTAGGCGCCCCGGAAGACGGGGTCGAGGAAGATGCGGTTCATCTGGGCGTCGACGCGTCGGGCGGCATCGACGTCGCGGGGGTCGGCGGGGTCGAGCGGGTCGGCGACGGTGAAGTTCAGGGTCAGCCCGAGCTCGAGCGACGCGTCGCGAGAGCGCAGCTCCTGCACGACGCGTCCGTGCCCGAGCAGCAGGTGGTGGGCGGCGGCGAGGCCGTCCGCCACCGACGTGCGGCCCGGCGCGTGCATGCCCGCGGTGTAGCCGAGGAACGCCGCGCACCACGGCTCGTTGAGCGTCGTCCACGTGCGGACGCGGTCGCCGAGGCGGTCGTGCACGACGCCGGCGTACTCGACGAACCGGTCGGTCGTGTCGCGGACCGTCCAGCCGCCGCGGTCCTCGAGGGCCTGGGGGAGGTCCCAGTGGTAGAGCGTCAGCCACGGCGCGATGCCTGCCTCGAGCAGCTCGTCGACGAGCCGCTCGTAGAAGTCGAGGCCCGACGCGTTGACGGTGCGACCGTCGGGCACGATCCGCGACCACGACGTCGAGAACCGGTAGGACTGCAGGCCCAGGCGTCGCATCAGGGCGACGTCCTCGCCGAAGCGGTGGTAGTGGTCGCACGCGACGTCGCCGGTGTCGCCGTCGACGACCGCGCCGGGCGTGTGCGCGAAGGTGTCCCAGACCGAGTCGAGCCGGCCGTCCTCGTGCCGGGCGCCCTCGATCTGGTAGGCCGCCGTGGCGGCGCCGATGAGGAAGCCGGCCGGAACCGGGCGCCCATGGGGCACAACAAGATCGCTGGCGGTGGGGTGGTCGGTGTTGGCCCCCGGTGCGGTCTCGGATGCGGGGCGCGACGTGGTCGTGGTGGTGGGGACGTTCATCCCTTGACTGCTCCTTGCATGATGCCGGACACGAGCTGCTTCCCGGCGAAGACGAACAGGACGATGAGGGGGAGGGCCATGAGCACGACGCCGGCCAGGACGAGCGAGTAGTCGACGAAGTAGGCGGCCTGCAGCTGCTGGAGCGCGACCGGCAGGGTCGGGTTGCCGGGGTCGAGGATGATGAACGGCCAGAAGAAGTTCGTCCACGTGGCGATGAAGGTGAAGAGGCCCAGCATCGCGGCGCCCGGCCGCGCGGCCGGCAGCGCGACCGACCAGAAGGTCCGCAGCGTCGAGGCGCCGTCGACGCGGGCAGCCTCGATGAGCTCGTCGGGCAGCGCCTCCTGCAGGTACTGCGTCATCCAGAAGACGCCGAAGGCGCTGACGGCGCTCGGCAGGATGACGGCCCAGAGGCTGCCGATCCAGCCGAGCTTGCTCATGACGATGAAGAGGGGCACGATCCCGAGCTGCGTCGGCACCGCCATCGTCGCGATGACGAACACGAGCAGTCCGTTGCGCCCGCGGAAGCGCAGCTTGGCGAAGGCGAAGCCGGCCAGGGCAGAGAAGAGCACGACGAGCGCGGCGACCGTCGTGCTGACGAGGATGCTGTTGCCGAGCGCCTTCCAGAACGGGATCGTCGTGACGACGGTGCTCGCGTTCTGCAGGAAGTGCCCGCCCGGCACGAGGGAGTAGGGGTCCTGGACGATCGCCGCTGAGTCCTTGCTGCCGATGACGAAGGACCACCAGAGCGGGAACGCCGACCCGAGCAGCACGACGACGAGGACGGCGTAGGCCATCGGACTGGCCTGGGTGCGGCGCACGAGGCGGGTGCCGCGGCCGGCGCGCCGGGGGAGGTTCCCGGTGTTCGTCGCGGTGTTCGTCGCGGTGTTGGTCGCTGTGGTCATCGCTGCCCCTTCGAGGCGATCCGTCGGGTGACGAGGAAGTTGAGCAGCGCGAAGAGGACGACGACGAGGAAGAGCATCCAGGCCACGGCCGCGGCCCGGCCGAAGTTCTTCTGCGTCCAGCCGAGCTGGTAGAGGTAGAGCGTCAGCGTCTGCCACTGACGGTCGGCGCCGCCGAGGCCGTACTGGTCGTACATCCGCGGCTCGTCGAAGATCTGCAGGCCGCCGATCGTCGAGGTGATGACGACGAAGATGATCGTCGCGCGCAGCTGCGGGACCGTGATCGAGAAGAAGGTGCGGACGCGTCCGGCGCCGTCGATCATCGCTGCCTCGTAGTAGTCGCGCGGGATCGCCTGCATCGCGGCCAGGAAGATCAGCGCGTTGTAGCCGGTCCAGCGGAAGTTGACCATCGTCGCGATCGCCAGGTGGCTCGGCAGCACTTCCTTGTGCCACTGGACGGGGTCGATGCCGACGAGGTCGAGCAGGTGGTTGACGAGGCCGAACTTGTCACCGAACAGGTCGCTGAAGATGAGGGCGACGGCGACGGGGGCCACGACGTAGGGCAGCAGCACGCCCATGCGCCAGAAGGTGCGGGCCCGCAGTCCGCTGTCGAGGGCCGCGGCGATGAGCAGGGCCGCGATGACCTGGGGCACGCTCGAGAGCAGGAAGATGCTGATGGTGTTCTTCAGCGCGTTCCAGAAGTAGGGCTGGGCCAGCACGTCGGCGTAGTTCTTGAGGCCGACGAAGTCGCCCTGGCCCCCGATGAGGCTCCACCGGTGCAGCGAGACGTAGGCGGTGTAGAGCAGCGGGAAGAGGCCGACGACGCCGAAGAGGATGAAGAACGGGCTGACGTAGGCGTACGGCGAGGCCTTCTCGTCGACCTTCGTCAGGCGCCGACGCCACCCGGCCCGTGGGGCGATGGGGGAGCGGTGGACCGGTGCGGAGGCGTCGGCACCGAGGGTGCTCGCCGCCTTGGAGGTCTCCATGGAGGGCGACTGGGAGGGGGTCTGGATGCTCATGCGGTGGTCCGCTCGTCGGGGTGGGCGGCCCGGTACCGGCGGTGGTACCGGGCCGCCCACGGCTCAGCGTGGGGCGGTCAGCCGAGGGCCTTGACGTCGGCCACCCACTTGTCCCACGACTCCTGCGGCGCGGTGCCCTGCTCGACGCGGGTCAGGGCCTGCTGCATGGCGTCGTTGATGGCGAAGTAGTGCGTGCCCTTGTACGGCGAGACCGTCACGGCCTTGGCGCGCTCGGCGAAGATCTGCCCGGTGGGGGCGTCGTTGAACGAGGCGACCTTGAAGGCGAGGAGCTCGGGGTTGGTGAGCGCGGCCTGCTGGCTCGGGAAGGCGCCGACCTTCTTGAAGGCCTTGACCTGCTGCTCGGGAGCCGTCAGCCAGTCGGCGAGCTCCTGGGCCTCCTTGGGGTGGGCGCTCTGCTTGGGCACGACGAGGTAGCTGCCGCCCCAGTTGCCGCCGCCACCGGGGAAGGTGTTGGCGACGTCCCAGCCCTTGACGCCCTTGGCGTTGCCCTCGATGACGCCGACCATCCAGCCGGGGCAGAGCATCGTGGCGAACCCGTCCTTCTGGAACGAGGCGGTCCAGTCGTCGCCCCACTGCTGGAGCTTGGCGGAGAGGCCGTCGGTGATGCCGGCCTGGACCACCTCGTCGTAGAGCTTCTTGACGTCGGCGTTGGTCGTGGCCGTGATGGTGTCGTCGGCGGGGTTCTCGTAGGCGGCCTGGACCTGGTTGACCATGCCCTGGTAGGTGGCGCCGATGCTGTCGAAGAAGGGCACCTTGGACTTCGCGGCGAACTGCTTGCCGGCGGCGAAGTAGCTGTCCCAGGTGTTCCCGAACAGCTTGGCGACGGACTCGCGGTCGCTCGGCAGGCCGGCCTTCTTGAAGAGGTCGCTGCGGTAGCAGATGGCCTCGGGGCCGGAGTCGGTGCCGTAGCCGATGAGGTGACCGTCGGCGTCGGTGGCGGCCTTGGCCTTCCAGTCGAGCCAGCGGCCGTCGGTGGCGGCGCTCTTGAGGTCGGTGAACTTGTCGGAGTACTGGAGCATCTCGGGCAGCCAGTCGACCTCGACCGCCTCGACGTCGGCCATGCCACTGCCGGCGGAGAGGCGGGTGAAGAAGGTGTCGCGGGCCTCGTTCGAGGTGGCGGCCTTCTTGTGCGTGACGGTGATGTTCGGGTGGGTCTTCTCGAACTCGGGGATGAGGTCCTCGTAACCGAACTGGTTGAAGGTTGCGAGGGTGAGGGTGACCTTGCCGCCGGCGGCGCCGGCCTGGGTCGAGGGGCCGTTGTCGGCGCTGCCCGAGCTGCAGGCCGAGAGCGCCAGCAGTCCGACGGTGAGGGTGGCGAGCGCGACGTTCCGGGGACGCGTCAGGCGGGTGCCGGTACGAGTGGTGCGGGCTGTCATCGGAGAGCTCCTTCGGTCTCTGCCCAGTGTGAGTGTGGGAGCGCTCTCCCTGCGTGAAGCGGGACCGTGAGAGCGCTCTCACGGGAGAGAATGACGGGACGCCGCGGCAGCGGTCAAGAGCCGTGACCATTCCGTGACCATCGCGCGTCGACGGTGCTCGGCCATCGGTTCGGCCCACGCGTCCGGGGTGCTCTGCCGCCGCGACCCGTCTAGCGTTGACCCATGGGACCGTCGCACGAGGCCCGGGGCGAGGGCGCCCACCGCGCGAGTCACGACCTCGTGGCCATCGGTCGCGTCGGCGTCGACCTCTACCCGCTCCAGCACGGGGTGACGCTCGACGAGGTACGCAGCTTCGAGAAGTTCCTCGGTGGCAGCGCGGCCAACGTCGCTGTCGCGGCGGCTCGCCACGGGCGTCGGTGCGCGCTCGTCAGCGCCACCGCCGACGACGCGTTCGGCCGTTACGTGCACCGCGAGCTGCTGCAGCTCGGCGTCGACGACGCGTTCGTCCAGACCGTCACCGGGGGACCGCCGACCCCGGTGACCTTCTGCGAGGTCTTCCCGCCGGACCACTTCCCGATCTGGTTCTACCGCTACCCCATCGCTCCGGACCTGCTGATCACCGCGGATTCGATTCCGCTGCAGGCGATCCGGGACGCCGATGTGTACTGGGCAACCGTCACCGGGCTGAGCCAGGAGCCGAGCCGCGAGGCGCACTTCGCCGCCTGGCGAGAGCGCGGCCGGCGCCCCCTGACCGTCCTCGACCTCGACCACCGGCCGACGCTGTGGCCCCACCCCGACGAGGCGCCCGCCCTGGTGCGGCGGGCCCTCGAGCACGTCACCGTCGCCGTCGGCAACGTCGAAGAGTGCGAGGTCGCGACCGGCGAGCGCGACCCGGAGCGAGCGGCTGCCGCGCTGCTCGAGGCGGGGCTCGAGCTGGCGGTCGTCAAGCTGGGCCCGGGCGGGGTGCTCGCCAGGACCCCGGAGGCCACAGTGCGCGTCGCGCCCTTCCCGGTGCAGGTGGTCAACGGGCTCGGGGCGGGCGACGCGTTCGGCGGCGCGCTCGTGCACGGGCTGCTCGCCGGGTGGGACCTCGAGCGGGTCGTGCACTTCGCGAGCGTCGCGGGCGCCATCGTCGCCGGTCGGCTCGAGTGCTCGACGGCGATGCCGACGACGGCCGAGGTCAGCGCGCTGCTGTCCGACGTCGCCGTGGCGGAGTGGGCCGGCTGACGCGGCGACGCTCGTCCTGTCGAGTGGGCCGGGCTGGTCGAGCGGTCGGGCGGTCGCGTGGCCGGGCGCGGGCAAAGAAAAACCCGCCCCCGCTGGTCACGTCGCCGAACTCGACCAGCGGGGGCGGGTGCCCTTGACGCGGTGATCCGACAGGGGGAGGAGATCACCGAGTCGCACAGGAGCAACTCACGAGAACGACTATGACTCCCGCACCTTAAAGAACCCTGAAAAGGGCGTAGCAGTTGGCTAGGACTGCCGGCCCGCTGCTCCGGTGGCCGCGGCGAGGCGGTCAGCGGGCGCCGACGACCATCCAGTCGTCGCGGCGGGCCCGCCACCACAGCCCGGCCCCACGGATCACCATGAAGGCGGTGAACGCCAGCCAGAGCACGACGACGTCGCGCACCGGCGACCCGCTCGGGCCCCACGCGCGGACCGTGAGGATCACCGGCAGGTACGCGACGAACGTCAGGACCATGCCCCAGGCCAGCCAGCGCCCGTCGCCGGCCCCGATGAGCACGCCGTCGAGGACGAAGACGTAGCCGGCCACCGCCTGCCCCAGCCCGACGACGACGAGCGCTGCCCCGAGCGCTTCTCGCACCGCGGGGTCGTTCGTGAAGAGCGCGGGAATCACGCCGTGCAGCGCGGCGACGGCGAGCCCGACCGCGAGGCCGCCCCACACGCCCCAGCGCACCATCGTGGCCATCGTGACCCGTACGCCCTCGCGGTCGCCGGCGCCGAGGGCGTGGCCGGTGATCGCCTGCGCGGCGATGGCGAGCGCATCGAGGGCGAAGGCGAGGAAGGACCACACCGTCATCGCCACCTGGTGCGCGGCGAGCGGCACGTCGCCGAGGGACGCCGCCACCCACGTCGTGACGAGGAGCGTCGCGCGCAGCGCGAGCGTGCGCACCAGGAGCGGGACGCCGGTGCGTGCGGCGGCGAGGACGCGTCCGGGGTGGGGGCGCAGCCTGGCCTGCCGAGCGCGTGCCTTGACGAGCAGGACGGCGACGAGTCCGGCCGCCATGCCGGTCTGGGCGATGACCGTGCCCCACGCGGATCCTGCGATGCCCCAGTGCAGCCCGTAGACGAAGACGACGTTGAGGGCGATGTTCGCGCCGAAGCCCGCGACCGACGCCACGAGCGGTGTGGTGGTGTCCTGCAGGCCGCGCAGCACGCCGGTGACGGCGAGGATGACGAGCATCGCCGGTAGGCCGAGCGCCGAGACGCGCAGGTAGGTCGTGGCCTGCTCGAGGGCGGCCGGCGAGGCGCCGAACGCCGCGCAGATCGGACGGGCGGCCAGGGCAGTGACGACCGCGGTGGCGGCCCCCAGGCCGAGCGCGAGCCAGAGCCCGTCGATGCCGGCGCCGATGGCGGCGCGGTCGTCGCCCGCGCCGAGGTGGCGGGCCACGACGCTGGTCGTGCCGTAGGCGAGGAAGACGAAGATGCCGGCGGCGGTGACGAGCGCGCCGCTGGCGACCCCGAGCCCGGCGAGCTGGGCCGTGCCCAGGTGGCCGACGATGGCGGAGTCGGCGAGCAGGAAGAGCGGCTCGGCGATGAGGGCGAGGAAGGCCGGGACCGCGAGACGCAGGATCTCGCGGCGGTGGGCCGTGGGCGCGGACGTGCCCGTGCCGGCGCTCATGCGGGCGTCTCGGGCAGGGACCCCGCCGGCGCCGAGGCCCCGAGGTGCTTGAGCGCCTCGCGCCGGGACAGCCCGGACAGGCCGGGGTGGTCGGCGACGAAGGCGCGGACCCAGTCGGGGTCGTGGCGGGCGTGGTCGCGCAGTGCCCAGCCGATCGCCTTGCGGATGAAGAAGTCGCGGTCCTCGAGGTTCGGCTCGACGACGTCGGACAGCAGGTCCTGGTCCAGGCGTGCACCGGCCCCGACCTGGCTGATGACCGAGGCGCGCCTGACCCACAGCGAGTCGCTGCCCGACCAGTCGCGCATCCGCAGCCCCTCGACCTGCGGGGCCGTGAGGAGCGTGTCGCGCACGAGGTGGGTGGCGATGTCGTCGACGACGTCCCACCAGGCACCCTCGCGGATCAGCTTCTCCCACAAGGGCATCGCGTCGCTGTCCACCCACTGCCGGTAGGCGCGATGGCGGGCCAGGGTGATCGCCGCGTACCACTGCTCGCGGTGCGTGGCGGTGCCCCACAGCTGCTCGATGGTGGCGACCCACTGCTCGCGAGAGGACATTGCCAGGCCGGGGTCGCGCAGCAACGGGGTGAGGGCCGCCTTGAGCTGCGGCGAGGTGAGGCCGAAGTACGGCATCGCCGACTTCATGTAGCGCTGCTGGCCGGCGGCGCGCTCGGGGTCGGCACCGGCGACGAGGGCGGCCCGGACCTCCGACGCGAGGTCGGGGTGCGGGTCGCTCGTCATGGGCTCAAGGTAGCCGCCACCCCCGACGCCGGGTCGGGCTGGTCGCGATGCGATCGTCTTTACATCAGACGAACTCTTGTCAAGTGGCTTTACATATTCTACGGTCGTGTAAATCGACGACGTGGAGGCTCCCATGACGGCAGCAGGAACGGTGCCGACCGGCACCGCCGAGCAGTGGCGCGACCCGAAACGACACCTCTGGCTCATCGGGCTCGTCGTCCCGTCGCTCGCCTTCGTCGGGCTCGGCCTGCACGCGGCCACGGGCTGGGGCGTCTGGTTCTGGATCGGCCCGATCGTCATCCTCGGGATCGTCCCGCTCATCGACCTCGTCGCCGGCCTCGACCGCAGCAACCCTCCCGACGAGCTCATCGAGGCCCTCGAGAACGACCGGTACTACCGCTGGATCACCTACTGGTTCCTGCCGATCCAGTACGTCGGCCTCGTCGCCGCCATGTGGGTCATCACCCACGATGGCCTGTCGACGCTCGACAAGGTCGGCCTCGCGGTCTCCATCGGCTGCGTCGGCGGCATCGGCATCAACACCGCCCACGAGCTCGGCCACAAGAAGGAGAGCCACGAGCGCTGGCTCGCCAAGGTCGCCCTCGCGCAGAGCTTCTACGGTCACTTCTACATCGAGCACAACCGAGGCCACCACGTGCGGGTCGCGACGCCGGCCGACCCCGCGAGCAGCCGCGTCGGGGAGAGCGTCTACGCCTTCTGGTCGCGCACCGTCGCCGGGTCGCTGCGCAGCGCGTGGCGCCTCGAGAAGCGCCGGCTGGCCCGGCGGCGACTGCGCCCGTGGCGGCTGTCCAACGACGTCGTCAGCGCCTGGCTCCTGTCGGCGCTGCTCTGGGGCGCGCTCGTGGCCTGGCTCGGCGTCGGGGTGCTGCCCTACCTGCTCCTGCAGGCCTTCGTCGGGCTCTCGCTGCTCGAGGTCGTCAACTACATGGAGCACTACGGGATGCTGCGCCAGGTCGTCGGGCAGCCCGGTCGACGGCGGTACGAGCGGGTCGACCCGAGCCACTCGTGGAACAGCAACAACCTCGCGACCAACGTCCTGCTCTACCACCTCCAGCGGCACAGCGACCACCACGCCAACCCGACGCGTCGCTACCAGACGCTGCGCGACTACGCCGAGTCGCCGGTGCTGCCGACGGGCTACGCCGGGATGATCGTCCTCGCGCTCGTGCCCCCGCTGTGGCGACGCGTCATGGACCCGCGCGTGGTCGCGCACTACGGCGGGGACGTGCGCCTGGCCAACGTGCAGCCCTCGCGACGCGCTCGGGTGCTCGCCGCCTACCCGCCCCCGGGGGCGTCGGACGGGTCGGGCACGTCGGACGCGTCGCGCGGCGTCGGTACCGACGCGTCCGACGCGGTCGACGCGGTCGATGCGGAGGGTGCCGACGCGTCGGGCGTGGGACGGTCGGCCCAGGTCGCTCGCGCGGTCGGCCGGCACGCCTGCCCCGGCTGCGGCTACGTCTTCGACGAGGCGGACGGCGATGTGCGACAAGGCTTCCCGGCCGGCACCACGTGGGCGCAGGTGCCGGACGACTGGTGCTGCCCCGACTGCGGCGTGCGCGAGAAGGTCGACTTCGTGGCGGCCGCCTCGACGTGACGGGAGCGGTCGCCGGGCGCGCGGTGCCTACGATGACCGGCATGACGACGACGCCCAGCCTGCGCGAGCGGATCGTCGCGGAGGCCGCGGCGCTGACGGCCGAGGTGGGGTGGGCGGCCGTGACGATGGGGGCGCTCGCCGCGCGGGTCGGGGTGTCGCGCCAGACGGTCTACAACGAGCTCGGGTCCAAGCCGGCGCTCGGCGAGGCCATGGTCCTGCGTGAGCTCGAGCGGTTCCTCGGCGTCGTCGGCGACGCCTTCGACGCCCACCCCACCGACCTCGACGCGGCGGTGCGCGCGGCGGTGCGGGCCGTGCTCGACCTCGCGGCCGACAGTCCCCTGCTGCGGGCGCTCGCGACCTTCACCCACGGCGGCGACACCGAGCTGATGCCGCTGCTGACGACGCGCTCCGACGTGCTCGTCGACGTCGCGTCGGACATGGTGCTCGGCCGCCTCGAGGGCTACGACGTGGCGCTCCCGCCGCGTCGGCGCCGGGCCGCGGTCGACGTCGTCGTGCGCGTCGTGCTCAGCCACGTCGTGCGCCCCGGTGGTCCGCCGGAGCAGGTGGCCGACGACATCGCCTGGGTCGCCGGACGCGTCCTGGGGCCCGTGTGACGGAGTGCTCACTCGATCGAGAGAGGTGCCCCTCGACGTCAGGTGCCCCCTCCGCGGGGAGGACGCGCTTCCGGGGGCGCCCTAACGCTTGACGGCGCGGCCGAGGTAGCCGAAGGCCCACGGCCGCATGAGCCTCGGCAGGGGTGCGTAGGCCCGGTCGAGGTCGACGACCTCGAGCCCGGACTCCGCGACGATCCGGTCGATGGCGCGGGTCAGGTGGCAGCCGTCGAAGGCCCGCTTCTGCAGCGGCTCGAGGCGCCGTTGCCAGCGTCGCACTCCCTCGTCGGGCGCGATGCCGTGCTCGAGGAAGTGCAGGGCGCCGCCCGGTCGGAGCACCCGGCGCACCTCGCGGAGGGCGGCCGCGACGTCGGGGATGGTGCAGAGGGTGAAGGTCGACAGCACCGCGTCGGCGCTGTCGTCGGGCAGGTCGAGCCGCTGGCCGTCGAGGCCTCCGCGCTCGATCGGGACCGTGCTGCCGGCCCGGCGCTTCTCGCCCAGGTGCCAGCCGACGTCCGAGGGCTCGACCGCGACGACCCGGGTGACCTCCGCCGGGTAGAGGCCGACGTTGTTGCCGCTGCCGAACCCGAGCTCGACGACCTCGCCCCGCAGGCCGGCGCAGGCCCGACGGCGCATGGCGACGATGGCCTCGCTCTCGCCGCCCGCGACGAGCCGCGGCGTCACCTGCCTCGCCCAGAACCCCATGCGCCGAGCGTAGGGGCGGACGGCCACCGGCGCAGCAACCTCGAGGCGGCCGCGGGATCGGCCGGAGGACGGCTCAGCCGCGGCGGAGCGTGACGACCGGCACCTCGGGTGGGGCGAGCACCCGGACCGGCGGCCCCCACGCCCCGGCGCCGCGGCTCGTCAGCGCCGGCACGTCGCCGACGGTCGACAGCCCGTCGAGGACCGCCTGCTGGAGCGGCACGAGGTAGCGGAACGGCCACACCTGCCCGCCGTGCGTGTGCCCCGAGAGCTGGAGGTCGACGCCGCGGCCCTGGACGTTCTCGGCGGCCTTGGGCTGGTGGGCGACGAAGATCGTGAACCCGGCCGGGTCGACGCCCTCGAGCGCGCGGGCCGCGTCACTGGCGTCGGTGCCGCGCCCGGTGAGGTCGTGGACGCCGGCCAGCGTCAGGCTCGCCCCGCCCCGCTCGATGCCGACGTGCTCGTTGCGCAGGACGCGGATGCCGAGGCTCTCCCAGTGCGTCAGCCAGGCGTCGGCCTCCTGGGAGATGAACTCGTGGTTGCCGCTGACCGCGTAGACCCCGAGCGGGGCGCGGAGGTCGGCGAGCGGGGCGAGCACGTCGCCGACCTGGGCGACACGACCGTCGACGAGGTCGCCGCCGAGGACGACGACGTCGGGACGCTGGGCGTTGACGAGGTCGACGACGCGTCGGGTGAACGACGCCTCACGGATCGGTCCGGCGTGCAGATCGGTGACGAGCGCGACACGCAGTCCGTCCAGGCCCTGCGGCAGGTCGGGGTCGGTGACGGTCACCGGGGTCACCGACGGCTCGGATGCCTCGGCCAGCCCGTAGCCCGTGGCGCCGAGTGCCGCGACGACGACGAGCGGGGTGCCGACCCGCAGGAGCGGGCGACGCAGGCCGGGGCGCCGCACGAGCTGCACTGCGAGACAGGCGATCCCGAGGGCGGCAACGCCCAGCAGCAGGTACCAGGCGACGACGAGCCACGTCATGCCAGCCCACGCGACCCACCGGCCGCGTCGGGGGTCGAGGGCGCCGGACTGCATGGCGAAGGCGGTGAGGGTGAGCAGCCAGGTGAGGCCGAGGAGGGTGGCGGAGGCGAGGCGGACGCCGCGGGGCCAGCCGGGGGCGACGGCGAGGCGGCGGTGCAGGGCGAGGGTGAGCAGCGCGAGGAGCGCCGCGAGGACGGCGACGAAGACGGACACGGGTGCGCGAGTCGGCGAGCGGGCGCTGGGCCGGTGCGGGTGCCGGGCCGGTCAGGCGGGCGTGCCGAAGCGGACGGCGTTGCGCTCGCGGGCCTTCTGCCGCTCGACCTCACGGTCCTTGGGCGGTGCGCTCGTGGTGAGGTGGTCGAGCAGGTGCTGGGTGGCGTGGGCGATCACCTCGACGGCCTCGTCGAAGGCGTGCTGGTTGGCCTGGCTCGGCCTGGTGCTGCCGCTGACCTTGCGGACGTACTGGAGGGCGGCGGCGCGCACCTCCTCCGACGTCGCGGCGGGCTCGAAGTTGTGGAGCTGTCGGATGTTGCGGCACATGGCACCACCGTATGTCGCCGTACCGACCGCGGGGCCTCGCAGGCGGTCGGTCGCTCACGGTTCGCCCGGGGTCGTCCCGCGACTTTCGGCGAGCGGTCAACCATTCGGGTGCCGGCTGCGACCCTTGACGGGGACACGACATCCTGGGAGGAACAGGTGTTGGTCAAGGGCACGGAAGAGCTCGAGTGGCGGCGGCTCGATCGCGACGCGGCCATCCACGGCCTGTTCCGTGACGAGGTGCCCGGCCTGGTCCGGCTCGGCTACTGCCTCGTCGGCGACCGCGACCTCGCCGAGGACGCGGTCCAGGAGGCGTTCATCGGTCTCTACCGCAACTGGAACCACGTCCGTGACCAGGCCTCGGTGCGCTCTTACCTCCGGGCCGCGGTCATCAACCAGTGCCGCACCGCCCAACGGCGGCTCATCCGCGCCCGTGCCCTGCGTGAGCGACTGACCGTCAGGGCGGTGGGCACCCCGGACGGGGACGCCGTGGCCAGCGACGAGGCGCTCCGCGTCTTCGCGCTCGTCAAACGGCTGCCCCAGCGCCAGCGCGAGGTCGTCGTGTGCCGGTACTACCTCGACCTGACGGAGGCACAGACGGCGGCACTGCTCGAGCTCGAGGTGGGAACCGTCAAGCGCCATGGCCACCGCGCCATCGGACGCCTGCAGCGGGAGATGGAGGCGGGGCGATGACCGGCCCGGACGTCGAGGAGCTGACGAGACGCGCGCTGCACGAGGTCGCCGACTCGGTGGACGTGACGGCCCGCGACCTCGAACGGCTCGAGCCGGCGTGGGAGCGACCGGCGGCGCGTCCGCGCCCGGGGCGCTGGCTCGTGGCCGCCGTGACCCTGCTCGTCCTCGCGCTGGCCGGGCTCGCGGTCCTCCTGACCACGCCCCAGCGGAGCCGACCGGCCGCGCCGGCTCCGACGCAGACGTCGACGGGGCTCAGCGCGGACCAGCTCGTCGGCCTCTGGCGCGTGGACGGGGACTTCGACCCGACGCTGTGGGCGTTCGGGCCCGGCGGGACGATGGAGCAGCTGAAGAAGCCCGGTGAGCTGGTCGCCTCGCGGAGCGCCACGACGATGTCCTACCGGCTCACCGGGACCACCCTGACCGTGTCGGTGGCGGGAACGTGCACGCGCACCTGGGCGGTGGCGCCGGACCCGGTCGGGGTCGTGCTCGAGCGGACGGCGACACAGGGGGACTGCGACGCCATCCTCGACGCGTGGTGGGTGCACGGCACACTGACGCGGCTCGTCCCCAGCGCCGGCCGCGTCGTGCAGCCCAAGTACGTCGGAGGTGGGGCGGTCGTCCTCAACGGCATGTCGGGCCTGACGGGGACCTGGCTGCTCCGGGGCGGTGGGCGCCTCCTCGCCGTCGACGAGGCGCCCGCGGGGGTGACCTCGAGCCCCTACGTCGTCACAGACCGGGCCACGGACCTCGCGACGTCGGGGGACGCTGCGATGGACGAGCGCGGCACGGCGACCGTCGGGCGCGACGGCACCGTGACGTTCACCCCGGATGGCGCCGGATGCGACCGGCGGTACCGGTCCGTGCGGTCCGACTACGCGACGCTCGACGCGCAGCTGGTGCCGGGAAGCTGCGGGCGGCTCGGGGGGACGTCCGACACCTGGGTCCGCCTCAACTGACGGGCGCCGACCGTGTCGACTGAGCGTGTGCCGAGAGCGCCGTCCGCGTCGGGAGGGCGCCCGGATCGGGCGGACACCGCCGCCTGGGCGCTGCGCCGCGTCGCGGAGGGCCTCCACGTTCCCGAGAGGGACGTCGAGCGCATCGAGGAGCGGTTCGAAGGCGCCCGCGCCGGGCGGGGCCGTCGCCCTCGCCGGCCAGGACACCTGCTGCTGGTGCTCGCCGTCGTGCTCTCGCTCGGGCTGTCGGCGGTCGCTCTGGTCGCGGCGCAGGAGGGGGGCGGACGCCGCGCGGGGCTGGCTGCGACGCGTGCCACCGGGTGGGCCGGGACGGACGCCGAGGCCCTCGACGCCATCGCGGGGCTGTGGCGGGTCGAGGAGGACTCGGCCTGGCCGCCCCTGTGGGTGATCCGCGCCGACGGGACCTTCGAGGTGCTGCGCGCCCGCGACCTGCTCGCCGACCGGCCGGGGGAGGGCTCGGTCGCGGTAATGCTGCCGGACGGTCTCCGGCTGGCCGACGCGTCCGGGTGCTCGGCGACGTTCCGGGCCGAGCGCCCTGCTGCGGACCGGCTGCGCCTGCACTGGCTGACCGCGGACGGCGGGTGCCATGGCGACTTCGGCCCCGAGCCGGCATGGTTCGACTCGGACCTGACCCGGGTCGTCCCGACCTCGACGCCCGTCGTGTCGCGGTACGTCGGCGGCCGGCCCCAGCAGCTCCGCTGGGAGTCGGGGCTGGACGGGGTGTGGCTCTTGCAGGGTTCCGGGCGCCTCCTCGTGGTCGACGGTCGCACGTATGCCGTGGTCGACGACGTCACGAGACGGTCCGCGAGCGGGGAGAGGCGGTTCGTGGAGCAGGGGTCGGTCAGCACGGGGACCCGTGGACTGGTCGAGCTGCGTCCGACGGGCCTCTCGTGCCCTCGGGCATACCGGGTCTGGACCGACTATGCGACGCTCGACTCCCGGCTGCAGGAGTCGAGCTGCGGTCGCCTCGGTGGCGCCGCGGACACGTGGGTGCGACTGATGTGACGGTCCCCGGCGTCGGGCGTCCGACCGGCCCGCGGCCCCGGGGCGTACGGCATCGCCACGCGTCGTGACCGAACCGTGACCGAATGCGTGGTGCCGAACCGGTTGCGGGATTGGGAGTTAGTAAACTTTACTAACCCTCGTGACCACCGCCCTCTCCCGCGCCAGACGGCTCTCGCCGCGCACTGCTGTGCTCCCCGCGCACGGCCGCCGGCACAACCTGTCACTCGTGCTCCAGCTGCTCTACTCGGTGGGTGCCATGAGCCGCGCCGACGTCGCGCGCCGCCTCGGGATGAGCAAGGTGACCGTCTCCGACCTCGTCGCCGAGCTCATCGACACCGGGCACGCCGTCGAGCTCGGCCCCTCCGACGAGGTGCGCCCCGGCAAGCCGGCCACGCTCGTCGACGTCAACCGCACCGGCCTGCAGGCCATCGGGCTCGACCTCGCCGCCCACGAGGTCCTCCGCGGCGCGGTCCTCGACCTCGACGGCAACATCCTCGTGCGCGCCGAGCGGCCGATCGGCGACGCCACCGGCCAGGCGGTCGTCGACACCGTCCTCGACCTCGTCCACGAGCTCGTCGCGGCCGCCACCGCGCCGCTGCTCGGCATCGGCGTCGGCACGCCCGGCATCGTCGGCCCCGGCGGCGTCGTCGACACCGCGCCCAACCTCGGCTGGACCGACGTGCCGCTGCGCGACGTCGTCGCGGAGGCCACCGACCTGCCCGTCTTCGTCGTCAACGACGCCGACGCCGCGGTCCATGCCGACTACACGCTCGGCGACGGCGGCGACGACCTCGTCCTCGTCAAGATCGGCCGCGGTGTCGGTGGCGGGCTCATCGTCGGTGGCCAGCGCGTCCGCGGCGCCCACTTCGCCGCCGGCGAGATCGGGCACGTCACCGTCGGCACCGACGGCGGCGCCCGCTGCCGCTGCGGCAAGGTGGGCTGCCTCGAGACGTGGCTGTCGGCCCCCAACCTCGAGAAGGCGCTCGACGCGTCGGGCGACGACGCCCCGCTGCGCGAGGCCGGCGAGCGGCTCGGGATCGCGCTCGCCCCGGTCGTGGCCGCGCTCGACCTGTCCGAGGTCGTCCTCTCCGGACCGGAGCACCTGCTCGGCGGCGTCCTGCGCGACGCCCTCGAGGAGACGCTCCGCGCCCGCCTGCTCGCCCGGCCCGAGGCGCACCTGGCCGTACGCCTCGCCGACCGGTCCGACGACATCGTCCTGCGCGGCGCCGCCGTGCTCGTCCTGTGGGACCAGCTCGGCGTCGCCTAGGCGCCGGCTCCACCACCAGCAGCACTCCGCACCACACCCGCACCACACCCGCACCACCCGCTGCACCGGCTGCACCGGGGGCCGCCCGGCCTCTCCCGCACACCCCTCGCACCACCTCGCAACCACTTCGCAACGACGCGAAACCGGTCCGCCACCGCGGCCCTCGGAAAGGAAACGTCATGAACAAAACCCTCGGTCTCGCCGTGGCCACGGCCGCGACGGCGGCCCTCGTGCTCACCGCCTGCGGCGGCGGCGCGAACGGCACGACGACGGGCTCCTCGGCCGCCCCCGGAGGCGCCGGCGGCAACGCCGGGAAGTCGATCACCCTGTGGCTGGCCGGCACCGACACCCCGAAGGAGCTGCGGACCTACCTGCAGGACACCTTCAAGGCCAAGACCGGCGCCACGCTCAAGATCGAGGAGCAGGCCTGGCCCGACCTCGTCACCAAGCTGACGACGGCCCTGCCCGACCCGAAGAACACCCCCGACGTCACCGAGATCGGCAACACGCAGAGCCCGACCTTCACCAACGTCGGTGCCTTCAGCGACGTCAGCGACCTCTACGACGGGCTCGGGGGCAGCAAGCTGCTCCAGTCCTTCGTCGACGTCGGCTCGGTCGACGGCAAGAAGTACGCGCTGCCGTACTACTTCGGCTCGCGCTACATGTTCGCCCGGGCCGACCTCTGGAAGGAGGCGGGGGTCGCCGCCCCGAAGACGCTCGAGGAGTTCAACTCCGCCGTCAAGACCATCACGGCCAAGAACCCCCGGAACATCAAGAACTTCAGCGGCTTCTTCCTCGGCGGCCAGGACTGGCGCAACGGCATCTCGTGGATCTTCGCCAACGGCGGCGACCTCGCCAAGAAGGAGAACGGGCAGTGGGTCTCGACCCTGTCCGACCCGAACACGGTCAAGGGCCTGACCCAGCTGCAGGACCTCTACCGCAACGCCTCCAAGGCCCCGGCCGACGCCAAGGACCAGACGCCGTGGCTCTACGTCAACGACGCGGACGAGATCCTCGACGAGAACCAGAAGGTCACCGGCAAGACGTCGCTCGCGGCGGCGACGATCATGGCCCCGGGCTGGGCGCACTGGTCGATCGGTGACCTCAAGGAGAAGGACGGCAAGAAGACCCGCGAGTGGAACGACTCGACGTTCACCGCGTTCGTCCTGCCCGGCACCGACGGCAAGCCGGCGCCCGTCTTCGCCGGCGGCTCCAACATCGCGATCTCCAAGGCCAGCCAGAACCAGGAGCTGTCGCGCGAGCTGCTCAAGATCATCTTCTCGGCGGACTACCAGAAGAAGCTCGGCGGTGCCGGCCTCGGCCCGGCCAACTCCGACTACGTCAGCTCCCTCGGGACCGACGCGTTCGCCAAGGCGACCATCGAGTCGGCGGCCACATCGAAGCTGACGCCGGCCGCCCCGGGCTGGGCCGTCGTCGAGTCGAAGATGGTCATGGAGGAGTTCTTCTCCAAGATCAAGGACGCGTCCGACCTCACAGCCCTGGCCAAGGAGTACGACGCGAAGATCACGCCGCTGCTCAACCTCTCGTGACGGCCTCCGCCGCTCACCAGCCCGCCTGACAGGCTCCGGCGGCCGGGACACCCCTCCACCCGGCCGCCGGCCCCCTCGACCTCAGGCCCGAAAGGCCAGTCATGACCACGACGGCACCCGCTCCGCCCGACACCTCCCGCACACCCCAGTCGGTCGACGCGCCCCGACGACCCCGCCGGCCCCGACGCGTCCCACCCGCCCTGCTCACCGTCCCGACGCTGCTCGTCCTCGTCGTGGCCCTCGGCTACCCGGTCGGCTGGCAGGTCGTCACGAGCTTCCAGAAGTTCGGCCTCGCCCAGCAGTTCGGCCAGCCGCCGGAGTGGGTCGGGCTCGACAACTACCTCGCCCTGCTCACCGACGCGAACCTCTGGCTCGTCGTCGTCCGCTCGCTCGTCTTCTGCGTCGTCTGCGCAGTGGTCACGGTCGCCGTCGGCCTCGGCCTGGCCCTGCTCATGGGTGCCGTCGGACGCGTCGGGCGGCTCTGCCTGCAGGTGGCGCTCCTGCTCGCGTGGGCGATGCCGGTCGTCGCCTCCATGACGGTCTGGACGTGGATCGTCAACTGGCGCAACGGGTTGCTCAACTGGGTGCTCGAGCAGGTCGGCATCGACGCGGCCGGGCACAACTGGCTCGTGCAGCCGTTGTCGTTCTTCGTCGTCGCCGCCGTCGTCGTCGTGTGGATGAGCGTGCCGTTCGTCGCGCTGTCGATCTACGCGGGGCTGACCCAGCTCTCGCCCGAGGTGCTCGAGGCGGCGCAGATCGACGGCGCCGGCGGCTGGCAGCGGCTCCGGCACATCATCCTGCCGCTCGTCGCACCGGTCATCTCGATCGTCCTGCTGCTGCAGCTGATCTGGGACCTGCGGGTGTTCACCCAGGTCAAGCTGCTCCAGGACGCCGGCGGCGTCGCCAACGAGACCCACCTGCTCGGCACGTACATCTACCAGCTCGGCACGGGCGCCGGTGACTTCGGCTCGGCCAGCGCCGTCTCGATCCTCATGCTGCTCATCACCGTCGGGGTCAGCTGGTACTACGTCCGCTCCCTCATGAAGGAGGAGGCCCGGTGAGCATCTCCACCGCCTCGCGCGCCTCGTCGCGAACCCCCTCGCGAACCACTTCGCGTCGCTCCACGCGTCGCTCCACGCGTCGCACCGTGCTCACGGTCGTCGCCGTCGCGCTCGCCCTCGTCTGGGCGTTCCCGGTGTACTGGATGCTCAACTCGGCCTTCCTCGACACCGTGACGCTGCAGCGCAGCACGCCGACGTTCCTGCCGTTCGGCGGCTCGCTCGACAACTTCCGGACCGTCGTGACTGACCCGGGCTTCCTTCGCGCCCTGGGGATCTCGCTCGTCGTCACGCTGACCACCGTGGCCGCGGCGATCGTCATCGCGTTCCTCGGCGCCCTCGCGATCAGCCGGTTCCGGTTCCGGGGCCGCCGCACCTTCGTGCTCGCGCTGCTCCTCATCCAGATGCTGCCGGCCGAGGGCCTGTTCATCGCGCAGTACAAGATGATGAGCTCGGTCGGCCTGCTCAACAACGTCCTCGGCCTCGCGATCCTCTACACGGCCGCCGTCGTGCCCTTCACCGTGTGGATGCTGCGCGGGTTCGTCGCCGGCGTGCCGGTCGAGCTCGAGGAGGCCGCGATGGTCGACGGGCTCTCGCGCACGCAGGCGTTCCTGCGGATCACCTTCCCGCTGCTGGCCCCCGGCGTCGTGGCCTCGGGCGTGTACGCCTTCCTCCAGGCGTGGAACGAGTTCACCGTGGCGCTCGTGGTCATGACCGAGGAGCAGGCCCGGACGCTGCCGCTCTGGCTGCGCGGCTTCGTGCAGGCCAGCGCGACCCGCGAGACCGACTGGGGCCAGGTCATGGCCGCCTCCACCGTCGTCGCCGTGCCGGTCATCATCTTCTTCCTCCTCGTGCAGGGGCGGATGAGCAACGGCCTCGTCGGCGGAGCGGTGAAGGGCTGACATGACCATCTCCCCGGAGGCGCTGCGGCGCCTCGTCCTCGGCACGCTCATGCCCGGGTTCGTCGGCACGACGCCGCCGGACTGGGTCGCCCGCGAGCACGCGTCCGGCCTGGCCGCAGTGTGCCTCTACGGCGCGAACGTCGTCGACCCCGACCAGCTCGCGGCCCTGTGCGCCGACCTCCGCGCGGCCGCCCCCGGACTGCTCGTCTCGGTCGACGAGGAGGGCGGCGACGTGACCCGGCTGCACTACCCGACCGGGTCGACGCAGCCGGGCAACGCCCTCCTCGGCCGCCTCGACGACACCGGCCTGACGCGTCGGTCGGCCTCGCTCATCGGCACCGAGCTCGCCTCCTACGGCATCAACCTCGACCTCGCTCCGGTCGTCGACGTCAACTCCGCCGACGAGAACCCCGTCATCGGATCGCGCAGCTTCGGCGCCGACGCGGACCACGTGGCCCGGCACTCGGCGGCGTACGTCGAGGGCGTCCAGTCGGTCGGCGTCGCCGCGTGTGCCAAGCACTTCCCGGGGCACGGCGACACCGTGACCGACTCGCACCTCGCGCTGCCACGCGTCGACGCGGCGCTCGACGTGCTCGACGTGCGCGAGCTCGAGCCCTTCCGGGCCGCGGTCGAGTCGGGCGTCGCGTCGGTCATGACCTCGCACGTCGTCGTGTCGGCCATCGACGCCGAGCGCCCGGCGACGTTCTCGCCGGTGGTCCTGGGCGACGTGCTGCGGGGGCGGCTCGGCTTCACCGGCGTCATCGTCTCCGACGCGCTCGACATGGCGGGCGCCTCGGCGGTCACGGGCATCCCCGAGGCCGCGGTGCGGGCCCTCGCCGCCGGCTGCGACCTGCTCTGCATCGGGTCGGAGACGACCGAGGAGGAGCTGCTCGCGGTCGTCGACGCGGTCGTGGTGGCCGTGGCGGACGGGCGCCTGCCGGTGAGCAGGCTCGAGGACGCCGCCGGACGCGTCGCGCTCCTGTCGGCGACCTTCCCGCCGGGGCCGGTGTCCTCGGAGCGCCCCGGCTCCGCCGGTGCCTGGGCCGACGCGCTGCTCTCCGAGGGCTTCACGACGACGCCCACGAGCGACGCGTGGCTCGCCGCCGAGGGCGTGCCGTGCATCGTGCAGGTGGCCTCCGACCCCAACCTCGCCGTGGGACGCGTCGCCTGGGGTCCGCTCGCGGCCGGGCTCACCGTGCCGGTGCACGACGTCCCCGCCGGCGCCAAGGTGGCCGTCGCCGGCCGCGGCCTCGCGCCGACGCACCCCGCCTGGCGCGTCGCGGACGAGCTTCGGGCGCAAGGACACCCGACGATCGTCGTCGACTGCGGCTGGCCGCGCGGCGGCGCCGACCTCGTCGCCTACGGCGGGTCGGTCGTGGTGGCCCGGGCACTCGGCCGCTACCTCGGGCTGGGCTCGTGAGCGTCGACGGCGAACCGGGGGCGCGGCTGGGGATCGACATCGGAGGCACGAAGACGGCGGTCGCGCTCGTCGGCCCCGACGCGTCGGTGCTGGCACTGCGCACGACGCCGTCCGGGCGTGGCCCGCACGGCGTCGTCGAGGTCGCGGCGCGGCTCGCCCACGAGGTCGCGCTCGAGGCCGGAGGGCTGTCGAGGGTGGCCGGCGTCGGTGCGTGCATGCCCGGGCTCGTCGACCCCGCAACGGGACTCGCCCGGCACGCGGTCAACCTCGACGTCGACGCGGTCGACCTCGCGGGCGAGCTCGGACGCCGGCTCGGGCGCCCGGTGGCCGTCGAGAACGACGTCAAGGCCGCGGCGCTCGGGGCCTGGCGGCTGCGCGCCGACGCGTCGGGTGCGTCGGGTGCGTCGGGTGCGTTGGGGCCCGGGGCGCTGGCCTACCTCAACCTCGGCACCGGCCTGGCTTCCGCCGTGGTCCGCGACGGCGTCGTCGTGCGCGGGATCGCGGGCGCCGCCGGGGAGATCGGGCACCTGCCCGTCGCCGGTGACGCTCCGTGCACGTGCGGGCAGGTCGGCTGCCTCGAGACCGTCGCGTCGGGCTCGGCCCTGGCGCGGCTCTGGCCTGCACGGACCCGGCTCGCCCCCGACCCCTTCGTCGCCGCCGCGGCGGGCGACCTCGCGGCCCGGATGGCCGTCGACGTCATCGCGAGCGGCGTCGGGCTCGCGGTGCAGGTGCTCGCACTGGCCTCGGGCGCCGAGCAGGTCCTCGCCGGAGGCGGACTCGCCGGGCTCGGCGCACCGTTGCTCGAGGCCGTGCGAGCCGATCTCGAGCGGCGCTCGCGCGCCTCGCGACTCGTCGCCGCGCTCGAGCTGCCCGACCGGTTCGCCCTGCTGCCCGCGACGCTGCCGGTCGCGGCGGTCGGGGCCTCGTTCCTGGCCGTCCCGCGCGCCCGAACTGGCGTGGACGGTGCGGCCCCGCCCCACCGGGCCGGTGAGAGGGTGGGCTGATGGAGGTCATCGTCCTGCCGGAGCCCGCCGACGTCGCCCGCCGGGCCGCCGAGGTCGTCCTCGCCGGTCTGCCCGCCCACGGGTCTCCGGAACCCGTGGCACCCGTAGCGCCCGATGCGTCCGGTGCATCCGACCCGTCCGGTGCACCCGGGCCGTGGCGCCGTGACCCGGTGCTCGGGCTCGCGACCGGGTCCTCGCCGCTCGGCCTCTACGCCGAGCTCGCGCGAGCCGTCGACTCCGGGCGGCTCGACCTGACCCGCGCCCACGGCTTCGCCCTCGACGAGTACGTCGGCCTTCCCGCCGGCCACCCCGAGTCCTACCGCGAGGTGCTGCTGCGCGAGGTGTGCCGGCCGCTTCGCCTGTCGCCCGAGTGCCTGTCGGTGCCCGACGGCTCGGGCGCGACCGAGCGCGAGCTCACCGCGACCGCCGTGGACTACGAGCGACGCATCGCGGCCGTCGGCGGGGTGGACGTGCAGATCCTCGGCATCGGCGCCAACGGCCACCTCGGCTTCAACGAGCCCGGGTCATCGCTGGCGTCGCGCACGCGCGTCAAGCGGCTCTCGGACCGCACGCGCCACGACAACGCCCGCTTCTTCGGCGGCGACGTCGACGCCGTGCCGACGCACTGCGTCACCCAGGGGCTCGGCACCGTCCTCGACGCGCGCCGGCTCGTCCTCGTCGCGTCGGGGGCCGGCAAGGCGGCGGCGGTCGCGGCCGCCGTCGAGGGGCCGTTGTCGGCCTCGTGCCCCGGCT
Source organism: Intrasporangium zincisolvens (assembly GCF_034724055.1). NCBI lineage: Bacteria > Bacillati > Actinomycetota > Actinomycetes > Micrococcales > Intrasporangiaceae > Intrasporangium > Intrasporangium zincisolvens. The sequence goes on from NZ_JAWIIL010000001.1 coordinate 344,011, forward strand.
CGGTCATCCAGTGGCACGCCGAGGCCTTCGTCGTCCTCGACGAGGCCGCCGCGACGGGGCTGCGCAACCGCGACTACTACGACGCGTCGGCGGCCGGTTTGTCCGAATCGCCCACGCCGTGATCTATGCCGTGGTAAAGGGACTTTCCCCAATTGTCAAAACCGATGGGCTTGTCCCGCTGTGGACAACTCACAGGCCGGTGGAAGTTCTCGTCCACACCCCGTGGACACGCGTCGTCGCAGGTCAGAGCCCCTGTTGGTCGATGGGCCCGAACGTGTCCCCACAGTTGTACACACACGTTGTCCACACTTGTTGACGGCGTGTCGCGGCCCGCTGTCCACCGGTTGTCCACAGGCGTTTCGCGCCGCGGGGGCCCTGAGGTTGAAGGTCGCGGTGGGCCCGCCCTACGGTGTGTCGGTGCGCTCGGGGAGGGCGGCACGGCTCACGCGGATCGGCAGGTCGGACCTGTGCGCCTGGGGGGCCTGTCGAAGCCTGTCGGTGGACGGGTGTCTACTGAGTTGCACCGACGTAGTTCGTCCGCAGTGCGCCCGAGGGACCTCCCTCGGGCGGAGGGTCCAGTGAGTCGCCCAGCAAGTCAGGGGAAGGTGAGTTCGTGTCGCTCGACGAGCTGAGCACCAGCGCGTTCGCGTCGTCGGCGCGTGAGGGCGGGCCGCCCGACGACCGCCTCCCGCCGCAGGACGTCGGCGCCGAGCAGTCGGTCCTCGGCGGCATGCTGCTGTCGAAGGACGCCATCGCCGACTGTGTCGAGCAGCTCAAGGGCACCGACTTCTACCGCCCCGCGCACGAGCTCATCTACGACGCCATCCTCGACCTCTACGGTCGCGGCGAGCCCGCCGACGCCATCACCGTCAGCGACGAGCTGACCAAGCGCGGTGACCTCACCCGCGTCGGCGGCCAGGCCTACCTGCACCAGCTCATCGCCTCGGTGCCCACGGCCGCCAACGCCGGCTACTACGCCCAGATCGTCGCCGAGCGCGCCGTGCTGCGCCGTCTCGTCGAGGCCGGCACCCGCATCGTCCAGCTCGGCTACGCCCAGGGCGGCGGCGACGTCGAGGACATCGTCAACGCAGCACAGGCCGAGGTCTACGCCGTCGCCGACAAGCGCGGCGGCGAGGACTACCACGCCATCGGTGACGTCATCGAGGCCACCGTCGACGAGATCGAGGTCGCCTCCGGCCGCTCCGGCGAGATGACCGGCGTGCCCACCGGCTTCACCGACTTCGACGCCCTGACCAACGGCCTGCACCCGGGCCAGATGATCGTCATCGCCGCCCGACCGGCGATGGGCAAGTCGACCATCGGCCTCGACATCGTCCGGTCGGCCGCCATCAAGCACAAGATGGCCTCGGTCGTCTTCAGCCTCGAGATGAGCCGCACCGAGATCACGATGCGCATGCTCTCGGCCGAGGCCGGCATCCAGCTGCAGCACATGCGCAAGGGCACGATGCGCGAGGAGGACTGGACCCGTCTCGCCTCGACGATGGGCCGCGTCTCCGACGCGCCCCTGTTCATCGACGACTCGCCGAACATGTCGCTCATGGAGATCCGCGCCAAGTGCCGCCGGCTCAAGCAGCGCCACAACCTCAAGCTCGTCGTCATCGACTACCTCCAGCTCATGTCGAGCGGCAAGCGCGTCGAGTCCCGCCAGCAGGAGGTCTCGGAGTTCTCGCGTGCGCTCAAGCTGCTCGCCAAGGAGCTCGAGGTGCCGGTCATCGCCATCAGCCAGCTGAACCGTGGTCCCGAGCAGCGCACCGACAAGAAGCCCGCGATGAGCGACCTGCGTGAGTCCGGCTCCATCGAGCAGGACGCCGACATGGTCATCCTGCTGCACCGCGAGGCCGCCTACGAGCGCGACAGTCCCCGCGAGGGCGAGGCCGACCTCATCGTGGCCAAGCACCGAAACGGACCGACCGACACGATCGTCGTCGCCTTCCAGGGTCACTTCAGCCGCTTCCAGAACATGGCCTCGAACTTCTGACGCGTCGGCCGCAGCATCGCGTCGGCCCGCACGCGGGACGACCGGACCGTTCGCACAGCCGGCCCACACCCAACCGGAAGCGCAGTCACGGGAAACGGGCGTCCGCTGGTGGTGACAGACCTCGTGACACACCTTCGTGTCGCTCACCCCAGGACGCGTCATGGTTGCTCATCACCCTCGCGGACTCACCCGGCTCGCCACCGTCGGGGCGGTGGCGGCCCTCTCCGCCTGCGGCGCGGCCACGCTGCTGGTCCACGCCGCGTCGCCGACGGCGACCGTCGCCGGTCGGGCCGCATCGGTCGACCCGTACGGGAGCCCCGGGGTGGCGAACGGCGGACCCGGATCCGGGCACGGCTGGTGGCGCCACGGCCACGGAGGGTTCGGCGCGGGAAGCGGCGGGTCTGCTTCGAACGGAGGGGTTTCGGGCGGCGGTTCGGGTAGTGGCCCGGGAGGGTCGGCGACGTCCGCCGCTCCGGTGCGCCCCGCGACCCGGGCGACCGGAACCCAGACGATCGGCGTGGTCAACGTCCTCACGTCCCTGGACCACGGGCGCGAGGAGGGTGCCGGCACCGGCATCGTCCTGACGGCCTCGGGTCGCGTCCTCACCAACGACCACGTCATCGCGGGGGCTGCGTCGATCGCGGTCGTCGACCTGGCCACCGGACGGCGCTACCCCGCGAGGGTCATCGGCGACAGCCCGACCGACGACGCGGCGGTGCTCCAGCTCGAGAACGCCGGTGGTCTGCGGACGGCTCCCCTCGGCGACTCGAGCACGGTCGCGGTGGGGCAGACGGTGACGGGCGTCGGCAACGCCGGCAACGCTCCCGGCACCTCGGCAGCCGTGGGCACCGTCACGGCGCTGGGCCAGGCGATCACCGCCCGCGACGTGGGCGCCACTCGGGCCGAGCGCATCACCGGCCTCATCGAGACGAGCGCCGACGTCCAGCCCGGCGACTCCGGCGGACCGCTGCTCGACGCGTCCGGCCTGGTCGTCGGCATGGACACGGCCGCGGCGACGAACCGGCGCACGGGTGCCACCGAGGCCGGTTATGCCATCCCGATCGACCACGCCATCGAAGTCGCGAACCGGCTGGCAGGGGTCGGCTGAGCCGGTACCGGGGCCCGCCCGCCGTCCTACCGGACTCGCGCGGTTGCGCGGAGAGGCGCTCAGACCTCGAAGATGTCGCCGAGGTGCACCGGTTGCAGGGAACGGGCCCGGATGATCTCGACGAGCTGGCCGTACACCTTGGTGACCGGCCGGTGGTTGGCGTGCCCGATGACGATGTGGCCCGGCCGCAGCCACTCCTTGGCGTTGGCGACGATCCGCTGCGGCGCCACGACCGAGGAGTCACCGAGATCCCCGAGCCACATCGTCACCGCGGGGTAGCCGAGGTCGGCGAGCTGGGCGTCGAGGGCCTCGTCGTGGGCGCCGTAGGGCGGACGCATGAAGGGCCGTCCGAGCGTGCCGTACGTGTTCTCGAGGAAGGCCTCGTTGCGGCGGACCTGGCGGGCGACCCGGGCCGGCGAAAGGTGCAGCAGGTTCGGGTGCGACCACGTGTGGTTGGCGAGGAAGATCTGGTTGTCGTCGTGGAGCGGGCGCAGCAGGTCGGCGTGGGTGGTCCAGCCGGAGTTGACGCCGTTGCAGAAGAACGTGAGCCGCAGGCCGGTGTCGCGGGCCAGCGTCGCGTAGCCCTCGATGACCGCGGAGCTGGTGCCGTCGTCGACCGTCAGCGCGACGGTGCGTCCTTGGTCGGGGAGCTGGAAGAGCGTCCCGTGCGGCAGTGGCACCTTCCGCAGCCCCTTCGGCGCGGTGAACAGGGCCGCGGTGCCGGTCGGAGAAGGGGTGGCGTCCGGCGACGGCTCGGTGCCGCAGCCGGCGAGTCCGGTGGCGACGGCGGCGGCGAGGGAGGCCAGGAACGTGCGGCGGTCCATTTTCTCGACGGTACGAACCGCCTCGGGAAACGGCCGTGGACGCGCCGCGCGTTCCCCGAGACCGACCCAAACTGCTGGGACGACTGTGGAGGAATGGGACGAACCAATCGCAAAGAACTCTTTGCAAAGATTCCTTTGCGGTCTACTCTCGTCCCATGAGCGAATCGTTCGTCACCCCGGGCCCTGAGGCCCTGCGCGCGCTGGCGCACCCCGTTCGCCTCCGGATGCTCGGCATGCTCCGGGTCGACGGACCGGACACCGCGTCCGGCCTCGGGCGCCGCCTCGGCCTCAACACGGGGGCGACGTCCTACCACCTGCGCCAGCTGGCCCGGCACGGCTTCATCGAGGAGGACGCCGAGCGCGGCAACGGCCGCGAGCGCTGGTGGCGCGCGGTGCACGCGTCCACCCGCACGCCCCGTGGGGAGGCTGGGGTCGCCCCGGCCGACCTCGACGCCCGCGACGCCTACCTGCAGGCGGTCGCGACGACGCACGCCGAGCTGCTCCAGCGGGCGGTCATGCAGCAGCGCCGGCTGCCCCAGGCGTGGCGCGAGGCGGCCACCTTCAGCGACTGGGTGCTGCGGCTGACGCCCGCACGCGCCGGCGAGCTGCGCGACGCGATGGTGGCCCTCCTGGCGGGCTTCGCCGAGGCCGACGCGGACACCCCGGACGCGCTGCCCTACACGGTCAACGTCAACGCCTACCTGCACCCGGACGCCGGCGACGGCCTCCTCGGAGGTGAGGCGCGATGAGCCGCACCCCGCTCTACGGGCTGCTCACGGCTGAGGCGATCTCGCTCGTCGGCACGCGGATCTCGATGATCGCCCTGCCGTGGTTCGTCCTCACGACGACCGGGTCGGTCACCCAGACCGGCCTCGTCGCGGCCGTCGAGATGGCGCCGCTCGTGCTCTTCAAGGTCCTCGGAGGCCCCTTCACCGACCGCCACGGCCCGCAGACGGTCGCCGTCTGGTGCGACGCGGCCTCGGCCCTGGCCGTCGCGGCGATCCCGCTGCTGCACCTGGCCGGCCGGCTCGAGCTGCCGGTCCTGCTCGTGCTCGTCGGGGTGGCGGGTGCCCTGCGCGGACCGGGCGACGGCGCCAAGAGCGCGATGGTCCCGGGCGTTGCGTCGGTCGCGGACGTGCCGCTCGAGCGGGTCACCGGGCTGCACGGCGCCATCGAGCGGACCGCGTCGATGGCCGGCGCCGCCCTCGCCGGCGTGCTCGTCGGCCTCTTCGGCGCGGTGGGCGCCCTCTTCGTCGACGCAGTGTCGTTCGCGGTGTGCGCCGCGGTCGTCCTCGCGACGACCGGCGCCCTGCAGCGGGTGCCCCGCGCGTCGGTGACGCCCGACGCGTCGGTGACGCCCGACGCGTCGACCATGCCCGACACGTCGACGAGGCCGGACGGGTCGACGGCGGGCGCGACGACCGCGCCCGTCGCCACGTACCTGCGGCAGCTGCGCGAGGGCTGGCAGTTCCTGCGCCGCGACCGGGTGCTCGTCGCGCTCTGCGCCATGGTCGCCACGACCAACCTGCTCGACATCGCGTGGACCTCGGTGCTCCTGCCCGCCTGGGGCCAGCAGAGCGGGGCCGGCGCCACCGGGATCGGCACGCTCCTCGCGGGCATGTCCGCCGCGTCGATCCTCAGCGCGCTCCTCGCGGCTCGGTTCGGTGCCCGCCTGCCGCGCTACCGCACCTACCTCGTCGCCTTCCTCGTGTCGGGACTCCCGCGGTTCGTCGTGCTCGCGCTCGGGGCGCCGCTCTGGGCCTGCCTGCTCGTCTTCGCCGCGTCGGGGTTCGCGTCCGGCTTCCTCAACCCCATCCTCGGCGCGGTCGTCTACGAGCGGATCCCGCCGCACCTGACCGGGCGGGTGTCCTCGCTCAACTCGGCCCTGTGCTGGTCGCTCATGCCGCTGGGCGGCGTGCTCGGCGGTCTGCTCGCGAGCGGTCTCGGCCTCGAGGCCGGGCTCTGGGTCATCGGGTTCGCCTACCTCGCGGCCTCGCTCTGCCCGTTGCTGTTCCGCTCGTTCCGCGGCTTCGACACCCGGCCTGCTCCGGCTGCCCCGCCGACCGACGCGGCACGGGTCGGCGGCGCGACCTCGGTCGCCGTCGGCTGACGAGGGCGGCGCGGCGTACGGGGCGTAGGGGGCGGACGGGGGCGCCGGGTCGGGCGCTCGGAAAAGGGCTCGTGCCGCCCGCGGGGTCCGGCGATCATCGTGGGGTGGGCGTCGATGTACAGGTCGAGGTGCCGGGCGGTGTGGTGCGCGGTGTGCAGGAGGCTGGGCTCGCGGTGTTCCGCGGCGTCCCGTTCGCGAGCCTGCCCGAGCGGTTCGGGCCGCCGCGGCCGGTGCGCGGCTGGAGCGGGGTGCGCGACGCCTCGGCCTTCGGGCCTGCGCCACCGCAGTCCGGCCCCGCCGCCCCGACCAGTGCCATCAGTGGCGATGGCGCCGCCGGGGCCACCGGTGCCGCGTCGCCCGATCCGGGCTGGCTGACGGCCAATGTCTGGTCGCCCGACCTCGCCGGCCGGCTTCCGGTCATGGTGTGGGTCCAGGGTGGCGCCTACCTGTTCGGCACCTCGGGCCTGCCGGAGTACGACGGCCCCGTCCTGGTCCGCGACGGCGTCGTCGTCGTGACCTTCAACTACCGGGTCGGGCTCGAGGGGTTCGGCCTCGTCGAGGGCACTCCGGCCAACCGTGGCCTGCTCGACCAGGTGGCGGCGCTCGAATGGGTGCGCGACGCGATCGGGGCCTTCGGCGGCGACCCGACCCGCGTCACGGTCTTCGGGCAGTCCGCCGGGGGTGGGTCGGTCGCCGCGCTCCTCGCGATGCCACGGGCGCAGGGACTCTTCCGGCGCGCGATCGCGCAGAGCGTGCCCGGCACCTTCTTCACGCCGGCGCTCGCCACCGACGTCGCCCGCGTGTGCGCGGCCGAGCTCGGCGTCGCGCCCGCCGACCTGCCGGGCGTCGACGCCGACCTGCTCCCCCTCGCCCTGGATGCCGTCCTGGAGCGCGTCGACCAGTACGCCGACCGCTGGGGCCGGGCCGCGCGAGCGCGGGTCCCCGTCGCCCCGGTCGTCGACGGCGACGTGCTGCCGACCACGCCCTGGGAGGGCCTCACCGGACGAATCCCCTTGCTGGTCGGGCACACCCGCGACGAGCAGCGGCTGCTGTCACTGCTCACCGGGGTGCTCGGCCAGGTCACCCCGGCCATGGCTGCCGAGGCCGCGGAGGTCTTCGCCCCCGACCCGGAGGCCTACCGCGAGCGGTTCGCCGACCCCGACGCCCTCTACGAGGTCGTCCGCTCCGACTGGCTCTTCCGGATGCCGTCGGTGCTGCTCGCACGGGCGCAGCTCGCGGCCGATGGTGACGCCCACGTCTACGAGCTGACGTGGCCGGCGCCGGGGATGGGCGGTGCCCTCGGCGCCTGTCACGGCCTCGACGTGCCGCTCGTGTTCGGCAACCTGACGCTGGGGCAACCGGCGATGCTCATCGGCGAGCCGGGCGCCGAGGCGGAGTCGCTGTCGGCGCAGATGCGCCGGGCGTGGGTCGACTTCGCGACGACCGGCGACCCCGGGTGGCCCACCTTCGACGCCGGTGCGACCCGGGTGTTCGACGTCGAGCCGCGTGTCGCCGACTATCCGGAGCGGGCCTCGCTCGAGCTGTGGACCGACTACCCCGGTGTCCTCGACCTCGCCTGAGCCGCAAGGCCGCCCGACGCATGGGGCTTGGACATCAGCGTCAAGTCCTCAGCGTCCCGTCGTCAGCACGATCAGTGGACGGGCTCGATGCGCCGGATGTCGGTCCAGCCGGTCCAGCCGCGCTCCTCGAGCAGCTCGAGCAGGCGACCTGCGCACGCGAACGACTCGAGGAACGTCGTGTCGAGCAGCTCGATGAGGTCCGGGCTGATCGGGTAGTCCTCGTCGCTGCGCCCTGACTCGACGGCCTCCGCGGACGCGGCCTCGATGAACGCCGCGACGCGGTCGGCGAGCGCCGGCAGGCGCGGGTCGTCGGGGCCGGCGTCGACGAGGTCGCCGAGGTCGAGGTACAGCCGGCGCAGGACCGGGTGCTCGATCTGGGTGTGCTTGATCTCCATGAGCGCCGACACCTGGTCGGGGATCTGGGCGGCGATGAGGATCCAGCTGTCGCGCTCGACCTCGATGAGCCGCTCCGGGAACCCGAGCTCGCGCATCCGCTCGACGTAGGCGACCGCCGCCGGGGGCAGCGCCAGGCTGTCGCCGGCCGCGAGCTGGGCGATCCGCTCCCGGTGCCGCTGCCGCTCACGGATCTCGGCCCGGAGGCGGCGGTCGATCTGCTCGACCGCCGCCGCGAACTCGACCTCACCCGCGTCGAGCAGCTCGCTGACCCGCGAGAGCGGCACCCCGGCGTCGGCGAGCGTGCGGATCCGGACCAGCTCGACCACGGCCGCGGCGTCGTAGCGCCGGTAGCCGGAGCGGTCGCGCTCGGGCTCGGGCAGCAGGCCCTTGGCGTGGTAGTGGCGGACCGTGCGCACCGTGACTCCGGCGTACGCCGCGAGCTGGCTGATCGTCAGCATGGGCTCATTCTCCCGATCGGGTGGTGGGTGGCGACGTCGGACGCGCGGTGGGGGTGATGGCCGGCGGGTCAGCCGACCTTGCGCCGGTAGGTGCGCATCGCGAGGACGTAGGCGACGACGAGGAGGCCGACGCACCAGGCGAGGGCGACCCAGCCGGTGCTCCCGACGGGCCGTTCGGCGAGCAGGTTGCGGATCGTGTCGACGATCGAGGTGACCGGCTGGTGCTCGGCGAACCACTGCACCGGGCCCGGCATCCCCTCCGTCGGCACGAACGCCGAGCTGATGAAGGGCAGGAAGATCAGCGGGTACGAGAACCCGCTGACGCCGTCGACCGACTTCGCGGTGAGGCCGGGGATGACGGCCAGCCACGTCAGCGCCAGCGTGAACAGCACGAGGATGCCGACGACGACCAGCCAGGCGCCGAGGCCGGCGCTCGACCGGAAACCCATGGCCAGCGCCACCGCGACGACGAGCGCCAGCGACACGAGGTTGGCCACGACCGAGGTGAGCACGTGGCCCCAGAGCAGCGCCGACCGGGCGATCGGCATCGACTGGAACCGCTCGACGATGCCGGTCGAGACGTCGGTGAAGAGGCGGAAGGCCGTGTAGGCGACCCCCGACGCCACCGTGATGAGCAGGATGCCGGGCAGCAGGTAGTCGACGTAGCTCGCGCCGCCGACGTCGATGGCACCACCGAAGACGTAGACGAAGAGCAGGAGCATCGCGATCGGGGTGATCGCCGTCGTGATGATGGTGTCGGGGCTGCGCAGGACGTGCCGCAGCGACCGCCGGGTCAGCACGACGGTGTCACTGACGGTGTCGCCCAGCGTGTGAGGTGCGGTGGGGGAGGCGGCGTGGATGGTCATCGGTGGGCTCCCTGGGTGTCGGGCAGGTCGTGGCTGCCGGGGGTGGGCTGGTCTGCGGTGCGGGCCGGGCCGACGATCGCGAGGAAGATCTCCTCGAGGGTCGGCTGCTTCTCGACGTACTCGACGGTGGCCGGGGGCAGGAGGGCCTTGAGCTCGGCGAGGGTGCCCTCGGCGATGATCCGGCCGTCGTGCAGGATCGCGATGCGGTCGGCGAGCTGCTCGGCCTCGTCGAGGTACTGGGTCGTCAGCAGCACCGTGGTGCCGCGGCCGGCGAGCTCGCGCACGGTCTTCCACACCTCGATCCGCGACTGCGGGTCGAGGCCCGTCGTCGGCTCGTCGAGGAAGAGCACGGCCGGCTCGCCGATGAGGCTCATCGCGATGTCGAGGCGGCGCCGCATGCCTCCCGAGTAGGTGCCGACGCGTCGGGCCCCGGCCTCGGTGAGGTCGAAGCGGGTGAGGAGCGCGTCCGCGACGGAGCCCGGGTCGGGGATGCGTCGCAGCTCGGCGACGAGGACGAGGTTCTCGCGGCCGGTGAGGATCTCGTCGACGGCGGCGAACTGGCCCGTCAGGCTGATCGCCGAACGGACCTCGTGCGGCGCGGTGACGACGTCGTGGCCGTGGACGGTGACGGTGCCGGAGTCGGGCCGCAGCAGGGTCGACAGGATCCGGACCATCGTGGTCTTGCCGGCGCCGTTGGAGCCGAGCAGGGCGTAGATCGTGCCGGAGGGGACGCGCAGGTCGACGCCCTTCAGCACAGCGTTGTCGTCGTAGGACTGCCGGAGCCCGACGATCTCGATGGCGGTTTTCGTGGTCATGGGATGAGCGTCCAACCCTGACGCAGCGTCAAGGTCAAGCCCTCTTTCGCACGAGTTTCCGGAGGGGGTGCGGATTCGTTGTGGACGCGTCGCGGGCGAGCCCTCGATCGGGGCCGTTTTGGCGCGGCCCGGGGTCGGGTCCCATGCTGTCCACATGGAGGTGAGCGGGTGGAGGTGAGCGCGTCGGTGCACGCGGCGGCGGCGTGGGTGCACGCCGTGCTGCTGTCGCTCGCTCCGGCCTCGCCCGCGGCCTTCGGCGTCCTCTTCCTGGCCGTCTTCGTCGCCGCGACAATGCTCGGCGTGCCCCGGACCGTCCTGACGCTCCTCGCCGGGTCGGCCTTCGGTCCGTGGGCCGGGTTCGTGCTGGCCTGGGCCGCTGCGGTCCTCGCGTCGATGGGCAGCTACGAGCTCGCCCGGCTCGCAGCGCGGTCTCGCCGCCCCGGCGGACGCGTCGACCGGGTCGTGGGGCGGGCTGAGGCGGCCGTGGCCCGCGCCGCCGGCGAGCAGTCGGCCGGCGCCCGCGCGGAGCGGCTCGCGGGCATGGTGTCGTTGCGGCTCCTGCCGGTGCTGCCCTTCTGGATGCTCAACTACGGCAGCGGCGCGCTGGCCGTGCCGCGCGTCGCGTTCGTCGTCGGCAGCGCGATCGGCCTAGCGCCCGGGGCCGTGCTCTACGCCGTCGTCGGCGGTGGGCTCGACGCCCCCGGCTGGCTGCCGGTGCTGCTCGCCGCGCTCTCGACGACGGCGCTCGCCGGGCTGGGCCTGGCCCGCTGGCGGTCGCGCAGTCCTGACTCGCAGTCCTGACTCGCAGTCCTGACTCGAAGGCCCGAGGCCGGTCAGGGTCGGACGACGACCTTGCCGCGGAGGTTGCCGCGCTCCATGTCGGAGAGGGCATCGGCCACGCCCTCGAGGCCGACGACCCGGTCGAGGACCGGACGGACGGCACCCGTGGCAGCCAGCTCGCCGACCCGGGCGGACAGCCCGCCCGACTGCCTGGTGACGAACCACGACAGGTGCTGGCGCGAGAACGGGTCGAGGATGCTGACGGCGAGGTTGCGGTGCAGGCCGCCGAGCCACCTCCCGCCACCCTCGCCGCCGACGATGACGAGCGACCCGGACGGCGTCAGCACCCGGCGCAGCTTGCGCACCGGGCGGTTGCCCGCGATGTCGACGACGGCGTCGAAGGGGCCGTCGAGGTCGGCGACCGACGTCGTGCGGTAGTCGGCGACGTGCTGCGCGCCGAGGCCGCGCACCAGGTCGGCCTTGCCGGCGCTGCACACCGCGGTCACCTCGGCGCCGAGGTGCGTCGCCATCTGGACCGCGAAGGTGCCGACCCCACCCGATGCGCCGAGGAGGAGGACCCGCTGTCCTGCCTCGACGTGCGCGTAGCGCTGCACCGCCTCGAGCGCCGTGCCACCGGAGATGCTCAGCGTCGCGGCCTGGACGTCGTCCACCGACGCCGGGGTCGGGGTCAGCTGGTCGGCGCGCGCCACGGCGTACTCGGCGAAGGAGCCCGGCGCGGTGCCGAAGACCCGGTCGCCGACGGCGAACCCGGTGACGTCGGGCCCGAGGGCGACGACCTCGCCGGCCAGCTCGAAGCCGAGGACCGGCTGGCGCGGTCGCCGCAGCCCGAAGGCCGCGCGGGCGGCGTACGGGGTGCCGGTGAGCAGGTGCAGGGCGCCGCGGTCGAGCCCGGCGGCCCGGACCGCGACGAGCACCTCGCCCGGCCCGGGGTCACGGCGGTCGACGGGCTCGACCCGGACCTCGTCGACGCCGCCGTACGCGCGGCGGGTCGCGGCCCGCATCCGGGTCGGCAGCGGCGCCGGACTCGGGGATGGGGTGCCGGCGGGGGACGAGGCCGCGGGCCCGGTCGGGGGCGGGGTGGGGGAAGGGGTGTGGGTCGAGGGGTTCATGGCGGAGGCTCACTCTCTTACGGCGTAAGGTTTAAGACGACGCTAGCATTACGCCGTAAGGCAGACAACCCCCAGGAGACCCGATGCCCCCGCGCAAGCTGACCCGCGAGGGTGTCCTCGACGCCGCGGTCGCCATGGCCGACGCCGAGGGCATCGGGCGCCTGACGATGCGCGGACTCGCCGGCGAACTCGGCGTCGAGGCGATGTCGCTCTACCACCACGTCGCGAACAAGGACGCGCTCCTGGACGCGATGGTCGACAGGGTCTACGACGAGGTGGTGCTGCCCGACGCGTCGGGCGACTGGCGCGCCGAGCTGCGGCGCCGCTCGGTGTCGGTACGTCAAGTGCTGTCGCGGCACCCGTGGGCGCTGCCGCTCATGGAGTCACGACGCGCGCCGGGGCCGGCCACCCTCGCCTACCACGACGCGAACATCGCCTGCCTGCGCACGGCGGGGTTCACGCCCGAGCACGTGGCGCACGCCTACGCGGTCATCGACGCCTTCGTCTACGGCTTCGTCCTGCAGGAGACGACGCTGCCGTTCGACTCGGGCGCGGAGGCCGCCGACCTCGTCAGCGTGGGTCCGCTCGCCGAGCTCGTGGGGGCCCACCCGAACATGGCGTGGTTCGCCGAGCACGTCGTGCTCGCGCCGGGGTACACCTTCGCGCGAGAGTTCGAGCCGGGGCTCGACCTCGTCCTCGACGGCATCGCGGCGCTCGTGCCTGACGCAGGAGCGTCAGGGTCGTCCGGGTCTGCGGGTCGGCCGGGTCAGGGACGTGCGGCGTCGCGGATGCGCTGACGCAGCTCGCGCAGGGCCGTGGCGGCCTCCGGAGCCGTGCGGACCGGGTCGGTGAGCCAGTCCACGAGGGAGTGGTCATCGCGCGTGACCCCGGCGAGCGTGTCCGCCGCGGCGGCGGCCATGAGGGCCCCGGTCCGGGGCACCGGCAGCGAGTCGCCGAGCAGCTCGTCGGCCCACGCGTCGGCCTGGTCGAGCAGCTCGTCGTCGACGTGCGCCCGGCGGGCTCCGGCGACCGCGTCGCGAGCCGCAGGAAGCGCGCCGACCGCCGCGTCGCCGGCGACCGCCCGCACCTCGGTGATGAGCTCGTCGAGGTGGGTCTCCATGAGCCAGCACGGCATGCCGCGCCCGGCGAGCACTCCGGAGAGCCACAGCACCTGGCGCGTCGCCCGGTCGGCACTGAGTGGTGCGAGCGAGATGAGCCACGCGGAGTCGCTGCTCGCGAAGCGAGATCCTCTCTCGCCGTACCGGATCCGGTAGTAGGGCATGACGTCGAACGAGCGCTGGGCCGCCCGGACCGCAGCCCGCAGCAGCGTCGCGTCGGTCGTCATGCGGTACGTGCCCGCGTCGGGGTTGATGACGCCGGCATCCACCGACTGCCCCGACTCGCGGCGCGCCAGGCCGGCGAGGACGTGCCGCTCGGCCTCCGCCACGAGGGTGGCCACGGCCTCGGCGTCCGACCCGGGAACGGGCCGGCCCTCGAGGGCGTCGCGCAACGTCTGCTCGTCCGTCGAGCCGGTGGCGACGACGAGCCGCTCGACCCCGACGACGGCCGCGACGAGGGCGGGGTCCTCGAGCGATCCGGACGCCGTCCGGGCGGTCTGGTCGAGCAGGAGCTGTCGCGCCTCCGTGGCGCGCGCGGCGTCGGTCATGCCCGGCATTGTGCCGCCCCGGGCCCGCCTGTGTCACAGCGGTGTCGGAGACGACGCGTCAAGCGGGACCGACGGCGTACCGGGCCCACGTGCTGCCTGCCGCGCCGGTGACGACCCCGAGCGGCCGCACGCGCGTGGGCTCGCCGCCCGGCGGCAACGGCGGGCCGTCGAGGAAGGTCGGCGTGCCGAGGCCGCCGACGAGCGCCGGGAACGTCACGACGTGCAGCTCGTCGACGAGTCCGGCGCGCAGCAGCGCCCCGTTGAGGCCGCCGCCGCCGTCGGACACGACGCACGTCGCGCCGAGCGTGTCGCCGAGCCGCTCGAGTGCCAGGGCGAGGTCGACGCGGTCGTCGCCGACGACGAGGTAGCCGACCCCGACCTCGCGGAGCCGGGCGAGGTAGCCGGGCGGCGTCGACCGGCAGACGAGCACGAGCAGGGCCGTCGTGTCGTCGCCGAAGTAGGTCCAGTCGACGCGGCCGCGGGCGTCGACGACGACGAACCACCGGGGAGCGCGGCGAGGGAGGTGGTCGGCGAAGAGTGCCTCGTCCGACGGGGAACTCGCTGCGGCCCATGGGGACTCGACGTCGTCCGCGACGAACGTGCCGCTGCCCTCGAGCGTCACCGTGGGGGCATCGTGCTCCTCGATCCAGGCCCGACGCTGTTCGTGGAGGTCGTCGACGTCATCCGGCCACGCGGCGCGCCAGCGGTCGGCGACGCCCGGATCGAGGAGCCGTTCGGCCCGCGACGTGGTGATCCGGCCGTCGAGGCTCGCCGTCGTCGTGACGACGACGCGCGGCCGCTGCCCACCACTTCGCGGTTCGTCCATCCGGCGACCGTAGGCGGCCGGACCGACAGTCGACCCGGCCGAGCGTGCGGATGTGAGGGTGCCGACAGGGCGCCGCCGGCCGTCCTGCCCCCGGCTAGCGTTGAGGGAGAGGCGTGCGCGGAGCGCGCCGGACGCGTCGCCCGGAGCGCAGGCCTCGTCGCCGAGGAGGTCGGTCGTCATGGGTGCCCAGCGCGTCGCCGGTCGGGTCGAGGACAGGACCCGGAGCGCCGGGGCGCCACCCGAGGCCGCAGCCGCCCTGCTGCGGGACGGGCCGCGGCTCACGGCGGCCCGCATCCTGTCCCTCGTGGTGCTCGGCCTGATGCTCGTGCAGTCGCTCCTCGGCCTGCTCGTCCCGGGGCTCTACCCCGAGCAGCCGTGGGCGCTGGCGGCACTGCGGGGCAACGACCTCGTGACGCTCGCGGTCGTCGTGCCCGCCCTCGCGGTCGCCCTGTACCGCAGCGCGACCCGGGCCTCGACGGCGTCGGTCGCCGTGTGGCTCGGGCTGCTCTTCTACGGGGTCTACAACTACGCGTACTACGCCTTCGGGGCCGCGTTCAGCGACGTCTTCCTCGTGCACGTGGCCGCGTTCTCGTTGTCGACGTACGCGCTCGTGCTGCTCGGCTCGAGCCTCGAGGTCGACGCGGTGGCGGCCGGCATCCGTACCGGCCCGGCCGCGCGGGTCGTCGCGGCGTTCACGACGCTGCTCGGTGCCGGGCTGCTCGTCGCGTGGGGGACCTTCTCCGTCCGGTTCGCCCTGACTGGCCTGCTGCCCGCCGACGTCATGCCACCGTCGGCGATCCACCTCGTGTATGCGCTCGACCTCGGCGTCCTCGCGCCCGCGTTCCTCGTCTCCGGCATCCTGCTCTGGCTCCGCCGGCCGTTGGGTGCGGTGCTCGCGGCGGCGGCCAACGTGTCGGCTGCCGCCTACCTGCTCGTGCTCGAGGTGGGCGGCGGTTTCCAGTCGGACGCCGGGATCGGCTCGGCCACGTGGGCCTCGGCGCCCGCGATCGGCGGCACCGTGCTGTGCCTCCTCGCGGCGATGACGCTGCTCACCGGCAGGCCCCGAGCTGTCGCGCCATCTGCGACTTCTCGGCCGCGGTGACCCACAGGTGGTAGCGGGTCTTCACCGCCACCTGGCGCGCCACGTAGGTGCAGCGGAACGCGCGGTTCGGCGGAAGCCACGACGCGGCGTCGGAGTCGCGCTTGGCGCTGTTGGTCGGGCCGTCGACGGCGAGGAGGTTGAGCGGGTCGTTGGCCAGGGCGGTTCGCTGGGCCGGCGTCAGCTGCTGGGCGCCCTTGACCCACGCGTCGCCGAGCGCGACGACGTGGTCGATCTGCACCTTCGACGACGTCGAGGCGCCGCGCTCGAAGGCGATGACGCGTCCGGTGTAGGGGTCGGCGAGCCGCCCGGAGAGCACGACGCAGCCGTGCGTCCCGGACTTGAGTCGCTGGGCCGTGAGGTCGCGGCGGAGCACGTCGTTGCGGGTGTCGCAGCCGTTGTGGCCGCCCGGGACGTCGACGTCGTCGGTCCAGGAGGTGCCGAAGCGGTCCCGCGCGTAGCCGGTCTTCGGCGCCCGGCCCTTGACCGGCAGCCGCTCGAGCTGGGCGAGGGCGGCGCGGGCCTGGGCTGGTGTCGTCAGCGCCGTGCTCGTGCGCGTCGTGCCGCCGGTGCCCGACGGGCCGGGCGTGCCCGACGAGCTCGTGGCCGATCCCGGGTCGCTGCCGCCGACGGTCGTCGACGCGTGCGGCTGCGCCCCGGGCGAGGTGGCCGTCAGGGCGGGGAGCCCGCACCCGGCCAGAAGGGTCGTCAGGGCGGAGACCGCCAGGACGCGAGCGGGCAGGTGGTGGCGTCGGGGACCGCGGATCAGGCTGGGCACGATGGGCCACCCTGCCACACAGGCGAATCCACACCGACGCGCCTCGCCGCTCTGCATTGCTCCGCGAGGTGAGCCAGGGTGCGCGCCCGGGGGCCGGTGGGCGCGCCGGCTCGCGTGGTGGAGCAATGCAGAGCGTCCGGAGAGCGCCCGCATCCGAGGGCGGGGTCGGCGGAAGGTCAGCCGCTCCGGACGTCGTTCGTCCGGAACCGGCCCTAGCGTCGGCGGCATGACGACGTACACACCGCCCACCGAGCGGCCGTGGGAGCCGCCCTTCGCCGGCACCGACCTCGAGCACCTCCTCGGCGCCCTCGACCGCATGCGCACGACGTTCCGCTGGAAGGCCGACGGCCTCGACTCCGCCGGGCTGCAGCAGCGCGTCGGCGCCTCCACCCTGACGATCGGCGGCCTGCTCAAGCACATGGCGGCGAACGAGGACTTCAAGTCGCTGGTCCGGCTGCACGGCGCACCGCTCGACCCCGTGTGGGACGGCAACGGCTGGGACGGGGACGACGACTGGGAGTTCGCCTCCGCCGCCGACGACACCCCCGACCGGCTCTACGGCCTCTACGACGGGGCCGTCGCGCGCTCGCGGCAGCGCTTCGACGCCGCCATCGAGGAGGGCGGGCTCGACGCGGCGGCCCATGCCACGGGCCCGGACGGTGGGCCGGTCAGCATCCGCCGGATCCTGTTCGACCTGCTCGAGGAGTACGGCCGCCACACCGGCCACGTCGACCTGCTGCGCGAGGCTGTCGACGGGCGGACGGGGGAGGACCCGCCGGAGGGCTGGCGGCCCGAGTCCGGCAGCTACGCCTTCCACTGACCGGCCCGGACCGGCCAGCCGGCGCGCACAGCCCGTCAGTCGGCGGCGTCGAGGAACCGGCGGCCGAGCGCGCGGACCGCCTCCCGCAGCTCGGGCCCGTCCACGACGTGGAACCGCGCTGGGAGCCGGGCGAGCTGGTCGGCGTACCAGAACGGGTTGCCCGTCGACCCGGTCAGCCGCGTGCGGTCGGCGTCCACCGCCTCCAGCCGCCCGAGCCCGCGCGGCATGGCGGCCCTGACCTTCTCCAGCGGCGCCTCGACGACGACCTCGGTCGTGAACTCCCAGCCGACCGCGAGGTGCTCCTCGAGCATCGCCACCGGCTCGAGGTCGGCGGGCGGGCTGAACGGGTCGTGCAGCACCTCGACGCGTCGGACCCGGTCGACGCGGAAGGTGCGGACCTCGCCGCCCGGGCGTCGCCGGCACAGCACGTACCAGCGTCCGTGGCGCACGACGACGGCCCACGGCTCGACGTCCATGTCCCACTCCGAGCCGGCCTCCGACCGGTAGGACAGCCGCACGCAGAGGCGGTCCGCGCAGGCGCCGACGAGGGTGCTGGTCGTGCCGGGGTCGGGACGCACGGCGGCGCGGTCGGGTGCCGGGGCCGTGGTGCGGCGCACCGCCTCGGCCTGGCGGGCGATCGGCTCGGGCAGAGCCCGCACGATCTTGCCGAGCGCGCTGCCGACGGGGTCGGTCGGGTCGCCGGCCTCGTGGTGCCCGTCGAGGACGGCCATGACGAGACCGAGTGCCTCGGGGGCGCTGAAGACGAGCGGCGGCAGGCGCAGGCCACGCCCGACGCGGTAGCCGCCGTAGGGCCCGCGCTCGGACTCGATGGGGATGCCGGCCTCGCGGAGGATGCCGACATAGCGGCGGGCTGCCCGCTCGGACACCTCGAGCTTGTCGGCGAGGCGGTCGGCGGAGATGCCGGGGCTGCCCTGGATCAGCTCGAGGGCGAGCAGCGCCCGGGAGGTCGGGCTCGTCTCGTCGCGCACGTCCTCCTCCGATCCGGACGGGGATCGCCCGGATCGAGCGTAGTGCTCGGCCCCGACGGTCCGGTGGAACACCAGCGGTCCAGCCGGAGTCACAGTCGGCGCGGCTAGCCTCCCTGGATGACCAGGAGCGTGCGCGGCCTCGACCGACCCGGCGACGACGACCTGCTCCAGGCCCTGCTCGAGACCGACCCCGGCTACGCCGAACGGGTCACCGGCTACCCGCCCGGCCCGGGCGACGGGTACTCGACGCTGACCGCGGTCCCTCCCGACTTCGACCCTGCCGACAAGCACGTCGTCGGCCTCTTCGACGGCGAGCGGCTCGTCGCGGCCGCCGACGTGCTGCACGGCTACCCGGCGGCCGGCACCGCGTTCGTCGGGCTGCTCGTCGTCGACGGCGCGAGCCGCGGAGCGGGGCTGGGCCGAGCGATGCACGACGAGGTGGTGCGCCTGGCCCGCGAGTGGGGCGACGTCGGCACCCTGCGCCTCGCCGTCGTCGACACGAACGCCGAGGTGGCCGCCCCGTTCTGGGAGCGCCTCGGCTACCGGCCCACCGGTGAGACGAAGCCGTGGGTCTACGACCGGCTCGAGTCGACGACCCGGCTCTGGGAGCGTCCGCTCGACGGTTGAGGCTGAGACGGCTGAGGCTGCGACCGGTGGTCCCTTCTCACCCCACTCCCGCCGGTGGACGCGTGTGCCGGGCGTAGTGTCGAGCGCACCGCACCCAGCCTTCCGAAGGAGTCCGCATGCCCCGTGACCTCGCCCCCGACGTCCTCGAGCGGTTCGCCAAGGCCTTCGACGCCGACCCGACCGCGCGGCTGCTGCAGAACGCCGTGACGAAGACGCAGGTCGACGACGTCGCCCTCGACCGCCGCGTGGTGACGAGCATCGACCACTCGGTGTCGCACCTGCTCGACGACTGGGGCGCGACGTCGCAGGAGAAGAGCGGGCGCTGCTGGCTCTTCGCCGGCACCAACCTGCTGCGCGCCGGCGCGGCGAAGAAGCTCGGCGTCAAGGACTTCGAGTTCTCCCAGAACCACCTGCTCTTCTTCGACAAGCTCGAGAAGGCCAACCACTGGCTCGAGTCGGTCATCGCCACGGCCGACCGCGACGTCGACGACCGCACCGTCGCGCACCTTCTCGCGACGCCGAGCGAGGACGGTGGGCAGTGGAACATGTTCGTCGCCCTCGTGCTCAAGCACGGCCTCGTGCCCAAGAGCGCGATGCCGGAGACGGCGTCCTCGAGCAACACCCGGCAGCTGAACCGCGACCTCGCCACCGTGCTGCGCCAGGCCGCGCGCGACCTGCGCGCCCGTGCCGCTGCCGGAGCCCTGAACGAGGGGCTGAACGAGGGGCTGGCCGAGGAGCTGGCCGAGGCCAAGGAGGACGTGCTCGGCACCGTGCACCGCCTGCTCGCCATCCACCTCGGGACCCCGCCCGAGTCGTTCCTCTGGCAGTGGAAGGACTCCGACAAGGGGTTCCACCGCGAGGGCACCATGACGCCGCTCGAGTTCGCCGACGCGTACGTCACCGTGCCGCTCGCCGACTACGTCTGCCTCGTCAACGACCCGCGCCCGGCCAACCCGTACGGGCGCACGTACACCGTCGAGCACCTCGGCAACGTCGTCGGGGCGCCGCCGGTCACCTACCTCAACGTCGAGACCGACCTCATGAAGAGCCTCGCGTCGCGCGCGATCGCCGGCGGCGAGCCGGTGTGGTTCGGCTGCGACACCGGCCAGATGAGCAACGCCGACCTCGGCCTCTGGGACGCCGGCCTCTACGACCGCGCCGCCGTCTACGGCACGACGCCGGACCTCGGCAAGGCCGACCGACTCCTGCACCACGAGTCGCTCATGACGCACGCGATGCTGTTCACCGGCGTCGACCTCGTCGACGACGTGCCGCGGCGCTGGCGCGTCGAGAACAGCTGGGGCACCGAGAAGGGCGACAAGGGCTTCATGACGATGAACGACAACTGGTTCGGCGAGCACGTGTTCGAGATCGCCGTGCGCCGGGACGCCCTCCCCGAGGACCTGCGCCCGGCACTCGACGCCGAGCCGGTCGTCCTGCCGTCGTGGGACCCGATGGGCGCGCTCGCCGGGTCATGACGCGTCGCGGAGGGTGAACCTCCCGAGCCACACGCGTCACACACGTCTCATCCGAACCATGCGTCTCAGTGAATCTTGCTGTGCCGCTTGCGAATTCGTCGACCGATCGCGCCGATCCGCGAACTTTGTCCGATCTTGCAGGACTCTTGCGGAAATTCTGAGCCGTTCCCCGGGTGCGGCTTGCGATTCGTCCGTAAAAGTAGAGGTCAACGGGGAGGGAACGAACCGGGTGCCGACCGGGGTGGGATCGGCGCCAGGGGGGACATCGTTCCGGCTCCTTGGGGGGTGGGGGAATGTGAACGGGGTGGGTTCCGCAGGGGGATGCGGACCCACCCCGTACTCATGTCCGGACCGTCGGACGGTCACCGCCGGCGGCTCACGTGTCAGCGCAGGTGCGCGTCGAGGAAGGCCGTCGTGCGCCGGATCGACAGCGGCCACTGCGACGTGAACGTGTGCCGCTGGCCCGGGTAGACGTCGTAGGTCACGTCCTTGCCGGCCGCCCTGAGCGCGCGGACCGTCTCGGCCGACCACGCGATCGGGCAGTCCTCGTCGGCGGTGCCGTGGTGGATGAGCAGCGGCTCGGTGATCCGCGAGAAGTAGGTGCGCGGGCTCGTCGTCGCCCACCGCGCCGGCTGCGCCTCGGGCGTGCCGAGCCGGGCGATGACCGCGCGCGCCACGCCGGAGCGGTCGGCGTCGCGACGTACCCACCGGTCGAAGTTGTCCACGGTGTCCGAGCTCACCGGCGAGTAGGCGACCGCCGCCCGGAACAGGCCAGGCCGCACGACGAGGGCCGAGTACACGACCCCGCCGCCCATGGACCGGCCGATGAGCGCGATGCGGTCGGGGTCGACGACCCGGGCCTTCTTCAGGGCGAGGGCGGCGTTGATCGCATCGGCCGTGTAGCCGGCGCGCAGGTCGGCGTCGTTGCGCGGGTCGCGGTCGGACTCGGCGTGGTTGCGGTAGTCGATGTGCAGGGTCACGTAGCCCTGCCGCGCCAGGAAGTCGCGCTCGCGCAGCATCGTCTCGCCGTTCGTGTACTCCGCCGGGTCGACGTAGCCGTGCGCGAGGACGACCGCGGGGAACGGGCCGGCCCCGCGGGGGATGTTGATGCGGCCGCTGATCGTCAGGCCGTTGCTCGCGTAGGTCGCGTAGTACTGCCGGTACGCGTCGGTGCTGCCCCGCTCGCGGCCGAGCCGCAGGTTGCCGCCCTCGTACCGGGCGGCGATCTGTGCGGGGATCGACGCCGGGTCGGGCGGCGCGGCCGGGCGGGTGGTCGTCGGGGCCGGGGCCGCCGGAGTGCTTGGGCTGCTCGGGCTGCTCGGGCTGGCAGGGGTGCCGGCGCCCGTCGACGCCGGTGCGCCCGACGCGCTGGCGGTGCCCGTCGAACCCGGTGCGGCCTCGCCCGCCGGGGACGGGGCGCTGCAGGCCGAGAGGGCGAGGGTGGCCGCGACGAGGCCGGACACAACGGTCGTGCCGGGGGCGGCGCGTCGGGCTCTCATCCACCGAGTC
Organism: Intrasporangium zincisolvens; assembly: GCF_034724055.1. Taxonomy (NCBI): domain Bacteria; kingdom Bacillati; phylum Actinomycetota; class Actinomycetes; order Micrococcales; family Intrasporangiaceae; genus Intrasporangium; species Intrasporangium zincisolvens. Next base: position 365,869 of record NZ_JAWIIL010000001.1, read on the forward strand.
TCACCCGACATCCAGCGGATTCCCAGCGTCGTGACCGACCCGAGACGTGCCCGAGCCCCGCCGGTGCCGGGCGAGGGCGTCGCATAGCCTGCGAGCCGTGACCTCCCAGCGCACGACGCCCGGTCCGACCACCGACGCCGACGTCCCCGGCTACGTCGAGGCGCTCGGGCTGCCCGGTCTGGCCGACGTGCACGTCCACTTCCTGCCCGACGCGATGCAGCGCAAGGTGTGGGACTACTTCGACGGCGCCGAGGACCACTACGGCCGGCCCTGGCCGATCACCTACCGCGCCGGCGTGCCGGAGCGGCTCGCGACGCTGCGGACGCTCGGACTGCGTGCCGTGCCGGCCCTCAGCTACGCGCACCGGCCGGGCATGGCGCAGTGGCTCAACGAGTGGAGCGCCGCGTTCGCGGCCCGGGCGCCCGAGGTCGTGCACTGCGCGACGTTCTACCCCGAGCCCGGGGTCGGTGCCTACGTCGGCGACGCCCTGGCGTCCGGGGCGCGCCTCTTCAAGCTGCACGTGCAGGTCGGCGGCTTCTCACCGGACGATGACCGGCTGACGCCGGCGTGGGCCGCCCTGGAGGAGGCACGGGTGCCCGTCGTCGTGCACGCCGGGTCGGCGCCGATCCGGGGCCGGCACACGGGCCCCGACGCCGTCGCCGCGGTGCTCGCCCGGCACCCCGAGCTCGTGCTCGTCGTCGCCCACCTCGGGATGCCCGAGTACGACGCGTTCGCCGACCTCGCCGAGGTCCACCCGCACGTGCACCTCGACACGACGATGTGCGCCACCGACTTCACCGAGGCGTTCGCGCCGATGCCGCCCGGCTACCGCGACCGGCTCGCGGCCCTCGGCGACCGGGTCGTGCTCGGTTCGGACTTCCCGAGCATCCCCTACCCGTACGCGCACCAGCTCGAGGCGCTCGCCCGGCTGGGACTCGGCGACGAGTGGATGCGGAAGGTGCTGTGGCGCAACGGGGCACGGCTACTCGGCCTGGACCTCGACACCGGCGAGCGGTTGCCGGCCTGACGCGTCAGGACTGGAGCCCGTCCCACGACCACCGGGGCAGGGCCAGGCCGTCCGGCACGTCGTCGGCGGAGTGGTGGTAGCGCGACATCGTCGTCGTCGTGGTCCACGCGAAGTAGTCGTGCAGGGCGGTGCGCAGGCGCTCGTCCGTGAGCCCGACGTCGTCGAGGGCTGTGTCGAAGCAGGCGATGGCCCGCCGGTCCATCTCCTCGTGCGGCCCGTTGCCGCTGTGCAGCCGCACGACGTACGACTCGTCGCCGTACCGGTCGCTGTAGGCCGGCGGGCCACCGAGCGCCTCGGTCCAGTAGGCGGCGAGGCGCGGCGTGTGGTCGTCCTTGAAGCCGTGGCTGAAGGCGTGCGCCACGACGTCGTCGGCGAGGACCCGCTCGTGCCACGCGTGCGCGAGCCGCAGCATCCCGTCCTCGCCCCCGGCCGCCTCGAAGAGCGTCTCCATCGGCCCAGCATGGCAGCGGTCGGCGCCCCGGTGGGGCCGAGCATCCCGGGCATCGCACCAGTCGGTTCCGCGGCGGCCGGGGTCAGGCCAGGCGCGCCGCCGCCTCGAGCACCGTCCAGGCCTGCAGCTGGGGCGCGAGCTCGAGCGGGTCGGCGTCGGGAAGCGCCTCCGAGGCCGGACGCGTCGGGTCGGGGGAGAACACCGTGGCGACCGCCGCGCCGCGCCGGCCGGTGAGCAGAGCGTGGTGGAGGCCCGTGTGGCGGCTCGGGTCGCGCCCGTCCCACAGGGCGTCGGCGGTGTTGCGCACGAGGCGGGACGCGGTGGCCCTCGCGGCCGCGTCGAGCTGGTCGGTGTCGGCGGCGAGCGCGAGGTAGCGGGCCAGGATGCCGGTGAACAGGCCCCCGTCGCCCGCACCGTGGGTCCGCAGGACGCGTCGCCCACCCGACGCGTCAGGCGCGTGCGGCGCGTGCGGCGCGTCGGCAGGTGGGCTCGCCGTGGTGAGGTGGGTGTCGACGGCCGCGACGAGGGCGGCGGCGCGCTCGAGGCTCTCGGGGTCGCCGATCGTGACGAGCGCCCCGAGCACGGTGCCCTGGTTGTAGCTCCACACGTGGGGCACGAGCACCTCGACCCCGTCGCGCAGGCGGATGCCGTCGGCGAAGAGCCCCGTGTCGGGCGACCAGAGCCGGGCGTAGGTCCAGTCGAGGATGCGCCGCGCCGCGTCGAGGTCGCCCAGCCGGGCCAGGTGGAGGGCGGCGGGGCCGCTCGCGGGCACGTTCTTGAAGTCGCGCTCGGTGCTCCAGAAGAGGCCGCCCCCGGCGTCGTCGGTCAGGGCCGAGCGCAGCTCGGCCGTCAGCGTCCGCCGCGCCGACCGGAGCAGCCGGTGGCCGCGGCGCCGCTCGAGCAGCCGGTGCAGGCGGCCGAGGCGCCCGGCGGCGAGCGCGAGCCAGGCCATGTCGTCGTAGAAGTCGTTGGTCCAGCGGGCCCGGTTGCGCAGCCGGACGGTCGCGAGGACACGGTCGGCCCGGTTCGCGGTCGCGGACGCGCCGGCGAGGTCTCCCGCCCGGAGCCGGCGCATACCCGCGTCGACGACGGCGTCGAGGTGGTGGGCCTGCCACCAGTAGTGCCACGGCCCGCGCAGGCCCCCGAACGAGGGGTCGCGGCGCCCGGTCGGCGCGTGGACCCGCGCGAGGGTCGTGGCCGGCAGGGCCGCCAGGGGCCGGGCGAAGAGCAGGCCGACCGAGTGCTCGGACTCACCGGCGCGCGCCGAGGCCACGACCGCGTTGGTCTGCGCGTCCGTTGGCGCGTCGGATGCGGGGCTGGGGGCGGGCGTGGGTGCGGGGGCGTCGGCCACGCCCCGACGCTACCCGCCCGACGCGTCGCAGCACCGCAGACGGCGACGGCGGCATCGTTGTGCGAGGCTCGCGGCAGATGACGATGACCCGGCGACGGCGAGCCGGAGACTCTGCGGCGTGGTGCTGTCGAGCGGGCCGTCCCGGCTCCGACGTCCCGGGTGAGGCCGGGTGAGTGCCCGGCGACCACCGAGGGAGGGCCCGTGAAGTACCTGCTCATGATCTACAGCAACCCGCGCTCGTGGGGGCACCCGATCTTCCTGCGCACCGCCGAGGCGCTCGAGCTCGACGACGCCGGCCGGGCCGGCCTGCTCGCCGACTTCGAGGCCCTGCTCGCCGAGATCAGCGACAGCGGCGAGCTCGTCGGCGCCCAGGCGCTCGCCGACCCGCTGACGAGCCGCGCCGTGCGGGTCCGCGACGGCGAGCGGGTCGTCACCGACGGGCCGTTCGTCGAGTCGAAGGAGCAGCTGGCGGGCTACTTCGTCGTCGACTGCGCGAGCCCCGAACGGGCCGAGGAGATCGCCGCGCGGTTCCCCGACGCGCGGTTCGCGGCCGTGGAGGTGCGCCCGCTCATGGACGGGTCGGCGCCGGACCTGTGATGCCCGTGCACCCGATCGGCGCCCCTGTGGGCCATACTGCGGGGATCGTGGCCGACGACGTGTGGCGGGCCGCGACCCCGCAGGTCGTCGCCGCCCTCGTGCGTCGCTACGGCGACTTCGACCGCGCGGAGGAGGCGACGCAGGAGGCGCTGCTCGCCGCGTCGGTGCAGTGGCCGCGCGACGGCGTCCCGGACGACCCGAAGGCGTGGCTCGTGCGCGTCGCCTCCCGCCGGCTCGTCGACGCGTGGCGCAGCGACACCGCGCGCGAGCGGCGCGAGGCCGACGACGCGGCCCGCCTGCCCGCGGACGCCCACGTCGCCGCGGCCGCGGACGCGTCGGTCGGCGGGGGTGGCAGCGGGGTCGACGTAGGCGCCGCGGCGTCGGGCGACGACGACACGCTGACGCTCCTGCTGCTGTGCTGCCACCCGGCCCTGACGCCGCCGGCGCAGATCGCCCTGACCCTGCGAGCTGTCGGCGGCCTGACGACGGCCGAGATCGCGCGGGCCTTCCTCGTGCCCGAGGCGACGATGGCGCAGCGGATCAGCCGGGCCAAGGCCCGCATCCGGGAGGAAGGCGCCCGGTTCGAGGCTCCCTCTGCCGCAGACCTGCCCGAGCGCATGGGCGCCGTGCTCCACGTGCTCTACCTCGTCTTCACCGAGGGCCACACGGCCACCAGCGGCGACCAGCTCCACCGCGTCGACCTCACCGCCGAGGCGATCCGGCTGGCCCGCGTCGCGCGCCGGCTGCAGCCCGGCGACGGGGAGGTGGCCGGCCTGCTCGCGCTCATGCTCCTCACCGAGGCCCGACGCCCGGCCCGCCTCGACGCCGAGGGCCGGCTCGTGCTCCTCGCCGAGCAGGACCGCACCCGCTGGGACCAGGCCGCGATCGCCGAAGGGGTGGCCCTCGTCGAGGACGCCCTGACCCACACCGCCCTCGGGCCCTACCAGGTGCAGTCGGCGATCGCGGCGGTCCACGACGAGGCGCCGACGGCCGCCGACACCGACTGGCCGCAGGTGCTCGCCCTCTACGACGTGCTCGAGGCGCTCACCCCGGGCCCCGTCGTCGCCCTCAACCGGGCCGTGGCGGTCGCCATGGTGCTCGGGCCGGCCGAGGGCCTGCGCGTCGTCGACGCCCTCGCCACCGACCGGCGCCTCGCGCGCCATCATCGTCTGCACGCCGTGCGGGCCCACCTCCTCGAGACCGCCGGCGAGACCGACGCGGCCCGCGACGAGTACGCCCTCGCCTCCCGCCTCGCCACGAGCATCCCCGAGCAGGACCACCTCCGACGAAAGGCCGAGTCGCTGTGACCGATCCTCTTGCCCCCGAGACGAATCGAACTCAGGCAACCGACGCATCCGACGCATCCGATGGCTCCGGCCAGCCGCTGACGCCGGTGGTGGTGCGCGAGCTCGACGTCGCCGGTCCGGACGGTGCCGTCCTGCACGCCTACGACACCGGCGCGCCCGACGGCGTCGAGGACCCGCTCGTCGTCGTGTGGTTCCACGGCACGCCGAACATCGGGCCCCCGCCGACCCCGCTCTTCGACGCCGGCCGCCGCCACGGCATCCGGTGGGTCGGCTACGACCGGCCCGGCTACGGCGGGTCGACGCCGCGCCCCGACCGCTCGGTGGGGTCGGCGGCGGGCGACCTCGCCCGCGTCCTCGACCACCTCGGCATCGACCGGTTCGCGGCGATGGGCCACTCCGGCGGCGGACCCCACGCGCTGGCCGCGGCGGCCCTGATGCCGGAGCGCGTCAGTTCTGTCGTCGCGATGTCGCCGGTCGCGCCGTACGGCCCCGTGACCGCCGACGGCGTCGACTGGTTCGCCGGGCTGGCACCTGCCGGTGACGCGTCGCTGCGCGCGGCCGTTGCCGGGCGCGACGCCAAGGAGCGGCACGAGGCGGCCGTCGCGGACGGCCCGGAGCAGTCGGCCGAGGACATCGGGTTCCTGCCCGTCGACGAGGCGATGTTCGCCGGCCCGTGGCGCTGGCTCGGATCGGTCGTCGGCCCGGCGATGGCCGCCGGGGCGGGACCGGTCGTCGACGACGACCTCGCCTACGTGCGCGACTGGGGCTTCGACCCCGCGGACGTCACGGCGCCGACGCTCGTCGTGCACGGCGACGCCGACGGGATGGTCCCGGTGTCGCACGGGCGGTGGCTCGCCGGACGCGTGCCCGCGGCCGAGCTGTGGGTCGAGGCCGGTGGCGGGCACATCTCGGTGCTCTCGCGGGCGGAGGACGCCCTCGACTGGCTCACCGAGCACGCCCGCGGCTGAGGGCGGTCCGATCAGCTGGGGGGCACGTCCTCGTCGCCGGCCGACCCCTGGGTGAGCAGGGCGTCGAGGGCGTGCAGGCCGCTCTGGTCGAGCCCGCGCCACGAGGCGAAACGGTCGTAGGTCTCCTCGTAGGAGGCGCCGTCGGTGTATGTCGTGACGGGCCAGACGCCACGCACCCAGTCGAGCCCGTCGACCGGATCGACACCGTCGGCAAGGCGGATCTTGATCAGGGTGCCCCAGCGGTCACTCACGTCGACGACGTCGCGCACGGGCGAGGGGCGCCCCGGCACGAGTGGTTGACGCGGGCGCCAGGGGTGGTCCTCGGCGTCGGCGCGGGCGTTGCGGTTCTCGTTCTCCACCCGGTCCCTGAGGTGGTGCACGATGAGGTCGGTGCCGACGCGGTACGGGGGCGAGGTGAGCACGAGCTCGCCTGGCTCCGGCCCGGTCCGGATGACCGAGCCGAGCAGTTAGCGCGTGTACGACCGCCCACCGCGCTCGAACTCGCCGTTGGGGTCGCGGGTGATGGTGCCGGTGGGGGTGGTCGGCAGCCCGGAGCCGCTGGTGCCGACGAGCAGGGCGCGGATCGTCGTGGCCGGGTCGAAAGGCGGCAGGCCGCCGCCGCGGTGGAGCGAGCCCTCGATGAGCTCGAGCGGTAGGGGCCCGACCTCGCCGCGCTCGGAGGCGAGAGCCAGCTCGCCGGCCGTGGCGAGGCGGACCTGCGTGTACTGCGGCTCGGCCGCCTCGTCGCCGCTCACGGACCCGAGGTTGCCGTACCCGTCGAGGAGCGGCACGTGCCGCACCCACGGCCGGGTGAGGTCGCAGAGGGCCGGATAGGCGTACCGCGGTCCGACGCCGGTCGCCGTCTCGATGCGGGCCAGCACGTCGACCACCGGGGCGTGGGCGCCGGTGGATCCCGCGTCGGCACCCTCGACGGCGCGCAGGATCGCCAGCTCGAAGGCGGTGAGGCCGCTCGCCGACGGGCGCGGCGGTCCGGCCGGTCGCTCGCGCTCGCTCACGCGTCCTCCGCCGGCCGCTTCTCCACGGGCAGGTCCGTCGACGCGTCACCCGCGTCGAAGGGGACGTCGCGCGAAGGCGGCGGCTCGGCGACGAACACGTCGAGCGGGCCCCACGAGGTGTCGACGTGCGTCGGGCTGCTGCGCGCGAGCGCCGCGGCGTCGACGGGCACCCCGATCGCGCCGAGCGCCTCGGCGAGCAGCGGGAGGTCGGACGCGTCGACGACGACGTCGAGGTCGCCCGGCGAGCCGGTGTCGGTCGTGAGCCACCGGGCCGTGCTGCCGACGACGACGAACCGGGCGCCGTGCCGGGCCAGCAGGGCCGCGAGGGTCGCGGGTCGGCCGCGCAGGCCGGGCAGGTCGGTCACGGACCCACCCTAGGCAGCCGGGCCGGCGGCTGCCGGGGTTGCGTTCGAGCGCGCTCGAATGCCTAGCGTCGAGGACATGACGAAGACATGGTTCATCACCGGCACGTCACGCGGGTTCGGGCGCGAGTGGGCCCTCGCCGCCCTCGAGCGCGGTGACAGCGTCGCCGCCACCGCGCGCGACACCTCGACCCTCGACGACCTCGTCGCCGCCCACGGCGACCGCATCCTGCCCATCGCCCTCGACGTCACCGACCGCTACGCCGCGTTCGCCGCCGTCGCGCAGGCGCACGAGCGCTTCGGCCGCCTCGACGTCGTCGTCAACAACGCGGGCTACGGCCACTTCGGCTTCGTCGAGGAGCTGAGCGAGAAGGACGCCCGCGACCAGATGGAGACCAACCTCTTCGGCGCGCTGTGGGTGACCCAGGCCGCGCTTCCGTTCCTGCGCAAGCAGGGCTCGGGCCACATCATCCAGGTCAGCTCGATCGGCGGGATCTCAGCGTTCCCGCTCGTCGGCATGTACCACGCCTCGAAGTGGGCCCTCGAGGGCTTCAGCCAGTCGTTGGCCCAGGAGGTCGCCGGTTTCGGCATCCACGTGACGCTCGTCGAGCCGGGCGGGTTCGCGACCGACTGGGCCGGGGCCTCGGCCCGGCACTCCGACCCGCTGCCCGCCTACGACGCCTTCCGCGAGGAGACGAACAAGGCCCGCGCCGCGCGCAACACCTCCGGCCCCGGCGACCCGACGGCGTCGGCGAAGGCGATCCTGGAGGTCGTCGACGCGCAGGAGCCGCCGCTGCGGGTGTTCTTCGGCGCCGCCCCGCTCTCGATCGCCAAGGCCGACTACGCGTCGCGCCTCGAGACGTGGGAGAAGTGGGACCACGTGGCCCAGCTCGCCCAGGGCTGACCCGCCCGGAGCGCGACGCCGGGGCGTGACGTGGACGGCTCCGGCGTCGTTGAGCACGCGAGACCGTCACCGGACGAAGGAGTCCACGTGCACCGCTCCACCCGAACGCCGCTGCCTGCCCGCGTCGCCGCGGCGGCGATCGCCCTCGCCGCCGCCACCGGCCTGACCGCAGCCCCGGTGGCCACGTCGGCACCCACGTCGGCACCCACGTCGGCACCCACGAGCAGCACGACGAAGGGCGCCGCGACGACGCGGCCGCACGTCGTCCAGCTCGGCGACTCGTACTCGGCCGGCAACGGCACCGGCACGTACGAGGAGCGCACCTGCTACCGGTCGCCGGACAACTACGGCTCCCAGGTCGCAGCCGCATTGGGCGCCAGCTACACCGACGCGGCGTGCAGCGGAGGCGTCGTCGCCGACATCCTCGAGCCGCGCGACCTCGGTGACCCGACGACACAGGCCGCCACGTACACGATCGACCCGGCCGCCTACCCCGACCAGCAGGCCGAGTGGATGCGTCGCGCCCAGATCGCGCGCCTGTGCGGCGTCCCCGCCCAGCCCGACTTCGCCTACCGCTACACGTTCGTCGCGGGTGCGGGCGTCGGCAGCCTCTACACCGGCACCGTGCAGTGCCAGCTCTACGCGCGTCCGCAGATCGACGCCGTCACGACCGACACCGACTACGTGTTCGTCACCATCGGCGGCAACGACATCGGCTTCTCGACGATCGTCACCGACTGCCTCGTGGCCCGCGAGCCGACGCGGTGCAAGACCGACCTCGACGCCGCGCGTGCCAAGGCCCCGACCATGGTCGAGCGCACCAAGGACGCGCTCCGTCAGGTCGAGGCCCGCTCCGGCGGCCGTGCCGAGGTGTACCTGCTCAGCTACCCGTTCCTCATCAACCGCGAGAGCTACGGCATCCCCGAGGTCGCCCCCACCTACGACGCCGGTGCCGCCCTCAACGACCTGCAGCGGGTCGGCGACAGCCTCCAGGCGCAGGGGATCGCCGAGCTGAACGCCGAGCTGAAGGGTGGGCCGAGTGCCGCCCGGTACCACTTCGTCGACACCGTCAAGCAGGCCTGGGGCGGCCGCGTCCACGGCCTCGACCCGCGCCTGGTCGCCGACCAGTCGCAGGCGTGGCTCGTCCCCGTCGGCTCACCCGGTCGCGACGTCGCCGAGTTCGTCCACCCGACCCAGCCCGGCTGGGACGCCACGACCTCCGCCCTGCGCGCCGCCGTCACCACCGGCTGACGCCGGCCCACGGTCCGGCCCCCCGACGCGTCGATCCACCACCGGACGCGCCGGGTGGGTCGGACGTTGCGGTGGGCTCGGCGCCGGGTCGCTCAGAGCTCGCGGGTCATGAAGGTGCTGTGCGGGTCGAGGCGGTAACCACCGAACGGCCCGCACTCGGTGAAGCCGTGCGCGGCGTAGAGGGCGCGTGCCGGGGCGAAGAAGTCGGCCGAGCCGGTCTCGAGGCTGAGGCGCGCCAGCCCGAGCCGCCGCGCCTCGTCCATCACCGTCTCGAGCACCGCCCGGGCGACGCCCCGGCGCTGCGCCCGCGGGCTGGTGCGCATCGACTTCACCTCGCCGTGGCCGTCGTCGAGCAGCGCGAGCGCGCCGCAGCCCAGGACGGTGCCGTCCGCGTCCCTGGCCGCCCAGAAGGTGACGCCGGGAGCGCGCAGGCCCTCGAGGTCGAGCGCGTGCGAGCTCTCGGGCGGCGAGATGCTCCGCAGCTCGGCGACGTGCCCGTCGAGCAGCGCGACGACGGCCGGGTCGGTGAGGTCGTCGCGGGCGACGGTGAAGCCGGTCATGCCGGCATTCTGGCGTGCCTCCGACCCCCGCCCCGCTGTGCCTCCACCCTGCCCGCATCGAGTCGAGTGAGCACCCCGTCCCACCCGTCACACTGCCTCAGCGCCAGATGGCGGCCTCGATGCCGTCGGAGAAGACCTCGGGCGGGTCCGGCAGCGAGGTCGCGATCCCCGACGCGTACCGTGCGGCCGTCCAGGCCACGGCGCACGCGTCGATGACGTCGTCGGCCGCGTAGCCCGAGCCGGTGAGCACCGACGGCCGGGCGATGCCGGCAGCGGCCAGGGCGGCCAGGCGCAGGTCGCGGCCCTCGTCGGTCTTCTTGCCGGGCACGATCGGGGAACCGGCCATCGTCGCGAAGCACACCTCCGGGTGCACCTCGAGGACACGGACGGTGGGCCGGGTGCGCAGCCAGGCGTCGACGTCGAGGATCTTGTCGCGGAGAGCGAACGCCTGGGCGCCGACGCCCTGGCCGACGAGCCCGCGGTTGACGGTGTCGGCCTCCGCTCGGGTCGGCGCGGCGTAGGCGGCCCGGGTCAGCGTCGTGAAGACGGACGAGGCCTTGCCGCGGATCGCCTGTCGCGCCAGGGCATCCGCCTGCCGAAGGCTCGAGTCGGGCAGCCCGATCGGGATGTCGATGCCGACGACGGCCAGCCCGAGCGACTCGCGCACCAGCTCGACGAGGCCGGCGATCGTCGGCGCCACGACGACCCTCGGACGCGGCGCACCCGGCTCGAGGACGGCGCCCACCCAGCCGGCGCGGCACGCGTCGACGCCGAGCACCGGCACGGTCACCTCGACGGGCGGCGGCACCACCGGTCCGCCGAGCGCCGGTGCCTTGGCGCTCGACCCGCGCGACGTCTCGACCGGGTACCGCTCGGCGTTGCGCTGCGCCTTGGACGTGAGAGCGGCGTCGAGGTCGAGGTCGAGCACGTCGACGAGCCGAAGCAGGTAGGTCATGACGTCGGCCACCTCGTCGGCGACCTCGCCTGCGCGCTCGCCCGCCATGACGGCGCGCGACTCCTCCGGCGTCATCCACTGGAACACCTCGAGCAGCTCGGCCACCTCGACCGACAGCGCCATGGCGAGGTTCTTCGGGTCGTGGAACCGGCCCCACTCGCGCTCGTCGGCGAAGGCCCGGATGCGGTCGCGCCACGCGTCGGTGTCCATGGCACCACCCAACCATCCCGACCCCGGCCACCCGCCGCGTCGGTGCCGAGTCCGGGAGCAGCCTGAGTGCAGAATGGCCGGGGTCGTCCGCACGGGGTGGGCGGAGGAGGAGTCGCCATGCCTGTCGAGCCCGACGCCGCCGGATCGCGGACCCGCGGGGAGCAGCGGCTGGACCGGCGCTCCGGCTTCCGCCGCGCGGTCGGCCTGACGCTGCTCGGCACCGTCGTGCCGGGGGCCGGCCTGACACAGACGCGCAGCCGGGTCCTGGGCTGGGTGCTGCTCGGCCTGACGCTGTTCCTCGCCGCCGTCGCCGCCTTCACGGTGCTGTCCATGGGCCCGACGCGCGCCGCGCTCGGGCTCGTCGCCCGCCCCGGGCTCCTGCTCGCGCTCGCGGTGGCCGTCGCGGTCCTCGGGACGGTGTGGTGCGGCTCCGTCGTCCTGACGGCCGTGCGCGCCCGACCGGCGTCGCTCGACCGTGGCCGGACGCGCGCGCTCGCGGCGGTCGCGACGGTGCTCGCCCTCGTCGTGGCGGGCGGGTCGGTCACGACCGCCCAATACGTCCTCATCACGCGCGACACGGTCACCGACGTGTTCGCCGCGCCCGTGACGCGTCCGCCCGGTGCCGGCGTCACCGTCGACGACGGCGACGACCCGTGGGCCACCCAGAAGCGCGTCAACGTCCTGCTCCTCGGCTCCGACGCCGCGTCGAACCGGGACGGCACCCGCACCGACTCGATGATCGTCGCGAGCATCGACACCGCGTCCGGTCGCACCACCCTCATCTCGATGCCGCGCAACCTGCTCAACACACCCCTCGGGGCGAACAGCCCTCTGCTGCAGCGTTACCCGTCCGGGCACTTCGGCCAGCCGGACCGCGACTGCGCCCAGAACCGTCCGGGCGAGCACGGGCAGTGCATGCTGACCAACCTCTGGATGGAGGCCACCGCCTGGGCCGCCGGCCACCCGGACGCCTACCCCGCCGGCGAGGTGCCGGGCCGCCTCGAGCTGCGCGGCGCCGTCGAGCAGGTCACCGGCCTCGACATCGACCAGGTCGTCGTCATCGACCTGCGCGGCTTCAAGCAGCTCATCGACGCCATGGGTGGGGTCGTCGTGAACGTCAAGAACGCGGCGACCGGCGACCCGCTGCCCATCGGCGGCCACGTCGTCGCGGGCCGCATCGTCGACGTCAGGGACCACTTCGAGCCCGGCCGCCAGCGCCTCGACGGGTTCAAGGCGCTCTGGTACGCCCGCAGCCGGGCCGCCGACAGCGACACGTACCGCCAGGCCCGGCAGCGGTGTGTCGTCAAGGCGATCGTCGAGCAGGTCGACCCCGCCCAGATGCTCGGCCAGTACCCGCAGCTGGCCCGGATCGCCAAGGACAACATCTACACCGACATCGCCGCGCAGGACCTCCCCGCCTTCGTCGAGCTCGTCGGCCGGATCCAGGGCTCGACGATCAACAGCGTCACCCTGACCCGCCCCGACGGCGTGGTCCCCGAGGATCCCGACTACGACCACGTCCGCGTGCTGGTGCAGGAGGGCATCGCGCCGCCGAAGCCGGCTCCGACGCCGACCCCCACCTCGACTGACGCGTCGACCCCCACAGGAACCTCGAAGCCCGCGAAGACGCCGCCAGCGACGCCGAGCCCGACGACGACGCCGTACTCCCAGTGCTGACGGCCGCTCCCCGTCGCTGACGTCCGCCGACTGGCGATCGCTGGACACCTCCTCCGGGCTTCCTGTGGACCACCTGAACTGCTGTTTCCCGGGGAACTTCCCGTCGACAATGGAGGTCACCCGCCCGCTTCAGGGAGGAAGAGCATGGCCGTCGACCGTGACGGGACGCCCACCTCCGGCGTCGCGTCCGACTCGGCGCCCGCCGACGTGTCCGCCCGCCCCCGCAGGCCCGGGCTCGCACGGGCTCTCGGCCTGACCCTCCTCGGCGCGGCACTGCCCGGCGCCGGCCTGACTCGCACGCGGCGCAAGGCGATCGGCTGGGGGGTGCTCGCCGTGGCGCTCGCGACCGGTGGTGCGCTGGCCTGGGCCGTGCTCGACCTCGGCCTCACGAGAGCGGTGCTCGACGTCGTGTCCCGTCCGTCCCTGCTGCTCGTGGCCGTCGTCGTGCTGTCGGTGGGCGGGGTCGTGTGGTGCGCGACGATCGTGCTCACCGCCCTGGAGGCCCGTCCGCGGCACCTCGATGCCCCGCGAACCCGCGCACTCGCCCTCACGGCGACCGTCCTGGTCGTGATCGTGGCGGGTGGTTCGTTCAAGGGCGCCGAGTACGCGCTCATCACGCGCGACACGGTGAACGAGGTCTTCGCCCCTTCGACCCCAGTCGTCCCACCGACCGACGCGGGTGCACCGCCGCCAACGGTCGAGCAGGACCCGTGGGCCTCGAAGCAGCGCCTCAACGTCCTGCTCATCGGGTCCGACGCCGCGTCCGATCGGGTGGGCACCCGGACCGACTCCATGATCCTGGCGAGCATCGACACCCGGAGTGGGCGAACCACCCTGATCTCGCTGCCCCGAAACCTGCGCAACGCACCACTGGCGCCGGAAAGTCCTCTGCGGCAGCGGTACCCATCTGGTCGCTTCGGCTACCCGGATCGCCTGTGCGCGCAGAACGGCCCGGGCGACAGCGGACAGTGCATGCTGACGAACCTCTACCAAGAGGCCCAGCAGTACGCGGCCGCGCACCCCGGCGCCTATCCCGCGGGGCAGCTGCCGGGCCGCGTCGAGATCCGTGGGACGGTCGAGCAGATCACCGGGCTGCACGTCGACAACCTCGTCGTCATCGACCTGCGCGGCTTCGAGCAGCTCGTCGACGCCATGGGAGGCATCGAGGTCAACGTCAAGAACGCCGGTACCGGTGGCCTGCTCCCGATCGGTGGTGAGGTCGTGGGTGGGCGCATCGTCGGCATCAAGGGCTACCTCACGCCGGGACGACAGCGCCTCGACGGCTTCCACGCCCTCTGGTACGCGCGCAGCCGGGCGGCCGACAGCGACAACTACCGGCAGGCGCGGCAGCGCTGCGTCGTCCGCGCCATCGTCGACCAGGTCGACCCGGCCCGGATGCTAGCCCGGTATCCCGAACTGGCGCGGATCGCGAGGAACAACATCTACACCGACATCCCGGTGCAGAGCCTGCCCGACTTCGTCGACCTCGCCGTGCGCATCCAGGGGTCGACCGTGAACAGCGTCTCCCTGACGGCCGACGCGGGGGTCCTCGACGGGAATCCCGACTACGCCCTGGTGCGGCGGCTCGTGAAGCAGGGCATCGCGCCCCCGACGCCGAAACCTGCGCCGGGCACGGCCGCCGGGTCTACAGGCAGCGGGAATCCCCCGAGCCCGGAGGCGGTGTACGCCCAGTGCTGACCCCCGCCCGCGGATGCCCCGTCGACACCTCGGCGGGGCGGACGTAGCGTGCAGTGGTGAGCGACTTCGCCAGCGACACCAGCAGCTCCCGCCCCACGACCCTGGGCGCCCTGCGCGCGTCGGGGCACGTCCATCGCAGCGTCAAGGCCGAGATCCGCGACAACCTCCTCGCCCGCCTCCGAGCGGGCGAGGACGCGTTCCCGGGCATGGTCGGCCTCGAGGACACCGTGCTGCCCGAGCTCGAGAGCGCCCTGCTCGCCGGCCACGACCTGGTCCTGCTCGGTGAGCGCGGCCAGGGCAAGACGCGCCTGATGCGCACCCTCGCCGGCCTGCTCGACGAATGGAGCCCCGCGGTCGAGGGCTGCGAGATCGGCGACGACCCGGACCGGCCCTCGTGCGTGCGCTGCCGGCGCCTCGCCACCGAGCTCGGCGACGACCTGCCGGTCGTGTGGCGCCACCGCAGCGAGCGCTACACCGAGAAGCTCGCGACCCCCGACACGAGCGTCGGGGACCTCGTCGGCGACGTCGACCCGGTCAAGGTCGCGCAGGGGCGCACGCTCGGTGACCCCGAGACCGTCCACTACGGGCTCGTGCCGCGCAGCAACCGCGGCGTCTTCGGCCTCAACGAGCTGCCTGACCTCGCCGAGCGCATCCAGGTCGCCCTCTTCAACGTGCTCGAGGAGCGCGACATCCAGATCCGCGGCTACTCGCTGCGGCTGCCGCTCGACCTCCTCCTCGTCGCGACGGCCAACCCCGAGGACTACACCAACCGCGGCCGCATCATCACCCCGCTCAAGGACCGCTTCGGCGCGGAGATCCGCACGCACTACCCGGTCGAGGTCGACGACGAGGTGACGCTCGTCGCGCAGGAGGCCGCGCTGGTGGCCGACGTGCCCGAGCACCTGCTCGAGGTCGTCGCCAGGTTCACCCGCGGTCTGCGCGAGTCGGCGTCGGTCGACCAGCGCTCTGGGGTGTCGGCCCGCTTCGCCATCGCGGCCGCGGAGGGCATCGCGGGCTCGGCGCTGCGCCGCTCGGCCCGGGTCGGCGAGGCGTCCGCCGTGGCGCGGATCTGTGACGTGCCGACCGTCGTGCCGACGCTCCTCGGCAAGGTCGAGTTCGAGATGGGCGAGGAGGGGCGCGAGCGCGACGTGCTCGCCCACCTGCTCCGCGTCGCGACGGCCGAGACGTACCGGGCGCGCCTCGCGGGACTCGACCTCACCGGCTTCACCAACCTCTTCGCCGACGGCGCGGTCGTCGAGACCGGCGACCTCATCCCGGGGGCCGAGCTGCTCGCGCAGGTCGGCACCGTGCCGGGCCTGTCCAAGGTGCTGGACCGGCTCGGCCACGGCGACGACGCCTCGCCCGGGCAGGTCGCTGCCGCAGTGGAGTTCGTGCTCGAGGGTCTGCACCTGACGCGCCGCATCGACAAGGACACGGTCGCCGGCCGCACCGTCTACGGGGCGTGAGCGACGCGCCGTTTTCGCGGGGCGGGCCTCGGGGTAAGAACCACGCATGGGCGACTACACCGCAACCACGACCGTGACCCACGACGTCACCGACGCCTTCGACTACATCTCCGACCCCGAGCACCTGCCCGAGTACTTCCCGCGCATGACGGAGGCGCACGAGGTGGCGGCCGGCACGGTGCGCACGACGGCGATCGTCGACGCCGACCAGGACGGCTCGGACGAGAAGGTCGTCTCCGACGCCTGGTTCAAGGCCGACGACGCCGACCACTCGATCAGCTGGGGCTCGCCCGGTGGCAGCGGCTACCACGGCACGCTGCGCCTCCACGACGACGGCGGCTCCGGCACGCGCATCGAGCTGAGCCTGACCACCCCGCACGACTTCGACGGCCTGCAGCAGGGCCTCGACGAGTCGCTCGCGGCCATCGCGAGCCGCCTCGACGCCATCGCGGCCGCGAAGGGCTGAGGCGCCCGGCCCCCGCCAGGGCTGGACGGGACGGCGGGTCGCGGACGTAGCGTGGGGTGGTGAGCCCTGACCAGCCCCGCGACCCGCACAGCGGTTCTAGCGGTTCCGGCGGCCCCGGCGGCCACGGACGCTTCCGCTACGGGCCGTGGACGGGTGGCCCCGACCCGCTCGCGCCCCCGTTCGACGTCCGCTCCGCGCTCGACGAGGTGGGGCGCGACGTCCTCGCGGGCGGCAGCCTGCGGGAGTCCCTCCGCGAGCTGCTCCGACGCGGCCTGGACGGCCGCCGCGGCCTCGACGACCTCGCCGAGCGCGTCCGTCGTCTGCGCGACGCCGCCCGGCGGCGCGGCGACCTCGGCGGCACCCTCGACCAGGTGCGGGCCATGCTCGACCAGGCGCTGGCCCAGGAGCGCGATGCCCTCGCGGGCGAGGAGGGCGACGCCGCCCGTCTCGCCGAGATGGACCTCGCGACGATCCCCGACGACGTGGCCGGTGCCGTCCGGGCGCTCGCCGACCACGAGTGGCACTCCGACGAGGCCCGCGCCACGTACGAGCAGATCCAGCAGCTGCTCCAGCGCGAGGTCGTCGGCGCGCAGTTCGAGGGGCTGCGCCAGGCCCTGTCGGGGGACAGCCCGGAGTCCCGGCAGGCGATGCAGGCCGTCAAGGACATGCTCGCCGACCTCAACGAGCTGCTCGCCGCTCACGCCCGGGGCGAGGACACCGACGACCGGTTCCGCGACTTCATGGACAAGCACGGCGAGATGTTCCCCGAGAACCCTGCGAACGTCGACGAGCTCATCGACGCCCTGGCCCGGCGCCAGGCCGCGGCCGAGCGCCTCCTCGCCTCGCTCAGCCCCGAGCAGCGCGAGCAGCTGGCCCAGCTCATGGCCGACGCGCTCGGCGACCCCGACCTCGCCTCGCAGATGGCCCAGCTCTCCGACAACCTCCGCGCGCTGCGTCCGGGCCTCGACCGCTCGACGCCGGTGCGCCCCGGGCAGGGGCCCGAGTCGCTCGGCTGGGGTCAGGCCGTCGACGCCGTGGCGGAACTCGCCGACCTCGAGCAGCTCGGCGAGCAGCTCGGCCAGTCGTACTACGGCGCGAGCCTCGACGACGTCGACGTCGAGCGCCTCGAGCAGTACCTCGGCGCCGACGCCGCCCGCGACATGGACCAGCTGCGCCGGCTCGAGCGTGAGCTCGAGCGCCAGGGCTACGTCTCGCGGGGCGACGACGGCCTGAGCCTGACACCCCGCGCGGTCCGGCGCCTCGGAGAGACCGCGCTGCGCCGCGTCTTCGAGCACGTCGACGCCACCGGGCGCGGCGACCACGACGACCGTAGCGCCGGTCAGGCCGACGAGCTGACCGGGCTGTCACGGCAGTGGGAGTTCGGCGACGAGCTGCCGATCGACACCGTGCGCACCGTCTCGAACGCCTTGCGCCGCAGCGCTGCCCGGGGACCGCACTCCCGGAGCGGAGGCGTGGACCTGCTCGTCGAGGACTTCGAGGTGGCCGAAACCGAGCGTCGGGCCCGTGCGGCTGTCGCCCTCTGCGTCGACATGTCGTTCTCGATGGTCCAGGAGGGGCGGTGGGGGCCGATGAAGCAGACGGCGCTGGCCCTCTCGCACCTCGTGACGACCCGCTTCCGCCACGACGCGCTCGAGATCATTGGCTTCGACCTCGCCGCCCGGCGCCTGTCGCCCGTCGAGCTGACCGAGGCCGAGCCCGACTGGGTGCAGGGCACCAACCTCCAGCACGCCCTCATGCTGGCCTCGCGGCACCTGCGGCGGCACCCCGACGCCGAGCCGGTCGTCCTCGTCGTCACCGACGGCGAGCCCACGGCGCACATCGACACCGACGGGCGGCCGTCGTTCCACTGGCCGGCCCTGCCCGAGACGGTCCGCGCCACCGTCGCCCAGGTCGACGAGCTGCGTCGGTCCGGGGCGACGCTCAACGTCTTCATGCTCGGCGAGGACCCCGGCCTCGCGCGGTTCGTCGACGCCGTCGCGCGCCGGGCCGGCGGACGCGTCTTCACTCCCGACGTGTCGCGGCTCGGGGAGTACGTCGTGGCCGACTACCTCCGGGCCCGCCGCGGCCGCCGCTGACCGTCAATTCGATGGCCCTTCCGAGGGTGCGGTGCCATCCTCGCCGCATGACGACCTCCCGCGTGCGCAGCCTGCCGGGCCGCGCCGACCCGCGCCTGGCCAGGGTCGAGGCGTACTACGACCGCGTGCCGCGAGCGGTGACCACCGCCGAGGAGGTCGGCCCGTTCACGCTCTTCGTCGCCGAGGAGGGAACCGGGTGGCAGTACTACGCCCGGCCGCGCCTCGGCGGTCGTGCGGCGTTCACGGCCCAGGACGTCGAGCGGGTCCTCGCGCGGCAGGCGGCCCTCGACGTGCCCCGCGCCATCGAGTGGGTCGACGACGTCACGCCGACGCTACTGCCCGCGGTCCGCGCGGCCGGGTACGAGCCGCGTCGGTACCCGCTGCTCGTGCTGCCCGCCGAGGTGGTCGTAGAGCCCGACTCGCGCGCCCGCGCCCTGCGCCCGGCCGAGCCGCACCTGGCCCTCGCCGTGGGCACCGTGTCGGCGGGCTTCGGCGAGCGCGACGTCGTCGAGCCGAAGGACACCGGCAAGCGGCCCGAGCTGATCCAGCGCGGCGACCTCGTCGTCGTCGCCTCGTTCGAGGACGGGCGCCTCTGCGGCGCCGGGTCGGCCGCGCCCCGGGACGACGTCGCCGAGCTGATGGGCATCGCCGTCCCGCCGAAGCACCGCGGCCGCGGCCACGGCAGCGCCGTCACCCGGACGCTCGTCGTGGCGTGCCGCGAGCAGGGCGTCGACCTCGTCTTCCTGACGGCCGGGTCCGACGCCGCGGCCGAGATCTACCGACGCGTCGGCTTCGTCGACGTCGGTACCGCCTGCATCCTCGACCTCGACGACTGACTCGCCCGTCAGCCGGCGTCGGCGAGGGCCCGCTCGAGGTAGGGACGCAGCGAGTCGGCCCAGCGCGCGCTCGTCGCGGTGAGGGTCGGCAGGCTCGGGTGCGACGGTTCGGTGGCCCGGGAGGCGAAGGCCATCGCGGCCGCGGCGGCCACGGCGAGCAGGTCGGCGGGGTCGCGGTCGCGCAGGACGGGGTCGAGCGTCGCCAGCTCGCCGGTCGACACCTCGCTGCCGCTCATCGAGCAGTCGAGGGCGAGCATCGCGTGGTCCATCCAGGCGCCACCCCGACGCAGCTGGCCCCAGTCGACGAGCACTGTGCGGTCGGGCGTGACGACGACGTTGTCGGCACGGATGTCCCAGTGCAACAAGGCCGTTCCGTCGATGAGCTCGACGGCCCGGGCGGCGTGCCGGGCCAGCGCGTCGTGGTGCTCGCCCCACCACGGGTCGACGAGGTCGAGGCGCGTCTCCAGCTCGCGCCACCTCGTCGAGAAGATCGGCGACGACTCCCGTGCCGGGTGCACGCCGTCGAGTCGCACCGTGTCGAGGACCGGGCGCAGCTCGACGAGGGCGGCGGTCACCCGGGCCAGGTCTGCGCGGCGCCAGGGGGCCGGAGGTGACGAGCCGCGGAGGTCCTCGATGAGCAGCGTCACCCAGTCGCCGTCGTCGCGGACCTCGAGCAGAAGCGGCAGCGACGGGTGTGCGGGAAGCGCCGCGAGGGCGCGGGCCTCGGCGCGCAGCAGGTCGGGGGTGACCGGGTTGAGCTCGGTACCGCAGGCCTTGACGAACGCGGCCGCGCCCGACGCGGTGCGCACCCGGACGGCCGGCCCCGGCGACATGCCGCCGACACAGTCCACCACCGACTCGACCTCACCGCCGAGGCGCTCGGTCACCCAACGCCTGACGTGCTCCGGCGCCTGGGCGTAGCCGATCCGGACCCCGACTGCGTGACCTCCACCCATCCGGCGAGGATGCCGCCGACGGCGCGCCCCGGCAAACCCAATTCTCCCGGTGGGGCTGGGTCAGACCTTGGCGGGGCGGAAGCCGGCGGCGACGGCGTCGTCCATCGTCGCGAAGCACTGCTCGGGATCGGTGACGCCGTAGTACCGGTCGCCCGGCTCGTGGGCGATCATCGAGTTCTCGTTGCCCTTGACCGGTCGGCTCTGGGGGCACGGGTGCTCGTCGCCGGGCAGCGGCCAGGACCCCGTGGACCCGCCCGACCCGCCCGAGCCGCCGACGATCCCGACGGATCCATCCGGCGGGGTGCACGCTGCCTTGGGGCTCGCGGCGTCGGCGCGCACGTAGGCGCCCTCGCGCGCGTGCTGCCCGTAGCCGTCGCGCGAGTCGTACCGCGCGATGGCGAAGCCCTGCTTGACCAGCCTCAGCCCCGCGTCGACGCCGTTGACGTCGACGTAGCGCAGCAGCCGTCCGTAGCGGTCGATGTCGTCGCGGGCGCCGGCCGTCAGCGTGACGCGCTGGCCGCCGATGATCCCGCGCAGCGCGTTGCGGGCCTCGGAGAACCCGCACTGGCCGGTCTCGGGGGTGTCGATGCCGATGAACCGGACCTTGGCCCGCCGGCCGTCGCGCTCGACCCAGATGGTGTCGCCGTCGACGACCTTCGTGACCGCCCACGTGGCGGCGGCCGCCTTCGCCTGATCCGCCTTCGCCTGGTCCGCTGCTGCCTGGTCCGCCGCAGCCTTGTCGGCAGCAGCCCGGTCCGCCGCGGCCTTGTCGGCGGCGGCCTTCGCGTCGGCGGCCCTCCGGGCAGCGTCGGTCGTCGGCGCCACGGTGGTCGGGGCGTCCGGAGTTGGCGCGTCACCCGGAGGCGTCCCCCCGGGCGTGTACGTGACCGTGACGCCGGCACCGCTGCCGGCGAGGGTGAGGTCACCGGGCGAGCGGTTGGCCACACCGGTGACGCCGGCGAAGAGGGCGAGCCCGACGAGGACGACGAGTCCGTTGATGCGTCGACGCATGAGCCTGGTCCCCCCTGCCGTGCCGGCTGCCCCAGTGGCTGCGACGCGTTCACGGTAGGCGCGGGTTGGCCGGGTGTCCGGCGAACGGGCCATTCCGCACCGTCGGTCGGCGAGGATGGCTGGTGACGGCTGACGACCCGAGGGGGCGCGATGGTGCAGGCAGCGACGGTCGACGAGTACGTGGCGGCCTTCCCGGACGGGCCGCGACAGGTGCTCGAGCAGGTGTGCGCGACGCTGCGCGCGGCGCTGCCCGGCGCCGAGGAGAAGATCCGCTACGGCATGCCGGCGCTGATGTTCGCCGACCGGTACGGCCTCCACTTCGCGGGCTGGAAGAAGCACGTGGGGCTCTACCCGGTCGGCGTGCTCGACCCCGAGCTCGAGACGCAGATAGCGCCGTACCGGGCGAGCAAGGACACGGTGCAGTTCTTCTACGACAAGCCCGTGCCGTACGAGCTCATCGGTCGCGTCGCCGCGGCGCTCGCGGCGAGGCACAAGCCGACCTGACCCGACGCGTCGATCACACGGGTTCGGGACGGGGCCGCTGACACCTGACGCGCCGCAACCTCCCGAAATCCGAGCAGGCGTGCCTAGGATCGAGTCATGCCCACGGTTCCCAGAGCGCTGCGCGGGAAGTGGTCGATCGCCTCGCGCGACTCGTTCCTGTCCATCGGCTCCACCGGGTCGATCCTGTCGATCGGCAGCGTCGGGTCGATCCTGTCCGTCGGGAGCCTCGGCTCGTTCGCGTCGCTGCTGTCGGTGGGGTCCTCGATGAGCGCCTTCTCGTTCCTGTCGAACATGTCGAGCGCGTCGGCGCTGTCGCACCAGAGCGACCAGTCGGTGCTGTCCTCGCAGTCGAAGCGGGCCGTGCGTGGCTACCGCGCGAACGGCGCCAAGCGGGCCGCCGACCGGCGGGCCGAGCGCAACGGTGACGCCGCCGACGGGCTCGTCAGCACCGACGCGCCGCCGCCGGCCGCGTCGAACGGGCACGGTCGCCCGCAGCGACTCGACCCGGTGGAGGGCATCAGCCGCGGCTGACCTCGAGGCCGAGCCAGGTGGCGAGGTCGGCGATCTCGCGGTCGACGTCCGTGGTCATCCGCGCGGTGAACGGGGCGTCCTCGTGCACGGCGTTGACGACGAGCGCGCCCGCCTTGCGGTCGGCCTGGGCGTCGAGCTTCCCGACGAGGCGGTCGTCGTGGAGGATCGGCAGCGCGAAGTAGCCCCAGCGTCGCTGCTCCTTCGGCTTGTACATCTCGAGGTAGTACTCGAATCCCCAGAGCTGCTCGGCGCGGGTGCGGTTGTGGACGAGCTGGTCGAAGGGCGACAGCAGCGCGGTGCGGCCGGTGAAGGAGGCGCCCACGGCGTCGAGGTGCGGCTCGTGGACGCGCCACGTGCCCGGCGTACCGGCGACCGTGACCTCGAGACCGGCCTCGCCGACGTAGGGCTGCTCGCCGGGCGTCTCGGGGCCGCTCGCGCGCGCGATGCCGAGGGCGGCGAGGCGGCGCTCGTTGCGGAACCGGGTGGCGTCGTCGTGGCTGAGCGTCTCGAGCGGCGCCCCGTAGACCCGCTCGGGCAGGTCGAAGTAGCGCTGGCGGCCCTTGCGGCCGGCGATGGCGATGTGTCCCCGGCGGGCCATCGACTCGAGCATCTTGGTGACGTTGCGGTTGTTGGTCCAGCCGCTCGAGGGCCAGGGCACCGCGCTGGTGTCGGGGATGTCGCGCGACAGGAGCGGGCCGTCGGCGTCGAGGCGGTCGAGGATGTCCTGGCGGAACTGCTGGTTGGCCTCGAGCCACTCGGTCATCGCCGGGTGGAACTCGCGCCCGACCCATTCCGAGACGACGGCGGCGACGTCGCCCGGCGGCCGGACGTAGGCGACGGTCTCGTGGAGGCGGCGGTCGTCGAGCGCCGCCGTGAGATCCGCGGGCCGGTAGGCCGAGCCGAGCCGCGCCCACAGCACGAGGTCGGCGCTCGGGGCGACCGCCGCGGTGGGGTCGATCTGCAGCATCGTCAGCCGGTCGACGACGTCGAGCAGGTCGGTGGGGCGAGGGGCATCGAGCAGCTGCGCGTGCACCGCGACGCGTCGTGCCTGGTCGATCGACAGCTCCGTCAGCGCCATTTGCTCCGCCCCTTTAAGACGCCGCCCCTCCAGCCAGTGAATCAGGATCCATCTCTATCTGGATGATGTCGTCATCGTCACCAGCTGAGACTGGTTCCAGCATTTCAAGAGTGAAAGGAGGATAGCCTAGTCGCCCGGTGATATTTTGCACCGTCTCGCGGGCATAGGGATGAATTGCCATCAAACCAACGATGATGGAGAAAGCCATTAGGTGCTCGCGATCAAAGCGCTCCCCGCTTCCCGACTCGAACGGGTAGTCTGCAATCATCTCTATGTTCAACGACCAAGCTGCTTCAGCACTAGACGAGTCCGGATGCCCTTCGTCTGATGTGGGGAATGCCTCTACTTGATACATTGCCCAGGCTTGGACGCCGTCGCCGTTCTCGGATGCCTCACCTTTGACGTTGATTCCTTGTTTGACCGTGAAAGGGCCGGCCAGGTGGGGGTTTGCACCTTTTGCAGAAATCGAGTGTAGCGAGACATCTCTTAGGGTTACAGCCTGCAGGACGCGTGCTGCGCGCTCCCGCAGCTCGCCAACCGAAACGCTCGTGGTCACGTAAAGTTCCTAAGGCTGCAGAACACTGATCTCAACAGCCGATCGCCTGTAACTGCTTTCGGCCGTCTCATTGCCAGCAGTTAGCGACCACTTGTCGGAAGATCTATCGGCGCGATCAACTGCGTGCGTCCAATTGGCAGTAACTCTGTCGCGCCTGTCGGCGAGGTATGCGTCAACAAAAGTTGCATCGTCCGGCAGAAGGCCGGACTCTTCGGCAAATTCAAGCTCGCGACAAGCCCATAAGACCACTTCGGGCCACGTCCAAACCCGCTTACTTCCTAGGTAGGCGTATGGTGCGGGGAAAGAGGCCCTGCGGGAACCGGTGACAAACTGATGGATGTTCTGTCTCTTTCGGCCGAGGCGCTGGGCGATCTCGGGGATATCGACAAGGTCACGGTCCACTCGCCGCACTGAGAAGCCGAGGGTCTCCAGTTCATTTACTGCAGCGAGCGCTGCCCTTCGCGCGTTGGGACCCTCTTGGTACACGGTGATCAGCCACTCGCCGTCTCGCTTCGACAAAATGCCGTCAAAGTGGTCGTGGAACGCCTGCCCCGCCGTGTCCACGTCCAGCCAGGTGGTGGCGACAAACTTGATGGCGAACTCCATGGCCCAGCCCCTTCGACAGGTGACGCTCGTTGACAGGTGTCAACGTAGCCCATCCTGACATGGCTGTCCCGAGATTGCCAACGGAGATCAGTTCCGACTCCGACTGCGCGGGTCGCCGTCCTTTCGCGGACACTGACGTGCCTCGCGCAAGATGTCCCTTGCATGCCGGGCAGGCACTCGGGGGGTCCCGTTGACCTGGACGCAGCAGCAACCCTCGGAACAGACGAGCAGGCCCCAGTGGCCGCCCTTGACCAGCACGAACCTATTGCCCTTGCCTAGCTTGAGCACCTGGCGCAGGACCTTGCGGATGTCCTTGTCCTTGTGATCACCGGGGCCGAGCTGTGGACGATCCTCGAGACCCACAACCCCCCGCTTCGTTGACCTGTTGGAGACACCTAGACGCTGACCAGCCCACTCTAGCCGCGCGGAACCACAACACATTGCAGCCGGGCTTCCGGCGGAAGGGCCAAAGGAGCCAGTCCCGCGTGTCCTGGCGGCTCGGAACGCTAGTGGCGGGCCAGGCAAAGTGGCTGTGACGCTGGACCGAGCGCCGACGCCGCGCGGGACTAGCCTCGTGACGTCCAGGCGTCGCATCCGGAGGTGGTCATGTCCTACGTCGTCGACTTCACCGAGGTCTCCACGGTCGGCCTCGAGTCCTCGCCGCACGCGGAGGCGCTCGCCGGCCTGCGGGCCAACGAGGCCCGCTACTACAGGAACAAGTTCGACCACACATTCACCACCGAGCCTGCCGCCGAGGCCAAGGACACTGTCGACTTCGTGAGCCGCGTCCTGGAGCAGGAGCGCGACATCGTCATCGCCTCACCGCCGCTCGAGGCCACGGCGTTCGAGGTCGACGGCATCCGGATGGCGTACGTCTTCTACGAGTCCGGCCTGTCGATCAACGTCATGTACACCGTCGCCGACGGCGGCAAGCGCGCCGTCGGGTTCAAGCTCTGCGACGGGATGGACGCGCCTGAGGAGCTGTCGGCGTTCAAGTTCGCGCGCCAGAAGTCCAAGCTCGCCGGCACGATCCGCGGCTCGTTCTTCGTCATCAAGGGCGAGTACTGACGCGCAGCGCTGGAGTCGGCTGGTGAGGGTTCAGGGCTCGCCCGGCATCGAGGTGTCGACGCGTCGGCCGTCGACGGTGACGACGGCAGCGCGCCAGAAGCTCACGAGGTCCTTGACCGGCAGCGCGTCGTGGAGCGGGTCGGGGTAGAACCAGGCGACATCGGGGGCGCCGTCGGCGCTGAGGTAGGACGCGACGCCCTTGTAGGCGCAGACGGTGTGGGTCTGCGACGGCGTCAGCAGGTCGAGGCGCACGTCCTCGCGCGGGAGGTACCAGCGCACGGGCAGGCTCGTCTCGACGAGCATCGTCGGCCGTGACGACTCGGCGACGACGACCCCACCGACCTCGACGCGCACGTGGCGGTCGCTGCGCAGCACGTCGATCCGCTTGAACGGGTCGTGCGGGTGGCCCATGACCGGCTCCTCCTCCTCGAGCCACTCGAACGGCTGCCAGTGCAGCAGCACCCGGCCGCCGAGCGCCGGGTCGTCGGGCCGGAAGGCGACCTCGCCGTGACCGTCGAGGTGCAGCGAATGCCCCAGCACCGTGTGCCACTCGTTGTGGCGGGGCGCGAGGACCGGCGCGCGGATCTCGGGCACCGGCGCGGGGTCGTGCTCGGTCAGCGTCAGGTGCAGGTCGGCCGGCGGTACCGCGTACCAGGGCACGATGCGTCGGGGCTCGTAGACGAGGAGGGCGTCACGGGTGTCCATGACTGTCCGGCCGTCGAGGAGCGCGCGCAACCGCTTGGGGGTCGCGGCGTAGCGCAGCTCGCCGAGGTCGCGGAACCACTGCTGGTAGAGGTCGATGGCCATGCTCCGAGCATGCGCACCTCGCGGCGGGCACGACACGGGGTCAGGTCAGCCGGGCGGCAGGGTGAGGCCCGGACGCTCGTCGTCCCACGCGACGGCACTGATCCGCCAGCCCTCCGGCGTGCGGACGAGCTGCACCGACTTCATGCCGCGGCCCGCGGTCGGCTCGCCGTCGTGGATGCCCTCCTTGGCGTAGGCGCCGAACCAGGCCGCGACGTCGCCGAACACGTCGATGCGCCCGGTGAGCGACCACTCATGGAAGTCGACGAGCGAGCCGCCGGACAGGAGGGCCGCGCGAGGCGCGATGAACGACTCGACGTCGTACACGCCGAGGTCGAGGCCGCACGTGCGGACGACGACGGCCTGGGGCAGCAGGAGCGTGCGCAGCCGGTCGAGCCGCTGCAGGGACTCCGGTCCCGACCGGAACGCGTCGAGGAACGCGTCGACCACGGCGCGCACCGCTGCACGGTCGGCGGCGACGTCGAAGACCGGATCTGCCTGCTGGCCACGGGTGTTCACGCCCGAACGCTAGCGGTCCTCGGCGCGGGTCACGCCAGTTCGACCTGCAGGTCCTTGCCGAGGATCTCGCCGAGTCGGGTGGCCTCGTGCCGGATCGATGCGTCGGGGCGCTTGCCTCGGCCGCGCCAGGTGACCGTCAGCGCGTCCCCCTTGCGCGCCCACGTGCCGCGGACGACGCCGCCGACGACGAGCGGGTTGGCCTTGCGGGTCATGGCCTCCCGCAGGGGCGGCGGCACGACCTGCTCGTCCTTGGTGCCGACGCCCATGACCCACTGGTCGTGCCCGGGGAGGAAGCGCACGGCGTCGGACGGCGTTGCGGCGCAGAGCGACTCGACGTCCTCGCGCACGACGAATGCCGTCGTTCCGTCGACGTCGACGGCGGCCAGCGCGTCGCCGAGGCCGGCGATCCACCGGTCGAGCCGCTTGCGCCCGGCGCTCAGGCCGCTGCCGAGCCAGTGGTGGACGTGGTCGAGCGTCGCCGGGCCGTAGGTGCGCAGGTAGGCCGTGACGGCGCGCGGACCGGCGTCGCCGAGGTCGGGGACGCCGGCCCAGCGCGGGTTCGTGTCGAGGCGCTGGAACGTGTGCCTCCCGTCACGCGGGGGTCCGAAGCTCATGTCGCCCTGCCACGTCAGCGGCTTGACCAGCGTTCCGGCGCCCTCGGCGAAGACCGGCTCGAGGTGGCGGTAGGCCTTGCGTCGCGTGACGACCGCACCGATCTCACCGATCGTCAGCGGCCCGTCGGCGAGGGCGTCGCGGACGGCGGCCCGGAAGTCGGGCCAGTCGGACGGCGTGAGCCGGTAGTACTCCACCCAGCTCGGCAGCTCCCACTGCCGCCCGGCGGTTCGGATCGACAGGTAGATGCCGCCGTCCTCGGGGGAGAGGTAGTGCATCGACCCGCGGAACGCGAACGCCTTGATGACGGTGCCGTCGGCGACGGCCGTGGCGAGGTCGCCCGGACGTGCCGTCGTGCTCCGGACGCCGACGGCGAGGTCGGCGAGCGACTCGTCCATCGACAGCACGGCGCCGAGCCGGCGCACCACCTCGGCGGCCGACGCGGGCCCGACCGGGTCGAGCAGGTGCCGGTCCAGCCGCCAGCCGAGGGCCTGCGGCCACGTGAGGCCGGCCTCGGTCGATGCGACCGTCTTCGCTGTCATGCCGGCATGCTCGCACCGGCTCCGGACGAAAGGCGCCCGGAGGCCCGCCGCCTCGACGGACGAGTGCGGGCCCTAGCGGCGTCGGAGCTCGTGGAGCACGACCGGGCCGAGCGCACCGTCGTCGACGGTGGCCGTCATGTACGTGCAGAACGGCTGACGGCGTCGGTCGGTCGGCGAGCCGGGGTTGAGCAGCCGCAGCCCGCGCGGCGCCGTCGTGTCCGACGGGATGTGGCTGTGCCCGAAGACCAGGACGTCGAGGTCGGGGTAGGTCGCCTCGCAGCGCGCCTCCCGGCCCGACGCCGAGCCGGTCTCGTGGACGACGCCGAACCGCACCCCCTCGACCTCGAACGCGGCGTACTCGGGCAGGCGCTCGCGGAGCGCGCCGTGGTCGTTGTTGCCGACCACCCCGACGAGGCGCCGGGCCCGCGCCTCCAGCGCGTCGAGCGTCGCGACGTCGACCCAGTCGCCGGCGTGGACGACGAGGTCGGCGTCGTCGACGGCCTGCCACACCTCGGCTGGCAGCTCCCTGGCTCGCTTGGGCAGGTGGGTGTCAGCGAGGAGGAGCAGCCGGGTGGTCATGGGCCCAGTCAACCCCCAGCCACCCCCAGCCCATCCGGCCCACCCACGGGCGGCGACACGACGCAGACCTCGCACAGCCGACATCTCGGGAATCCGGCGACGGTTCGCCCGGTCGGCGGGAGCATGGAGGCATGTCCCGTCTTCGGACGGTGACGCGTCGCCTACCCCTGACGAGCGCCCTCGTCGTCATCGTCCTCACGCTGTCCGTCGTGACGCGGGCCCTGTGGGACCCGCTGCTCGAGCGACCCCTCAACGCCTCGATCACCTACGGTCTGCCGGCGCTCGAGGACGGCGCCTGGTGGACCGTCGTCGTCGGCGGGTTCTTCGCCGCGAAGCCCTACCAGTACGTGCCGATCCTCCTGGGGCTCATGCTCTTCGGCGGGTTCGCCGAATGGCGCCTCGGCACCCGACGCGCCGCGGTCGCCCTCCTGGCCTGCCACGTCGTGGCCGTCCTCGGCGCGGCCGGCATCCTCTGGCTGACCGCCGGCCACGGCTACGCCTGGACGACGACGCTCGCGATCGTTCGCGACGCCGGTCCGTCGGCCGGCTTCCTCGGGGCCGCGGCGGCCGCGTCGGTCACGCTGACGCCACCGTGGCGCGGCCGCGCGCGGGCCCTGCTCGTCGCCTACGTCGTGCTCTTCGTCATCCACATGGGATCGCTCGCCGACCTCGAGCACGTGCTCGGCGTCGGGTTCGGCCTGCTGCTCGGCCCCTACCTCGTGGGCCGGTCACCCTCCTTCAGCGTCCGGCAGCTGACCCGGCGCGACTTCCGGCTCCTCGCGTGCGCGTTCTTCGCCGTCGCCGCGGTCGAGGTGTTCCTGCACCCCTTCACCCACGCCGACGGGCCGTTCGCCGTAACGATGTCGGCGGCGGCGCGCGCGCAGGAGATCAGCGACCCCGACTTCTGGTTCGGGGTCGTGCAGATCGTCCTGTGGCTGTGGCTCGCCCGGTCGCTCTACAAGGGGCGGCGACGCGCGTGGCGCTGGGCCGTGGCCCTGCTCGTCGTCGTACTCGCCATCCAGGTCGCGAACTACGTGTGGATGATCGTCGTCGGCGAGCCGGGCCTGCTCGCGGCCGGCTGGGACATCTTCGGCAACAGCCTCGGCCTCGCCGTGCTCCTCGTCGGTCGGCACGCCTTCCGCAACCCGTCGCCGCGACGGGCCCGCCGCACGACGGGCAGCCTCGTCGCCCCGGCCGACGACGACCAGCGCTCCCGGGCCACGGCACTGCTCCGCGAGCAGGGCACCGTCAACCGGCTCGCCTGGATGACGACGTGGCCCGAGAACCGGTGGTTCGTGCCGCGGGACGTGCCCGGCTACGTCGCCTACCGCGTCCACGCCGGCGTCGCCATCGGCCTGTGCGACCCCGTGGCGGCCACCGAGGCCGAGCGCTCGAGGCTCCTCGGCAGCTTCGCCGACGCCGTCCACGCGCAGGGGCTCGTGCCGTGCCTCTTCACCGTGACCGAGGAGGCGTCGCGCCACGCGCAGGCCCAGGGCTGGCACTGCCTGCAGGTCGCCGAGGAGGCCTGCATCGACCTGCCGACGCTCGACTTCGTCGGCAAGGCGTGGCAGGACGTGCGGACCGCGCTCAACCAGGCCGCCAAGCTCGGAGTGCAGTTCCGGCTCGGGACCCTCTCCGCGATGCCGCGGGGCCTGCAGATGCAGGTCAAGGCGATCTCCTCGGACTGGGTCGAGGACAAGGGCCTGCCCGAGATGGGCTTCACCCTCGGCGGGGTCGACGAGGCGCTCGACCCGCATGTCCGGGTCGGCCTGGCCGTCGACGCCGACACGACCGTGCACGGCGTCACGTCGTGGATGCCCTTCCACCCCAGCGGTGGCGGCGAGCCGGCCGGCTGGACCCTCGACGTCATGCGACGCCTGCCGGGCGGGTTCCGGTACTCGATGGAGTTCCTCATCGCCTCGGCCTGCCTCGCCTTCAAGGACGAGGGCTGCGCCGTCGTGTCGCTCTCGGGCGCACCGCTCGCGCGCACCCTGCCCACCGCCGAGGACGACACCCTCGACCGGGGCACGCTCGACGCGTTCCTCGACCGGCTCGGTGCCTCGCTCGAGCCGTACTACGGCTTCCGGTCGCTGCACGCCTTCAAGGCGAAGTTCCAGCCGCGCACCGAGCCGCTCTACCTCGTCTTCCCCGACGAGGCCGCCCTGCCGCGGATCGGCCTGGCGCTGAGCCGGGCCTACCTGCCCGAGGCCGGGGTGCGCGACCTCGTGACGCTGGCCCGCTCGGGCCACCACTGACGCGTCGGGTGCCGGACGCGTCGGGCGCCTGACGCGTCGGGTGCCGGACGCGTCGTGCTGTCGGGCGTCAGCCGCGCGATGGGCGCCGCGCCCCTCCGAAACCCTGCCGCACCGAGACCCAGACGGCGCCGACGAGCAGCAGCGCCGCGAGCCCGACGAAAGCCGCGCTGAGGTCGACGACGCGGTGCGTGACCGTGACGTGCTTGGGGAGGTTGGCCAGCACCTTCGTCAGCCCCTCGGTGTCCTGCGCCGCGAAGTACTCGCCCCCGGTCGTCCTGGCGACCCCGCGCAGCGCCGCCTCGTCGACGACGAGGAAGTTGCGGCCACCGAGGTCGGGCGCGCGCGACCCGAACCCGCCGCCACTGACGTCGCGTCCGAAGCCCGGCCCGGGCAGCCCGCCGTACTGGTCGAGGGTGCAGGCCAGGCGCGTCGGGTTCCGGGTGCCGAACCCGATGGGGTACACCCGGACGCCACGCTCCGCCGCCTGCTCGGCCGCCTCGGCCGGCGTGACCCCGCGCGTGTTCGCGCCGTCGGTGAGCAGCACGACGATCTCCGGCGCCGGCGGCACCCGCGTCGGTCCCCCCGACCCGTCCGGGCCGTCACCGGGCGACGACGGCGTGGGCGTCGGGGACGCGGGGGCCGGCGTGCCGGCACCGTCGGTCGACGGCTCGTCCACCGGATCGCTCGGCGGCACGTTCGGGTCGAGCTCGGCGATGGCGTCGACCGAGCGGAGGATCGCCGCGCCGATCGTCGTGCCGCGGCCGGTCGTCACGCCGTCGATCGCCTCGAGCAGGGCGTCACGGTCGTCGGTCGGCGCCACCGCGAGCTGCGCGAACCCGGAGAAGACGACGAGGCCGATCTTGGTCGCGTCGTCCTGGTGCTGCACGAAGTCGCGCACCGCCGCCTGGGCCGCGCTGAGCCGGTTCGGTGTCACGTCGGTCGCGCACATCGACCCGGACACGTCCAGGGCGAGGATGATCGTCGAGCTCGACGCCGAGACGTCGGCCTCGACCGTCGGGCGGGCGCTGCCCACCCCGAGCACCGCGAGGGCGCCGAGCAGGAGCGCCACGGGCACGTGCCGACGCCACGTCCGACGCGTCGCGCCCGCCGCCCGCAGCAGCGCGACGTCCGGGAAGCGCACGGCCTGCCGGCGCCGACGCCGCAGCTGCCACGCGTACGCCCCGAGCAGCACGGGCACGGCGAGCAGGAGGAGCAGCAGCAGCGGCTGGCCGAAGGACACCTAGACCACCCGCCCCTGGCGCAGCACCGTGACGCTCGCCCCCGCGAGCAGGAGCAGCGCGGCCACCCCGGCGACGAGCGAGGTGATCTCGTGGGGGACCGACCGCGTCGTCCACTGCAGCTGGATCGAGTCGTACACGGCCGCAAGGGTGGCCGCGTCCGACGCGCGTCGGTACGTGCCACCCGTGGTGTCGGCGATCTTTCGCAGCGCCGACTCGTCGAGCGCCGTCGCGATGCTGAACCCGTCCACCTCGATGACGGTGCCGGCGGGGGTCCCCAGCCCCACCGGGTCGATCCGCACCCCGGCCGCGGAAGCGTAGTCGGCGAGGGCCTGCGGGTCGGAGCCCGACGTGTTCTCGCCGTCGGTGAGCAGGACGATCGCGGTGCCGCCGTAGTAGCCGACGGGCGTCTCGTCGGTGGCGCCGTTCTCGGTGTCGGACGGCGCGTGGACCGGCCGGCCGGCGATGGCGCTGAGGCCGGCGAGGATGCCACCGGCCAGCGACGTGTCGCTCTGGGGCTTGAGGCGGGCGATGGCGGCGAGCACCGCCGTCCGGTCGTCGGTGGGGCGCTGGGTCACGACGCCGTTGCTGCCGAACGCGACGACGGCGATGCGGACGCTGGGCGGCTGCTTCGCGACGAACCCGCGCGCCGCCGCCTTCGCCGCCTCGAGACGCGTCGGCTTGAGGTCGGCGGCGGCCATGCTGTTCGACACGTCGAAGGCGAGCACGACCGTGCCCTCCCGGTGCGGTTCGGCGACGGCCGCGACGGGACGGGTCAGCGCGACGACGAGCAGCGCCAGGGCGGCCAGCAGCAGGGTTGGGCCGAGGTGGCGGAGCAGGTCGCGCCGCTCCACGAGGACGAGGCCGTCGGCAGCCATGGCGCGCACGCGGGCCGCCCGACCCGCCAGGAGCCGGCGGTAGGCGACGACGAGCACCGGCAGGACCGCGAGCCCCACCAGCATCCACGGCCAGGTCAGCGTCATCGTCGGAGCGCCCCGATCCGGCGGCGCCGCAGGGCCGCGACGCGCACGAGCGCACGGACGAGGTCCTCGTCGGTCGACACGTGGTGCAGGTCAGCCCCGGCCCGACGCGTCAGCCGTTCCAGCTCGGCCCGGCGCTCGTCGGCCACCTGCCGCACCCGGGCCCGGAACGCCGCGTCGTCGGTGTCGACGACGATCTGCTCGCCGGTCTCGGGGTCCTCGACGTAGAGCGTGCCGACGCTCGGCAGGTCGTGCTCGCGGGGGTCGCTGACGCGCAGCGCGACGACGTCGTGGCGCCGGGCGAGGCGCCCGAGCTCGGCGTCCCAGCCCGGCGAGCTGACGAAGTCGCTGACGACGACGACCACCCCGCGCCGACGCGCGAGCCCGGCCACCGCCCGCAGGCCGGCGCCGAGGTCGGTGACGCCGGGCGGCTCGGGACGCGCTGCCGCACCCCGGCGAGTCGGCGCTCGCCAGCGGCGCCGGCGTCCCGAGTCGGTGGCGGAGGTCGCGGCGGATGGTGTGGTGGAGGAGATGGCGGCGTCGGAGGCGTCGTGCGCCTCCCGGCGCGCGAGCAGGGCCCGGGCGATCCGCAGCACCTGGGTGCGCCCCGACCCGGGCGGCACGACCGCCTCGACGCCCGCGTCGATCACGACGGCCCCGACGCGGCTGCCCCCGCGCGTCAGCAGGTGGGCGAGCGTCGTGGCCACCTCGGCCACGACGAGGTCCTTGTTGCGGTCGGCCGGACCGAAGCCCATCGAGCGCGACGCGTCGAGGAGCAGCCACGCCGTCACCTCGCGGTCCTCGACGTACTCGCGCACCCACGGCTCGTCGAGGCGCGCCGTGACGTTCCACTCCACGTGCCTGAGGTCGTCACCCGGCTCGTACTCGCGCAGGTCGGTGAAGTCGAGGCCCGAGCCCTTGAAGAGGCTGCGGTAGTCGCCCTGGAGCAGGCCGTCGAGGCGGCGCACGACGCGCCACTCGAGCCGGCGGAGCAGTCGCTCCGGCGTCAGGGCTGGGGCTGCGCCCATGACGAGTCCTCCGCGCCACCGGTGGGGACGCTGGTGCCCGTGGGCCGTTCACGGACGGGCACGGCCGGCACCGGGACCGCTGCCACGATCGGCGCGAGCACCTGGTCGGCCGACAGGTCCTCGGCGAGTGCCTCGTACGACAGGACGACCCGGTGGCGCAGCACGTCGTGCGCGAGCTCGTGCACGTCTGACGGCAGGGCGAAGTCGCGCCCGCGCAGGAAGGCCAGCGCCCGTGCCGCGAGCACGAGGTTGATCGACGCGCGGGGGCTCGCCCCGTAGGTGACGAGCCGCGACAGGTCGTCTCGCCCGACCGAGGCCGGGTTGCGCGTCGCAGACGCGAGCCGCACGGCGTACTCGATGACGGCGGGGTCGACGTACACCGCGTCGACCTCGTGCTGGAAGCGGCGCAGCACGTCCGGGTCGAGGACCTGCGCCGTCTTCGCCGCCGCCGCGATCTGCCGTTCCACGACGACGAACTCCTCTGCGGCGGAGGGGTACCCGATGAGGACCTTGAGCATGAAGCGGTCCACCTGCGCCTCGGGCAGCTGGTAGGTGCCCTCGGACTCGATCGGGTTCTGGGTGGCCATGACGAGGAACGGGTCGGGCGCCGGGTAGGTCTGGCGACCGATCGTCACCTGGCGCTCCTGCATGACCTCGAGCAGGGCGCTCTGCACCTTCGCCGGCGCGCGGTTGACCTCGTCGGCGAGCACGAGGTTGGCGAAGACCGGCCCGAGCGACACCTGGAACTCGCCGTCGCGCTGGTTCCAGATCCGGGTGCCGACGAGGTCGGCCGGCACGAGGTCGGGGGTGAACTGGATGCGCTGGAACTCCCCGCCGACGGTGGCGGCGAGGGTCTTGATCGCCATCGTCTTGGCGAGGCCCGGCACGCCCTCGACGAGCAGGTGGCCGCGCGCGAGCAGTGCCACGACCATCCGCTCGAGCAGCACGTCCTGCCCGACGATGGTCCGCTTGACCTCGTAGAGCGCCTGCTCGAGGAGCCGGTGGTCGGCTGCGGTGTCGGGCGCTGCGTCGGGCGCTGCGTCGGGCGCTGCGTCGGGCGCCGTGCCGGTCGCCGAGTCGGGCTCGGAGGCGGGGCGGTTCTCGTCGTCCATGCTGTCTCCTGGTCTCGTCGGGCTGGTCTCGTCGGGCTGGTCAGTGGGGCGGGCTCCCGGCGGCGCTGCCGGCTGTCGCGATGGGCACGGCGAAGCCGATGCCGACGAACAGCGCCTGGTCGGTGGGGTTCGCCAGGCCCGTGACGATGCCGACGACGTGCCCCGCCGTGTCGAGCAGCGGTCCACCCGAGTTGCCGGGGTTGACGGCGGCGTCGAACTGGATGAGGTGCTGCAGGTGCCGCCCGTCCGGCACGGTGACCGTGCGGTCGAGCGCCGACACGACGCCGGCCGACAGCGAGTCGGTGAGCCCGAGCGGGTGTCCCACGGCGAAGACCGGCGCCCCCACCTGCACACCGCCGCCGAGGACGGCCGGCACGACGGTGCCCGGCAGCCGCGTCGGCACCAGGGTGGCGATGTCGTTCTCCGGCTGGCTCTTCAGCACCCGGGCGGGTGAGCTCGTGCCGTCGGCGAACTGCACGGTGATGGTGCCGGCCCCGGCGATGACGTGGTTGGCCGTCAGCACCGTGCCGGCGTCGTTGACGACGACACCGGCGCCGGTGCCCTCCTCGGTGCCCGTCGACGTCGTCGTCCGCGTCGAGACGACGACGAGCGAGGGCTCGATCGCGCGGTGGGCCCTGGTGGCGTCTGCGGGCGCGGCGGCCTGCTCCTCGCTGTAGGCCTGGAGCCCGCGCTGGACGCTCGCGTCGACGTCGCGCTGGGTCAGGGCGGGCGGTTCAGGGGGCCGCGTCAGCGCGAAGGTGAGTCCCGCGCCCGCGATGAGCAGCACGACGAGCACCGCGACCCAGACGCGTCGGGGCACGTCGCGCAACCGGGCGAGGCGGCGCGTCGACCCGGGTGGCGGGTCGGGGTCCGCCGGCGGGGGGCCCGGGGGCGGGGCCATGAGCGGCGACGCGTACGGGGCCATGAGCGGGGACGAGTGCGGCGACGTGGGCGGGGATCCGCGCTGCGGCGCGACGCCGGGCGTGGACGCCGACGGCGCGGCACCGAGGGAGCCGGCCGGATGCACCTTCGGCGGATCGGTGACCCGTGCCACCTCTCGACTCTACGTTCCGCAGCCGCGACCGTGCAGGCGTCTGTCCACGGTTCACAGGGTCCGTCCGTTCACCGGTCTCCGGGCGCCGCGCGGGGGTAGACAGGACCTGTGCCCCCACCGCCAGCGGTCCCCGACCCGCCCGACGCGGGGCAGCGGTGGCGGCCGGGCCGCGACGATCCCGCCGGGGAGCTGCTGCGCTGGTGGCTGGACGAGCAGGTGCGTGCGGTCCGCGCCGCCGAGGGGCCGGGTGGCGGGGCGCCGGACGTCCACGACCTCCGGGTCGCGATGCGTCGGGCCCGCAGCGCACTGGCGACGTTCCGCCCCCTCGTCGACGCGTCCCGCACCGAGCCGCTGCGCGCAGAGCTGCAATGGGCGGCGTCCGAGCTGGGCCGGGTGCGTGACGCCGAGGTCGTCCTCGAACGCGTGGCCGCCCATGCGCCGGCTGCTGCGGGCATCGACGGCGCCGAGCTCGCCCGTCGGGGGCACCGGGCCCTGACGCGAGCCCTCGAGCAGGACCTCGAGAGCCGCCGCCCCCACGTGCTGGAGGTGCTGGCCTCGCGGCGGTACCGTTCGGCCCTCGCCGGACTCGAGGCCCTCGCCGCCGACCCGCCCCTCACGGCGCGGGCCGCCGACCCGGCCCGACGCGTCGCCCGTCGCCGGATCCGCCAGGAGGGCGCCCGCTTCGACCGTCTCGCCCGGGAGGCGCTCGCCGAACCCGACACGGACGGCCGCGCCGCCCTGCTGCACGACGCGCGCAAGGCGGCCAAGCGCCTGCGCTACGCGGCCGAGGCCGCCGCACCGGTCACCGGTCGTCGCGTCGTGCGCATCGCCGAGGCCGCCGAGCACGTCCAGGAGGTCCTCGGCGAACACCACGACACCGTCGCCACGAGGGTCGCCGTCGCCGAGGTGGCCCGGGCCGGCGATGTCGCGACGGCCTTCGCCGTCGGCCGCGTCCACTCCCTCGAGGAGGCCGAGGCGCTGCGTCTGGAGGCGGTGGCCGAGGTCGCGGTCCGGCGCCTCCACCGCCGATCCGGGGTCTGAGGCACGCGCCGACGCCTATTCTCGGAGCGCAGCCCTCGCACCGGACGCAGGAGGCAGCCATGGACGAGCCCGTCGGTCGCCGGAGAGTCCTCCTCGACCGCTTCGACCTCGTGCTGCTGTTCGTCCTCGTCGCGATCGTCACGCAGTCGCTCGTCGACGTGCGCTTCTCCTACACCGGCCGGTTCATCACCCACGCGGTCACTGGTGCGGCGCTCGTCGTCGCGACCCGCGCCTCCGGGGCGTCACGCCGCATGTGCCGGATCATGGACTGGTTCGTCGGTCTCAGCGTCGTCGGCAACCTCGTCATCATCCTCTTCGAGGCCGTCCCGGGGGCCGCGCGGCCTCCGGCGGCGATCCAGCCCGACGCGTTCTGGTGCCTCGCCGCCTTCGTGACGCCGGTCCTCTGCGCGGGCCGCCTCGTGTGGCACCAGCGGGTGACCCTCCAGACCG
Source organism: Intrasporangium zincisolvens (assembly GCF_034724055.1). Classification (NCBI taxonomy): domain Bacteria; kingdom Bacillati; phylum Actinomycetota; class Actinomycetes; order Micrococcales; family Intrasporangiaceae; genus Intrasporangium; species Intrasporangium zincisolvens. Next base: position 403,591 of record NZ_JAWIIL010000001.1, read on the forward strand.
TCCTCGGCGCCGTCGCCGCCTACCTGCAGCTCGCGGTCGCGTACTCGCTGCTCTTCCAGACGATCGACGCGTGGACTCCCGACGTGCACTACTTCGGCGAGAACGTCTCCTCGACCGTCTACATGTACTTCAGCCTCACGACGATCGCGACGCTCGGCTATGGCGACTTCGTTCCGGTCACCGAGGTCGGGCGCCTCGCCGCCATGTCCGAGGCGGTCATCGGGCAGGTCTACCTCGTGACCTTCGTGGCGATGGTCGTGTCGCGCTTCGCCGCCGAGGCCCCGGGCAGCAACCGACGCCGGCGGCGCTGGTTGTCGGAGGAGCCGCAGCCCGACGAGACACGTGCAGGCGAGGAGGAGGCCCGCGAGCCGCGGGCCGGCGAGCGGCTGCGCGGGGGACAGTCGGGTGAGGGCCGGCCGGGCGAGGGCCAGCCGGATGACGAGCGGCCGGGCGGCGCGCCCTAGCATCGCGACATGCCGACCGAGAACCCGCCGCACCCACCCCATCCGGGGCGCGCCTCCCGGGTCGTGCGTGACGCCACGGCCGCCGACGCCGCCGACTGTGCGCGCATCTACCGGCCCTACGTCCTCGACACGGCCGTCACCTTCGAGCTCGAGCCGCCGGCCGAGGCAGAGGTGGCGGCCCGGATCGAGGCCGCCGTCGCGACGCACGCCTGGCTCGTCCTCGAGGACGGCGGCGAGGTCGTCGGCTACGCCTACGGCGGGCCGTTCAAGGCCCGTCCGGCCTACCGCTGGTCCTGCGAGGTGTCGGTGTACCTCGACCCCGCGAGCCACAGGACCGGTGCCGGCCGGGCCCTCTACACGGCACTGATCGAGCGGCTCACCGAGCGCGGCTACCGGATGGCGGCGGCCGGCATCGCCCAGCCGAACGAGGCGAGCAACCGGCTCCACGCGTCCTTCGGGTTCGAGCCGGTCGGTACCTACCGCAGGGTCGGCTGGAAGAACGGTGCGTGGCACGACGTCGCCTGGGTGCAGCGGTTCCTCGGCGAGCCGCACGTCGGCCCCGAACCGCCGCCCGAGCCGCGCTGAGCCCATCGGCCTGCAGACCAGGCCGGACCGCCCGGGTGGCGGCCTCGGACATGCAGAGAGGGCGGGGACGACACGAAGTCGTCCCCGCCCTCTCTCGCGGGCGCACCGGTCAGGTCACGGCGCGTAGATGTACTTCATCCCCGCCTTGTCGGTGACGGTGCGGGTGTTGTAGTTGTACGGGCCGGCCATCGCGTTCATCTCGATGATGGTGACCTGGTCGCCGTTGACGGCCGTGACCCAGGCGACGTGCCCGACGCTGCCCGAGCCGTTGACGCCGGGCTGCATGACGACGATCGAGCGGGTGCGCGGCGTGCCGCTGACGGTGTAGCCGGCGGAAGCGGCGCCCGAGGCCCACTCCATGGCGTTGCCGGTCCAGCCGCCGGGGTAGTAGCCCTCGGACTGGTACCACTTGTTGAGGGCGCCCCACGTGCACTGGCCAGCGGTGGCCCAGTTGTGCGACGAGCGCATGCCCGACGACGCGCTCGGGACCGAGCCGTTGCTGTTCGACTTGACCGAGACGGTGCTGCTCAGCAGGGACTGACGCGAGGCCTCGCGGGAGGCCCGCTCGGCAGCGGCCTTGCGGTCGACGGCGGCCTGGCGGGCCTTCTCGACGACGACGTCCTCGATGACGGCCGGCTTGGCCTTGGCGGTGCGCTGCGCGACGGCCTGCTGCACCTGCGGCTGGAAGCCGATCTTCGACAGGGCCGTCGAGGGGGCTGCGGCTCGCGTGGCGGCCGGGCCGACGACGGCGGGGGAGCCGAGAGCGGTGACGGCACCGTTGGCGGCCTTGGCCTCGTCGGCGCTGGCCGGACCCGCGAAGGTGGCGAGGATGCCGCCGGTGGCCGCGACGATGGCGGCGCCCTTCATGGCCGGCTGAGCCGACTCACGGGCGAGAAGCTTGAGTTCGTTGAGGGGATTGTGGCGTCCTGGCGCACGGTGGCGCCCGCGGATGATCTCAGTCATGTACCTCTCCGCGCCTACGAAGTTAGCTGTCGGGTTCGGGCGGAAAGGTGCCCGGCTCCCTCCCGTGCCGTGTGTCGTGCTCGGCCCGGATGGGTACTTCACCCCAAGGACGTCCGGAGTCGTGGTGCCGGACGCCCGGAGAAACGTGTGGTTCCTCCGCTCCTGTCACAAGGTCTGATCTCACGTTCAAGGCGGTGACAGGACTAGGCGGTCCACCTCGTACGCGCCCGGCCAGGGGGGCCGGACTCCCGGAACTGTAGACGACTCAACCGGGCAATGTCACGCCGAGGTAACGGGGGCGCGTCGGATTCGTCCTTGAATGAGTGCATGGGCGGCCTTTACCTGGCCTTTACCGTGGCCTGATTGTGACGCAGGTCACACTGGGGTGTGGCCATTCTGCCTTCACGGGGTCATGACGTCCGGTAAAAGCCGGCGTCGCGGGTGTGTCGTGCGGGAACGGCTCGCGGCAGCCCTCGTCTGGCTAGGGTCGACGCGTGTTCGACGACAGCTCGCACGTGCTCGCCCGCTCCCGCCGTGTGCTCGCCGAGCACGTCCTTCCTGCGGTACACCGCGACCGGACGCCCCTCGCGGTGTCGGCCTGGCACGCGCCGGGCGAGCCGGTGCCGGTCGCCGAGGCGCTGGCGGCGCCGCACGAGCCGGTCGGGCCGGGCACGCCCTGGGGTGAGCCGTGGTCGACGTGGTGGTTCGAGATCACCGGGGCAGTGCCCGACGCGTTCGCCGGGCAGTGCGTCGAGGTGGTCGTCGACCTCGGGTTCCGCGGCGAGGGGCCCGGCTTCCAGGCCGAGGGCCTGCTCCACGACGCCGCCGGCACGCCGCTCAAGGGCATCCACCCGATGAACCGCTGGTACCGCGTCAGCCCCGACGCCGCCGGCGGCGAGCCGATCCACCTGCACCTCGAGGCCGCCGGCAACCCGGCCGTCATGGAGCACGGCTTCCGGCCCACCGGGCTCGGCGACCTCGCGACGGCCGGCGACGACCCGCGCTACGTCCTCGGCCGCATCGACGTCGCCGTGTTCGAGCCGGAGGTCTTCGGCCTCGCCATGGACCTCGACGTCCTCGTCGACCTCGCCGGCGAGCTGCCCGAGCGCGACGCCCGACGCCTCGAGGTGACCGCCGCGCTCGACGACGCCCTGGCGGTCCTCGACGTCCACGACGTGCGCGGCACGGCCGTGGCGGCCCGGGCCGCGCTCGCCGAGGTCCTCGCGGCGCCGGCCGCGACGAGCGCCCAGCGCCTCACCGCGGTCGGCCACGCCCACATCGACTCCGCGTGGCTGTGGCCGGTGCGCGAGACCGTGCGCAAGTGCGCGCGCACCTTCGCCAACGTCACGGCCCTCGCCGCCGACTACCCCGAGCTGGTCTTCGCCTGCTCGTCGGCGCAGCAGTACGCGTGGACCAAGGATCACCAGCCGGCCATCTGGCAGCGCATCCTCGACGCCGTCGAGGCCGGCACGTGGGAGCCGGTCGGCGGCCAGTGGGTCGAGGCCGACGGCGTCATGCCGAGCGGTGAGTCGCTCGTGCGCCAGCTGCTCCACGGCCAGCGGTTCTTCGAGCGCGAGCTGGGCCGACGCTGCGCCGGCGTCTGGCTGCCCGACTCCTTCGGCTACGCGGCGGCCTACCCGCAGATCGCGCGGCTCGGGGGCGCCGAGTGGTTCCTGACCCAGAAGCTGAGCTGGAACGACACGAACACCTTCCCGCACCACACCTTCTGGTGGGAGGGCATCGACGGGTCGCGCATCCTGACGCACTTCCCGCCGGCCGACACCTACGAGAGCAAGCTCGGCGGCGCGGACGTCCACCGCTCCGGTCGCCAGCACCTCGAGAAGGGCCGGTCCCGGCGGGCGCTCATCCCGTTCGGCTTCGGCGACGGCGGCGGTGGTCCCGAGCGCGAGATGCTCGAACGGGCCCGCCGGCTCCGCTCGCTCGAGGGCTCGCCCGCCGTCGACGTCGGCACGGCGTCCTCGTTCTTCGACGCCGTCCGCGAGGAGTACGCCGACCGCGCCCCGACGTGGGCCGGCGAGCTCTACCTCGAGCTGCACCGCGGCACCCTGACGAGCCAGCGCGCCATGAAGGCCGGCAACCGCGGCTGCGAGGCACTCCTGCGCCAGGCCGAGCTGGCGTGGACGCTCGTCGCCCTCCGCGGCCTCGGCGAGTGGCCGGCCGAGCGGCTGCGCCTCGTGTGGGAACGCCTGCTGCTCCTGCAGTTCCACGACATCCTGCCCGGCAGCGCCATCGGATGGGTGCACCGCGAGGCCCGCGAGGACTTCACGCGGTTGACGGCCGAGCTGCGCGCGCTCGTCGCAGAGGCCCTCGACCTGCTCGCGGGCGAGGACGCCCGTCGCCCCGGGCTGCTCAACGCCGGGCCGCTGCCGCGTCGGGAGGTCGTCGAGGTCGTCGGGGCTGGTCGCGACGGTGGCGAGGTCGCACTCGTCGAGGTGCCCGCGCTCTCCGTCGGCGGCCGACGCGTCGAGCCCGAGCGCCCCGTGGAGGTCGACGGTCTCACCGTCACCAACGGGCTCGTGTCGGTCACCGTCGCGCCCGACGGCTCGATCGAGCGCCTCCTCGACGTGCGCCACGGCGGCCGCGACGCGCTCCCGCCCGGAGCCCGCGCCGCCGAGCTGCGCCTTCACCCCGACGTGCCGGCGATGTGGGACGCCTGGGACATCGACAAGCCGCACGCCCGAACGTGGACGTCCCCCGACGTCACGCCCGACGTCACGCCCGACGCGTCGCGCGGGGACGGCGCGCACGCCGCCCGTGTCGTCGAGGCGGGACCGCTGCGCGTCGTCGTCGAGGCCCGCGGACGCGTCGGGCAGTCGACGTACGTGCAGCGCACGACCGTCACGGCCGACTCGCCGCGCGTCGACGTCGAGGTGCGCGTCGACTGGCGCGAGAGCGAGCGGGCCCTCGCCGCCTACGTGCCCGTCCCGGTCCTCGCGCCGCACAGCACCGCCGACATCCAGTTCGGCCACCTGCGCCGGCCGACGCACGAGAACACGTCGTGGGAGGCCGCGCGGCACGAGATGGTCGCGCACCGCTGGCTGCACGTCGGCGAGGAGGGCTGGGGCCTGGCCGTCGTCAACGAGTCGACGTACGGGCACGCGGTGCGCCGCGGCGTCGACGCGTCGGGCGAGCCGGTTACGACGGTGCGCCTGACGCTGCTGCGCTCGCCGTCGTTCCCCGACCCCGACACCGATGCCTCTGAGGTCGTCGGCGAGCACGTCGTGCGGTTCGGGATCGTGCCCGGTGCCGACGTCGCCGAGGCTGTCGCGCACGGGTACTCGATGCACCTGCCGCTGCTCGGCGCCCCGCCCGAGGGGTCGGGGAGTGACCCCGCGTCGGTGAGGCCCCTTGTGGCGGTGGACGACCCGGGGTGTGTCGTCGAGGCGGTCAAGCTCGCCGAGGACGGCAGCGGCGACGTCGTCGTCCGGCTCTACGAGGCCACCGGCGGCCGCCGGGACGTGACGCTCGTGCCGGGCTTCCCGGTCCAGCGCGTCGTCGAGACCGACCTGCTCGAGGAGCCGGGATCGGCCGCGCTCGCGGGCCGCGAGGCGCTCGTGGTCGTCGAGGACGCCATCGAGACCGGCACCAGCACCGGCACTCCCGCCGATGCGATCCGCCTGCGACTGCGGCCGTTCCGGATCGTCACGCTGCGCCTGACGCCCCGACGCTGACCACTGACCGGGCGGGGCACTGGTCGGCCCGTGGTCAGCCGGACTGCGACTGCTCCTCGCGCTCGCGCTCGGCGGCACGTTTCACGCAGAGCCGCGCGATGGTCGCGACGAGGTCGAGCGGCACCGGTTTCGTGATCGGGAAACGCACGGTGTCCTTGGCCCGACGGAACGGCCGGATGGCGTCTTCGAAGGCGGCGTCGCCGGTGGGCACGGGATACATACCGACGTGGTTCTTCCACCCGGCGAAATAGAGCAGCGGCTTGCCCTCGAGGATGAAGGTGGCCATGCCGTAGCTGATCTTCTCGCGGGCGTCGGGCACCGCCGTGCGGATCGCCGTTCGCACCCTCGCGAGCTGAGTCCGCGTCTCCTCGGGATAGGAGGCGATGTAGTCATCGACGGACGCGAATCTCGGGGCCAAGCCTGGTCCTCACTCAGTATCCGGACCGGTTGTCGGGAGGGATGTCTGCGACTTTATGTGCCGAATGGGGTGACTGCAAAGTAAGAGGGCATTTCGTGTCCAAACTCCAGCAAAACGACAAATACGTGAACGTCCGGTGACATCACGTGAATCGCCTTGTCACAGGGCCCTCCCCGGGCCTCACGGCTCGAGCAGCACCTTGACGGCGCGGCGCTCGTCCATGGCGCGGTAGCCCTCGGCGACCTCGTCGAGCGGGAGGGTCAGGTCGAAGACCTTGCCCGGGTCGATGCGGCCGGACAGGACCCGCGCCATGAGGTCGGGCAGGTACCGGCGCACCGGGGCGATGCCGCCGGCCAGGCCGATGTTGCGGACGAACATCCGGCGCAGGGGCAGCTCGACCCCGTGCGGCACGCCGACGAAGCCGACGGTCGAGCCGGCGCGTGCGACGTGGAAGGCGGTGTCCATCGACTGGTGGGTGCCGACGCACTCGAGCACGGCGTCGGCGCCGATGCCGCCGGTGAGGTCCATGACGGCGGCCACGGCGTCGTCGCCGCGCTCGGCCACGACGTGGGTGGCACCGAACTCACGGGCGAGGGCCTGGCGCGGCTCGTGGCGCGACATCGCGACGATCCGCTCGGCGCCGAGCTGCTCGGCGGCGATGACGCCACAGAGGCCGACCGCGCCGTCACCGACCACGACGACCGTCGAGCCCGGCGTCACCCCGGCCGCGACGGCCGCGTGCCAGCCCGTGGCCATGACGTCGGACAGCGCGAGCAGCGAAGGCACGAAACGCTCGTCGGGCATCCCGTCGGTCTTGACGAGGCTGCCGTCGGCCTGGGTGACGCGGGTCAGCTCGGCCTGGCCGCTCGCGGTGCCGTCGGCGTTCGGGCACGCGGACTGGACGCCGGCCAGGCAGTCGGGGCACGTGTTGTCGCAGTGGCAGAACGGGATGACGACGAAGTCGCCGGGCCTGAAGTCCTTGACCTCCGAGCCCACCTCCTCGACGACGCCGACGGCCTCGTGGCCGATCGTCGCGCCCTCACGGATCGGGTTCTCGCCGCGGTAGGGCCACAGGTCGGAGCCGCAGATGCACCCGGCCGTGACGCGCACGATGGCGTCGGTCGGTGCCTCGATGGTCGGGTCGGGCACCTCGGAGAGTCGGATGTCGCCGGGGCCGTGGATCGTCGTCGCGCGCATGGCCCCCATCCTTCCAAGTCAGCCGCGCGAGCGCAGACGCAGGTTCGGCAGGCCAGGTGCGGGCAGGGTGTGCTCCCACGCGTCGGGGAAGGTGCCATAGCGGGTCGACGCGTCGGGCGTCGCACCTTCGGCGGCGGCCTCGCGCTCGCGCTGCCACTGCTCCCGGAAGCCGACGATCTCCTCGTGGCTGCGGCCGATGAAGTTCCACCACATGACGACCTGCTCGCCGAACGGGGCGCCGCCGAGCACGAGCAGGCGCGTGTCCTCGTCGCCGGCCGTCAGGGTGACCGCCTTCGTGCCCGTCGGCACGAAGACGACCTCGCCGGGCTTGGCCATGGCAGTCTCGACCGTGAGCATCCCTGTGTCGCAGAGGAACCCGTGCTCAAAAGATCCGTCCAGCTCGACGTCCACGGAGCGCCCGGCGGGCACGGTCACCTCGGCCCCGACGAGTGGCGAGTGCATCGACACCGGCGACGTGTCCCCGAACAGCGACCCGAGGAAGACGAGGACACGGCAGCCGTCGACCTCGGTGACCGGGGGCGCGTAGTGCTCGAATCCCGGCGCCGTGAACCGGCTCGCCTCGGGCAGCGCCACCCACAGCTGCGCCCCGTGCAGGGTCGTCGTGCTCGGTGTCGAGTACTCGGAGTGGGCGATGCCGTTGCCGGCGGTCATGATGTTGAGCTCGCCGGGACGCACGAACGCGTGGACGCCGGTGGTGTCGCGGTGCTCGACCTCGCCCGAGAAGAGCCACGACACCGTCTGCAGGCCGGTGTGCGGGTGGCCCGGCACGACCATGCCGCCGGTGGCCGACACGTCGTCGGGGCCGTAGTGGTCGACGAAGCACCACGCCCCGATGAGCGAGCGCTCGCGCTGCGGCAGGCTCCGCCGCACCGGCATCGCCCGAGGGCCGCCGAGCGGCACGTCGCGGTAGGGGAGCACGACGGGGCCGGTGCCGGCGACGGAACCCGCGTCGGCGTCGCGGTGCTCGCAGGTGACCTCGGCTGGGGAGCGGTCCGGGTTGCTCACCGGATCAGGCTAAGGCGACGTTGCTACGTTGCCCACCATGACCGAGCCGGCCCGACCCGACGCCCCCACCCCGCCGGTGACCGGCACCCGGCCGGCGCTGCGGTGGTCGGCCTGGCGGGTGGTCTGGTGGTTCGGGTTCGTCAGCCTCGCCGCCGACATGGTCTACGAGGGTGCCCGCTCGATGTACGGGCCGCTGCTCGCCTCGCTCGGCGCGGGGGCGGTCGTCGTCGGGTTCGTCACCGGCGCGGGTGAGGCCATGGCGCTCGTGCTGCGGCTCGTCTTCGGCCCGCTCGCCGACCGCACCGGCCGCTACTGGGCGCTGACCATCGTCGGCTACGGGCTCACCGCCGTCTGCGTGCCGCTGCTCGCCGTCACCCCGTTCGTCGGTGGTGCGGGGCTCGCCCTCGCCTCGTTGCTCATCCTCCTCGAGCGGGCCGGCAAGGCCGTGCGCAGCCCGTCGAAGTCGGCCCTGCTCGCCCACGTCGCGACGGCGGTGGGGCGCGGACGCGGTTTCGGCGTCCACAAGGCCCTCGACCAGGTCGGCGCCTTCGCCGGGCCGCTCCTCGTCGCGGCGGTCGTCGCGGCCGCGGGCACGATCTGGCCCGGCATGCTCGTGCTCGCGATCCCCGGCGTCGTCGCCATGGTCCTGCTCGCGATCATCCGCGCCCGCGTGCCCGACCCCGCCGCCTACGACCCCCAGCCCACCCAGCCCGCCGAGACCACCGAGCGCGCCGGGCCCACCGAGCCCACCGACGCGTCCATGCCCGACGCGTCAGCAGCCGGCGTCGTGCAGCCCGCGGAAACCGCTGTCGCCGAGTCGGGTCCGGCTCGGCGAGGGATGGTCGCAGGGGTGCGCGGCTGGTTCGCCGACGCCGTCGGGGCCGGTCTGCCGCACTCGTTCTTCCGGTACGCGCTCGCGGCCGGCCTGACCACGGCGGGGCTCGTGACCTTCGGCCTCATCGGCTACCACCTGACCGTCGGCGGCCTCGTCCCGGTGGCCACGGTGCCGATCGTGTACGCCGGCGCGATGGGCGTCGAGGCGCTCGCGGCGCTCGTCGTCGGCGTCGCCTACGACCGGTTCGGCGGAGCGGTGCTCTTCGCGGTGCCGGTGCTCGTCGCGCTGGTGCCGCCCCTCGCGCTGACCGGGTCGCTCGCCCTCGTGCTCGTCGGCGTGGCCGTGTGGGGCCTGGCCTACGGCGTGCAGGACTCGACGGTCAAGGCGCTCGTCGCCGAGGTCGTCGAAGCGCCGAGGCGGGCCACGGCCTACGGCGTCTTCGCCGGCGTGCAGGGTGCGTTCGCCGTCGTCGGCGGTCTCGTGTCCGGCTGGCTCTACGACCGGTCGCTGCCCTGGCTCGTCGCCGTCGTCGCGGTCAGCCAGCTCGTCGCCCTCGTCCTGCTCGTCCGCACCGTCCGCGGCGTCGGCCGCCTCCACGCGGGAGTCCCGCCCACCTCTTGATCGAGTGAGCACTCAGTCACACCCGTCACGTGACGGGTGGGACTGAGTGCTCACTCGATGAGGAGAGGGGCAAGGTTTGTGGGGCTGGTGGGGCCGGTTGGGCTGGTGGTGCCGGGTGCTCACTCGACGCAGGAGAGGGCGTGCCGGGGGGATGTGAGGGAGGGCCGGACCGCCGAGGCGGACCGGCCCTCCCGGGCGTGCAGGTGGTGCGTCAGCTCACGGCGTCGAGGGCGTCGACGACACCCTCACCGAAGAAGCTGTTGTCCTCGACCGGGCCGGTGCAGACCGGGCCGCTCGTCGTCGTGCCGCACGCCTTGTCGTCGGCCTGCTGGCGCAGCTTCTCGATCATCTGCGCGGGCGTCCACGTGGGGTGCACGGACTTCATGAGCGCCAGGACACCGGCCACGTGCGGCGACGCCATCGAGGTGCCGCTCTTGAGGCCGTAGCCGTTGTTGGCGACGACTGTCGACAGGATCGAGGACCCGGGTGCCGCGACGTCGATCTTGCCGAGGCCGCGGTTGCTGAACGACGACAGGCGGCTGTCCATCGTGCCGGCCGGGAAGCGCTGCATCGAGCTGACCGTGACGACGCCGTCGAGCTCGGTCGGGATGTCCTCGCAGCCGCTGTTGAGCGTCCGGCTCACCTGGCCCGACGCGGGCTGGTCGTCGGGGCTCGTCGTGTCCTTGAAGGACGACTTGTTCGCGAGGTCGCGCGCGGAGTTGCCGGCGGCGGCGGCGTGCACGACGCCCTGCTTCGTCGACCACGTGACGGCACGACGCACGGCCTCCTTGGCCGCGTACTGGTCGGGCTGGTCCTCGCAGTAGAACTCGAACGGGTCGACGTAGTAGCTGTTGTTCGTCACGTCCATGTGCTTGAGCCCGGCCTCGACGAAGCCGCACACCGCGTACTCCGGGTAGATGAACCCGGCGTCGTTGACGACCTTGACCGACGCGAGGCGCACGTTCGGCGCGACGCCGACGATGCCGACGCCGTTGCGGGCGGCCGCGATCGTGCCGGCCACGTGGGTGCCGTGGTCGCTCGTCGTCGGCTGCCAGCCGGTGCTCGACGGGCGACCGGCGTCGGTGCAGTTCACCGAGTCCGCGACGTCGAGGTTGGCCACGAGGTCGGGGTGGTCGGCGTCGATGCCGGAGTCGAGGACCCCGACGAGGACGCTGCGGGAGCCGTCGGTGATCCTGTGGGCCTGGTCGGCCTTGATCATCGTCAGGTCCCACTGCTCGGACTCGCGCGGGTCGGTGGTGACGGCGGGGCTGGGGTCGGACTCGACGTCGCCGTTCCAGTCCTTCTTGGCGCCCTGCTTGTAGCCGGAGGCGCCGCGACCCCAGGACGCGCCGGCGTCCTCGGGGGTGCCCTCGCTGACCTCGACGGTGCGGGTGGCGCCGACCGAGTCGACGGCGTTGCCGCCCTTCGCGACGACGTCGGACCGGAAGGTCGCGACCTTCGAGTGCGCGACGACGACGCCGATCTGCGGCCACGACTGGACGACGACGCCGCCCGCGGCCTCGACCGCCTTCTCGACGAGACGCGTCTGGCCGGGGTTGGCGACGCGGGCGTTGACGACGTAGCTCATGAGCCGGCCGTCGGGGGTGCTGATCGGGACGGGCGTCGACGTCGGCTCGTCGGCGCTCGTCGAGGCGGCGGCCGAGCCGCCGACCGCTGCGGCTGCCACGACCGCGAGGGATGCTGCCGCGGCCAGGCCGCGGCGCCGGAGAGTGGGCTTTCGCATGTGCTGAGCTCCCGGGGGGTGAGTGGGTGGGTGAGTGTGAGTCCTGCGGCGCCCGGGGTGGGGCGTCGGGGACATCGTCACGCGCGGGGAGCGGACGCGCGCGGCGAAGTGTCGGTCGGGCGGCATCGGTCCGGCTGTCCTGTCCACCGGCCGACGCCGCCCGCCCGGAGGAGCGCGCGTCGGACGGACTTACGTGTCAGCCGGATGGCGCGTCAGTCGGCCCGACGCGTCACGTGGCGCGACGCGTCGGACCGGCCGGGTGCCGCTTGGCTCACGCGACGTCGGGGGACGGACGCGTCAGCGGCGCGAGCGCGATGAGCAGCAGGAGCGCCCCGAGCGGCAGCAACCCCCACGGCAGGGCGACGGCGAGGGCTCCGACGCCGGCGAGCGCGGCTGAGCCGATCGGCAGCCGCCCCTCGAGGGTCAGGGCCGCGAGCACCGCCGCGACGCCGAGGGCCACGAGGACCGGACCGCCGACGACGAGGGCCGCGGGCAGCGTCGCCCCGAGCAGACCGGAGGCCTGACCGAGCCAGACCGCCGCGGTCGCGCCGACGCCGAACGCCGCGAGCGCGGTGGCCGGGGCGCCGACCCGCAGGTGCTCCAGACGCGTCCCGAGGGCCGCGACGAGCCAGCAGAACGCGGCGGCGGCGAGGACGAGCGTCAGGCCCGACACCGCGGGCGCGAGCCGCTCCACGTCGGCGCCGTCGATGGTGGCGCCCACCGCGAGCGACACGGTGCCGCTGGAGTCGCCGTCGGCGCCGAGGGGCCCGGCGCCGGACACAGCGGACGGCGAGGCTGACCCGAGGCCGAGAACCCAGACGAGGATGCCGTGGACGAAGAGGACGAGGGGCGCGACGAAGGCGAGCACCCGGCCGCGGTCGGGCGCGAGCGAGGGTGCCGCCGAGGGAGCATCGACGACACCGGGCGGCGTACGGTCCGCGCCGGTCGTGGGGCGCGTCGCGAGGTTGCCGCGCGCGACCGTGCGGCTCGGGTGGACCGCGACGGGGTGGGGGCGCAGGGTGGTCGTCGTCATGGTCCCAGCGTGGTGGGCGACGGCCCCGGTGCCCATCGGGGTCGACCCCGAGCGACCCCCGAGCCGCCCCTGATCCGCGCAGCTCGGGACCCGGGGCAGGACATGTGCTGAAACGTCGATTTTGTCCATTTCGCGACGAGGTGGGCCTCCGGAGCCGTACCTTTCGCGAAGAGGGAGTGGAGCACGGGGGTGCTCCGAGGTTCGCGTTCAAAGGGGAAGACCATGTCCGTGCGCTTCAACATCCCACCCGGTTGGCCGGTCCCGTCCGCAGCCTGGGCGCCCGGCCACGACTGGATGCCGGACCCCAGCTGGCCTGCGCCGCCCGAGGACTGGGAGTTCTGGACCGTTGTCGACCCGCGCCGGGTGGCGAGCGGCGGAGTGACCGGCGACGTGCTCGCCGGTATGCCCGTCGGTTCGCGAGCCGTCAGTGCCATCGACGCCACCGGGTCCCACCGACCCGTCGACGCCCCGAGCGTCGGCGGCTCCGCCGGTGGTGTCGGGCAGTCCGTGCCGCATCCGCCACGGCTGGGGTCCCCTCCCCGGTCCACCGTGGCGACGTACGGCACGGACCGCGGCACGTGGCTCGCCCGCCTCAGGGCGGCCGAGCGGGTCTTCGAGCGCGCGCCCGAGCCGGTGGTGGCTCCCACCGCCCCGGCCCAGGCCGCGTCGGTCCTCGTGGACGCGACCCAGCCCGAGCCCGACGCGCCCCTGACGCCCCGGCGTCCCGAGGCGCGGCGGTCTCCCGAGGAGGCGTGGGCCGTCGACGGCCTGCTCTTCCCGGTCAGCAGGGTGGACGCCTGACGTGGAGGCCCAGATCAGGGTCGCACCCGAGGTGCGACTCGGCTCCACCGCGTCCGGCCTCCGCGCGACGCTCGTCGCCGGTGCCGACCCGTCCGCCGAGCCCGACGCAGTTCACGGCGCGGGCCACGGCGTGACGGTCGGCACCGGCGTCGGGTCACGTGGGCCCTCCGGCGTGCCGGGGGTGTCGCTCGACGTCCTCGCCGTGCGTGCGCTCGCGGCCCAGCGCGGCGACGACGTCTCGGCGCTGACCGAGGTCGAGACGACGCTGTCCTCCCTGCACCTGCACAGCCACACGCCTCGGCGCCGGCCCGATCCCGAGCCGGTCCGACCGCTCGACGACCACGAGCGCAAGGACCTGCACCGCAAGGCGTTCCGCGCCGCCCGCCAACAGGTGTCGGTGTTCCGGCTGGCCGAGCGCAGGGCGGCCCGCGAGGAGGCCGAGGTGCAGGCCGACGGCTTCGCGGCGGCCGCCGAGGTGGCGCACGCCGTCGTCGGGCAGCACCGCGCCGCGGCCCTGGAGGACCGCTGGGCCGATCTCGCCCGCAACGACCGCGTCACCGTCATCGCCGAGCTCGAGGCGGAGTTCACCGCGTCCGGAGGCTCGTGCACGTGCATCGACGCGGGCTGGTCGGAGGACGGCGCCCGGGGCTACGTCACTGTCGTCGTGCGCTACCCGCGTCCGGACATCGTCGGTGAGAAGGGGCCGGGCCTGTCCGGCAACGGCCGGCCCATGCTGCGGCGCCGGACCGTCGCGGAGCGCAACGCCGTGTACCTCGGCGGCCTGGCGTCGTTGACGCTTGCGACCGCGCGCCACGCCATCTCCGTCGCCGTCGCCGCCGACGACGTCCACGTGCTCATCATGCGACCGACCGAGAGCGGGACCGGCCTCGAGCCGGTGTACCTCGGCAGCCTGAGTCGCGAGGCCGTCACGTTGCGGCCGGCCGCCGCCGACCCGATGCCGCTGCTGCTCAGCGCCGCGATCCGGCCGCTGGCCTTCGACGGCCCGGCGCACGACCTCGCCCCGCTCGCACCGGAGGCCGACATCGAGGCCGTCGTCGGCGCGTGCGTCGCCGCCCTCGAGGACGAGGCCCTGGACGCCGCGCTGGGTGGCGCGGCCGACGGATCGGCGGGCACCGCCTGACCCGTACCGGGCGCCGTCTGATCCGTCCGGAACGCCCACTCGTGCGACGAGTGGGCGTTTTGGCGTCCAGGGTACATTTCATGATTCATCATGATGCGTCGGGTAGCCGAAAAATCTTGTGCTGCAACGGAACTCGTTTGAGCGCTACGCTGCGGACAGCACACGGGCCGGGCCTCGGCAGGTGTGCCGGTGACGCCTCCACGCCCACGGGGACGGGGTGGGGAGCCTGGGTCTAGGGGGACCTGTGCTGACCGTGAGCTTCAACCCGCCGCCGGGGTGGCCGGACCCGCCGTCGTCGTGGGTGCCGGCAGACGACTGGCTGCCAGAACCCGAGTGGCCCGACCCGCCGGTGCGGTGGACCTTCTGGACCATGGACGGCGGGCCGGACGTCTCGCGCGGGCTGCGGGACCGGGGCCGTCGGTCGCAGGTCTCGTTCCCGGTCGCGACGGTCGCCGCGCAGTCGACCGTCTCGCTCGCCGCGCTGTTCCCCGAGCGCGGGGGGCGGGGCAGGTCGGTCCACCGCGGATACGGCAGCTCGCACGGCAGCTCGCCGGGCGGTTCGCATGGCGGCTCGCCGAGCAGCTCGGGGACCGGCAGCTCGGCCTGGATCGGGTCGCCGTACGGGGGTTCGAGCCACGGCGACTCACCCAACGGCTCGTCCCACGGCGGGGCGCCACGCGCGTCCGGCGTCTACGAGCGTGCCGGGCGCGAGTACTACCGCCCGCGCGGCTCGTTCGACAGCTTCGACGCATCGGTCCTCGACGGCACGCACGCGCTGTCGGCCCTCGAGGGGACGCGTGCCGGCGCCGACCCGGCCGCCGTCCTCGACTCGACCCTGCGGGCCCAGCTGCTCACCACGAGCCACCCGTCCACGGCCGACCCGACCTCGGGCGCTGCCGGCGCCTCGCGGGCCCGGCTGTCGCCGGTGCTGCGCCTCGTGACACACCCGTCGGGCTTCCGCGTCCAGTTCCTGGTCGGCGGCGCGGTGGCGGCGGCCCTCGCTGAGCTCATGCGGCCCACCCTCGTGGCCGGGTCCCCCGATGCCGGCGCGCCCGGCCGAGTCGGCGAGCAGGGTGAGTGGCGCGCCCCGCGAGGCGGCCGTGACGGCGGCGACGCGACGGGTCGTGAGCGGGGGATCAGGTCGCGGTGGCGTCGGTCCCGCAACGGCGAGGCGACGCGCCGCGTCCCGGAGCAGGGCATCGCGACCATCGGTGCGAGCGTGGCCGCCACCGCCGTCGCCACCGGGACCCTCCTGACCCGGGCGCTCGCCGCGCGCCGCGCCGGCGACCGGGCCGCGCTGGCCCGCGTCGAGGGCGAGCTGCGCTCGCTGCACCGCCAGCCGTTCCGCCCCCTGCGGCCACCGGCGCCGGCCCCACGCGCGTCGGTCACCGCCGCCGAGGAGGAGCTGATCCTGCGACGCGCCCTCGACGTCGAGGGCGCGAGCGAACCCGACCTGCACCGCGAGGCCCTGCAGCGTCGCCGTGAGGTCGCGGTCGAGCGCGCCGCGGAGATCGTGCGCGCCACCCGGATCGCGCGATGGGTGCTGTCGGACCGTCGCCGGGCCATCGCCGACGGGGCGTGGCGCCTCCTCCGCGAGCACGACCCGGCCACCGTCGTCGCCGTCGTCGACGAGGCGATGCGCCTGTCCGGCAGCGACGTCACCTGCCTCGACGCTGGCCACGACCCGTCGACCGGGCGGCCCTACGTCACTGTCCTCGTGCGGTTCCCGCCGCCGGTCGTCGTGGCCGACGAGGTGCTCGGGCGCGCCACGACCGGGAAGTCGCCATGGCGCCCGCGCACCGTGCGCGAGCGCAACCTCGCCTACGCGTCGGGGCTGGCGTCGGCGGTCCTCGCGGCCGTCAAGCAGGTCGACACCGTGGCGGTCGCGAGCGACGTCGTGCACGTCGTCGTCGTGCGACCGACGCCGAACGGGCGCTCCGTCGAGCCGATCTACGTCGGCACGCTCGACCGGGAGGAGTCCTCGCTGCGCCACCCCGACGCCGACCCGATGCCGCTCGTGCTCGCCTCGGCCGTGCCGGAGGGGTTCCGCGTCGCGGGCCCGGAGCGCGAGGTCGTCGCCCTCGAGCGTTCGGTCGACCCCGACGGGTCGTTGACCGAGATCGTCGACGCGTGTCGCGCCGCCATCGCGGCTGCTGCGGCCGGGCGCCTGGTGGGTGAGTCCGCGGCGGCCGGGCAGGCCTGACGCGCAAGGCTTTTCGAACCGTGTCTCTTGCCGTGCTCGGGCGGTGTTGCGAGCCTCGGTTCGGTTCGAGCGCTCAGGCCCGGACGAGCCGGTGGAGCGCGAGCCGTGCCACCGGTGCGTAGCCCAGCGCGAACACCGAGGGCGCCGTGACGACGAGGTCGGTGGTGGTCCCGCGTGGTGCCGGGCGCACGGCATGGTCGAGGACGGCGTCGACGAACCCGGCCCGGACGCGCCAGCGCCACGACATCGCGGCCTCATCGACGTCGAGCACCTCGAACGGCAGCCGAGCGCCGACCGGCCCGACCACGACGCCGCGCAGCCCCGTCGCGAGGAGGTCCGCCGGGGCATCGACGCCGCGCACCTGGGGCGACCAGGTCGGCCAGAGACGCAGGTCTCGGTAGCGCTCCCACACGACCTCGGGCGCGGCGTCTCCGGTGGCGGTGAGCCGCAGGCGCATCATCGCCCGGGCGCCGGGCCGTCGACGTTGACGGTCGGGGTGCCGGAGCCGCACCGCACGATGACGGCGCGCGAGGTCGCGTCGCCCGGGTTGGACTCGCGGTGCACGGCGCCGGCGGGCACGCGGAGGAAGTCGCCGGGCCCGGCCTCGACGACGTCGCGGCCACCGGGGCCGGACTCGAGGCGCATCCGCCCCGAGACGATGTAGAGCGTGGTGTCGTGGTCGCCGTGGTGGTGCCAGCCCGACGCCGTGCCGGCCTCGGTGTCGACGGTGCCGGACCACATCGTGTCGGTGTGCAGCGCGACCTGCCGAGCCATCCCGGGTGTCGGGTCGGCAGGTGTAAGCTCGTCGCCGCCGACGCGGGTGCACGGCGTCGCGGGGTCGGGCACGGCCGGGGCAGGGGTGTCGCTCATCCACCCATCAAACCCGACGCGGGTGCTGCGTGGAACGGCTACCGCAGGCACGCACGCGGTCCTAGCCTCGATGGTGGGTCCACCGTCGGGAGGTGCCGTGGCCGGGACCGGGCAGGAGGCCGGACGCGTCGTCGTCGTGGGCGCGAGCACGGCTGGGCTCTTCACGGCGCGGGCGCTCGCCGGTCACGTCGGGCAGGTCGTCGTCCTCGAGCGCGAGCGGCTCCCCGACGAGGTGCGCCCGCGGGGTCGCGTGCCGCAGGGCCGCCACCTGCACCTGCTGCTGTCGGCGGGCCTGGACAGGCTGCGCCTCTGGTTCCCCGGCATCGAGGACGAGCTCGTCGCGTGCGGTGCCGTGCCGACCGACGGCTCGCGCGCCTACGTCCACCAGGGCGGCGCCTACCGGGCCCGGGGTGACTGGGGGCGGCCGGTGCTCAGCCTGACGCGTCCGCTCCTGGAGAGCGTCGTGCGCGCGCGCGTCGCGGCGCTGTCGAACGTCAGGGTCGAGTCGGGCGTGCGCGTCGAGCGGGTCGCCCTGTCCGAGGGGGTGCCGGTGCGGGTGACGGGGGTCGTGGTGGAGGGCGTCGAGCGGCCGGCGGACCTCGTCGTCGACTGCTCGGGCCGTAGCTCGGCCATCGCGCACGACCTCGCCGAGGCCGGTGTCGTGGCCCCTCCCGTGACACGCGTCGGCATCGACATCGCGTACGCGTCGTGCCTGCTGCGCCGCGACGCCGCCGACTTCGAGGGCACCTTCGTCGTGTGCCAGGACAACCCCGGCACGTTCCGGGGCGGGGCGGTGCTGCCCGTCGAGGGCGGGCGCTGGCAGGTGACGCTCGCGGGCGTCCACGGCGACTCACCCGGCTCGACCGACGCCTCGATGCGCGAGTTCGCGCGGGGGCTGCCGACCCCGGTGGTGGCCGAGCTGCTCGAGAGGTGCGAGCGCGTCGGGGACATCGAGACCTACCGGTTCCCCTCGAGCCAGCGCCGACACCACGAGAGGGTGCGCGAGCCGGTGCCGGGCCTCGTCAGCCTCGGTGATGCCGCGTGCAGCTTCGACCCGATCTACGGCCAGGGCATGACCTCCTCGGCCCTGCAGGCCGAGGCGCTCGGACGCGTCGTCGCCGAGGCCCTGGCCCGCTCTGACGTCGCCGGACTTCGGGCGGGTGACCTGCCGAAACGCTTCTACCGCAAAGCCGCTCGCGTCATCGACGCCCCGTGCCGTATCGCGGTGGGTGGTGACTTCGGGCACCCGGCGACGACCGGGCCGCGCCCGCCCGGCTCGGCCGCGCTCAACGCCTACGTGCGCCGCGTCGTGCGCGCCAGCCACTCGTCGGTCGAGGTCGCGCGGGCCTTCAACCGGGTCGTCCAGCTCGCCGACCCGCCGACCGCACTGGCCCGGCCGGCGCTCGTCGCGCGCGTCGTGCGCTACGCCGGGAGATCACCGGTGGCCACCGGGACGCCGGTCGTGCACCCCCGCGTCGGTCCGCCGTCTCGCTGACCGGGCGGCCGGCCCTTCGACGTTGCGCCGCCCCACGGGACACGGCATACCGTGGTCTGCGGCCCACGCGCCCTCCCGTCAGCACGCTCCCAGCACCCCCGTCACCCTCGGCAGCAAGGACCACGAGCACCATGAGGACCGACCACTTCATCCGCTTCGAACGCGTCGACTCGGTCGAGCAGGGCGAGCGCGGCCTGCGCGCCCGCCTGCACGGCGAGACCTTCCTCGTCGAGGCGGTGCGCGACGACGTCGTGCGGCTGAGGATGAGCCGCGGCGGCGCGTTCGACGAGAAGCCGACGCACGCGGTGAACATCGACCCGCTGGCCGACCCGCTGTCGCAGGGCGTCGAGTGGTCGGTCGAGGAGGGCGCGGACGCATGGCGGCTGCGCACCGCCGACCTCGTCGTCACGCTGTGGCTCGACCCGTTCCGCGTCGACGTCCACCGCACCGACGGCTCACCGGTCGTCGAGTCGGCGCCCGACGCGTCCGGCCGGTACTGGACGTACGCCACCCTCAACGACGCGTGGACGACCCGGCGCCGCATCGGCCGCGACGACGCGATCTACGGCCTGGGGGAGAAGGGCGGCCGGCTCAACCGGCGCGGCCGCGACTTCACGCTGTGGAACACCGACGTGCTCAACGAGCACGCGACCGCCGAGTTCCGGGCCGGTCTGGCCGCCGACGACCCGCGGGCCGACATGACGAGCGTCGAGTTCGACCCGTACTACGTGAACATCCCGTTCTTCCACCACCGCTCGGCCGAGTCCGGCTCTGTCGCAGGGTCGTTCGTCGACAACGGCTACCGCGGTGAGTACGGGTTCAGTCAGGACGACGAGTACCGCATCAGCTTCCACGGCGGCCAATGGACCGAGTACGTGTTCGCCGGGCCGGCCATGGCAACTGTCCTCGAGCGGTACACCTGGCTGACCGGACGGGCGTCGCTGCCCCCGATCTGGGCGCTCGGTTACCACCACTGCCGCTGGCACGCCTACAAGCAGCAGGACATCGAGGTGATCGCCGAGCGCTACCGGGACGACGAGTTCCCTTGTGACGCGATCTGGCTCGACATCGACTACATGGACGGCTACCGCGTCTTCACGTGGGACTCGGACCGGTACCCGGACCCCGCGGGCATGCTCAAGGGCCTCGCCGACCAGGGATACCGCGCCATCACGATCGTCGACCCGGGCGTCAAGCACGACCCGGGCTACGAGGTCTACGACGACGGGCTGGACAAGGACGTCTTCTGCCGCACGGAGGGCGGGGACACGTACATCGGCCAGGTGTGGCCGGGCAACACGGTCTTTCCCGACTTCGCGACACCCGAAGCCCGCGCCTGGTGGGGCGAGCTCAACGCCCGCCACGTGGAGTCCGGGCTGGCCGGCATCTGGAACGACATGAACGAGCCGGCAACGGGCGAGATCCCGCCGGGGGCGATGCTGTTCGATCACGGCCGCGCCACGCACGAACGCTTCCACAACCAGTACGCGATGCTCATGGCGATGGGCACGCTCGAGGGACTGCGCAAGGTGCGGCCCGAGGCGCGCACCTTCATCCTGTCGCGCGCCGGCTCTGCCGGCATCCAGCGGTACGCCGCCAACTGGATGGGTGACAACCAGGCCCGCTGGGACCACCTCTGGGTGAGCATGCCGATGGCCTGCGGCTTCGGCCTGTCCGGGCAGCCCTTCGTCGGTGCCGACATCGGCGGCTTCCAGGGCGACACCAACGCAGAGCTCTTCCTGCGCTGGATGCAGGCGGGCACGCTGACTCCCTTCTGCCGCAACCACTCCGAGACCGACAACATCGACCAGTACCCGTGGTCGTTCGGGCCTGAGGTCCACGAGCTGGCCCGCGAGGCCGTGCGCCTGCGCTACCGCCTCATGCCGTACATCTACTCCGCGTTCGTGCGCGCGTCGCAGACCGGCGAGCCGGTGCAGCGTCCACTCGTCCTCGACTTCCAGGATGACCCGGCCGTCGTCGACCTCGACGACCAGTACCTCTTCGGCCGCGACCTGCTCGTCGCGCCGGTCTACAAGGCGGCCGTCACCTCCCGCACCGTGTACCTGCCCGAGGGGCACTGGTACGACTGGCACACCGGCGACCTCCACGAGGGGCGCCAGACGATCACCGTGGACACCCCGCTCGAGCGGATCCCGCTCTTCGCCCGCGCGGGTGCGGCGATCCCGATGTGGGAGCAGGCCCCGGCGTCGACCGACGGCTACGCCCCCGAGACGATCGAGCTGCACGTCTTCGAGCCGGTCGCCGACGGCCGCTGGGAGTCGACGCTCGTCGAGGACGACGGCCTCACCTCCGGCGACGGCGTGGCTCAGCTCGTCACGACGATCACCGTGACCCGGACCGGCGGCGAGACGACCGTGGCCCACGACACTGCGGGAGTGGCCCACCCGGGCCACCGCCGCACGTCGTTCCGCGAGGTCCGCCACTCGGCGTCGTGATGGTGTCCTGATCCGAGGGCTGGCCGCAGGCGTTGTGCGGCGCCGGGCGGCGGGTAAGGATTCGAGCATGGCCGACGACGCGAAGTCCTCCGGTGACAAGAAGGGTGGCGAGAGCCTCGTCACCGTCATCGTCGCTCTCGTGGCGAACGCCCTCATCGCCGTCGCCAAGTCCGTCGTCGCGGTCATCACCGGGTCGGCGTCGATGGTGGCCGAGGCTGCGCACTCGTGGGCCGACGCGGGCAACGAGATCTTCCTGCTCACCGCCGAGCGACGTGCCGCGAAGCCGCGCGACGACCAGCACCCGTTCGGCTACGGGCGCGAGGCGTACGTGTGGTCGATGTTCGCGGCGTTCGGGCTGTTCGGGGCAGGCGCCGTGGTGTCGGTGTGGCACGGCATCCAGTCGCTGACGGCGCCGGAGGGGGAGACCGAGTACTTCTGGGCCTACGTCGTCCTCGGCATCGCCTTCGTCCTCGAGAGCGTGTCGTTCGTCCAGGCGAGCCGGCAGACCCGGGCCGAGGCCCGCCAGCGTGGCCTCCACGCGCTGCCCTACCTCGGCTACACCTCGAACCCGACGCTGCGGGCCGTGTTCGCCGAGGATGCCGCGGCCCTCGTCGGCATCGTCCTCGCCGGCACCGGCATCCTGCTGCACCAGGTCACCGGCAACGCCGTGTGGGACGCGGTCGGCTCGATCCTCGTGGGCCTGCTGCTCGGCGTCGTCGCCATCTACCTCATCAGCCGCAACCGCGACTTCCTCGTCGGCGAGACGGTGCGCCCGGAGCTGTGGCGCAAGGTGCTCGGCGAGCTGACCGACAGCCCAGAGGTCGAGCGCGTCACGTTCCTGCACCTCGAGTTCGTCGGCCCGAGCCGGATGCTCCTCGTCGCGGCCGTCGACCTCGTGGGCGAGGAGACGGAGTCGCAGGTCGCCGAGAAGCTCACGAGCATCGGCCGACGCATCGAGGAGTCCGACGCCATCGAGCGCGCCATGGTCACGCTGTCGCGACCCGACGCGCCCACCCTGGAGCCCGACGCCGCGCCCGCAGCCTGACGCGTCCACGGTCCGCCCGACCTCTCCGTCGCGCCCTGCTGGACGCGTCCGTCGCGCTTTGCTGGACGCGTCCGTATCGGGGTACACCGTCCACCGAACCCCGCGTGAGCGACCGTCTTCTGGGCGGCCGCACCTTCGGCGCTCAGCAACGCGCAATTTCGCTCATTTCTGTGCAACCCTCTGAGCGTGAGGTATGCGAGGCACCGCGCCATCACCGACGAGGTACGAGACGGAGCCGTCTCGGTCCAGGACCTCGTCATGCGCCTGGGCGTGTCGTCGGCCACCATCCGGCGCGACCTCGCAGAGCTGGCCGACGCCGGTCTCGTGCGGCGGGTCCACGGCGGGGCAGCCCCGGCGCTGACGATCGAGATCGACCGTCCCTACGAGGAGGTCGCCGACGACGCTGCCGCCGAGAAGCACCGCATCGCCAAGGCGGCCGCGGCCCTCGTCCGCGACGGCGACACCGTCCTGCTCGACATCGGCACCACGACGGGCGCGCTGGCCCGCGAGCTGAGGGGCCGGCCCATCACCGTCATCACTCCGAGCCTCGCCGTCCTCGACGCGCTGCGCGACGACCCGGTCGTCGACCTCGTGCTCCTCGGCGGCGTCGTCCGGCGCCGGTACCACTCGCTCGTCGGGCCACTCACCGAGGACGCGTTGCGCCACGTCAGCGCGTCGCTCGTCTTCCTCGGCACCAGCGGCGTCGATCGCGAGGGCTGGATCCTCGACACGACGACCGTCGAGGTGCCGACGAAGCGTCGCCTCGTCGAGAGCGGCGGACGCGTAGTCCTCCTCGCCGACCACACGAAGTTCCCCGGCAAGGGCTCGATCCGCGTCTGCGACCTCGGGTCCGTCTCGACGGTCATCACGACCTCGCTGGCCGACCCGCACACGCTCGCGCGCGCCCGTGAGAGCGGGACGGAGATCCTGCTTGCGCCGGAGCCCAGCCCCATCAGCCCAGTGGCAGCCCCGTAGACCCCGAAGCCCTCGAAGTCAGCCCGTCACACCCGCGGCCCCGCCGCCCCCGACACGTCAGCCCGCACCCGGAGAAGGAGCCACACCATGGATGTCCGCCCCGCCCCGCAGGACCCGTCGCGCCGAGCACACCCCCGCCCCTTGCGTCGCACCGTCGTCATCGGCATCGCCGCCTCCGTCGCCCTGGTGGGGGCGGCCTGCGACCGGAGCGGGTCGACGTCGGCCAACCCGACGCAGAACGCCGACGCCAAGGACGTCACGCTGACGATCACGTCCAACTCCATCGCCGGCGGCAAGAACGCGGACGAGGCCGACTGGTACACCAAGTACGTCATCCCGACCTTCACCCAGCAGCAGAAGGCCAAGGGCGTCACGGTCAAGGTGACCTTCCAGCCCTCGGGCGTCGACGACGAGCAGTACAAGACGAAGGTTGCGCTCGACCTCAAGAGCCGGGCCGGCGCCGACATCATGGCCCTCGACGGCATCTGGGTCGGCGAGTTCGCCCAGGCCGGCTACCTCAAGCCGCTGACCGACGTCGCCGGGCCGGGCGTGACCTCGTGGGAGGGCTGGTCGCAGATCCCCAAGGCCGTGCAGGCCAACGTGTCCTTCGAGGACAAGACGTACGGCATCCCCGCGGGCACCGACGGACGCGTCCTCTACTTCAACAAGAAGCTCTTCGCGCAGGCCGGTCTGCCGGCCGACTGGCAGCCCAAGTCGTGGCAGGACATCGTCGCGGCCGGCGCCAAGCTCAAGGCGATCCAGGGCGTCGACCCGGTCCAGATCAACGCCGGCACCGCGATGGGCGAGGCCACGACGATGCAGGGCGTGCTGCCGCTGCTCGCCGGCGCCGGCTCCGAGATCTACACCGACGGCAAGTGGCAGGGCGACACCAAGGCCGTGCGCGACGTGCTGACCTTCTACAAGCAGCTCATGGACCAGGGGCTGTCGAGCAAGAGCTTCCAGCAGGCTGCCAAGGGCCGCGACGAGTCCTTCGCCGCCTTCGCCGCGGGCAAGGTCGGGATCCTCCTCGAGGGCGACTACTTCTGGCGCTCGGTCATCAACCCGGACAACGGCGACGCCCCGATGGCCACGCGCGACGCCGATGTCGGCTGGGCCTACATCCCGGCTCGCGAGCCCGGCGCGGGCGTCGGCGGCACCGACTACGTGTCGATGTCCGGTGGCGGCGGCTACTTCCTCAACCCGAACACGAAGTACCCGCAGCAGGCGTGGGAGCTGCTCCAGTTCATCGGGTCGGCCGACGCCATCAACGCGCTGCTCCACGGGTCGGCGAAGGTCACCGCCCGCCAGGACGTCAACGCGCAGGTGCTGGCCAAGGACCCGCTCCTGTCGTTCATCTCCACCAAGGTCCTGCCGGTCACGCACTACCGTCCCGGCCTCGCCGTCTACCCGCAGGTCTCCCAGGCGCTCCAGCAGGCCACGGCCGACATCGTGTCCGGCAAGAGCGTCGAGGAGGCCGCGAAGACATATGGCTCGGCGGTCGACAAGGCCGTCGGAGGCGCCGACAAGGTGTCGTCGTCGTGAGGGGTCGCGGGTGCCCGCCTCTGCAGGGGGAGGCGGGCCCCCGATGACCGTGACGTCCCGAGCGTCGGCCAAGGCGTCGGCCAAGACGTCGGCTCGGGCGTCGTCCAGGGCGACGGTCGACGCCGCGGGGCTCGGGCGTCGACGCGCGGCCGTGCTCGTGGCGCCCGCGCTCGTGCTCGTCACGGCGTTCCTCGTCGTGCCGGCCGTCTGGACCGTGTACCTCGGCGCCACCGACTACCGGCTCACCGGGATCCAGGCGGCCAACCCGCAGTTCGTGGGTCTCGACAACTTCCGCGAGGCCCTCGTCGACCCCGACTTCCGCAACTCGTTGTGGCTGACGGTGCTCTTCGTGCTCGGGTCGGCGATCATCGGCCAGACCGTGGCCGGCTTCGCGCTGGCCTGGACGTTGCGCAGCGTGCCGAAGCTCGTGCGGTCGGGCATCGAGATGCTCGTGCTGCTCGCGTGGATCCTGCCGAGCTCGATCGTCGCGTTCCTCTGGGTCGCCTACCTCTCCGGTGACGGCGGCACCCTCAACACGCTGCTCCACACGCCGGGCACCGAGTGGCTGCTCGAGCACCCGATGGCCTCGATCATCGTCTTCAACACGTGGCGCGGCACCGCGTTCTCGATGCTGCTGTTCTCGGCGGCGCTCGGGGCCGTCCCGCCCTCGCAGCTGGAGTCGGCGCGGCTCGCGGGCGCGGGGACGTTCGCGCAGCTGCGCGACGTCGTCCTGCCGCACATCCGCGGCCACGTGCTGACGAACACGCTGCTCATCAGCCTGTGGACCTTCAACGACTTCTCGCCCTACCTGCTGACGGCCGGCGGCCCGAACCACGCGAGCGAGACATTGCCGGTCTTCATCTACAACAAGGCCCTCTACGGCGGGCAGCTCGGCTACGGATCGGCGATCTCCTTCATCATGCTCGTCATCAACCTCGTCATCGCGCTCTTCTACGTGCGCCTGCTCCGGGAACGTCGGTGAGCGCGCCGATGAGCACGCCCGTGAAAGCGTCTGTGAGAGAGGCGGCCACGGCGCCGGTGAAGGCGTCGACGCGACGGCCGACGCGGCGGCCGGTGCGGACCCGGTCGGTCGTCGGGCACCTCGGCCTCGTGGCCTTCCTCGCGGTCGTCGTCGCGTTCTGGGCGCTGCCGATGCTATGGCTCGTCACGGCGCCCTTCGACGCGCACCCGGGGCTCGACGTCAGCTGGCCCGACTGGACGCTCGACAACTTCCGCAAGCTGTCCGAGAACCCGTACGCGTTCTCCTCGCTCAAGAACTCGGTCTACCTGGCCGGCGGCACGATGCTCGGCGTCACGGCCCTCGCTGCGCTCGCGGCCTACTCGCTGTCGCGGGTGCGCATCCCGGGCCGCAACGGGATCCTCTACGGGCTGCTGCTGCTCAGCTCGATCGTCACCGGCACCGCGGCGATGGTGCCGATCTTCCAGCTGATGTTCCAGCTCAACCTCATCGACGACCGCTCCGGCGTGATCCTCGTGCTGACCGGCGGCCTGCTGCCGGCAGCGATCTTCATCCTCAAGGACTTCATGGACGCGACGCCGAAGTCCTACGAGGAGAGCGCGCGGGTCTTCGGCGCGTCCCCGACGCAGGTGCTGCGGCACGTCGTCTTGCCGATCGTCCGCCCGGGCCTTGCGACGATCGCCGTGTGGGCGCTCGTCAACGTGTGGAGCGACTTCCTCACCTCGTACATCCTGCTGCGCGACCCGGCGAAGATCCCGGCCGGCGTCGTCATGTACACGTTCTACTCCGAGGGCGGGCAGGCGAATCTGCCTCTCATCTCGGCGTTCTCGCTCGTCTATGCGCTGCCGGTGGTGGCGCTCTACCTGTTCGTCAACCGACGCTACGGGTTCCGGTTCCACGGAGGCATCAAGAGCTGATGGCCAGCATCCACATCGAGGGCCTGACCAAGGTCTACCCGGGTGACGTCACCGCGATCGACGGTCTCGACCTGACGGTCGAGGACGGCTCGTTCTTCGCGCTGCTCGGCCCGTCGGGCTGCGGCAAGACGACGCTGCTGCGCACCATCGCGGGGCTCGAGGCGGCGTCGGGCGGCTCGATCGGCATCGGGGACCGTGACGTCACGACGCTGACGCCGGGCGAGCGCAACGTCGCGATGGTCTTCCAGGACTACGCGCTGTTCCCGCACATGACGGTGACCGACAACATCGCCTACCCGCTGCGCATCAAGAAGGTCGGCCGCAGCGAGCGCGCGGCCAAGGCGGCCGACACGGGCGAGGGCCTCGGCCTGTCGGAGCTCATGGACCGACGCCCCGGCGAGCTCTCCGGCGGCCAGCAGCAGCGGGTCGCGCTGGCGCGGGCCATGGCATGCAACCCGAGCGTCTTCCTCCTCGACGAGCCGCTGTCGAACCTCGACGCGCGCCTGCGCCTCGAGGCCCGCACCTTCCTCAAGCGGCTCCAGCGCGACCTCGGGGTCACGACGGTCTTCGTGACGCACGACCAGAGCGAGGCGCTCGCGATGGCCGACCAGATCGCGGTCATGGAGGCCGGGCGGATCCGCCAGCTCGGCACGCCGTCGGAGATCTTCCGGCGTCCGGCGAACACGTTCGTCGCGAACTTCATCGGCTCGACGCCGATGAACATGCTGCCCGGCACGCTCGCCGGCGGCTCGTTGACGGTCGGCCCGCTCGAGGGTGTCGACGCGGTCGCGGCCGGGTGGGTGGGGTCCGACGCCGCGGACGGCGAGGTGACGGTGGCGTTCCGACCCGAGTACGCGAAGGTCGACGCCGACGGTCCCCTCGTGTTCAAGGGCACCGTCGAGACGACGGAGAGCCTGGGAGCGAGCGTCCTCGTGACCGCGCGCACCGATGACGGCCAGCGGGTGCAGGTGGTGGCACCCGAGGGCGCCGAGCCGGAGGTCGGGGCGGTCGTGGGGGTCGCCCCGATCTCCGGACGGGTGCTCCTCTACGACGCGGAGGGGGAGCTGCTGTCGCCATGAAGCGCCGGACGCCATGAGCGGTCGAACGCTGCTTCACGTGCAGCGGAGCTGGGTACCCGAAGACCGGGCGGAGGCACAGATCCGCACGGTTGACGTCGACGTGCCCGGTTCAGGGGTGGGCGCGATCGAGGTCGAGATGACGTATTCCGGCGAGCCGGGGGCGGTGCTGGACCTCGGACTCGAGGGGCCGCAGGGATACGTCGGGTGGTCGGGTGGGGCACGGAGCCGAGTCGTTGTCTCCCAGGGGTGGGCGACGCCGGGCTACGTGCCCCACCCGGTCGATGGCGGCACGTGGCACGTGCTCGTCGGGCTGCACCGCGTCCCGCGCTCGGGCGTGACCATGGAGCTGACCGTGCGATCCGTCGACGCGTCGGTCGTCGACGGCCACCGGCGCGCGGAACCGCAGGACCCCGAGACCGTCGACGCTGCGGCTCGCCGGCCGCGTGCCGGGGCCGGGCGCAATCTGCCGACGGTCGACGGGATGCAGTGGCGCGCCGGCGACTTCCACTCGCACACGGTGCACTCCGACGGGTCGCTCTCGGTGGGCGGCCTTGCGGCGCTGGCGGTCTCGCGCGGGCTGGACTTCCTCGCCGTCACCGACCACAACACGACGAGCCACCATCCGCACCTGCCGGCGGTGGGGCGCCAGCACGGCATCACCCTGGTCCCGGGTCAGGAGGTGACGCGCGACGTCGGCCACGCCAACGCGTTCGGCGACATCGGCTTCGTCGACTTCCGCTCGTCGCCCGAGACGTGGGCCGAGCAGGCCGAGAGCCGCGGTGGTCTCCTTTCGGTCAACCACCCGCTCGGTGGCGACTGCGCCTGGCTGCTGCCCGTCAGGGAGCCGCGGGTGGCCGAGGTGTGGCACTCGTCGTGGGCACTCGCTCCGACCTGGGGTGCGCCGCTCGCGTGGTGGCAGCAGACACCCCGCACGACGCCGATCGGGGGCAGTGACTACCACCGGCACGGCAGTGACGGTCTGCCCGGTGCGCCGACGACGTGGGTGCTCGCGGAGGGCGACGACGTCCTCGGTGCGGTGCAGGCGGGCCGCACGGCGGTGAGCGCCGGTGTCGACGGGCCGCTGCTGCTCCGCGACGGCGACGACGTCGTGGCGCTGTGCGCTGAGGGGCTGCTGCTCACCGGGTTCGGCCGGTCGCGGCGGCTCCTGCTCGAGGACCGGGTGCGGGTATCGGGCTGGGACGGCCCGTGCTGGCTGGAGAGCGACGACCGCATCGTCCACGCCCTCTGCGGCTGAGGCCCCGTCCTCCCTGACCGCGCCGTCCTCGATCACTCTCTGCTCAGGTGCGAGCACCCCGAGCACGCCCCCACCTGACCGACGCGTCCTGCTCCCCACCCCTTCATCGAGTGAGCACCGAGCCCCACTCGTCACACCCGTCTCACGACGCGTGTGACGCGTGGGGCTCGGTGCTCACTCGATCGTGACGGATGTGCCCGGTGGGGCTGGGTGCTCACTCGATCGTGGCGGATGTGCAGAGGTCGAGGCCCGAACGATCGGGACGCCGGCGCGGCAGGTCGGGTGCCGTCCTGGAGTGATGGACGCCGGTCAGCGGGCGTGGGGCAGCGGGACCTCCATGCGAACGGCGGCGATCTCCCACGGGCGCAGCGCGATCCGGGCGCGGCCGTCGGCCACCTCGATCGGCTCGCCGTCCTGGGCTTCCCGGCCGAGGCCGTCGACGGCAGTGGCGCCACGCACCGGCACCGCGTCAGAACCGAGCACGGCGACGGTGGGATGGTCGGACAGGTTGACGAGGCGTGCCTCGACGGCCGTGTCGGCGTCAGCGCGCCGCCGGAGCGACACGAGCTCGACGCCCGCGCCCGAGACGCGCAGGCCCTCGACCTGTGTCAGCTGACCGTCGGCGGGACCGGAACCCCGCGTCACGACGACCGGGTGGAGGTAGGCCTCCGTGGCCGCGGCGACCTCGGCCGTGGCCCACGTGCCCTGGTGCGGCATGACGGCGAGCGACAGGTGACACGGCCCGAGCGCCTGGGCGTCCGGCGTCGGCAGCTGGGGTCCGGCCGGTTCGCTGCGGTACGGGTGCACGTTGCGGCTGAGGTGGCCGATCGACCGCAGCGCGGTCACGGCGATCTCGGTGCCGACGGACCCATCGACCGGACTGGTCGCGGCATCGTCGGCTGGTCGTTCAGCGTCGACGAGCTCGTACTCCACCGTCCGGCCGAGCAGGACGGCCACACCGCCGGCGTCGACGAAGCGCTCGGCCGGGAAGGTCGGCAGCGGGTGCTCGCCCACCGGGCCGGCCTCGGCGGTGCGCCCGCGCTCGACGACGGCGAGCTGTCCCTGGGCGTGCGAGACCGTGGCCGGCTCGGCGGTCGGAACGTGCAGGCGAAGCCGGTGGTCGCGGGTGACGTTCTGCCAGTCCAGACGCAGCCGGACGAACGGCTCGCCGACCCGGAGCTCGACGTGCATGGCCACCGGGGTGGAGGCCACGCTCTCGGACCGCCCGTCGAGGGTGCTCGTGGCGGGAAGGTCGTAGCGCCGGTCGACCCGGAGTGCGCCGACGACCCGGCCCTCACTTCCGAGCCCCGTCACCGACGCCTCGGCCGGTTCGCTGACAAGCACGTCGTGGGCCGGAGGTGCGTAGTTGTAGGAGTCGCCGGGGTCACCGCCGTCGACGAGCCGCCCGACGCCGCGGAGCGTGACCCCGTCGGCGGTGACGGTCAGCGTGCCGTCGTCGTCGACGCGGACCTGCACGAGCCCGTTGTCGAGCACCCGGTCGCCCAGGCGGATGCCTCCGGATTCCGGGACCTGCGCGGTGTCTGCTGGGAGTTCGGCGACGCGGATCGCGGCCCAGCCGAGGGCGGGGGCCGGGACCGCGGCGGCGAGCCGGCGTCGGGGCTCGTCGGCTGTCACGACGTCCCACACCGCCTCGGCCGGAGACGCGTCGGCAGCGGTGCGCAGGCGACTCTCCTCGGCGATGGCGTCGAAGTCGGGGTCCCCGTGGTCGGCGAGCCGGAAGGTCAGGTTCTGGTTGGCGGCGTCGATGTCGATGCGGAGCAGCTGGAGCCCGAACAGCTCGCGGTCGTGCACCCGGTGCATCAGCTTCGGGAGGTCGGCGGCCGGG
The DNA here is from genome assembly GCF_034724055.1 of Intrasporangium zincisolvens. Taxonomy (NCBI): domain Bacteria; kingdom Bacillati; phylum Actinomycetota; class Actinomycetes; order Micrococcales; family Intrasporangiaceae; genus Intrasporangium; species Intrasporangium zincisolvens. The sequence goes on from NZ_JAWIIL010000001.1 coordinate 434,773, forward strand.
ACCGACTCTCGTGCCAGCTCGACCGGCGGCCGTGACACCTCCTGGGCCGGCACCACACGGCCGTCGGGCAGCTCGAATCCGACTCCAGCCCAGTGCTCGGGCACCGGGAGGGTGACATCGATGACGTCGGTGCGCTCGGTGGGCACCGGGTTGGCGACGACGACGGAGCCGATCGGGCTCGCGGCCTCGGCCGCGGCAAGGGCTCGGTCGCGTACGGCCTGGGCGGCGTGTTCGCCCTCCTGGAGGCGGGCGAGCACCTGCACGGCGGTCTCGTCGACGCCGCACCCGGTCACGGAGTCGTGGCACGACGAGTCGATGACGCGACGCCATGCCATGGACAGGTAGTGGCTCGGCAAGGTCCGCAGGTGCAGGGCCGCGAAGGGCTCGGCGTAGCGGGTCAGCAGCCGCTCCGTACGGGCCATGGCCTCCTTGAGCTGCCACCGGACCGACAGCACGCCCGGGAGGATGTTGGCGCGGGCGTGGCTGCGCAGCTCGCCGTCGACGATGCGCAGGTCGTCGCACGGGGTGCGCGGCTCGGCGAGGTACTCGGTCAGCGTGGCGACCCGGATCCGTGGGCCCGACTCGTCGGCGTCGAGGTCGGCGACCTCGGTCATGAGCGAGGGCAGGGGAGCAGCGTGGTCGGTGCCGTACATCGCGAGGAAGTCGCCGCCGTACCAGTGCGTCTGGGTACCGAGACGCGTCGCGAGGCGCTCGCGCGCGGCGCCGCCACCGAAGACGTCGGCGACGTTGCCGTAGCTGTTGGCGAGGAACTCGGTGCGGATGCCGGTGCCGCCGGGTGAGCGCCACCAGAACTCGTGCCGGTCGACGTCAGCCGGCACGCCGCGGTAGACGACGGCCTGCTCGATGCCGACGTGGCGCAGGATCTGGGGCATCTGTGCGCAGTGGCCGAACATGTCGGGGAGGTAGCCGATCGGCATGACCGGCCCGAGCCGCGCGGCGTCGGCCCAGCCCATCTCGAGGTTGCGGATCATCGTCTCGCCGGAGCAGAGGAACTCGTCCATGAGGACCCGCCACGGCCCGATGGCGAGCTGGCCTCTGGCGACGAGCGCGCTGACGGCGTCGGTCTGCTCGGGGCGGACCTCGAGGTAGTCGTCGACGGCCGCCATCTGGCCGTCCATGGTGAAGCGGAAGTCGGGATCACCCTGAGCTCGGGCCACGACGTCGTCCATGAGGTCGACGAGGCGCAGCCGGAAGCGCTGGAAGGGTTCGTACCACTCGCGGTCCCAGTGCGTGTGGGGGACGAGCCACACCGTCGTGGTCATGGTCACCGATCCTGCCAGCCGGGCACCCGTGTCGCCCGGCGTGACCCGCTGCCTGTTTCCGACGGGCCCCTTCCCGGATCAAAGGGCCGTCAGTCCCATGGATCAGGGCGAGAGTCACTGGGCGAGCGTGGACATACCGAGTGCGGACATGCCGAGCGCCCCGCCGGTGTCGGCAGGGTGCAGGGCGAGATCCTCAGGTGTGCCAGGTGACGCCGGCGGCTGTGACCGTCGCAGTGAGGTCGCGCTCGTGCACGACGGTGTGGTGGCGTTGACAGAGCAGGGCCCCGTTGTCGAGGCGGGTCAGGCCGCCGCGGTGCCACGGCACGACGTGGTGGGCGTCGCACCAGGTGGCCGGCACGCTGCACCCATCGAAGCTGCACCCTCGGTCTCTGGCGATCATGGCGAGGCGCTGACCGCGAGTGAAGAGGCGGCGGCCGCGGCCGACGTCGAGCGGCTCGCTGTCGGCACCGAGGACCATCGGGATGATCTCGGCGTCGCAGGCCATCCGCCGCACCACGCCCGGCGACAGGACGTCGCCGGTGAGCGTCGCGCCGGTGCCGCGAACCTCGCCGACAAGGGTGTCGAGGTCGATGAGGACGACGACCTTGGCCTTGTCGGTGGTCGGGACGCCCTCCGCGGAGGCCACACCACGCTGCACGATGGTCAGGAGCGCTTCGAGCCGGCGACGCGCAGGCGTGCGGGTGTCGGGAGTGACGGTGCGGCCGTGCTCGTCGACCTCGGGGCACGGAGCGGCAAGCGGGTCGATGGCTGCCTTGAGGACGGCCGCCCCTTCGGGGTCGAGCGTGCCACGCAGCCCGACCATCCCGGTGCGGTCCGGTGTCGTGAACCAGAGCCCTCGCGCCTCACGGCGACCACGGTCGAGGCGGTCCTCGTCGCGGGGTGGACGGATCTGCTCGGAGTGATGGCGGACGAGCCGCGCCAGCTCTTCGGGCCGAAGCCGGAGTGCCTGCTCGGTGAGGTCGCCCAGAGCGGTGGTGAGGTCGTCGGGATCGGCGACCGGGCTGGTGCGTTCGTCGAAGTGCACGATCTGCGCGGCGTGGCCGACGGTGACCTGCTGCGTGACGACGAGCAGCCGCAGTCGCGCCCACCGGGCCTGGGCCAGTGCCGTGCCGACGGTGACGAAGGCAGCTGCCTGCCCCGCGGTCAGCGACGGGTCGTGACGGCGCAGCCAGTCGGCGCGCGACAGGCCGTCCGGTACCTCGACCCCGCGCGAGACGAGCTCGGAGACGATGCCGACGAGCGCAACCTCCTGCGAGCGCCGCTGGTGCGCGATCCGCTCGGCCGCCGCGGTGAGGTCGGCCTCGGCGTGCGAGGTCAGGTCGAACCCGACGAGCGCCTCGGTCGCGATCGTCTCGTGGTGATCGGCGGTGCCTTCACCGCCGGGGCGGGCCTCCCGCTGGGCCCGTTCCTCGCCGCGTCGAGCCGTGGCCTCGATCCACGAGGGGTCCTCGACCATCTCGTCGTAGCCGGCCGCATCGAGCCAGGACAAGCCGTCCGGGCCGAGCGAGGTGAGTGACTCCTGCGGCAGCCCCGCCCACGGACCGGAGCCCCTCGGGAGCTGCCGCGCGTGGGGCGCCTCACGCCGCGTCCGCACACGGCCACGACCCGAAGCGAACTCGCCGGTCGATGCTGACGGTACTGACGACGCGGGCGCGGTCGAAGTCCGTGACGCGAGTTCGGCCGCTGGCCCGGACGTGGATCCGGTTGCCGACGTCGTCCCGGTGCGTCTGGTCAGGGCTTCCCAGAACGCGCTCTCGGCCACGCCGCCCGTGGCGCGCTGTCGCGCCTCGAGGTCGGTGAGCCGGCTCCTCAGGAGCTCGAGCGTCGAGGGATCGGGGGCCATGAACCAAACATATGTTCGACCACCGACAGTCCTGTGTCGCGCGATGCGCCTGATCGGACAAGGCCCGTCACGGCCCCTCGAGGTCCTGTCCTGGCCCGTTTCGCGTGGGGCGCGTGAGGCTGAGTGCTCACTCGATGGGCAGGAGGAGGAGGGCGCGCGGAGGATGGCTGGTCGCGCCGGGTGGGCTGCCGTGGGGCTGACGCGTCGGGGCCTGGTGAGTGTGGGGCGGGTGAGGCTGAGTGCTCACTCGATGGGAAGGGTGGGAGGGCGCGTCGGGAAGGGGAAGTGGCGTGACGCGTCGGGCGGGAGGCGTCGGAGCTCGCCCGGCGCACACGGCCAGGTGCGTGTCATCGGGGGCTTACGCGTCCGTCGGAAAAGTGCTATCTATTTGATATCACTTTTACTGCAGCCGAGGAGGCGTCATGAACGCCCAGCCGTCACCGTCGATGCAAGGACCCGTCGGTCACCAGGGGGCCCGCGTCGAGATCACCCAGCGGCCCGCCCTGGCTTTCAACGGCTGGTTCGGCGTCATCGTCGTCGCGCTCTGCGGCCTCGCCATCTGGTACCTCGTCACGAACGACACGGGCCTGCTCTGGCTGCCGATCCTCGTCGCGGCCCTCGTGCTCAGCGCGCTCGTCGTCGTGCCGCCGGGTCAGACGCAGGTGGTGCAGTTCTTCGGCCGGTACGTCGGCACGGTCGCGCGGCCCGGGTTCTGGTGGGTGCTGCCGCTGACGATCCGCCGCCAGGTCAGCATCCGCGTGCGCAACTTCGAGACGGGCCGCCTCAAGGTCAACGACGCCGACGGCAACCCGGTCGAGATCGCCGCCATCGTCGTGTGGCAGGTGGCCGACACGGCGCGGTCCACGTACGCGGTCGACGACTACCGCAACTTCGTCACCGTCCAGGCGGAGTCGGCGCTGCGCCATGTCGCGACCTCCCACCCGTACGACGACTCGGAGGGCACGGGCACCTCGTTGCGGGGCTCGACCGACGTCGTCGCCGGGCAGCTCGCGACCGAGGTGGCCGAGCGGGTGTCCGTGGCCGGCGTCGAGATCGTCGAGGTGCGCATCTCGCACCTGGCGTACGCGCCGGAGATCGCCCAGGCGATGCTCCGACGCCAGCAGGCCAACGCTGTTGTGGCGGCGCGCAGCCGGATCGTCGAGGGCGCGGTCGGCATGGTCGAGATGGCGCTGGCCCAGCTGGCCGAGCACGACATCGTCGAGCTCGACGAAGAGCGCAAGGCCTCGATGGTGAGCAACCTGCTCGTCGTGCTCTGCGGCGACCAACCGCCGTCGCCCGTCGTCAACGCGGGATCGCTCTACACGTGACGCGCCGTCAGGTCCTGCTGCGCCTCGACCCCGCCGTGCACGACGCGCTCATGCGCTGGGCGAACGACGAGCTGCGCAGCGTCAACGCCCAGGCCGAGCTGGTCCTGCGGCGCGCCCTCACGGAGGCGGGCCGGATGCCCAAGCACGCCGGCCCGCTGCCCAAGCGCGGTCGTCCGCGTCGCGACGCCGACGCGTCGGGCGCCGACGACTGAGTCGACGCGTCCCGATCCCCGACGCCTCAGGTGGCGTGAGCACTCACGACTTCGACCACATCCCGAAGGAGCTCGACTAGGCGGCGCGCGTGGACGGGGCGGGGTGGTTCCGCATCTACCGCAGCATCGTCATGCCGCTGTCGGGGCCGGCCGTCGCGACGGTCGCGATCTTCACCTTCCTGCAGACGTGGAACCAGTACCTGTGGCCGCTCATGGCGGTGCAGTCGGAGGAGCTGCGGCCGGTGATGGTGGGCATCGACTACTTCAAGCAGCTCAACACCTCGTGGGGGCAGATCATGGCCTACGCGACGATGATCACCGCCCCGGTGCTCGTCCTGTTCGTGGCCTTCCAGCGGGCCTTCATCAACTCCATCGCCAGCTCCGGCGTGAAAGGCTGAGATTCGTGTTCCGTCTGCCCGAGGCCTGGGTGTGGGACTTCTGGACCGTCGACGACGGCGAGCAGTACCACCTGTTCTTCCTCTACGCGTCGCGTGCGCTCAAGGATCCGCACGCGCGGCACTACCGGGCGTCCATCGGGCATGCGGTGTCTACGGACCTGGTTCATTGGGAGCGCGTCGTCGACGCGCTGGTGCGGTCGGACGCGCCGGCGTTCGACGACTGCGCGACGTGGACCGGGTCGGTGGTGCGGCACAGGGACGGGCGGTGGTTCATGTTCTACACGGGGGCGTCGCTCAACTCGTTCGGGGCGAACGTGCAGTCGATCGGGTACGCGACGTCTTCGGACCTGATGGTCTGGGACAAGGCGCCGGGGCCGGTGCTATCGGCAGACGGGGTGATCTACGAGAAGTGGGCGCCGGCACCCGAGGGAAACTGGCACGACGAGGCGTTCCGCGACCCGTGGGTGTTCGCCGACCCGGACGGGGATGGGTGGCACATGCTCATCACCGCGCGGTCGGCTGTCGGGCCCGACGCTGATCCCTCGGACCGCGTGGACCGGGGGGTGGTGGGGCATGCGTGGTCGGCCGACCTGGAGAACTGGGAGCTGTGTGAGCCACTGTCGGCGCCGGGGCAGGGGTTCGGGCAGCTCGAGGTGCTGCAGCCGTTCGTCGTGGACGGTCGGCAGGTGCTGCTCTTCAACTGCCTGGCGGGGGACGCCTCGGACCGGCTCAAGGCGACGGGGACCGAAGGCGGCGTGTGGATCGCCTCGGCGGATTCGCCGCTCGGCCCGTACGACATCGCCGGGGCGCGACGCATCGACGACCCGACCCTCTACGTCGGCAAGTTCATCACCCACCGCGACACCGACGAGACCAAGTTCATGGCCTTCCGCAACGAGACCGGCGGCCAGTTCATCGGCGAAATCACCGACCCCATGACGGCTCGGTGGAAGGACGACGTCCTCTTCCTGAGCAACTGAGCGGACAGTCTGCGGACCTGCGGCGGCATTTGACCCCCTGACGCGCGTCGATCGCCGTGCGTCAGGGGGTCCTCTGACTAGTCTGCGACTGTCATTGCGGCCCGACGGGCTTCCTTACGGACATGCCCCCACACCGCACGAGTCACTTCGTGCTGCCAGGGGACTTGTCCGTGCACCTTCTCCGCACCTCCGTACGCGGCTTCTCGTCGTTGGAAGCCCATCTCGCCGACTACATCGCTGAGCAGATGAGCATCCAGACCGGTAGGCGCCCCGCGGCCAGCGAGTCACGGTCCTGGGAGCGCAGCCTGCCGGCCCTTCGAGCGGATCTGGTGTCGGCCGGGCTCGACGACGTCGAGATGCTCATCGAGTACCAGCTGCCTCTGACAAGCAAACGCGCGGACGTCGTGCTCGCCGGTGTTCACCCGAAGACCGGTCAGCCGTCCTACGTCGTCGTGGAGCTGAAGCAGTGGAGTGCTGCGGAGCGCTTCGAGGACAGCGACACGCTGGTGACCGTGGAGCAGTACGGGCACCGAGCGGTGACCCACCCGGCTCTCCAGGTCGCCGACTACTGCGAGTACCTGTCCTCCTTCACCGTCATGCTCGCGGAGCAGTCACACTCCCTCGCAGGCGTGGCCTACCTGCACAACGCCACTGACCAGGGCGTCGCTGATCTGCGCCGCCGAGCCACCACCAAGCAGAGTGCCTTGTTCACAGGACAGGACCGCGGAGCCTTCGTCGAGTATCTGCGTTCTCTCCTCGCCCCGGGTGAGAGCGGGGCCGAGGCCGCAGATCGCCTTCTGCGCAGCAGAATCTCTCCGAGCAAGCAGCTCTTGGCCGCAGCCGCCGACGAGGTACAGCGTCGCGAGCAGTTCGTGCTCCTAGACGAGCAGCGCGATGCCTTTGAGCACGTGATGCACGCGGTCAACCGTGCCCGGCGTTCGAACACCAAGACAGCCGTTGTCGTGAGCGGCGGGCCGGGCAGCGGCAAGTCAGTCATTGCGCTGTCGCTGATGGGTGAGCTCTCCCGGCAGGGACGGGCGGTCATGCATGCGACGGGCTCCAAGTCCTTCACCCAGACGCTGCGCAAGGTCGCCGGCAAGCGCGCGCCCGCGGTCGCGAAGCTGTTCACCTACTTCAACTCCTTCATGACGGCGGAGCCGAACGATCTCGACTGCCTGATCCTCGATGAGGCTCACCGCATTCGTGAAACATCGGTGAACCGCTACACCCGCAAGGAGCTGCGCAACTCCGGCCGGCCGCAGATCCACGAGCTGCTCTCCGCCGCGCGTGTTCCGGTGTTCCTTCTCGACGAGCACCAGGTCGTTAGGCCCGGCGAGATGGGCACCGTTGAGGACATCGAGGCGCACGCGGCCGCGCTCGGCATCCGCGTGGAGCACATCAACCTCAACGACCAGTTCCGGTGCGGTGGATCCGAGGCTTACGTCGATTGGGTCCAGCGCCTGCTAGGGCTGAAGCCCGGAGGTCCGATTCCGTGGCGTGGTGACGACGGCTTCGAGGTGTCCGTGGTGGACACGCCGGAGGAGCTCGAACATTTCCTGACCGCCCGGAGTGAGGATGGCTACTCGGCCCGAATGGCGGCCGGCTACTGCTGGCCCTGGAGCGACCCGCGTTCCGATGGATCTCTGGTGCCTGACGTGCAGATCGAGGGCTGGGCTCGGCCTTGGAACCTGCGGGGTGAACGCTCTGTAGGAGGTGCGCCGCCGGCGGCCCTGTGGGCCAGCGATCCTGCGGGCTTCGGGCAGGTGGGGTGCGTTTACACCGCACAGGGCTTCGAGTACGACCATGCAGGGGTCATCATCGGACCCGACTTCGTGTGGAGAGACGGTCGATGGTTGACCATGCGCGAAGTCAATCGCGACCCCGACTTCCGCAACCGCACCAAGGTGAGCGAGGCCGACTTCGACCGCTTGGTGCGCAATGTCTACAAGGTGCTCCTCACGCGGGGAATGCAGAGCGTGAGCATCTACTCGACTGATGCACAGACGCGCGAGTTCCTTCGTGGACTGGTTTGCTGACGGGGTCGATGCTTGACAAGGAACGCCATGCCATGACTTGTCGTTGGCCGTGGGGACAGGCCTACATCCGTTGCCAAGTCAGACCAGCAAACGGGTCGCCCGCCGCCTCGTTGAACGATCGACATCCGATCGTGCGCCCATGGTCGAGTTGTAGGAAGGGGGTGCGCTGCGATCAGTGAGTTGTCAGCTGCTTGGCGCCGGTGGACGCATCCCAAGCGCTTCGAGGACGCGGTCTGCAGCGGCTTCAGGCGACTCGTGCTCCCAAATGTGCAGGGCCGTCCAACCCAGTTCGGCGAGCCTGCGGTCGGTATCCCGGTCCCGCTCTGAGTTCACTGAGAACTTCCAGAGCCACCAGTCCTTGTTTGTGGCAGGGATGACGCAGTGTTCCGGGCAACCGTGCCAGAAGCAACCGTCGACTTGGACCGCGACCCGGGAACGTGTGAAGGCGATGTCGACTCTTCGCCTCGGCAAGCCGGGTACTAGGAAGTGAACCCGATACCGGAGGCCAAGAGCGTGGAGTCGTCGCCGAAGTTCCACCTCGGGCTTGGTGTCTTCGCGACGCTGGGCAGCAAACCGAGCACTCAGAGAGGCTGTGGGCGCTGATCGGATTGGCTCTTCTGGGCGCGCTACGATCTTGACTCCTTGGGTCGCCAGACCTGGTAGCCTGGAGGCCGGTGGGCGGCCGAGGGGTGGGCCTGTCGGCATCCCGAGCTCATGCACTCAAAGATAGGACCCTCACTGGATGATCCCGGTCGTCGACCTGTTCGCTGGCCCCGGCGGCCTGAACGAGGGTTTCTCCAGTTTCCGCACGGACGGTCGCCAAGTCTTCAAGACGGTGGCGTCGTTCGAGATGGATCGGGTGGCGTGTGAGACGCTGACGCTCCGCACTGCGATGCGCGCGCTCGCGGCGGGTGGCGACTTCCCGGACGTCTACTACTCATTCCTAAACGGGCGGTTGGACTGGAGGGCGTTCCAAGCGAACCCCAAAGTGTCGAAGGCGCTGTTGGATGCGGGAGGCGAGATTCACCAGCTTGAACTCGGCCGGGAGGTTGAGCGCACTGACGCTGCGATCGGCGCGGCTCTGGGTTCGGATCGAGAGGATCCTTGGGTCTTGATCGGGGGGCCTCCGTGCCAAGCTTATTCGCTTGTTGGGAGGTCACGCAGGCGCCATGACAAGAAGTTCGAGGACGATGTCAAGCACTTCCTCTACAGGGAGTACCTGCGCATCATCGAAAAGTTCCGGCCGGCCGTCTTTGTCATGGAGAACGTGAAGGGCTTGTTGTCTTCCCGGCACAAGGGCGTCGGAATGTTTGACAGGATCTTGGCCGATCTCCAGCGCCCCGGCTATGTCATCCACTCCTTCACGACCACGCGAGGGCCTGGCGAGATCGGACCCAAGGACTACGTGATCCGGGCGGAGGAACACGGGGTGCCCCAAGCGCGTCACCGTGTGATCTTGCTCGGGGTTCGTGAGGATCTGACCGGAGTCAAGTATTTGCCGTTGGCCAAGGGCAATACCGTGTCCGTCCGTGAAGCGCTGGAGCACCTTCCCCGAATCCGCTCGCAGGTGAGCCCGCTGCGGATGGACTCGGAAGATCTCTGGCGGTCCTGCCGATTGAAGGCGATGGACCTCGCTGAGAGCCGTCGAAAGCGGGCCGTCCCAGCAACTTCCGGAAGCGATTTCGGGGGGGCTGGTATCTCGCGCACTAAGCAGGGCGAACTCGAGGCGTGGCTTGCCGATGCGCGGCTTGAGAGCCTCAGTCAGCACCGGGCGCGAGCCCACATGCCTGAAGACCTTATTCGGTACGGGTTTCTTGCTGCACGAGCTGAGCGCGGTGATTTTATAAAGCTTGACCAGCTACCCGACAGCCTCAAGCCGAACCACGCCAACGCAAATCGGCCGGACGCGCCCTTCAAGGATCGCTTTAGGGTCCAACGGTGGAGCGACCCTTCTACGACGGTTGTAAGCCACATAGCCAAGGACGGTCACTACTACATCCACCCAGATCCCGGCCAGATGCGGAGCCTCACAGTTCGAGAGGGCGCTAGGTTGCAGACGTTCCCCGACAACTACTACTTCTGTGGCAATCGCACCCAGCAGTACCACCAAGTTGGCAACGCTGTCCCGCCACGCTTGGCGGTGCAACTGGCGGGCGTCGTTGACCAAGTGCTGCACTCGACGGGGGCGCAGTGACGGCCTCCTCGCGGCATTGACGTCCTTTCGCTCGTGACGGCACCCCATCCGCACTCTTAGTTGGTGCTGGCTGGGCTCAGGCTCTCCAAGGCCTCTGCGGCCAAGCGGTCGAGTAGTGACGCCAGATCGGCGTCCTCGAGCGAGTCCAGCGAGATGTGGGATCGCGTCGCTCGCAGCCTGCGTGCCAGTTGGCGCATGAGTTCCGAGCGCGGGGCCGGCAGCCCTTCCAGTTCAGCACGCCAAGCGGCGTATTGCATGGCCTTGGCGGTGCGACGGTTTCCCCCGAGCGAAGGCCGCTCCATGATCTGAACTGACTCGTCTTCTCCAAGTGGCGTGCACCCTTCGGGCGCTGACTCGAGGTCTGGGCCAAGCGCCCATGCGCGCCACCAAGTCCGGCGAAGGACGTTGCGCGGTCGGCCCAAGAGCCGCTCCTCAGGTTGGGCAGGGAAGCGCCAAGGGCCGATCTCAGGCACGAGCACAACTGTCAGGAAGGACCAGACACCTTCCTCGGCCGCATCTGCAGGAACGATGCCCATCCGCTCGTAAAGTGCTGTCCCGCAAGGCCGGTCGAAGTTTTGTGCAAGTCCGCCGAGTGGTCGCGGATATCCCGCACGTTGGGCGATCTCTCGGATGGTGGCCTGGATCTCGGCGAGCTTCTGCAGGTCCGCCGGGTGGCCACCTGACGCCGACGGCTGGGCGTCGGGGTGGTGTAGAGCGGCGAGCTCGACGAGCTCCGCAGGCTTGGCGCCCGCGCGCTCATGGATTAGTTGCTGGGCGGTGCCGCGTGGAAGCCGTGGGTAGAGGAGGGTGGCCATGTCAGATGAGCAGCCTTGCCTGGTGTTGGATATGGACCTCAATGCGTCGGGGGTCGGTCTGCTGCCATTGGCGAATCGTTGCCACACTCTCCAACTGCCACAGTCTTCCAAGGAGATTGCGCAGAACACCGGCGACGGTCGTGTCGTCTGGGTCGATCTCCAGACCGGCAACGTCGTCGCAGGCGAGACCGGCTTGGACCATCTGCCGAGTGACGTCCCAGTTCAGAGTCCGGAGAAGTTGCTCCGTCCCCGCATCCCGGCTGCCCGACAGCAGTCGCATTATCGCTGGGTGTCCTGAATTGAGGGTGAGGCGAGCGGCCGACATGAATCGTGCCTCCGGATCGGACAGATCGACCTTGAACTGCCATCCGGCGTTGGGATCGAGGCCCACGGTCCGGAAGTCGACTGTGTCCGTGGGGAACTGCGTACCAACACCTTCTAGGTCGGTCCAGCTGCGCGAGCGCCAAAGGATGCTGCCGGCGTGTTGGGGAGCTAGCCGGCTCAGAGGCTCCGGCTCGGTGACGACGAGCAAGGTTTCGAGAGTAAGCCTCCCCCCTAGCAGGGCTCCTTCAATGCGGAGGTTGACTGCTAGGTCGAAGGAGTCGGAATGGGGGACTTCCAAGCGTGATGCCATGAGCTCCGCATTGGTTCTGTCGGAACGCGCCATGACCAAGAGGGCAAGGCCGCTTGTCCTCCCTAGCTGGCATGAGTCCGTGACCAAAGCGCGGTCGACTGACACGGGTGCTGCTAGCTCCAATACCGTCTGGTAGTCCCAGTGCGGGACTTCCTTAGGCAAGGGGACGTCACCCTCCGGCGTGCCGAGTAGCCACTCACCGTGGTTCACTGCGACTTCTGGACAGGTGAGAAAGGGGACGATTGGGCGCTTCATAGAACCGGCTCGGCCTCGAGGTCGAACAACACTGTGGTGTCTGCGCTTCGGCGAACGACCAGTTCCACTTCGACCGGTGCCGAGCTCCAGACGAGGTCAAGACGCCCGGCCAAGCCGGAGATCTCCTCCGGCTGCCCGCCGACACGGGCTGCGATCAGCGCGAGCCTCGGATCAAGGTCCGCATCCCCCGAGGTGCCATCCAGCGCGGCGGCGACTGCGACATGCAGTCGGGTTGCGCCTGATAGCTTCCCGGGCACCACGCTGACACGTGCGAGTGTCGCTAGCTCGCCGTCGACTTCAATGGGGCCTGAGTGGATGAAGTCGACCTTTGGCTTGGCTGGGCCCGTCGGAGTGCGGCGCACGTCCTTCCGGTGGCGTCCGCGCGCCCTGCCTTCCAGTGGCCCCAGTAGGTGGCCCAGCTCGTCGGCGATCAGGGCTGTGCTCGTTGCATCCGCGTGACGCGAGTTGTTCCTCTGCGCCCAGCGATTCTCGAGAGCCGTGCGGATCTCACGTAGGCCCACGTTGACGATGGTTCGGCCCGAGCTCTTTGGCAGCAGCTCGGGGTTCCAGGAATCGTGCGTGGGGGGCTCCGCCGCGGCGAAATGGCCGTCTTGGTCATCGTGGGCGCGGAAGACTCCGGCCCATTCAGTGCCGCCTTCGGGAGGTGGTGGGCCTTGGAGATAGTCGACGACTAGTTCCGGAGTCCGCAGTAGTGCTACGTGGTGACATACCCCGGTGATTGCGGCCGCGGGCCGCGGTGTCTCGGCGTCTTCGGGGTCGTGTCCATCATCGACGGCGACCCGGTCCCGGTGGATCAGCGGAACGGTTGCCAGTGTTCCCACAAGGGTCTTCGGCCGCTGGCAGCGGATGCCCTCGATCTTAAGCCCCGGAATGTCTTGGCTGACCTTTGCGCCTTCTTGGATTGCCCGAAAGGCTTGCGCGAAGCCATGGAGGGGAGGGCGCTCTTCTGGGCGCGGGATCGGCACGACCTGGCCGTTCCACATTACTTCCACGATCATCGGCGGTGTTGTGGCCTTGGCCATGAGCTTTGGCCAAAGGTGCCAAGTCACGGATTCTGCGATGAATCTCATGGCTTGTTCTGGTCGGCGACCGCCGAGATCAGGTGCGATCACCAGGATATTGGTCCCGGTCTCATCGCCTTCGAAGCCGGGCATGCCGATGGCCTCCGCCAAGCGATCGGCGTCTTCGCCGGTTGCGGGGACAGGCGCGTCCCCTTGTGGGATTGCCCACCAGTGTCTTCCCGTGAAGACCTTGCCGCCGGCGGAGAATTTCTCCCCGATGGCACAGGCGATCAGGCGGGTCTGTAGCTGACCCTTGTAGACCGTTCGAGAGTGCACGACCACGGCATTGGCCGACGAGACGACGTACGAGATCGTCTTGCCGAACCCGTAGGTGCCGCCAGTGTGACCTTGGGTGTTGGCCTCACCGACGTTGAGCACGAAGTCGACCCAGTCGTACACGCCCTCGGGGTCCGCTTGATCCGCTTGCACGGGACCGCTGAGACCCTTGGTGTGGCGATCCGTGATGTAGATGCCGACGAGCTCAGGTGCGGACAGGGCCTGGGCCAGCCCTGTTCCCCGTGCTCGGGCGGCGTTTACGAACACTTGGTTGCGGAGGGCGCTCCGCTCGCTGTCATCGAGAATCCAACCTTCGATCCCGAAGTCGACCGGCCTGCCGCCGTCGAGGCGGGCGTCCCAGCTGTTCTGGGCGGTCTCCCTGACCAGGACCGTGAGTGGGTCTAGTCTTGGGCGCCCTAGCAACTTGTAGAACCCCTCGGCCGCGAGCCCGCCGGTGGGTGGTTTGGGTTCAGGGATCCACTGCATCTGCGGCCTCCTTCGCCAAGGCCTCGAGGGCCGCGTGCTCTTCGTCTCCGGTTAGCGGGTGAGGGGGCTCGTTGGTCAGGTCGATTGAGTACGTAACGTGCAACGTGCCCGGTGGCAGGTCCCCGGCCGCGAAGGACGAGCGCAATAGCCGGGGAAAGGCTGGGCGGGACACGTCGTAGGTGCGCCTCTCGACGAGTCGGAACTTCCGGGTGGCATACGGCCTCATGTCGTCCAGATCGGCGCCGAGCTCCGCAAGGCGACGGCTGAGTTCAGTTCGTACGGCACCGGCCGACAAGGCGCGATGCGCCAAGGTTTCGAGATCAAAGCCGTTGGCATCACGGTCGAGCCGTATGTGCACCAAGGTGAGATCGGCTCCGGACGGCTCTTGGAGTTGGTCGACGTTCGCGATGTGAACGATGCGGCCCTCACGCACCAGTGTGGCCTTCACCTCTACTGCGTGGGTCGCGCTTCGGAAGTCGTGGATCTCACTGAACGGCCCGGTCCAGAAACCGAGATCGGCCGGCGCGCCACGTTTGAGCAACGCCTCGAGCACGAGCAACTCGCCGACAAGGCCCGTCAGTGTCTCGTCGGGTAGGCCTCTCTGCATTTGCGCATCAGAGAACAAGGCTCGCCACCGGTCGAAGGCCTTGCTTGCCTCGCCGGCCGGGGACCCAACCTCTTCGACCGATTCCACAAGTTCGCGGCAGAACTGCGAGAAGACGTGGTGCAAGTGCGGAAGCAGGCAAAACACCGTGAGGTAGTCGGTGCCGTCGTGAGCGACACGCGCGAGGTGCACTGCCTTGCCCTTTGTGTCGGTCCTCGCAGCCTCACCGGCCGAAAGGGGGATAAGTAGGTGTCGTCGCCGCTCGCTGTCTATTCCTGCGAGCAAGGGACCGGCCGCTACCTGATATCCGGTCGGGGCTACGGTGATGCCCAGCGTGGGCGGCGATGTCGAGAGGACGGTCCAGATCCCGTCAAGGTCTCGCTTACTCATCCTCGAGATCCACGTCGTCGCGAGACCCTTCGGTGTCCTCGTAGGCGTCCGATCCGACCTCGTCGTCCGCCTGCATCTCGGTGAGGTCGACTTGGATGGTGTTCTCCGGCTCGGATCCCGGCGCCGCTGTCGGGAAGCAGACCGCAACGCCGAGCAGGTCGTCGGATGCCTCGAGGGGGACACGGTCCGTAACCCCGGCTTTCGGCTTGGAGTCCTTGTCGATCGGGTACAGGACCAGAAGGCCGCGGCCGTCTTCGTCGCGTAGCTTCTGCAGTTCCGCGTCAGTGGATCGAGGCCCGACCGAGGCTGCGGGGACGAGGTCGGCCACACGATCTGGCTTTGACATCAGGGTTCCAATGACGGCCCGCGAAGGGGTGCTGGTCCGCTTGAGTTTGGATCGGGTAATGAGCGGGCTAGGAGAGTCGAGGCCCAGTGTCAGTGCTCGTTTGGGCTGCTGGATGCCCATTATCGCCACGTTCCAGGCGGTGAGGGCGCCCGCCCTAACCTGACCGGCGATGTACTTTACGAGAAGGTCGGAACGCAGTTCGCTGTCCTCGTGGAAGCGGTAGTCGCGGATGAACTCGCTGACTAGCCCGACCGGAATGTCGCGGAGGATCACGCGGCTGTCCTGTACGTCCTCGTGGACGCCTGCTGCCTTTGCCGTCTCCAATAGTTTCCGAGCAGCGCCAAGGTTCTGAGCGATCGTTGCCGCATCCCGGTGCGTGAAGTAGGTGGTCTGGGGTCGCTGGGCGCTGAAGGACGCGTCTCCTCTAATTGCGTACTTCATCTTCTGGTTCGCGGTGGCCTGCATCCGGGGATGGAGCCGGATGCGAACTGGCAAGTTCGCGGGCGTGGCGCCGTCCATGGTCCGGTACCTGGCGATTTCGGTGCGGAGGGAGTCCTCGACATCGGACAGGAACTCGAAGTCATCAGCGAGCTGCTGGGTGGTCCAGATCCGCGGGAGATCGCCGTATCCGGGTCGGTAGCCGAACCATCGGCCCATCTGTAGCAGCGTGTCGTAGGTGTTCGAACTCCGCAGGAAGAACGACGAAACCAAACCTTCGAGCGTCAGCCCTCGGGACAGGGTGTTGCCGCCGACGGCGATCACGGTGGCGGGCTCGTCGTTATACACGAGTCGGTCCGTGGACAAGCCGTTGTCAGCGAGCACCTTGAGTTCTGAGATCGTCTCAGGGAGGGCGGGCAGCAGTTGCTCGAACGTAACCGGCTCGAGGCCATGTCGCCTCGCGGGCTCGGCCGCCACTTCCTTCTCCCACAAGGACCTGAAGAGGTGGGAGTTGCCTGCCGCGAGCTCCGTGCCGAGGTACTTGACGTGGGCGCTGATTGGATCCAAGTAGTCGAGTTGAGGACCGACCCTCATGGTCGTGTGAATCAGCATGCTCGAGTGCTTCGCGACGCCTGACCGCACGCGCCTGGCCGCCGTAGCGAGGACAAACCACCTGATCGCTTCCGCTAGGGAGTCGGTGACCTCCGGTCCCTCGGCGAGCAGAGTCTTGGTCGAGTGCCTTTCGGCTTCATCGTCCGGGATGATCCGAATCATGTCATGCGGAGCGTCGGCAGCCGAGGCTTCCTCTTCAGAGATGTGTTGCCCAAAGAGTTCCCGAGAGCCAAAGTAGGTGGCCGGCTTTGGCAGCGAGTAGACGAACGATCTGGGGTAGATATCAGTCGCATCGGCGGGGTTGACCAAGACATTGGCGAACGGTGTTGCGGTGTACCCCACGTACGCCACCCGCGGGAGCGCTAGAAGCTCGGTTAGTCGCTCATTGATCTTTGTGCGATCGAGCTCGGGGTTCTTGGCAGCGTTGGGGCTAGCTTGGTCCGCCTCGTCGTCGATGATCATGACCGGGCAGGAGTCCAGCCCCCCGTGCTTGTGCGCTTCCCGGAGCCAGTCACGTAGCCGAGTGAGTCTTGAGACGTTCTTCTTGACGACCGCGATGATGCGGAGATCCGGCGCGTGCAGCAGGGGGAGGGCCTTCACCGGCTGCCCGAAGTCGCGGTGCTCATCCGTGAGGGCGACCCACCGAGCCGGGTGCCTTTCGATGAGTTGCTCGTCGATCCGGAGCTGAGTTTGTCGTCGAAGTGAGTTGTGCACCCCCGACAGCACGATAAACAGTCGGTAGCCCGCATCCGCTGCCTTCGCGATGGAGGCAGTGAAGTTGGCGGTCTTGCCTGATTGCACGAAACCCAGCACGAGGCCGCGGGTCCTGATTGACGGACTGTGTGGGTCTGCAAGTAAGCCGACGATGTCCGTGGAAGCGGCATCGAGGCTGGGTACAGCCTCGACCCAAGAGGGGTCGCCTTCGAGTCCCGCCTTCAGGTCAGGCCAGAAGACATCCATGGCGCTGGGACCGACATACCAAGGGCCGCTCTCGTCCTCGGGATCGAACACGGCGTTCTGGGCACCCATGTTCCGGCGCTGCTCGGCGATGTCGTGGCGGAACTGCACCACGCTGTCTACGAGCGCCTGTTCGCCCACGAGTAAGACCTTGAGTGTGGCCGCAGCCTCGGACTCGGACCGGCCCTGCCGGATGAGCATCTCGATCTGATCCAGCACAGCCCGTTCCCGAACGCTTAGTTCCACCCCAATGGCCTTTCTCCCCTGTGACGTCGGACAGCAGGCTAGCGCCACGTCGCGAGGCAATCTCATAAATACGCGAACCGACCCAATCTGGGGCCATAGGGACGACCCGGCGGCGGGTCGTTCAGACTGAAGGGGGTGAACTCCTCAAGCACCGATCCCGCACTCGCTGTCTACCTCGACATGAACGTTTGGGTGGACGTTGCTCGCGGCGTCGCTAACGACGTCACGGTGTAGCGGCAGACCCACGAATGTGGCGAACCGACCCGTGTCAAGCCACTCCAGCGCGGTCCGCGATGACGGCGGCCTGCACGCGGTTGTCGACGCCGAGCTTGGCGCACGCGCTCACGACGTGCGTCTTGACGGTCGTCTCGCTGACGTAGAGCTCGCGCGCCAACTCGGCGTTCGAAAGCCGGCGCGCCAACCCGGCGACGACCTCCCGCTCACGCCGCGTCAGCATCGCGGACAGCCGAGCAGCCTCAGCGCGTTGGCTAGCTGTGATGCCCAGCCGGTGCGCCTGGACCGCGCCGACCACCTCGTCGCCGGTTGCTCACCTTGGCCACCACCAGGAGCGCGCGGCGTGCTCAACCGGATCGGTGACGCACTGTCGTCGAAGGACCAGCGGGGTGCTCTCCCTGCTGGCCGAGGACAAGCTCACTGACGGAGCCAAGGAGTCGGAACTGGTCGAACAAGCCTAGAAGAACACCAAGAGCATGCTGGGCGGTATGTCGGTGGCGTGGACATCAAGGTGGTTGACGTCGAAGTCGCGGAATGAGGGTCACGCGCGGCAGGTAGGACAGAACGACCGTAATCGGCAGGCAGCCAGGCCGAGGGGCCACGACGACGACCGAGGCCGCTGTCCGTGGGCGCGTGCCCGTGATTGTCCGGTGGCCACCCACGCAGACCGTCTCCGCCCCAATCCTCTAGGCCTGTCTCCGCCCAAACAAAGGTTCCGAGACATAAGCTCCGACGGTGCAGACGAAGCAGACCGACCTCGCCAGGCTCCTGATCGGAACCAAGGTCTTCGTGGTTCCCCAGTTCCAGCGCCACTACAAGTGGAAGCAGGCACAGTGGCTGGAGCTGTACGAAGATATACTGGATCAGTACGAAGCTCCGGATGTTCAGGCGGGGAATCCTATTCCCAATGAAGGGCACTTCATCGGGAGCATCGTCTTGCACCCGGCGCCGGGGCCAGCATCAACCGTCGCGCGCTACTGGGTGATCGACGGGCAACAGCGACTCACGACATTGCTCGCACTCCTAGCGGCGCTGCGCGACGTCCGACATGAACTGGAGCCGGAATGGAATCCGGACACGTACACCAGCCAATATCTCAGCAACCCCTATAATCCAGATCAACCCCACCGCCTAGTGCCCGGCGACAATGATCGATCTGATTTTGTTTCGACGGTCTACGAGGGTGGACCAACGGGACAGATCGGCGATGCCTACTCGTGGTATAAGAAGCAGATAAAGAAGGCTGCATCGGCCCCAGACTTCGACTTCAAGAAGTTTGAGAATGCAGTTCTTCTGCGGCTCATCGTTGTAGAAATAAATACGTCGGATGATGACAATATCAATCAGATTTTCAACACGATCAACCACTCTGGCATGAGGCTTTCAGCGATTGACCTGATCAGAAACCACAGCTTCATGCAATTCGATAATGCTGTAGCCGCTGATGTCTATTCCCAAACGTGGAAACCTCTAGAAGATGCGTTGGGTTCTGAGGGCGTGCTCTCCCAGTATTTCTGGGCCCAGCTAGTTCGGCGGAACCCTAAGACCACCCAGAGAGATCTATACACGCCTTTCCAGAAGAACTTGAAGGAATTGCAGCGTCTGTCGAGCGAGGGGCCGGCGGTCGTCGCTCGTCTAGAACTCGAACGCTTGAAGCGAGAGGCTCCGCTATTTCTGGCAATTCTGAGGCCGGGTGAACATAGTCTTCCAGCCTGGAATGCCGAACTGCGGGAAGCGGTTTTCGATTTAAATTCATGGGGCTCCTCAACGCACCTTCCCATAACCTTGGAAACACTCAGTCGTCTCGAGGCTGGCAGTACCAGCACTTCAGATGCGACACGCGCTCTGCAGTACATACTTTCGTTCTTGGTTCGCCGCGGACTGTGTGCGATTCCAACAAACAATCTCAATCGCATCATTTCCGCGATTCCCTCTAGCCTAAAGCCTGGCGCCGTAGCTGAACAGCTTGCGCATGAGCTACTGCGTGGGAACAAGTATTGGCCGGCGGACAACGAGGTCACGGATCGTGGCCTCACGTCACCTCTGTACCACACCTTGCAAGCCGGTCAAGTTCGCTTTGTGCTATCCGAGTTGAACGACTACTTGATGCCTGCAGAGACAATCGTCCGCGATGAACTGACGGTTGAGCACATCATGCCCCAGGTCATGACTGATGCATGGAAAACCATGCTTACAAGCAATGGGGTCGCACTCGAAACCGCTGAAGCAAAGCTTCACGTGATCGGAAATCTTACTGTGACGGGGCAGAATTCTATTCTTGGCCAGCGGCCACCTGTCGAGAAGTCAGAACTCTTGAGGAAATCCAACCTGCCAATCAATCGATCGGCCGGGATTGGGGATGACTGGACGCCTGAAATGATCGATACGCGGTCGGCCGAGCTTCTTGCTCTCGCGGTGAAGATATGGCCCCGTCCCAGCTTGGCTACCCCAGAGAAGGATGCCTTCTTTGCGACCCTGCTCCCGGAGGGCTTCACGGTCGCTAACGTGCTAGACGCTATACCGCCGGACACCTGGATCGCCCTCGATGACCTTGCTCAGCTAAGCGGTGAAACGGGGGATGCATTAGTGCGTCAGGTTGAGCAGGCAGGCTACCGTGTACTTCCTGGGCGGCAGCTGCATAGCGAGGTTGAGGGCGTGCCTGGTCTCAGCGATCTTGATGGTTTCGACTTCAATCAGGCGGTACGCATTTCCATAGTCGACGCCGTTGCATCGCTGGAGAAGGTGGGCGCAGACGTCACCGGAAGGCTCTAGCGTGGCAAGATTTCATTTTACGGCGCACCGACTCGCGACCGCTGCGCAATTGCTCACCTTTCTTGCCGCTTTCCTGGGGATCTTCGGCCAAGTTTGGTATCTGACGGCTACGGCCGGCGGCCTGGCGCTCGTACTGTACATAGCTAGTCTTGTTATCGCTGGCCGGGAGCGTCGTAAAGTGCGTCGCGAAGTGGATCGCGTGGTGGATGCCATAGACATCGACCATGTGTTGCGAGAGGCCGCTCTGAGCTTGGGGCTTCAAACGGCGGACCAAGGTTGGCGCCTGACTCTTTACCGTCTAGATTTCGCGGATGGCAGTCCGGCCGCTGCTCGATGGACTCTCGAGGCTCGTGCGGCCAACCAAAAAGTCTACGAGCTCTCTGACGACTTGGAAGTCATGACCCTCGGCCAGGGTGTCCTGAGAACCGCAGTTGCCTCTGCCGATCGTCCCGTTGGAGGCATCGATGAAATGCCTCCGGTTCCAAACCGCACGGAGGACCCTGCCGGCTGGAAGAGCATCATGGATGCTTGGGGGCTTGCCGAATCCGACCTAGGTGAAGGCATGCAGTCCAGGGCCTATTGCGGTCGCGTCTTCAGGGTGGGACTGAATCGTGGAAAGGGCCAGGACATGACTCTTGGCTTGGTGGCAGAGAGTCTAAGTCCCAGCGGGGTGCGGCGACAGGCGGTCGAGGAGATTCTGACCAGGCCTGTGTTCGAGCTTCTGTATGAACTGATCAGATTGAGGGAAGAGGTCCGAACAACCTTGGCGCATTTGGATATGCCGCCTCGATGATCGATATGGCTACCCAGTTGGCCTGGGCGGGTGTCCCGCCCGGCGTCACGTGGACGGAGGAGGCAGCAGGTTGGCTACGCGCGCTAGGTAGAGAGCGGTAGGGCCCCACGAGGCAACGGAGCCAAACTTGGCGAAACGACGCAAAGCCTGCAGCCCGCTCTTACGATCGTCGGGCCGGACTCCTCGATGACCCGCAGGCGATCGGAGCGCGATGGGCACGCGACAGGCCGCGACCCTGCTGGGCGCCGGGCACCCGCGTGAGGCGGACGTGCTGCGACTCGCCGTCGACATCGCCCGGCACGCGGCCGCCGACGAGGCCTTCGCCGAGGAGCTCGTCCAGCGCATCGAGATCGTGCTCGGCGCCGACGGGGGAGCGGGGCTCACGTCGTTCGGGCCGCACGTGCAGACCGATGACGCTCCGGCAGTCGTCACGTCGGAGGGGTGCGTGGTCCCGCTCGGTCAGGCGGAACGCGCGGCGCAGTACGCCGGCAGCCATCCCGCGATCGCAGCCATGCGCTGCATCGGCGTCACCGGCCCGGTCCGCACGAGCGACCACGTGCGCATGGACCAGTTCTGGGACACCCCGGAGTTCGACGCCATGCACGGCTGGCTGCCCGACGGCCAGTTCCCGGTCGCCATCGCCTTGCACCTCAGTGCGAACGACCTCGTGTTCCTCGGGCTGCACCGCGGCCGGCGCGACTTCACCGACGACGACCTCGACGCGCTCGCCCTGATCCAGAGCATCGTCGCGCCCGCCCTCACCCTCAACGTCCGGCTCAAGGCGGCGCTCGCGCGCCTGGCCGCCGTCGAGGGCGACGATGAAAGTGCGGGCGCCAACGGAGCGAACCGCGCCGGCACCGAGGACCGGATTGCCAGCGCTGCCGGGCAGCTCCCGACGCTGACCGCGCGCGAGCGTCAGGTGCTGGCGCTCGCGGCCCAGGGCCTGACGAGCCACGCCATCGGCCACCGCCTCGGGCTCAGCGAGCGCACCATCCGCAAGCACCTGTCCTCCGTCTACGCCAAGACCGGCCTACACGGGCGCGCGGCGGCGACCGCGTGGTGGGCAGGGAGCAGAGCAAGCCGCAGCGTCGCGCCGCGGCGGTAGGAACTGACGGGGTGTCGGTTCCGACACCTAGTGCCGGCCGGTCGTGTTGCCCATCCTTGGTGGAAGCGTCTTCGTCGTCGGGCATGGGAGGCCCGGCGACGACCGCAGAAGGGGTGGGCGCCCGGACGTCGGCAGCCGCGACATCGGCTGGCCGACTCCGGGCCGGCAGGGGTGTCTGGGTGCGCACGGCAGGGGCTCCGCGCACCCAGATCCCCGCTGCCCGGACGCCGATGCTGGGCCAGGTGCGCCACAACCGGCGACGGCCGGGGCCGAGCTCAGCTGCAGTTCACGCAGCCACCGGACAGCGGCATCTCCATGAAGCAGGTCGGGCAGATCGCACCGCGACGCTCGGGCGTTGCTGCAGCCCGCGAAGTCCGCGGCGTCCGCGGAGTCCCCGGCGTCTGCGCCCGCGTCTCGCGAGCACGTGCGCGCGGGGCCAGGGTCGGCGTCGCGTCGGCGGGAACGTCGGCACCCCAGTGCCGGTAGCACTCGAGGCGCGCGGCGGCGGCGTGGTTCTCCCGGTCGATCGAGTCGGCACTCAGCCGCTCACCGGCGAGCCGCAGCACCTCGTCGTAGCCGGCGCCGACCTGGCCGTCGTCCTTGCGCACCACGAGCGAGGCGAGGGGCGGCTCGGCCCGCACGTGGTTGACCTTGGCGACGTCGGTGACCAGGCCGCCGACCCAGTTCTGCATGCTCGACCGGGTGTGCAGCGACGAACGACGCTGCACCTCCTCGGCCAGCTCGGAGTAGGTGATGACGGCGTTGTAGCGACCCGCGGTCTCGACGAGCACCTCGTACGCGTGCTTGACCCAGTAGGGCTGCGCCACCTTCGGGGTCACGTACGTCTCGCTGTCCGGCATGCCCTGCCACCTCTTCCTCGGTCCCGTCGACCCGACCAGTCTCCACCTACCGTCTGTCGATCCCGAAGGGCCCGGGGAAGCACCCCGGAGGACGGATGGCAAGCGGTCGCGTCGATGGCGGCCGCCCCGGTGCCGGCTTCAGCACAGCCTCGTCTACCTCGCGAGTGCCATGGCGCTGCTCGCCGTGGCGTCCGCGCTGCCGTCGCGTCGTGTGGCCACGGTCGCTGCGTGAGCGCTGGACCACGAGCCGTGCTGCGCGTCGCTCGGACGTGCAGCACGGCGTCGTCGGTCCCGGTCAGGGCAGCAGCTCTCGAGCGACGGCGTCGGGCCGGTCGGAGAGGCGGTCGACCTTTCGGAGCCCGAGGACGCGTCGGGGGTAGACGTGCTCGGTGTCGTTCTTGAACGCTGAGGGGACGAACCACTTGGGGATGGGGACAGCCGCGAACTGGCCTATGGCGCAGTAGGCCAAGCACAGCACGAGCCATGAAAAGAGGATGTTGGCCACGACTCCCTCGTCCGAGCCGCCGATGCTCATCCACAGGCCCACGGGCGTGAAACCGAGTCCCGCGCACAGCCCGCCGAAGTACCCACGATCGGGCAGCTGGGCGAACCTGAACCGGCCTCGGTACATGCGCGAGGGCGTCGCGACGCTCACGTAGCCGCCGACCACGATGGCGTCGATGACCAGGACCAAGAGCCACGTTGGCCAGGACTCCATCAGTTCCACACCGCCTGGAGCGGGACACTCACGGTCCTTCGGGTGTCCGCCCGCTCGGGTTTGAGAATCGACGAGTTGTTCACCTGTCGACCGGCTTCCTGACCGATCGCCGTTCCCACTGCGCCACAGGCAGGTGAGAGCACCGGTCCGACGACCGGCACCCTGGCGCAACCGGCACCGGCGGCGCCTCCTAGACCGCCGGCCAGGGTTCCCTGGACGGCGCCGCGCGCCAAGAGCTTCCACGTCGGCATGTTCGTGTACTTCCTCGAGTCGGAGTCGAGCTGGCCGGCCATCGTCGTCGCGCCCGAGAGGCCGATGCCAACCCAGCCGGCGACCTTGTCAGCCTTGTTCAGGGTGTCGACGGTGCGCCGCACGGCAGGGTTCCCAGCCACCCGCGACACCGTGCCGCTCGGGCGCAACGCGGCCGCCAGGCCGTACTGGGCAGACGTCACCGCGGCGCCGGAGCCCCAGCCGATCTTGTCGATGACGCTGGGCCCGGGGATGATCCCGGCGTCGGTCAGCTTCTGCTCGAGCGACCACTCGGGCAGGCCGGTGTCGACGTTGTCGTAGACGTCGACGGCCACGGTCGTGCACTCGGGCGGCAGTAGCGCGGTCATCGTCAGGGTGAGGTCGCCGACGAGGTCGTGCATCACCCCCTGGGCGGTGTTCGGGCCGGGCAGGGTGCCGCCGGTGCCGCTGGTGCCGCCACGCAGGGGAGCGGTGGCGAGGGACAGGAGCCGACGCGTCAGGGCCCGACGCTTGAGGTGAAGCTGGGCCATGACCGCCTCGTACCGCGACCGGGCCAGGCGCTGGCGTCGGTCGCGCTCGTCGGTGAGGGCGCGTTGATGCTCAGCACGTGCGACCGGGTCGAGCAGCGGGAACGCCGGGTTGACGTCGCGCTCGTAGTCGCGCTGGGCCGCGTCCTGCTCGGCGATCGAACGCCGAGCGACCGCCTGGGCCTCCTCCAAAGCGACTGCGAGAGCGAGCAGCTCGGCGCCAGCACCTCCGACGCGCTCGAGAAGCAGGCGGGTGCGGCCCGCAAGGACGTCGGCCTCGCGCTGGGCCGCGGTGGCCGCGTCACCCTGCCAGACCGCTGAGATGATCGACGCCGACTGGCCACGCACGCCGGGCGTCTGCAGGCCGATCTCGGCTACCACGCCGAGCCGGCGGGCCGCCGCACGCAGCGACTGCGGGTCACCGGCGGGTACGGTCATCGGGCCGTGCGGCCCTCCCGGATCCGGCTGCATCAGAGTGCCTGTCCCGCAGAGCCGGTCGGGGCCGCCTTGCCCAGGAGGCCGAGAGCCTGCGCCACCTCGAGCTCGGTCTCCTTACCGGTCAGGCCGACCCACGACACCTTCCGTCCGAGGGCAGCGAACCCGCCAGACGCCGTGTGCAGCGACATCGTCTGGGTGCCGGCGAACTCCTTGGCGGCCGTCGAGAGCAACGGGTCGTCGTCACCGACGCCGCGCTGCAGCACACCCGCGGCGTAGGCGAACGCCTCGGCGCAGTCCTTCAGCGCGGTAGCCGTGAGAGCCAGCGTGTCACCGGCCCCGCCGGCCCCGTCGGTGTCGATCGCGTAGGACATGACTCGAGGCTAGGGACATCTCGGACAGCGTGTCCGTCGTCATCCACAGCAGACGCGACGCGCACCACACGCCCGCAGCTGCAGGCTCGGTCGCCGCTGACACTCCAAGCGCCCGCAACCGAGACGAACGATCCTCAGGCGCGGGACCTGGCCAAGACGACCCCGCCGAGGACCGCACCGATGACGGGGACGCAGAAGAACATGAAGAAGAAGGCGCCCATGGCACTGCTCTCACTGGCGCCCATGGCGGAGATGAGTGTCGGACCGGCGGTGAAGGCGAAGGCCATCCCTCCGAGGCCCCCGAGCAGCACGCCCGCGATCACCCTGAAGACCCGAGCCACGTCGCCCCCTGTCGTCGTCCGAGGTGTGCGTCGTCAGCCTAGGCGGCGCGTCGGCGAGCCGTTCGGCTTTCCGGAAACCGACGCGTCGGTGACAGCCTCATGTGCGCTCGCGACGCGGCCACTCGAGACGAGTGCGGCCAACTCCCTTGCGTGGCAGAAGTCTTCCCAAACGTTGGCCAACGCTTTACCTCGCCGGGCGTAGCGTCCGGAACGCGGCGCGCCAGTCAGGTTGGGAGGCCTCGACGATCGCGCCGCCGACCCCCATCGACGCTGCGCCGAGCGTCACACCCAACCCTGGAGGACCTGTGAAACGCTCGGCTCTCTCACTCGGCGCTGCCGTCGGCGCGCTGATGCTCACCCTCGGCGCGACGTCGGCGATGGCCCAACCGACCAGCGCCCCGGCGGCGTCCACCCACCGTGCCGCACACGTCTGCGCGAAGCCGGTTCCCGGAACGGCGGGCTGCAACGCCATGGTCGTCGTCGACGCCACGGGCAAGCCGCAGGTGACGGCGACCCCCAGTGGGTACGGCCCCACCGACATCCAGGCGGCGTACGGCCTGACGGGCCTGTCCAGCGGCGGCCGCACCGTCGCGATCGTCGACGCCTACAACGACCCGACCGCGGAGGCCGACCTCGCCACGTACCGCTCGCAGTTCGGCCTGCCGGCCTGCACCACCGCCAACGGCTGCTTCCGCAAGGTCAACCAGACCGGCGGCTCGAGCCTCCCGCGCACCGACGCCGGGTGGGCCACCGAGATCAGCCTCGACCTCGACATGGTGTCGGCGTCGTGCCCCGACTGCAAGATCCTGCTCGTCGAGGCCAACTCCGCCTCGTTCGCCGACCTCGGCACGGCTGTGAACTACGCTGCGACGCAAGGAGTTTCCGCCATCAGCAACAGCTACGGCGGCTCCGACTCGGCACAGACCTCGGCCTACGACCACCCCGGCATCGCCATCACCGCCTCGACCGGTGACAACGGCTACGGCATCGAGTCGCCGGCCTCCTTCGACAGCGTCATCGCCGTCGGCGGCACGAGCCTCACCCGCGCCTCCGGCACGAGCCGCGGCTGGACCGAGAAGGCGTGGAGCGGCGCCGGCAGCGGTTGCTCGACGCTGAACGCCAAGCCGGCGTGGCAGACCTCCGCGACGCAGTGCTCGGGCAAGGCCAACGCCGACGTCTCGGCCGTCGCCGACCCGAACACCGGTGTCGCCGTGTACGACTCGACGTCCTACCAGGGCCGCAAGGGCTGGCAGGTCTACGGCGGCACGAGCGCCTCGTCCCCGATCATCGGCAGCGTGTACGCCCTCTCGGGCAACACGTCCGGCTACCCGGCGTCCTACACGTGGGCGCACACCTCGGGCTTGAACGACGTCACCACCGGCACCAACGGCACGTGCACCCCCGCGGTGTGGTGCACGTCGGGCACCGGCTGGGACGGCCCGACCGGCCTCGGCACCCCGAACGGCACCAGCGCGTTCTGATCTCCAGCACCGAAAGGGGAGGGGCCCGTCTCACGGCGGGCCCCTTCCGCGTCTGGTCTCGGCACCCGCACCGAACCGACATCGGTGGTTCGGTGCGTTTTGTCCTTTTCGGGGTAAGTCGGGCAGTGACCTGCGAGGTCGGTGCGGCGCGTCAGCTCGATTCCGGGCTGGTCGACGCGGCCCGGCTGCGTCGCAGCGTGGTTCTCAAGCGCAGGAGTGGCGCCGGACGGCGCCGGAATGGAGTACCTGATGACCGATTCAGATCTGCCCCCTGTTTCCCCGGAAGAACTCGCTGCGGAAGCCGGTGCGGCCCTGCCGGACAAGGAGGTCATGTCCCTGCTCGACCTCAACGCCGACCTCAACCTCGCGCTCGACGTCGCCGCGCCGATCGACCTGGCCGTGGGGGCCAACGCCAACGTCGCGGCGCCGATCGCCGGCGCTGTCGGGGCCAACATCCTGTCCGTCGGTTCGACGGACGCGGCAGTGGCGCACCAGGCGGTGAACATCGACCAGGGCCTCACCGGGTCGGCGATCGCGCACGCACCGCAGCACAGCGACATCCAGCAGACCACGCCCGACACGACCACGCCGGCGCCGGCCACAACCCCCGACCCCGGCACGACCACGGGCACCGACGCGGGCAGCACGACCGGAACGACACCGTCCTCGGCGCTCAGTGGCAACCTGCTCAACATCGACGTCAACGCTGCCGCGGACGCCAAGCTCGCCGCACCGGTCGACGGCGCGGTGGCCGCGAACGCGAACGTGGCCGCGCCCATCGACGCGTCCGTGTCGGCCAACGTCGGGTCGGTGGGCTCGCAGGCCGTCTCCATGGCCGACCAGAGCGGCAGCATCACCCAGCACCTGGACGGCACGGCCCAGGCCACCGCCGACCAGACCTCGACGATCAACCAGTAGCGGGTCCTTCGTGAGCCTCACCTCGTCACCGCGTGGGGTGCCGGGGCCGGACGCCATGGCGTCCGGCCCCGGCGCCGCGCCGTCCCGAACGGCCGGCGACACGCTCTCCCGGGAAGACGCGTCCGGCGAGCGTCCGCAGCGCGCCGACGGCGTCGAGCTTCTCGGGGAGATGACGGGATCGGGGTACCGCACGCCGCCCTCGCTGGTGCGCCGCCCCGGTGGTCAGACGGTCCAGCTGACGCCGCTGCTCTACTTGGTGCTCAAGGCCATCGACGGCGAGCGCACGTTCGCGCAGGTCGCCGATGCCGTGAGCGTCGAGTACGGACGCCGGCTTGCGGCCGAGGATGCGCAGACCCTCGTCGAGTCGCAGCTGCGCCAGCTCGGCCTCGTCCTCGGCGCCGACGGGTCGCAGCCGCAGGTCCAGCGGTCGAACCCGTTGCTGGCGCTCCGACTTCGCTGGGTCGTGTCCGACCCGCGCGTCACCCGGCGGCTCACGGCACCCTTCGCGGTGCTGTTCGCGCCATTGGTCGTCGTGCCGGTGGTCCTGGCCTTCGTCGCGATCTCGGCGTGGGTGCTGTTCACCAAGGGCCTGGCCTCGGCCACCCACCAGGCCTTCGACCAGCCGCTGCTGCTCGTCGTGGTCTTCGCCATCACCGTTGTGTCCGCAGGCTTCCACGAGTTCGGGCACGCCTCTGCCTGCCGGTACGGCGGCGCCACGCCCGGGGCGATGGGCACCGGCCTCTACCTGGTGTGGCCGGCCTTCTACACCGACGTCACCGACAGCTACCGCCTCGACCGCGCGGGACGGCTCCGGGTCGACCTCGGCGGTCTGTACTTCAACGCCATCATCGGCGTCGCCATGTTCGCGGTCTGGGCCGTCACCGGCTGGGACGCGATCCTGCTCATCCTGGCGGCGCAGCTGCTCCAGATGGTCCGTCAGCTCGCCCCGATGGTGCGCTTCGACGGCTACCACGTCCTCGCAGACCTGACCGGCGTCCCCGACCTCCAGGCGCGCATGGGCGCGATCCTCGCGGCCCTGTGGCCCGGCCGCTCGGCCGACCCCCGCGTGACCGCCCTCAAGCGTGGCCCGCGGATCATCGTCACCATCTGGGTGCTGGCGATCGTGCCGCTGCTGGCCTTCACGCTCGTGATGATGGTCCTGGCGCTGCCCCGGGTGCTGGGCACCGCGTGGGACAGCATGGGGCGTCAGTCCCACGCGCTGGCCGTCGACTGGGCCGGAGGGGACGCCCTCGGCGTGACCGTGCGGGTCCTCGCCGTCGTGGCCGTCGCGCTCCCGGTCCTGGGCTCGCTGCTGCTGCTCACCCGGCTGGTGCGCACCGCCACGGCCGCCGTCTGGCGCCGCACGGTCGGCCACCCGGGCCGTCGCGCGGTTGCCGGCCTCACCGCAGTCGCCGTCATCGCCGGCCTCGCCTACGCCTGGTGGCCGGACGCCAACCGCTACCGCCCGGTCCAGCCCTTCGAGAAGGGCACGCTCACCCAGGCCGTCGCCTCGGCCGGGTACGCGATCACGGGCACCCCGGACCTGCAGGACGGCCAGCTCGTCGACGCGCAGCGCTCGGTGTGGGCGTCCACGTCCACACCTCCGACGCGTGACCATCCCGAGCTCGCCCTCGTCCTCGTCCCCCGACCGGCCGACCGGACGACCACGACCAGCGCATCACCACCGCCGGCGTGGGTCTTCCCGTTCAACCGCCCCGCCGCGCCCGGCCCCGGCGACAACCAGGCCCTGGCCGTCAACACGACGGACGGCTCCACGGTCTACGACGTCGCCTTCGCTCTCGTCTGGGCCGACGGCACCAGCGTCACCAACGCCAACGAGGCCTACGCGTTCGCCAGCTGCACCCGCTGCACGACGGTGTCGGTGGCCTTCCAGGTCGTCCTCATCACCGGCAGCGCCAACATCGCCATCCCGCAGAACGTCGCCGGCGCCGTCAACTACTCCTGCGTCCAGTGCCTGACGTACGCCCTCGCCCAGCAGCTGGTCCTGACGGTGCCGTCCGAGCTGCCCGCACAGACGCGGCAACGGCTCGACGCGCTGTGGGCCCAGATCGCCACGTTCGCCGCGAGCATGCAGCGCCTGCCCCTCGACCAGGTCAGGGCCCGGCTGCTCGACTACCAGAACCAGATCCGGACGCTCGTCACCGCATCAGCCACCCCGACGACCAGCCCGACCACCGGCCCGACCCCGTCCGGTCCGACCCCGTCCGGTCCGACCCCGACGTCCGGCGCGCCCACCGCGACGGGCACCGCGTCACCCACTGACACCAGTGCCCCGGCCGGCCAGAGCACGACGGCCCCGGCCGCGACGCCGGAACCGCCCACCGCCACCACGCCGGAGTCGACCACGACCCCGGACGCCGGCAGCCCCACGACCGGCGCCGACGCGTCGACCACTCCGACCGCCGCGGCAACGAGTCCTCAGCCCGCGCCCTCCGCGTCCGCCCCCTGACCCCAGCGACCACCTCGCTCTGCTCTCGCACCGAGCCGCGTCGGTCACCGGTCAGGCCGAGGCGGCGGACTCCTCGCGGGCGTCTGACGGGCGGCGTTCGCCGAGGCCGGCCATGCCCCACCGGACGGTGGCCGCGCCGAGGTGGCCGAGTGGGCGGCCGACGAACCGCGCCACCGGATCCGGCACCGGCAGCCCGAGCATCTCCCGTGCCCACCTCGGCAGCAGTGACACCCCACCGGCCGCCAGCACGCCGTAGCCCGGCCGGGCCGTCCACGGCAGCGGCGGGTCGAGCAGCAGGAACCGTGCCGCCTCGCGTGCGGCATCGGTGGCCTCGAGCTCGGGACGGTACGACGCGAGCACCCCGCGCAGCTTGGCGACCGACGCGGGAGGCGTCGGTACCCCCAACCGCGCCGCGGGCACGCCCGCCTGCCGCACGTACGCGTCGGCCTCGGCGTCGGTCAGGGGCGATGCCGCGAAGGCCTGGTACGCGCGCAGGAAGGAGTCGACCTCCGCGACGTGCACCCACGTCAGCAGGTGCGGGTCGCTCGCCCGGTACGGTCGGCCCAGCGCGTCACGCCCGCGCACCCGCTCGTGGATCTCGCGGACGTGGGCGATCGCCTGCTCGGCGTGCTCGACCGTGCCGAACGTCGTCGTCGCGAGGTAGTGGCTCGTGCGCTGGAGCCGCCCCCACGGGTCGCTCTTGTAACCGCTGTGGCCGGCCACCCCGGCCATCGCCATCGGGTGCAGCATCTGCAGCAGCAGCGACGTGATGCCGCCCGGGAACATCGACGCGTCGGCGTGCACCCGCCACACCGGGTCCGTCGGCACGAACCACCGCTCGCCCTCCGCGCCCCAGATCCGCGCCGCCCGGGCAGGCGCATCGTCGCCGGCCACCTTGTCGCGCAACATCATCCCGAGCCGACGCTGGAGCGCGCGCGTCACCGGTTGGAGGGTCATGCCGTCACGCTAGGCGAGGAACCTGACACTCCCAAGCGTGCTGTCCAACGTTGGGCGAACCAGACCCGGGGGCGTCAGGCGAGCGTGATCCGGATGCCGGCCCGCGGCTGCCGCTTGACCGCCCACGACGTCGCGCCCGCGATGATGTCGCCGAGCCGCGCCATGACGTACTTGCGCCCCATCGCGCGCTTCACCGCGGCCACGCCCTCGGGCGTCCGGTCGACGCGTGCCGTGCCCGCGTACGTCGGCGCACCGTCTGCGATGCGTCCGCGGATGTCACACGGCCGCAGCTCGACTCGCGCCGTGTGGGCCAGGCGCTTGAGCTTGCCCGCCGGGTCGACGGTGACGACGACGAGCTCGCCGCCGTCGCGCGCCACCCACACCGGCGTCGACACCGGCGTCCCGTCGCGGCGGAAGGTCGTGAGCGAGACGTACCGGTGCGCGGCGACGACGTCGAGGTCGCTGGGGGTGTCCACGGGGCCCACCCTACGCAGGCGGCTTCCCGGGGACGCCGGCGAGCAACCGCCACAATGAGGCATGGCGCTCGCGCTCTGCCTCCTGCTCGACCCGCCGTCCGCCCGGACGGTCGTGCGCCTGTGGGAGCGCCTCGAGGAACGCGGCATCGCCACCCTCCTGACGCACACGCACGGTCGGCACGTGCCGCACCTGTCGTACGGCGTCTGCCTCCAGTGGGACCTCGACGCCGTGCTCGCCGCCACCGCAGCGCTGCCCGACGACGGTCCGGTCGACATCGCCGTCCAGGGCACGGTGTCGTTCCCGCGCGGGCGGGCGGCCCTGGCCTGCTCGGTCACCTCGGCGACCGCGGCCCGGCAGGAGCGCGCCGTCGCCGCCCTGCGCGACACCGGCGCGACCATCCACAAGCACTACGACCCCGGCCACTGGGTGCCGCACGTGTCGGTCTCCACCGGGCTGACGGCCGCGCAGATCCCGCTCGCGGTCACCGCCGTCGCCGACGTGCTGCCGCTGACCCTCCGCTGCGACCATGCCGCGCTCGTCGACACCGCCGACGGACGCCGGTGGCCGCTGGCCGGCGTCCCCTGACCGACGCGTCCGGCCCGGCCCCGCGCGTCCGACCGGTACGTCAGGTGGCGTGGAGGACGGCGATGCCGGCCACGACGACCGCTGCCGCGACGAGCCCGGCGGCCGCCCCCGTCGCGAGGCGTCCGGTGAAGCCGGCGACCTTCGCCATCGCGGCCACCGCGGCGGTCAGGCCGGCGAGGAGCACGGCAAGCGACAGCAGGTCAGCCGCCCCGCCCGCCCGGTCCGACGCGTCGACCGCCTCCTGCTGCAGCCGCAGGTCGGCGGCCACCTCGGTGTCACCCGACGCGAGCAGCTGCACGATGTCGGCATCGACGCCGTCGGCGTGCGTCGGCAAGGCGAGCATCCGTGCCGACAGCGCCGCCCACGCGTCGGCGCCCTGCCCGTCGGCGAACGCGATGGCCTCCTGCCCGGGGTCCTGCGCCTGCACGTCGACGAACCGCCGGGCCAGCGACACCATCTGCGCCCGGACCACCGACTGCGCCGCGTCGGCGATGAGCCCCTGCCGCAGCTGGGTGGCGAGGATCGTGCTGCCGAGACCGGTGGCCCGCCGCGACCCCGACGCACCGTCCGACGCCGCGGCCGTGCCGAGCACGAGCTGAGCGGCCGTCAGCGCCGGCAGCAGCAGCCAGGCGAGCAGCGCCGCTCCGGCCGCCAGCCGCGTCAACGTCGTCCGCTCCTGCCACGGCCCCGGCACGACGCCGATGTCGGGCTCCGCGGCCCCAGCCCCAGATCCAGCCGCCGCCGCTGTAGCCGCGGCCGACCCGCGGGCCCGGCCTCGACGCGTCAGGACGCGGACCACGACGAACCCGAGCGCCAGCGCGACGGCCGCGCCCGCCGCCCACGCGGCGCCGGCGGCGTACCGGTCGCCCTCGGCCACCGCGTCGAGCACGTCGGCCCGCGCCACGAGCGCCGAGGAGCCGACGACGTCCGCGAGGCGCCGGTTCACCGCGTACCCGTGGTCGGCGCCGGCGTACTTCTCGGCGAGCAGCGACGACGACGACGAGCCGAGGGCCGCCCGCAGCTCGCCCGAAGCCTTGCGCAGCACCCGCGCCTCGACCGCGGCCGCCGGCGACTCGACGCCCGCCGCGTCGAGCGCGTCGGCCCGCACCTGCATCAGCGACACCTCGAGCGCCAGCGGCACCTCGTCCTGGTACACGTGGCGCAGGTCCTCCCCGAGCAGCGCGGCCGCCTTCGTCTCCAGGCGCGTCGACGACGTCCACGCACCCGACGCCTGCGACGCCAGCCACGTGGCCAGCGCCAGCAGCCCGGCCACGACGACGCTGACGACGACCTGCGCCGCGTTCGTCGACGCCGCCCGCCACGCCCGCGCCAGCAGCCCGGCCGGCGCCGGAACCCGTTGCGTCCCCGAAGGTCCCGACGCCGACCCGCCGGCCACGCGTCAGCCCGCCCGCTCGTACGGCACGGCGCCGTACGGCCCGACGAGCACGAGGCGCGGCCCGTCGAACGACCACTGGTACGTCTCGACGGAGAGGTCGTCGAGCGGCTGGTGGTCGTAGCTGCCACTGGGGGAGTCCGGGTCGTGGAGGGTCTGCCAGCCGCCGCTCGGCCGCACGCGCAGCGTCCCGTCCTCGACCGACAGCGTCCCCTTCGTCGCGACCTGCATCTCGAAGGTGCCGCTCGTCCGCGGCTGCATCATGACCTCGGCCCGCTCGAACGAGCCGTCCTCGTGGATCCGGTAGAGCACCTCGGCCGAGCCCTGGTCGAGGCTCTGCCAGCTACCGACGAGGTCGCTCGGCACGACGCCCGACGCGTCGGTGGTGGTCGTGTCCGTCGTCGGCAGGTCACTGGTCGGCAGGTCGCTGGTCGGCAGGTCGCTGGTCGGGGCGACGGACGTCGACGGGGGAGGGGACGTGGCCGGCGGCGAAGGGCTCGAGCCGCCCGACGCGCCGGAGCACGCCGTGAGGGCGCCGGCCACTGCGACGGCAACGAGCGCCGCGACCACCCCTCCCGAACCGCGTCGACGAGGCAGGACGACGAATGGCGTCGTGCGCATGGTGGGCCCCCGAACGGCCTGGCCCGCCCCGGCGGCGGGCGTCCACTCGTCAGAGGCGCGACACCCGGCGCTGGATACCGACGAAACGGACGGTTTGAGTAGCCGCGCTCAGTCTCAAGGGCGGTCGCCGAAACCTCTTCTCCCCGAACCGTTCCACCAGAGCAGAAAGAGCACCACCATGCGCATCGCCTTCACGCCGGCCGAGCACGGCTTCGCGTTCAGCAACTCGTTCACCAACCACGTGCTGCGGATCCCCGCGCTCGGCATCGACGTCACGACCGGCGGCCGCTGCGGCGGCATGGCGGCCGCGTCGATGGACTACTGGTACGCCGGCCTCGGCATGCCGGACAACCGTGCCCTCCCGCAGGACGGCACGCTCCTGGCCGACTACGTCTACGACCGGCTCATGGACACCTTCGTCGACAACGGGCTCAAGTTCGTGCAGTACGCGACGAGCCTCGACCACCCGACCTGGTTGCGCGGCAAGGGAGTTGCCCGCATGACCCGCGAGGACGAGCTGCCGAAGCTCAAGGCGCGACTCAACTCAGGCCAGCCCGTGCTCCTCGGCCTGACGCAGGCCCGCGACGTCACGCAGCTCGGCAACGACCACCAGGTCGTCGCATACGGCTGGGAGCAGGACAGCCGCTACACCTACGTCCTCGTCTACGACAACAACAACCCCGGCGTCGAGGTGCGGATCCGCCTCACGACCGTCGACGACCCCGCCGAGCGCGCCATCACCGGCAGCAACGGCAAGACGTGGCGCGGCCTCTTCGTCGGCTCGCACACCCGCAAGACGCCGTCGTGGCTCGCCAACGGCCGCCTCCTGCACGACTCGACCGACCCGCGCATCAACGTCATCCGTGGCGGGGCCGCGTTCTGGATCCCGTCGCCCGCCGAGCTCGACGCCGGTGGCTACCGCTGGGCCGACGTCGTGGCCGCCAAACCCGGCTCGATGGCGCACGTGTCGACGTGCCCCGGCAACGGCACACTGGTGCGCGAGCGCGGCACCGACGGCGTCTACGTCGTGTACGGCGGCAAGGCGTTCGGCATCCCGTCGCCGGCGTGGATGGACACGCTGCACCTCGACTGGAACGCCGTGCGCGAGATCCCGCTCGGCTCCCTCTCCGGGCTCCGGTCGACGCCGCGCGACCACACGCTGCTGCGCGAGCAGAACGCGGCCCCGGTCTGGTACGCCGAGGGCGGCCGCCTGCGCCACGTCACGAGCCCCGACGTCATGACGCGTCTGGGCCTCGAGTGGGGCTGCGTGCACGTCGTGCCCGACGGCGCGCTCGCAGGCCTCCCCGTCGGCACCCCGCTCACCTGACGCCTGCTGCCGGCCCGTGCGTCGACCTCCCGGCCGCACGGGCAGGGGCCGGACGCGTCACCTCCCGGGCGCGTCCGGCCTCTCCGTGGGTATCAGGTGGTCGACACGTCAGCTCGTGGCGGGCGCGCTCGTGTCGGCCGGCGGGCGGAAGTTGCCCTTGGACTTCGTGCCGTTGATGAGCGCGGTGCTCATGCCGTAGCGCAGGACGGCGTCGGCGATGGCGTCGCTGTTGACGTCGAGCGCCGTCAGGTTGACGTTGGCGTACGTGTCGCAGGCCTGGTGGTAGCAGGGGTCGTAGGCACTCCCGGCCGTACCGCCCCAGAGCGCTGCCTCCTGCGCCGTCTTGACGCCCTCGGCACCGGTGAACAGGCCACCCGAGGGCACGTTGCTCGCGATGAACGGCCCGTAGTCGGAGCGTCCGCTGAAGTCGGTGCCCTTGAACGGGATGCCGCGCGAGGCGTAGAAGGCCTCGAACGTCTTCTCGATCTGCGCCGAACCGGCCGGGCCGGGGCCGGCGCCCTCGTTGTCGGAGTTGTCGCCGTCGTAGACGAAGAAGACGTGGTTCGGCGAGCCGACCATGTCGAAGTTGAGGTAGAGCGCGATGCGCTGCAGCTCGGATGCCGGCAGGTTGTTGACGTAGTACGTCGAACCGACGAGGTTCGACTCCTCGGCAGCCCACCAACCGATGCGGATCGTGTTCTGCGGCTTGACCTTTCCGAGGTTCTCGGCCACCTCGAGCAGGGCCGCCGATCCGCTGCCGTTGTCGTTGATGCCCGGCCCGGCGTTGACCGAGTCGAGGTGCGCGCCGGCCATGACGACGTTGCCCGTGTTCTTGCCCGGCAGCTCGGCGAGGACGTTGGCGGTGGTCGCGATGCCGCGCAGGGTGTCGGTCTTCAGCCGGAGGACGAGCCCGGGCGTCGTGGAGAGCTGGAAACCGAGCGACTGCTCGATGCCGACGACGCCGATGTTCTCGGTGAAGTCGGCCCCGAGCGTCCCGTTGAGAGGCCCGGCGGCGTTGTTGTAGACGACGACCCCGACCGCCCCGGCCGCGAGGGCGTTGCGCGCCTTGAGGGCGAAGGTGCAGGCCACGGGGAAGCCGGGAGGCGCCCCGCGCGAGACGAGCGCGATGTTGCCCGCCGGGAAGCCCGCCCAGTCGGCCGCGTTGCAGCCGCGGAAGTCTCCGGACGGCGTGCTCACCGCCGCGGTGACGTCGCCGCTGCCCGAGTAGCTCATGATCGCGTGGGGGAGCGCGCCGACGGGCCCCGGCGACACCTGCTGCAGCACCGACGGCGTCAGGGACACGAAGGTCTGGAACTGGAACGGCTGGGTGGTGACGCGCCAGCCTGAGGCGCGCAGGCGTCCGGTGACGTAGTCGACCGACGCGTCGTAGCCGGCACTGCCGGACACGCGCGTGCCGCCGTTGGCATCGGCGATGGCCTGGAGGGCGGCCTGGTGCTCGCGCACGCCGTCGAGCGTGACGCACTCGAGCAGCAGGGCGGTGGTGTTGTTCACTCTCGTGCCGCACCCGTTCGGTGGCGGGGCGGCTGTGGCGGTCGACGCGCTGAGCGCGCCGATACCGGCGAGGACCGCAGCGGCGACAGCCGCGACGGCAGGGCGAAATGCTCGGTCCATGTGAGTGCTCCGAAGATCTCGCGCCGGGCATCGACGCTCGGACTCCGCCCGGCGACAGCGGTTTCCTTGACGTGCGTGTGGCGCGACGTCGACGACCGCCGGACCGTGCAGGCGGACCTCGTCGCCCGCCGTGTGGTGGCGACTTCCCCGATCTGACGACGGTAGCGGCACACCACCCGTCCTGCACAGGGGTCAGGCGGGGAGGTGGGCGTCGATCCAGTCGGCGATCTCGGTCTCGACCTCGTCGCGGTTCGTCTCGTTGAGGATCTCGTGCCGGGCGTCGGGCCAGATCGTCACGGTGACGTCCTCGACGCCGACGCGTCGCAGCTGGTCGGCGACCTCCTGCACGCCCTTGCGCCTGTTGCCGACCGGGTCCATCGCGCCGGACGCCAGGTGGATCGGCAGGGTCTTGGGGATCCGCGAGACGACCCGGTCCGTGTTGACGGCGGCCAGGCCCTTGAGCAAGTCGACGAAGCCACCGGCCGTGAAGACGAACCCGCAGTCGGGGTCGGCGACGTACTTGTCGACCTCGGCCGGGTCGCGCGAGAGCCAGTCGAAGTCGGTGCGCGTCGGCTTGAAGGCGGCGTTGTACTGCCCGAAGGTCAGCGAGTTCATGAGGCCGCTCGCGTGCTCGTGGCCGCGGATCCGCGCCTGGGCGGTCGCGACGAGCACGCCGACGTTGCCGAGCGGCCCGGCGCTGCCGGCGGTGCCGGACAGGACGAGGCCCGCGAGGGATGCGCCGTGCTGCGCGGCGTACGACCGGGCCAGGAAGCTGCCCATGCTGTGCCCGACGAGGAAGACCGGCAGCCCGGGGTGCTCCTCGAGCGCGCGCTCGGTGACGGCGCGCAGGTCGTCGACGACGGTCTGCCACCCCTCGTCGTCCGCGAAGGCGCCGCGCGTGCCGGACGTGCGCCCGTGCCCCCGGTGGTCCGACGCGTAGACCGCGTACCCGCGGGCCGTCAGCCGCTCGGCGAACCGGGCGTACCGCGACGAGTGCTCGGCCATGCCGTGCGAGAGCTGCACGACGCCCTTGGCGTCACCACCCGCCTCGCTGTCGGGCAGCCAGCGGTTGACGAACACCTCGGTGCCGTCGGGGGTGGTCAGCGTGAAGGTGCTGCTCTGCATCGTGGTCCTCGCGGGGCTCGGGGGTCCTGCGAGGACTGTATGACGCGCTGCAAGGCCCCTGCTGCATTGGCGCAAGGAATCCGCAATCGACCGGAATCGGCGTGTCTGCGCCGTTTCATTGAATCAAGTCGGAAGAATTCATGACGACGCAAAGACTTTGACGGTTGGCCCGATGTGGTACGTGAACCGTCGCCCGGGGCCCGGACTCGCACAGCGAGCCGGGCCCCATATTTTCCCTCAGGCGGGGACGAGGAGGGTGGCGAGGAAGCCGCCCCAGGCGCGGGCGCGGACGAGCTCGTCGTGGGACAACGGTCCGGAGACACCTCCCACCCAGAAGCTCTGGCCGCGCTCGGCCTGCCGGAAACCCTGATGGCGCAGGGCGATCGCGGCCTGCTTGGCGGCCGAACCCGGCATCATCCGGACGTGCACGCGGGTGTCGAAGGTGAGCACCCGCAGGTCCTCGCTCGGGTTGAGGTCGTGGATCCACTCGCGGATGCCACGCCGCACCGACCCCCACGCGCCCTGGCGCGCGGCATCGGCACGCGTCGAGTCGCGCGACATCGAGAACGCGTGGGTCGGGCCGCCGACGAGCAGCAGCTGCACG
Source organism: Intrasporangium zincisolvens (assembly GCF_034724055.1). Lineage (NCBI taxonomy): Bacteria > Bacillati > Actinomycetota > Actinomycetes > Micrococcales > Intrasporangiaceae > Intrasporangium > Intrasporangium zincisolvens. Next base: position 474,207 of record NZ_JAWIIL010000001.1, read on the forward strand.
TCGTCCGGGATGGTGCTCGGCGCCTGCGTCACGGGAAGGACGCAGACCCTGGTGGGGTGGCCGCCCGGTTCTGGGGTTCGGGTGCCTGGTGGGCTGCCGGGCGGCGCACCGCGTGGGTGGCGGATCCCGTCGGCGATGGCCTCGGCGATGGCGGCCGTGTTGCCGAACATGGACTCGTAGACGATCAGGATGCTCATGGGCTCTGCCTCCGTTCCCATCGTCCCGCCGCTCCGGGCACCCTGCAGCCGAAAGGTGACTCAGGAGACGACATGTCCCTCGCACATCGCCTGAAACCCCGCATGACGGGCGAGTGACGGCCGGTTTCCTCGACTCATGGGTCACATTCCCGAGACCTGCCTGTGAGAGCGGCCTAGCGTCGAAGATGTAAAGCCGTCAATGGAGTTCGCCATGAGAACACGTCATGTCGTCATGCTGGTCATCGGCTGCCTGCTCCTCCTGCCGGGGTTGGGCCTGCTCATCGGCGGTGGTGCCATCGGGGTGTTCGAGGCGGTGACGCGGGACTCGGGCGGATGGCATTCGGTGACCATCGACCGCCTCGCCTCCACCGGCGTCGCCGTCACCTCGCCGCAGTCGGTGGTGCGCCTCGACGGACCGAGCGCCGTCGTCGACCGCCTCGACCTCCAGCTGCGCGTGTCCGTGACCCCGGCCGAGGGAGTCAACCCCGTCTTCGTCGGCGTCGCCCCGTCGGCCGACCTGAACCAGTACCTCGCCGGCGCCGCCCACGACCAGGTCGTCCGGCTCAGCACCAACGGTGTCGTCACCACCCAGGCGGTGCCCGGCAGCGGGTCGGTCCAGCCGCCCGGCACCCAGACCTTCTGGGCCGCCAAGGCGTCGGGCACCGGCACGCAGACGCTCACCTGGACCGCAACCTCCGGCAGCTGGAGCATCGCGGTGCTCAACGCGTCCGGCCAGCCCGGGGTGTCCACGACCGCCGTCGTCGGCGTCAAGTCCTCGGCGCTCGTGCCGGTCGCCATCGCGATGGTCGTCATCGGCCTCGTCATGTTCGTCGCCGGGGTGCTGCTCGTCGTGGCCGGGGTGCGCGGCAGCGACCGCGCCCGGAGCGGTTCGGGTGCACCGCCGCCGACCGGGACCCCCGTGGCGATGGGCGCCGTGCCCGTCGGCACCGGGCAGACCGGCCAGAGCCCGGGGGAGGGGGTCGCTCCCACGCCGGACGCCTTCGCGGGAGCCATCACGCCGACGGTCGAGCATCCCGTCGTGCTCGAGGCCCGCATCGCGCCGGACCTGTCGCGCTGGATGTGGCTCGTCAAGTGGTTCCTCGCGATCCCGCACTTCGTCGTCCTGCTGGCACTCTGGATCGCGTTCGGCGTCACGACGCTCATCGCCTGGTTCGCGATCCTCTTCACCGCCCACTACCCGCGCGGCCTCTTCGACTTCAACGTCGGGGTCATGCGCTGGAGCTGGCGGGTCATGCACTACTGCAGCACCGGCGGGCTCGGCACCGACCGCTACCCGGAGTTCTCGCTCGACCCGCAGCCCGGTGACGACGCCCGACTCGACGTCGCCTACCCCGAGCGCCTCTCGCGCGGGCTGATCTTCGTCAAGTGGCTGCTCCTGCTGCCGCACTGGATCGTCGTGGCGCTCATCGCGGGCACCCAGTCGCACACCAACGAGAACGGGGTGCGCGTCGGCGGCTGGCCGGGCGTGCTCAGCATCCTCGTGTTCGTCGCCGGCCTCGTGCTGCTCTTCAGCGGGTCGATGCCGCGCGGCCTCTTCGACGTCGTCATCGGCCTCAACCGGTGGGTGTACCGGGTCATGGCCTACGCGGCGCTCATGACGGACGTCTACCCGCCGTTCAGGTTCGACACCGGAGGGTCCGAGGCGCTGCCGCAGCCGCTGCCGACGGGTCCGCCGCTGACCGACGCGGTCGTCCCACCGGACGCGGTCGTCCCACCGGACGCGCCGCCGCCACCTCCGCCGCCGGACGCGTCGGTACCACCACCGCCGGACGCGTCTGCCGCGGAATCCGCGCCGGGTGAGCCCCAGCCCGCCCGCCGGCCCGACCTCTCGCACCACACCCCGACCGAATGACCGGCTGATCGACCGGCACGACCGGGAAGGAGTCCCCATGTCCACCCAGCTGGACCCCCAGCACACCGTCCACACCAGGCACGGGGCGCGCGTCCCGCCGCCGGCGTCCGTCGCCGGCGGCAACCTCGGCGCGGCCGTCGTCAACGGGGTCCTCTACTACCTCATCAACGTGGCCCCGGGCTGGCAGGCGGTGCCGTTCCTCACCGCCGACACCCCCCGCGTCCTCCCGGCGGTCAACGCCGCGATCATCGCCTCGATCGTCGTCAACATCGTCACGGCGCTCGTCCGGGCGCCCCGCCTTCGGGCGCTCGGCGACGTCGTGACGATCGGGTTCGGGATCGTCGCCCTCATCGAGCTGTGGACGGTGTTCCCGTTCGACTACGGGCCCGACTCGGCGTGGACCGTCGTCACGCGGGTGCTGCTCGCCGTCGGCTTCGTCGGCAGCGGGTTCGGTCTCCTCGTCTCGCTCGTCCGGATCGCCACCGGCCGCCCCGCCTGAGGTCAGTCGCCGCGCGCGGACAGGACGTCGGCCAGGTCGTAGCTGACCGGCTCCTCGAGCTGGGCGTACGTGCACGACTCAGGCTCGCGGTCGGGCCGCCACCGGACGAACTGAGCCGTGTGGCGGAACCGGTCGCCCTCCATGTGGTCGTAGCGCACCTCGACGACGCGTTCGGGCCGCAGTGGCACGAACGAGAGGTCCTTGCCGTTGTTCCACCGCGAGTACTCCGAGGACCGCGGGTTGCGCACGCCCTCAGTGCCTTCCGCCGGCGCCGCCCAGTTCCACGGGTGCTCGTCCCACTCGGCCACGAGCGGCTGGAGCTCCTCGAAGAGCTCTCTGCGCCGCGCCATCGGGAAGGCACCGATGACCCCGACCGACGCCAGCTGCCCGTCGTCGCCGTAGAGGCCGAGCAGCAGCGAGCCGATGGCGTCCGGGCCGCTCTTGTGCACGCGGTAGCCGGCAACGACGCAGTCGGCGGTGCGCGCGTGCTTGATCTTGAACATGAGCCGCTTGTCGGGCTCGTAGTGCACGTCGACGGGCTTGGCGATGACGCCGTCGAGCCCGGCCCCCTCGAACTGGGTGAACCAGCCGCGCGCCACCTCGGCGTCGGCGGTGGCCGGCGTCAGGTGGACGGGCGCCGACGCGTCGGCCAGCGCCTTCTCTAGCGCCGCCCGGCGCTCGCTGAACGGGCGGTCGACGTACGAGACGCCGTCGAGGGAGAGCAGGTCGAAGGCGACGAACGAGGCCGGGGTCTCGCCCGCGAGCTTCTTGACCCGCGAGGCGGCCGGGTGGATGCGCTGCTGGAGCAGGTCGAAGTCGAGCCGGTCGCCGGACTCCGGTGACACGAGGACGATCTCGCCGTCGATGACCGCCTTGTCCGGGAAGTTCGCGAGCACCGCCTCGACGACGTCGGGGAAGTAGCGCGTCATCGGCTTCTCGTTGCGCGAGCCGATCTCGACGAGGTCGCCGGCCCGGTAGATGATCGAGCGGAAGCCGTCCCACTTCGGCTCGTAGAGCACCTCCGCCTTGACCGCCGAGAAGTCCTTGACCGGCTTGGCGAGCATCGGCGCCACCGGCGGCACGACTTCGCCCCACACCTCGCGCAGCTCGGCGTCGCGCTCGGCCTTGGGTGCCATGTACTCGGCGTCGGACTTGTCCTGGCGACGCTTGCTCGGCTGCACGCGCGGCGGCTCGCCCGGCATCTTCGGGTAGTCGGGTGGGAAGTTGAGCTCGCCGAGCCCGCGCTCGTGGACGTCCTTGTCCCAGAGGGCGATCGCGGCGGCGATGTCGCCGACGGCGTCGTCCATGCCAGCCCACGCGTGGCCGCGCGACGCCACCAGCTCGGGCACGGTGCGCAGCGTCAGGGCCTTGGGGTCGGCGCCGCGGAGCTCGTCCCACGTCAGCGGCGTCGACACCGGGGCGCCGGGCAGCGGGCGCGGCGAGTACGCCGAGGCGATGGTGCGGTCGCGGCAGGCCTGGTTGAAGTCGACGAAGACGCGCTCGCCGCGCTCCTCCTTCCACCACGACGTCGTGACGAGGTCGGGCAGGCGACGCTCGAGCTCGCGGGCGATGCCGATGACGCCGTGGCGCACGTCGAGGAACTCGTGCGTCGGCGCGACCCGGGCGTAGACGTGCACGCCGCGGTTGCCGGACGTCTTGGCCCATGCCGTCAGGCCGATCTCGGCCATGACCTCGCGCAGCGCGAAGGCCGCCTCCACCGCGTCGGCGAACCCGCGCCCCGGCTGCGGGTCGAGGTCGATGCGCAGCTCGTCCGGGTTGTCGATGGTGCCGGTGCGTACGGGCCACGGGTGGAAGGTGATGGTGTTCATCTGCGCGGCCCACACCGCCGTGGCCACCTCGTCGACGACGAGCTGCGGGTGGCGCCGCCCGGACGGATACGTGCACATGACGGTGCGCACCCAGTCGGGAACGCCCTTGGGCGGGTTCTTGGAGAAGAACTCCTCGCCCTCGATGCCCTCGGGGAACCGCTGGAGGGTCACCGGCCGGTCGCCGAGCGCGTGCAGCAGCGGGTCGGCCACGGCGACAAGGTATTCGGCCATGTCGAGCTTGGTGACCGGCTTGCCGTCGGCCATCCCGGACGCCGGCCACAGCACGCGGTCCGGGCTCGAGACGCGCACCTCCCGCACCCCGGACGGGCTGGCAGGGCTGGGCGCGGACACGACGGCGGGCTTGGCGCTCACCCGGCGATCGTAACGACGCGCACCGTCAGGAGGCCGGCAACGACGCCGTTGAGGAAGCCCCCACGCGGCCGCGTCGAGGAGTTCACTGGGAGGACGACCACGACGAGAGGGGACCCCGGTGCTCGAGAACTCCAAGGCGTTCAGCGGCTTCGCCGTCAAGGACGTCGACGCCGCCCGGACCTTCTACGGCGACACGCTCGGTCTGCGCGTCACCGAGGAGAACGGCATGCTGACGCTGCACCTCGCGGGCGACCGCCCGGTCATCGTCTACCCGAAGCCGGACCACACGCCGGCCACGTACACGATCCTCAACTTCCCCGTCGACGACATCGAGTCCGCCGTCGCCGGCCTCACCTCCCGGGGCGTCGCCTTCGAGCACTACGAGGGCACGCCGGCTGAGACCGACGCGTCGGGGATCTTCCGCCAGGGTGGCCCGCTCATCGCGTGGTTCACCGACCCGTCGGGCAACGTCCTGTCCGTCATCGAGGCGCCCGGCCCCGGCTGACCGACCGCGCCCGTTCGCCGCATACTCCACATCGGCGGGCGCGTCAGGCTGCCCGGTTCGGCCCGTTTCGTTCACTGAACTGCGGTCGCTGCTCACTCTCGCGCCCTGACCTCCACAAAAACGGGTGCCCGAATCTCTTTACTTGAGTCCGCTTCGGTGGTTCCATGGAACAACCGGGCCACGAGAGGCCCAGCGCCAGCAGGCACGAGACGGCACGAGCAGGCACCAGGCACAGGACGAAGGGGTCCGATGTACGCAGCGGAGCGGCAGCAGCGCATCATGAGCGAGGCGCGCCAGGCCGGCCGGGTCGAGGTCACGGCGCTCGCCGACTCCCTCGGGGTCGCCGCCGAGACCATCCGCCGCGACCTGTCCGCCCTCGAGCGGCGCGGCTCGCTGCGCCGGGTCCACGGCGGCGCGATCCCCGTCGAGCGCCTCGAGGTCGAGCCCAACCTCGCCACCCGCTTCGGCCGCCTCGCCGACGTCAAGCGCCGCATCGCCGCCCGCGCCCTCGAGCACGTGCCCGCCGGCGGCAGCATCGTCCTCGACTCCGGCACCACCACCCAGGCCCTCGCCGAGCTGCTCCCGGCCGACGCCGAGCTCACCGTCGTCACCAACAGCGTCCAGATCGCCGGCATCCTCTGCGCCCGCCCCGGCATCTCCCTCTACGTCGTCGGCGGCAGCGTCCGCCCCCTCACCGGCGCGTCGGTCGGCATCTGGGCCGTCAACGCCCTGCGCGACGTCGTCGTCGACGTCGCCTTCGTCGGCACCAACGGCCTGTCGGTCGCCCGCGGCCTCACGACCCCCGACCAGTCCGAGGGCGTCGTCAAGAGCGCCATGGTTGCCGCCGGCCGCACCGCCGTCGTGCTCGCCGACTCGAGCAAGGCGGGCGACGACCACCTGCACCGCTTCGCCGGCCTCGACGAGGTGGACGTGCTCGTCACCGACACCGACCTTCCCGACGACGTCGCGGCCGACATCCGGGCCGCCGGACCCGAGGTGGTGACCGCATGATCGTCACGCTCACGCCGAACCCGAGCGTCGACCGCGCCGTCGTCATCGACGCCCTGCGCCGCGGTGAGGTGCACCGCGCCACCGAGAGCCGGATCGACCCGGGCGGCAAGGGAGTCAACGTCTCCCGAGCCCTCGCGGCCAACGACGGCGACACCGTCGCCGTCTTGCCCGTCGGCGGCCCCGAGGGCCACCTGCTCGAGGAGCTGCTCGACGCGTCCTGCGTGCCGCGGCGCAGCGTGCCCGTCGCCGGTAGCGCGCGGATGAACATCAGCGTCCTCGAGCCCGACGGCACGACGACCAAGCTAAACGAGCCCGGCCCGACGCTCTCGGCCGCGGAGGTCGACGCGCTCCTGTCCGCCACCGTCGAGCTGGCCGCCGACCCGGCCACCCACACCGACTGGGTCGTCGGCTGCGGGAGCCTCCCGCCCGGCGCCCCGGTCGACCTCTACGCGACCCTCGTCCGACGCGTCCGCGACCTCGGCGTGCGCGTCGCGGTCGACTCCTCGGGAGCCCCGATGGCCGCGGCCGTCGCGGCCCGCCCGAGCCTCATCAAGCCCAACCACGAGGAGCTCGCCGAGGTGGTGGGGCACGACCTGCCCACCCTCGGTGACGTCCGTGACGCCGCCCTCGACCTCGTCACGAACGGGATCGAGTGCGTCGCGGTGAGCCTCGGCGGCGACGGCGCGCTCCTCGTCACCGACGACGGAGCCGTCCACGCCCGCGCGACGATCACCGCCCCGTTGTCCACCGTCGGGGCCGGCGACTGCATGCTCGCCGGCCTCCTGCACGGCCTGTCCACCGGCCAGGCCCCCGAGGACGCCCTCGCCACCGGAGTCCTCTGGGGCGCCGCGGCGGTGACGCTGCCCGGCAGCCGCGTCCCCACCCCCGCCGACCTCCTCGGCATCCCTGTCGACAGCACCGACACCCCTGATTTCACCTGGCGCCTCGCCGGCTGAACCGAAAGGAAACCCGCATGTCCCTCATCACCGAAGAGCAGGTCGTCCTCGACCTCACCGGTGCCGACCGTCACGAGGCGACGCGCACGCTCGGCGAGCGCCTCGTCGCGACCGGCCGCTGCACCGACCTCGACCAGTTCCTCGCGGACGTCCGCACCCGCGAGGAGACGATGGCCACGGGCCTGCCCGGCGGCATCGGCATCCCGCACGCCCGCAGCGCCGCGATCACCGAGCCCTCGCTCGTGTTCGGCCGCAGCGAGGGCATCGACTGGGGTGCCAAGGACGGCCCGGCCCGGCTCATCTTCCTCATCGCGGCCCCCGAGGGCGGCGGCGACGCGCACATGCAGATGCTGCCCAAGCTCGCCCGCGCGCTCATGAAGCAGGACTTCAAGGACGCGCTCCTCGCGGCGACGTCCGAGGCCGAGGTCGTGCGGATCGTCAGCCAGGAGGTCGCCCTCGACGCTCCTGCCGGGGCGGGTGCCGCGGGTGCCGCCGGTGCGGCGGGCGCCGCGTCGGCAGCCGTGGGCAGCGACGCCACCGGCGCCGCGTCGGGCGCGGTCGCCACGGCGACGCGTGAGCGCCGCACCCTCAACCTCGTCGGCGTCACGTCGTGCCCCACCGGCATCGCCCACACGTACATGGCGGCCGAGGGCCTCGAGAACGCGGCGAAGGCCGCCGGGCACACGATGCTCGTCGAGACGCAGGGCTCGGCCGGATCCAAGCCGCTCTCCGCGGCGCAGATCGCCGCCGCCGACGCCGTCATCTTCGCCCACGACCTCCCGGTCAAGGACGCCGGACGCTTCGCCGGCAAGCCGCTCGTCGACGTCGGCGTCAAGAAGGGCATCTCCGACGGGCCCGCCCTGGTGTCGCAGGCCGAGCAGCTCGTCGCCGAGTGGGACGCCGACCCGGCCAAGCGCGAGGCCGCGGCCGCCGCGGCCGCCACGGCGGGAGCATCCGGCGGCCTCGTCTCGAAGGTCGAGGAGGGTGCGAGCACCGCCACGAAGGTCCGCCAGTGGCTGATGACCGGTGTCTCCTACATGATCCCGTTCGTCGCGGCCGGCGGCATCCTCATCGCGCTCGGCTTCATGCTCTCCACGGTCGCCCTCGGGGACCAGGGCCCGATCGAGATCGTCAAGTACAACCTCAAGCCCGGCGACCCGCTCAACATCGCCGAGACGTTCAACATCGCCAGCCTGACGTCGTGGGCCGCGCTCCTCTTCGTCATCGGCGGCGCCGCGTTCGGCTTCCTCGTGCCGATCCTCTCCGGCTTCATCGCCTTCGCCATCGCCGACCGGCCCGGCCTCGTGCCCGGCATCGTCGGTGGCGCCGTCGCCGCGACGATGGGCGCCGGCTTCCTCGGTGGCATCGTCACCGGTCTGCTCGGCGGCTTCGTGGCCCGGTGGGTCTCGGGATGGAAGGTCGCCAAGGGCGTCCGCGGTGTCATGCCGGTCGTCGTCATCCCGCTCGTGTCGTCGTTCATCACGATCGGCCTGTTCATCACCGTCCTCGGCAAGCCGATCGCCCGCCTCACCGCCGATCTCAACAGCTGGCTCACCGGCATGACCGGTGCGAGCGCCCTGCTCCTCGGCGCCATCCTCGGCGCGATGATGGGCTTCGACCTCGGCGGCCCGGTCAACAAGGTCGCCTACGCCTTCGCGACCACGGGCCTGGCCGCGGCCGGTGCCTCCACCGACGCCCCGCAGCTGAAGATCATGGCCGCCGTCATGGCCGCCGGCATGGTCGCCCCGCTCTCCATGGCCCTGGCCACGAGCCTGCGACCGAAGCTCTTCTCCGAGCCCGAGCGTGAGAACGGCAAGGCGGCCTGGCTGCTCGGCCTGTCGTTCATCTCCGAGGGGGCCATCCCGTTCGCGGCGGCCGACCCGGTCCGCGTCATCGCCAGCTCGGTCGTCGGCTCCGCCGTCACCGGCGCCCTCGTCATGGTCTTCGGCGCCACGCTGCGGGCCCCGCACGGAGGCATCTGGGTGCTGCCGCTCATCGGCAGCTTCGGGCTCTTCCTGCTCGCCCTGGTCATCGGCATCGCGGTGATGACCCTGATCTTCATCGCCCTGCGCTCTCGCGAAGCGAACCTTGCGCAGGTCGAGGCCACCGCTACCGTCTGAAGTCCCGACTGAGTTCCCGACAGCGAAGGAGCAGTCCATGCCCAGCCGTACCGTCACCATCGCCTCGTCCGTGGGCCTGCACGCCCGCCCCGCCGCCCTCTTCGTGGAGGCCGCCAGCAACAGCGGCCTCGACGTCGAGATCGCCCGACCCGGCCAGGACCCCGTCGACGCGACGAGCATCCTCGGCGTCATGGCCCTCGGGGCCAAGCACGGCGAAGAGGTCGTGCTCAGCGCGGACGGCGACGGCGCCGACGCGACGCTGGACCAGCTGGTGGACCTGCTCTCGCAGGACCTCGACGCCTGAGGAGGCACTGATGCCCGCCGAGACGACGATCCACGGCATCGGCGTCAGCCCCGGCACGGCGTACGGACCGGTGGTGCAGGTCGCACCACCGGTCCCGCCGCCCGCCGACGAGGCTGCGCCCGAGGACCACGAGGCCGCCCTGGCCGACGTCAAGGCGGCGTTCGAGGCGGTGGCGGTCTCGCTCGAGGAGCGGGCCGCCCAGGCCGACGACACCGCGCAGCAGATCCTCAAGGCCACCGCCCTCATCGCCCGCGACAAGGGTCTCGTCAAGGCGGCCGACAAGCTGCTCGCCAGGGGGCAGGGCCGGGCCACGGCCATCACCCACGCCGTCGAGGAGTACGCCGCGCAGTTCGAGGCCCTCGGCGGGTACTTCGCCGAGCGCGTCACCGACCTGCGCGACGTCGGGGCGCGCGCCGTCGCGGCCGTGCTCGGGGTGCCGGCGCCGGGCGTGCCCGAGCTCACCGAGCCGTGCGTCCTCGTCGCGCACGACCTCGCCCCGGCCGAGACGGCCACCCTCAACCGGGCGCTCGTCGTCGGGATCATCACCCAGGGCGGCGGCCGCACCAGCCACACCGCGATCCTCGCCGCCCAGATGGGCATCCCCGCCGTCGTGCAGCTGCACGGGGCCATGGACATCGCGCCGGGCACTCCCGTGGCGCTCGACGGCGACTCCGGCGAGGTCAGCGTCGATCCCGACCCCGAGGTCGTGCAGGAGCAGGGGCGACGCCGGCAGCGTCGGGCCGACGCACTCGCGCACCTCTCGGGTCCGGGGCGTACCTCAGACGGCGCCGCCATCGCGCTGCTCGCCAACATTGGTGGCGTCGAGGACGCCGAGGCCGCAGGCCCGCTCGACCTCGAGGGCGTCGGGCTGTTCCGCACCGAGTTCGTCTTCCTCTCCGCCGACAAGGCGCCCACCGTCGAGGAGCAGGCCGACATCTACCGACGCGTCATGGCCCCCTTCGGCGACCGACGCGTCGTCGTCCGCACGCTCGACGCCGGCGCCGACAAGCCGCTCGCCTTCGCCGACCTCGGGCCCGAGGAGAACCCGGCGCTCGGGCGTCGGGGCCTGCGCCTGTCGGCCGAGCGGCCCGAGCTGCTCGACGCCCAGCTCGAAGCGCTCGCCATCGCCGCCCGCGACACCGGGGCCGACGTGCGCGTCATGGCGCCGATGGTCGCGACGGTCGAGGAGGCGGCCTGGTTCGCGCGGCGCGTCCGCGAGAACGGGCTGCCAAAGGCGGGCGTCATGATCGAGGTGCCGGGCGCTGCGCTGCGGGCTTCTCACGTGCTCGGCGAGGTCGACTTCGGCTCGCTCGGCACCAACGACCTCGCGCAGTACACGATGGCGGCCGACCGGATGCAGGGCGAGCTGTCCGACCTGCTCGACCCGTGGCAGCCGGCCGTCCTCGACGTCGTGGCGCTCGCGAGCGAGGGGGCGGCCACCGCCGGCCGGCCGATCGGGGTGTGCGGTGAGTCGGCGGGCGACCCGCTGCTCGCGCTCGTCCTCGTCGGGCTCGGCGTCTCGTCGCTGTCGATGGCGCCGAGCAAGGTGCCGATCGTGCGGCTCGCCCTGTCGCTGCACACCGTCGCCGAGTGCCGGGGCCTCGCCGCGGCCGCCCGCGGGGCCCGCACCGCCTACGAGGCGCTGCAGGCCGTCCGTGAGCGCGCCAACGACACCCTCACCGACCTCCTTTGACGGCGGAGCCTGCCCGCCCCGCTCAGCCGATGAGCGCGGGCTGGTCGGTCGCGTCGAGGTCGACGATCTGCTTGCCGAGCGGGGCCAGCGAGATCGGGATCATCTTGAAGTTGGCGATGCCGAACGGGATGCCGATGATCGTGACGCACAGCGCGAGTCCCGTGACGACGTGCGCGATCGCGAGCCAGATGCCGGCCAGGAGCACCCAGATCACGTTGCCGAGGAAGGACCCCACTCCCGCGGTGGGCTTGCTGACGACGGTGCGCCCGAACGGCCACAGCGCGTAGACCCCGATGCGGAACGACGCCACGCCCCACGGGATCGTGATGATCAGGATGCAGAGCAGGATGCCCGCCGCGACGTACCCGAGGAAGAGCCAGAAGCCCGACAGCACGACCCAGATGATGTTGAGCAGTGTCCGCATGGCTCCATCCAACCAGCCGTGAGCAGGCGTGGCCGCGAGCCGTGACGCGTCAGACTCAGGGTCCGCGGCGGGGCCACAGCACGAGGGCGAGGCCGCCGAGCGCGACCACGGGACCGATGACCGCCCACAGGGTCACCCCGGACATGACGCTCCCGCCCACGACACCCAGGCCCTGCAGGGTCCACAGGACGCCGACCAGGAAGAGGAGCACGCCGAGCGCGATCAGGTAGGGCGACCGGTTCACCCTCCGAGTGTCGCACCCGGATACGTGGCCACCATCGACTGGACCTGAGGAACGCCGTTTGTGGGCCGAGTGGCCGGATCGACGGGCGGAAGCGGCCTCAGAAGAGGGTTTCGCCGGTTCGATCCGGCCACTCGGCCCGGAGTCGACGTCAGGCTGTGGCGAGCTGCTCGTCGTCGACCTTGGCCTCGTGGGTCGTCTCGTCGATGTAGGTGCGAGCCTGGTCGTCGGGCAGCCGCAGGTTCAGTGCCATGGCGTAGACGCCGAGCGAGACGACGAAGAGCACCGGGATGGCCGTGCCGAAGCCGATGAGGCCCAGACCGCCGTCGTAGTCGCCGAGCCACGACACGATCGTCAGCGCCCCCAGCCAGGGCAGCACCCACAGGCCCGCGCGCAGGTCGAACGACTGGCCGCGCAGCACCCCGGTGGCCGAGAAGATCGCGAGCAGGACGAAGCCGATGAGCACCGCCGCCATGAGCTTCCAGTCGGTGTTCCAGCCCGACCAGTAGACGATGAGGTTGGAGCCCCAGAAGGCGAGGAACGGCACGACGTGCCCGCCGGGCAGGCGGAACGGACGCTCGGCGTCGGGGATCTGCTTGCGCAGCGCGGACAGCACCAGCGGCCCCGAGGCGAACGACAGCACCGTCGCCGAGGTGATGAACCCGACGAGCTGCTGCCAGCTCGGGAACGGCAGGAACGCGATGAGCCCGATGACGAACGCCAGGACCAGCCCGATGAGCGGGGCGCCGCGGTGCGTCGTGCGCTCGAGCGCCTTGGGGGCGTTGCCGTTGCGCGCCATCGCGAAGGAGATGCGCGCCGTGACGGTCGTGTAGATGAGGCCGGTGTCGCCGGGGGAGATGATGGCGTCGAGGTAGAGCAGCACGGCGAGCCAGCCCATCCCGAGGAGCGTCGACAGGGCCGCAAGGGGGCCGAAGTCGTTCTCGAAGGAGAGGTTCGCCCATCCCTTGGAGCTCGTGAGCGTCGACGGGTCGAGCGCACCGATGAAGGCCACCTGCAGCAGGATGTAGATGACCGCCGTGATGAGGACCGAGCCGATGACGGCCAGCGGCACGTTGCGACGCGGGTTGTCGGTCTCGCCGGCCAGCTCGATGCCCTGGCGGAAACCCAGGTAGGAGAAGACGATTCCGCTTGTCGCGATGGCGGTGAAGACGCCGTGCCAGCCGGTCGGCGTGAATCCGTGGCTCGTGAAGTTCTCCCCGTGGAAGGCTGCGACGAAGAACGCGACGATGACGAGCACGATGATGAACAGCTTCCACGACACGAGGGCGTTGTTGATCCGCGCGAACCAGCGGACACCGAAGTAGTTGATGACGACGAACACCGCCATGAGGATGACCGCCGCGGTGTAGCCGAGTGGGGTCAGCGTGTAGACCGGCTCGCCACCGATCATGTGCTTCGTCGTGAAGTCGGCGTACTTCGTGCCGTACTGGAGGGCGGCCTCGACCTCGATCGGGGCCGTCGTGCCGACCGCGACGTAGGTGATCCACCCGCTCGTGAAGCTGGCGAAGCTGCCGAAGGCCATGTGCGGGAAGCGGACGACACCACCGGAGAGCGGGAACATCGTGCCCAGCTCGGCGTAGCACAGCGCGATGAGCAGGATGAGGATCGCGCCGAAGACCCACGAGACGATCGACGCCGGTCCGGCGGCCTGCGAGGCGTTGAGCGCCCCGAAGAGCCAGCCCGAGCCGATGATCGAGCCGACGCTGGCGAACAGCAGCCCGATGATCCCGACGTGCCGTTTGAGGACTGGTGTCTCCTGGGGTCTGGTGTCGACGGTTGCCATGTGGTCACCTCTCGTCAGCGGACGCATCTCCCGCATCGGCGCAAGAGGTCCGAGAGGCGCTGTACCCGTTTTGTCCGAATCGAGACCGCACCCTCGAGGCGTCAGGAGGGGGCAGGGGCGTCGGTCAGGGGCGTGTGGCGGCGGGCTGCGGGCAGAGGGCGTCGGTGACGAGGTCGGCGAGGGCGTCGGGCGTCCACGTCGGCGCCGAGCCCGGCCGCGTCAGCAGGTAGTCGCAGATCTCCGGCGCGTCCCAGCCGTGCGACTCGGCCAGCCCCGTCGCGATGGTGCGCAGGTACGCGTCGACCGGCGGGTTGAGCTCGACCGACGCGTGCTCCCACGACGCCGTGAACGTCACGACAGGCACGGCGTCGACCTCGCCGACGACGTGGAGCGTCTCGTAGCGTCCCGGCCCGAGCACGGCGGTGCGGCTCTCCCGGAACAGCTCGGACAGCGGCAGGTCGCGCCCGATCGGATGCCGCATCTCCTGGCTCGCGACGTCGCTGAACTGCTCACGCGTGACGAGGTACGCCCGCGCGGCCACGCCCGACGCGCCACCTGCTGCGCCGGCCCCACCCGCGTCCGAGCCCCCGTCGCCCACCACGCGGCCCGACGCGTCGGGGTCGTAGAAGGCGATGCCGCCGCCCCACGTCCGGGACTGCCACGCGAAGTACACCTGGCCCTCGAGCGTCAGGGGCACGTCGCCGAGGGGTTCGGACGCGTCCCGCGCCCCGTCGTACCCGCGGGCGGCGCCGGACGGGCGCCCACCGGCGAGGTAGTGGGTGAAGCGGTCGCGCGAGAGGTTCGACCCGTAGGCCGCGTACCAGACATGGTCCATCACCTCCACCATCGCAGACTCGGGCGATGCTCGCTGACGAGGACCGGCCGGACTGGGTAGGTGACGAGACGTCCCTGTCCGAGATGTCCCCGACATGGAGGTGACCATGGACCTCGAGAGGTTCCACGGGCTGGCTGAGGCCAGCGGCCCGTTCGTGAGCGTGACGATGGACGTGACGAAGAGAGATCCCGCGACGTCGGACGACCTCGACGCGCGGTGGCGTGACATCGTGCGTCGGCTCGTCGCCGACGGAGCCCCGCAGACCGTCGTCGACAGCCTCGAGGAGGCGGCGCTCGCCCCGACCGGGCACGGCGGCCGCCGCGGCCGGCTGCTCGTCGCCAACGCCGACGGCCTGCTCGACACGGTAGAGCTGCCCGGCCGCCCCCGCGAGGACGCGACATGGGGCCCGATCCCCTCATTCGTGCCGGCGGTGCGGGCGCTCGCGGGCACCGTGCCGCATGTCGTCGTCCGGCTCGACCGCGCCGGCGCCGACGTCGAGGTGACCACCGGCGTCGGTGAGCCCGAGTCGTCCTCCGTCGACGGCGGCCACGACGAGATCCACCGCGCGTCCGCCGCCGGCATCGGTCAGCGCCGGTTCCAGGCCCGCGTCCAGGACTCGTGGGAGCGCAACGCCGCCACCGTCGCGGAACAGCTCGACCGCGTCGTGCGCGAGCACCGTCCGGAGGTCGTCGTCCTCATGGGCGACGAGCACGCCATGAGCTACCTCGAGCAGCACGCGAGCGAGGCCCTGCGGTCGCTGCTCGTGCGGTCGCGGACGGGCGGCCGGGCGCCGGGCACGTCGGAGGTCGCCGAGCGCGAGGCCACCGCGTCGGCGCTCGCCGCGACCCGGGCGGCCACCGAGTCCGACCTCGTCGGACGCTTCGAGGAGGAGACCGGACGGGCCGCGGCCGCCGCCGAGGGGCTCGAGCCGGTCGTCGAGGTGCTGCAGCGCGCCCAGGCCGACGAGGTCCTCCTCGTCGAGGGACGCGTGCACGACCACCCGCTGTGGGTCGGCTCGGGGCGCCTCGAGATCGGCTCCTCCCGGGAGGAGGCGTCATTGGCCGGCGCGGCCGAACCCGTCGAGGTGCCGGCCGACGCCGCGCTCGTGTGGGCGGCGGTGTGCTCCCGTGCCGGTGTGACGCTCGTCGACCCCGGCCAGGCGAACCCGGCCGACGGCGTCGGCGCCGTGCTGCGGTGGTCCGACGAGTCGACGCCGCGGTCCCGGATCCCGAGCATGCCCGGCCACGGCGGCCAGTAGGTCGCACCCCGCGAGAAAGTGCCCACTCGACGTGGGGGAAGTGCCCACTCGACCGGTTGGTGTGGTCGAGTGGGCACTTTGTCGTCAGCGGACCTCAGCGCAGGATGCGGGCGAAGGCGTCGACGAGCAGCTCGACGTCGCGCTCCTCGACGACGAGCGGGGGTGCGATGCGGACGGTCGAGCCGTGGGTGTCCTTGACGAGGACGCCCTGCTCGAGCATCCGCTCGCACACCTCGCGCCCGGTCATGAGCGCGGGGTCGACGTCGACGCCGGCCCACAGCCCGCGCACGCGCACCGCGTCGACGCCGTGGCCGACGAGCGGCTTCAGCCCGTCCGCGAGCACCTCGCCGAGCCACGCGGCCCGCTCCTGGTACTCGCCGGTCTCGAGGAGGCCGACGACGGCGTGCCCGACGGCCGACGCGAGCGGGTTGCCGCCGAAGGTCGAGCCGTGGCTGCCGGGGGTGAAGACGCCGAGCACGTCGGCGTCGCCCACCACGGCCGAGACCGGCAGGATCCCGCCGCCGAGGGCCTTGCCGAGGACGTAGAGGTCGGGCACGACGCCCTCGAGGTCGCACGCGAACGTAGAGCCGGTTCGCCCCAGACCCGACTGGATCTCGTCGGCGACCATGAGGACGTGGTGCTCGCGGGTCAGCCGGCGCACGTCGCGCAGGTAGCCCTCGGGCGGGATGACGACGCCGCCCTCGCCCTGGACCGGTTCGAGGAGCACGGCGACGGTGTCGTCGGTCAGGGCCGCCTCGAGGGCCGCCGCGTCGCCGTACGGCACGACGTCGAACCCGGGCGTGTACGGCCCGTAGTGGTCGTGAGCCACGGGGTCGTCGCTGAAGCTGACGATCGTCGTCGTGCGGCCGTGGAAGTTGCCCGACATGACGACGATCCGGGCGTGGCCGTCGGGCACGCCCTTGACCTCGTAGCCCCACTTGCGTGCGGTCTTGATCGCCGTCTCGACGGCCTCGGCGCCCGTGTTCATCGGCAGCACGAGCTCTTTGCCGGCGAGGGCGGCGAGGTCGCGCGCGAACGGCGCCAGCCGGTCGCTGTGGAAGGCGCGGCTCGTCAGCGTCAGCCGGTCGAGCTGGTCGCGGACCGCCCCGACGAGCACCGGGTGCAGGTGCCCGAAGTTGAGCGCCGAGTAGCCGGCCAGCGCGTCGAGGTAGCGGCGTCCGTCGACGTCGGTGACCCACGCGCCCTCGGCGTGCGCGATGACGACGGGGAGCGGGTGGTAGTTGCGGGCGAGCCACTGCTCGGCGAGGGACACGTGCTCGTGCGTCGCGGTCGTCCGGCCCGTGTTGCTCGTGTGGTCGTCACGGTCAGTCGTCGTGCTGCTCACCCCTCGATGGTCGCACCGTCCGGGGCGCGCGTCCGGCAGTCGTGCCGCACGCCACGGTCGAACGCTCGGCCCGCCACGGTGAGAGACGTGTCTCGTCCACCTGACGCGCCGGAGCCCCGGTGCCACCATGGGAGTGGCGGGTCCCGCAGCCAGGACTACCCGCTCCAGGGTGTGTCGGTTCCGGCGGTCGACCTCAGCCACGGAGTTGGCCATGAGCACCACCGGACCCCTCGCCCCCAGCCCGGACGCCACCGACGCCACCGACGGGTCACGCCCGACCCCCGGGCCCCTGCCCCGACGCGTCGTCATCCTCGGTGCCGCCGGTCGCGACTTCCACGACTTCAACGTGACGTTCCGCGACGACCCGGCTTACGAGGTCGTCGCGTTCACCGCGACGCAGATCCCCGACATCGACGGACGCCGCTACCCGCCCGAGCTCGCGGGTTCGCTCTACCCGCAGGGGATCCCGATCGTCGACGAGGCCCAGCTGACCGACCTCGTGACGCGCGAGCACGTCGACGTCGTCGCCTTCGCCTACTCCGACGTGCCGCACGAGCGGGTCATGCACCTCGCGTCCGAGGCGATCGCCGCCGGCGCCGACTTCTGGCTCCGCGGCGCCCGGCAGACGATGCTGAGCAGCAGCAGGCCGGTCGTGGCCGTCACCGCCGTGCGCACCGGCGTCGGCAAGAGCCAGACGACCCGCTACCTGAGCCGGCTGCTGCGGCGCACCGGGCTGCGCGTCGTCGCGGTGCGCCACCCGATGCCGTACGGCGACCTCGCCCGGCAGGCCTGCCAGCGGTTCGCCACCTACGCCGACCTCGACGCGCACGACTGCACCATCGAGGAGCGCGAGGAGTACGAGCCGCACCTCGACAACGGCTGCGTCGTGTACGCCGGCGTCGACTACGAGCGGATCCTGCGCGAGGCCGAGCAGGAGGCCGACGTCATCCTCTGGGACGGCGGCAACAACGACCTGCCGTTCTACGAGCCCGACCTGCACATCGTCCTCGCCGACCCGCTGCGGCCCGGCGACGAGACGCGCTACCACCCGGGCGAGGCCAACGTCCGGATGGCCGACGTCGTCCTCGTCAACAAGTGCGACTCGGCCAGGCCGGAGGACATCGAGGCAGTCGTCGCCTCCTGCCTGCGCCTCAACCCGAAGGCACGAATCGTGTTGGCCGACAGCCCGGTCCGCGTCGACGACGAGGACCTCGTGCGCGGCCACCGCGTCGTCGTCGTCGAGGACGGCCCGACCCTGACGCACGGCTCGATGACGTACGGCGCCGGCGTCGTCGGCGCCCGGCAGGCGGGCGCGGCCGCGATCGTCAACCCGACGCCGTACGCGGTCGGCTCCATCGCCACCACCTTCGAGCGCTACCCCAACGCGCGCGGCATCCTGCCCGCCATGGGCTACGACGCCACTCAGGTGCGCGACCTCGAGGCGACGATCGAGGCCGTCGCCGACGCCGGCATGTGCGACGCGGTCGTGGCCGGCACGCCCATCGACCTGATGCGCGTGCTCGGCGTCAGCGTCCCGATCGTCCGGGCCCGCTACGAGCTGCGCGAACGGACACCGGGCCAGCTCGACGCCGCGCTGCGCGAGGCGCTCGCCCGACGCGATGCGTCCGCCGGCCTCGCCTCCGAACGCCACCTCGCGGCGACCTGACGAAAGGAGGAGGCCGTGAACCCGATCAGGTGGGACGTGCACCCACTGCGCCGAGCGGCCCTGCTCGGAGCCCTCGCGACGGGGGTCGCCTTCTCCGCGTGGACGTTCCGGTGGGCCTACCTGCGGTACGGGTCGACCACCGGGGAGACGCTCGACGCGCTGCCCGGCGACGAGCTGATCCCCGACGCGTCGCTCGTGGCCACGCGGGCCGTGACGATCGACGCGCCGCCGGAGCAGGTGTGGCCGTGGGTCGCCCAGCTGGGACAGGAGCACGGCGGGTTCTACAGCTACGACTGGCTGGAGAACCTCGTCGGCTGCCGCGTCCGGAGCGCCGACCACGTGCACGAGGAGTGGCAGCACCCGCACGAGGGCGAGGACTTCCGGCTGCACCCGGAGCTCGCGCTGCGCGTCGCGTCGGTCGACGAGGGGCACTCGCTCGTCGTCGACGGCCGGGCGCGCCAGGGTGAGCCCGGCCCGCCGTACGACTTCTCGTGGGCGTTCGTCGTGCGCAAGCACCCCGGGCTCACGACCCGGCTGCTCGTGCGCGAGCGGTACGGCTACACGACGCACGCCTCGCGGGCGGTCTGCGAGCCGCTCGCCGCCGGCAGCGCGCTCATGACCCGCAAGATGCTGCTCGGCATCAAGGAGCGGGCCGAGGCGGCGGCGCTCGCGGCGTGAGTCGGAGCGCCGCCCGCGCAGGGGACTACTCGCCCTGGAAGGCACGCACCTCGACGGGGGCGCCGCAGGCCTGCGAACCGTCTTTGGCGATGGCGAGAGCGGCCTCGAGGTCGGGCGCCTCGACCACCCAGAAGCCGCCGAGCCACTCGCGCGCCTCGCTGAACGGGCCGTCGGTGACGGTGGCGGAGTCGGCGCCGGACGTGGCGTCGACGACGCTCGCCTCGGACCGGTCGACGAGGCCGCCGGCGAACACCCACGCCCCGGAGGCCTGGAGCTTGCTGTTGAACGCGTCGACGTCGGCGTACATCCGCTCGATCTCGTCCTGCGGGGGCATCGCCTCGCCGGCGGTGTGGTGGACGGACATCAGGTACTGGGTCATCGGAGTGCTCCTGTGCGGCTCATGATCATGCTGGTGCTGGTGAGTGGGGTGGTCGGCCGGTGCCGACTCACCCCCACGTCGAGCGGGGGCCGGCGGGTTCGACACGGCCGTCGGAGTTTTCTCGGCGAGCCTCCTCAGTCGGTGGGCAGCTGCTCGCCGAGGAACTCCTCGGTGCGCGCCCACGCCTCGCCGGAGGCGCCGGCGTGGAACCACGGCATGTCGTCGTTGTCGAAGGCGTGGTCGGCGCCGGCGTAGGTGACGACGACGGTCCGCGGCTCCTTCTCGAGCGAGGCCTCGATGCGCCGCACCGTGTCGGTGTCGATGAAGGAGTCGGCGAGGCCGAAGTGGTGCAGGCTCGGCACCGACACCGCCATGACGTCGTGCAGCCCGGGCAGCGCCGAGCCGTAGTAGCTGACGAGCGCGTCCACCGGCGTCGCGCCCTCGGACTCGAGGTGCGCCGCGACGTTGAACCCGAGCCCACCCCCGAAGCAGAACCCGACGACGCCGACGCCGCCGGTCACCTCGTCGCGGTCGCGGAGCCACTCGACGGTGGCCGACGCGTCGAGCACGGCCTGCGCCCAGTCGAGCCGCTGCGCGAGGCCCATGCCTTTCTGGAGGGCGTCGGGCCCCTCGACCGGCTCAGTGACACCGAGCCGCCAGAAGATCTCCGGGGCGGCGACGACGTAGCCGAGCGCGGCGAGGTCGGCGGCGCGGCGGCGGACGTAGGCGCTGACGCCGAAGATCTCCTGGAGCAGGACGATGCCCGGTCCCTGACCGGCGGGCGGGAGCCAGAGCCGGGTCGGCACGTCGCCGGTGTCGGTCGGGACGGTCACGTCGGTCGGTGCAGGTGCGGTGTCGGTCATGCTCGCCATCCTCACCCACGCGAGGACGCCGCAGGGGGATTCAGCGTCGCGTCGAGCTGCGGGCGGCGCGCAGCTCGAGCAGGCGCGCCTCGTAGCGCCGGACGCGGTCGGCGAGCCGGTCGTACTCGCGCTCGTGCCGTCGCAGGACCGCGACGAGCCCGACGATGGCGATGACCATGACGGCCCCGATGCCGACGAGGAGGGCGACGCCCAGGGTGTCCGAGGCGCGTCCGGTGGACAGGAGCACGAGCATCGCGACGAACGCGGCGCCCACCACGACGCAGAGCGCCCCGACGCGGCGGCTGGTGCGGCGTCCGGACGCGGCGAGCTCGGCCAGGGCGAAGGCGCGCTCGTCGCGCGCGACCTCGCGGCACAGGTAGGTGGCGGCCGGGAAGCGGTGGGTGCGCACGCCCGGGTCGGGCCGGCCCACGAAGGGTCGGTGGTCGGACGGGGTGTCGGAGGTGTGGAGCCCGGCGTGGACGCCGACGGGGGCGCCGGTGCGGGGCACGGGGATGGCGGTCATGGTGTGTCCTTCGTCCGACGGTCGCCGGGGTCCTGCTCTGCAGCATCCTCCGGGCGACGGGATGGCGGTGGGGTTTTCGCGTACGTGGTGCGCCCGCCGCGGCCGGCGTGGTGGCCGGTCGCGGCGGGGACGCGGGTGTCAGTCACGCGGCGTCAGGCGGGCGCCGAGGGCGTACGCGCAGACGACGAGCGCCGAGGCGGCGAGGACGATGTCCTTGAGGACGTACTGACCCATGAGCGTCGGGCCGTGCGGGAACAGGTCGGCCGTGAAGAGCGCGAGCGGCGACATGATGCCGATGAGCGCGCCCCCGAGGACGACGATGCCGACGCGGAGGAACCGGCCGCTGACGAGCGTCAGCCCGATGACGGTCTCGGTGACGGCGGTGAGCAGGACGGCGGCGTGGCCCGACACGAGCCCGAGGGTGAGCCGGTCGATCGTGGCCGAGGCGATGGCCTCCGCCGGGCTCAGGCCCGGGAAGAACTTCAGGACGCCGAAGCCGAGGAAGACGAGGCCGAGGCTGATGCGGAGGATCTGCAGGCTGTACCGGACCAGGAAGGCCTGGAGTCGGTCGACGCCGGCGGTGACGATGGTGATGGCGGTGCCCACGGTGCCGGTGACGGCGCCCCCCACGCCGGTGGCGTCGGGGCGGGGGTGGGTGCGGCGACCGGGTCGGTCGACGGCGATCTGCGACATGGTGGTGTCTCCTGTGAGGTCGAAGCTGTCGAGACCTCAGAAGGCCGGGGCCCGCTGCAGATACGCCCGGGCTGCCCTTTGAGTCGCGGTACCCATCCCGTACCGGGGCGTTCGACGGCAATTCGGGCACGCTTGATCACCTGCGGAATTCGCTTGACACGCAACCGAAGTCAGTGGATCGCCCGATCCGGTGCCTTCGACGTCACCAGTTGACGAGGAGCCGCTCCTCCTTGTCGCGGAACGCGCCGACGATGATGAGGACGAGGTCGACGAGGGCCCAGATACCGAGGCCGCCGAACGTCACGATCTGGAGCACCCCGGTGCCGACCTTGCCGACGTAGAAGCGGTGCACGCCGAACACCCCGAGGAAGAAGCAGAGCAGCGTCGCCGCGAGCCGCGACCGGTCGCTGACGGGCCGGCCCTCGGCGTCGAACTCGACGCGCTGGATCATCGGCTGCGCCGGCGCCGCGGCCTGGGGCAGCGCCGGACCGACCTGGTCGGTCCACGAGTCGCCGTCCCAGTAGCGCGAGGCCGGCTTGCCCTCCGGGTCGGGATACCAGCCGGCAGGGATCTCACGAGGCGGCTGCGGTGCCGTCCCCTCGGTGGGTGGTTGGCTCATGACGACCTCCGTGTGCTGTGACCTGTGTGCGTTGACCTGGTGCTTGACCGTGGGCGTCGACCTCCGGCCAGCATGACCGATGGTGCAGCGCCGGGACAGGGACTCCTGGCACCCCGGACGGTGCCAAACGTCATGGCGCCGCGGGGTCCGGGACTCGTACCGTGATCGGGTGACCTCCGACGAGCCGGTCCGCGGCTACGGCCCGCCCCCGACGCCACCCGCTGGTCCGCCGGTGCCCGACGACCGGGTCCCCGGCGACGCGCCCCGGGGTGAGGCGTACGGCGACGCGTGGCTGCGACCGACGCTCGATGCCGGCGAGCGCAGCCCGTCGCCCGAGCCGCCGGAACCCCGGCGTCCCCGCCCCTCGCCGGCGAAACGGTCCTGGCTGCTCGCCGGCCTGGGTGCGGCGCTGCTGCTCATGGCCGGCGTGGCGGCCGTGTCCGGGGACGCCCTCACCGGTGAGGGCTCGCGCACCACCTCGGAGACCTTCCAGCGCGTCCCCGCCACGCTGACGATCCGCGGCGGGGCCAACGACATCGAGGTCCGGGGCGGCGGCGCGTCCGGGTCCGTGGGCGTCCTGACCGACACCCGGTGCCCGGGCGGGAACGCCCCGAGGCCCTCGTGGTCGGGCGACACGCTCGTCGTCGACGGGGACTGCGGCGGCTTCCTCGGTTGGGGATCCGTCGACCACGTCATCACCGTCCCCGACGGCACCGCCGTGACCGTCGAGACGGGCTCCGGCGACGTCGCCATGGCCGGTTCCCTCGGCGCGACGCGGGCCACGTCCGGCTCCGGCGACCTGTCGGCCCGCGACATCGCCGGACCGCTGAGCCTGGAGACGGGATCGGGCGACGTCGAGGGTTCGGGGCTCGGCCGGGCCGACGTCACGGCCAAGACCGGCAGCGGCGACGTAGACCTCGACTTCTCCTCCGCCGCCGACGCCGTGCGCGTCCAGACCGGCTCGGGCGACGCGTCGGTGCGCCTGCCGGCCGGGGTCTACGCCGTCTCGGCCGAGACCGGGTCCGGCGACACCGAGGTGGGCGTGACGAACAGCCCGACCGGCGCGGACCACGTCACCGTCCGCACCGGGTCGGGCGACATCGAGGTCCGCTACCGCTGACCCGCTGACCCCCGCGTCAGGACGGGGAGCCGGCGGGGGCGTCGTCGTCGAAGGCGGAGAACGTGTCGTCGGGCACCGTGGAGCCCGGCGCTGCACCGGGCGTCGCACCCGGCGTCGCACCCGGCGTCGCACCGGGCGCAGGAGCGGACGTGCCGTGCGGCGCGTTCTTCTCGACGAGCTTGTCGATGCCCTTGTCGACGCTGGCGCGCACCTTCGTGACGGTGTCGGTGTGCTTGCCGTTCGTCTTCTCCTCGATGGTGCCCTCGACCTTGTCGAGCGCCCCGTCGACCTTCTCGCGGTTGTCCTTGGCGTAGTTCGCGGCGATCGAGGCGGCCGTCTTGAGCATCTCCGCCACGGCGTCGCCGAAGTCCTTCGCCTTGGCCTGGAGGTGGACCTCCTCGGCCTTGTGCTTCATCTGGTCACCGAACGACACGGTGCCTCCTCGGGTGGTTTGCGGTCATGGATTCGTCATGGATTCCCAGAGCTGGACCGGTTGCCCTGCTCTCTCCTGCCAGCGTCCATCCGCCAGGCCGTCGCGCGCAACCGGGGTCGGCCCGGAGTCGACCCTGACCCGACCCCGACGCTTCGATGCCCGTGTCGGTGCCCGTGTCGGTGCCCGTGTCGACGAGGGTGTCTCGTTGGTCACTCCGTGTCCCGGTGTGACCGGCAGAACTGCGCCGCAACGCTGCCCGGGCGGACAGTGGAGGGGCAGGGTGCGTCCTGCTGCAGCCCTGCTCCACCCCTTCCATGGAATCGAAGTGATCACGATGAAGCGACTCGAAGGACGTGTCGCCCTCGTCACCGGCGCGGCCAGCGGCATCGGCCGGGCCACGGCACTGCGCCTCGCCGACGAAGGCGCCGCGGTGCTCGTCACCGACGTCAACGTCGACGCCGGCGAGAAGACCGCGATGCAGATCCGCGACGCCGGCGGCCGCGCCGCGTTCGTCAAGCACGACGTCGCGAGCGAGGCCGACTGGGACGCCGCGTGCGCCAAGGCGATCGAGGAGTTCGGCGGCATCGACGTGCTCGTCAACAACGCCGGGATGGGCGACCTCGCCACCATCGAGGAGACGAGCCTCGAGGACTGGCAGCGCACCATCGGCATCGACCAGACGGGCGTCTTCCTCGGGATGCGCACCGCGGCGCCGCACCTGAAGAAGTCGGGCCACGGCTCGGTCGTCAACATCAGCTCGATCTTCGGCACGAGCGGCGGCTTCGGCACCTCGCCGGCCTACCACGCGGCCAAGGGGGCGGTCCGGACGCTGACGAAGAACGTCGCGCTGCACTGGGCGCCCGAGGGCGTACGGGTCAACTCGATCCACCCCGGGTTCATCGACACCCCGATCCTCGACCAGGCGAGGGGGACGCCGTTCGAGCAGACCATGATCGACCTGACGCCGATGGGCCGGCTCGGGCGACCGGAGGAGATCGCCGCGGGCGTGGCCTACCTCGCCAGCGACGACGCCGCGTTCGTCACCGGCCTCGAGCTCTACATCGACGGCGGCTACATCGCCCGCTGAGCCATCGAGCGCACCCACGCGAGCACCGACCGGTGGCGTGACCAGTCGGGGTCGCCGGCCGACGGGCCCTGCGGGTCGCCGCCGACCGCGGCCCCGTCCGCCGGCCCTGGCCCCGACGCGTCCGCCGGCGGGCCGAGCGCGCGCCGGATCGCGTCGGCGACGGTGATCCGGCCCTCCGGGGGCTCGCCGAGCACCGTGGCGGCGTCGCGCGAGGCGACCATGTCGTGCCCGAGGCTCGGCACGAGCGACTCGACGGTGCGGCTCGGCACGTCGACGAGCACGCCGGCCAGCCGGGCCACCGCGTCGACCGGCGCGAGCCACAGCGGCACCTGCACGCGCACCAGCCGGGCCTGCGACGCGTACGTCCGCAGCAGGTCGACGTAGCTGAGCAGCTCGGGCCCGACGAGGTCGAGCCAGCCGGTGACGTCGGGCCGCTCGAGCGCCTCGGCGAGGAACCACACGGCGTCGGCCACGGCGACCGGCTGGATGACCGAGCCGCGCATCCACGCCGGCACGGTCTGCACGACGGGCAGCCGGTGCGAGGTCTGGCGCATCACCTCGAAGCTCGTCGAGCCGGCGCCGATGACCATCGAGGCGCGCAGGGTCAGCACCGACGCGTCGGCCCCGGCCAGCACCTGCTCGACCTCGAGCCGCGACAGGAGGTGCTCGGACAGCTCCTCGACCGGGAGGTCGGGCACGATCCCGGACAGGTAGACGAGCCGCCCGGCCCCGACGCGTCCGGCGGCGTAGGCGACGTTGTCGGCGGCCTGCCGGTCGAGCCGGAGGAAGTCCTCGTCGTCGAGGCCGTGCACGAGGTGGCACACGGCGTCGACCCCTTCGAGCGCCGCGACGACCTGGTCCTCGTCCTGCACGTCGGCCCGGCGCCACTCGACGGCGTCGGTCCACGGGAGGCGCTGCGGCACGGGCCGCCGGTGCAGCGCGACGACCTCGTGGCCGCGCGCGAGCAGCTCGGGCACGAGCCGCGAGCCGACGTACCCGCTGGCCCCGACGACCGCCACCCGCAGCGTCATCCGCATCGTCCGACGGCGTCCGTCAGCGCCGCAGACGCCGGCCGTCGCGCCGGAACGAGCCGAGCAGGTCGCCCGCCGCCCGCACGAGGTCGAGCGATCCGGAGTCGTCGCCGGTGGCGTCGTCCGCCGCGTCGTCGGCTCCGTCACCCGCGCGCGACATGTTCGTGAGGAACCGCTCGATGAGCGGGTCGGACGCGCGCTGCACGAGGCCGCGGCCGATGTCGAGCGGCATCCCGTAGAAGTCGAGCGCGGTGTCGAGCCGGGCCCGGGTGCGGTCGGCCGTGAGCGGCTGCAGCGTCAGCGTGACGCCGATCGTCGCCTTCCCGAGTCCGTGGCGCTCCTGCCCGGTGGCCTCGAGGCGCGCCCGCCGGGCGGACGCGTCGCGCTCGGTCATCGACCCGGTCCCGTCGAACCACATCGACAGCGGCCCGAGCCGGGCGCGGATCTGCCCGACGAACGCGTCGCCGTCGACCTCAGTGACCTCGGCACCCGGGAAGCAGCGGCCGATCCGGCGCAGGTCCATGAAGTGCTCCCACACGAGGTCGGCCGGTGCGTCGAGCTCCTGGTCGTGGTGCAGCCTCACGGCATCCTCCTTCGGCGGGTCGGCGGGCTCAACCCCCACATACCCGCCGGGCGCGCCCCTCACGACCCCCTGACGACCCCCCGAACGACTACCCGGGCTGGTCGCCGGTCCGGTCGCCGGCCCGGGCGAGCCAGTCGTCGCGGAAGAGGTCCCAGTGCAGGCCGTCGCCGTAGGAGCCGTCGGCGAGCACGTCGACCGCGCGCTCGCGGCCCCAGGAGGTGAACCCCGTGGCGCGCAGCACCGCGTTGCTCGCCTCGTTGTCGGCGGCGGTCTCGCCGACGAGCCGGCGCAGGCCGAGCCCGCCCTCCTCGCGCGGCCGGAAGGCGTGCGCGGTGGCGAGCCGCGCGGCCGTCTTGGCCACGCCCCGGCCCCGCGCGCTCGGGAACAGCTGGTAGCCGAGCTCCCCGGCGTCACCCGTCAGGGACCCGACGCGGGAGAACACCGTGACCCCGCCGAGCGCGCGGTCGGTGGTGGCGTCGGCGATGCACCACTCGACGGCGGAGCCCTCGGCCATCCGTTCCCGGCGCACGAGCAGCCACAGCGGGAACGTCTCGGTGGACAGCACGGAGCGCGTCGGCATCCAGTGCGTCGGGTCGGCGTCGCGCGGCTCGATGGCCTCGGCGTCCTCGGCCCGCCACGGCCGCAGCCGGAGCCCGGCCTCGGGTGCCTCGAGCACCGGCGGCTCGAACCAGGGCGCCGCCGGCGTCGTGGCGTCGTCGGGGCCGATGCTCGCGGTCCACGTGTCGAGGGCGGCGGACTCGTGGGTCGGGTCGGGGTGGCTGTCGGGGAGCGTGCCGTGCGGCGTGAAGCCGGTGGCCCACGCGACGCGTCGCGAGCCCCAGTTGCCGCGCACGGCGCGCCAGTGCACGCGGATGAGGGGCTGCCCCCAGCCGCCCTCGGTGAAGGCGTGGGCGAGGACGAGGCGGACCGCGCGGGCCATGACCCCGTGGCCCCGGGCGTCGGGGTGCAGGCCGAAGCCCAGCTCGCCGACGGCCGGGCGCACCGCCGGCCGCAGGTCGATGCTGCCGCCGAACCGGGGGCGACCGTCCGGGTCGTGCGGGTCGACCCAGTCGATGGCCCAGGTGCGGGTGCCGTCGGGCGTGCGCCACGCGGCGCGGTTGCCCTCGATCCAGCCGAGGGCGTCGTCACGGCCGTACGGACGGGGGACGGTCGTCCACCGCTGGCTGTCCGCGTCGGCCGACTGCTCGACCACGGCGTCGGCGTCGGCCTCCGTGTGCACTCTCAGTGTCACGACGCCGTCGGTGAGGATCGGTGCCGACACGGAGTCAGACACGGAGTCAGGCACGGAGTCAGGCACGGAGGCGGCGGTGGTCTGCGGCTGCGCGGGGGTCACGCGGCCCACCCTGCCAGCCCGCGGGGACACGGGCCACGCAGTTGTGAGCGGGTCTTTCGCCGGTCACACCGCGGTCAGCCACGAAAAGCGGTGGAGCGGGGAACGGGAAGACCGGGAGCCGAATCGCCGGCTCCCGGTCCAAAAGGCCCGCTTCCCCTCCACAGGCTGCGTTCCGGGGCCTACCGTACCCACAGGGATGACAGGGCAAACGCGCGTTGCGCGGCCTATTGTCCATCGCAACTCGGGGAGTCGCGCGGCTGCTGATGGAGCGTCGCGCCGGTCGAGGGGAGCTGCGATGCAGGGGTCGCCGTGGGTCCGGACGTGCGTGCCCGACGGACGCACCCGAGGGACGCGGAGCCCGCTCCGGTCGTGCCGGGGCGGGACACGAAGCTGCCCCCAGACCGCCGCTCCGTGTCCGCCCCACCCCCTGTGCGCGACACCCTACGAACAGGTTCGGAATCCGAAGGCGGACGTTGCGCGGCAGAAATCGTCGTGCAACGACGGCCCTTCTGCCGCCCGATATGTGCCTGCGGAACCGGGTAGGACCTGAGCGATGCAGCTCATCGACGAGATCCAGTGGGTGCTGCGGAATGCGCGGCTCAGCGCCGCGGACCCCGCCCTGCGCAGCGCTGCTGGCTTCGCCCAGGGGAACGGTGTCGCCACCGCCGTGCACCGGGCCCAGGTCGGACGCTGGGAGCGCGGGCACGTGGTCGTGACGCGTCAGCTCGTGCGGCGCTACGAGCGTGTGCTCGACCTCGACGAGGGCACGCTGCTCACGGCGGTCGACCTGTTCGGCCGGGCCCGCAGCCCGGTCCGGTCGGTCGCCGTGCTCTCACGCACCGCGGAGCCCGACACCGACCGCGCCCTGCTGCTCCTCGAGCGGGCCCTGTCCGAGGACCGGATGACGGGCCTCGACTGGGACGAGCTCACCGACGCCCTCGGCCGGATCGGGCGGCCGCTCGTCCGCGCCCGCGACTGGGAGGCGCTGCTGCGCCGTCTGCTCGAGGAGACCAGCCTCGGCCTCGGGATCGGCTACGCCCAGCGGTCCGAGGCGCTGGCGCGGCTCGTCGGGCACGCGCGCAGCGGGCCGGTCGTGGCCGCCATGGCCGCGGAGGTGACGGCCCGCCCGGACGCGCAGTTCTACAACGACCCGCTCGGCATGCTGCACCACACCGACCACCCGGAGGCGGTGTCGGTCGTCCTCGACCAGCTGCGCCGGCCGACGAACCCGAGCGTTCTGCGGGCCTGCCTCATCGTCATGACGACCCTCGTGAAGGGCCAGCGGCTGGACGGCGACGTCCGCCTCGAGGCCGCCCGCCTCGGGGTGCAGCACCTGCGCGACCCCGACCTGCCCTACCGCGTCCACCGGGGCGCCGCGAACCTCGTGCGCGCGCTCGGCATCGCGACCCCCCGCCTCGCCACGGTGCTCACCGCCGAGGACCGGCGGGTGGCCGCCTCGATCGTCCGCGACGGCCGGGCCATCAGTGCCGAGGCGTTCCGCACGGCCGTCAAGCGCATCCGGGCCGAGCTCGAGGACGTCGGTGGGCACGAGTCGATGGAGGAGCCGGTGCTCGCGCACCTGCTCGAGACGTCGCTCGGGTCCACCGACGAGGGGGAGCGCGGTTCGGCGCTCGGCATCCTCATGGTGTCGCCGCAGGCCCACGTCGTCGGGCGGGTGCAGGCCCGGGCACTGGCCGACGCGCTCGGCCAGAAGGACGTCGTCGCCGCCCACGAGAGCCTGACCATCCTGTCGTGGCTCGGGCAGCCGGAGGACCTCGACCTCTTCGAACGGGTCAGCCTCGGCAACGGCACCCCCACCGACGTCGCGACGACCGCCGGGTACGTCCTCGGCAACACCGTGGAGCCGCGCTCGCCCCGACGTGAGGCCCGGGACGCCGCCGTCGCGCTGCGCGTCGCCGAGGTGATGGCGACGGGCTCGGGGCACGACGACGGCGACCTCGTCCGCAGCCTCGTCTACGCCCTCGGCATGCGTGGGCGCTACGACCTGGTCCAGTCCCTGGCCGACGCCCTGCCGGTCGAGCCGTCGGAGCCCGACGCGGGACTCGTCCCACCGGCGCTCGACCCGGCGACGCGTCCGGGCCCCGACGGCGTGGCCCGCGGCATCCTCGGCTACTGGCTGGGGCTGCCCGAGCACCTGCGCCCCGACGGCGGCCTGGCCTGACCCGCCGCCCGCATCCCGGACGCGCCGACGCCCACCCCCGCGCAAAGGCGGGGGTGGGCGTCAGGTGGGCTCACGGGCTCGCTGGGCGAGCCGGGAGCGTCAGCAGCCGGTGGCCGGCTGGCGGAAGCCCGGGAACGGGTTGAGGTCGCCCATCAGGGTGTAGCGACCACCCGTCCCGCTCTGCGTCGGCTCGGAGCCGGTCGCGTTCGGCGGCAGGCGCAGGAACCACGGGAAGAGCGCCTCGTCCTCGGGGTGGTAGGCCCCGTCGGCGCTCTGGCTGCCGTTCGGGTTGGGGCCCTGACGGAAGGTGTTCGTGCCCTGGGCGAAGCCGATCCCGACGACCGGGTCACCGGTCTCGAGCACCGAGGTGCAGCCGTACTGCGGCGCCGTCGGCGTCAGCCACGGCTCGACGCCGTTGTCGACGAACGGGTCGTCGGCCCACTCGGCGATCTCGTGGCTGATGGCGTGGATGTCCTGCAGCGCCCAGTCGGCGCCGCCGTTCGCCCGCGCGTAGAGGCCCGGGTCGACGTACGAGGCCCAGGCGAACGTCTGGACCGGGGCGTTGCCCTGGGTCTGGCCGCCGCCCTTGCGGTCCCCGGCGGCCTTGGTGCCGTGGTAGCCGATGACGCAGCAGTCGGTGAGGGACTTGCCGTCGTGGAGCATGACGTCGTCGGTGAGGTAGAGCGGCAGGTGCGTCGGGTCGGCGCTCGTCTCGAGGTTGTTGATCTGTGCGGACCACCAGCCGATGTCGACGCTGGCGAACACGACGCCGCGCCCGCTCTGGAGCAGGCCGCCCTGGTTGCTCGGCACCGTGATCGTCACGGGCGCCAGCACGTTCGGGTGCAGGCGCAGGTGGTACGGGCTGGTGCCCGTCTTGGCGAACTGGGCGCGCATCGTGGCGTCCTGCAGCTGCAGCGGCACGCCGGCGTCCTCCTGCGAGAGGGCACCGCCCGGGCCGCGGGAGAACGACGAGTTCGTCGCGGCCGTCGTCGTGCCGTAGTCGCCGGTGGCGAACTGCGGGGAGGCGATCGTCGCGGGAAGCACGTCCGACCCGTCGAAGGTGCGGCCGGCGATGATGACCTTGATCGGCGTGATGTCCACCTGGACCGTCACGTCGCACGCCGCCGCGGCGCACGAGTGCGGGTCGGCGCCGACCATGTTGTAGCCGTACGTCTTCCCGTCGGCCGGGTCGGTCGTGGACCCGTGCCAGTGGGGGACCGTGCGCGTGGTCGGCAGGACCGTGGCACCCCCCATCGTCACCGACTCGGCCTTGAGGGCGTCGTCGCTGATGACCTGCGGCTCGGACGTGGTCGGTGTGCCCGCCGTCGCCGCTCCGGCCGCCACCACGAGTGACGCGGCGGCGACCAAGGCCGATGCTGTGGAACGCAGTCTCATGCGTGCTCCATCCCTGAGTTCGTTCGGAAGATCCCCGATAGGCCGGAATGTAACCCTCGCGACACCGGCAACGGGGGATCCGGATAGGCTGGATTTCACTGCGGCACAGTCGCATTCATGAAACTCACAGTATTCTCACATCGTCTCGGCATGGGGCGTCCAGCGGATGTCCAGCAGGCCTCCAGCGGCCGGGTCGGGGGACGGGCTAGGTTGCTGGCTGTGGACACCGACGAGATCCTGACGCTCCTGCGCGACGTCGCCGACGAGGTCGTCAACCCCCGCTTCCGGGCGCTGGCCGAGGGAGAGGTCCACGAGAAGCGTCCCGGCGACCTCGTCACCGACGCCGACCGCGAGGCCGAGGTGCTCATCACCCGGGCGCTCGTCGCCGCGTTCCCCGACGCCGTCGTGCTCGGTGAGGAGACCTTCGCCGCCGACGCGTCGCTCATGGAGCGGTACACCGCGGCGCCGCACGCGTTCACCCTCGACCCGGTAGACGGCACGAAGAACTTCGTGCACGGCTCGCCCGACCACGCCGTCATGGTCAGCGAGACCGTCGACGGGCAGGCGGTCCGGGCCTGGATCTGGCAGCCGCAGCACCTCGTCGGCTACGTCGCCGAGCGCGGCGCAGGCGCGTGGCGCCACGACGCCGACGGCACGACGCGCCTGACGGTGCCCGACGCGTCGGGTACCGAGAGCCACGACGGGCTGCGCGGCCGCACCTCGCGCCGGGCCTGGATCGGGCGCAGCCTCGAGGGCCTCCCGCCGCTCGAGCTGACGTGGGTGTCGTGCGGCATCGACTACCCGAAGCTCGTCGAGGGCGCCGCCGACTACGTGCTCTACGGCCGCGGCGCGCCGTGGGACCACGTGCCGGGCTCGCTCCTGCTCGCCGAGGCCGGCGGCCTCCTCGGGCGTGCCGACGGCGAGGCGTACTCGCCGCGCGACACCGCGCCCCCCGGGCTCGTCGCGGCCGGCGCCCCGGGCGTCTATGACCGCGTCGTCGCGGCGCTCGCCGCCACCGAGGGCTGAGCTCAGCCCTCGGACGCCTCCTTCGACGCCTTCTTCGAGGCGGCCTTCCGAGCCGGGCCGGTCTTCGCAGCCCGAGTCGCTGCCCGGGCCGCCTTCTTCTCGGTCGCCGTGGCGCGCGCCGGCTTCTTCGTGTCGACGTAGCGCTCGGGGTCCTTGTCCTTCGGGGTGATCCCGTCGGCCCACCGCTGCGCCTCGTAGCGCAGGAACTGCACGGCGATCTCGTGGCGCAGCTCGAGGCTCGCGCGCTGGCGGAAGTCGGCGAGGTCCTGGCGCTCCTCCTCGCCCATGTGGTCGCTGTTGTGCACGTTGGCGTCGACGACGGCGGTCCACCACGCGTCGGACCCGGTGCGGCACCGGCCGACCTTGCGCACCGCCTTGCGGATCTCGTTGTGGTCGTGGACGGCGTCCTCGACCTCCTCGTCGACCGACTCGGCGTCGGCGCCGCCCGTGCCGAGCCGGAGCAGCTCGGGGTAGAAGAAGCGCTCCTCGGCCTCGGCGTGCACCTCGAGCAGGACCTCGAGCCGCTTCCACACGGCGGCCAGGCCCTCGTGGTCGTCGCGCGGCCACTCCTCGAGCATCGCGAACATCCGCCGCTGCTCCTCGTGCTGGTGGGCGATGACCTCGGTGATGTCCACGGATGCTCCTTCGCGGGCTCGGGTGCGGCGACTGTCGCGTTCATACCCGTTTCGCGTATCACCGGAGGGCATCGGTGCCACCGTTGGTCGGAAGGGTCACCAGCAGCAGCGAGCAGCAGCCAGAGGCAGCGAGGCGGTGGGTCGGATGACGAGCAACGATCTCGTCGTGGTTCTCCCGGGAATCACGGGCAGCACCCTCGGGGTGCGCGGCGCCGACGGGTCGCCGGCGAGCGCCAACCTCATCTGGGCGCCGAGCGCCGGGGCGGTGTGGAAGATGTTCACCGGCGGCGACTCGGTGCTGAAGCACGCGCTGCCGGCCGGCATCGGCGACGCCCACCCCGGCGACGGCGTCGAGGCGGTGGCGCTCATGCCGGACGTCCACGTCATCCCCGGCATCTGGACGCCGATCCGCGGCTACGACGTGCTCGTCGACGCCCTCGAGAAGCTCGGCTACCGCCGCGACAACGGCGCCCAGCCGCCGAACCTCATCGCCTTCGCGTACGACTGGCGCCTGTCCAACCGGTACAACGGCCAGCGGCTCGGCACCCTCGTCGAGCCCGCGCTCGAGCGGCTGCGCGCCCGCGGCGGCGAGTGGGCCGACGCGAAGGCGGTCTTCGTCTGCCACTCGATGGGAGGGCTCGTCGCGCGCTGGTACATCGAGAAGTGCGGCGGCGCCGAGGTGACCCGCAAGCTCGTGACGCTCGGGACGCCGTGGCGCGGGGCCACCGACGCCCTCGAGCAGCTCGTCAACGGCGTCAAGAAGGGCATCGGTCCGTTGTCGGTCGACCTGACGGCGTTCGCGCGGAGCATGCCGTCGCTGCACCAGCTGCTGCCGGAGTACGCGTGCATCGGCGGCGCCGGTGGGGCGTCTGCTGGCGGGGGCTGGGCCAAGACGACCGAGGTGCAGGTGCCGAACGTCGACACGGCGATGGTCGCCGACGCCATGGTCTTCCACACCGACCTGCAGGCGGCCGAGGCGGCCCGACCGGGCAGCCGCGACACGACGCACATGGTGCTCGGGGTGCGCCAGCCGACGCAGACCACCGTGACCTTCCAGGACGGCCGGGCCATCACGTCGCAGACCTTCGGCACCGACGACGACTACGGCGACGGCACCGTCACCCTGACCGGGGCGGTCGGGCTCGGGGAGAGCCTCGACACCAACCTCGCGGTCCGCGTGCCCGACCAGCACACCAACCTCCAGTGCAACCCGTTCGTCCTCGACCAGGTGCAGGAGATCCTGACCGCCAAGCCCGTGCGCCGGCGCGACCTCGCCACCGTCAGCGTCCGGGCCGTCGTGCCCGACCTCGTCACCGAGGGCCACCAGCTGCGCGTCGCCTTCGACCTCGAGGCCGACGACCCCCAGGCCGGCTCGCCCGACCAGCCCGTCGTCGTCACGGTCAGCAGCGAGAAGGGCACGGTGCTCGCCACGACCGAGAAGACGACTCGGGACGGGCACGGGTCGGCGCGGTTCGCCGACCTGCCGCCCGGCACGCACACCGTGACGATCGGGGGCTCGGGCCCGGCCGCGACGGTGCGGCCGGTGACCTCGACGACGCTCGTCTGGCCGACCGACACCTGACGCGTCGCCGGGTGCGACGCGGAAACCGCTGGCGCGTGTCGGTGCCGGGTGCTGGGGTGGGGCGATGACCGACACCACCTCCTCGTCGTCCCTGCCCGCCGACCAGCGGATCGGCTGGGACTGCGTCGCCCTCGACTGTGCCGATGCGGCCGGCGTGGCGCAGTTCTACGCCGACCTGCTCGGCGGCCGGGTCGAGGCCGACCCCGACGGCGACTGGTTCAACGTCCTCTGGGACGGCCCGCGCATCGCCACGCAGGTCGCCCCCGGCCACACCTCACCCGACTGGCCGCGCGGCGAGCAGCAGGCGCACCTCGACTTCGTCGTCGTCGACATCGCGGCCGCGCACGAGCGCGTGCTCGCCCTCGGTGGCACCGCTCTCGATCCCGTCGAGCCGCCGCAGCCCTCGCCCGAGCGCGGCTTCCGCGTGTACGCCGACCCGGCCGGGCACCCGTTCTGCCTGTGCCGCCCCGCCGAGGACGCCTGGGGCTGAAGCGGACCCGCCGCGTCAGGCGTCGGGCAGGGTGATCCCGAAGTGCTCCGCGAGCACGGAGGGTCGCTCTGACGCGTCGACCGTGCGCTCGTCGCGGCTGCCGTGCGTCGTCGTGATGAGGCGGTCTCCGCTCAGGGTGACGCGCCCGGTCGCGGTGAGCCGTGAGGCGAGTCGCTGCCTGGTGAAGTGGCTCTCGGGGGAGGTCTGCTGCCACTCGTTGCGCGGCGCGAAGTCCGCGAGCGGGTGCGGCCGGGTCGTGAAGGTGTACCGCGGCGCCCACTCCCCGGTCCGCGAGCCAGCCGGGCGCTCGCGATAGGTCCACGTGCCGTCGGTGTCGCGGGCGAGCCCGACGTCGGTGCCGCGCTCGCGGCGCACGAACCCATCGCGCAGCGGCAGCGGCTCGATGAACCCTGCGCCGAAGCCGACGTCGGCGAGCACCCGCTCGTCCATCGCCTCGCTGTCGACGACGAGCGCGAGGTGGTCGAACTCCGGTGTGAAACCCCCACCGCTCATCGCCACCGGCGCCGACACGAGGTCGACGCGGTAGCCGACGGTGCGTAGCAGCGCCGCGAAGAGCCCGTTGAGCTCGTAGCAGTAGCCGCCGCGCCGGTGCCGGACGACCTTGTCGACGAACGCGTCGAGGTCGAGGCGGATCGGCCGGCCGAGCTCGATGTCGAGGTTCTCGAACGGCACGGCGAGCAGGTGGGCCCGCTGCAGGCCCGACAGCGCCCCGAGCGTCGGGGCCGCCGGCAGGGTCGCCCCGATGTGCCGGGCGTACGCGGCGGCATCGGCGGCGCTCAGGAACTCGGTTCTCGCGTCGGTGCTCGGGTCCATGGACGCCATCGTGCGATCTCCAGTGCACCTGAGGTCAAGCGGTGGGCGTGGACGCGATGGTGGGTGCGGTGGGCAGCGGCAGGGTCACCCCGACCATCGTGACGCCGCGGCCGTCCCACTCGAACCCGGTGCGGTCGAGCAGGTCGTGGGCGACCGCGCGCAGCGTGCCGGGGTCGAGCGTCGGCGCCGGCAGCAGCCCGCGCTCGAGCGCCTGGACGCCGTCGTCGTATCGCACGATGACCTCGATGCGAGCGGGCAGCCGGGGCGGACCGTCGAGACCGGCGATCCGCTGGACCGCCCGCGAGACCTGCTCGTCGAGGACTGCGACGACCTTGGAGCGGGTGCGGGTGGCGGCGAGCGACCGTGTGGCACTGACCGACCGGCGCGGGCCGGGAAGGCGGATCATGGCGTCGTCGGTGCCGGCGGCGATTGCGACGAGCCGCCGGGCCATCGCCGTGGAGACGACGCCCTTGAGGCGCTCCTCGTCCCAGCCGTACAGGTCGGACACGACGAACAGGCCTGCGGCGTGGAGCTTCTCGTACGTCGTCGGGCCCACACCCCAGAGGTCGTCGAGGTGCAGCCGGGGCCGCACCCGCGCCTCCGTGTCGGCGTCGACGACGACGAGGCCGTCGGGCTTGGCGCGCCGGCTCGCCAGCTTGGCCATGAGCTTGGTGCGCCCGACCCCGACGCTCACCGGCAGGCCGACCTCGGCGCGGGCCGTGCGCCGCAGGGCGGCCGCCATCCCGGCCGGGTCGCCGCGGTCGCGGTCGGTGACGTCGAGGAACGCCTCCTCGATCGAGCCGGGCTCGACGAGCGGCGTGTAGCGGTGGAACACCTCGAAGAGCGCCCGCGACGCCTCCTCGTACACCTCGTCGCGGTAGCCGACGACGAGCACCTCGGGCCAGCGGCGGGCCACCATCCGCGTCGACATCCCGGCGTGGATGCCGAGGGCGCGCGCCTCGTAGGAGGGGCAGGCGACGACCTCGTGGGCCACGACCATCGCACGCCCGCGCAGACGCGGGTCGTCGCGCTGCTCGACCGAGGCGAGGAACGCGTCGGCGTCGGCGTGCAGGAGGACCACGTCCCCACTCAACACCCGCACGCCGACAGAGGTCGGTGCTGTCAGTAGCCGGCCTGGTCGAGGGCCTCGGTGGTCAGCTGCCGGCCCAGCTCGATCATCTCCGCGGCTCGGTGGAAGTCGAGCGTGCGCACCGCGTTGGACGGGACGGTGACGAGGACGTCGGGCGGGTTGCTCGCCATCCGGTAGCGGGAGATGAGGGCGCTCATCGTGTCGAAGCTCATGTTGAGCAGGTCGACGGTGCCGATGTCGGCGCGCCCCGTGACGAGGGCCTCTGTCGGCGTCTGCGGCACGAGCTCGGCCGCCTCGGCGGGGATGATCGCGTCGGCGTCGACGTCACGGGGGTGGGAGAACCGGCTCGTGATGGCCCGCACCCGTTCGGAGTCGAGCACCTCGGCGGCGCTGCGACGCAGGCGGCTCGTCCACTCCTCGCGCGGGCGCGGCTCCGAGGACTCCTTGACCGGCGTCGCGGTGCCGGTCGAGGACCGCATGCCCGACAGCGACACCGCGATGGTGACGTCGGCGGGCGCGGCGGCCGTCGGCTCGATGGGGATCGGGTTGATGAGGCCGCCGTCGACGAGGACCCGCCCGTTGATGACGGCCGGCGTGATGACGCCGGGGATCGCGATCGAGGCCCGGATCGCGTGCTCGACGGGTCCGCGCTGGAACCACACCTCGCGCCGGGCGTTGA
This sequence comes from Intrasporangium zincisolvens, assembly GCF_034724055.1. Taxonomy (NCBI): domain Bacteria; kingdom Bacillati; phylum Actinomycetota; class Actinomycetes; order Micrococcales; family Intrasporangiaceae; genus Intrasporangium; species Intrasporangium zincisolvens. The sequence continues at coordinate 512,415 of NZ_JAWIIL010000001.1, forward strand.
TGTCGGTGGCCACGGCGGTGAACGGGATCGGCAGGCTCTCGATCGTCGCGCCGTCGAGGATCTCGCCGACGCGGGCGATGATGCGCTCGGCCCGGATGGCGCCGCCGGACGCCGTGAGGTTGAGGTCGAGCAGGCGCCACACCTCGCGCTGGGTCAGGCTGCGCGCCCAGTCGGTGTACTCCTCGAGTCGGCCTGCTGCGGCGAGGCCGCCGACGAGCGCGCCCATCGACGTGCCGGCGATCGCGACGACCTCGATGCCTCGCTCGGCGAGCACCTCGAGCGCCCCGATGTGGGCGTAGCCGCGGGCTCCGCCCGACCCGAGCACGACTGCTGCACGCGTCCCGTCTGCCACCCGTCCGACGATACGACGCGCCCCGCCGCACCCGTGCGGCCCCGGGCGAGCGCTTCGTCACACCGATGCCAGGTCACCCGACGCCCGTTGACCCGACGCCGCCGGGCACCCGACGCGTGCCGACGCCGGGATCCCGCGAACCGCGCACGGACGACCGGCGGGGGACATAGCCTCCGTCGGGTGACGGGGGAGGCGTCGCTCGGCGACGGGGAGAGGCGGATGCGGCTGCGCTACGCCGGGACCTGCGTGCTCTGTGGCAGGGCCCTGGAGCGGGGTGCCGCCGCCGTGTACTCGCGGATCACCCGCACGGTGCGCTGCATCGGCTGCCGGGCCGCCACCCACGCTGGTGCGGTCGACCCGCTGCGCGAGCTGCCGCTCGTCGACGGGGCGGCCGGGGCGTCCGCCCGGCGCGAGTTCGACCGTCGCCACACGCGCGCGAGGAGCGCGTCCGGGCCCGGGCGCCGCGCATCGGGGGCCTGCTGCTCGCGCTCTTCGGCGACCCGCAGAGCACGCGCGCATGGGAGACCGGGGCTGCGGGCGAGGAGCACGTCGGCAAGGCGCTCGACGCCGCGGCGGGTCCGATGTTCCGCGTCCTGCACGACCGCCGGGTCCCGCGCTCGCGCGCCAACATCGACCACGTCGTGGTCTGCGCGTCAGGAGTCGTCGTCATCGACGCCAAGCGCTACAAGGGCCGGCCGAGGCACGTCGTCGAGGGCGGCTTCCTGCGCCCGCGCGTCGACCGTCTGCTCGTCGGGACGCGTGACTGCACCCGGCTCGTCACTGCGGTCCTCGGCCAGGCCGACGTCGTGCGAACTGTCCTCGGCCCCGACGTCGGCCCCGACGTCGACGTCGACGTCACTGCGGCGCTGTGCTTCGTCGACGCCGACTGGCCGCTCATCGGCGGGTCGTTCGTCATCGACGGCGTCGCGGTGACGTGGTCCCGGCGTCTGGTGTCGGTGCTCGGTAAGCCGGGTCCGCTCGACGCCGACACGATCGCCGACCTGCACCGGCGGCTCGCGACGGCGTTGCCGCCGGCCTGAGGCGGGTCGGGCGCCGGCCTACTGGCCGGGGTCCTCGCCGGTCAGCCCGTCGACGTTCTCGCGGAGCAGGTCGATGTGTCCGACGTGCCGCGCGTACTCCTCGACCATGTCGACGACGATCCGACGCGCGTCGGGCGCTTGACCGCCGCGCCCCGTGACGGCCGCCGGGTGGTCGAGGCCGCCGTCGGCCAGGGCCTCGGCGAGCCACCGCCGCGACCGGTCGCACGAGGTCTCCCACAGCGCGAGCAGCTCGTCGGGGGAGTCGTCCGCCGCGGTGCGGAACTCCCACTCCGGGTCGGCGTCGAAGTCGACCGATGCCCACGGCTCGCTCGCGGGCCGGCCGTGCAGCCGGACGCCGAACCAGTGGTCCTCGACGAGCGCCAGGTGCTTGAGCAGGCCGCCGAGCGTGAGGGCGGACGGGCCGAGCTGCTTGCGCATCCCCTCGGCGTCGACCCCGCTGCACTTCCAGCGCACGTAGCCGCGAACCCGTTCGAGCTCGCCGAGGAGCATCTCGACCTCGGTGCCGGCGACCGGTGGGTGTGCCGGCGGCGGGAGGTAGAGGGAGAGGTCTGCGGGCGGGAGGTCGGTGGCAGCAGGCGCGTCGGTCATGGGAAGGAGGCTAGGGCTGGTTGCGGACGATCCACGGCCGCAACGTCCCTGCCCTTGCTCCGGGCTCAGCCGGCGTTGAAGCCGCCGTTGCTGTGGAGCAGCTGCCCCGTGACCCAGCCACCCTGCGGCGACAGGAGGAAGCGCACGAGGTCAGCCGTGTCGGACGGTCGCCCGAGGCGCCCGGCCGGCGTGTTCGCGGTGCCGAGGCCGCGGATCTCCTCGGTCATCCAGCCGGTGTCGATCGGGCCGGGGTTGAGCACGTTGGCGCGCAGCCCGCGGCGCCCGAGCTCGACGGCCGCCGCGATGACGACGCGGTCGAGGGCACCCTTGCTCGCGCCGTACGGCAGGTTGTTCGCCGTGTGGTCGCTCGTCAGGGCCACGACGCTGGTGACGGGCTCGTCGGGGTCGGCCTGCTCGGGCAGCCGGTCGGCGACGGCGCGCAGCAGCAGCCAGGCGGCGCGGGTGTTGACGGCGAAGTGCCGCTCCCACGACTCGAGGGTCGTCGACGTGACCGAGCTGTCGACCGACTCGCAGTGCGACATGACGACGCCGCGCAGCGGCCCACCGAACGCCGAGACCGCCTGTGCCACCAGGGCTTCGGGCACGTCGGGGTCCGCGAGGTCGGACGAGACCAGCTCGACGCGGACGCCGAGGTCGCGGCACTCCTGCGCGATGTCCACCGGGTCGTCGGCGCCCTGCTCGTAGCCGAGGCGGTCGTCGTACGGACGCCAGTGGTGCAGGACGAGGTCGTGGCCGTCGGCTGCCAGCCCGAGGGCGATCCCGGTGCCGATGGAGCGCCGCCTCCCGACTCCGGTGACGAGGACGGTTCCGGGTGGCCGGGTCATGGTGGGCTCCTTGGCTCGCGGGACGACGACGCCGGCCACGCAACCAGACGCCGCACCAGGGCACAACCGGTTTGTCGGGCGGGCTGGGTGAGGACGTGTCGCGAATGTTCAAGCCGCACAGAGCATCCGGGCCCTAGCGTCGAGGTCATGACCGACACCGCGCGCGACGCCGCGACCCCCAGCCCGAGCAGCACCGGCACCGGCACAGACACCCGGGCGGCCACCGGAGCTCACACGACGAACGGCGTCCCGCACGGGTCGACGAGCCTCACGCCCTTCATCGCCGTGCCGCGCGCCGCCGAGGCGATCCGCTTCTACGAGGGCGTCTTCGGCGCCCGCGTCGTCGACGTCACCGAGATGGGCGGCACGGTCGTCCACGCCGAGCTCGACCTCGGCAACGGCCACCTCCAGCTCGGCGAGCCCGTGCCCGACTACCACCTCGTCGCGCCGCCCGAGGGCGAGGACGACTGCTACTCCCTCGGCCTCTACTGCCCCGACGTCGACGCCGTCGTCGAGCGGGCGCTCGCTGCGGGCGCGACGCTGCGCGAGCCGGCCACCGACTTCGTCTCCGGCGACCGGTACGCGAGCCTCCGCGACCCGTTCGGGGTGCGCTGGAGCGTCATGACCCGGGTCGAGGACCTCTCCGAGCAGGAGAGTGCCCGACGCGTCGCCGAGTGGGCCGCCGAGGCCCAGAAGCAGGCCGAGCACGCCCAGCAGCAGGGCTGAGCCTCACAGGTAGTCGATCGCGAGCGCGTCGAGGCGGGCCTCGTCGGCGAGCAGGTCGATGCCGACGACGCGCCCGCCCTCGACGGTGAAGGCGAAGACGACCTTCGGCACACCGTGCAGCATCCACACCGCGCCGACGCGTCCGTCGAGCGTCGCGAGCCGGGCGCCGCGGGCGCGCCCGTCGAACATCGCGGCGACGGCCTCGGGGCCACGCACCTCGGCCGGGGAGCCCATGAGGGCGGCGGCCGCGTCGGACCGGACGACGACGCCGGGGTCGAGCAGCTCGAGCAGGCGCGCGAAGTCGCCGCCGCGCGAGGCCGCGAGGAACGCCTCGACGACGTCGCGCTGACGCGTCCTCGACGCCGGGGCTGCGGCCCCGGGGAGGTCGTCGACGCGCTCGGCGTCGAGGTCGACGTCGGAGGCGCGGACGCGACGCCGGGCCCGGCTCGCGAGCTGGCGCGTCGCCGCGGGGGAGCGGTCGACGACGTCGGCGATCTCCTCGAACGGCAGGCCGAAGAGGTCGTGGAGCACGAAGGCGAGCCGCTCGGCGGGCGCCAGGGTGTCGAGCACGACGAGGAGGGCGAGGCCCACCGAGTCGGCGAGCTCGGCCTCCGCCGCGGGGTCGGGCGGACGCGTCCCGCCCACGGGTGCGGCCGGCGCGTCACCGAACGCGCCACCCAGCGCCTCGGCGTCGGCGGCGTCCCACAGGTGCTCGCGCCGGGCCGACCGGGAGCGCAGCATGTCGAGGCTGATCCGCGCGACGACGGTCGTGAGCCAGCCGCCGAGGTTGGCGACGTCGCTCGTGTCGGTGCGGCTCAGGCGCAGCCAGGCCTCCTGCACGGCGTCGTCTGCCTCGACCGGCGAGCCGAGCACCCGGTAGGCCACGGCGCGCAGGTGCCCGCGGTGCTCCTCGAAGCGTCCGGCCAGCCAGTCGGGCGTCGGTCCGGGGTTCGTGTCCATCGCCGTGTCACATCCTTCGTCTCTGTTCCGTCATGGGTCTGACGGGCCAGCCGGGCCCGATGTGACACCGACAAGGAGCACCCCGAGATGACCGACGCGACCAGCACGACGAGCCTGCCCGCCATGACGACCATCGTCTACGCCGTCACCGACCTCGACGCCGCGAAGGCCGCCTTCACCACCGTCCTCGGCGACCCGCACACCGACCAGCCCTACTACGTCGGCTGGAAGGTGGCGGGTGTCGACGTGGCCCTCGACCCGAACGGCCACCGCAAGGGGCTGGCCGGCCCGCTGCCGTACTGGACCGTCGCGGACATCGCGGCCTCCCGCGACGCCCTCGTGGCGGCGGGTGCGACGGTCGTGCAGGAGCCGTCGGAGGTGGGTGGCGGGCGACGCACGGCCGTCCTCGCGCTGCCGGACGGTGGCCACGTCGGCATCCTCCAGGACGCCGCGCCGGCCTGAGCGGTCACCCGTCTTCGAGCCGGCCGGGCCCGGTGGTGTCGGACCTCCGACGCCACCGGGCCTTTGCATTGTCCGCGCCAGAAGCGTTGAGGGACAGTCGAACTCGTGATCCGGTGGCTGGCCGGCCGGGGGTGTCCATGCCCGGCTCGGCAGGCCCGTCGCGGCCCTGCCCGTCGGAGCGGGTCTTGCGCGATGTCGGGGATGTGTGCAGGATGGTTGGCGATGTAAGCGCTTACAACGCATCGCATCACCGACCAGGACTCGACGACGAGACGGAGGTGGCCTCCCATGGCAGCCGAGCAGGCCCGACGTGCCCGCCGCGCCACCCAGGCCTCCACCGACGCGTCCGCCGCCGGGTTGGCGCCCGCGTCCGTCCCTGGCGCCGGGGCGACGATCTACTCGGTCGCCGAGCGCGCCGGCGTCTCCATCGCCACCGTCTCCCGCGTCCTGCAGGGCGCCGACGTCGTCTCCGACACGACCCGCCGCAAGGTCCTCGACGCCGTCGACGCGCTCAACTACGTGCCCCTCGGCGCCGCCCGCAGCCTCGCCGTCCGCCACCACGAGGCGTACGGCCTCGTGCTCCCCGAGCTCACCGGCCCCTACTACGCCGAGCTGCTCCTCGGCTTCGAGACCCGCGCCGCCGAGCTCGGCCAGAGCGTCACCCTGCTGCTCACCGAGGGCAAGGCCGACGCCGCCCGCGCCGTCCGCCGCCTCGCCACCCGCGTCGATGCCCTGGCCGTGCTCGGCTCGGCCGCGATGCCGCCCGCGGTGGCGCGTGCCCTGCACGGCAAGAAGCCCGTCGTCATCATCGCCGGCGAGCCCCAGGACGGCATCGAGAGCGTCACGGCCGAGAACGCCCACAGCGCGGCCGAGCTGACCACCCACGTGCTCGGGCACGGTCGGCGTCGCCTCCTCTTCGTCGGCGACCCCGCCGGCGCCCCCGACATCGCCGAGCGCCACGCCGGCTTCGTCGCGGCCCACCACGCCCTCGGGCTCGAGCCGGCCGAGCCGGTCCGCGTGCCCTTCCGCGAGGCCGACGGCGAGCTCGTCGCCGACCGTCTCCTGTCCGGTGAGCTCGACGCCGACGCCCTCGTCTGCGCCAACGACGAGCTCGCGCTGTCGATCATGACGCGCCTGCAGGACGCCGGCCGCGACGTCCCCGGCGACGTCGCCGTCGTCGGCTGGGACGACGTCATGACGGCCAGGTACGTGCGCCCGGGTATGACCACCGTGCGCCAACCGGTCCGCGAGCTCGGCGAGCTCGCGGCCGAACGTCTCCACCAGAGGGTCCAGGGGGGAGAGCCGCCGTCCGAGCGCCGGCTGCTCCCGACCCGGGTGGTCATCCGCGGCTCGTGCGGCTGCGCGAGCCCGCGCCCCATATCCGCCTCCGGTCCCACCGGTCCCGTCCCGACGCGCTGAGCCGCCCGTCCCCGACGGGCCGACCGGCCCCTCCCACCCCAGATCCCCGACGTCCGACCCTCCACGACACCTGATCCCGACCCGCCCCTCCACCACGTGCGACCGCGCCCCCCGGCAACCCACGCTGCACGTCCCCGAGAAAGAGAGAACACCCGATGAGACGCACCACCGCCATCACCGTCGCGTGCATGACCGCCGCGGCCCTGACCGTGACCGCCTGCGGCCGAGGCTCGGACAACGGTGGCCCCGCCGCCGGACAGACCGGAGCCGCCGTCAGCACCGGCAAGGCGAGCGGCACCATCACCGTGTGGGCCATGGGCGCCGAGGGTGACAACCTCCCGCAGCTGACGAAGGACTTCGAGGCCGCCAACCCGGGCGTCAAGGTGCAGGTCACCGCCATCCCGTGGGACGCCGCGCACGACAAGTTCACCGCCTCCATCACGGCCGGCCAGACGCCCGACGTCGCCATGGTCGGCACGACGTGGATGGGCGAGTTCGCCGGCATGAACGCCCTCGACCCGACGCCGAGCTCGATCGACAAGTCCGCGTTCTTCGACGGCGCCCAGAAGACGACCGAGGTCAACGGCACCTCCTTCGGCATCCCGTGGTACGTCGAGACGCGCGTCGTCTTCTACCGCACCGACCTGGCCAAGAAGGCCGGCTACGACACCGTCCCGGCCGACTGGAAGGGCCTGCACGACATGGCCAAGGCCATGCAGACCAAGGCCGGCGCCAAGTGGGGCATCGGCCTGCAGGCCGGCGGTGAGGGCTCGTGGCAGACCGTCATGCCCTTCGCCTGGGGCGAGGGCGCCGACCTGACCAAGGACGGCGGCAAGGCCTACAACTTCGACAGCCCGCAGCTGCTCAAGGCGACGCAGTACTACCAGTCGTTCTTCACCGACGGCATCTCCGACAAGGCGGCCCCGGCCACGCCGACGACCGAGCCCGACTTCGCGAGCGGCAAGGTGCCGATGTTCATCTCCGGCCCGTGGATGATGTCCGCGGTCGAGAAGGTCGGCGGCGCCGGCTTCAAGGACAAGTACAACGTGGCCCCGATCCCGGCCGGCTCGGCGGGCTCGTCCTCGTTCGTCGGCGGCTCGAACTTCGTCGTCTTCAAGAACACGAAGAACCGTGACACCTCGTGGAAGTTCGTCCAGTGGCTGACCGACCCGAAGGTCCAGGCCAAGTGGTACTCGATCTCCACCGACCTGCCCTCGGTCAAGAGCGCCTGGCAGGACCCGGCCCTCGCCGCCGACCAGAAGCTCGCCGTCTTCGGAAAGCAGCTCGAGACCGCCAAGGCCCCGCCGTCGTTCCCGACGTGGGAGCAGGCCGTCAAGGGTCTCGACACCGAGATGGAGAAGATCACCAAGACCGGCGAGGACCCGGCTGCCGGGCTCAAGACCGCCCAGCAGCAGGCCGAGTCCATCGGCACGGGCGCCTGATCCCATGAGCGTCCAGACCGCAGCCTCCCGCCGGACCGCGAAGGCGGCCCGGCGGGAGGGGCGGGCCGCGTGGATCCTCGCGCTCCCGTTCTGCGTCCTGTTCCTCGCCTTCACGGCGTGGCCGGTGATCCAGTCGCTCTTCATGAGCTTCACCGACACCAAGGCCCGCGACCTGCGCACCCCCTTCGCCGTCGACGTCATCGGGTTCGACAACTACGCCAAGGCGCTCTCGGACCCGATCTTCCGGCAGGCCGCCTCCAACACGGCCTACTTCGTCCTCGTCGGGATGCCCCTGACGCTCGTCGTGGCCCTCGCCGCCGCCGTGGCACTCGACAAGGGCATCACCCGGTTCCGGGCCGTGTTCCGGCTGGGGTTCTACATGCCGGTCATCACCTCGATCGTCGCGGTGGCCGTCGTCTGGCGCTTCCTCCTGCAGGACCCGGGCGGCCTCATCAACACCGCGCTCGGCTGGGTCGGGATCGAGGGGCCGAACTGGCTCGGTGACCCCAACTGGTCGATGCCGTCACTCATCCTCATGGCCTCGTGGCGCAACTTCGGCACGGCCATGATCATCTTCCTCGCCGGCCTGCAGGCCGTGCCCGCCGAGCTGCACGAGGCGGCGGCCATCGACGGCGCCGGCGCGTGGAAGCGGTTCCGGCACGTGACCCTGCCCCTGCTGCGCCCGACGCTGCTCTTCGTCATGGTGACGACGGCCATCGGCTACCTGCAGTTCTTCGAGGAGCCGTACGTCATGACCAAGGGCGGCCCGCTCAACAGCACGATCTCGCTGTCCTACTACACCTACCAGCAGTTCGGGTTCGGCAACTACGGCGTCGCGTCGGCGATGAGCTACCTCATCTTCGTCGTCATCGCGATCGTCACGGCCATCCAGTTCCGGCTGCTGCGAGAGAGGACCTGACATGGCCGTCGACACCGCCCCCCGACCGACGCAGGAGGTGGCCCCCGCGCCGCCCTCGCGCGCGCCGCGCTCGGGCATGGTCGGCTCGAGCCGGGGTGGGAAGTGGTGGCTCTACGTGCTGCTCGCCGTGGCGCTCGTGGTCGTCGTCGCCCCGTTCGTGTGGATGGTCCTCGGCTCGTTCAAGGGCGAGGGCGAGCTGCGCCAGGTGCCGCCGACGTGGTGGCCGCAGAGCGCCTCGCTCGACAACTACACGATGCTGTTCAGCAAGCTGAACTTCGGCCAGTACTTCTTCAACTCCATCGTCGTCGCGGCCGTCGTCACGGCGGGCAACCTCGTCTTCTGCTCGATGCTCGGGTACGCCTTCGCCATGCTCGACTTCCGGGGCAAGCGGCCGCTGTTCATCGCCGTCATGGCGACGCTCATGATCCCGGGCGTCGTGACGTTCGTGCCGCTGTTCGTCCTCGTCGCCAACGCGGGCCTCGTCAACTCGCTGCCGGGGCTGATCCTGCCGTTCCTCGTCAGCCCGTTCGGGGTGTTCCTCATGCGCCAGTTCATCCTCGGGCTGCCCCGGGACCTGCTCGACGCCGGACGCGTCGACGGCGCAGGTGAGCTGCGGATCTTCTGGCGGATCATCATGCCGCTGTGCGGCCCCGCCCTCGCGACGCTCGGCATCCTGACGTTCCTCGGCAGCTGGAACAACTTCCTCTGGCCGCTCGTGGTGGCCCAGAAGGAGGACAAGTACACCCTTCCCGTGGCGCTGGCCCTCTACTCGACGGGCCAGAACAGCACCAACTACGGCGTGCTGCTCGCCGGCGCCACCGTCGTCATCGTCCCGATCCTCGTCGTGTTCCTCGTCTTCCAGAAGCGCTTCATCGAGGGCATCGCCACGACGGGCCTCAAGTAAGCACTCACGCATGCCAGGAACGGAGAACGCCCCCATGTCCGACCGTCCCACCACCCCCACCTCCTCCTCCGCACCTTCCCTCACCCCCTCCCGGCGCAGCCTCCTCGTCGGCGGGGCCGCCTCCCTCGCGGCCTTCGCCCTCGCGCCCGCCGCGTCCGCAGGTGCCGCGACGCGCAGCGGCTCGGCCCCGGCCTTCCTGCGGGGCGGGCTCAACGCCCAGACGCGGCGGCTCGACGCCGCGCTCGTGCGCACCTGGGCCGCCGACACGTGGCGCAGCCTCGTCGCGATGACCGACCCGACGACGGGCCTGCCCGCCGACAACATCCCGGAGAGCCTCGCGGCCACAGACCGTTCGGGCTACACGTCCCCGACGAACATCGGCGGCTACCTGTGGTCGACGATCGCCGCGCGCGAGCTCGGCATCATCGGCCGCGGCGAGGCATCGGCCCGGCTCATCCGCACGCTCAAGACGGTCGAGCGGATGGAGCACCACACGCCGAGCGGCATGTACTTCAACTGGTACGACGAGGCGACCGCCAAGACCCTTCACTCGTGGCCCGGCTCAGGCGACAAGGTCGTCCCCTTCTGCTCGAGCGTCGACAACGGCTGGCTCGGCGCCGCGCTCCTCGTGGTCCAGCAGTCCGACGCCGCCGCGCGCCCCTGGGCCAAGCGCATCTTCGACCGGATGCGCTGGGACTCCTTCTACAACGACAACAGCGACCCGGCCCACCAGGTGCGCCCCGGCGGCCTGATCCACGGCGGCTTCTACCCGTACGAGGACGGCCGCCCCGGCGGCACGTACCAGGGCACCCACATCGGCGGCGACCCCGTCTGGCTCACGACGCACCACTACGACACGACCGTGTCGGAGACGCGCATCACGAGCTACCTCGGCATCATCACCGGCCAGATCCCGCCCAAGCAGTACTTCGCGATGTGGCGCACGTTCCCGGCCACCTGCGACTGGAGCTGGCACGAGATGCAGCCGGTGGGTGAGAACCGCACCTACTACGGCATCGACGTCTACGAGGGCGCCTACACCTACCGGGGCATGCACGTCGTGCCCGGCTGGGGCGGCAGCATGTTCGAGGAGCTCATGCCCGACGTCTTCGTGCCGGAGGCGGACTGGGCGCCGAACAGCTGGGGCCGCAACCACCCGCTGCACGTGCGCGCCCAGCGCGAGCACGGCCTCGACGACGCCGGCTACGGCTACTGGGGCTTCAGCCCGTCGAGCGACCCGTTCGCCGGTTACCGCGAGTACGGCGTCGACGCCCTCGGCCTCAACCCCGACGGCTACTTCTCCGACAAGGAGCGGACGAGCTACGACCCGGGCTTCGGCACGTGCCGCGCGGCGACCAACCCGAACCCGACGTACGGCGACGGGGTCGTCACGCCGCACGCCGGCTTCCTCGCGATGATGCACGAGCCGGACGAGGCGTTCACCAGCCTGGCGAACCTGCGGGCCGACTTCGACTCCTACGGCCGAGGCGGGTTCTTCGACGCCGTCGCCGTGCGGTCGGGCACCGTGGCGCGCCGCTACCTCTCGCTCGACCAGGCGATGGTCATGGGCGTCGCCGGCAACGTGCTCGGCAACGGCGTCATCCGACGCGGCTTCTCGACGCCGGCCGTCGAGAAGCGCCTCCGCCCGGTCATCGGCGTCGAGGAGTTCGGCGCCGGGATCGCCTGAGCCGCAGGACAACCCACCCACCGAAACACCCCCTGACGCGTCGGGAGCAGCCCACCGGCCCCGACGCCCCCTCCGTGGCCGCCCGCCCGCCTTGCCCCCTCTCCGCGGGCGGCCACGGAGCCCTCACCACCGCATGAAAGGCTTCACCCGTGCGACCCGAGACGAGCACGACCGACGACGGGGTCACCTACCGTGACCTCAACGGCAACGGCCGGATGGACCCCTACGAGGACCCGCGGCTGCCGGTCGGCGAGCGCGTCGAGGACCTCCTCGGTCGTCTCTCGCTCGAGGAGAAGGTCGGCCTGATGTTCCAGACCGTCATCGAGGCCGGGACCGACGGTTCCGTGCTCGAGACGCCCGGCAACATCAGCAAGTCGCCGACGTCCGAGGTCGTGCTGACCAAGCACCTGAGCCACTTCAACGTCCACGCCCTCGACGACCCGCGCATGGCCGCGCGCTGGAGCAACGCCCTGCAGGCCCTCGCGGAGCAGACCCCGCACGGCATCCCGGTGACGATCTCGACCGACCCCCGCCACGCGTTCATCGAGAACGTCGGGGTGTCCTTCTCGGCCGGCGCGTTCTCGCAGTGGCCGGAGCCGCTCGGTCTCGCGGCCCTGCGTGACGCCGACCTCGTGCGCACCTTCGCCGACGTCGCCCGCCAGGAGTACGTGGCCGTCGGCATCCGCGCCGCGCTGCACCCGACGCTCGACCTCGCCACCGAGCCGCGGTGGGCCCGTCAGGCCGGCACGTTCGGCCAGGACCCCGACCTCGTCACCGAGCTCGGCGTCGCCTACCTCAAGGGTTTCCAAGGGGATTCGCTCGGATCGGCGAGCGTCGCCTGCACGAGCAAGCACTTCCCGGGAGGCGGCCCGCAGAAGGACGGCGAGGACGCGCACTTCCCCTACGGCCGCGAGCAGGTCTATCCCGGTGGGCGGTTCGCCGACCACCTCAAGCCCTTCCCGCCGATCATCGAGGCCGGCACGGCCGGGATCATGCCCTACTACGGCATGCCGATCGAGCTCGAGATCGACGGCGAGAAGATCGAGCCGATCGGCTTCGGCTACAACAAGCAGGTCGTCACCGGGCTGCTGCGCGAGAAGCTCGGCTACGACGGCGTCGTCGTCACCGACTGGGAGCTCGTCAACGACAACCACGTCGGCGACCAGGTGCTGCCAGCCCGCGCCTGGGGCGTCGAGCACCTCGACCCCCACGGCCGGATGGAGCTGATCCTCGAGGCCGGAGCCGACCAGTTCGGCGGCGAGGAGTGCGTCGAGGTCCTCATCGACCTCGTCAAGGAGGGCCGCGTCACCGAAGAGCGCATCGACGCGTCCGCCCGCCGGATCCTCGCCGTGAAGTTCCGCCTCGGCCTGTTCGACGACCCGTACGTCGACGAGGACGCGGCCGCCTCCACCGTCGGCCGCCAGGACTTCCGCGACCTCGGCCGCGCCGTCCAGGCCCGCTCGGTCACGCTCTTGCAGAACGGTGCCCCCGCGGGGGCACGTGCGGCAGGGTCGAGCGTCACGTGCGCCGACGCGACGCTGCCGCTGCGTGACGGCCTCAACGTCTACGTCGAGAACGTCTCCCCGGAGGCGGCGGCACGCCTCGGCACCGTCGTCGACCGGCCCGAGGACGCCGACGTCGCCGTCGTGCGCGTCACCGCGCCGTTCGACCCGCGCTCGGACCTCTTCCTCGAGTCGTGGTTCCACCAAGGCTCGCTCGACTTCCCGCCCGGTCTGGTGCACCGCCTCGGACGGGTCGCCGCGGCGTGCCCGCTCGTGGTCGACGTCGTGCTCGACCGCCCGGCGGTGCTGACGCCGTTGCTGCCGATCGCGACGACGGTCGTCGGCAGCTACGGCACGAGCGACGACGCGCTCGTCGACGCGCTGACCGGCGTCGAGTCGCCGCAGGGCCGGCTGCCCTTCGACCTGCCACGCTCGATGGAGCAGGTGCGCCGGCACGGCGAGGACGTGCCGGGCTACGACGACCCGCTCTTCACCTTCGGTCACGGCCTCGGCGCCTGAGGCGCGCCAGGGTCCGAGCCTGGGCGTCCCGGGTCAGCCGGTGTAGCCCTCGACGGTGCGCTCCGAGCGCACCTGCGCGCCCTCGGGGTCCTGTCCGGCCTCGCGCCGGGCGCGGCGCTGGCGCAGGAGGTCCCAGCACTGGTCGAGCTCGACCTCGAGGCGGCCGAGGCGCGCGTGCTCGTCCTCGGGCGTGATGTCACCCTTGCCGAGCGAGTCGCGCAGCGCGTGCTCCTCGTCGATGAGCGACTTGATGCGGCTCTGGATGGAGACGTCGTCAGCCATGGCTCAGTCTCGCACGCGGTGTCGATGTATCTGCGGCTCGCGCCGGGGCACTGATCGGTGTGAATGGTCGCGAACCGGACCCGAGGGGGCCGAGTGGGTCGAACGGCCCGAAACCCGACCTGACGCGCTCTCGACTTCGGCGGTTGGCCCGTTGCGGTACGTGAACCGCCACCCGGGCCCGGCATCGCAGGCTGCGCACCCGCGAACCGGGCCCTCGAGCGCGCCCTCGAGCCGGGCTGTTGCTCAGGTGCGGGCCGAGGCGACGACCTTGCCCGTGTCGGTGCGCACCTCGATGGCGCGGATCTGTTCGGGGCTCAGCGCCGTCGCGCCGGTGACCTTCGAGTAGCCGGACGCCGTCGCGCGCCAGGAGGCCGCGGTCGTCGCCCTGCCGCTGCCGTCGATGACGTAGAGGGCCAGCGCGCCGGTCTTCGGCATGTCCTCGCAGTCGATGTCGACCTGCGTGCCCCACCCGCGGGTCACGAGGGCGACGTCGACCTTGACGGCCGACCCCGGTGCGGCCGCGACCGTGTAGTGCGTCGTCGGCGGCGTCGAGGCGAACAGGCGCGGCCCGAGCAGCACGCCGCCCGCGAAGAGCACGACGGCGGCGGCCGCGGCGACGGCCGAGAGCCACGTGCGACGCCGCCGGCGACGCCGGGCCACCTCGGCGAGGAGGTCGGTGACGCGTCCGTCGTCGGTCGGTGGCAGCGACGCGGGGGGAGCGTCGGTGGTGTCGGTGAGGTGCGGGCCGCCGTCGGGCCCGGCGAGGTCGAGCAGCCGCGGCAGCCCCGACACCTGGCCGAGCTCGGCCTGGCAGTCGCGGCACGCACGCAGGTGCTCGGTGAAGGCCCGGTGGTCGTCGTCGGCCAGGCCACCGAGCACGTACGCACCGAGGAGCACGTGCACGTCGTCCGGGCCGGCGTTCATCGGGTCACTCCCATCTCGTCGAGGATCACGCGCAGGTTGCGCACGGCGTAGTAGGCCCGCGACTTGACGGTGCCCTCCGGCACCCCGGCGCGGACGGCGGTCTCGGCCACCGAGAGTCGTTCGTAGTAGAGGCAGCGGACGATGTCGCGGTGGGCCGGTTGGAGCCGGCCGAGCGCCTCCTCGACGAGCACCTGGTCGAGCGCCCGGTCGAGGGCGGCGTCGTCCGCGGCGACCTCGACGAGCTGCGCCTGCTGGGGGCGGCGGGTGGCGGCGCGGTGCTGGTCGACGATGAGGTGCCGGGCCGTCGTGATGAGGTAGGCGCGCAGGTTCTCGGCCTCCGGCGCCTGTCGCCAGACGCGGAGGATGACCTCCTGGACGATGTCGTCGACGCGGTTGGCGTCGTTCGTCGCCCGCCACACGACGCGCCGGAGCATCGGGCCGTGCTCGCGGTAGATCTCCGCGACGGCGTCGTCGTCGAGCGGCATGCGACCCTCACCTCCTTGCGTTCGCGCGTGCTCTCGTAGGCGAGGACGTCGCCGCCCGGCCTGCGGTTCACCCGCCGCCACACCCCGAACCGTCTCACGCCCGCCTAGCGTGGGGGCATGGACAGCGCACCGGCACCCGACGCGTCGGGCGTGCCGCAGCCCGACGCGTCCGACCCGCACCCGGTCACCGGGCAGCGCTTCCCGTCCCCGGTCCCGCCGGGCACCGGATGGCCCGGCGACCCGGCCGATGCGTCGACGCCGGTGGCGCGCACCCCCGCGCAGGTGGTGCGGCTCGCGCGCTCGGCGGCGTCGGTGCCCGAGCTCGACGCCCGGGTCAGCGTCTGCCGGGCGTGCCCGCGCCTCGTGCAGTGGCGCGAGTCGGTGGCCCGCACCGGGCGGCGCGCGTCGTTCGCCGACCAGCCGTACTGGGGGCGCCCCGGTCCGTCGTTCGGCGACCCCGAGGCGCGGGTGCTCGTCGTCGGCCTGGCCCCGGCGGCCAACGGCACCAACCGGACCGGGCGGATGTTCACCGGCGACCGGTCGGGCGACTGGCTCTACGCCGCCCTGCACCGGGCCGGCTTCGCGAGCCAGCCGACGTCGGTGGCCGCGGGCGACGGCCTCGAGCTGACCGGACTGCGCATCGTCGCCACGGTGCGCTGCGCCCCACCGGAGAACAAGCCGTCGGCGCAGGAGAAGGCGACCTGCGCGCCGTGGCTCGACCGCGACCTCGAGCTGGCCGAGCCCTTCGTCGAGTCGCTGCTGGCGCTGGGCTCGATCGGGTGGGTCGCCGCGATCGGCGCCGCCCGACGCCGCGGCTGGGCGGTGCCGCGCCCCAAGCCCCGCTTCGGGCACGGCGCCGAGGCGATGCTCGTCACCGCGTCGGGGCGTCCGGTGCGCCTCGTCGGCAGCTACCACGTGAGCCAGCAGAACACCTTCACCGGCAAGCTGACCGAGGCGATGCTCGACGAGGTCCTCGCCCGGCTGTGACCCGTGGCAGGATCGGCCGACGTGACCGATCCCCACGCTGCTCCGACCGCTGCCGCCACCACCTACCGCTCGGAGGTCGGTGAGGCCGACGCTGCGCTCGACCAGCGCCTCTCCGACGAGCTCGACGTGGTCAACGCGGCCGCGACCGTCGGCACGCCCGCCGCCCGCGAGCTGACCGTGCGCCTGCTCGACGCGTCGGGCGAGCTCGCCGCCGGCGTCAGCGGCTGGACGTGGGGCGTCGCCGCCGGCATCGGCATGACGTGGGTGCGCGACGACGCGCGCGGCCAGGGCCTGGGGGAGCGGCTGCTCGCCGACTTCGAGACCGAGGCCCGGGCACGTGGGTGCACGCACGTGTTCGTCACGTCGTTCACCTTCCAGGCGCCCGGGTTCTACGAGAAGCAGGGCTACCGCGAGATCTTCCGCTGGGAGGGCGTGCCGACCGCCGACTCCGACGACGTCCACCTCCGCAAGGAGCTCTGACCCACCGGTCCCCGACGCGTCAGCCCTGGCCCTGGTTCGCGACGCGCCACCCCACCGGGGTGCTGACGAAGCAGAGGCTCCACGGCTGCTCGCCCGCCTGCATCGACCCGTCACGGCTCTCGGTGCTCGTCATGCGGAACGGCACGCACTGCTCCTCCTCGCCACCGGCCTGCTCGGCGGTGAGGACCGTCGGACCCCCGAGGTCGCCGTAGGAGGTCATCGTCGGTGACGTGCACCAGGCGAAGAGCTCCTCGCGCACCGTCATGGCCCGGGTGAAACCGCAGTCCTGCCGCACCGCGGCGTCGAGGTACGCGGTCGCGGCGTCGCGGAGGGACACGCCCGCTGCGGGCAACGGTCGCTGGGGTGGCTTCGGCTGCGAAGCCTCGTAAGCCCACACGCCGCCGGCTCCGGCACCGAGCACCACCAGCGCCGCCAGCACCCCCATCCGAACCCGCTTCCGAACCCCTGTCATGTCCGCATGGTGACAGCCCGGAGCGCGCTTTGGTGCTGATGACGTTGCGGAACGGATCCTCACGTGGGGGCGAACCGGTCACGGTCAGGCGGTGTTCGCGAGACGCTGGCGGGCATGGAGACCATCAGCATCCCGTGCCCGACGAAAGGGTGCGGCGGAGTCGTCACGGTGACCGCGGAGCCGGTGCACGGCGGGACCGCGTGGCGCATCGACCGTCAGGACGGCGAGCCCGCGCTGGCCTGCACCAACGCGTGCGCCTCGCCGGCCGACCTCGAGCTCCCCGTGCTCCGCGAGCTGCAGGCCGGCTAGTCGGTCGAACCCGGCCATCAGCCCGGAGGTGGCGACGCCCCGGAGGGGTGGAGGTCGACGAGGTGCAGGTGCAGCGTGCCGCCGGTCGGGGCGGGGTAGCTGCGGCCGAGGCGTGGTCGTGGTCGGCGGGGCCGTGGCGGCGGCCCGACGGGTGTGTCGAGCGATGGCTGGGGTGATCGGGTCGGTGGGCCGATGGGCCAGCCCTGCCGGGTGTCGACCCGGAGCCCGTCCGCTGTGGTGGGGTCGCCGGTGATGGCGTACTCGCCTCGGTGGTGGCTGTCGTGGTGGAAGGTGCACAGGCACAGCAGGTTGTTCAGGTCGGTCAGGCCGCCGTCGCGCCAGTGCACGCGGTGGTGGACCTCGAGGTAGTCGGCTGAGCTGACCGGGCAGCCGGGGAACCGGCAGCCGCGGTCGCGGTCCAGGACGAGGACGCGGGTGCGGTGCGGGACGACGCGGTGGGTGCGCCCAACGTTGACCGGGTGGCCTTGCGTCTCCCACACCGGGACCAGGGTGCCGTCGCAGGTCAGCCCGTCGACGACGTGCCGCGGCAGGCGCGGGGTGCCGGTGAGCCAGCCACCGGTCGTGTCGAGGTGCACCTGCACCCGGTATCTAGCCCGACGCGCCGGAGTCTTCTCGGTGCCGACGTCCAGCGACCGGGTCGCGAGCAGCACAAGCGCATCGGCCCAGGTGATGCGTCGCGGGCCGGGGGTGGTGGCCGGATCGGTGTACGGGTCCCACTGGTGCTGGGCGTCATCGCCGTCGTGGCCGTGTGCGGTGTCGGTGACGGCGTGGAACAGGTGGTCCTTCGCCTCCGCGAGGGCCGCCCTCACGAGCTCGCCGACCTCGGCCGGGGCGTCGTACCGCAGCCGGAACCGGCCATCCGCGTCGACGCCCATCGACAACGTGGCCGGCTCGACAACCTCTGGCTTCGCGGCCGGGTCCTGCTCGGCGGGCAGGAGCCGGCCCTCCTCGTCGAAGGTCCGCGGTTCGAGGGTGAAGTCGTACCGGGCGACCGAACGCTGCAGCTGCGGCACCGTCGCGTGCCGGGCGAACTCCGCCACCGTGGCATCGAACGCCGCCGGCGCGTGCCGCGCGACGACGGCCGCCTGGTCCAGGCTGATCCGCCCGTCCCGCAGCGCCGCCGCGGTCTCCGGCAGCTCACCCGCCCGGCGGGCCATCAGCACCACCGCGGACGCGTGCCCCCGCGACAAACCCGCCCGGACCACGAGCCAGTGCTCCGGCGAACGGATCCCGGCCGCCTGCCACGACCCCTCCACCAGCGCCACCGCCACGGCGTCGACGAGCCGGCCGTGCGCGTCGTGCAGGTCGGCAGCCAGGGACGCGACGAGGTCCCAGTCCTGCTCGATCACTGCTTGCGACATACCTTTATCGTACAGGTGTTCGAATGGAGAGGAAAGGGTTGCCCACACCCAATTCCTTTGGACTCCAGTCCGTTTCGTCAGGCGGCACGGCGGAAAGCCGGTCTGATCGCTAGTCCTTGATCGACGTCCGGACCCGCGTCGGGTGACGATGGAGGATGGCCATGACCCGGTTCCCCGAACCCGCGAGCACGCTCGACCTGCGCGGCCTGCTCCTCGACTACCTGGACTTCTACCGCGACGTCGTCATCGGCAGGGTCGAGGGCCTCGATGCCGACATGTTGCAGGACAGTGTCGTCCCTTCCGAGTGGACCGCGGCAGGTCTGCTCAACCACCTCGCCAACGTCGAGCGTCGTTGGATGGCATGGGGTTTCGAGGCCGAAGACCTGCCAGACCCGTGGCGTGACGCCTCGGCCTCCGAGCGCGATGCGGGCTGGGTGTCGCCGGCGGTTGGAGTGCAGGAGCTGGCCACCCGGGTGCGACGCGCGGGCGCGGACACCCGGCGCATCGCCGAGGCGCACGAGCTGACCGACCGCGCGGCCGTCGGCGGGCGCTTCACCGACGTGGAGTCCGCCCCGCAGCTCCAGTGGGTCCTGCTGCACCTGATCCAGGAGTACGCCCGGCATGCCGGGCACCTCGACATCTGGCGTGAGCTGCACGACGGTGCGGTGGGTGAGGTGTCAACAGCAGGGGGCGACGCGCGCGGGTTAACGTGAGGGCATGTCCGGTCAGCCGTACTGGGAGAGCGCCGTCGAGCGACAGATCCGCGAGGCGCAGGAGCGGGGCGACTTCGACAACCTGCCCGGCGCCGGCAAGCCGCTCGACCTGGGCGACTCGGGCGACCCCGACTGGTGGGTCAAGCGGTTCGCGCAGCGCGAGAACCTCGACCTCGGCGGGGCCCTGCCCGGTGCGCTGGCCCTGCGCAAGGAGGCGGCCGGCTACCCGCAGGCCCTCGCCGACGTCCGCACCGAGGCACAGGTGCGCGAGATCGTCGAGGACTTCAACAAGCGCGTCCTCGCCGACCGGCTGCGCCCCGCTGTCGGCAACCTGCCGCCGATGCTGGCCCGCACGCTCGACGTCGACGAGATGGTCGCCGCCTGGCGGGTGCTGCGCGACGAGCGTGAGGAGCAGCTGCGCGCCGCCCGCGAGGAGCGCGAGGCCGCCGCCGCGTCCGCCCGGCAGCCGGCCGGATCGTGGTGGTCGCGCCTGTTCGGCCGCGGCTGACAGGCAACTGGCGGGCGGCTGAGGAGCCCTACCCAACCGGCGCCCTGCGTGTCACCATCACGGGGAGCCGTGTCGCGCTGACTCCACCGGTCGCCGCGGCACCCGTCGCGAAGGTGCGCATGTCTGCAGCCAGTGGACTCGAGGCCGCCCTGACTGCGTTCGAGGACCCCGCAGCCAAGGCGCGTGACCTGCTGCGCCTGCACCGCGACTGGTCGCGCACGCGTGAGGTGCCGCCGCACGTGCGCGGCGTCGTCGCCCGGTCGTGGGGCCGGCAGCCGGCCGACGCCGGACGCGTCTCGCTGCCCATCGCCGACGACGCCCTCCTCGCGCGGCGCGACCGTTCCAGCGTCCTGGGCTCGGTCGTGCCGCTGCTCAAGGAGCGCCTCCTGCCGCTCGCGAACGAGGCGGGCAACGAGCTCGTCATCAGCGACGACGAGGGCTACCCGCTGTGGATGTTCGGCCCGTCGTTGGTCCGGCGCCGCAGCGAGGGCATCGGCTACGTCGAGGGCGCGCGGTGGCGCGAGTCCGACGTCGGCACCAACGCGCTCGGCACCGCGATGGAGGAGCTGCGCCCGGTGCAGATCTTCGGCCCGGAGCACGCCCGCGAGGACCAGCACGCCTGGGTCTGCACGAGTGCCCCGGTCGTCGACCGCCGGGCCCGGACGCCGCTCGGGGTGGTCACCCTGAGCGGCGCCTTCCGCACGGCCCACCCGCACACCCTCATGCTCGTGTCGATGGCGGTGCGCGAGGCCGTGCAGAAGCTCGCCGGCGAGCACGAGCGCGACCTGCGACGCGTCGCCCGGGCCAGCGAGTCCCTCACGACGCGTGGGCGTTTCGTCGTCGTGGACCGGCACGGCTGGGTGGCGCGGGCACAGGGCTGGGGCCTGGGCGAGCGTCCCTGGGTGCCGAGCGGCCTGCGGGCCGGGTCGCTGTGGGTGCCCGAGCTCGGGCACGTCGTGGCCGAGGAGGTCGCGGGCGGCTGGGTGCTCCGGGAGGATGCGTCGGTCGCGAGCCTCGAGGTGGTGCGGCGCCCGACGCCGCGGGCCCTGCTCACCTCGGAGGGCACGACCACCGAGATCCCGCTCAGCGAGCGCCACCTCGAGATCGTCGAGCTGCTCGTCCGGCACCCGGAGGGCCTCGGCGTCACCGCCCTCATGGGGCACCTGTCCGGGGCCACGACGGCCGTCACCGTGCGCGCCGAGATGTCCCGGCTGCGCAAGCGACTCGGTGGCCTCCTCGAGAGCCGCCCGTACCGCCTCGCCGTCCCCGCCTCCGTCCGCGACTGACGCGCGGCCGGGTCCAGAGCGCTGCAACCCTCTGCAACGCTGTCGGCCGCCCTGCGCCCGCACCTAGCGTCGCCCCATCAGCCCCGACGTGGACAAAGGAGTTGGCGATGGCGGACAACACGACGCAGGCCGGGCCGGCCGGACGATGGCTCGGCGACCTCGCGGAGGCGATCGCCTCGGGCGAGAGCGGCCGGGTCACCGCGCTGTTCGGCGACGAGTGCTATTGGCGCGACCTCATCAGCATGACGTGGAACCTGCACACCGCCGAGGGCCGTGACGCGATCGGTGCGATGCTCGACGACGTCGGGCCCGACGCGTGGCCGACCGACCTCGTCGTCACCTCCGAGAGCGAGGCCGACGGCGTCGGCGAGGCGTGGTTCACCTACGGCAACGCCACCTTCACCGGCAAGGGCCTCGTCCGCGTCCGGGACGGCAAGGGGTGGACGATCCTCACGAGCGCGCAGGCGCTCAAGGACTTCCCCGAGCCGTCCGGACCGCAGCGGGTCCGGGGCGCCGAGCACGGCGTCAACGTGTCCACCGAGAACTGGCTCGACCGGCGCACCAGCCAGGTCGACGCGTGGGGCAGCGACGCGCAGCCGTACGTCCTCGTCGTCGGCGGCGGCCAGGGCGGGATCGGCCTCGCCGCGCGGCTCAAGCGGCTCGGCGTGCCGACGCTCGTCGTCGACAAGTACCCGCGGCCCGGTGACCAGTGGCGCAGCCGCTACCACTCGCTGTGCCTGCACGACCCGGTCTGGTACGACCACCTGCCCTACCTGCCGTTCCCCGACCACTGGCCCGTCTTCACCCCCAAGGACAAGATGGGCGACTGGCTCGAGAGCTACACGAAGATCATGGAGCTCGACTACTGGTCGAACACCGAGGCGACGTCCGCGAGCTACGACGAGGCGTCGAAGCAGTGGACCGTGCACGTGACCCGAGAGGGTCGCGAGGTGGTGCTCACCCCGACGCACCTCGTGCTCGCCACCGGCATGAGCGGCATCCCCAACGTGCCGGCGTTCCCCGGCCAGGACGTCTTCGCCGGCGACCAGCACCACAGCAGCAAGCACCCGGGTGGCGCTCGCTATGCCGGCAAGCGCGTCGTCGTCGTCGGGTCGAACAACTCGGCCCACGACATCTGTGCCGACCTGTGGCAGAACGGTGCCGAGCCGATCATGCTCCAGCGGTCGAGCACCCACATCGTGCGGTCCGACTCGCTCATGGAGACCGTCCTCGGCCCGCTCTACTCCGAGGAGGCCGTCGCGAACGGCATCGACGCCGACACCGCAGACCTCGTCTTCGCGTCGATCCCGTACAAGGTGCTGCCCGACGTGCAGCGCCCGGCGTTCGACGCGATCCGCGAGCAGGACAAGGAGTTCTACGCCGCGCTCGAGGCGGCCGGGTTCGACCTCGACTTCGGCGACGACGACTCCGGCCTGTTCCTCAAGTACCTGCGGCGCGGCTCCGGCTACTACATCGACATCGGCGCCTCCGAGCTCGTCGCCAAGGGCGCGATCCGGCTCGTGCGCGGCCAGGTCGACCACCTCACCGAGCACGCCGTCGTCCTCACCGACGGCACGCAGATCGAGGCCGATGCCGTCGTGTACGCCACCGGCTACGGCTCGATGAACGGCTGGGCGGCGCGACTCATCAGCCAGGAGGTCGCCGACAAGGTCGGCCGGTGCTGGGGGCTCGGCTCGGACACGACGAAGGACCCCGGCCCGTGGGAGGGCGAGCTGCGCAACATGTGGAAGCCCACCCAGCAGGAGAACCTGTGGTTCCACGGCGGCAACCTGCACCAGTCGCGGCACTACTCGCGCTACCTCGCGATGCAGCTCAAGGCCCGCCTCGAAGGCCTCGACACTCCGGTGCACGCCCTTGCGCCGACGCACCACCTCAGCTGACGCCGCGGTCACGCTGCGGCATCCGGCGCGGCGTCGGGAGGGAGGAACGCACCGGCTGCGACGTCGGTGCGTTCCTCCATGTGCGCTGCGAGTTCTCTGACAGTGCACTGGGATTCACCCGATAGCGTCCGCAACGGCCCATGCGTGCTCCCGTGGGGATACGTTCAAGCGTCCGTGAACTCCCGCCCCCAGAGGTGATCCCGTATGAGGCGTCCCAGCACCATCCCCGGTCGACGCGTCGGGCTCGTCGTCGGAGCCGTCGGCTCCGTCGTCGGAGCACTTGTCGTCGGCTCCGCCGCCCCCTCCGTCGCACACGACGGCAGCCCGGCGCACACCGGTCAGCCCGACCGCACGCTGACCCCCCGCACCCAGTTCGTCATGGCGCCAGACGGCTCGAGCGGCGCGAAGGTCGGCGGCGAGGCGATCCCCAACATCGACTCGGTCAAGAAGACGATCTACTCCTACTACGGCGACCCCGGGACCGGCATCGCGAACAAGACGTCCTCGCCGTACATCAGCGAGCTCGGCCGCATCACCTCGCGCCTCGACGCCGACCTCGCCCACGCCTACGCGAAGTCCGTGCGGGCCGGCCACAAGCCGGCCATCGTCCTCGACGCCGACGACACGACGTTGTGGACCTACGACATGGAGGTCGCGGACATGAAGTTCGTCTTCAACCCGACCCGCCAGGACTACTGGGTGCAGAACCGCCTCTTCCCGGCCACGCCGTCGATGGTCTCGTTCGTCAACAGGGCCGAGGCGATGGGCTTCACGATCTTCGGGCTCACCGGTCGCAACAACGGCCAGAAGGACGCGACGTTGCAGAACCTCGCCGACGTCGGCTACCACGGCTTCACCGCCGACCGGTACTTCACGAAGTGGCGCTCGAGCGACCCGATCCCGGCCTACATGGCCGGCAAGTGCGTCAACATGGCCGCCTGCACGACCGTCGAGTACAAGGCCAACACGCGTCGCCACATCGAGAAGGACCTCGGCTACGACATCGTCCTCAACCTCGGTGACCAGTGGAGCGACCTGCAGGGCGGTTCCGCCGACCGCTGGGTCAAGCTGCCGAACCCGACGTACTACCTGCCCTCGCCCGACCTCGCCGGGATGAACGAGCCGAAGCTCGCGCCGCGCACGCACTTCACGATGAAGCCGGACGGTTCGAGCGGCCTCACCGAGAGCGGCGAGGGGATCCCCAACATCGACTCGGTCAAGAAGACGATCTACACCTACTACGGCGACCCCGGCACCGGCATCGCGAACAAGACGTCCTCCCCGTACATCAGCGAGCTCAAGGCCCTCGAGGCGCGCCAGCAGCAGCGGCTCGTCGCCGCGTGCAAGCAGGGCGCGGCCCGCGGCACCAGGCCGGCCGTCGTGCTCGACGCCGACGACACGACGCTGTGGACCTACGACATGGAGGTCGCGGACATGAAGTTCGTCTTCAACCCGACCCGGCAGGACTACTGGGTGCAGAACAAGCTCTTCCCGGCGACGCCCGGGATGCCCGCGCTCGTCGCGGCGGCCTCCGACGCCGGCTGCGCGATCGTCGGTCTGACCGGACGCAACACCGGCCAGAAGGCGGCGACGCTCGCCAACCTGCACGAGCAGGGCTACCCGCAGTTCACCGACGCGCTCTACTTCACGAAGTGGAAGTCGGGCGAGCAGCCGCCGTCGTACATGCAGGGCAAGTGCGTCGCCTACCCGACGTGCACGACCATCGAGTACAAGTCGGCGACCCGGGCCCACGTCGAGGACGACCTCGGCTACGACGTCGTCGCCAACCTCGGCGACCAGTTCAGTGACCTCAAGGGCGGCCACGCCGACCACGTCGTCAAGGTGCCGAACCCGACGTACTACCTGCCCTGAGGGCCGGTGACGGTCAGAGCTGCCGGCTGCTGAGCACGGAGGTGCGGTCGATCTTGAGTCGACCGCCCTCCTGCACCAGCGTGAAGGCGGTGCGCTCGACGTACGTGCGCCCGTCCTTGTAGTCGTAGCGCAGCGTGGCGACGGCTGACGACGGGGCCGACGCGTCGACGGCGCTGACGCGGACCCGGTCGATCGCGCCCCAGAAGCGGTCGTAGGTCGCGCGGTTGCCGGAGGTCGTCGTGCGGTAGCGCGGCGTCAGCAGAGCCCAGCCTGCGTCGGTGTCGGTGGGCAGCACGGAGTAGTAGTCCCGGATCGCCGCCGCCAGCCGGGAGGCGGTGGGCGGTCCGGGCGACGTCGTGCTCGCGGGCGGACGCGTCGGCGTCGGGCGGGACGTGCTCGCGGACGTGCTCGGGGACGCGGTCGGGCTCGGCGCGGTGGACGTCGACGGTGACGAGGTCCGGGTCTGCGTCGGGGACGACGCCGAGGGTGAGGGCGCGGACGACGACGCGCGTGCGTCGGGCGCGACGTCACCCGAGGGCGTCTCGCGGGTGAGCGCCACGACGGCCACGACGAGGGCTGCCACGACCCCGGCGGCCACGAGCAGCAGCAGGGCCGGTCGGCGGCGACCCTCCTCGCGCGCGAGCCCGGGCGCCACCTCGGGCGACGAACCCGGCGTCGCGTCGGGCGACGTGCTGGGCGACGCGTCGGGGCGGGGGCGGTCTCTCCCGGGCCGAGGGGCGACGGGCAGGACGGCCGTGTGGCCCGACCGGCCGTCCTCGCGCGGGGGGACGTCGGACGACGCGGACGCCACGGACGCCTCGGACGCATCGGACGCGTCGGCGCGGTTCGTCGCGTCGGCACCCCTGGCATCGACGCCGGCAGCAGCGGGCAGGACCGCGGTCGCTCTCGTGCCGTGCGTGCCGGGCGTGGTGTTCGCGACCGCGGCCAGCGCGCCGGCGGCCTCCGCCGTGGACGGCCTCGTGTCGGGATCGGCGGCCAGCAGCCGCACGAGCAGGCCCTCGAGGGGGCCGGCGCGGCGCGGCGCGTCGATGCGGCCCGAGGCCACTCGGTGCAGCAGGGCCATCGGGTTGTCGCTCACGCCGAAGGGCGGCGCGCCCTCGACGGCGGCGTAGAGCGTCGCGCCCAGGGCGAAGACGTCGGCGGCCGGCGTCGAGTCGCCGCCGCGGGCCACCTCGGGCGCGAGGTAGGCGGGGGTGCCGGTGAGCAGCCCGGTCGCGGTGAGCGAGGCGTCGCCGCGCGCGCGGGAGATCCCGAAGTCGGTGAGCAGCGGTGTGCCCGTCGTGGTGATGAGGATGTTGCCGGGCTTGACGTCGCGGTGCACGATTCCGGCGGCGTGCGCCGCCGCCAGGGCGCCGGCGATCCCGGCCCCGATCCGGGCCGCCTCACGGGGGTCGAGCGGCCCGTCGGCGGCGAGGATCTCGTGCAGGCTGCGGGAGGGCAGGTACTGCATGACGAGGCAGGGCGAGCCCTCGTGGTCGACGACGTCGTAGACGGGGACCGCGTTGGGGTGGTGCAGGCTGGCCGTGATCCGCGCCTCGCGCATCGCCCGCTCGTGCGCCACCTGCACGTCGGCGTCGGGGAGCCCGACGGGGGCGTGCAGCCGCTTGAGGGCGACCGCTCGGTTGAGGCGCTCGTCCCAGGCGAGCCACACCTGGCCCATGCCGCCGGACCCGATGCGGTCGAGCAGGCGGTAGCGCCCCGTCACGACCTCTTGCGCATGGCTCACTGCTGACAGTCCTCCCGTCGACCAGAGGAACCTACCCGGAGCGGCCGGGCCGCACACAGGCGGGCCGATCGGCGGCTCTGGGTCAGCCCTCCTCGTGCCCGACGAGCGGGACGAGGTCGGCGACAGAGTCGACGACGCGGCTCGGGCGGTAGGGGAAGCGCTCGATCTGGTGCCGCTGCGTCGAGCCGGTGAGCACGAGCACGGTGCGCAGGCCCGCCTCGAGGCCGCTGATGATGTCGGTGTCCATGCGGTCGCCGACCATGACCGTGGTCTCGCTGTGCGCCTCGATGCGGTTGAGCGCGCTGCGCATCATGAGCGGGTTCGGCTTGCCGACGTAGTACGGCTGGCGGCCGGTGGCGGTCGAGATGAGCGCGGCGACCGAACCGGTGGCGGGCAGCTTGCCCTGCGCGCTCGGGCCGCTCGGGTCGGGGTTGGTGGCGATGAAGCGGGCCCCGTTGTCGATGAGGCGGATCGCGCGCGTGATCGCCTCGAAGGAGTAGGTGCGGGTCTCGCCGAGCACGACGTAGTCGGGGTCGCGGTCGGTCATGACGAAGCCGACGTCGTGCATCGCGGTGAGCAGCCCGGCCTCGCCGACGACGTACGCGCTGCCGCCCCCGCGCTGGTCGGCCAGGAACTGCGCCGTGGCCAGGGCGGAGGTCCAGATCGCGCGCTCGGGCACGGCGATCCCGCTGAGCCGCAGGCGAGCCGCGAGGTCACGAGGGGTGAAGATCGAGTTGTTCGTCAGGACGAGGAACTGCTTGCCCGACGCCTCGAGCGCGGCGATGAACTCGGCGGCGCCGGGGATCGCGTCCTCCTCGTGCACGAGGACGCCGTCCATGTCGGTGAGCCAGGTGTCGACGGGCCGGTGATCGGTCATGGCCCCCATTGTGGGGGTCAGCTGGCCGACGCGGCGGCCGCGGCCGCGGACCGGCGCGCGATGGCGAGGTCGACGCGGTCGGCGGTGAGGACGTGCTGGATGACCATCGTGGCGGCGCCGATGACGGCGGCCTGGACGCCCGTGGAGGCGACGACGATCTGCAGCCCGCCGGTGGCGAGCGGCAGCGACCGCCCGTAGACGACCTCGCGGACGCCGGCGATGAGGCTCTCACCCGCCTGCACGAGCGAGCCGCCGATGACGATGACCTCGGGGTTGAGGAGGCTGACGCACGTGGCGAGCACTTCGCCGATGGTGCGCCCGGCCTGGCGGACGGCGTGCGCGGTGGGCACGTTGCCGCCGCGGACCAGTGCGACGATGTCGGCGTTGTTCTCGGCCGCGATGCCGATCTCCTTGAGCGACTTGGAGATCGCCGGTCCGCTGGCCACGGCCTCGAGGCACCCGAGGTTGCCGCACGAGCACAGCACCTCGGGTGCGTGGGGCGCCGCGACGTGCCCGAGGTCGCCGGCCGCGCCGACGGCCCCGCGGTGCAGCCGGCCGCCGCTGATGATGCCGGCACCGATGCCGGTGGCGACCTTGACGAAGAGGAGGTGCTCGACGTCGGGGTGGGCCGTGGCGTGCTCGCCGAGGGCCATGATGTTGACGTCGTTGTCGACGAGGACCGGCACGTCGAAGGACCGGCGCACGCGCGACGGCACGTCGTAGCCGTCCCAGCCGGGCATGATCGGCGGGCGCATGGGCCGGCCGGTCGAGTGCTCGACGGGACCGGGCAGGCCGATGCCGATGCCGACGAGGTCGGACGCGTCGCGCCCGGTGTCGTCGAGGAGGCGCCGGGTCGTGGCGACGAGCCAGTCGAGGACGACCTCGGGCCCGTCGGTGATGTCGAGCTCCTCGCCGATCTCGCGGATCGGCCTGCCGCTCAAGTCGGTCAGGGCCACGCGTCCGTGCGTCGCGCCGATGTCGGCGCCGATGACGACGCGGGCCTCGGGGTTGAAGGCGAAGCGCGCCGGGGGTCGCCCGCCGGTGCTCGCGGCCTCGCCGCTCGGGGCGAGCAGGCCGGTGGCGAGCAGGGCGTCGACGCGGGCGCCGACGGTGGACCGGGCGAGGCCGGTCAGCTTGGCCAGCTCGGCACGCGTGCGGGGGGTCTCGTCGCGCAGCAGCTGCAGCAGCTCGCCCGCGCCGCTGGCGGCGAGGACGGGGGGCGACGACGACTCCGGATGACGCACCGTTGAAGTCAAGCACACGCAGCTTCCACATGCCATCCATGCGGCTTTCGTGTCTCACTCGCAAAACTTTTGCTTGACGGTCCGACAAAAGTGGTCCACGGTGTGACCCATGGAATCTCGACGGCGAGATGGAGCCGACGCCCCGCTGCTGCGGATGACCGGCGTGGTCAAGCGCTTCCCCGGGGTCGTGGCCCTCGGTGGCGTCGACCTCGACGTGCGGCCCGGTGAGGTGCACTGCCTGCTCGGCCAGAACGGCGCCGGCAAGAGCACGCTCATCAAGGTGCTCGCCGGCGTCCACGAGCCCGACGAGGGCACCATCGAGTGGGACGGCGAGACCGTGACGCTCCACCACCCGCAGGCCGCCATGGACCTCGGCGTCGCGACGATGTACCAGGAGCTCGACCTCGTCGAGGGCCTCACCGTCGCCGAGAACATCTACCTCGGGCACGAGCCGACGCGCTTCGGGTTCTCGCAGCGCACCGCCGCGCGCCGCGGCGCCACCGAGCTGCTCGCCCGCCTCGGCCACCGCGAGATCTCGCCCTCGACCGAGGTCGGCACCCTCTCGGCCGCGTCGTGCCAGATCGTCAGCATGGCCCGCGCCCTGTCGCGCGACGCGCGGCTCATCATCATGGACGAGCCGTCCGCCGTGCTCGACGCGGGCGAGGTCGAGCAGCTCTTCGCCGTCATCCGCGAGGTCACCGCCCAGGGCGTCGCCGTCGTCTACATCTCCCACCGTCTCGAGGAGATCCGTGAGATCGGCGACCGCGTCACGGTCCTCAAGGACGGTCGGACCGTGGCCACCGGCCTCGACGCGGAGGACACCGGCACCCAGGAGCTGATCCGGCTCATGACCGGCCGCTCCATCGAGTACGTCTTCCCCGACAAGCCGCCGGTCGGCGACGCCGAGCCGGTGCTCCGCGTCGAGGGGCTCTCCCGCGCGGGCGAGTTCGCCGACGTGACCTTCGACGTCCGCCCGGGCGAGGTCGTGGGCCTTGCAGGGCTCGTCGGCTCGGGCCGGTCCGAGATCGTCGAGACGATCTTCGGCGCGCGCCGCGCCACGAGCGGCCGGGTCCTCGTCGACGGCAAGCCGGTCCGGGGCGGCTCGGTGCCGGCCGCCGTCTCCGCCGGCATCGGGCTGTGCCCCGAGGAGCGCAAGAGCCAGGCGCTCGTCCTCGGCGCGAGCCTCGCCTCGAACATCAGCCTCGCCACGCTCGCGCGGTTCTCCCGCGGCGGCCTGCTCGACGGCGACGCCGAGGTGGCCGCGGCCGAGGAGCTCATGGAGTCCCTCGACGTCCGGCCGCGCGGCGTCCACCGCGAGTCGCGGACGCTGTCCGGTGGCAACCAGCAGAAGGTCGTGCTCGCCCGGTGGCTGCTCCGCGGCTGCCGCGTCCTGCTCCTCGACGAGCCGACCCGCGGCGTCGACGTCGGCGCCCGCTCCGAGATCTACGCGCTCGTGCGCCGGCTCACCGAACAGGGCGTGGCCGTCGTCGTCGTCAGCAGCGAGATCCCCGAGGTGCTCGGGCTGTCCAACCGGGTGCTGGTCCTCGCCGACCGCACCGTCCGCCACGAGGGGCCGGCCGCCGAGCTCGACGAGCACGCCGTCCTCGACATCATCCTGAAGGGAGACGCGGCATGAGCGCCGACGTCACGAAGGCCGACCAGACGCCGGGAGCGCCCGGTTCCGAGGCGGGCCCGGACGAGCCGAAGGGTGGCCCCGCCGTCGGCGGCGCGCCGTCGCGGTCGGGTGGGGGCCTGGCCGGCATCCTCTCCGGGCCCGCCGGTCGCAACGCGGGGCTCGTCCTCGCCCTCCTGCTGCTCGTCGTCGTCGGGATCGTCACCGCCGGCGACCGGTTCGCCAGCCCCGAGAACGCGCTGACCATCCTGCGCCTCGGCTCGGTCATCGGCGTCGTCAGCGTCGGCATGACCTTCGTCATCTCCGGCGGCGGCATCGACCTGTCAGTGGGCGCGATCGTGGCCCTGTCGTCGGTGTGGGCCACGACGGTCGCCACCCAGACCATGGCGGCGAACACCCACTGGATCGTCATGGTCTTCGCGGCCCTCGCCGTCGGAGCCGGGTGCGGGCTCGTCAACGGCGTGCTCGTGGCCTACGGGCGGATAGCGCCCTTCATCGTCACCCTCGCCATGCTGGCCGCCGCGCGCGGCCTCGCCGAGATCATCGCCAAGCGGCGGACCCAGATCGTCCGCGAGCGCGGGTTCGTCGAGTTCTTCGGCGGCAGCGTCCTCGGCGTGCCGGTCCTCGTCATCATGTTCGCCGTCGTCGCCGTCATCGGCTGGATCCTGCTCAACCGCACGACCTTCGGACGCCGCACCCTGGCCATCGGTGGCAACGCCGAGGCCGCCCGGCTCGCCGGCATCCGCGTGCAGCGCCACACGATGTACCTCTACATCCTGCTCGGGGTCGCCTGCGGCATCGCGGCGGTCATGCTCATGGCCCGCACGACCACCGGCACCTCGACCCACGGCCAGCTCTACGAGCTGGACGCCATCGCGGCGGTCGTCATCGGCGGCACGCTCCTGTCCGGCGGCCGCGGCACCATCGTCGGCACCATCCTCGGCGTCCTCATCTTCACGACGCTGGGCAACGTGTTCACCCTGAACAACGTCGACACCTCCACGCAGGCGGTGGCCAAGGGGGCCATCATCATCGCCGCCGTCCTGCTCCAGCAGCGGGTCTCCCGCACCAGGTCGACCTAGCGCCGGCCACATCGACGGCCCCGTCGACCAACCACGTCGACCAACCACGCCCGGTCTCGCCGGCCGGGTGGATCGCACCGAACCGCAAGGGAACCCAGCACCACGACCCCGGGGCCACCGGGTCGCACGGCAACTCACACCCTCAACACTGCTCACATAGGAGTCAGCGTGTCTGCATCACCTCGTACCACCAAGCGCGTCGCCGCCGCGGCGATCGCCATGAGCGCCGCCCTCGTCGCCGCCGGCTGCACGAGCAACGACCCGGCCACGACGCCGGCGGCCTCGACCCAGCAGGCCGGTGGCAACGCCGCGAGCGACAACGACGCCCCGGGCAAGAAGGTCGTCATCGGCTTCTCCGGCCCCGCGGCCGACCACGGCTGGCTCGCGGCCGTCAACAGCTCGGCGCTCGCCGAGGCGAAGAAGCACAGCGACGTCGAGCTCAAGGCCGCCGAGGGCACCAACGACCCCTCGCAGCAGATCAGCCAGATCGAGACGTTCATCAACGACAAGGTCGACGCCATCGTCCTGCTGCCGACCGACGGCGCCGCGCTCACCGAGGTCGCCACCAAGGCGATGGACGCCGGCATCCCGGTCATCAACGTCGACCGTGAGTTCTCCAGCCCGTTCGCCGCCCGCGCGACGATCCTCGGCGACAACTACGGCATGGGCGTCTCGGCCGGCACGTACGCCTGCAAGCTCGTCAAGGACAAGAACCTGTCCAACCCGGTCATCGCCGAGATCGCCGGCATCGACTCGCTGCCGCTGACCCAGGACCGCAGCAAGGGCTTCGCCGACGCCCTCAAGGCGTGCAACCAGACCGTCGACAACCGCGTCGCGGCCGAGTTCACCGTCGAGTCGGGCGAGAAGCAGATGTCCAACCTGCTCCAGGCCGCGCCGAAGATCGACATCCTCTGGAACCACGACGACGACCAGGGTGTCGGCGTCATGGCCGCCCTCGACCAGGCCAACCGCCACGAGATGGCCTTCATCGGCGGCGCCGGCTCGGCCAACGCGATGCGGTGGATCCAGGAGGGCAAGATGGAGGCGACCGTCCTCTACCCGCCCACGCAGGCGGCCGACGGCATCAAGCTCGCGCGACTCATCGCGCAGGACAAGGGCATCAGCGACCTCGTCCAGGTCGAGGTCCCGCGGCGAATCGTCCTCAACGCCCCCGTGGTGACCAAGGAGAACGTCGCCCAGTACCTGCCGCTCGGCTTCGAGTCCTGACCGGCCGGGGCCCGCGCCGTACGCACCGAGTGCGGCGCGGGCACCCGTCCCCGCCGGTCTCCACGACCGCACCGGCAGCACCACCACCGACACATCCTTCGTCGGAGATTGAGGACGTCATGACGACCGCACCAAAGCCCGCCCTCGGGGTGGGGATGATCGGCTACGCCTTCATGGGCCGCGCCCACTCGCAGGCCTGGCGCAACGCCCGCAGCTACTTCGACGTGCCGGTCGAGCCGCGCCTCGTCGCGGTGGCCGGGCGCAACGCGTCGGCCGCGCGCGACACGGCCGACCGGTTCGGCTGGGCCGACGTCGAGACCGACTGGCGGCGGCTGCTCGAGCGGGACGACATCGACGTCATCGACATCTGCACGCCCGGCGACACGCACGCCGAGATCGCGCTCGCCGCGCTCGAGGCGGGCAAGCACGTCCTCTGCGAGAAGCCGCTCGCCAACAGCGTCGAGGAGGCCGAGGCCATGGCCGCGGCCGCCGAGGCGGCCCGGGCCCGGGGCGTGCGCTCCATGGTCGGGTTCACCTACCGACGCGTCCCGGCCGTCGCGTACGCGCGCCAGCTCGTCGCCGAGGGACGCATCGGGCGGGTGCTGCACGTGCGCGGCGCCTACCTGCAGGACTGGCTCACCGACCCCGAGTCGCCGCTGACGTGGCGCCTCCAGAAGGACCGCGCCGGGTCCGGGGCGCTCGGTGACATCGGTGCGCACATCGTCGACCTCGCCCAGCACGTCACCGGCGAGACGCTGACGGGCGTGTCGGCGCTGACCGAGACCTTCGTGCGCGAGCGGCCCGTGGGCGACGCGTCGCTCGCCGGCATCAGCGGCTCGGCCGGCTCGAACGGGACCACCGCCAGGGGGCCGGTCACGGTCGACGACGCCGCGGTCTTCGTGTCGCGGATGTCGGGGGGAGCGCTGGCCACCTTCGAGGCGACGCGGTTCGCGACGGGTCGCAAGAACGCGATCCGCTTGGAGATCAACGGAACCCGCGGGTCGATCGCGTTCGACTTCGAGGACATGAACGTGCTGCACGTCTTCGACAACGACGCCCCGACGCGTGACGCGGGCTTCACCCGGGTGCTCGTCACCGAGGCCGACCACCCGTGGGTGGCCGCCTGGTGGCCGCCCGGCCACGTGCTCGGCTACGAGCACGGCTTCACCCACCAGGCGGTGGACTTCCTCACCGCCGTCGCCGCGGGCGCCGACCCGCGGCCCTCGTTCACCGACGGGCTCCAGGTGCAGCGGATCCTGTCGGCCGTCGAGACGAGTGCGGAGCGGGAGGGGTCCTGGACCCCGATCGTCGGGGCCCGCACGGCGTCTCCCGTCCTCACCTGACCCGCGGGGGTCATCGCGCTTCACCGTCCTGAAAGGAGTCCCGGTCAGAGCCCCCGCACCACCGTCTCTGTCACACCCCGAAGGAGCACCCTCACATGCACGACAACGACGTCAAGCCGCTGAAGCTCGCCAAGGGCCTCGGCCTCAACCGCCGCCAGTTCATGGCGGCCTCCACGGGAATGGCCGCCGCGGCGGCCCTGACGGCGGCCTCGGTCGGCACCGCCCACGCGGCGCCCACCGGCAACGCCAACGGAGTCCTCATCCCGCAGTCCAAGCGCGGCATCATCCTCTACACCGTCCGCGACGCCATCTCGCGCGACCCCGCCACCTCGCCGTACGCGTCCGGCTTCAAGGCCGTCATCGAGGAGCTGGGTCGCATCGGCTACACCCAGATCGAGTTCGCCGGCTACAGCCAGCACGTGAACGCCCCCGGTGGCAACGTCAACAACCCCGACGGTGCCAAGCTGCTGCGAACGTGGCTGGACGACAACGGGATCGAGGCCGAGGGCAACCACGGCACCGTCCCCGCGACGATCACCGACGCCACGCTCGCGAGCTTCGACGCGATGTGCGAGACGGCCAACATCCTCGGCATGACGCACATCGGCACCGGCAACGACCCGACGAGCAGCGGCTACGTCGCCGACTGGGACGCCGCGGCCGCGCGCTGGAACACCTTCGGCGAGCGGGCCCTGAAGAAGCACGGGCTCAAGCTCTACACGCACAACCACGACATCGCGTACAGCTTCCTGCTCGACAGCGGGCCGCTCGACTCCCTCGGCCGCCCGACGCGCTCGTCCGGCGTCCGGCGCCTCGAGTACTTCCTGGCCAACACCGACCCGAAGTACGTCTTCCTCGAGATGGACATCTACTGGGCGCACGTCGCGCAGTACAAGCACAAGTCGTACACGGCGCCCGACGGCTCGACGGTGACGTCGGTGTTCGACCCGGCCGCCGTCGTCGAGGCCCAGACGAAGCGCTTCCCGCTCTTCCACGCCAAGGACGGCAAGTCCGACCCGACCCAGGCCAACGGCTACGTCATGGCGCCGTTCGGTGAGGGCGACATCGACTACCCGACGTTCCTGCGCCGGGTGGGCTCCAAGGGCTGGCACAACCCGATGTGGGAGCAGGACACCGCTCCCGGCGGCACGGCCAACCCGGGCCAGTCGCTCGCGTTCGCCAAGGTCAGCTACGACAACATGGCCGCCCTCCGCGGCTGAGGCACGACGCACCGAGAGCAGTCGGAAAAGCACCAACGCCGACCCCCGGGGAGCGCATGGCCGTTGCAGCGGCGCGCTCCCCGGGGACCGGCTTCGCCCGTCTCTGTCAAGAAGGACGTACCGATGAATGCTACAAGTCGTTCCCGGGCCGGGAGGGCGGTTGCGGCAACTGCCGCCGCCGTCCTGGCCCTCTCCACCCTCGGCGGGATCCTCGCCTCGCCGGCCGTCGCCCACGACGGCGTCGACCACGGCGACGACCCCGCCCTCGACTGGTCCAACTACGAGAAGATCACGCTCACCAAGGACACCGGCGAGCCGATCGACCTGGCGGTCCTGCCGGACCGCCGCGTGCTGACGACGGCCCGCAACGGCGACGTCCGCCTCGTCGACCCCGACACCGGCGTCACCAAGGTCATCAACACCCTGCCGGTCTACAACAACTCCGAGGACGGCCTCCAGACCGTCACGCTCGACCCCGACTTCGCGACGAACCAGTGGGTCTACCTCTACTACGCGCCCCGCACCATGACGGCGCCCTACGTCACGACGACCCCGACCGGCTCGGCGCCGAACAGCCTGCCCGCCGGGGCCGACGCGTCGTACTGGGACCAGTGGAAGGGCTACAACCAGCTCAGCCGGTTCAAGTGGGACGCCGCCGCCGACAAACTCGACCTCACGACCGAGCAGGTCATCCTCAAGGTCGAGACCCAGCGCGGCCAGTGCTGCCACGTGGCCGGTGACGTCGACTTCGACGGCGACGGCAACCTCTACCTCTCGACCGGCGACAACACGCCGGCCAGCGCCCCCGGTGCCAACGGCTACGCCCCGAACAACGACGCCCCGGGCAACAACCCGGGCCTCGACTCGCGTCGTGGGGCGGGCAACACCAACGACCTGCGCGGCAAGATCCTGCGCATCAAGGTCGGCGCCGACGGCAGCTACACGATCCCGGCCGGCAACCTCTTCGCGCCCGGTACGGCGAAGACGCGTCCGGAGATCTTCGTCATGGGCGTGCGCAACCCGTTCCGCATGGACGTCGACCCGCAGACCAACTCGGTGACGTGGGGCGACTACGGTCCCGACGCCGGTGCGGCCGACCCGCAGCGTGGCCCGATGGGCTACGTCGAGTGGATGACGACGGCGATCGACCGCCCGGTCAACGGCGGCTGGCCGTACTGCCACGGCCCGAACGCCAACTACAACGAGTGGAACTTCGCGACGGCGACGCCCGGCCCGTGGTTCGACTGCAACGCCGGCGCGCAGAACAACTCGCGCTGGAACACCGGCCTGGCACAGGTGCCGCCGGCCACGACGGCGACGCTGTACTACGGCGACCGGTCCACCGACCAGCCGTGGCCCGAGCTGACCGACTTCGACCCGCAGGGCGGTCAGGGCCCGATGGGCGGCCCGGTCTACCACTACGACGCGGCCAACCCGTCGGCGACGAAGTTCCCGGCGTACTGGGACAAGAAGGCGTTCTTCGCCGAGTTCTCGCAGGACTACCTCGCCGCGTTCACGGTCCAGTGGCCGAACGGCCCGGTCGACCACATCGAGCACTTCCTGCCCAACAAGGCGCTCGAGACCAACGGGATGCCGATCACCGACAGCCCCATCGACATCGAGTTCGGGCCGGACGGCTCGCTCTACGTGCTCGACTACGGCGACGGCTTCTTCCGCGCCAACCCCGACGCGGGTCTCTACCGGATCGACTACAGCCCGGGCAACAAGGCGCCGCAGGCGAAGTTCTCGGCCAACCCGATCAGCAGCAGCAACGCCCCGCTCACGGTGCAGTTCGACGCCTCGGCCTCGAAGGACCCGGAGGGTGGCGCGCTGACCTACCAGTGGGACTTCGACGGCAACGGCACGTTCGACGCCACCGGCGCCACGGCGTCCTTCACCTACACCGAGCTCGGCAAGTACACGGCCCGGCTCAAGGTCACCGACCCGCAGGGCCGGAGCAACCTGACGAGCACGTCGATCTCGGTCGGCAACGTCGCGCCGACGATCAACATCCAGACGCCGCCCCACGGCGCGTTCTTCGACTGGGGCCAGGCCGTGCCGTTCACCGTCACGACCTCCGACCCCGAGGACGGCAACGCCACCGTGTGCTCGCGCGTCACGTGGACCTTCGGTCTCGGCCACGACGCGCACGCCCACCCGCTGAGCCAGGGCACGGGCTGCCAGTTCGCGATCCCGACCCCGGCCGACGCCACCGAGCACGGCGAGACGGAGAACATCTTCGGCGTCGTCGTCATCACCTACACCGACAACGGCCACGCCGGGGTCCCCGCGGCGACCACGACGGAGCAGCTCGTCCTCAACCCGAAGAAGCAGGAGGCCGAGTGGGCCGACCTGACCCAGGGTGTCGAGATCGTCAGCGACACGACGGCGAGCGGCCTGCGCAAGGTCACCTCGCTCGACACCGGTGACCACCTCGGCTGGGACCCGGCCAACCTCGTCGGCATCACCGGCATCACGGCCCGGGCGTCGGGCCAGGGCACGCTCTCGTTGCGCTGGAACTCGCCGACGGCGACGCCGTTCGGGACGGTCGCGGTGAACAGCACCGGCTGGTCAGACACGGCGGCGACCCTGTCGTCGAAGCCGACCGGCACGGGACGCCTGTTCGTCACCTCGACGGGTGGCGTCGTCCTCGACGCGCTGAGCTTCGTCGGCGACGGCGTCGCGGACAAGACGCCGCCGACGGTGTCGGCGACGCTGAGCCCGGCGACGCCCAACGGGGCGAACGGCTGGTACACGAGCAACGTCACCGTGACGGTCAACGCGACCGACAACGGCACCGTCGCCTCGCGCCAGCGCTCGACCGACGGCGGCGCGACGTGGGTCAACGCCAACACCGCGCTGACCGTGTCGACCGAGGGCACCACGACGGTGCTCTACCGGGCCACCGACAACGGCGGCAACGTGTCCGAGACCGGGTCCGTCACGGTGAAGCTCGACAAGACGCAGCCGACGGTGGCGGTCTCGGGTGTCACCGACGGTGGGTCCGTGGGCAACTCGAACGACGTGACGTGGACGGCGGCCGACGCGGCGAGCGGGGTCGACACCGTCACGGCGACCGTCGACGGAGCCACCGTCGCGGCCGACCAGCCGCTGGCCCTGTGGCGCCTGCCGCTCGGCAGCCACACCCTCGTCGTCACGGCGAAGGACAAGGCAGGCCTCGTCCGCACGACCACGACGACGTTCACGACGACGACGTCGCTGGCCGAGCTGACGGCCCTGACCGAGCGCCTGGCCCGCGAGGGACTCGTGACGAAGGCGGGTGAGCCGCAGCTCGAGAAGCGTCTCGAGCAGGCCGCCAAGCACGTCGCGGGCGGGCGTACGGCCGCCGCGGTGTCGCAGCTGCAGTCGTTCGTCGACCTCGCCGGGCAGCCGGCGACCGTCGGTGACGCCGCGGCCCGCGCCGCGCTGCAGCGTGACGCGAGGGCGGTGATCGCCTCGCTGCGCTGACCCGCAGCGGGCCGGGAGGGATCACCGGTGACCCGGCGGCGGGAGACCGCCGCCGGGTCACCACCGGGGGAGGGAACGGGACGGCATCACGTGGGGGGCCACGGCAGATCGAAGGAGATCGACATGAGCAACGACAGGACCGGCCTCTGGCTCGTCGGGGCCCGCGGCAGCGTCGCGACGACGGTGGCCACCGGGCTCGCGATGATCGCGGCGGGCGGCAGCGGGCCGGACGGGCTCGTCACCGAGCAGGCGGGCCTGCGCGAGCACGTGACCGGGCTCGACCGGATCGTGCTCGGCGGCCACGACGTCGCGGAGGTGCCCCTCGTCAAGCGGGCGGCGATGCTCGCGGACGCCGGCGTCGTGCCCGGCGCCGCCCTGCCGCTCGTGCACGACGAGCTCGAGCGCGTCGACGCCCGGCTGCGACCCGGCTACGTGCCCGGTGCCGAGCCGCAGGGCGACGCAGTGCGCCGGCTCGCCGCCGACATCTCCGACTTCCGACGCGTGGAGGGGCTGGCGCGGGTCGTCGTCGTCAACGTGTCCTCGACCGAGCCGCCGGCCGACGCCGACGCCACGCACGCGTCGTTGTCCGCGCTCGAGTCCTCCTGGGACGCAGGCGGTTCCCCTCTGCCGTCGAGCGCCGTGTACGCGGCTGCTGCCTTCCTGGCCGGAGCCGCCTTCGTCGACTTCACGCCGTCGACCGGCGCGCGGCTGCCGGCGCTGGCCGAGCTGGCCGAGCGCCACGCCGTGCCGTGGGGCGGCAGCGACGGCAAGACCGGCGAGACGCTGGTCAAGACGGTCCTCGCCCCGATGTTCGCGGCCCGTTCGCTGCGGGTGCGCTCGTGGGCCGGGGCGAACCTGCTCGGTGGCGGCGACGGCGCCACCCTCGCCGACCCCGACGCGCGCGAGAGCAAATCGCGCAGCAAGGCCAAGGGCCTCGAGGCGATGCTCGGCTACCCGGTCGAGGGGCCGGTGCACATCGACAACATCACCGACCTCGGCGACTGGAAGACCGCCTGGGACCACGTGACCTTCTCCGGGTTCCTCGGCACCCGGATGTCTCTCCAGTTCACCTGGCAGGGCTGCGACTCCGCGCTCGCCGCGCCCCTCGTCATCGACCTGGCCCGGCTCGCCGGCCTCGCCCTCCAGCGTGGCCACGTCGGCCCCGTGCCGGAGTGGGGCTTCTTCTTCAAGGACCCGGTCGGCTCCGACGAGCACCGGCTCTTCGAGCAGCTCGTGACGCTGCGCGACTGGGTGGTCGGCGGCGAGGGAGCGGCGTCGTCGTGACCACGCTGCGCGACCTCGCCGAGCTGGTGCGGGCGCCGGCGGCCCTCACGGTGCCCGGCGACACCCTCTCCGGGGCCGCGGCGGCGGGCTGGCCGGGCGGGCGCCGCACCCTGCTGCTGCCGGTCGCGTCGACGTGCCTCTACTGGGCGGGCATGGCCCTCAACGACTGGGCCGACCGCGACCTCGACGCCACCGAGCGGCCGGAGCGGCCGATCCCGTCGGGACGCGTGCCGGCCCGCACCGCCCTCGGCGTGGCCGCCGGCCTGACCGTCGGCGGGGTTGCCGTGGCCGGCGTCGCGGCGGGACGCGCCGGCGCGGCCGTGGCCACGCTGCTCGCCGCCGCCGTGTGGGCCTACGACCTCGGCCCCAAGGACGGCCCGCTCGGGGCGGCGACGATGGCCTCGACGCGTGCCCTCGACGTCGCGCTCGGGGCGAGTGCGGGCGGACTCGCGGGGATCCGCACGGCGGCCGTGCCGGCCGCCCTCGTCGGCGCGCACACGGCCGGCGTCACGGCGCTGAGCCGCGGCGAGGTGCACGGCGGCTCGGTGTCGACGGCGCGAGCCGTGGCGATCGGCACCGCCGCCGTCGCCGCGGCGAGCGCGCTCGTCGGCGGCCGGGCCGGGCTGGCCGGGCTCGTCGGTCCGGTCGGGCCGGGTAACGCCCGACGCGGCTCGCGGGTGCGCCGGGCCGGCTCGCTCGCCCTGTCGACGGGGATGGCCGCCTGGTACGCCCGCGGCGTCCTGCGCGCGCAGCTCGACGCCGTCCGGTCTCCCGATGCGGCGACGGTCCGGCGCGCCACGGGCCACGGCATCCGCGGGTTCGTGCCCCTCCAGGGCTCGCTCGTCGCCGGCCGCGGACGCCCCGAGGTCGCGCTGGCGCTCGCGGCGTCGGTCCCTGTGGGACGCCTTGCGATGCGGGTGGTGTCGCCGACATGAGCCTGCGCTTCGGCTACGGCCTCAACGGGTTCACCGACCACCGGCTCGAGGACGCGCTCTCGCTGCTCGCCGACCTCGGTTACGACGGCGTCGCGCTCACCCTCGACCACGCGCACCTCGACCCGTACGCGCGCGACGTCGCAGCACGCGTCCGCCGGGTGCGGGCGCTGCTCGACCGGCACGCCCTGGACGTCGTCGTCGAGACCGGTGCCCGGTTCCTCCTCGACCCGCGCGCCAAGCACGAGCCGACGCTCGTGTCCGACGCGGGCCGCGAGCGTCGGGTCGACCTGCTGCACCGCGCCGTACGCATCGCCGCCGAGCTCGGTGCCCCGGTGGTGTCGTGCTGGAGCGGGGTGGCGCCCGTCGGGGTGCCGACCGCCGAGCTCGTCCGACGCGTCGACGACGGCATCGCGCAGGTCCTGCCCGTGGCGCGGGAGCACGGCGTCGACCTCGCGGTCGAGCCCGAGCCCGGCATGGTGCTCGAGCGCGTCGCCGACGTGCTCGACCTGCGCCGGCGCCTCGGCGAGCCGGACCGCCTGCGACTCACCATCGACGTCGGCCACCTGCGGTGCGTCGAGGACGACGACCCGGCCGCCGTCGTCCTGGCCGCCGGCTCGCACCTGGCCAACGTGCAGATCGACGACATGCGCCGTGGTGTGCACGAGCACCTGCCCTTCGGCGAGGGCGAGGTCGACGTGCCGCCCGTGCTCGCCGCCTTCCGGGCCGTCGGCTACCGCGGCCTCGTGTCCGTCGAGCTGCCCCGCCACCCCTGGGCCGCACCGACGCTCGCCGCGCAGAGCCTGCGCTTCCTCCGCGCCGCCGAGCGCGCGGCCGGTGCCCTCCCCGCCCGCCGGCCCACCACCCATCCCGCCCTCCAGGAGGTGCCCTCGTGACCACCGACCTCGACCCCGACACGGCCCTGCACGACGCGCTCGCCGAGGTGACGCGCGACCCCGACAGCCTCGAGCGCCACTTCACCCCGGCCGCCAGGCTCGCGGCCCGCGCCGGGCGCGACGGCGACGCCGACCGCCGCCTGCTGCTGCTCGCGCTGCCCGGTCCCGCCGACGACACGGCCCGCCGGGTCGTCCGCGCGTACGAGCGCGGTGACACCGCCGAGCGGCTCGCGATGCTGCGCGCCCTCGACGCCCTCGACGCACCTGACCGGGCCCACCCGGTCGGCGACAGGGCGCTCCCGGTCGTGCGGGACGCCCTGCGCACCAACGACACCCGGCTCGTCGAGGCAGCGCTCGGCCCCTACGCGGCCCGTCACCTCGACCAGCACGGGTGGCGGCAGGCCGTCCTCAAAGTGCTCTTCACCGGCGTGCCCGTGGCGGCCGTCGCCGGGCTCGCCGAGCGCGCCGACGCCGAGCTGGCCCGCATGGTCACCGACTACGCCGCCGAGCGTCTCGCGGCCGGGCGCACCGTGCCGAGCGACGCGTCGACCGTGCTCGAGGCAGCCCGCACCGCCAGCGCCGACATCACCGTCGCGACCGACCCGACCGACCCGACCGACCGCTGAGGAGCAGCCGTGCGCATCTTCGACCCCCACATCCACATGACCTCGCGGACCACCGACGACTACAAGCGCATGCACGAGGCCGGCGTCCGGGCCGTCGTCGAGCCGTCGTTCTGGCTCGGCCAGCCGCGCACCACCGTCGGTACCTTCTGCGACTACTTCGACGCACTCCTGGGGTGGGAGCCGTTCCGGGCCTCGCAGTACGGCATCACCCACCACGCGACGATCGGCCTCAACCCCAAGGAGGCCAACGACGCCCGCTGTCGCGAGGTGCTCGCCGAGCTGCCGCGCTACCTCGCCAAGGACCGCGTCGTCGCCGTCGGCGAGCTCGGCTACGACAGCATGACGCCCGAGGAGGACGACGTCTTCGCCGCGCAGCTCGCGTTCGCCGTCGAGCACGGGCTGCCGGCCCTCGTGCACACGCCGCACCGCGACAAGCTCTCCGGCACGCGTCGCACCCTCGACGTCGTGCGGGAGTCGGGCCTCGAGCCGGGCCGCGTCCTCGTCGACCACCTCAACGAGGTGACCGTCGGCGCGGTCGCCGAGTCGGGGTGCTGGATGGGCTTCTCCGTCTACCCCGACACGAAGATGGACGAGGAGCGCATGGTCGCGATCCTGCGCGAGCACGGCCTCGAGCGGATGCTCGTCAACTCGGCCGCCGACTGGGGCAACAGCGACCCGCTCAAGACGTGGCGCACCGGCCAGGCGATGCTCCGGGCCGGGTTCAACGACGACGACGTCGACCGCGTGCTGTGGCGCAACCCCGTCGAGTTCTTCGCCCAGAGCGGCCGGCTCGAGCTGCCCGAGGACATCGACGCGTCAGCCGCCGGCGAGCTCGTGGGCGCGGGCGCCTCGACGTATGAAGGCAACTCGGTGCTGCGCGGGGCAAGGGAGTAGCCGTGCGACTCCAGCACGCCGACGGCACGACGGTCCACGTCGCCTACTGCACCAACGTGCACGGCGGCGAGGACCTCGACACCATCGTCGGCCAGCTCGACCGGTTCGCGCTGCCGGTGCGGCAGCACCTCGGGGCCGACGTCCTCGGCGTCGGGCTGTGGCTCAGCGCCCCGGTGGCGCACGCCCTCGCCGGCGATGCCTCGCTGACCGACCGCCTCCGTGCCGAGCTCGACCGCCGCGGCCTCGAGGTCGTGACGCTCAACGGGTTCCCGTACCGCGGGTTCCAGGAGCCGGTCGTCAAGCACCGCGTCTACCACCCGGACTGGAGCGAGCCCGCCCGCCTGCGCTACACGACCGACCTCGCCGACATCCTGTCGCGCCTGCTGCCCGACGACGCCGCTCGCGGCAGCATCTCGACGCTGCCGCTCGGCTGGCGACACCCGTGGTTCGGCGACCGGCAGGCCCTCGCCGCAGAGCAGTTCGAGCGCCTCGCCGAGCACCTGCACGCCCTGCGCGACCGCACCGGCCGCACCGTCCGCGTCGCCCTCGAGCCCGAGCCGGGCTGCGTCGTCGAGACCGTCGCCGACCTCGTCGAGCGCACCTGCGGCTGGGACCGAGACGTCATCGGCACCTGCCTCGACCTCTGCCACCTCGCCGTCGGCTTCGAGGACGCCACCGACGCCCTCGCCGCGCTCGACGCGTCGGAGATCGGCGTGGCCAAGGCGCAGGTGTCGGCCGGGCTGCACGCCGCCGACCCGACCGACCCGGCCACGCGCACCGCCCTCGCCGCCTTCGACGAGGAGCGCTTCCTGCACCAGGTGCGCTCGCGCGACCACGCCGGGCTGGTCCGGGCCCGCGACGACCTGGGCGAGGCACTCGGTGGACGCCGCCCCCTGGGCGCCCACGCCGACGAGCCGTGGCGCGTCCACTTCCACGTGCCGCTCGGCACCGCGCCGGAACCGCCGCTGGCGGCAACGACCGACGACCTGCGCCGCTCGCTCGACGCGCTCGTCGGCGGCGCCACCGCCCGCACCGACCACCTAGAGGTCGAGACGTACACGTGGACCGTCGTGCCCGAACGGCAC
Source organism: Intrasporangium zincisolvens (assembly GCF_034724055.1). Lineage (NCBI taxonomy): Bacteria > Bacillati > Actinomycetota > Actinomycetes > Micrococcales > Intrasporangiaceae > Intrasporangium > Intrasporangium zincisolvens. The sequence goes on from NZ_JAWIIL010000001.1 coordinate 556,960, forward strand.
CGGCCCCGTGACGACGCCGGCCTCGCCCGCAGCATCGCCGGCGAGCTCGCCTGGCTGCGCGACACCCTCATCGACCTCGGCCTCAAGGAGCCCGCATGAAACCCGTCCTCCTGCTCGACGTCGTCGGCCTGACGCCGCGCGCGCTGCGCGACATGCCGCGTCTGCGCCGGCTCGCCGAGGCCGGCGCCCAGTCGACCCTGGGCACCGTGCTGCCCGCCGTGACCTGCTCGGTGCAGTCGACCTTCCTCACCGGGCGCCTGCCCGTCGACCACGGCTCCGTCGGCAACGGCTGGTACTTCCGCGACCTCGGCGAGGTCTTCCTCTGGCGCCAGCACAACGCGCTCGTCGAGGGCGAGAAGGTGTGGGACGCGCTGCGCCGCGCCCACCCCGGCGCCCGCGTCGCGAACGTCTGCTGGTGGTACGCGATGGGGATGGACGTCGACTCGATCGTCACCCCGCGGCCGGTCTACCACGCCGACGGCCGCAAGTCGCCGGACTGCTACACCCGCCCGGCGTCCTTGCACGACAGGCTGACCGCCCGTCTGGGGCCGTTCCCGTTGTTCCAGTACTGGGGGCCGACGGCCTCGATCGCGTCGTCGCGCTGGATCGTCGAGGCGACGCGGGTGCTGCTGCCCGAGCACGACCTCACCCTCGCCTACGTGCCGCACCTCGACTACGACCTCCAGCGGTTCGGCCCGACCTCGCCCGAGGCACGAGCGGCCGCCCGCGAGCTCGACGACGTGCTCGCCCCGCTCCTCGACGACGCCGAGCGCCTCGGCGTCACGGTGCTCGTCGTCAGCGAGTACGGCATCACCGAGGTCGACCAGCCCGTCGACGTCAACCGGGTGCTACGCCGCGAGGGGCTGCTCGAGGTGCACACCCAGGCCGGCATGGAGTACCTCGACCCGTGGGCCTCGCAGGCCTTCGCCGTCGCCGACCACCAGGTGGCACACGTGTACGTCCGCGACCCCGAGCGTCTCGAGCAGGTGCGGACGCTGCTCGCGGCCGTCCCCGGGGTCGACCTCGTCCTCGACCGGGCCGGGCAGGCCGAGCACGGCCTGGACCACGAACGCAGCGGCGACCTCGTGCTCGTCGCCGAGCCGAAGGCCTGGTTCACCTACTACTACTGGCTCGACGACCGGCGCGCGCCCGACTTCGCCCGCGGCGTCGAGATCCACCGCAAGCCCGGCTACGACCCGGCCGAGCTCTTCTTCGACCCCGCCGACCGCTCGGCCAAGGCGCGCGCCGCCCTGTCGCTCGTCCGCAAGAAGGCCGGCCTGCGGTACGCGATGAGCGTCGTGCCGCTCGACCCGCGGTGGGTCAGGGGCAGCCACGGACGCCTGCCCGAGGACCCCGAGGACGGGCCGGTGCTCATCGCGTCCGACCCCGCCCTGAGCGGCCTGCAGCGTGAGACGGTGGCCGCGACGGACGTCCACGACCTCGTGCTCGAGGCCGCCGGCGTCGCCGTCGCACCTGTCGCCGAGACCGTCGCCGCGTCCTGACCACCCCTCACCAGCTCGACCCGCTCGACCCGAACAGCGCCAAGGAGACTCACATGGCTCGACCGATCACCCTCTTCACCGGCCAGTGGGCCGACCTGCCCTTCGAGGAGGTGTGCCGCCTCGCGGGGGAGTGGGGCTACGACGGCCTCGAGATCGCCTGCTGGGGCGACCACTTCGAGGTCGACCGCGCCCTGACCGAGGACGGCTACGTCGAGTCGCGCCTCGAGATCCTCGCGAAGCACGACCTCAACGTGTGGGCGATCTCCAACCACCTCGTGGGCCAGGCCGTGTGCGACGACCCCATCGACCAGCGTCACCAGGACATCCTGCCCGCTGCCGTGTGGGGCGACGGCGACCCCGAGGGCGTCCGGCAGCGGGCCGCCGAGCGGATGGCCGACACGGCGCGCGCCGCGGCGAAGCTCGGCGTCGACACCGTCATCGGCTTCACCGGCTCGGCCGTGTGGAAGTACGTCGCCATGTTCCCGCCGGTGTCCGACGCCGTCATCCAGGAGGGGTACTCCGACTTCGCCCGACGCTGGAACCCGATCCTCGACGTCTTCGACGAGGTCGGCGTGCGGTTCGCCCACGAGGTGCACCCGAGCGAGATCGCGTACGACTACTGGAGCACCGTCGCCACGCTCGAGGCCATCGGGCACCGCGAGGCGTTCGGCCTCAACTGGGACCCGAGCCACATGGTCTGGCAGGACCTCGACCCGGCGGCGTTCATCTGGGACTTCAAGGACCGGATCTACCACGTCGACTGCAAGGACACCCGCAAGCGGATCGGCAACGGCCGCAACGGTCGTCTCGGCTCGCACCTGCCGTGGGGCGACCCGCGTCGGGGTTGGGACTTCGTCTCCACCGGGCACGGCGACGTGCCGTGGGAGGACTGCTTCCGCACCCTCAACGCCATCGGCTACGACGGCCCCATCTCCATCGAGTGGGAGGACGCCGGCATGGACCGTCTCGTCGGAGCGCCCGGTGCGCTCGAGTACGTCCGGGCGCTGAACTTCGAGCGCCCCGAGGCGGCCTTCGACGCCGCCTTCAGCAGCAGCAAGGACTGACGCCTCCGCGCGCCGCCGAACCGCCAGCGGCCATGGGCCGGGATACCCTCGGCCCATGGCCATCGACGCCGGCAGCCCACTCGTCCAGGTCGCCCTGCACGCCGACGACCTCGCCCGTGCCACCGCGTTCTACGCCGACCTGCTCGGCACCGCGCCCGTGGCCTCGTTCGACCCGCCGGGTCTCGTCTTCTTCGACCGCGGCGGCGTGCGGCTCCTGCTCGACCGCGGCGCCCCGAGCGCGCTGCTCTACCACCGCGTCGACGACATCGAGGCCACGGTGGAGCGGCTGCGCGGGGCCGGGGTCTCCGTCGAGTCCGAGCCGCACGTCATCTTCGGTCACGACGACGACACGCTCGGCCCCGCCGGCACCGACGAGTGGATGGCGTTCGTCACCGACCCCGAGGGCAACCTCGTCGGCCTCGTCGAGCAGCGCCCGCGCCCCGCGTCCTGACCGGCATCGACTCAGCCGAGAAAGTCGTCGGCGCCTGTCGATTGCCACCCGGCGCGTTCGTGTAGAGGGTGAGAGCAGGCGAACCGTCCCGCTCCGCACCTCACGACCGAGAGGCACGACGATGACGACCACGGCTTCCACCGGTTCGACCACCGGCACGACGACTGCGACAGGCACCCCGATGCGGACCTACCTCATCACGCTCTACTCACCGGACGGACCGACGCCGCCCCCGGAGGTCCTCGGCCCGATCATGGCCGAGCTCGAGGCGATCAACGCCGACATCCGCGCGGCCGGCGGCTGGGTCTTCGCCGGCGGCCTCGGCGACCTGTCCGCGGCCACGACGATCCGCACGAGCGGCACCGGCGAGGCCGTGCTCACCGACGGCCCGTTCCTCGAGGCCAAGGAGCACCTCGGCGGGCTCACCATCGTCCGGGCGCCCGACTACGACGTCGCCCTCGGCTGGGCGCAGCGCACGGCGAAGGCCACCGGGCTCGCCGTCGAGATCCGCCCCTTCGTCGACATGGACGACCCGGGCCAGCGGCCCGAGGCCGGCTGAGCGCGACCCGGTGCACCCGCCGCGCATGCCGGTCACGAGCGACGACATCGCCCGCGTCTTCCGGCAGGAGCACGGGCGGGCGGTGGCGGTCCTCATCCGCGTCCTCGGCGACATCGACCTCGCCGAGGACGCGGTGCAGGACGCCTTCACCGTCGCCGTCGAGCGCTGGCCCCGCGACGGCCTGCCCCCGAGCCCGGCCGGCTGGATCATCACGACCGCCCGCAACCGGGCCGTCGACCGGCTCCGGCGCGAGGCCGTGCGCGACGGCAAGCACGCCGAGTCGGCCCTGCTCACGGCGTCCGACGACACCCTGCACGACCAGTGGAAGGAGGGCCCCGTGCGCGACGACCGCCTGCGGCTCGTCTTCACGTGCTGCCACCCGGCGCTCGCCCCCGAGGCGCGCGTCGCGCTGACCCTGCGGCTCCTCGGCGGGCTCAGCACCCCCGAGATCGCCCACGCCTTCCTCGTGCCCGAGGCGACGATGGCGCAGCGGATCGTGCGGGCCAAGAAGAAGATCCGCGACACCGGCATCCCCTACCGGGTACCCCGCGACGCCGACCTCCCCGACCGGCTCGCCTCGGTCCTCGCCGTCGTCTACCTCGTCTTCACCGAGGGCCACACCGCGAGCTCCGGCGACGACCTCGGCCGGCCCGACCTCGCGGCCGAGGCCATCCGGCTCGGCCGCGTCCTCGTCGAGCTGATGCCCGACGAACCCGAGGCTGCGGGCCTGCTCGCGCTCATGCTCCTCACCGAGGCCCGACGCCCGGCCCGGACCGACGCGTCCGGCGCGCTCGTCCGCCTCGCCGACCAGGACCGCTCCCGCTGGGACCACGCGGCGATCGCCGAGGGCCACGCGATCGTCCGGGCCTGCCTGCGACGCGGTGCGCCCGGCCCGTACCAGCTGCAGGCGGCGGTCAACGCCGTGCACACCGACGCCGCGAGCGCCGCCGACACCGACTGGCGCCAGGTCCTCGCCCTCTACGACCAGCTGCTCGCCGTCGTGCCGACGGACGTCGTGCGCCTCAACCGGGCCGTCGCCGTGGCGGAGGTCGACGGGCCGGCGGCCGGGCTGGCGCTCGTCGAGCCGCTGGCCCTCGAGGGGTACACGTCCTTCCACGCCGTGCGCGCCGACCTGATCGGACGCCTCGGCCGCCACGCGGACGCCGCGGGGGAGTGGGACCGGGCGGCGGCGTCGAGCGACAACGCCACCGAGTCGGCCCACCTCGCCTCCCGAGCCGCCGGGAGTCGTAGATTGCTGGGGTGAGCGCGATCCCGGGCGACGCCCCGTTCGACCTCGCGGCGCCGTGGGGCGCCCGCAGCCACGTCACCGACCTCGACGGGCCGGTGCACTGGGTCGAGTTCGACCCGCCCGAGGGTAGCCCCGGCAGCCGCACCTCCGACGCGTCGGGCACGCCGGTCGTGCTCGTGCACGGCCTCGGCGGCTCGCACCTCAACTGGGTGCACGTCGGCCCGGCGCTCGCGGCGGGGCGCCGCGTCGTCGCCCTCGACCTGCCCGGTTTCGGGCTGACCCCGTCCGGCGGCCGCTCGACGAGCGTCCAGGCCAACGCGGACGTGCTCGGCCGGTTCCTCGACGAGGTCGTCGGGGCTCCGGCGGTGCTCGTCGGCAACTCGATGGGCGGCATGGTCTCGCTGCTGCTCGCGGACCGGTCGCCCGAGCGCGTGGCCGGCCTCGTGCTCGTCGACCCGGCTCTCCCGGCGCCGCGCCAGCGTCAGGACCGACAGGTCGCGGTGACGTTCGCGCTCTACGCGGTGCCCCGCGTCGGAGAGCTGTTCCTGTCGCGGCTGCAGAGCCGGTACACCGACCGCCAGCGCGTGCTCGGCACGGTGCAGCTGTGCTTCGCCGACGCGTCGCGCGCCGATCTGGACGTCATCGACGCCGGCGTCACCCTGACGCGGTGGCGCGGCGACCTGCCCGCCAAGGACACCGAGTTCCTCGGCGCGGCGCGCTCGTTGCTCGCCGTGCTGCGCCGGCCGCGTCGCTACGACGCGCTCATCTCCGGCGTCGACCGGCCCGTGCTGCTCGTGCACGGCGACCGCGACCGGCTCGTGCCCTTCGCCGCCGCGCAGCGCACCGCCACGCGCAACCCGGGCTGGTCGACCGCCTGGCTGCAGGGCGTCGGGCACACCCCGCAGCTCGAGGTGCCCGAGCGCTTCCTCGCGGAGGTCGTGCCCTTCGTCGAGGGTGTCGACGCGGCCGGTGACGCCGGCGCCGCCCACGACGTCCGCCGGCCCACCGCCGGGCCGGCCTGAGCGAAGGGGATGCCGTGGACGCCAACGCCTGGGACGAGCGGTACGCCGCGAGCGACCTCGTGTGGTCGGCCGAGCCGAACCGGTTCGTCGCCGAGATCGTCGGCGCGCTGACGCCGGGCTCCGCGCTCGACGTCGCGGCGGGTGAGGGCCGCAACGCCCTCTGGATGGTGCAGCAGGGCTGGAGCGTCGTCGCCACCGACTACTCGGCCGTGGCCGTCGACCGGATGCGGGCCCGCGCAGCCGCGCTGCTCGGCGACGACACGTCGCGCCTGACGCCGCTCGTCGCCGACGCGACGACGGCCGCGCCGGGCGACCCTGCATCGTTCGACCTCGCGCTCTTCTCCTACCTGCAGCTGCCGCGCGAGCAGATGCGGGCGGCCTTTCGCGCCGGCGTCGAGGCGGTCCGCCCCGGCGGGCACGTCGTCGTCGTGTGCCACGCCGGCCGCAACCTCACCGAGGGCTGGGGCGGCCCGAGCTCACGCGAGGTGCTCCACGACCCCGACGAGGTGCTCGACCTCGTCGACGGCCCGCCGGTGTCGGTGGAGCACTCGGGCATCCGGGTACGGCCCGTCGAGACCGACGACGGGCCGCGCGAGGCCCTCGACACCGTCGTCGTGCTGACCCGGGCCTGAGGACGAGGAGCCGCCCGTGCGCATCGGACTGTTCGCGACCTGCCTCGGCGACGTCCTGTTCCCCGACGTGCCACGTGCGACGACCGCGCTGCTCGAGCGCCTCGGCCACGAGGTCGTCTTCCCCGCCGACCAGACGTGCTGCGGCCAGATGCACACGAACACCGGGTACCAGCGTGACGCCCTGGGCCTCGTGCGCCACCACGTCGAGGTGTTCGAGCGCGCACTCGCCGGCGGCGTCGAGGCCGTCGTGGCACCGTCGGGCTCGTGCGTCGGGTCGGTGCGCCACCAGCACGCCGAGCTCGCCCGACGCGCGGGCGACGACGCGCTCGCCGAGCGGGCCGAGGCGGTGGCCGCCCGCACGTTCGAGCTGTCCGAGCTGCTCGTCGACGTGCTCGGCGTCACCGACGTCGGCGCCTCCTACCCGCACCGTGTCACCTACCACCCGACGTGCCACTCGCTGCGGATGCTCCGCGTCGGCGACCGGCCGCTGCAGCTGCTGCGCGCGGTCCGGGGCATCGACCTCGTCGAGCTGCCCGCGGCCGACTCGTGCTGCGGCTTCGGCGGCACCTTCGCCGTCAAGAACGCCGACACGTCCACGGCGATGCTCGCCGACAAGATGGCGGCGGTGCGCCAGACCCGCGCCGAGGTGCTGACCGCCGGCGACGCGTCGTGCCTCATGCACATCGGCGGCGGACTCGCCCGGCTGCGCACCGGCGTGCGCCCCGTGCACCTCGCGCAGGTGCTCGCGAGCACCCAGGACGCGCCGTGGGAGGTGGGCGCATGACGACCCACCTCGGCATGCCCGGCCTGCGGCCACCCGCCGGGCACGGCAATCTCGCCGGCGACAGGTCCTTCCCGACCGCGGCCCGGGCGGCGCTCGCCGACACCCAGCTGCGCCGCAACCTCGGGCACGCCACGGCGACGATCCGCGCCAAGCGGTCAGCGGTCGTGGGGGAGGTGCCCGACTGGGAGGCGCTGCGCGACGCCGGTGCCGCGCTCAAGGCCGCGACGATGGCCCGGCTGCCCGAGCTGCTCGAGCAGCTCGAGGCCAAGGTCACCGCCCGCGGCGGCCACGTGCACTGGGCCCGCGACGCCGCCGAGGCCAACGCGATCGTCACCGGCCTCGTGCGCGCCACCGGGGCCGACGAGGTCGTCAAGGTCAAGTCGATGGCCACCCAGGAGATCGGCCTCAACGAGGCCCTCGAGGCCGCCGGCATCACCGCGCACGAGACCGACCTCGCCGAGCTCATCGTGCAGCTCGGCCACGACAAGCCCTCGCACATCCTCGTGCCGGCCATCCACCGCGGCCGCGCCGAGATCCGCGACATCTTCGTGCGCGAGATGCCCGGCGTCGACGCGTCGCTCACCGACGAGCCCGCCGTCCTCGCCGCCGCGGCCCGGGCGCACCTGCGCGAGGTGTTCCTCCGTGCACGCGTCGCCGTATCGGGAGCGAACTTCGCCGTGGCCCAGACCGGTTCGCTCGCGGTCGTCGAGTCGGAGGGCAACGGCCGCATGTGCCTGACGCTGCCCGACACCCTCATCACCGTCATGGGCATCGAGAAGGTCGTGCCGACGTGGCAGGACCTCGAGGTGTTCCTCCAGCTGCTGCCGCGCAGCTCGACCGGTGAGCGGATGAACCCGTACACGTCGACGTGGGCCGGGGTCACGCCCGGCGACGGCCCGCAGGAGTTCCACCTCGTGCTGCTCGACAACGGCCGCACCCGGGTGCTCGCCGACGAGCAGGGCCGGTCGGCGCTGCACTGCATCCGGTGCTCGGCCTGCCTCAACGTGTGCCCGGTGTACGAGCGGGTCGGCGGTCACGCGTATGGGTCGGTGTACCCGGGCCCGATCGGGGCGATCCTGTCGCCGCAGCTGACCGGCCTCGACGGCGGCACCGGCGACGCGCACCCCAACGACTCGCTGCCGTACGCCTCGTCGCTGTGCGGTGCCTGCTACGACGTGTGCCCGGTCAAGATCCCGATCCCGGACCAGCTCGTGCGGCTGCGGGCCGAGCACGTCGAGGCGCACGCCGACACCCACCGCGTGCCCACGGCCGAGGCCGCCTCGATGCGAGCCGTGGCCTGGGTCATGGCCGATGCCAGTCGGTTCGCCCGGGCCGGGCGCGCGGCGACCAAGGCGCGCAAGGGGATTCGTGGCGGCAAGCCGGTGGTTCCCCTGCCGCCGCCGTTCTCCGGGTGGACCGCCTCACGCGACCTCCCCGACCTGCCCGCCGAGACGTTCCGCGACTGGTGGGCCCGTACGCGGGGAGAGGGGGACGAGTCGTGAGCGCCCGCGACGAGGTGCTCGCGCGCGTCCGCGACGCCCTGGGTCCGACGCCGGACGCGCCCGATGTGCCGCGCGGGTACCGGCGCGTCGGCGAGCACGAGGCCGGCTCGGACGCCCTCGTCGCGCAGCTCGTCGACCGACTCGAGGACTATCGGGCCACCGTCGTGCGGTGCGGTGCCGACGACGTCTCGATCCGCGACGCCGTGGCCTCTGCGGTGTCGGAAGCATTGTCCCGCAAAGGGATCGGCGACGATGATTCCGCAGTGCCCCCGCTGCTGCACGCGCCCGGGCTGCCGGTCGCGTGGGTGGAGGGGCTGGCGTCCCGGCCGGACGACGGCTCCCTGGCCGCGCGCGACCTCGACGTCGTGGCCGCGGTCGTCACCGCGTCGGTCGTCGCCGTCTCGGAGACCGGCACCGTGGTGCTCGACGGCTCGCCCGCGTGCGGTCGCCGCGCCCTGACGCTCGTGCCCGACGTCCACGTCTGCGTGCTGCGCGTCGCCGACGTCGTCCAGACCGTGCCGGAGGCGCTGGCCCGCCTCGACCCGACGCGTCCGCTGACGTTCGTCAGCGGCCCCTCGGCCACGAGCGACATCGAGCTGAGCCGAGTCGAGGGCGTCCACGGCCCGCGGACGCTCGTCGTCGTCCTCGCCGGCTGACCGGTTCGGGTGGGGTGCTCAGCGGCGGCCGTACTTCTTGTGGACGGCCTGCCGGCTGACGCCCAGCGCGTCGGCGATCTCGGTCCAGGCCATGCCGCCCATCCGCGCCCGCCGCACGACGGTGGCCTCGGTGCGGTCGGCCGCCCGGCGCAGCTCGCGCGCTGCGGCGAGGGCCACGCGAGGGTCGTCGTCCCCGGTCGCGAGTGCGGTGCGCACCACGTCGTCCACCTCCACCCGTCAACTCCTTCGATGTCAACCTGTGTTGACGAGGCTAGGCGCCCCGAACGCGGCCGTCAACCACGGTTGACGAACTGGGACTGGACGATCTTCGCATCGCGGGTGGACCATGGATGCGCATGGAGGGGTCGCCATGGACGTACGAACCGGAACCGAGCAGCACACCCCCGGCCGCAGCGCGGGCGATGCCGTGACGCCCGCAGGCCTGGCAGTGTCCACGGCGGAGGCCGAGAGCCTGGCCGCCCACCTCGCACACGTCCGCGCGCACCGCGCGGAGCTGCACGAGTCCATGTCGGCCGTCGGGGCGGCGCTCGACTCGCCCCTCGCCCGCGGGGGGATGTGGCGCGAGCGCGTCCGCGCCGCACTCGCCGAGCTGTCCCACGACTTCGACGACCACGTCAGCCTCACCGAGAGCAGCGGCGGCGTCTACGAGCGGGCCGCCCACGCTGCCCCGCGCCTCTCGGGCCCCGCCGGCCGGCTCCGGGCCGAGCACGTCGGCCTGCGCGACTCGATCCGCGGCTACCTCGCGGTCCTCGAGCACGGCGGCACCATGGCCGACCTGCCGGTCTTCCGTGAGGAGGTGGCGCGCCTCGTCACCCGGCTCGTGCGTCACCGGAGCAAGGGCGACGACATGCTCCACGAGGCCTACGACGTCGACCTCGGCGGTTCGGACTGACCCGCTCGACTGATACGCCGAGGGGTATCATCAGGGGGTTCCGACCAGACCAGGAGGCCCGTCGATGGAGCTCGACCCCGAGGAGATGAAGGCCGTCGTCAAGCGGCTCAACCGTGCCCAGGGCCAGATCGGCGGCATCGTCCGCATGATCGAGGACGGCCGCGACTGCCAGGACATCGTCACCCAGCTCGCCGCGGTCTCCAAGGCGCTCGACCGGGCCGGTTTCGCCGTCATCGCCCTCGGCCTGCGGCAGTGCCTCGCCGACCCCGACAACAACGAGATGGACGTCGACACGATGCAGCGTCTGTTCCTCTCGCTCGCCTGAGGGCCCATGGCGCTGCAGCTGTCCCACACGACCGTCAACGCCCTCGACGCCCACGCCCAGTCCGTCTGGTGGGCCGACCTCCTCGGCTACCACGAGGACCCCGCCGACCCCAACGAGCCGGGCCACGAGGAGTGCATGATCTTCTCGCCCGACGGGTCGCACCGGCTGCTCTTCATCGAGGTCGGTGACGCCAAGCAGGTGCGCAACCGCGTGCACCTCGACCTGCGACCCACCGACCGCCCCCGCGACGAGGAGGTCGCCCGCGTCGAGGCGCTCGGTGCCTCCGTCGTGCAGGACTGCCGCACCGCCGACGGTCGTGGCTGGGTCGTCATGGGCGACCCGGAGGGCAACGAGTTCTGCATCCTGCGCAGCGACGACGAGCGCCGCGCGGCCGGCGACCTCTGACGCGTCGGGCCGCGTCGGGACGCGTCGGGACGCGGCGGGCTCGCGTCAGCCCACCGGCCGCTCGAGGTCGCTGGGCTCGTAGCGCGGCCGCAAGGCGAACCCCGACGCGCCGTCGCTGCTCGTGCGCGAGGCGAGCACCTGGTGCAGCTGGATGTCGCCCTGCTCGAAGGAGATCCGCGAGCCGGCCAGGTAGAGGCCCCAGACGCGTGCCGTGCCGAGGCCGGCCAGCTCGACGCAGCGCTCCCAGTTCTTGGAGAGGTTGGCGTTCCAGGCTCCGCACGTGCGGGCGTAGTGCTCGCGAAGGTTCTCGTGGTGGCGCACCTCGAAGCCCTCGTCCTCCATGACCTGGACGATGTCGCCGGAGCCGGTGAGCTCGCCGTCGGGGAAGACGTACCGGTTGATGAAGCCGCGGGCCGGCAGGCCGGCGTGGCGGTTGTCCGACCGGGTGATGCAGTGGTTGAGCAACCGGCCCTCGTCGCGCAGCCGCTCGCGCAGGAAGCGGAAGTAGGACGGGTAGTTGCGCACGCCGATGTGCTCGGTCAGGCCGATGGAGCTGATGGCGTCGAAGCCGCGCTCGGTGACGTCGCGGTAGTCGCCGTGGCGCACCTCGGCGCGCCCGTCGAGCCCCTCGGCCGTGATGGCGCGCTGGGCCCACGTCGCCTGCTCGCGCGACAGGGTGACGCCGAGGGCCGTGACCCCGTAGTGGCGCACCGCGTGGCGCACCATCCCGCCCCAGCCGCAGCCGACGTCGAGCAGCCGCATGCCCGGCCGGAGCCCGAGCTTCTGGGCCACGAGGTCGTACTTGTAGGCCTGCGCCTCCTCGAGCGAGGCGGTGTCGGTGGGGTAGCACGCGCACGTGTACGTCATCGAGGGCCCGAGGACGAGCTCGTAGAAGTCGTTCGACACGTCGTAGTGGTGGCTGATCGCCTCCGCGTCGCGGGTGCGGCCATGGCGCAGGCCGTGGGCGAGCCGCCGCAGCTGCCCGGGCGTCTCCTCCGCGGGGATCGTCGGCACGTGCAGGCCCTTCGCCCCGACGAGGCGTGCCACCTCGAGCAGGTCGCGCGCGCCCGGGCGTCGGGGGCGCAGGCCGTCGCCGAGCATCCGGAGCACCGCGTAGGGGTCGCCCTCGTCGATGTCGTCGATGACGAGCTCGCCGAGCAGGTAGGCCCGGGCCAGGCCGAGGTCGCCGGGAGCCGTCACGAGATGGTTCAGGGCGTCAGGGCCGGTGAGGCGCACGACGAGGCCGTCGGGGCTGCCCCCGGCCGACCCGTCCCACGCGACCAACCGCACCGGGGCGTCCGGCCCGTAGACCCGGTCGAACGCCTCGCCCACCGTCAGCGTTGTCATCCTGCTCGCACCGCCTTCTCGTAGAGGGTCGGGAGCCGACCCGTGGGGTCGTACCTGTCCTTCGCTGCGGTGTACGCGGCACCGCCGTAGAGGCGCGCGAAGGTCGCCTCGTCGTAGTACGCGTCGGAGTAGAGCGACTTGTGGCCGCCGAGGCGCGTCACCTCGTCCTCGATGCGGCGGTTGACGTCGCCGTCGGCGGCCCCCATCTCGATCGGGACGCTCGACCAGAACCCGACGTTGACGTATGGCTCGCCCCGGTGCATCGGGTAGAGCGGCCACGGCGTCCCCTCCGCGTCGGCGCCCGGGCCTCCAGACGGTGCGTGGGGTTCTTTGTCGCGCAACCGGATCGGGCAGAGCCACACCGGCTCGATCGGCACCTCCCGCAGGAACCACTCGACGAACTCGGCCGTGCGGTCGAGGGGGATCTCGACGTCCTGCACGACGCGCTCGCGGGCGGGGAGGCCGCGGAGCCGGTCGAGCCGGGCCATCGGGTGGTACCGGTTCTCGAGGGCGACGATCTTCCAGTACACGTCGCTGCGCAGCAGGTGCTTCGGCCAGAGCCTCCGCACGGCCGGGGACTGCGCCCCGAAGGCACGGCTGCACCAGAACCAGTCGGTGTCCCAGCGCCAGAGGTAGTCGTGGGCCGACAGCGCGTCGGTCCTCCGGTGCTGGATCGAGCGGTAGAAGACGAGCTCGCCGGTGTAGTCGCTCGGACGCGTCCCGTCGGGCAGGTCGTCGGACCAGCGCCCCAGCGTCAGGTAGGCCTCGCGCGGGCCGAAGACGACGCCGTCGACGAAGTCGACCCGCTCGCCCGACCAGGCGCCGTCAGACATGACGGCGCGGACCGCCTCGGCGAGGGCCGCGACGCCGTCGAACCGGACGTGCCGCAGCAGCACCCACGGGTGTGCGGGCTCGAGCTCGATGACGAGGTCGAGCACGTAGCCGAGCGACCCGTAGGAGTTGGGGAAGGCCCGGAAGAGCTCCGCGTGCTCGCCCTCGGGGGTGGCGGTGACGACCTCGCCGGCCCCGGTGAGCACCCGCATCTCGAGGACCGACTCGTGCGGCAGCCCGTTGCGGAACGAGGCCGCCTCGATGCCGAGCCCGGTGACGGCCCCGCCGATGGTGATGGTCCGCAGCTGCGGCACGACGAGCGGCACGAAGCCGTGCGGCAGCAGCTCGTCGACGAGCTGCTCGTACGTCGTCAGGCCACCGACGCGCGCCGTGCCGGCCACCGGGTCGACCTCGACGACGCCGGTGAGGCCCGACAGGTCGAGGCCGGGGGCGTCGGTCGGCGTGCGGGACCGGAAGAGGTTCGAGGTGCCTTTGGCCAGGCGTACGCGCGCCCCCGGGGGGATGGCCGCGAAGGACCGACGGGCGTCCTCGACGGCACGCTCGTGGTCGCGCAGCCGCTCGCTCGTGCCGGGCGGACGCGTCAGGGCCGTGACCTGACCGGTTGCCACGGTCCTACTCAAGCACGGCCGCAGCGGGCTCCGCACGCGGACCGCCGGCACTCGCGAAAATCTCCGGGACGGGCCGCGGCCCGGTCACTCGCGGGCCAGAAGCGTGACCCCGAGGCCGACCATCATCGTGCCGCCGGCTGCGCCGAGGCGGTCGAGCCGGGCCGGGTTGCGGGCGAACCAGTCACGGGCCTTCGACGCGGCGAGCGCCCAGACGCTGTCCGAGCACACGGCCATCGCCCCGAAGACGACGCCGAGCACCGCCATCTGCAGGCCGACGTGCCCGGCCGACGTGTTCGTGAACTGGGGCAGGAAGGCGAGGAAGAAGAGGATCGTCTTGGGGTTGGTGACCCCGACGACGAAGCCGATGCGCAGGGCGTGGCCACGCCTGGCGGCGACCTGCGCCTCGAGCGCCTCGCGGGCCTCCGCGCGGTGCCGGATGGCCTGGATGCCGAGCCAGATGACGTAGCCGGCACCGGCGACCTTGACGGCCGTGTAGGCCGTGGTGCTCGTCGCGACGACGGCGCCGAGGCCGACCGACACGAGCAGCACCTGAGTCGTGACGCCGAGGGCGTTGCCGACGACCGACAGCAGCGCCTCACGCCGACCGACGGTCAGGGCGCGGCCGATGGTGAACAGCAGGCTCGGGCCCGGCACCTGGATGAACAGGAGCGAGGCGACGAGGAAGGCGATCCACTGGCTCGAGCTGGGCACCGGTCCAGTGTGCTCCCACGGCCCCGATAACGACATGCGTTTACCGCGGGCCGGACACTAGCGTCGGGCGCCATGACCGACTCGACCGATCCCGGGGCCACCGAGCCCGGCCAGCCCTCCCGCACCGAGCCGCCGCTCGCCGCCGACGAGGCCACGACGCTCGTCGCCTTCCTCGACTACCACCGCGACACCCTGCGCTGGAAGACCGCCGGCCTGACGGCCGAGCAGCTCGCGACGCCGCACCCACCGTCGACGCTCACCCTCGGCGGTCTGCTCAAGCACGTCGCCCTCAACGAGGCCAGCTGGTTCGGCCGGGTGCTGCACGGGCGGCCGATGGGCGAGCCGTGGGACTCCGCCGACTGGGACGCCGACCCCGACTGGGAGCTGACCTCGGCGAAGGGCGACAGCCCGGAGGAGCTGCACCGGCTCATGGACGAGGCCGTCGAGACGGCCCGGGGCCACATCGACGAGGCGCTCGCGGCGGGCGGCCTGGACCGGCTGTCGGTCGTGTCGTCGCGCAAGGAGGGCCGCCAGTTCAGCCTCCGGTGGATCCTGCTGCACATGATCGAGGAGTACGCGCGGCACAACGGTCACGCCGACCTCATCCGCGAGTCGCTCGACGGCGTCACGGGGGAGTGACGGGTCAGCGCGAGTCCGACGTCGTGTCCGAGGCCGAGGCCGCCCGCCGCAGGCAGAAGCGTCGAAGCGGCTCGGCGGGCAGCACCTCGGCGAGCTCGCGGTAGCGCGCCGCCGCCGCGGCCTGCCGACCGGTGCGCCACTCGAGGTCCGCGAGGGCGAGGGCGGCGTCGCGGCTCGCGTAGCCGGGCGCGGCGTCGGCGAGGCGGGTCAGCTCGCGCTCGACGTCGGCGAGCGACGGACCGTCGGTGAGCGTCGCCGTGTCGACGCGTCCGGCGAGGTGGGCGTGCGCCGTCGCCGCGAGGCGGGCGACGCGGACCGCGGGGGAGGGCCAGCGCTCCTCGAGCGCGCCGTAGAGCTGCACGATGCGCGGCCAGTCGGTCGCCTCGAAGGTCGGGACGGCGGTGTGCAGACCGGCGATGGCGGCCTCGATCGCGAAGCGGCCGTCGCCGGCCGTGGCGGCCGTCGCGTCGTCGAGCCCGGCCGCGACGAGGGCGTGGTCCCAGCGGCGGCGGTCCACCTCGTCGAGCGCCAGGCCGGTGCCGTCGGCGTCGAGGCGGCCGGGCCGCCGCGCGAGGCCGAGCCGGATGACGGCCCGCAGCCCGCGCACCTCGGGGTCGTCCGGGTGCTCGGCGACGAGCGCGTCGGCGATGGACAGGGCCTGGCGGCCGGTGTCGGCGAGGGCGTCGGCCGGGTCGAGCACGGTGCGGTGGGCGACGGTGAACATCCCGGACACGCAGGCGAGGACGACCGGCAGGCGTCGGTCACGCTCGTCGGCGTCGGGCACGTGGAAGGCGCCCCGTGCGTCGGTCAACGCCTTCTTGGCGCGGGTGAGGCGGGCCGCGGCCGCGGCGTCCTGCACGCCGAGGTGGCCGGCGATCTCCGGGACGGTGAGCCCGCAGACGACCCGGAGCGCGAGGACCATCCGCGACGCCGGGGAGAGCGCCTCGTCACAGGCGACGTAGAGCAGGGCGAGGCGGTCGTCGAGGCCCTCGCGGGCCAGGTCGTCGGTGTCCATGGCGGTGTGGTCGGTGGCGTCGTGGGCGGTGGGGTCCGCCTCGGGCCGGGCGAGCTGCGGGGCGAGCCGGTCGAGCGCGACCCGGCGACGGGTGTCATCGAGCCAGGCCCGCTTGGCGACGGTCGTGCACCAGGCCGCCCACGAGTCGATGGGCGTCCCGGTGCGACGCTCGTGGTCCGCAGCGCGCGCGACGGCCTCGGCGGCGTACTCCTCCGCGTCGTCGAGGCTGCCGGTGAAGGAGGCGAGGACGCGCACGATGCGCGGCCACGCCTCCTCGAACTCACCCGGCGCGAGGGGCACTCACATCCCCGTCGGGAAGACCTTGCGCCACTCGACGTGCCCGCCCGAGGGGACGAGCGCCGCGATCCGCCGCGCCGTGTCCTCGTCGTCGGTCTCGACGAGGTAGAAGCCGGTGATGACCTCGGCGGTGTCGGTGAACGGCCCGTCGGTGTAGACGGCGTCCTCGACCTTCCGGTCGCCGGCGCCGGGCTTGACGGCGCCGCCGTGGCGCGCGTTCTGCAGCGCGGCGCCGCCGACGATGCGGGCCCCCATCCGGGCGACGGCCTCCTGGAAGACCTGGTGCTCGGGGAAGGAGGACTCGAGGTCGGCCGGGGCCTCGGCGGTGGCGACGGCGGTGCCACCCATCCCGGGCGTGCTGCCCGGTGCGGACGGGTCCTTGCCGGCGGGGGCGCTCGCGCCGGGGGCGCCCGCGAGGAAGGCGTCGGAGTTCCAGTCGCCCTCGTGGATGATGTAGGCGTACGTGTCGGTCATGGTCGGCTCCTCGTTCGTGGGTGCGTGACGCCTTTCGTCACATCATCCTGACGAACTCGCCTCCGTGGAATCGACACGTCCGGCCAAGAACTTCTCAGGCGCGCAGCTTGTCGAGGCGCGCAGCGAGGGAGTCGCGGCGGTGCGCGTTGCCGTCGAGGGCGAGGTAGGCCTCGCCGAACCGCCGCAGCAGGGCGTCGTCGAGGCGCCGGACCGCGCCCGGCGGGTACTTGTAGCCCATCCGCTCGGTGAGGTCGGCGCCGTCGTCGGGCCCGAGCACCTCGGTGAGCCGGTCGACCGTCGAGACGCCGAGCTCGAGCAGCAGGCCCGAGATCCACGTGTAGTGGTCGGCGCGGGACCAGCCGGCGTCGGTGTACCGGTGCGCGAGGAACTTGGCGAGGTCCTGGGCCGCGATGCCGGGTGCCGGGCGCTCGCCGGTGTCGGCCGGACGCGTCGGCAGCACCTTCTGCAGGCGCCCGCGGATCGCGGAGAACTCGCGGTCGGCGAGCTCGATGAGCCCGGCGGCGAGGGTGAAGCGCCGGTCGAGGTCGCTCGCGTGCTCCTCGGGGACGCTGCCCTTGTAGCGGATGTCGTGCTCGAACTCGGCCCACGCGTGCTGGAGCACGGTGCGCACCTGCACCGACGCGTTCTGGCGCCCCAGCGACTCGTAGGCCCGGGGCACGCTGCGGCTCGCGTCGATGCCGACGAGCAGGTGGCGGCTGGCGTAGCCGAACCGGCCGGAGCGGGCCGTCTCCTTGCCGAGGTCGCGGTCGTCGAGGACCGCCAGCTCCTCGGCGAGCAGTTCGGCCACCGCGGTGACGTCGTCGGGCACGTAGGTGATGACGCGGACGCCGACGACGTCGGTGATGTCCTCGAGGGGGTCGGGGTGGGTGAGCACGCCGTCGCGCCGGCGCTCGGCCTTCGCGGCGAACGACTCGACCGACTTCGTGCGGCCGCTGACGGTGAGGTAGTTGATGCCGGCGTCGTCGAGCAGGTCGCGCACGAGGTCGATGAACCGGTGTGTCGCGACCTCGAGGGCCGGCCGGCGCGCCGCGTACTCCTCGACGGCGGCGCGGATCTGCGGCGTCGAGGAGGGCAGGGGAAGCGCGGCCGTGGGGGGCGCGTCGGAACCGTCTGGCCCGCCGGTCGGGGGCGGGGTCGTCGCTGACATGCCGCCATCCTGCCCTGTCCGGCCCCAGGGGACCTCCGGAGCGCGCGGGCCGCGTCGGTGGTGGATCCACGGCATCCGACCATCGGTGTTTCCCCAGCCGTAGCGCACGCCCCAGTGGTCGGGAAGCCCTCGTGGGTCGATGACCCCGTGCGCCGGGAACGCCCGGTCCGCGTCGTCGCGGTAGGTGACTGCGCCGTCGAGGAACCACTCCGAGCAGCGTTGGGGGCTCACGTCGAAGGCATGGGCGACGTCGGCGTCGGGCCGAGGCCGGCACGGGAAGTCGTGCGACGGGACGATGCGGAAGCCGAGCACCCGGAACAGACCGATGGCCTCGTGCAGGCTGATCGACAGGTCACCGGCCTCGATCCGCCCGATGCGGGCCCGCGGCACGCCGAGCCAGGCGGCGAGCCTGCGCTGGCTCACCCGGTGGACGCGGCGCACGTGACGCAGCGCGTCGCCGAACGCCTCGGCGCCGAGGTCGACGGGTTGCCGCGTGCTCGAGCTCATCCCACGACAGTGAGGTGGTGGGGCGCCTGTCACCAGCGTCAACGTGCCCACTGTGGACGTCACGCGGGTGGCGGTCGGGGGTGTGGACGGCGGCGACTCGGCCCGGGGTCGCTCATCACACGCTCTGCATTGCTCCCCCAGGTGAGCCAGTGGGTCGCTGGGGACGCGTGGTCCGTCGGTGGGCCCGTCGGCTGGCTCGTGTCGTGGAGCAATGCAGAGGGCACGAGTAGGACGTTCCAGAGGTCGTGCCCTCCCTGCGGCCGTCCCGTGAGGGCGCCCGACAAATGCGTGGACGTCGGGGGTGGCGGGTGTGATCGTGGCGCCATGCAGCTCGAGACCCCTCGCCTCGTCATCCGCCCGTGGTCGCACGACGAGGCCGACCGCCTCCTCGACATCCTCAGCCGGGTCGAGGTGGTGCAGTGGCTCGGCGACGGCGAGCCAGTGCTCATGAAGGACCTCGACGAGGCGCACGAGCGCATCGACCGCTACCGGGCGCGCAGCGAGAACCCGCCGCTCGGGTTCTGGGCCGTCGAGGTGCGCGAGACCGGTGTCGTGGCCGGCTCGGTCCTGCTGCTGACGCTGCCGGACGCCGAGGACGGCGAGGTCGAGGTCGGCTGGCACCTGCACCCCGACTCGTGGGGCCACGGCTACGCCACCGAGGCTGCCACGGCCGTCATCCAGCACGGTTTCGGCGCCGGCCTGCCCGACGTCTACGCCATCACCCACCTGACCAACGACCGCTCCCAGGCGGTCTGCCGCCGGCTCGGCCTCGACGACCTCGGTGAGATGACGAAGTGGTACGAGGAGCCCTCGCGCGTCTTCCGCACGACGCCCGACGCGTGGGCCAACCGCGCCTGACGCGCGTCAGCCGGTTCCCGTCAGCCGCCGACGTGGACCTGCGGGCGACGCGCGGCGTCGGGCTCGGCGCGCCGGATGATCTCGTGGGTCAGCGGCGGGATGTCGCCCTCGCCGGCGAGCAGGAAGCGCAGCACGTTCAGGCCCGGCGCCTTCTCGCTCCACTCGAAGTAGATGTGCGGCGGCTTGCTGACCCGGTCGCGGACGTCGAGGAGCACGGCGGCCAGCACGTTCGGCACCGACGGGCCGGTCGCGCGCAGGATGTAGTGCCCGCCGACCACCGCGGAGCCGACGTGCACTGTCGTCGCGAAGTCGCTCGCGTCGCTGATCTCGACCTCCAGGAAGATCGCGCCCTGACGGGCGTTGAGGTGGTTGTGCATCCGCACCTCGAGCGACTTCGCGCGGTACTCGTCGCGGTCACCGGCGTCGATCTTGTTCGCGATGAACCGCAGCGGCTGCGGCCCGAGGGCAGCGTCGTCGAGGATCGCCCTGGCGCTCTCGTCGTAGACGACGCGTTGCACGCGCAGCTCGGTGGAGCGCACGATCCGCGACCACACGCTGATGACGACGATGAGCGCGATGAACAGCAGCGCGATGAGCAGGCCCTCCGGCCGCTCCACGACGGTGATGGTGATCGTGTAGAGGAAGATCGCGCTGACGACGCCGAAGAAGGCGGCAGTGCCGCGGTGCCGGCGGCGCAGCTCGGTGAGGAACACCGCCACCGCCGCCGACGTCATGAGCGCGAGGACACCGGTGGCGTACGCGCCGGCCTGCTCGTCGACGTTGGCCTTGAACGCGAGCGTGACGACGGCGGCGATGAACGACAGGACGAGCACGAGCGGACGCGTCGAGCGGGCCCAGTCCGGCGCCATTCCGTAGCGCGGCAGGTAGCGCGGCACGATGTTGAGCAGCCCTGCCATGGCCGAGGCGCCGGCGAACCAGAGGATGCCGATCGTCGACGCGTCGTAGACGGTGCCGAAGCCCTCGCCGAGCAGGTCGTGGGCCAGGTAGGCCAGAGCGCGGCCGTTGGCCGGGCCGCCGGGCTCGAAGGCCGCGTGCGGGATGAGCAGTGTCGTGACGAGCGAGGACCCGATGAGCATGACGCTCATGACCAGGGCCGCGGTCGTCAGCAGCTTCTTGGCGTTGCGGATCCGGCCCGCCGGGTCGGCCGGGGTGTCGTCGGGGTCGCCCTTGACGAGCGGCATGACGACGACGCCGGTCTCGAACCCGGACAGCCCCAGCGCGAGCGCCGGGAAGACGAGCAGGGCCGCCCCGATGATGCCGAACGGCACCGAGTGCGCGGAGGTCATGGCGTCGACCCAGTCGCCGAAGGCCGTCGGGTGGTCGCCGATCGCGATGAACCCGCGCACGACGACGACGAGGCTCAGGCCGAGGTAGGCCACGACGAGCACCACGGCCAGGCCGATGGCCTCCTTGAAACCCTTGAGGAAGACCGCGGCGAGCAGCACGAGCAGCGTCAGGGTGACGCCGACCTGGTGCCCGCTCAGGGTGGAGCGCAGGTAGGGGTTCTCGATGAGGTGGGCGCTCGCGTCGGCCGCCGACAGGGTGATGGTGATGACGAACCCGGTGGCGACGAAGCCGATGAGGGCCAGCACGAGGATCTTGCTCGGCCAGTACGACAGGAGCCGCTCGAGCATCGACAGGCTGCCGTCGCCGTGCGGGCTCTCGACGGCGACGCGTCGGTACATCGGCAGCGCCGCGAAGAGGGTGATGAGGACGAGCACGAGCGTCGCGATCGGCGACAGCGCGCCGGCGGCGAGAGCAGCGATGCCGGGCTGGTAGCCGAGCGTCGAGAAGTAGTCGACGCCGGTCAGGCACATGACGCGCCACCAGGGCTGCACGTGGTGCTGGGCGGTGGCCTGGGCCTCGCGCTCGTAGTAGCCGCCCGGGTCGGGCTGCGGGTCCGCGTCGAAGAACCACCGGTTGAACCGCTGCGCGGTTGGCGTCGTCACGGCGGAGGAGTCTAGGTGCCGGTCCGGGGTCCGACGCCAGTCGAGGACGAGGGGTGGTCAGGCCACCCGACGCCGGCGGCGCGCCTGGTACGCCAGCGACAGCCCGACGACCCCGAGCGCCCACAGGGCGTGCAGCCCGTTGACGACGAGCAGCCCGACGACCGAGGCGAAGGCGACGGCGGCGCACCACCAGCCGGCGCTCCCACGCTCGAGCAGCCGCAGCGCCGACGCCGTGCCGAGCACGTAGACGAGGGTGAAGCAGCCGGTTGCGAGCAGCATGAGGGGCGTCATACCGAGGTCGAGCACGGCCGTCAGGGCCAGTGCCGTCGCCGACGCGCCTGCGATGACGGCGATGCTGCGGCGTGGCACCTCGCCGGGGCCGGAGCCCTTCGCGAGCCAGGCGGGCAGGGCGCCCTCGCGGGCCAGCGACGCCCCGAGGCGCGAGCCGCCGGCGAAGTAGGCGTTCATCGCCCCGACGGTGAGCAGGACCGCGACGACGGCGGTGACGACCCGGGCCTGCTCGCCCAGGGCGATCGCCATGAGGTCGGACAGCGGTGCGGCGCTCGAGCCGGCGGCCGGGCCGAGCACGAGGACGCTCGTCGCCGCGAGGCCGAGGTAGAGCACCCCGACGACGGCAACGGCGATGCCGGTGGCACGAGGCACGTCGCGCCGCGGGTTGCGGTAGTCACCGGCGAGCGAGGCCACGGCCTCCCAGCCGGCGAAGCCCCACACGAGGACGGCCGCGGCCGAGCCGACGGCGCCCCAGCCGTGCGGTGCGAAGGGCGTCAGCGACTCGGTGTGCCCGTGCGGCAGGGCCACGGCCATCGTCGCCGTCATGAGGAGGGCGAGCACGGTGGCGAGGCCGAGCTGGACGCGTCCGGAGAAGCGCAGGCCGGCCGCGTTCATGAGGCCGGTGCCGAGGATCAGCGCCGCCGCCACGACGAGCGTCGTCGTGCGGCCACCGCCGACGACGTCCGCCACGTACCCGCCCGCCATCATCGACGCGGGGGGAGCGCCGACCGGGATGGCAAGGTAGAAGCACCAGCCGACGGCGCCGGCGGCCCGGGCACCGAAGGCGCGGCGTACGTAGGTCGACACCCCGCCGCCGTCGGGGTGCCGCGCACCGAGTGCGGCGAAGGTGCTCGCGAGCGGCACGGAGAGCACGACGAGGGCGGCCCACGCGACGAGCGAGGCGGGGCCGGCGATCCCGGCGGCCAGGGCCGGCAGCGTGATGACGCCGGTGCCGAGCACGGCGCCGACCGACAGCGCCGTGCCCTGCGGGACCGTCAGGCCGCCGGCCACCGGGGCGGGAGCGGCCCCGGTGGCCGAAGTGGGGAGCCCCTGGGGCGCAGGGAGCGCGGGGAGGGCGGGCTCGCGGGCGGCGGTCGAGGTCATGGCCCCAGACTGCCGTCGCAGTGGCCCGGTGAGAAGGTCCATTCCGTCCCGAACCGTTTGGGCCAATCCAGGCACGGTCGGCCTAGGCTGACCGCGTGGACCTGCACGTCACGTTGACCGGTACCGGTGACCTCACCGCCCAGATCTACGCCCAGCTGCGCGACGCCATCCTCGAGGGCCGGCTCGCGGGCGGCGACCGGCTGCCCGCCTCCCGCGACCTCGCGGGCCGGCTCGACGTCGCGCGCGGCACGGTGACGGCCGCCTACGACCGGTTGCTCGCCGAGGAGCTGCTCGAGGCCCGACGCGGCGCCGGCACCTTCGTCGCGCCCGGGTGCGTGCCGCCGGCGGCCGCGGGTCGGGTGGCCCGGGCCGGAGGTGCGCTCGTGCCGCGCGGACCGTGGCAGGTGCCGGGGGAGCCGCCGCAGCTGCCCGGCCGGGTCGCCGTCGACTTCTCGGTCGGCGTGCCCGACCCCGACCTCTTCCCGCTCGCGACGTGGCGACGGCTCGTGTCGGGGGCCCTGCGCCGCGGCCGCCTGTCGACCGTGACCTACGGCGACACCGGGCCCTCCCGGCTCGAGGAGCAGGTAGCCCGGCATGCCGGCCTGTCCCGCTCGGTGACCGCCCGGCCCGAGGACGTCATCGTGACGGCAGGCGCCCAGCAGGCCCTCGACCTCGTCGCCCGCGTCCTGCTCGAGCCGGGCGACGTCGTCGCCGTCGAGGACCCGGGCTACACGGCGGCCGCGCGCCTGCTCGAGACCCACCGCGCGAGCGTCCGCGGTGTTCCCGTCGACGCCGAGGGGTTGGTCGTCGACGCGCTTCCCGACGCGGCGCGCCTGGTCTACGTCACGCCCTCGCACCAGCACCCCACCGGCGCCGCGATGTCGCTGGCGCGCCGGATCGCCCTGCTGCAGTGGGCCTCCCGTCACGATGCCGTGGTCGTCGAGGACGACTACGACAGCGAGTTCCGGTTCGCCGACCGCCCGCTCGAGCCGCTGCAGAGCCTCGACCGCGAGGGGCGGGTGGTCTACGTGGGGTCGTTCTCGAAGTCGCTGCTGCCGGCGCTGCGGGTCGGGTACGCCGTGGCGCCGCCGTCGCTGTCGGGCGCGCTGCGGGAGGCGCGTCGGGTCACTGCGTGGTCGGGCGACGCCGTCACCCACGAGGCGCTCGCCGACTTCCTTGCCGAGGGCCACCACGGCGCGCACGTGCGGCGGGCGACGAAGGTCTACCGGGAGCGTCGCGAGCGGCTCCTCGACGCGCTCGCCGGGCTCGACGAGGACCTTGACGTCGTTCCCTCGGCTGCGGGCCTGCACGTCTGCGCCGTGCTGCGTGACCCGGCGCTGGACGATGTCGCCGTGGCCGGGCAGGCGCTCGCGTCAGGGGTGTTCGTCGAGCCGCTGTCGACGCGGCACCGCGAGCAGCCCGCCCGCCACGGCCTCGTGCTCGGCGTCGGTGCGGTGCCCGCCGACCGCGTCGGGCCGGGGGTGGCGGTGCTCGCCGCGGTGCTCAGGCGCCGTCGACGACGCCCGTAGCGCGTCGGCGCACGATGGCGAACTGCGCTGCGAGCGGGATGATCCCCAGGATCAGCACCATCGGCACGGCGAACCCGATGCGGAGGTTGTCGGAACCGACGGCGCCGGTGAGGACGGCGCCGAGCAGCGCACCCACGTAGTTGAACTGGTTGAAGCGCGCGATCACCTGGTCGACCTTGTCGATGCGCTTCTCACCGCTCAGCCCCTCGCCGCCGGCGATGGCTCCGGCCGCCGAGAAGCTGAGCGGGGCGATCGTCGCGACGGCCCCGCCGAGGACGGCGAACCCGACGACCGCGACCCACCACGTCGGCGCGAAGACGATGATCGCGAGGGCGATCGAGGCGACGACGCCGCTGATCCGCAGCATCCACACGGCCCCGTGCCGGTCGACGAGCCCGTCGCCCACGGCCCGGGCGAGGAGCGTCGCGAGGAGGTAGGGCAGCGTCGCGAGGGCGGTGAGGCTCGTCGGGGCGTCGAGGGTGCCGCCGAGGTAGACCGGCCCCCACGTCGTGGCGGCGGTGTCGACCATGTAGAAGAGGACCATCGCGACGCCGAGCAGCAGGATGCGTCGCCACGGCACGTCGAGCGGGTCGGCGGAGTCGGCGAGCCGGTCGCGGCGCACGAACGGCGCGGCGAGGACGGCGAGCGGGAAGACGAGCAGCGGCAGCAGCGTCGGGCCGAGGTCGACCGACGCGGTCGCGAGCGTGATGAGCGTGCCGACGACGCCGCCCGCGGTCCAGAACCCGTGGAACGAGGGCAGGATCGGGCGGCCGTAGAGGTGCTCGACGGTGACGGCCTGCATGTTCGACGACGCGTCGACGAGCCCGAGCGCGAGGCCGTAGACGGCCAGGCCCGCGACGAACACCCCGAACGCCGGCGCGACCAGCAGCACCGCGAACCCGACGGTGGCCAGGACGAACCCGACCCGCACGACGACGGCGCTCGAGGACCGCTTGGCGACGACCTCGGCGAGCACCGACCCGACGCCGGCGAGCAGCACGACCATGAGGAGCAGGCCGCTGACGGCGAGCTCGTCGAGGTCCCACCGCTCCTGGATCATCGGCAGTCGCGTGGTCAGGGAGATGAAGAGCAGGCCCTGCACGAAGAACGCGGCACCGGCGGCGAGCCGGGAGCGGCGGAGGGCAGGGGCCTCGGTCTGGACCGTCACGGTGGCTCACGATGGACCCCGGGCGGTCCGCCGTCAAGCGGTCCGCGCCGCGCCGCCGCAGGGAGGCTCAGCAGCAGGGGTCGCCGCGCCAGTTCTGCACGCCCTCGCGCACGGCGACACCGGCGATGGCGAGGGCCGCGACGGCGTCTAGCCACCACCACCCGAGCAGGGCGTTGGCGAGCAGCCCGACGAGCAGCACCGCCGACAGGTAGGTGCAGAGCAGCGTCTGGGTGCCGTCGGCGACGACGGCACCGGAGCCGAGCTCGCGACCGGTGCGCCGCTGCCACCGCGACAGCACGGGCATGACGGCG
This sequence comes from Intrasporangium zincisolvens, assembly GCF_034724055.1. Taxonomy (NCBI): domain Bacteria; kingdom Bacillati; phylum Actinomycetota; class Actinomycetes; order Micrococcales; family Intrasporangiaceae; genus Intrasporangium; species Intrasporangium zincisolvens. The sequence goes on from NZ_JAWIIL010000001.1 coordinate 582,873, forward strand.
AGCGACAGGGCCGCGAGGACGATGCCGACGACCGACGCGTCGGGCTCCTCGCGGGTGACGAGGGCGCGCACCGACTCGACGGTGACGTACGCGGCGAGGGCGAGGAACGACACGGCGATGACGCGTCGGGCGAGGTGCTCGCGCTCCTCGGGGACGCGGTGGCCGAACTGCCAGAGGATGACGAGGCCGCTCATGACCTCGACGACGGAGTCGAGGCCGAACCCGATGAGGGCGGTCGAGTCGGCGACGCGCCCCGCCGCCACGGCGACGACGGCCTCGACGACGTTGTAGGCGACCGACGCCGCCGCGAGCAGCCGGGCGCGTCGGCCGAGCGCCGCGCGGCGCGCCGGTGTCAGCAGCGTGAACAGCTGCGGCTGCGGGGTGCTCACCAGTCGGCTCCGGTGCACGCGGACCGGTCGGTGCTCTCGACCTGGAGGGTGGCGTGCGCGATGTGGAACCGCTCGCGCAGCACGAGCCCAGCGGCGAACAGCACACGGTCGGGCGGTTCGCTCGCCGCGGTGACGAGGTGGGCGGTGGCGACGTCCATGCCCGAGGTCAGGGTCCACACGTGGAGGTCGTGAACCTCCACGACGCCCGGCACGCCGGCCAGTGCGTCGGCGAGGTCGTCGGGCTCGATGCCGGCCGGGGCGTGCTGACCGAGGACGGCGACGACCTCGCGGCCGAGCCCGACGGCGCGGACCGCGACGAACACGGCGATGGCGAGCGCGATGCCGGTGTCCCACCACGCACTGCCGGTGGCGCGCACGAGCAGGGCCGCGGCGACGACGCCGATCGACCCGACGGTGTCGGCGACGACCTCGAGGTAGGCGCCCTTGACGTTGAGGCTCTCGCCCGCGCCGCCGCGGAGCATCAGCAGCGCGACGACGTTGACGACGAGGCCGAGGAGGCCGACGACGAGCATCGTGCCCGACGCGACCTCGGGCGAGGCCCCGATGCGCCCGACCGCCTCGACGACGATGTAGACCGACACCCCGAGCATGAGGAGCACGGCGAGCCCCGACGCGAAGACCTCGGCCCGGTACGAGCCGAAGGTGCGGCGTCCGGTGGTGTCGGCCCGGGTGGCGATGCGCGTCGCGACGAGCGCGGCCCCGAGCGTCACGACGTCGGCCGCCATGTGGCCGGCGTCGGACAGCAGCGCGAGCGACCCGGACAGGAGGCCCGCGACGAGCTCGACGACGAAGAAGGCGCCGACGAGGACGAAGGCGACGGCGAGGCGCCAGCGGTGGCGCCCACCCGCGTGGCCCTGTGCTCCTGCGACGCTCCCGGCGCCGTGGGAGTGGCTGTGGCTCATCGGGACCGGCCGTCGTGGAGGGCGTGCTCGCGGGTGACGTCGAGCAGGAGGCGCACGTGCGCGTCGGAGAGGCGGTAGAAGACGTTGCGGCCCTCGCGCCGGCCGGCGACGACGCCGGATGCGCGGAGCAGGCGCAGCGCCTGCGAGACGGTCGTCTCCGCGGTGGCGGTGGCCGCGGCGAGGTCGCAGACGCAGAGCTCGCCGGCCTCGAGGAGGGCGTAGAGCAGGCGGGCGCGCGTCGGGTCGCCGAGCAGCTTGAAGACGCTGGTCACGCGGGCCAGCTCGTCGGCGTCCGGGGCGTGCTCGGAGGCGACCGCGACCTTCTCAGGGTGCACGCAGGGCGTCGTGCAGGCGTCCAGGCCGGTGACCGTCGACACGGCTGGTCCTCTCATCTGACCGGATGTTCAGATGTCACTGTCGTCGGCTGCGCGCCCCGGTGTCAACCGACCGGCAGACTGTCGCCCATGCTGAGACTCACGGTGACGGTGCCGGGCGCCCTGACCGACGACGTGACGGCCGTGTTGACCGACTCGACGGCCGTGAGCACGCTCGTCGTGTACCGCGGGGTCGCACTGCGACCGCCGGGCGACGTCGTGCACGCCGACGTCGCGCGCGAGGGGGCCAACGACCTCGTCGAGCGCCTGCGTGACCTCGGCGTCCACGAGGAGGGGACGCTCCAGCTCGAGCCGGTCGGGACGTGGGTGTCGCGGGCCGGCTTCGAGGCCGACGAGGAGACGCCCGGCAGCAGCGCCGACGCCGTCGTCTGGGCCGAGGTCGCCCAGCGCTCCTACGAGGACAGCGAGCTCAACTGGACGTTCCTGTCGTTCATGTCGCTCGCGACCCTCATCGCCGGCATCGCCATCGTCCTCGACTCGCAGATCCTCGTCATCGGCGCCATGGTGCTCGGGCCCGAGTTCGGGGCGATCGCGGCGCTCGGCGTCGCCCTGGTGCGGCGGCGGGCGCTGCTGTTCGCGGTCGCGGCGCGGGCGCTCGTCGTCGGCTTCGGGGTGGCGATCCTCGTGACCTGTCTGGCTGGGCTTTTCGGCCGCGCCCTCGGCTGGGTGACCCTCGACGACATCACCGGCTCGCGGCCGGCCACCGGGTTCATCTACACGCCGGACAAGTGGTCGTTCATCGTCGCGCTGCTCGCCGCCGCCGCAGGAGTGCTGTCGCTGACCTCGGCCAAGGTCGGCGGGCTCAGCGGCGTCTTCATCTCGGTCACGACGATCCCGGCCGCGGGCAACGTCGGGCTGGGCCTCGCCTTCGGCGCGTGGACCGAGGTGCTCGGCAGCGGTGTGCAGCTCGTCGTCAACCTCGTCGGGATGGCCCTGGCCGGGTGGGTGACGCTCGCCCTGCAGCGCGCCGTGTGGTCGCGGGTACCGGCGCCGCGGTCGCACTCGCGGCTGAGCCGCCGGGTCCACGCCGAGCCGCCCGCGCCTCGTCACTGAGGTCTCGGGATGGTGGCTTCTCGGACGAAATGAGCTGTGGCTGAGTCGAATTGGCCGTGGACAGGCCTTTCCCCGTCGTTCGAACACCTGTACGATATGGGTATGTCGCAAGCAGTGATCGAGCAGGACTGGGACCTCGTCGCGTCCCTGGCCGCCGACCTGCACGACGCGCACGGGCGGCTGGTCGATGCCGTGGCGGTGGCGCTGGTGGAGGGGTCGTGGCAGGCGGCCGGGATCCGGTCGCCGGAGCACTGGCTCGTCGTCCGGGCCGGGCTGTCGCGGGGGCACGCGTCCGCGGTGGTGCTGATGGCTCGTCGGGCGAGTGAGCTGCCCGAGACGGCGGCGGCGTTGCGGGAGGGGCGGATCAGCCTGGACCAGGCCGCGGTCGTCGCACGGCACGCCCCGGCGGCGTTCGATGCGACGGTGGCCGAGTTCGCGCAGTACGCGACGGTGCCGCAGCTGCAGCGGTCGGTGGCGCGGTACGACTTCACCCTGGAGCCGCGGACCTTCGACGAGGAGGGCCGGCTCCTGCCCGCCGAGGCGACCCCCGACGACGAAGAAGTGCCGGCGTGCACCCCGGGTCCGGTCGAGCCGGCCTCGCTGAGCATGGGCATCGACGCGGACGGCCGGTTCCGACTGCGGTACGACGCCCCGGCCGAGGTCGGCGAGCTCGTGAGGGCGGCCATCGCGGAGGCGAAGGACCACCTGTTCCACACCGTCACCGACACGACCCACACCGCCGATGGTGACGACGCGCAGCACCGGCCGGACCCGTACGCCGACCCGGCCACCACCCCGGGCCCGCGACGGATCACGTGGGCCGATGCCCTCGTGCTGCTCGCGACCCGGTCGCTGGACGCCGGGACCGAGCAGACCCCGGCGCGTCGGGCCCGGTACCGCGTGCAGGTCCACCTCGACACGACCGGCGGGTGGCTCACCGGCACCCCACGCCTGCCCCGGCACGTCGTCGACGGGCTGACCTGCGACGGCACCCTCACCCCGGTCTGGGAGACCGAGGGCTCACCGGTCAACGTCGGGCGCACCCACCGCGTCGTCCCGCACCGCACCCGCGTCCTCGTCCTGGACCGGGACCGCGGCTGCCGCTTCCCCGGCTGCCCCACCAGCTCAGCCGACTACCTCGAGGTCCACCACCTGAGCCACTGGCGCGACGGCGGCCTCACCGACCTCGACAACCTGGCCTGCCTGTGCACCTTCCACCACGACAGCCACCACCGCGGCGACTACACCATCACCGGCGACCCCACCCGAGCGGACGGACTCCGGTTCCAGACCCGACAGGGCTGGCCCATCGGCCCACCGACCAGCTCACCAAAGCCATCGCCCGACACACCCATCGGGCCGCCGCCACGGCCCCGCCGACCACGACCACGCCTCGGCCGCACCTACCCCGCCCCGACCGGCGGCACGTTGCACCTGCACCTCGTCGACCTCACCCCGTCACGCGCAGCGCCGCGGGACTGACGGTCGGGCCCGGGCGGCCGGGCGGCCGGACGGCTGGGTGGACGTGCCATGGCGAAGGGGCGCCGGGATCGCTAGCGTCGGGGCCGTGATGACGCCGCCGACCGACGTGTCCGAGAGCACCGTCGTGATCACGTTGCGAGTCATGTGGGGGATCGACACCCGCGAGATCGCCTACGCACCGGTTGGATTCGGTGCCCACCACTGGTCGGTCAGCGACACGGACGGAGCGCGCTGGTTCGTCACCCTGCACGACCACGGTGCGGGCACCGGTGCTGGCGGCCGGGCGCTGACGCTGCTCGCCGCGTTCCGGGCCGCGGCAGACCTCGAGGCGAGCGGGCTGCCGTTCGTCGTCGGGCCGCGCGCCGCGTGCGACCGGTCCGTCGCGGTCGAGGCGGCGCGGCACCGGTGGCTCTCCGTGACGCCCTGGCTCGACGCGCCCCGGCTGCCCGAGCCCTCGGCGCAGACCGCTGCACAGCTGGGCGCCGTCGTCGACGCACTGGCCCGGCTCCACGAGGCCACGCCGCTGGCCGTCGCGGCCGCCACCGACGACCTCCTCCTGCCCGAGCGTGAGCGCCTCGATGCCGCGCTCCGCCGTGCCGATGGGGCCGACCCCGCCGACCCCGGCGACCTGCCGCCTGGCGGCCCGTACGCCATCCGTGCACGAACCGCGTTGCGCGACAACGCCGCCGCGGTCCGTGCAGCTCTCGACGACTACGACGCCCTCGCCGCCGAGGTGCGCGCGTCCCGGGGCGGCTGGGTGGTCACCCACGGTGAGCCGCACTGGCGCAACGTCCTCGACGGGCCGGACGGCCTGCACCTCGTCGACTGGGACACCCTCCTGCTCGCGCCGCCGGCGCGCGACCTCCTCCATGTCGCGGGCGAGGCGTCCGGGCCGCGGGCCGACGCCGTGCTGGCTGCTTACGCGGCCCGCACCGGCCGCGTCGTCGACCCGGACGAGCTGCGGTTCCAGTCGCTGCGCTGGGCCCTCACCGAGGTGGCGCTCTACGTCGCGTGGTTCGCCGAACCGCATGCCGACGACGAGGACTCGGCCACGGCGTGGGGCGGGTTCACCGACTCGTTGTCGGCGCTGGCGTCGGAGCGGGGAGCGTGAACCTCGTCGACAGCGCCCCGTTGACGAGGGCGAGGAAGGTGCCCGTCTCCTGACGGATGACGGCGTACCGGGCCGCCGCCTGCGGGGATCCGGCCTCAGCCTCGCGCGTGGCGGCGTCGGTGAAGAGCCGGAGCGAGGCCAGCCGTGCGTAGTACGTCGGCGCGTCGAGGCCGGGCGGGGAGCCACCCGCGCCGAGCGCGGAGAAGTGGCGGGTCATCATGTCGAGGCGGACGGCGGCCGCGTTGCCGCTCAACGGGATCCCGTCGAGCGCGCGGACGTCCGACAGCAGCGCGGCGTACCCGGCCAGGGCCGTCGCGCGGTTGAAGAGCGCGCTGCTCGTCAGCGCGGGAGCCGGCAGCAATGTCACCGTCACGGTCGGGGTGGCCCGCACCGTGACCGTCGAGGTCACCGGGATCGTGGCCGTCCGGGTGACGGTCTGCGTGTCGGTCACCGTGACGCTCACGGTGTCGCGGACCCCGGCACCCTGCGGCGCCTGGCTCAGCTCGACCGACGGGTTGCCCGACGAGCACGCCGACACGCTGACGGCCAGGGCCACGGCGAGAGCCGGGCCGAGCGCGGCGACAGCCGCGGTGCGGGCTGGGTGCACGGTCGCCTCCCTCGGTCGCCGGGCGTCGGTCGCCGGGCAGCGGTGCCCGGCCCGATGATTGTCGTCACGTCATGACCCGTTTCGGGGCCGAACGACCGAATCGGATCTCGAGCCCACGCTCAGGTGCGGGCTGCGGCGCGCTGCGGACGCGTCAGGTAGAGCACCCCGTCGAGGTCGGCGTCGCGCAGGTCGGCGTCGCGCAGGTCGGCGCCCAGCAGGTCGGCTCGGCGCAGGTCCGCCCCGCGCAGGTCGGCCGCGATGAGCAGGGCGCCTCGCAGGTCCGCGCCACGCAGGTCCGCACCGCGCAGGTCGGCACCCACGAGGTCGGCGCCGGGCCGCGCGCGTCGGTCGGGGCCCCCACCGCGACGGGGTGTCGAGGCGCGCACGCGCGCGCTGACGCGTCCGAGCACCGGGCCGACGCGGCGCCGCAGGGCGTCGAGGTCGAGCGCGAGCAGCGTCGACGCGTCGGCCCGGCTCAGCGCGGCCGCCTGCTCCACGAGCGCGTCCAGCTCCCCGCGCAGGCCGGCCGCCTCGCGCCCTAGGCCCGGCACGGTGGACACGAGCTCGGACGCCTCGGTGAGCAGCGCCAGCACCTCGTGCACCTGGCGCAGCACCGGCAGCACGGCGAACATCGACGCCGCCGTGCCCGGCTCCTGCCGCCACGACACCCCGCCGAAGGTCACCTGTGACACCTGCTGGCCGGCGCCGAAGCAGTCGAAGACCGTGCACCCCTTCCAGCCCGTCTCGCGCAGCCGGTCGTGGATGCCGCACCGGTCGTCGGACAGGAGGTTGCGGCACGGCTCACCGGCGGGCTTGTCGACGGGGAAGTCCGCGGAGCGGGTCAGCGGCAGGGCCACGCAGCAGAGCCCGAAGCAGCGGGAGCAGTCGGGCACGAGCTCGGGCACGTGGACCGGCACGGGAGGTTGCCCGGCCGTCACGAAACCGTGTCGGACACGACGGTCGTGCGGTCGACACCGCCTGCGGCAGAGGGCGACTCGTACCGGACCGGCATGCCCGGGTGCGCCGGGGCGAACCAGAACGTGGCGGCGTCCGCGCCCGCGCCGACGCGGTAGCACAGCGCCTCGACCTCGCCGAGGGGGAGTGACACGGTCTCGCGCGTCACGGTCGTGACGTCGGCGGGGAAGGACGCGTGGGCCTGCAGCTCGAGCCACGTCGAGCGCGTCGCCTGGACCTCGCCGACCCGGTCGCCGTCGGGGCCGAGCGTCCAGCGGTCGACCGTGACGCCCTCGGCGTCGCCGTCGCGGTAGCGGTTGACCCGCCGGAACGGCTCGCCGCCGGCCGGCTCGACGAGCAGCGTGATGGTGCGGCCGTCGGGGCAGCCGGCGCGGATCTCGTCGGCGGTGAAGGGCGTCGGAGCGTTCACAGCAGCGAGCTCGGGTCGTCGGGGATGTCGGCGGCGTAGTCCTGCAGCAGCTGCAGGGGCACGACCTCGAGCGCACGCTCGTGCGTCGCGGTGAGGAACACCGGGGCCGCGACGCCGTCCTGCTGGGCCTGGAGCCAGCGCGCGGCGACGACGCACCACCGGTCGCCCGGCGACAGCCCGGGGAAACGCCACTCGGGCCGCGGTGTCACGAGGTCGTTGCCGACGGCGCGCTGGTGGTCGAGGAACTCGCGGGTGGCGATGACGCAGATCGTGTGGCTGCCGCGGTCCTCGGGCCCGGTCGTGCACCAGCCGTCGCGGTAGAAACCGGTGAGCGGGTCGGTGCCGCAGGGCTCGAGGTCGCCGCCGAGCACGTTGCGCTCCCGCCGATCCGCCATGCGCCCAAGGTATCGCCCGGAGCCGCGGCGGCGTGACTACGCTGATCCCATGGCTGGCATGCGCGACTACGACGACAGCGATCAGGACTACGTCGACGCGTGCCGTTCGCGCTCGGAGACCCAGGCGGCGATGTTCCGCGAGGTCGCCCAGGCGGCGCGCGACCACGGCGACGCCGATGTCGATCTCCTCGAAGGCGCGCTCGCGTCGCTGGAGTACGAGTACTTCAACAACATGCTCATCGTCCTCGAGGGCTACTTCGGCGAGCGGTCGCGCGCCCTCGTCGGCCGCGGCGGTGCCGTCGACGAGGTGCGGGCCGTCGTCCGCTCGCTCATGGAGGACGGCGGCACCTTCGTCGCCGACCCGCGGTCCCCCCTCGACCCCGCGCGCACGGTGCTGCGCCTCGCCCCGGGCGACCCCATCCGCCTGACGCTCCAGCAGTACATGCGCCTCGCCGACGCGTTCTTCCGCCAGGTCGAGGCCCACCTGCCCCACGGCGGGCAGGACTGACACGTCGTGAGCCGTCCGCCCCTGCCCGGCGAGGTCGCCGCCTTCCTCGCCCGCCCCAACCACGCCACCATGAGCACCGTGCGCCGCGACGGCCAGCCGGTGTCGGTGCCCACGTGGTACCTCTTCGAGGAGGGCCGCGTCGTCGTCAACCTCGACGCCGGGCGCACGCGTCTGGCCCACCTGCGCCGCGAGCCTCGGGTCGCCCTCAGCGCCATCGACCCGGACGACTGGATCACGCACGTGAGCCTCCAGGGCCACGTCGTCGAGCTGCTCGACGACACCGACCTGCGCGACATCGACCGCATCGCGCGGCACTACACCGGCAAGCCGTACCGGGTGCGCGACCGGCCCCGTGTCACGGCGCACGTCGAGGTCGACCGCTGGCACGCGTGGGGCCGGCTGAAGGACGCGAGGTGACGGCACGCGTCCGTCGTGACCCGCTCGGGGTGCCGCACCTGTGGGCCGACGACGTCATCGCGCTGGCCCGGCTCCAGGGGCAGGTCACCGCGCTCGACCGCGCCTGGCAGATCGAGCACCACCGGTGGCGGATGGAGGGGCGCACGGCGGAGCAGGTCGGGGTCGACGGCGTGGACTGGGACCGGTTCGCGCGCCAGGTGCGCCTCGAACCCACGGTCCGCCGCTGCTTCGAGAAGCTCGACCCCGAGACCCAGGAGTGGCTCTCCGCCTACGTCGACGGCGTCAACTCGACACTGGAAGAAGGCCTCTCGAAGGCCCCGGAGGTACGCACGCTCGGCATCGAGGCCTACGCCGCCGCGCCGCGACCGTGGCAGCCGTGGACCCCGCTCGGGATCTTCTGGGGCATCCACCTGCTCTTCGGCACCTTCCCGTCCAAGCTCTTCAACGCCCACGTCGCCGAACGGCTCGGAGCGCACGTCGTTCCGCTCCTGCGCACCGAGGGCTCGGACCGCTCCGGCAGCAACGCGTGGGTCGTCGCCGGGCACCGCACGGCCGGCGGACTGCCCCTCATCGCCGGCGACCCGCACCGCACCATCGAGCTGCCCGGCGGCTACCAGCAGGTGGGCCTGGCCTGCCCCGAGCTCGACGTCGTCGGGTTCACCTTCCCCGGCGTGCCCGGGGTCCAGCACTTCGCGCACACCGGCACCGTGGCGTGGGGCATCACCAACGCCATGGCCGACTACCAGGACCTCACGACCGAGTCGCTGCGCGTCACCGGCCGCGGCGCTTCGGGCGGGCCGGTCCTCGAGGCGCGCGGCGTCGACGGCTGGGAGCCGGCCGACGCCTCGAGCGAGGTCGTGCGGGTGCGTGGCGGCGACGACGTCGTCGTGCCCGTCGTCGTGACGCGCCGTGGGCCGGTCGTCACCGGGCTCGAGGCCGAGCTCGACCGGGCCACCGCCGACGCGTCGGACCGGTCGGACGCCCCGGCCGCCTTCCCGCGGCGCGCGCACCCAACGGCCTACAGCCTGCGCACCCCCACCGCCGTCGAGGAGGACCTCGGCTTCTCGGCACTGCTGCCGCTGCTGCGTGCCCGGACCGTCGACGACGTCGAGGCGGCCTTCGCGCGCTGGGTCGAGCCGGTCAACAGCGGGCTCGTCGCCGACACCACCGGACGCGTCCGGCACGTCATCGCCGGGCGTGTGCCCGACCGCGACCCCGCGGCCCTCGAGCTGCCGCTGGCGGCGTGGGACCCCCGCCACGCGTGGCGTGGCTACCGGACGCCCCCGGTGACCGACGTCGACGACGTCATGGTCAGCGCCAACGACCGCGCGAGCGGCGGCGGGCTCGGCGTCGACTACGCGACCCCCTTCCGGGCCGAGCGGATCCGCGCCCTCGTCGGTGACCGCACCGACCTCACCGTCGACGACTTCGCGGCGATCCACGTCGACACCCTCAACGGCCAGGCCGAGCCGATGCGTCCGCTCGTCGAGGCGGCCGTCGTCGACGGCGGGGCCGCCGAGGTGCGCGAGACGCTCCTGGCGTGGGACGGCCACAGCGACGTCGACAGCCACCCGGCGGTGCTCTTCGCGGCGTGGCGGACGGCCCTCGTGCAGTGGTTCGCCGAGCAGCCGCAGCTCGCCGCGGTCCGCGAACCCCTCGGCCACTCAAGGGTCTTCGCGGCCTGGACCAACCCGTTCGGCCAGCTCGGGGCCGGCTGGCACACGCTCGTCGAGGGCGCGGGTGCGCTCGGCATCGACGTCTCGATCGGCGTCCGTGTGGCGCTCCAGCGCGTCGCCGAGTCGGTCGGGCCCGATGCCGTGTGGGGCGACCGCCACCGCCTCGACCCGCTCCACGCCCTGGACGGCGTCGGCGGTGCGCCGGCGGTCTCGCCCGACCCGGTCCCGGGCGACAAGGGCTGCGTCCTCGCCGCGGCGAGCTCGCCGGGCGTCACCGACCGTGCGTACGGCGGGCCCGTCGCGCGGTACGTGTGGGACCTGGCGGGCCGCTCGGCGAGCCGCTGGGTCGTGCCGATCGGGGCCTCGGGCGTCGAGGGCGACCCGCACTTCGCGGACCAGACCGCGGCGTGGCTCACCGGCCGCCTCTACCCCGTGCACGACGATGACGGGGCGCGATCCCGGCGCACTTGACCATTCTTTTACCTTTTACGGGACATTTCGTGACTTTCCCCGTACGCTCGAGCCTGACGGACCGGTGGGACGGTCCGCAAGGGTCGGGTCGAGGGTCCCGATCGTGAGGGGTGGAGGGGGTCCGGACATGTCCAGGACGACGACGATGCACCGCATGGCGCTCGATCTCTCGCTCGACCGCGCGCTCGTGCCGGTGGGCGCGGGGACGGGTGAGCGGCTGCTCCCCGACCCCGAGTGGCCCGTGCCGCCGCGCGGCTGGCACCTCTGGGCCGCAGCGCTGCCCGAGTCGCTGGGTGGCCGCCCGGCGTCCCCGGACGACGCCCTCGCCGCCGACGTCGACCGCAGCGACGTCGACCTCACCGGCGACGACGAGACGCGCCCCTTCGTCGAGGCCGACGACGCCGCGTTCACGCTCCCGTCGCGACCGGGCCTCGCGCCGCGCGACACCGTCGACCTGCTGGCCCGCCCTCGTGGTCGGCGCCTACCCGAGGGCTCCGGCCTCGGTTTCACGCTCATGGCGGCCCTCGTCGTGCTCGGCACGCTCATCGGTGGCCCCACCGGGGGCCTCGTCGTCCTCGGCGTCTCGACCCTGCTCGCCACCTCTGCCGCGATCATCCTCGGGCGCCTGACGCTCAACCACGTCGGCGGCCTGCGCGGCGGAAGCCTCCTGCTCGTCGTGGCCGTCGGTGCGCTCATCGCCGGCTCGGTCGACGCCGCGGCCCGCCGCGAGGACGCCGTCCAGCACGGTGTGCCCGTCCCGGTCTCCTCGCCGATCGCGTCCGGGCACGCGGTCACGCCGACGTCGTCCGCCTCCGGCCCCGCGTCGGAGGCGCCGGCCGCCCCGCGCCGCACGAGCACCGAGCTGAGCGCCGTCCCGTCGGTGACCGGCACGCTCGTGCCGCCGAGCCCGCACCGCGACAACAGGTCCACGGCTCCCGCGCCGCGGGCGGTCGAGACGGCCCACACGGCCGAGGTGGTGCGCGCCGCCGCGACGCCGACGGCGCCGCTCCTGCCCGCCGACGCGTTCGCCCCCAAGCCCGGCCTCGACGCCCTCGCCGCAGTCACCGGCACGGGCCTGCTGCCCACCGAGCTGGTCGGCGGTGCCGCTCCGGCGAAGCCCCTTCACCCGGCGAAGACGCTCAACCCGGCCAAGACGCCGAAGCCGGCGAAGACAGCCAAGCCGGCGAAGGCGACACCGTCCGCCGCCCCGGGTGCGGTGAAGAACGCACCGAAGCACGCGGCCAAGACGGCGGCCAAGAACGCAGTGAAGACCGCGGCGAAGCAGGCGGCCACGGAGGCCAAGGCCCAGGCCAAGGCGACCAGGACCGCTGCGAAGGCGGCCCGGAAGAGCGCGGCCCAGGCCGCGCGGGCGAGCCGCTGAACCGACGCCCCGGCACGTCGCGCCGGACCCGCCTCCCGCACCTGCGGTGCTGTGCGAGAGTGACCTCGTGAGCACAACGACGCGGCGCTCGGCTGCCCTGTGGCTCGTCGGCGCCGCCCTCGTGGGTGGGGTCGCGGCCGTCCTCCACGTCCTGCGGTCCGACCTCGGCGGTGCCCACACGAGCCTCGGTCTGGAGGTGTCGGCCTGGCTCGTCACGGCCCTGGCCGCCCTGATGCTCTACCACGGTGTCGTCGTCGCGGCGCAGGCCCAGGACGCCGCGGCCCCGCCCGAGGAGGACCTGTCGGGCGACCCGGTCCTCGACCCTGCCCGGGTCGACCCCGACCCCACCCCCGACGCCACCCCCGACCCCACCCCCGACCTCGCCGCGGGAATACCGGAGCGGGCGGACGCCGAGGCGCACGAGACCTACACCTTCAAGCGCGGCAAGCGCATCGGCAACTCCTGAGGCGTCGGTGGTCGTGGGCACAATGGCGACATGACCGACGGCACGACCGACGGCGCCGCCCGAGCCAGAGGCTGGGTGCTCCACGTCGACCTCGACCAGTTCATCGCGGCTGTCGAGGTGCTGCGCCACCCCGAGCTCGCCGGCCGGCCGGTCATCGTCGGCGGCCGTGGCGACCCGACCGAGCGGGCCGTCGTGTCGACGGCCAGCTACGAGGCGCGCGCGTTCGGCGTCGGTTCGGGGATGCCGCTGCGGCTCGCCGCGCGCAAGGTGCCGGACGCCGTCATCCTCCCGGTCGACGCCGAGGCCTACACGGAGGCGTCGGGCCGGGTCATGGACACCCTCCGCTCGCTCGGTGTCGTCGTCGAGGTGCTCGGCTGGGACGAGGCGTTCCTCGGTGTCGACACCGACGACCCGGAGGCGTTCGCCACCCACGTCCGGGAGGCGGTGCTCGAGGCCACCGACCTGCACTGCTCCGTCGGCATCGGCGACAACAAGGTGCGGGCCAAGATCGCCACGGGCTTCGGCAAGCCGCGCGGCGTCTTCCGCCTGACGCGCGACAACTGGTTCGAGGTCATGGGCGAGCGGCCGACCGTCGACCTCTGGGGCATCGGGTCCAAGGTGTCCAAGCGGCTCGCCGCGCACGGCATCGACACCGTGCGCCAGCTCGCCGACGCCGACGAGGCCGTCCTCGTCGGCGAGCTCGGCCCGCGGATGGGCGTCTGGTACCACCAGCTCGGTCGCGGGCTGGGATCCGCCGTCGTCGACGACACCCCCTGGGTCGCCCGCGGCCACAGCCGCGAGACCACCTACCAGGAGAACCTCACGACGCCGGCGCAGGTCGAGGAGGCGGTGCGGGTCCTCGCCGCGCAGGTCTTCGAGGACACCGTCAAGGAGGGGCGCCCGGTCTTCCGGGTCACCCTCAAGGTGCGGTACGCCCCGTTCTTCACCTCGACGAAGGCGCGCAAGCTGCCGGCCCCGACCACCGACGTCGACGCCGTCGTCGCGGCGGCCGTCGAGCTCGCCGGGCGCCTCGACCCCGAACGCGAGGTGCGCCTGCTCGGCGTCCGCGCCGAGATGGTCATGCCAGAGGAGGGCGACCCGGTCGAGCGCACCCCGATCCGCGGGCGCCTCTAGCCGACCCGGGTGGACGCCGGCTGACCGAAGCCTGTCCGGGGGGTGGCAGGCGGCTGTCAGGAACGTGGCCTACGGTCGTGCCCATGTCTTTTCGCGCGAGCAGCACCTCTGACGTCCGACGCCGCATCGCCGGCTCCGGCGTGCTGCCCGCCGTCGGCGCGTGCGTCGTGCTCGTGCTGCTGCTCACGCTGGCGCGCGAACCGCTCTACCGGGGGACCGCGGCGTTCGGCACCGCGCTGCCCGGCCCGCTGGGTGCGCTCTTCGAGGTCGTCGGTGAGCTCGGCATCCTCGTGCTGCTCGGCGCGGCGGCCTTCCTCGCCTGGCGGGCCCGGTCACGGGGTCTCGAGCACGTCGCCCTGGCCGTCGCCGCGGGGGTCACGACGGTCGGTGCCTACGTGTTGAGCGAGGTCGTCAAGTCCGTCGTCGGCGAGGAGCGGCCGTGCCGCACCCTCGCCGTGCACCCGCTCGCGGCGTGCCCGCCGCCGGGCGACTACTCGTGGCCGAGCAACCACGCGGTCATCGCCGCGTCGCTCGCGACCGCCGTCGTCGTGCTCGCCCCGACGTGGTGGCGCTTCGCCGCGCCGGTCGCCCTCGCGGTCGGGGTCTCCCGCGTGGTGACCGGGGCGCACTACTGGCACGACGTCGTCACCGGTGTCGCCGTGGGCGTGCTCGTCGTGTGGTTCGCGACGTGGGCCCTCGTGCCGTGGCTGCACGCCCGCCTCGAGGCGTGGGTCGACGGCTCGGCCCCTGACGTCGTGCGCCGTGTGGTCGGCGAGCCGGTGGGGGAGCGCTCCGAGGTCTGAGCCTCAGCGGTGCGCTGCGGGCACCGTGGACGCCGGCGCGTGGAGGAAGTCGACGAGCGGCGCGAGCTCGGGCACGTCGCGGGCCTGCTCGAGGGACGCCTGGAGGACGCGGTCGTGGGTCGGTGACGCGGCCCGGTGCAGGCGACGGCCGCTCGCGGTGAGCTCGGTGTAGATGCCGCGCCGGTCGTCGGCGCAGAGGACGCGGGTCAGCAGGCCACGCTCCTCGAGCCGGTTGACGAGGCGCGTCGTGGCCGACGACGACAGCGCGGCCGCGCGGGCCAGCTGTGACATCCGCATGTGCCAGCCGTCCTGGCGCGACAGGGCGTCGAGGACGGTGAACTCGACGACGGAGACGCCGTGCTCGCGGCTCAGCTCGCGCTCGAGCGCGGCCTCGATGTGCCCGTGCAGCGCGGCGAGCGTGCGCCACCCGGAGGCGCGCACCTCCACGGCGGTGTCAGCGATACCCATGCGCCGATTCTAACCCGCGCTTGCAATATCCAGCGTGTGCAACTAACTTCGGCCGGGTCAGTTAGTTGCACACGCGGCCTATCGGCGACGACAACGACGCGCCCCGACGCTCCCGCGTCCTCCCGGAAGGACTCCTCGCATGCCTCTCGGCCTCGTCGCCCTCGCCCTCGGTGGCTTCGGCATCGGCCTCACCGAGTTCGTCATCGCCGGCCTGCTGTCGGCGGTCGCGACCGACATGGCGGTCTCGATCCCCACCGCCGGCTACCTCGTCAGCGGCTACGCGCTCGCGGTCGTCGTCGGCGCGCTCGGCCTGACCCCGCTCATCGGCGCCTGGCGACCCAAGCGCGCCCTCCTCGCGCTCATGGTGCTCTTCGTCGTCGGCAACACCGCCTCCGCCCTCGCCGGCGGCTACGCGGCCCTGCTCGCCGGACGCGTCGTCGCGGCCCTCGCGCACGGCGCC
Organism: Intrasporangium zincisolvens; assembly: GCF_034724055.1. Classification (NCBI taxonomy): domain Bacteria; kingdom Bacillati; phylum Actinomycetota; class Actinomycetes; order Micrococcales; family Intrasporangiaceae; genus Intrasporangium; species Intrasporangium zincisolvens. The sequence continues at coordinate 598,396 of NZ_JAWIIL010000001.1, forward strand.
TTCTTCGGCATCGGCTCCGTGCTCGCCGCCTCGCTCGTGCCGGCCGACCGCAAGGCCGGCGCCATCTCGATCATGTTCGGTGGCCTGACCCTCGCCAACGTCCTCGGCGTCCCGCTCGGCACCTTCGTCGGGCAGCAGTGGGGCTGGCGGGCGACGTTCGCGGTGATCGCCGTCGTCGGGGTCCTCGCCCTCGTCGGGATCGCGCTCCTCGTCCCCGACGCGCCGAGTGGTCGGTCGTCCCGCGCCGGGTCGCTGCGCAGCGAGCTGTCGGCCTTCCGCTCGGGCCAGGTCTGGTTCTCTCTCGCCATGACGGTCCTCGTCTTCGGCGGGATGTTCGGGGCGTTCATGTACGTCGAGCCGCTCCTGACGCGCGTGTCCGGGTTCTCCGAGTCGGCCGTCCCGTGGCTGCTCGTGCTCTTCGGGGTGGGACTCTTCGCCGGCAACCTCCTCGGTGGCCGCTGGGCCGACCGCGCCCTGACCCGCACGCTCGTCACCCTGACCGTGGCCCTCGGCGCCTCCCTCGTCGCCTTCGGCCTGCTCGCCGGCAGCCGGTGGGGCGCCGCCGCGATGCTGCTCGCCATGGGCTTCTTCGGGTTCGCCACGGTGCCCGGCCTGCAGATGCGGGTGCTCGAGCACGCGTCGGCCGCCCCGACGATGGCCTCCTCGGCCAACATCGCCGCCTTCAACGTCGGCAACTTCCTCGGCGTCTGGCTCTCGGGCCTGGCCATCGCAGGCGGCCTCGGCTGGACCTCGCCCCTCTGGGTCGGCGCGACGCTGAGCGGCCTGGGCCTCGTCGTCCTGCTCGCCGCGGTCCGCTCGGGCCGGCGGTCGGGCCGACGGTCGATGAGCGGGTCGGAGTCGGACCCGGCAGCCGACGCCCGCTCGCTCGCGACGCTCGGCTGAGCTCGTGAGGCCCCGGCAATTCGGTTGTCGGGGCCGCACGGCGACGGGACCATGACGCCCATGTCGCTCCCCACCCCGACGCTGGTCACCGACCGGCTGCGCCTGCGCCCGTTCGACGATGCCGACGCCGCCGACCTCTACGCGCTGCACAGCAGCGCCGACGTGCTGCGCTACTGGGACTCGCCGCCGTGGACCGACCCCGCGCGCGCCGAGCGGTTCCTCTCCGTGTGTCGCCAGATGGAGGAGGAGGGCACGGGCGCCCGGCTGGTCGTCGAGCGACTCGACGACGGTGTCTTCCTCGGGTGGTGCACCCTCAACCGGTGGAACCCCGACTTCCGCAGCGCCTCGCTCGGCTACTGCCTCGGTGAGGCGGCCTGGGGGCACGGCTACGCCACGGAGGCTGCCCGCGCGCTGCTGACGTGGGCCTTCGGGACCATCGACCTCAACCGCGTCCAGGCCGAGGTCGACACCCGCAACGCGCCGTCGGCCCGGGTGCTCACGAAGCTCGGGTTCGTGCTCGAGGGGACGCTCCGTGAGGACTGCGTCGTCGACGGCGTCGTCTCCGACTCGTGGGTCCACGGACTGCTGCGGCGCGAGTGGCAGCCCGCGTCGGGCTGACGGCACGCGGACGGCACGCGGACGCCAGAGGGCCCGGCGGTGGTCTCCCACCGCCGGGCCCTCCTCCCGCCCCCGCCGACCGACCGTCGGCGAAGGTCCCGTGCCGACCCCGGCACGCCTGACGCGTCAGGCGCGTCCGTGGGCCGCCCGGCTCCGCCGGCTCAGCGCGTCCACCGTCACGGCGAGGAGCAGCACCGCGCCGGTGATCATGTACCGCTCCGGGGAGCCGAGGTTGATGAGGGCCAGGCCGTTGCTGATCGACTGGATGACGAGGATGCCGAGCAGGGCCGCGTAGGCCGAGCCCCGGCCACCGAAGAGGCTCGTGCCACCGATGACGGCGGCCGCGATGGCGTTGAGGTTGGTGTCGGCACCACCGCTGCTCTGGTTGGCCGCGGCGAGGCGGGCCGCCGCGAAGATGCCACCGACCGCCGCGAACGTCGAGCACATCGCGAACACCGTGAGGTAGATCCGCCGCACGTTGATGCCCGCCCGTCGGGCGGCCTCGACGTTGCCGCCGACCGCCATGACCGAGCGGCCCCAGCCGGTGCGCCGGATGGCGAAGTCCATGACGACGACGAGCGCGAGGAACACGAGGAACATCACCGACACGCCCCGGTCCTGGTTGAGCACCGCGATCGGGGCGACCAGGAGGACGGCGAGGAGCGCGGTGCGGGCCGCGACGAAGCCGACCGGCGTCGTCGACAGGCCGGCCGCGTCGCGTCGGGCGTTGGCGCGCAGGCGCGTGGCGGCGTACACGGCGACGACGAGCAGCGCGAGGACGTAGGCGACGACGGGCGGCAGGAACGTGAGCTGCGCGAACTTCACGAGGCCGGAGTCGAAGGGCAGGTTGATCGAGCCGGTCTCGCCGAGGACCTTGAGCTGCAGGCCGAGGAAGCCGAGCAGGCCGGCGAGGGTGATGACGAAGCTCGGCACCCCGAAGCGGGTGTAGATCGCGCCGTAGGCGATGCCGATGACGGTGCCGGCGAGGATCGCCGCCACGATCGCCACGATCGCCGGCCAGCCCTTCTCGACGGTGCCCACCGCGACGATGGCCGCCGCGAGACCGCTGATCGAGCCGACGGACAGGTCGATCTCGCCGAGCAGCAGCACGAGCACGATGCCGATCGCGATGGTGCCGATCGCGGCGCTCTGCAGCGTCAGGTTGACGAGGTTGCGCGGCGACAGGAACGCGTCGTTGAGGCTCTGGAACACGACCCAGATGATGACGAGGCCGACGACGACCGGCAGGGCGCCGAGGTCGCCGCTGCGCAGGCGGGAGAGGAAGGCGCGGGCCGCGCCGGCGAGGCCGGCCTCGGCGATGAGCCGCTCGTCCTGCAGGTCGGCCGGCAGGGCCGGGGCCGCCGGGACTGCCGGGGCCGCGGGCGGCTCGACGGTGCTGGTGGTCGCCGTGCCGGTGGAGTCGCGGGTGGGGTCGGGCGTCGTGGTGCTCACTGCTGCTCCTGCGTCTCGGGCTGCTCGGTGTGCGCGCGCCGCGAGGCCCGCTCGGACACCGCGTTGGTCGTGGCGCCGGTGATGGCGGCGATGATCTCCTGCACGTTGGTGCGGCTGACGTCGAACGTGCCGTTGTTGCGGCCGAGCCGCAGCACGGTGACGCGGTCGGCCACGGCCATGACGTCGCTCATGTTGTGGCTGATGAGGATGACGCCGAGACCGTTCTCGCGCAGGCGCTCGACGAGGTTGAGCACCTCTGCGGTCTGGGCGACGCCCAGGGCGGCGGTGGGCTCGTCGAGCATGACCACCTTCGGCTCGCCGAGGAGCGAGCGCGCGATGGCCACGGTCTGGCGCTGGCCGCCGGAGAGGCTCGCGACGGGGATGCGCACCGACGGGATGCGCGCCGAGAGCTGGCGCAGCAGCCGCCAGCTCTCCTGCTCCATCCGCACCTCGTCGAGGGCCCGGCCGGTGCGCAGCTCGCGGCCGAGGAACAGGTTGGCGACGACGTCGAGGTTGTCGCACAGGGCGAGGTCCTGGAAGACCGTGGCGATGCCGAGCCGCTGGGACTCCGCCGGCGAGGTGACGGTCGCGGGCGAGCCGGCGAACTCCATCGTGCCGGCGTCGGGCGTGTAGACGCCGGCGATGGTCTTGACGAGCGTCGACTTGCCGGCGCCGTTGTCGCCGACGAGGGCGACGACCTCGCCGGGGTTGACGTCGAAGTCGATGTTCGAGAGGGCCTGGACCGCACCGAAGCGCTTGGAGATGCCGCGCAGCGAGAGCACGGCCGTCTGCGTCGGTGCAGGTGGCGGCGAGGTGGTGGCGGTCATGCCGGTCGTGCCGGTCATCGGGGGCCGTCCTTCGGTCGGAGAGGGAGCGGGAGGGTGGTGCCGGTGGAGGGGAGGCGTGCGGGGTACGGGTGCGGACGGCCCGGTCGGCGCCGCCCGCACCCGGAGGGGCTCAGCTGATGCCGGCGGCCGTGCAGGCGGCGGCGACGCTGCCGGTGCAGATGTCGGCGGTCTTGTAGATGCCGTCCTTGACGACCGAGTCCTTGATCTTGTCCTTCGTCACGGCGATCGGGTCGAGGATCGTGGCCGCGATGCCCTTGAAGTCGGCGGACTTCTCCGGCGTCTCCTTGGCGGCGAGGGCGAGGGCAGCCTTGGCGGCGGCCTCGGCCTCGGGCTTGATCGGCTTGTAGATCGTCATGGCCTGGTCGCCGGAGAGGATGCGCTGGATCGCGGCGAGCTCGCTGTCCTGGCCGGTCACGGGCGGGAGCGGGGTGACGCCGCCACCCTTGAGGGCCGCGATCGCGCCGCCGGCCGTGCCGTCGTTGGCCGCGTAGACGCCGACGAGGCTGCCCTTGACCGCGGAGATCTGGCCCTCCATCCACTGCTGGGCCTTGTCGGGGCTCCAGTCCGGGGTGTCGTACTCGGCGGCGACCTTGAAGCCGCTGCCGTCGATGACGCTGTGGGCGCCCTTCTTGAAGTCGGCGGCGTTCGGGTCGGTCGGCGAGCCGTTGATCATGACGAGGTCGCCGGAGGTCTTGCCGCTCTTCTTCACGAGGTCGACGAGGGTCTGGGCCTGCAGCTTGCCGACGGTCTCGTTGTCGAAGGACACGTAGTAGTCGGCGCCTTCGATGAAGCGGTCGTAGGCGACGACGGGCACGCCGCTGCTCTTGGCGCTCGCGACGACCGACGCGGCGGCCTTGCCATCGACGGGGTCGAGGACGAGGACGCTGGCGCCCTGGGTCAGCGCGGCCTCGGCCTGCTGCTGCTGCTTGCTCGCGTCCTGGTCGGCGTTGCTGTAGATGACCTGGCAGTCGGAGCAGGACGCCTTGACGGCTGCCTCGAAGAGGGGGCGGTCGAAGGTCTCGTACCGGGTGGTCTTCGACTCGGGCAGCAGGAGGGCGATCTTCTTGCCGCCGCCGCCCGCGCCACCGGTGCTGCCGGAGGACGAGCCGTTGCCGTTGCTGCCGCACGCGGCGAGCGAGGTGATGCCGAGGCCGGCGGCGAGGACGAGGCCGGCCAGACGGGTCGAGCGAGCACGCATGGTGTGGAACTCCCTTGTTCTTGCGCCGGCAACCTCGGTGGTGCGGCCGTACGGAGTACAGCGTGTGCGCGGCCTTGACGTCAAGCCTTGAATTCAAGAAGTGGACGTAATCGTTACCACGAGGCCTTCGCGGGACGCGTGCAGCGCCTCGGCGGCGACGATCGCGCCGACGACGTCGGCGTCCGTGTCGAGCTCGGAGCGGCGGATCTCGACCGACGCCGCAGCGCTCGGGATCGCGCTGCGCTCGAGCGCCCGGCGCATCGGGTCGGTGATGAGGTCGCCGACCGCCGACAGCTGGCCGCCGACGACGACGACCTGGGGGTTGAGCAGGTTGACCAGGCCCGCCACCGCGACCCCGAGGTGGCGGCCGGCGTCGTCGAGGACGCGGCGGCAGCCGGGGTCGCCGTCGAGGGCTCGCGTCACGAGGTCGCGCAGGGTCAGGCGGCCGTGCGAGCCGGCCAGCGCCTCGGTCAGTGCCGGGGAGCCGATGAACGTCTCGAGGCAGCCGCGGTTGCCGCACCGGCAGATCGGCCCGTCCTCGTCGATGGTGAGGTGGCCGATCTCGCCGGCCGTCCCGGCATGGCCGCGGAACAGCTCGCCTCCGATCACGAGCCCGGCCCCGACGCCATAAGAGAGCTTGATGTACGCGGCATCCGAAATCCCTTGCAGCGCACCGCATCTCAGTTCCCCCAGCGCACCGAGGTTCGCCGTGTTGTCGACCGACACCGGGGCGCCGATTCGCCCGCTCATCTCGTCGGCGACGTGGACGCCGCGCCATCCGGGCAGGATGCTCTCGGAGCCCACCTGGCCCGTCACGCTGTCGACCGGGGCCGGGATGCCGACGCCGACCGCCTTGATGTCGGGCATCTCCCGGCCGGCCTTCTCGACGAGGTCGGACAGCAGGCGGGCGGCACGCTCCATGCCCTCGTCGGCGTGGTGGTTCTGCGGCAGCGGCATGCGCTGGCGGCCGATGACGTCGCGCGGCCCGGTGGCCACGGCGACGCGCACGTCGCGGTCGCCGAAGGCGATGCCGGCGAGCAACGTGTTGCCCGTGGCCAGCTTGACGAGGACGGCGCGGCGGCCGTTGCGGATGCTCGGGGCCAGCTCGACGGCAGCGGCCGCGTCGAGCTCCTTGACCATGTTCGAGACCGTCGCGGGGGACAGGCCCGTGGCGCCGGCGATCTCGACCTGGGTCATGGCGCCCTGGTCGCGCAGGGCCTCGAGGACGCGCAGGCGGTTGGCTTCGCGCAGTGACGCCTGCGAGCCGGGGGATGCCTGCGATGAATTCACGGGGTAAAGATAAGGGCTGGGGTCCGGTTTGGGTAGCGAGCGTCCGGCGGTCAGAGCGCTGCGGCCACGGAGCGTCCGGCCGTGCGACCGCTGAAGAGGCACCCGCCGAGGAAGGTGCCCTCGAGGGAGTTGTAGCCGTGCATGCCACCGCCGCCGAAGCCCGCGACCTCGCCGGCCGCGTAGACGCCCGGCAGCGGCTCGCCGCCGGCCCGCATGACGCGCCCGGTGAGGTCGGTCTCGAGCCCGCCGAGGGTCTTGCGGGTCAGGATGTTGAGCCGCACCGCGATGAGCGGGCCCGCCTTGGGGTCGAGCAGACGGTGCGGCGTGGCGACACGGATCAGCTTGTCGCCGCGGTAGTTCCGCGCACCGCGGATCGCCGTGACCTGGGCGTCCTTGCCGAAGTCGTTGGCCATCTCGTTGTCGCGCGCCACGATCGTCGCGCGCAGCGACCGCTCGTCGACGAGGTCCTCGCCGGTCAGCGCGTTCATGCCGTGCACGAGCTGCTCGAGGGTGTCGGCGACGACGAAGTCCTCGCCGTGCTGCTTGAACGCCTCGACCGGCGCGGGTGCCCCGGGCCGGACGCGTCCGAGCACCTGGCGCACGTCCTTGCCCGTGAGGTCCGGGTTCTGCTCCGAGCCGGAGAGGGCGAACTCCTTCTCGATGATCTTCTGGGTCAGCACGAACCACGAGTAGTCGTAGCCCGTGCGCACGATGTGTCCGAGCGTGCCCAGGGTGTCGAACCCGGGAAAGAAGGGCGCCGGGAACCGCCGGCCCGTCGCGTCGACCCACAGCGACGAGGGGCCCGGCAGGATGCGGATGCCGTGGTTGTCCCAGATCGGGTCCCAGTTGCGCAGGCCCTCGGTGTAGTGCCACATGCGGTCGGGGTTGATGACCCGTCCGCCGGCGGCCTCGGTGATGCCGAGCATCCGGCCGTCGACGTGCGCCGGGACCCCCGCGACCATCCGCTTCGGCGGGGCGCCGAGCCGCTCGGGCCAGGCCCGCCGCACGAGGTCGTGGTCGCCTCCGATGCCGCCGCTCGTCACGACGACCGCCTGGGCGGTGATCTCGAAGTCGCCGACGACCTCGCGGCTCGTCGCCTTTCCCCGGGCCGCGCCGTCGGGGGCGAGGACCGCACCGCGGACGCCGCTGATGACGCCGCCGGACCCGACGAGCTCGTCGACGCGGTGGCGGAAGGCGAGGGTGACGCGTCCGGCCGCGACGCCGGCCCGCACCCGACGCTCGAACGGCTCGACGATGCCGGGGCCGGTGCCCCACGTGATGTGGAAGCGCGGCACGGAGTTGCCGTGGCCGTCCGCACGGCCGTCGCCGCGCTCGGCCCACCCGACGACGGGGAAGAGGCGGTGGCCGAGGTCGTGCAGCCAGGCCCGCTTCTCGCCGGCGGCGAAGTGCAGGTAGGCCTCGGCCCACTTGCGCGGCCAGAAGTCCTCCTCGCGGTCGAACTGCGCCGAGCCCATCCAGTCCTGGGTCGCCAGCTCGATGGAGTCACGGATGCCCATGCGCCGCTGCTCGGGGGAGTCGACGAGGAACAGGCCCCCGAAGCTCCAGAACGCCTGGCCGCCGAGCGACTGCTCACCCTCCTGGTCCACGAGCACCACCCGCTTGCCGGCATCGGCGAGCTCGGCGGTGGCGACGAGCCCGGCGAGGCCGGCTCCCACGACGACGACGTCGGCTTCCATGCACGGCAACCTACCGGGGCCCGGACCGTGACCCCCGCTGATCGGTCCGCCAGGGGCGAATTCGCCCGTGGCAGAGCCACGTCTCCTGTCGCCGCGTCCGGCCCCACGCTGGGGTCATGACCGACACACTCGCACCAGCCGCGCTGGACGACCAGCTGTCGATGCAGCTGCTCCACCAGCGGATCATCGTGCTCGGGTCCGAGGTCGACGACCCCGTCGCCAACCGCATCACGGCCCAGCTCCTGCTCCTGTCCGCGCGCGACCCGCGCAGCGACATCAGCCTCTACGTCAACAGCCCCGGCGGGTCCGTCACCGCGGGCCTGGCCATCTACGACACGATGCGCGTCATCCCCAACGACGTGTCGACGCTCGCGCTCGGGTTCGCGGCGTCGATGGGGCAGTTCCTCCTCGGCGCCGGCACGCCCGGCAAGCGGTTCGCCCTGCCCAACGCGCGGATCATGATGCACCAGCCCTCGGCGGGCATCCAGGGCACTGCCGCGGACGTCGAGGTGCAGGCGAACAACCTCAAGGCCGTCAAGCGCCGCGTCAACGAGCTGCAGGCCGAGCACACCGGCCAGAGCGTCGAGCAGATCACCCTCGACAGCGAGCGCGACCGGTGGTTCAGCGCCGAGGAGGCGCAGGCGTACGGCATCGTCGACCACGTCGTCGCCTCGCTCGCCGACGTCCGCCCGCAGGGCGTGCAGCGCACGGTGGGCCTGCGATGAGCAGCTACACGATCCCGTACGTGGTCGAGCGCACGCCGGCCGGCGAGCGCAGCTTCGACATCTACAGCCGGCTGCTCCAGGAGCGGATCATCTTCGTGGGCACGGAGATCGACGACGGCGTCGCCAACGTCGTCATGGCCCAGCTGCTCCACCTCGCCGACGTCGCGCCGGACCGCGAGGTCTCGCTGTACGTCAACAGCCCCGGCGGCTCCTTCACGGCGCTCATGGCGCTCTACGACACGATGCAGTACGTGCCGACGCCGGTCGCGACGTGGTGCCTCGGGCAGGCGGCGTCGGCCGCGGCCGTGCTGCTCGCCGCGGGCGAACCCGGGCGGCGCTTCGCCTTGCGCCACTCACGCGTCCTGCTCCACCAGCCGTCCGCCGGCGGGCAGGGCACGGTGAGCGACCTCGCGCTCCAGGCCGACGAGCTGCTCCGCGTGCGCTCCCAGGTCGAGGAGGTGCTGAGCCGCCACACCGGGCGCAGCATCGAGCAGCTGCGCCTCGACACCGACCGCGACAAGGTGCTCACGGCTCAGCAGGCGGTCGAGTTCGGCGTCGTCGACCACGTCGTGGAGCGGGCCGAGGAGGCCCGTCTAGGGCGCTGACGCCGAGAGCGCGACGGTGCCGAGCAGCTGTCGGGCCTCGGCCACGGCCCGCCACTCACCGCGTTTCACGTGGATGCGCAGCGCGGCGTGCCAGTGCTGCTCGGCCTCGTCGCGGCGCCCGAGGCGCAGCAGGACGAGGCCGAGCCGCTTGCGGATGCTCGCCTCCCACTGCCCGGCGTCGGCGGCGACGACGAGGGCGAGGCCGTCGGTGAGCACCGTCAGGCCGCGGGCGGGGTCGCCGGAGACGAGGTGCCAGTAGCCGAGCTCGTCGAGGGCCTCGGTCTCGCCGGCGCGGTCGCCGATCTCGCGGTAGATGGCGAGGCTCTGCTCGAGGAGCCGGCGGGCGCGGTCGAGGCGCCCGCTGTCGCGGAGCATGACGCCGAGGTTGACCGCCGCCATGGCCATGCCCCGCCGGAGACCGATGCGCGTGTAGAGCTCGAGCGAGCGCTGCTCGTGGGCGATGCCGGCGGCGAGGTCGCCGCGTCGGGCGTGGAGCAGGCCGAGGTCGCGGTGTGCGGCCGCCACGGCACGCGCGTCGCCGACGCCGTCGCTCAGCTCGAGCGCCCGGGTGCGCAGCTCGATCGCCTCGCCGATGCGGTCCAGGCGCCCGAGCACGATCGCGACGGTCCCGAGCGCCGCGGCCTCGGCGGGCGCGTCCCCGCAGGAGCGGAACGTGTCGGCGGCGCGTCGGGCCTCCTCGAGGGCGGCCGCGTGCTCACCCCGACCGCTCAGGGCCAGGGCGAGGTCCTCGTGCAGGTGGCCCACCAGTGCCGGCGACGCGTCGGACGCGTCGCCCGAGGCTGCCGCGAGGGCAAGCCCGAGCATCTCCGGCCACCCGGCCGTGTCGACCCGGGCGACGTAGTACGTGATGAGCCCGAGCGCGAGCCACGGCACGTGGCGTCGGGCGGGGTGGTCGGCCGTCGCGAAGGTCTGCGTGAGGCCGATGATCTGGTCGGCGTCGGCGACGAGCAGGTCGAGGCACGCGGTGGGCTCGACGAGCGACGCGGACGGTGCCGTGAGCGCCGCCTCGTCGACGCCGACGGGCACGGCCCGGCTGTGGTGCCGGGTGCGCCAGGCGACCGCGACGTAGAAGGCGATCAGGCGCTCGATCCCGGCCGCTGCCTCCTGCGGGGCCAGGAACGCCTCCGCCCGCTCGCGAGCCACCGCCTGCACGAGGTCGTGCACGCGGTAGCGCCCGGGCGTCGTCGTCTCGAGGAGGCTGACGTCGGCGAGCCGTTCGAGGGCCGTGGCGGCGTCGTCCCGGGCCAGCCCGGTGAGCGCCGCGACGGCCGGCACCGAGAGCGACGCGGAGGGCAGCAGGCCGCACCACAGGTGCACGAGCGCCGCTGCGGCGTCGACGGGGTCGTCGCTGGACTCGAGGTGCTCGACCGACAGCGCGATGTTCGAGCGCACCGCGAGGTCGCCGCAGCGCAGCTCGCCCAGGCATGTGCGCGCCTCGGCGAGGCGCGAGGCGAGGAACTCCAGCGGCCACGACGGCCGGGCGGCCAGCCGGGAGGCGACGATCCGCAGCGCGAGCGGCAGGCCGCCGCACGCGTGCGCGAGCTCGGCGGCGGCGTCGGGGTCGGTGGCGAGGCGGTCGGCCCCGACGAGGTCGTCGAGCAGGCGCCGGGAGTCGTGCTCGGGCAGGACGTCGAGCGGCACGTGGTGCACACCGACGCGTGCGGACAGGGCGCGCCGGCTCGTGACGATGACCGCGCACCCCGGGGCCGCCGGCAGCAGCGGCTCGACCTGCGCGGCGTCGGCAGCGTTGTCGAGCACGAGCATCAGGCGCGACCCCGACACGATGGAGCGGAACATGGCCGCGGCCTGGTCGACGTCGTCGGGCACCTCGCCGGCGTCGCCGCCGAGGGAGCCGACGAGGAAGGCGAGGGCGCGCTGCGCCGATAGCGGTGCTCGCGCGTCGTGTCCCCGAAGGTCGAGGTAGAGCTGGCCGTCGGGGTACTCGTCGACGACGGCCGCCGCGGCGTGCACGGCGAGCGTCGTCTTGCCGAGCCCGCCCATGCCGACGATCGCCACGACGACGGGGGAGTCCCGCCGCTGCGGGGCTGTGAGCAGGGCCGTGATGCGGCCGAGCTCGTCCGCGCGTCCGGTGAAGGCGGGCGTGCGGCCCGGCAGCTGCCGCGGGACGGCCGGACGGCGCGGTGCCTCGGGCAACGCCGCGTCCCGACGCGACGTCGCCGCCCGCACGAGGTCGGCGCGCGCGCAGGCGTCGAGGCCGAGGCCGCCGGCCAGCAGCTCGACGGTGTCGGCGCGCGGGTGCCGGCGCTGCCCGCGCTCGAGGGCGCTGATGCCCTCGACGCTGAGCCCTGACCGTTCGGCCAGCGCCTCCTGCGTCAGTCCTGCCGCCTTGCGCTGCCGACGCAGCGTCGTGCCGAAGTCTCCGTCCATACCCGTCCCCTGGTGCGGTTCGGGGCCGCGGTGAGGCGACCCGTCGAGCGAAGGCGGACCCCCGGGAGGACCCGCACTCGCATCGTGGGGGAGTGCCGTGGGTGCCGCAACTCGGACGACGAATGTCCGGGTCGGTTGTCCGGGTTGTCCGTGGGCGCGGCCCGGGCATCGGGGCCAACCTCTGGTGGCGTGGCCCGGTCGACGGGACGGGGTCACCGACCACGTTCACCCACGAAAGGACTTCTCAATGAAGCTCGCACGCTTTGCCGCAGCGGGTGCGCTCGTGCTGACCGCCTCGCTCGGTCTCGCAGGAGCCGCCAACGCCGGCACGAGCAGCTGTCCGTCCGGCTCGTTCTGCTTCTGGAACCTGCAGAGCTACAGCGGCACGATGGGCCACTTCGCAGGCGACAACGCCGACTGGAGCATCTACAAGACGACGGCCTGCACGAGCGGGAGCTGGAGCAACTGCGCCGAGTCGGCGTACAACCACGGAACCCAGTGCACCGTCTACATGTTCGACGCGACGGGCTCCGAGGCCTGGAGGTACGGGTACCACTCGCTGGCCCGTGGGGACAGCACCCCGAACATGTTCGGGGACTACCTGAACAAGGTCAGCTCCAACCGCTGGTGCAGCCCGAAGTAGGCCGCCGATGTGGACTCGCTGGTTCGCAGGGGTCCTGACCGTGCTGGGGGCCGCGTGCGTCAGCGCGTGCGCGGTTCCCCAGGGCGGGGCGGCCACTTCGGTGCCGGCCCAGGATGCCAAGCCGGTCCTGTCCGAAGCCCTGGACCTCGCGACGTTCTCCGGCAGCTGGGGGCGGCGGCAGACGAGCATCGAGCGGGCGATGCGGCGCGAGTCGGACCACTGCATGGTGCTCAAGGGTTTCGAACCCCAAGGTGCGCCGGGAGCAGTCGAGGGTTTCGACGAAGCCGCGGCGATCGACCTCGCTCGGAGGTCACGGGTCGGCTACGCGTCGGAACCTCTGAGCGCCGGACCGTCCGCCTCGGATCCGGCCGTCGCGGCCGAGGCGCGCTACGTCTCGCGACTCACCCCGGCTCGGCGCGATGCCTACTACTCGACGCTGCTCGGGACGGGTGGGCCGGCGGTCAAGGTCCAGCTGCCCGGGGGTCGCCAGATCCTGACCCCCAGCACGGGGTGCATCGCCGAGGGGCGTCGTGCCGTCTTCGGGTCGATCGAGAAGTGGGCGATGGTCCAGTACGCGCCGGAGTCGCTCAGCGACCTCGTCACCCCGAAGATCGCCAACTCCTCCGTGTACCGCGGAGCCCTCAGGGCGTGGCAGAAGTGCTTGGCCGAGAGAGGGATTCACGCGCAGTCACCCGAGGCGCTGGAGGCCAGCTCCACGTCGCGCGCTCCTCGTCGTCCGCAGATCGCCGCCGCCGTGGCTGACGGCGAGTGCGCGCTGGAGTCGCATCTGCCGCGCGCCGCGATCCAGGCCCGAAAGGCGCTGCTGGCCAGCTCGCTCGACGCCGAGCAGCGCTCACTCCTCAACCAGGCGACCCGGCTGTGGCTCGATGCGGCGGGCGCGAGCGACACGTAGGCCTCCACCAGGACGACCTGTCCGGATGGGGAGTGCTCCCCACGTGCTCGGCGCGCGAAGGACGGACATCTCGGACACTCTCGAAACGCAGGGAACGGCACCTCACGAAAGGACACCGCACATGCGCACCTCACGACTCGCCCGATCTCTCGCGGCGCTCGCCCTCGTCCTCGGCGGCCTCGGCGCCGCCACGGCGACGATGACCGCCACGGCCCCGACCGCCCACGCCGACGAGTGCTACTCGTGGCCAAGGACGCTCGGCTCCGGAGCCTCCGGCGCTGACGTCACCCAGCTGCAGATCCGTGTCGCCGGCTGGGTGCCGCGCGGCCAGGTCATGGGCATCGACGGCTCCTACGGGCCGCAGACGGCGACGGCCGTCACCAGCTTCCAGCGGGCCTACGGCCTGGCCGCCGACGGCGTCGCCGGTCCGGCCACGTTCTCCAAGATCTACGCGCTGCAGAACCCCGACTGCTCCCCGGCGCACTTCAGCTACGCCGAGGCGAGCTACAACTGCGGCCGGGGATTCACCGGCACGGCCGCCAACAAGGAGAACATGAAGCGCGCCCTGTGGCGTGCCGAGGCGTTGCGCCACCAGCTCGGCGACCACCCGCTCAAGGTGACGTCCGGCTTCCGGGACGCCACGTGCAACGCGTCGGTCGGCGGTGCGAGCAACAGCGTCCACCTCAACGGCGGCGCCATCGACCTCGTGCCCGGCGACAGCGCCACCTCGATCTGCAGCATCGCCAAGCAGGCCCGCTACGCCGGCTTCGGCGGCATCTTCGGCCCGGGCTACCCGGCGCACGACGACCACGCGCACGTCGACATCCGGTCCACCATCACGTGGGACGCGCACGCGTGCGCGGGCTGGTGACGCGCCATGTGTGACTCGCACGCACCGTCGCGACGCGTCGTGCTCGGTGGCCTCCTCGGGGTCGGCGGCGTCGCCGCCCTCGGGGTGGCCGCCGCCGAGCCGGCCGCGGCGTCGGTCGCCCGCCCGGCGATCGTCGGCTGCGCCACGTGGGGCGCCCAGCCCGCGACGTCGACGATCAGCATGGTCGGCCCGCCGCAGAAGATCCTCGTGCACCACACGGACTCGGCGAACACGACCGACTACTCCCAGGCCGCGGCGTACACGATCGCCCGCAACATCCAGCAGTGGCACTTCGCCCGCGGCTGGATCGACTCGGGGCAGCAGTTCACGATCAGCCGCGGGGGCTACACGCTCGAGGGTCGGCACCGCTCGGTCGAGGGCCTCGGCTCCGGCTCGAGCAGCGTCTTCCCGCTCGGGGCGCACTGCACCGGCCAGAACTCGACGTCGATCGGCATCGAGAACGAGGGCACGTACATGACGACCCTGCCGACGAGCGCGCAGTGGACGGCCCTCGTGAGCCTCTGCGCCTACCTCTGCCAGACGTACGGCCTCGGCCCCGAGGACATCTACGGGCACCGCGACTTCCTCGACACCGACTGTCCTGGAGATGCCTTGTACGCCAAGCTTCCCCAGCTCCGGTCGGAGGTCGCGGCGAAGCTCGGCACGTCGAACCCGCCTCCGCCGCCGACGCGTTCGTGGCCGACCCTGTCGCAGGGCGCGTCGGGCTTCCGAGTCACGGCGGCGCAGTACCTGCTGCGCCACTCGGGGCGCAGCCTCACCGTCGACGGGTCGTTCGGCCCCGGCACCCAGGCCGCGGTCGTGTCGTTCCAGCAGTCCAAGGGCCTGACGGCCGACGGCAGCATCGGCCGCCTCACGTGGGAGTCGCCGCTCGCCGTGACGTGCAGCCAGGGCCAGTCCTCCGACGCGGTCCGCGGCGTCCAGTCGGCCCTGACCGCCCGGGGGTACTCCGTCACCGTCGACGGCGTCTTCGGCTCGGGCACGGCCTCGGCGGTGCGGTCGTTCCAGACCGCCAGCGCCCTCGACCCCGACGCCGTCGTGGGTCTGAACACGTGGAGCAAGCTGCTCGCCTGAGGCGAGCCCGACACAGCAGGAGGAACACCCTGATGAAGACCCATCGCCGGACGTTGTCCGGCCTCCTCGCCGCGGTCGCCGTGCTCGTGCTCGGCGTCGCCGTGGCACCGAGCGCGTCGGCCGCCAGCAACGACCAGACCGCCTTCAACTACTTCGTCGGCAAGGGCCTGACGCAGAACCAGGCGGCCGGCATCGTCGGCAACCTCATCCAGGAGTCCGGCAGCCCGATCAACCCGTACGCCAACCAGGCCGGCGGTCCGGGCATGGGCATCGCCCAGTGGAGCGAGGGCGGCCGCTGGGACCACGACGCCAGCGACAACGTCGTCTGGTACGTCGCGAAGACCGGGCGCAGCCGCTACGACCTCGGCGGCCAGCTCGACTTCATCTGGTACGAGCTGACGACCTTCTCCGGCTACGGCCTGTCCGACCTGCGGGCCTCCTCCAGCGTCGACACCGCCACGACCGTCTTCATGCAGAAGTTCGAGCGCTGTGGCACGTGCGCGACGACGCAGCGCATCGCCTACGCCAAGGACGTCCTCGCCAAGTACGGCACGGGCGGCTCCGGCGGGGGCACCACGGAGACAGCGCTGCCCGTCCTGCGCAACGGCAGCAGCGGCTCGGCGGTGCGCACGCTGCAGTACATGCTGCGGGCCTCCGGCCGGTCGGTCACGGCCGACGGGGTCTTCGGCTCCGGCACCGAGTCCGCGGTGCGCTCGTACCAGTCTGCGCACGGCCTGTCCGTCGACGGGGTCGTCGGCAACAACACGTGGTACTCGATCCTGCCCGTGCTGCGCCAGGGTGCGACCGGCGACGCGGTCACCGGCCTGCAGCGCGAGCTCGTCGACGCCGGCTACTCACTGACGGTCGACGGCTCCTTCGGCCCGGCGACGAACACCGCGGTGCGGTCCTACCAGTCGAAGGTGGGCCTCGTCGTCGACGGTGTCGTCGGCAACAACACGTGGGGCAGCCTCATCGACTGAGGCGTCGCCCGAGCGGCCCCGACCCGATCGAGAGAGCAGCTCGTGCCTCGTGGACGAGCTGCTCTCTCGATGCGTCAGGACGCCGGGACGTCAGGACGCCAGGACGAACGACGCGCGGGCGCCGGTTGCGGGAGGGGTGACCGGGACGAGCGGAGCGGCGCTCGAGGACGCGGACCGCTGGTGCTCGATGCGGGTCGTCAGGTCGAGGACGGGGGCCACCGCAGCCTCGGCCGTGAGG
Source organism: Intrasporangium zincisolvens (assembly GCF_034724055.1). Taxonomy (NCBI): domain Bacteria; kingdom Bacillati; phylum Actinomycetota; class Actinomycetes; order Micrococcales; family Intrasporangiaceae; genus Intrasporangium; species Intrasporangium zincisolvens. The sequence continues at coordinate 614,878 of NZ_JAWIIL010000001.1, forward strand.
TCGAGCAGCTGCCGGTGGGCGGCGCCGATGAGGTGGGTGATGCTCGAGCCGAGGGCGCGGCACACGGCGTCGAGGACCTCCGAGGACGGCTCCTTGAGACCGCGCTCGACCTCGGACAGGTAGGCCACGGAGATGCCGGCCTCGCCGGCGACCTCGGCCAGGGTGCGGCCCTGCCGCAGCCGCAGGCCGCGGATGAGCCCGCCGTAGACGTGGCGGAGCAGGGGCCCGCGTCGACGGGCGGGGGGCCTCACGGGTCGTGCGGGTCGGCTGGTCATCGCGGTCTCCTGTCGTCGGTGCCGTGGCTGCGACGCCTCCAGCCAGCGTCGCACCCGCGGGCGCCGGGACCGAGCGGTTCGCGTACGCCTACGGCGAAACGGGCCCACCCGACAAAAGATGTTGACGCCGTCCACTCGCGACCTAGGCTGTCGGTGGGGCTGTCGGTGGCGGAACCTACCGTGGTCCTGTCACCGACCCGACAGCGTCTGCAGCTGGAGCCCTCACATGACCCTCGCCGACACCGACCGACCACCCCGCCCCTCCCACCGCTTCGACGGTCCGGCCATCGAGGCCGAGCACCTCGTCAAGCGCTTCGACGACATGACCGCCGTCGACGACGTCTCGTTCACGGTGCCGCAGGGCACCGTCCTCGGCCTGCTCGGCCCCAACGGCGCCGGCAAGACCACCACGGTCCGCATGATGACCACGCTCACCGCCCCGACGAGCGGCACCGCGCGCGTCGCGGGCCACGACGTGCGCACCGATCCCGAGGCCGTGCGTCGCAGCATGGGTCTCACCGGCCAGGCCGCGACCGTCGACGAGATGCTGACCGGTCGCGAGAACCTCCGGCTCATCGGCTCGCTCTACGGCCTCGGCCGGCCCGACGTGCGGCGCCTGTCCGACGAGCTGCTCGAGCGGTTCTCCCTCACCGACGCCGGCAACAAGGTGGTCAAGGAGTACAGCGGCGGCATGCGGCGCCGCCTCGACCTCGCGGTCAGCCTCATCGCCGCACCGCCGGTCCTCTTCCTCGACGAGCCCACCACCGGGCTCGACCCGCGCAGCCGCGTCGAGCTGTGGGAGGTCCTGCGCGGCCTCGTCGCCGACGGCACGACGCTCCTGCTCACGACGCAGTACCTCGAGGAGGCCGACCAGCTCGCCGACCGCATCGTCGTCATCGACCACGGCCGGGTCATCGCCGAGGGCACGCCGCTCGAGCTGAAGGACCAGTCCGGCCAGGCCGCCATCGTCCTGACCGTGTCGCACGCCGGCCAGCTCGAGGAGGCGCGCGCCCTGCTCGCCTCGCACGTCAGCGAGGTACACGTCGACGTCCCGGCGCGCCAGCTGACCGCGCCCGCCGAGGGCCTGTCCGACATGACGCGTGTCGCGGCCGTCTTCGACCGCAGCGAGATCGTCCTCGACGACCTCGGCCTCAAGCGTCCGAGCCTCGACGACGTCTTCCTCAGCCTGACCGGCCACCGGGCCGAGCAGGAGGGCGATGCCGCCGCGTCCGCAGAGGGGGAGTCCCGATGACCCAGTCCACCGCCACCGACACCCGGCGTCGCGCCGACGCCGCGGCACCCGTCCTGCACCCGCCGGGGCTGCTGCGCCAGGTGCAGATGATGGTCTGGCGCAACCTCAAGCACACCCGGCGCCAGCCGGAGATGCTCACCGACGTCACGATCCAGCCGATCATGTTCGTCGTCCTGTTCGCCTTCGTCTTCGGCGGCTCGATCCAGACCGACAGCGCCTCCTACCGCGAGTGGCTGCTGCCCGGGATCATGGCCCAGACGATGGCGTTCTCCTCGTTCATCGTCGCCAACGGCCTCAACATGGACCTCGACAAGGGCATCATCGACCGGTTCCGGTCGCTGCCGATCTCGCGCGGCTCGGTCCTCATCGGCCGGAGCGTCTACGGCATCATCCACTCGAGCATCGGCGTCTTCGTCATGTCGATGACCGGGCTCGTCATCGGCTGGCGCATCCGGGACGGCTTCGGCCCTGCGGTGCTCGCCTTCGCGCTGCTGCTGCTCTTCGGGTTCTCGATGATCTGGATCGGCATCCTCGTCGGCTCGGCGATGCGGTCGCCCGAGGCCGTCAACGGCCTGATGTTCACGACGATGTTCCCGATCACCTTCCTGGCCAACACGTTCGCGCCGACCGCGGCCATGCCGCCGGTGCTGCGCACCATCGCCGAGTGGAACCCCATCAGCGCGCTCGTGCAGGCGATGCGCGAGCTGTGGGGCAACGTCCCGGGCACCCCGCCGGGTGCGGCCTGGCCGTTGCAGCACGCCGTGGGTGTGTCGATCGGGTGGTCGCTGCTCATCACGGCCGTCGTCGCGCCGCTCGCGATCCGCGCCTACGTCCGCCGCACCAAGGACTGACGACGCGACGCCACGTCCTGACGCCCGAACGGCGCGGTCCCCGGTGGGGGGCCGCGCCGTTCGCGTCGGTGGTGGGCGGCTACTTGACCGAGCCGCTCATGAGGCCGCCGATGAAGTAGCGGCCGAGCAGGATGTAGACGAGCAGCGTCGGCAGCGACGCGAGGAGCACGCCCGCCATGATCTGCGGGTAGTTCGGGTTCTGCCCGCCGGCCAGCTCGTTGAGCGCGTACGTCACCGGGCCGTTGTTGCGGTTGGTGAGGAACAGCGCGAAGAGGAAGTCGTTCCAGGCCGAGGTGAACTGCCAGATCATCGTCACGACGAAGCCCGGGATAGAGATCGGCAGGACGACCGAGAAGAACGTGCGGAGCAGGCCAGCGCCGTCGACCTTGGCCGCCTCGAGGATCTCCGTCGGCAGCGCGGTGGAGTAGTAGTTGCGGAAGATCAGCGTGCAGATCGGGATGCCGAAGATGATGTGCACCGCGATGAGCTTCGGGATGCCCTCGAACCAGGAGAACCCCGGCGTCGACTGCACGTCGATGAGCATCCCCTGCAGCGGGATCATGACCGCCTGGTAGGGGATGAACATCCCGAAGAGGAACAGGGTGAAGACCGTCGTCGCCCCCGGGAAGCGCCACTTGGAGAACACGAACCCGTTGACCGAACCGAGCACCGAGGAGACCACGGCGACCGACAGGGCGAGGATGAGCGAGCGGAACAGGGCGGGCGACAGGGCCGTCCACGCCGAGGTCCAACCCTCCCGGGAGAGCACCGTCGGCAGGGACCACGCCTGGCCCGCCGTGACGTCGCCGCTGCGCTTGAGGCTCGTGACGAGCAGCACGTAGAGGGGCAGCAGGATCATGATGAGGAACAGGAGCAGCAGCCCGTACCTGACGGTGCGCCCCCACACGGTGCCCTCGGTGCCGGGCGCCTTGCCCGTGCTGCGACGCGTCGGGATCGGCTCGCCGACCGCGCCACCACGCCCGCCGGCGGCGGCCGGCGCGACCTCGTTCGTCGTGGCGGTCATCCGCGCGTCTCCTTCTCCGTCTTGTTCGTGTAGATGAGGTACGGCACGACGACGAGGGCGACGAGCACCAGCAGGATCGTGGCGTTGACCGCGGCGGCGGTCGGGTTGTTCTGCTGGAACATCTGGGTCCACATCATCGTCGCGGGCACGGAGGCCTTGTACGAGTTCTGGCCGGCGATCGCGTAGATGAGGTCGAACATCTTCATCGACATGTGGCCGATGATGATGAGCGCCGACAGCGCGATCGGGGACAGCTGCGGGAAGAGGACGTGCCGGTACAGCTTCCACTCGCTCGCACCGTCGATGCGGGCGGCCTCACGCTGGTCCTCGCTGATGCCGCGGAAGCCGGCGAGGAAGAGCGCCATGACGTAGCCGGACAGCTGCCAGATGGCGGGGATCGCCATGGCCGCCATCGAGAACGCGCTCGGCGACTGCCACCACGCGCTCTGGAAGCGTTCCAGCCCGATCATCGCGAGCAGCTGGTTGAGGCCGACGGCCTGGTCGCCCTTGCCGGGCGAGAGCAGCCAGCGCCACACGACGCCGGCCGCGATGAACGAGATCGCCATCGGCAGCAGGTACACCGAGCGGAAGATGCCCTCGGCGCGTACGCCCTTCTCGAGGAGGACGGCCCACAGGAGGCCGAAGAGCATCGTGCCGGCGACGAACGCGACGGTGAGGACGAGGAGGTTGAAGAGGGCGTGCTGGTAGTCGTCGCTGCCGAGCAGCTTCGAGTAGTTCTCGAGGCCGCCCGGGTTGGTGACCCGCTTGCTCGCCTTGGTCACCGTGCGGTCGAGCGATGTCGCGACCGTGCGGCCGATGAGCCAGTAGACGAAGACCCCGACGAGGATGATCGACGGCAGCACGAGGAGGAACCCCGGCAGCCAGTCCTTGGTCTTTCGCATGGATGGTCCTTGCTGGGAACGGTGGGGCGCTGGAGGTGGCCGACCGGCCGGCGCGGCTCCCGGTGGTTCGGGAGGACCGCGCCGGCCGGGCCGGCGTCAGCAGACGATGGGCAGGTGCCGCGTCAGCCGAGGTTCTTCTTCGCGGCGGCGGCGAGGTCGCTCACGAGGGTCGCGTCGTCCTTGGTCGAGTAGAACTTGCTGATGGCGGAGCTGATGTCCGCGTTCCACGCGAGCGACACGGCGGCGCCGTGCGCGATCGAGGAGACGATGGTGTTCGACTTGAAGGCGTCCATCGCGGACTGCTGGTAGGGCGGGAAGTCGGTCTTCGGCACGTCGGTGCGCGCCGGGATCGAGCCCTTGGCCAGGTTGAAGGCCTTCTGGCCGTCGGCCGAGCCGATGAGCATGAGCCAGTCCTTCGTGCCGCCGGGGTTCTTCGCGCCCTTGGGGAGCGTGAAGGAGTCGGCGAGGAAGTCGAAGACGCCGTCGGTGCCCGGGGTCGGGAACCACGTCCAGTCCTGGTCCTGCTTCTTGCCCTTGTCCGCGAACTCGGCCACGGCCCAGTCGCCCATGACGTTGTAGGCGGCCTTGCCGTCGATGACCATGTCGGTCGCCACCGGCCAGTCGTCACCGTCGGAGGCGGTGTTGGTGTAGGTCAGCAGCTTCTTGTAGTCGGCCGCGGCGGCCTTGACCTCCGGGGAGTCCCACTTGGTCTTGCCGTCGAACAGGCCGCTGTACTTGTCGGCGCCGAGGTCGGCGATGAGGACGTTCTCGAACAGCTGGACCTGGGTCCACGTGCCCGAGACCGACAGCGGCGTCGAGACGCCCGAGGCCTTGATCTTGTCCATGTCGGCGATCCAGGACTTGATGTCCTTCGGCGGCTCGTTGACGCCGGCCTTCTTCAGGACGGCGACGTTGGCCCACACGACGTTGGCGCGGTGGATGTTCGAGGGCACCGAGTAGATGTTGCCGTCGACGGTCAGCCGCTCGATGAGGTTCTTCGGGAAGGCCGACTCGCCGCCGAGCGCCTGGATGACGTCGTTGACGGGCTCGATCTGCCCCGCGTCGATGTAGTCGGCGAGCTCGGCACCGGCGTGGCCCTGGAACGAGTCCGGCGGCTGGTTGTTCTGCAGGTCGGACGCGAGCTTGGCCTTCGCGTTCGAGCCGGCACCACCGGCGACGGCGAGGTTGACGAAGTTGTCGTTCGGGTACTTCTCCTTGAAGAGCGCCTCGAGCGCATCGAGGCCCTTCTTCTCCGAGCCGGACGCCCACCACGTGAAGACGCCGACGTCACCGCCGGCACCGCCGGCCTTGGTCGCGAGCGAGGTGCTCGCGGCGCCGCCGGAGCCGCCGGTGTCGTTGTTCGAGCCCGACCCGCAGGCCGCGAGGGCGACGGCCACGACCCCCGCCATTGCCACGGCTGCAACAGCCCTGTTGCGCATTGATCCTCCTAGTTGGTTCCGATGCCCCGACCGGTTGGTGGTGGGACTCGGTGTGGTGCCGGTGCCCCCTCCGGGTCCGGCCGTGTGTCGGTGCCGCGGTCAGGCGGCGGGAGTGCCGTCCGGTGGCATGCACCGGATGACGGTGACGTCTCCCTCGACGCGGACGGAGCCCGCGCCGTGGGGGACGAGGAGGACATCTCCCCTGGTGATGTCCATCGAAGCGCCGCCGGTGTCGTCGGCGCCGGTCACGAGGGTCCCGTGACCGTCGACGACGACCGTGACGGCGAACGCCGCCTCGACGGTGACCGGCTCGGGGCCGGTCGACCGGACGACCTGCGCCCGGAAGAAGGTGTCGGCCTGCGCCGGCAGCGCCCCGCCGGCGCCGACGACGTCGGACCAGCGTCGCCGCAGGTCCGCGAGGGCCTCCGGGCTCAGCGGACCGCGGTCGACGCTGCGCAGCGCGAGGCCGCGCTCGAGGCCGAGGAAGGCGTGCGCCTCCTCGAGGCCGAAACGCTCGTGCTCGAGCATGACGGACAGGTCGGTGGGCTCCTGCAGCTCGAGGACGAGGACGCCCTCGCCGATGACGTGCGGCTGGCCCGCGGGCACGAGGATCGCGTCGCCGCGGGTCACCTCGACCGGGTTGAGGGCCGCGAGCAGCTGCTCGTCCTGGGCCTCGACGAGGTCGGCCAGGTGCTCCGGGGAGACCTCGTCGCGGAACCCGAGCCACACGCGGGCGCCGGGCTCGGCGTCGAGGACGATCCAGGCCTCGGTCTTGCCGTTGTCGCAGTGCAGGTGGGCCTTGGCGAAGGCGCGGTCCGGGTGGGAGTGGACCGGCAGGCGCTCGCCGCTGTCGAGCAGCTTGGTCAGCAGCCCGGGCACGACGCCGTACGCGTCGACGTGCGCGGCGCCCAGCCACTCCTGCGGGTCGGACTCGAGCACCGCCGGCAGGTCTCTGCCGTCGTCGAGGTGCGTGACCCCGCCGCCACCCTCGGCGAAGAGGCGGGTCGTCGAGGCGAGCCAGTCCTCGGGCCGGTGGCCGTCGAACCCGTCGGGGACGGGCAGGCCGCGGAAGGCCAGGATGCGTTCGCCGCCGCGGTAGAAGCGGTGCGGCGTGTTGACGGGCAGGTGCCTCGGGACGAGGTGCTGGGTCGTGGTCATCGGTGGGTTCCTCGGGTGCCGTCGCGGCGGACGCCGGACGCGCGGACGATGAGACGCGTCGGCATGACGACGGTCTGCGGTGGGGACTCGTCGCCGAGGAGGCGGGAGAACAGCTGCTGGGCCGCCTTCTGCCCCATGGCGGCCGGGTCCTGGTGGACGACGGTCACGGGTGGGTCGATGAGCTCGGCGAGCTCGAAGTCGTCGTAGCCGACGAGCGACAGGTTCGCGTGGAGGTCGCGGATCGCGAAGAGCGCCGCGAGGGTGATGCGGTTGTTGCCGGTGATGACCGCGCTGATCGGCTCGGGGCCGGCGCTCCACCGGGTCAGGACGTCGCGGACCGACACGACCGAGTGCGGGCCCATGACGACCCGTGCCGAGCCGGGCAGGCCGAGCGCGTCGTGCGTGGCGACGAAGGACTCACGGCGCTGGCGGGCGGTCCAGAAGCCGGGGTCGTCGCCGAGGAAGGCGATGTGGCGGTGGCCGTGGGCCACGAGGTGCTCGATGGCGCTGCGCACCCCGCCCTGGTTGTCGCTGAGCACGGTGTCGCGCGGGGTGCCCCGCACCGGGCGGTCCATGTAGACGATCGGGGTGCCGCTCGCGTCGATCTCCGGGTCGGCCGAGGCGGCCTCGCTCGCGGGCACGACGACGATGCCGTCGACGCGTCGGGCGATGAGCGCCTCGAGCGCGGCGCGCTCGCGGCTCGGGGAGCCCTCGGCCGAGGCCGTGATGAGCTGGTGCTGGCGGATCCGGGCCTCGCGCTCCACCGCTGCCCCGACGAGGGAGTAGAAGGGGTTGGCGAGGTCCTCGACGACGAGCCCGATGGTGAAGGTGCGGCCCTGGCGGATGAGCCGGGCGCCGTCGTGGCGACGGAAGCCGAGCCGTTCGATGACGGCCCGGACGCGCTCGGCGGTGTCGGGTCGCACCCCGGCCTCGTGGTTGACGACGCGCGACACCGTCTTGACCGAGACATGAGCCTCGGCGGCCACGTCCGCCATGGTGGGACGTGTGCCTGTCCGGTGGTCAGACAACGCTGTCATGCCTGCCATCTGAGCAGATCGAGGCGAACCCCGGCAACGAAATGCGGCCGATCGAGGGTAGGGCGCCCGGTTCCTGTCCGATTGGCTGTCCTGACCGGACAAGAACCATCTGCACCGTTGACGACACTCGTCCCCCGGAGAAAGTCTCGCGGAGTCTTGCACCGCTCAGCTCAAGGACGAGCACGGAGGAACCGATGGGTTTGACACCAGGGATCCAGAGAGGCGCCGTCGCCATGGCGCTCCTGGTCACCTCGACGATGGGGGCGGTCGCCGGACCGCCCAGCGCGGCGGCCGCGGCCGCCGACGACACCGGCAGCTTCACGACCTCGTTCGAGACCGGCGACCCCCAGCCGGCGTTCTCGGCCGTGGAGAACGGCCCCGACGGGCCGCGCCAGAAGAACGTCACCGGCACGGTCAGCGTCGACGGGAGCCTGCTCGGTCAGGTCACAGCCGTCACGGCCAGCGCCGAGAACTCGCCGGGCGAGGTGGCGGCCAACCTCGCCGACGCCAACCCGGACACCAAGTGGCTCGCCTTCGCCACGAGCGGCTGGGTGCGCTACCAGCTCGCCTCGCCGGCCAAGGTCGTGCGCTACTCGCTGACCTCCGCCAACGACTCGCCGGAACGCGACCCGAAGGGCTTCACGCTCCAAGGCTCGAGCGACGGCACGACGTGGACCGACCTCGACACCCGCAGCAACGTCGACTTCGCCGGCCGGTTCGCCAAGCAGGACTTCACGGTGGCGACGCCGGGCAGCTACGCCTACTACCGGCTCAACGTCACGGCCGTGCACTCCGGCAGCATCGTGCAGCTGGCCGACTGGGACATCTCCGACGGCTCCACCGGGACCGGTCCGGCGACGCCGATGGTGACCAAGGTCGGCTCGGGCCCGATCTCCGGCTTCAACATCAAGCCCCTCGTCGGCTGGACCGGCGTCAAGGCGCTGCGCTACTCCGGCGGTCACACCGCCGACGGCCGTGGCTACGCCTGGAACCGCCTCTTCGACGTCAACCTGCCGGTCAACCCGGCAACTCGACTGTCCTACAAGGTCTTCCCCGACATGGTCGCGGGTGACCTCACCTACCCGTCGACGTACAGCGCCCTCGACCTGCACTTCACCGACGGCACGTACCTGTCCGACCTCGAGGCCACGGACGCCAACGGCGTCGCCGCGAGCCCGAACGGCCAGGGCAAGGGCAAGATCCTCTACGCCAACCAGTGGAACGCCGTCTCCGTCGACGTCGGCACCGTCGCCGCCGGCAAGACGATCGACCGCATCCTCGTGGGCTACGACAACGACACCGCGAAGAAGGACACCCGCTTCGGCGGCTGGATCGACGACCTCGACGTCGCGGCGCACCCGGCCACGGTCGATGCGGCGGACCTGACGAACTTCGTCGACACGCGTCGGGGCACCAACGCCTCGGGCAGCTTCTCGCGCGGCAACAACCTGCCGATCAGCGCGCTGCCCAACGGCTTCACGTTCTTCACGCCGGTGACGAACGCGAACTCGCAGTCGTGGGAGTACTACTACCAGTCGGCCAACAACGCCTCGAACCTGCCGGTGATGCAGGGACTGGCGATCTCGCACGAGCCGAGCCCGTGGATGGGTGACCGCAACCAGCTCTCGGTCATGCCCTCGACGGCGACGGGCACCCCGACCGGCAGCGCGTCGGGTCGTGCCCTCACGTTCGACCACAAGACCGAGGTGGCCCGGCCCGACTACTACAAGGCCGTGCTCCAGGGTGGTCTCGTGTCGGAGATGGCGCCCGCCGACCACGGCGGTGTCTACCGGTTCACCTTCCCGTCCGGCACGACCAAGGGCAGCCTCGTCCTCGACACCATCGACGACAACGGCACCTTCACCGTCGACGCCGCGACCGGCACGGTGACCGGCTGGGTCGACAACGGGAGCGGCCTGTCCGCCGGCCGCAGCCGGATGTTCGTCTACGGCACCTTCGACCGGCCCGCCACGGCCGCCGGCACCGCCCCGAACGGGCACGCCGGCACGCGGTACGCCTCGTTCGACACGAGCAGCGACAAGACCGTCGTGCTCAAGCTCGCCACGTCGTTCATCTCGCTCGACCAGGCCAAGCGCAACCACGCGCTCGAGCTGGCGGCGCGCGACTTCGACGCCGTCCACGCCGCCGCCAACGCGGCGTGGAACCAGCGCCTCGGCGTCGTCGGCGTCAAGACCAACGCCGACACGAACGCCGACACGCAGCGCACGACGCTGTACTCGAACCTGTACCGGCTCAACCTCTACCCGAACAGCCAGTTCGAGAACACCGGCACGGCAGCGGCTCCGCACTACCAGTACGCGAGCCCCGTTGCGGCCAAGTCAGGTTCGGCCACCGCGACGACGACGAACGCCGCCGTCAAGGACGGCAAGATCTACGTCAACAACGGCTTCTGGGACACCTACCGGACCGTGTGGCCGGCCTACAGCCTCCTCTACCCGGAGGTCGCGGCCGAGATCGCCGACGGCTTCGTGCAGCAGTACCGCGACGGCGGCTGGATCGCCCGGTGGAGCTCGCCGGGCTACGCCGACCTCATGACCGGCACCAGCTCGGACGTCGCCTTCGCCGACGCGTACGTCAAGGGCGTCAAGCTCCCTGACCCGCTCGGCGCCTACGACGCCGCCGTGAAGAACGCGACGGTCCTGCCGACGTCGAGCGCCGTGGGCCGCAAGGGCCTCGACACCTCGATCTTCCTCGGCTACACGAGCACGAGCACGGGTGAGTCGGTGTCGTGGGGTCTCGAGGGCCTCGTCAACGACTTCGGCATCGGCAACATGGCCGCGAAGCTCGCCAAGGACCCGGCCACGCCGGCGAACCGGCGCGCCCAGCTGCAGGAGGAGTCGCAGTACTTCCTCGAGCGGGCCACGCACTACGTCAACGCCTTCAACCCGAAGGTCGGGTTCTTCCAGGGCCGCAAGCCCGACGGCAGCTTCCCGGCGACCTTCGACCCGGAGGCGTGGGGCGGCGACTACACCGAGACGAACGGCTGGAACTTCGCCTTCCACGCACCGCAGGACGGCACGGGCCTGGCCAACCTCTACGGCGGCCGCGACGCCCTGGCGACGAAGCTCGACACGTTCTTCGCGACGCCCGAGACGGCGACCAAGCCCGGCGGCTACGGCGGCACGATCCACGAGATGCTCGAGGCGCGTGACGTGCGGATGGGCCAGCTCGGCCAGTCCAACCAGGTCTCGCACCACATCGCGTACATGTACGACTGGACCGGCCAGCAGTTCAAGACGGCCGAGAAGGTCCGCGAGATCCTGCGCCGCCTCTACGTCGGCACCGACACCGGCCAGGGCTACCCCGGCGACGAGGACAACGGCGAGATGTCGGCGTGGTACGTCCTCTCCTCGCTCGGCCTCTACCCGCTGCAGGTCGGCTCGTCGCAGTGGGCCGTGGGCTCGCCGAAGTTCCAGCAGGTCACGGTGCACCGCACGCAGGGCGACCTCGTGGTCAACGCCCCGGGCAACTCGGAGAAGAACCTCTACGTCCAGGGCCTGACGGTCAACGGCCAGAAGCAGAAGTCGGTCTCGGTCGACCAGTCGCAGATCGCGGGCGCCTCGACGCTCGACTTCGCGATGGGTAGCACGCCGTCCGACTTCGGCGCCCGCGCCCAGGACGCCCCGCCGTCGCTGACGACGGGCACCGAGGCCCCGAAGCCGTTGCGCGACATGACCGGTCCCGGTCGTGGCACCGCCTCGGCCACCGGCCTCGCGTCGGGTGCCGACGCCGCGAAGCTGTTCGACGACACGTCGCGCACCTCGGCCGCGTTCGCCTCGGCGACGCCGACCGTGACGTTCGACCTGTCGGGCGTCGGGCAGCGGGCCACGTGGTACACGATCACCTCCGGCCCGGCCGCGGGTGACCCGTCCGCGTGGCGCGTCGAGGGCTCCAAAGACGGCGGCAAGACGTGGCGCACGCTCGACACGCGCACCGACCAGTCCTTCCCGTGGCGGGTGCAGACGCGTCCGTTCAAGCTGGCCGACAACGGCACGTACACCTCCTACCGGCTCGTCGTCACGGCGACCAAGGGGGCGGCCGCACCGAACCTCTCGGAGGTCGAGCTCCTCACCGACGGGTCGAAGGCCCAGAACACCGGCATCACGGTGACCGCCGGTCCCGCGTTCGAGACGTCCGAGGGCACCGCCTGGAGCGGCACCGTCGGCACCTTCTCCGGTGGCGTCGGCCAGGGCCAGGACCCGTCGGCCACGGCGAAGGCGACCATCGCCTGGGGCGACGGCTCGAGCTCGGAGGGCACCATCGCGGCCGGTGACCTCGGGTCGTTCACGATCCGCGGCAGCCACACGTGGGCCAAGCCCGGCTACTACCAGCCGAAGGTCACGGTGACGACGGCCAACGACAGCGGCTCCGCCCTCGGCGGCGCCACGGTCCACACGGCGACGGTGCCCTCGTACGCGGCGGGGTTCGACTCGGTGTGCTTCGGCAACGTCGGCGACTCCGTCCCGTGCGACGGCGACCGGGCGGGCCTGTCCCGTGAGGCGCTCGCCGACGCGGGCGGCGTGCCGGGCAAGCTGCTGACCGTCCCGGGCACCGACCTTCGCTACTCGATGCCGGGCATCCCGGTCGGGCAGAAGGACAACGCCACGGGCGCCGGCCAGACGCTCAAGGTGTCGCTCGCACCGGGTGCGACGAAGCTGTCGTTCATCGGCACGGCGACGCAGACGAACCAGGACGTCACCGCGACGGTCCACTTCACCGACGGCACGACCGCGCCCTACCGGGTGCAGTACGGCGACTGGTGCGGCTCGGCGCAGTTCGGCAACGTCGTGGCGCTCGAGATGGCCTACCGCCTCAACGGCACGAGCACGGACAGCTGCCACGCCAAGCTGTTCGCGACGACGCCGATGAGCATCCCGTCGGGCAAGACGGTCGATTCGGTGAGCCTGCCGACCCAGACCGGTGACCCGAAGTCGGCCGGCCGGATCCACGTGTTCGCCGTCGCCGACAACGGCTCGGCCATGCAGGTCACGCCGGGTGCCGACGCGTCGGCCCAGGCCGGTGCGGCCACCGACGTCACGCTCGGCACCGTGACCGGCGGTGTGCCGGACGGCACCTACCGGGCCCGGGTCCAGTGGGGCGACGGGTCCGTGACCGAGGACGCGACGGTCTCGGCACCCGGTGCCGACGGCGTCGCCACGATCAGCGGGAACCACACGTGGGCCTCGGCCGGCACCTACCCGGTGCGCGTGCTCGTGTCCGACTCCCGCTCCGACGTGCTGGGGACGCTGACGGTCACGGTGCGCTGACGCGACCGCCCCGCACGCCGGACCGACCGGCCCGCCGACAGCCACGAGCCGTCGGCGGGCCGGCCGCCGTCCGTGGCCCCTCGCGCAGGGTTCAGCTGGCGTCGAGGAAGGGCCGGACGACGGCGAGGAAGCCGTCGGGATCGGTGGCGTGGACGAGGTGCCCGGCGTCGACGCGGACGAGGCGTCCGGAGGGCAGCGTCCGGGCCAGCTCCTCGACGTGCTCGGCCGGCATCGGGCTCGACGGCCCACCCCACACGACGAGCGTCGGCGCGACGACCGACCGGGCGACGTCGGCCCAGCCGGGGTCGGGGTCGTCGATCTGCGCCCGCACCTGCAGCACCATCTCCCAGTCGAACCCGGGGTCGGCGTCGGGCCGGGCGGGCGGGTTCGGGGTGCGGGGGTGTGGCAGGGGCACGTCCTCGAGGACGAGCCGGCGCACACGCCGGGGCTCGGTGGCCGCGACGAGCAGGGCGACGAGCCCGCCCATGGAGTGGCCGACGACGTCGTAGACGTCAGTCTCGGCGAGGACCGGGAGGCTGCCGGCCACGGCGAGGGCGTCGCCCGCCATCTCCTCGAGCCGGTAGGAGCCCGGGCGGCTGCTGCCGGCGTGGCCCCGCGCGTCGAGCGCGACGACGGTCCGGTTGGCGCGCAGGTTCGCGGCGACCCGTGCCCAGTCGAGCGAGGACTCGCCCGTCGCGTGGAGCAGGAGCACCGGCGGCTCCGCGGGCGCGGCGGGAGCCGCGTCGGGAGACGCGTCGGAGCCCCGCCGCTCCCACGTGCGGACGAGCATGTCGGCCCCGTGCAGGGCGACGACGGCCGTGTCGCCGGGGTCGGTGGAGGTCACGCCCGAGTGTCCCGGGCGCCGACGTCAAGGTTGTGCTCGAAGTCCATGCGGTGCGTGCCGTCCTCGTCGATGCGCAGGTGCACGGTGCCCTCGATGCCGACCAGTGCGCCGGTGCCACTGCCCGGCACGATGAGGCCGTACTCGTGGGACCGGTCCGAGCCGCTCGTCGAGGCGGCGTGCACGAAGTTGAACGCCCCACGTCGTCTGCCGACGGCGCCCTCGAAGGACTCCATCGCGACGTACGTGCCCACCCCGGATCCCTGGTCGAAGGCCGACGTGAACTGCGTGACGCTGCGGCCGGCCACGTCGCCCGAGTACGTCTTGCGCATCCGGAGGTGTCCCGTCGGCAGGGCGGTCGTGATGTCCGGAACGAAGTCGGTGACGTCGAAGTCGGACGTCGTGAAGGTCGAGGTGCTCAGCATCGCTCGACCGTAGCGGCGTCAGAGAGCGCGCATGCGGTTGTTGCGAGGCTGGTGCTCCACCTCGGCGAGGCCGAGCTCCTCCAGCAGCGGTGGCAGGTACATGCCGACCCGTCCGCGGTAGCCCTTGCGCAGGCCGTACCACCCACCCACGGGGTTGGACTCCGACCGGGCCCACGCCTCCACGGTCCCGTCCTTCGCGGGCTTCTGCTCGTCGGCCGAGCCCAGGGGAACCCAGTCACCCTGCTCGCGCAGCCAGGCGTGGAGGTCCTCGACGACGCGGGCGTCGTAGGTCAGCCGCGTCGAGCCCACCTGGCAGACGAGCTGAGCCGGGGTGGCGGCGTCGTCGCGGTGCATCGTGTACTCGCCGGTGCCCGGCGGGGTGCGCAGGACCCAGGGGTCGTCGGTGGTTCCGGTCCCGCTCACGGTCGTCCTCCTCGGGCTGGTGGCATCGTCCTCACCTTTGTACTCCCGCGTACTCCAGCGGCGTCAGGAACGTGTCAAGACGGCGTCAGGGTGGCGCCCACACCCTCGCGCGCGCGCCTGCGCGGCGCGACCATGAAGTCATGACCACGGACACCAGGGACACGCTCCTCGACCGGTTCACCGCCCGACGCGGGCTCGTGCGCCTGCTCTCGGTGCTGCTGCCCGTCGCGGTCGGTGCGGGCCTCGCACTCGTGCGCTCGGGGATGGACCAGAGCACCGCGGCGATGGTCCTCGTGCTGCCCGTCGTCGCCGCATCGGCGACGGGCGACCGGGTCGCGGGAGTCCTCGCGGCGCTCGCCGCGGCGGGCAGCTTCGACTTCTTCCTCACCGAGCCGTACTACTCGTTCTCGATCCACCACCGCGATGACCTCGAGCTGGCCTTGGCCCTCGTCGTCGTCGGTCTGGCCGTGACCGAGGTGGCGCTGTGGGGCCGGCGCCAGCAGGCGGCGGCGCTGCGCCGCGACGGCTACATCCGTGGCCTGGCCCAGCTGCTCGACGCGCCGGCCGACTCGGGCGTCGACGAGCGGGCCGTCGCCATCGGGGCCGCGATCACCGAGGCGCTGGGCGCCGACCGCACCGAGTGGGTGGGCACGCACCCGCGCTGGAACGACGCCGTCGTGGGCCCTGACGGACGCGTCACGTCGGGCGGACGCGTGGTCCCGGTTCAGCGCGTCGGGCTGCCGACCGAGGCGTGGACCGCCCTGCCTGTCCGGCGCGGCGACCGCGTGCTCGGGCACTTCCGGGTGACCGCCGCGACGCGGGTCGTGCGCCCGAGCGCCGAGCAGCTGCGCGTCGCCGAGCTGCTCGCCGACCGGATGGCGGCGGTGGTCGAGGGTAGTGACCACACCGACGAGGCGGGCGACCGCGCCTGACGCCGTCGGTGCGCGGCGTCAGGCGCGGCTCCCCGCCCCTCAGTCGACCTGCGTGTAGAGGCTCTGCTCGACGGTGCCGAAGTACGGCCCGTACATGACGTCCTTCTCGCCGCGGTAGCCGAACGAGTTGAGCGAGTTCAGCTGGCCGCCCGTGATCCAGCCGCCGCCGGACGAGCCGCCGGTCATGCTGCAGGGCAGCCGGTTGTCGGTCGAGCCGCGGGTGTCCATCGTCGTCGGCCCGCTGCACTTCCAGAGGGTCTGGCCGTCGTAGGGGCTGGCCTGCGGGTAGCCGTACGCGTCGAAGGTGCGGCCGTACCCGAGGTTGAAGGCGATGGGGTAGGAGCCGCCGACGGTGGCAGAGAGGGTCCTGCCCGCGAGCGGGTTCATGACCGCGAAGCCGATGTCGTGGTTGAAGTCGCCACTCGCGCGCCACGCGTCCGTCGTCAGCAGCGAGGCTGCCGTGACCGTGCCGTACGGGCGGTTGCCGTTCTCGTACCTGGGCACGAAGGCGAAGTTCGTCACGTAGGCGCCGGGGCCCTCGTTGACGCAGTGGCCCGCCGTCGTGACGAGCGAGCCGCTCGAGCTCTGCGTGACCGTGCCGGAGCAGACGTAGTTGAGGCCCTTCTCGGTGAAGAAGACCTTGCCGAACAGCGGCGAGGCCGGCACCTGGACGGCCTGGGCTCCGCTCGTGCCGCCGCCGGGCTTGCCCTTGTTCGCGGTGCCCTTGTTCGCGACGTACGTGTTCTCGCGGGGGATCGCGCTCTTCATCCGTGCGGGCGTCCAGTACGCGAGGACGCGCTGCTGCTCGGCGGGCGTCGTCGCCGCGGCGTGCGGCGTCGGGCCGTGCGCGCGTCCGGCCCCGGACGCGGTGGCGACGGGAGCGGCGACGAGCGAGAGGACGAGGGCACCGGCGCCCAGGGCGCCGGCGAGGAGTGAGCTGGTCCTGCGCATGCAGCCTCCTTGGGAGGATCGGCCGCCGGACGGTCCCCCGAGGACGGCCCTTCCTGCACGGTACGGGCAGGAGTGCCCCTCTTGGGTCGGGTTTCGGTCAGAAAAGGGTCAGTCGACCCGGCCGCGCAGCCAGGCGATGTCGGCGGCCTGCGCGTCGGTGCCGCCGGGCGTCTCGCACACGACGGGGGCCTTCGCGGCCCGCACGACGTCGGCGAGCGCGTCGGCGTCGATGTGCCCGGAGCCGAAGTTCGTGTGCCGGTCGGCGCCGGAGTCGAACTCGTCGCGGGAGTCGTTGGCGTGCACGAGGTCGATGCGCCCGGTGATGGCGCGCACCTGGTCGACGACGCTGCCGAGGTCGTTGCCGCCGGCGTGCGCATGGCAGGTGTCGAGGCAGAAGCCGACGTTCTCGCTGCCCGACGCCTGGCCGATGGCGTCCCAGAGCCGCGCGATGGCCTCGAGCCGGCGGGCCATGGCGTTGTCGCCGCCCGCGGTGTTCTCGATGAGCAGCGGCACCGGCAGGTCGAGGCCGTCGATGCACTTGCGCCAGTTGTCGAAGCCCGTGGCGGCGTCCTCCTCGACCCCGAGGTGCCCGCCGTGGACGATGACGCCCTTGGCGCCGATCTCGGCGGCCGCCTTCAGGTGCTGCTGGAGCAGCTTGCGGCCCGGGATGCGGATGCGGTTGTTGAGGCTCGCGACGTTGATCGGGTACGGCGCGTGGACCCAGAGGTCGATGCCCGCGGCCGCGGCGTCGGGCTTGAGCGCCTCGGCGCCGCCGGCGTACCGGACGACCGGGCCCTTGTAGCTCTGCGGGTCGCCGAGGAACAGCTGCGAGAGCGAGGCGCCGCGGGCCTTCGCCTCCGCGATCGGGTCCTCCTGGTCGACGTGCGCACCGATGTGTAGGGCCATCCCCCGAGCGTAGGCCGTGGCACCGACGCGGGGTCGTGCGGGCCGATGCAGGTCGATGTCACACATCGGCGCCGTCGGGTGTCCACCTGTCGACGGACGATTTCCCACCCACAGGAGGACACGATGACCACCAGGATCCCGCCGAAGGAGATCACCGGACCCTACGGCGCCCTCGTCAAGCGGTTCAGCACGAAGATGTTCGGCAGCGTGCCCGAGTCGCTCGGGGTCATGTGGCACCACCAGCCGCTGCTGCGGGCGACGATGAGCCTGGGCCAGAAGATCCAGAAGGTGCACGAGTGCGACGAGGGCCTCAAGTCCTTCGCGCACATGGCCGTCGCCTCGATGCTCGGCTGCTCGTGGTGCCTCGACTTCAACTACTTCATGGCCTACAACAACGGCCTCGACGTCGAGAAGGCACGCGAGATCCCGCGGTGGCGCGAGTCCGAGGTGTTCTCGCCGCTGGAGCGCTCGGTCATGGAGTACGCGGAGGCGATGAGCCAGACCCCGCCCGAGCCGTCGGAGGAGCTCGTCGCGCACCTGCTGCGCGAGCTCGGCCCGGCGGGCCTCGTGGAGCTGACCACGGTCATCGGGTTCGCCAACCTCACGACGCGCTCGAACATCGCGCTCGGCATCGAGTCGGAGGGCTTCGCGGCCTCGTGCGGCTTGGCCCCGATGGCCCAGAGGGATCAGCCCGTGTCGAAATGACGGCCGGGTGATCGACGTGAGGGCATGACGACGATCACCGAGACCCAGAGCACCACCTCTGCCAGCACGCCGACGCGCCGCCAGTGGCTCGCGCTCGGCGTGCTGGCCCTGACCGCCCTGCTGCTGTCGCTCGACGTCAGCGTCCTCTATCTCGCGCTGCCAGAGCTGTCCGCCGACCTCGGCGCGAGCACGACGCAGCAGCTGTGGATGCTCGACATCTACAGCTTCGTCCTCGCCGGCTTCCTCGTGACGATGGGCGCGGTCGGCGACCGCATCGGGCGCAAGCGCCTCCTGCTCGTCGGCGCCGTCGCGTTCGGCGTCGCGAGCGCGTGCGCCGCGTACGCGAGCAGCCCCGGGCAGCTCATCTTCTGGCGCGCGGTCCTCGGCATCGCCGGCGCCACCCTCATGCCGTCGACGATGGGCCTCATCCGCACGATCTTCACCGACGAGAAGGCGATGATGGCGGCCATCGGCGTCTGGTACGCCTGCTTCATGGGCGGCATGGCCGTCGGCCCGCTCGTCGGCGGCGTCCTGCTCGCCCACTTCTGGTGGGGCTCGGCCTTCCTGCTCGGCGTGCCGTTCATGCTGCTGCTCGTCGTCGTCGGCCGACGCGTCCTGCCGGAGTCCGAGCGTCACGCCGGTGCCCGCGTCGACGTCGCCAGCTCGGTCCTCTCGCTCGCGACGATCCTTCCGGTCATCCACGGCTTCAAGGAGATCGCCCGCGGCGGCAGCGCCTCCCTCGCCGCGACGACGATCTCCGCGGGCCTGGTCATGGGCGTCCTGTTCGTCCGCCGCCAGCGCCGGATCGCCAACCCGCTCGTCGACCTCGCGCTCTTCCGCAGCCGCGCCTTCTCGGTGGCCCTGGCCGTCATGCTCGTCGGCGGTGTCGTCATGGCCGGGGTGTCGTTCCTCGGCTCGCAGTGGCTGCAGCTCGTCGCCGGCCTCTCACCGCTCGGGGCGGGCCTGTGGATGCTGCCGGCCAACCTCGCCCTCCTGCTCGGCTCGTCGACCTCGGCCCGCATCGCCGGTCGCCTCGGCACCGCCCGCAGCATGGCGTCGGGCCTGCTCCTCTGCGCCGCAGGCCTGGTGCTCTACACCCAGGTCGGCGCCGCGGCGGGCCTGGGCCTGCTCGTCTTCGGGATGTGCCTCACCTCGTTCGGGATCATGGTCCCCTCGACCCTGACGATGGGCGTCATGATGCAGTCCGCGCCGCCGGAGCGCGCGGGCTCGGTGGCCTCGATGTCCGAGACGTCCGCGGAGTTCGGGATCGCCGTCGGCGTCGCCGGCCTCGGCTCGCTCGCGACCTTCGTGTACCGCAGCCAGCTCGCGCCCTTCGCCGCCGACCACGCGTCGGAGGCCACGACGTCGGCGCTCGACTCCCTCGCCGGGGCGGTCCGGGCCGCGGCGACGCTGCCGGCCGACGCGGCGCGCGAGCTCGTCGCGGCCGCGCAGGACGCCTTCACGACGAGCCTCAACGTCGTGGCCGGTGTCGGTGCCGTGCTGTTCGTGGTCTGTGCGTTCTTTGCCCTCCGCGTCCTCCGGACCGCCTGAGGGCGGTCCACCACTCGACGGGTGGCGGTCACGGGCTCATGGCACCATGGGCGCCCGTGACCGCCCTCCTGCGCATCCTCGGCGTCGACCTGATGGCCCGGCTGGGCCGCCGCCTGCCCACCTCGGTGGCGCGGGCGCTGAGCGCGGCGATCCTCGTCGGCGCCAACCTCCTGCCGGTCTGGGCGGCGCTCGACGGCCGCCTCGGCATGGGCGACGTCCTGCTCGTCTACTGGTTCGAGAACGTCGTCGTCTGGTTCACCACCACAGTCAAGCTGCTGACCTCGACGCGTCGCCGCGACGCCTCGGGTGCGCATCCGGTCCGCGGCCCCGTGCCTCGTCGCCTCGAGGGCTGGCTCGCGGCGAAGTCGTGGGTCAGCGGCGACCCGGCCTGCGCGCTGTCCTTCGCGATGCACTTCGGCCTCTTCACGCTCGTGCACGGCGCCTTCACCGCGGTCATGGTCGGCGTCGTCGGGCTGCAGGGCGGCCTGCTCGACTGGGTCGCGACGGCCGGTGTCATCCTCCTGAGCCACCTCCTGTCGGTCGGGCTCAACTGGTTCGGACGCCGCGAGCGCGCCTCGGCCAACCCGGCGTGGGTCATCGTCGCGCCCTACCCGCGGATGCTCGCCCTGCACCTCACCGTGATCGGCGGCTTCTTCCTGATGGGCGGTGTCGACGGGCGCACGGCGCACGACGTCGCCGCGGTGGCGCTGCTCACGGGCGCCAAGACCGCCCTCGACGCCGTGCTGCACGTCGTCGAGCACGTCGTCCTCGCGCGGCGGGCGGCGAGGCGAGCCGAGGAGCGCGCAGTCCGCCGGGCGGCGCAGCGAGAGGCGGACCGCCGGGAGCGCGTGTCCGCCCCCTGACGCATCGCGGCGTCCGGATCCTGACCCGAGGTTGCATAAGTGAGCCTTATGGAGTCCATAATGCTTGCATGAGTTCCTCGCGCTTCCCTGCGGTCGTCGACGACGTCACGGTGCGGCTCATTGCCGCCGTCGTCCTCGTGGTCGGCTCGGTCGCCCTCGCGACCCAGCAGTGGTGGCTCTACGCCGTCCTGGCCGTCGACTTCACCCTGCGGGCCGCGCTCGGACCGAAGGCCAGTCCGGTGGCGCAGCTCGTCCAGCGGTGGATCCGACCCGCCGTCCGGGCGTCGAAGCAGCCGACCGCCGGTACGCCGAAGCGGTTCGCGGCGAGCATCGGTGCCGTCATGACGCTCGCCGCGACCGCGCTCTGGGTCGTCTCGCTCGCCACCGGCGCCTCGTGGGCGCTCGTCGGCGTCGTCGCGATCGGCGCGGTCATGGTGCTCTTCCCACTGCTCGAGTCGGCCTTCGGCATCTGTGTCGGCTGCATCCTCTTCTCCGGCCTCATGCGCCTGGGCGTCGTGCCCGAGGAGGTCTGCCTCGAGTGCGCCGACATCACCAAGCGGCGCGAGCGGATCCTCGCCGAGCGGGCCACGGCCGCCTGACGCGTCAGGCCCCTCAGACGGCAGACCCGGCAGCCGCGCGCAGCTTCCCCAGCAGCGGGCCGCGGCCTCGGAGAGGAACTCCTCCTGGGCGTCGCCGCCGACCTGGACGAGCGCGACGTCGGTGAAGCCGGCCTCCCAGTAGGTGCTGACCGCCTCGACGATCCGGTCGAGGTCGGGCCCGCACGGGATGGACTCCGCGACGTCTTCGGGGCGCACGAACTGGCTCGCGCCCTGGAACCCGGCCGACGTCGGCAGGTCGCTGTTGACCGACCACCCGCCACCGAACCACCGGAACTGGGCGTGCGCCCGCTCGATCGCCACCTTCTCGTCCGGGTCCCAGCAGATCGGGATCTGCCCGACGGCCTTGGCGCCCTGCCCGATCCGCGGCGCGCCGTCGGTGGCGTTCCACGTCGTCACGAGCTCGGCCTCGTGTGGCACGGTCATCGTCGCTGGGAAGCCGGACGACGAGGGAGAGACAACCTCCGTCCCCGATTCGCTCATCAAGCTCTATGAGCTGTGAGCAACCGCCCCACATCTGAACAAGGTGTGGGGCTTTACCTTTTGCCTGCCGGGGCCTTCTTCTTGGCTTCAGGAAGCAGCGTGACGCCACTGTTGAAGATCAGGGCTTGTGCTGCGCTGCTCAGTTCCTTCCCAGTGAAGCCCTCAGTCTCAAAGTGCTTGGTCATCTCCTCGATAACCTTTGTCTCAAGCTCGAGCCTGGCCTTTTGGTTCTTCGACTGGGCGACTTCCATCATGGTGGCGTGATGCTTGCCGATCATGGCCATGATGTGTGTGTGAGCCATACGGAGAGAACCCATCAGGGTGGCGATTGATCCCCCACATGCACCGATATAGATGAGCACTTCCAGAGGGCTATTCATCCGCATCGACATGATGGCCGGCGGCTGGCGCTTGCGAGTCGTGGTGAACTGAGCCAGTTCTACGACAATCCCCATGCCCTCAATGACGGCGGCGATCAGGCGTGGGCTTGAGAGTTGGTCTGATTTCCAAATAATCGCACCGTCGAACCCGTAGTTCCTATAAAGACGGGCTCTACCCGCAAAACTACTCGCACCGCGGCGACCTCTTGAGCGCTGCGCTGCCGCCTTGGTAGCTGAGACGGTGGCTCGTCGGTACTTGGCGGGCGTCTCGAAGGACGACATGCTCTGGCCCACGAGTCGATCGGTCGATGAGTAGCGGGCGGTATACGAGTCAGATGAGTTGCGCTTGCTGCCACCCTTCGCGCGGAAGTTGCCAGACGTACCGCTGGGCCGCTCGTCGCTCCCCTGATTCTCCGCCATGGGCGCACTGTATCAGCGGGGCAAGAAGAAGACCCGCACTTACGTAGCGGGTCAGTCACGGCCTCATGAGGCATCGCCGGATTGGGAAGGTGTCTTGCGACGTTGTATCTCCAGCTGAACAAGCGCATTGAACCTGAGCAAGCTGTCGATGTTGATGAGCGTGTTTTCCGACACCGTCTTGAGTTCATCGTCACTCAGCCGGCGCAAGTGAAACCGTTCGTCGCTGTTCGTGATCCTCAGAAATCGCGCTCGGCGGGCATCACTCGCACCACCTAATGAAGCGCGCGACGAACCACAACTTGATCCAGTTCATCTCACACTCCGCTCTCCGTAATCTCTTGACCGATAAGCAACTCGACCAACGCACGGGCGGTCCAGTTGTCGAGGCTGATCCCACTGTCATCGTGAGAAGCCAGGAGATCAGCGCACAGCTCGTACACGAGCGCGTCGTAGTGCTCCTTGCTCCGCGCCCTGACGCGAAGACGAGCGATCTCTTCTGAGTGGTCAGTCGTCCCACCAGAAGCGTTCGGCTTCTCGAGACGGCGGCTCATGGCCGTGGCGTCTCTCTGCGCATGTTCATCAGAACGATCTTGGCTTGCTCCGCCAGTGCCTCTAGCCGGTCCCGGTCTTCGTTACTGGTGGCGTCCGGCTCCTGGTATGTGTTGAGCGCAGCATTGCCAACGTCCATGCTTCACGGTTAGTCATCATCCCTCTCAAGGTTCAGGCAAAAGCCGAATGCCATTACTGCCCTTAGTTGTGAATGATGAGCACAAGTATTGCAATAGAACAAAGCCCCCGCGGGCATCTGGCACCGCGGGGGCATTTGATTAATATCATTAATCAGCCTCCCCGTCGAAACATGACGATCAACTGAGCGACCGCCACTAGCAACTGAAGACTTGCAATCGCAACTACTACCATATTTCTCCTCACCTCTTCCGGGTAGATGTGGAACCATTTCCACGTTGATACAATTATCCACCCATTCCTTTCCTAAAGCAAAATTCGCACGCGACTCTTTACAAATGCCAGCCCGTATGCATAAATGTTTGCAGAGAAGAGGCAAAAAAGAGCCTCTCCTCGCCAGCGATCAAACCAACGAAGGGAGAAGCTCTACATCCAGATTAACACGCACGAAGCAAATCATTATCGGCTCTCCACCGTGTTCTTGAGAATCGCCGGATCGGCAGTGATAGCCACTCAGACAGCCCTGACTGGCGCAGAAGAAGTGCCGCCGCTCGTGCAGCAAGTCGACGATCACGAGACTCGCATTGACTCGCTAGTGACTCAGCAAGCTGCGACTTAGGGCAAGGTCGAGCAGAACACAACGGCGATCCATTCGCTGCAACAATCGGCCTCTCAGAACACAACCACGAGCGGCAGTTCGGCACCATCAGCAACCACGCAGAACGTGAGCGCGCCAAGCAATACAAGCACAACGGAAGCTCAGCCAACATCAGCACCCACACCCGTGCCGGTTGTAGATCCACGAACGATCATGGCTGTCAGCGTGTCGGTACAAGGCGGCTTCCGGGCCTGCGACTACACGCTCTACGCAGCTCGTGAAGACTCAGCGCAGGGCATAGTGATGCAGCCAGCGGACGTGCCGTGCATGGCTGTCGGCGAAGTACTCCCCGTGATGTAGGTACATAAAGTTGTTCAGTCGACACCGTCAGAGATGGCGGTGCTTTTTATGCCAACCACTTCCCCGCCGGTCCCCGTTGCGTTTAATTTCTGCAACACCCACCACTGATGGACCACTCTCGACGCCGGGGAAGGGGATACCCGCCACCCCTGTTAGACGTGGTGCAAGGCGTCGGGGAAGGGGTGCGGCCACCCAGCACCCCTCCGGCATCAAAACCTGTGGGGTTGGTCCGTTCGACTAGGATCCCGCCCATGGCACCCGAGGCGAGGAACAAAGTCTTCATCAGCTGGTCAGGCAGCCCATCGAAGGAGATCGCTGGTGCGCTGCACAGTTGGCTTGATGAGGTCCTTGACCACGTCAGCCCCTGGGTCTCAGACATCGACATCGAAGCCGGATCGTGGGATCGCCGACATCGAGGAGGCGTTGAAGGAGGCCAAGGCTGGCATCGTGGTTGTCACTAAACACACGATGGAGCGCCCGTGGATCAACTTTGAGGCCGGCGCTCTGTCCAAGGTTGTCGGTGACGATCCGAAGAACCGGGTCATCCCGTTGCTCGTCGGCTTCGACAAGACCACTGACCTTCTTGGCCCGCTCAGCATCCTGCAGGCGGTGCCTTTTGATGAGGACGGTATGAGGCGCGTGCTCCGCAGCCTCTACTCAGCGTTCGGTATGCCTGACAAGTCGGCATCACGCATCAAGGCATACTGGCCGGAACTTAAGAAGGCAGTCGACGACATTCTAGAGACGCATCCGATTTCGCCTGCCGGCCAGACGATCATCCTTGAAGAGGGTGTCATCCAGAAAGTGGCCGACCTTGGTCGAAGCACCGAGTCCGTCCTCGATGAGGTCTTGGCAATCGTTCGCGGCATCAGGGACAAGGAAGCCGGACCTGAGCGACAGGGTGTGTACTGGGGCGGTGCTGGATATTGGGGAGATGCGACTAGCCAGGCCGGTTCTCCTGCGGATGGAGTCAGCGACATCGTCCGCCGCGCACAGGACTGGGCGCATGTAAACAACTTCCACGTCATCTTCGAGGGATACGAGATAGAGACCATGGTGGACCTCGAGGGCTACTTCATGGACGTTGTTATCTGGGTCAACGCTGAAGTAGATACTGGCACGATTGACAGATACAACAAGCGGTTCCGCGAGTACATGCAGAATCCAACCGCATCAATCATTCCATTCAGCCAGGCAAAGGATCGACAGATCTAGGCCATGACCCGCGCGGACAGCCAGGCAGTTGTCACTCAATCAACCCCTTCACCAGATCTGCGTGGGCCGCATCCAAGAAGGCTCGATCATCAACGCCCGATGCCTTATTGAGGTCGAGGAACTTGCCGTACGCCTCCTTCATGGTCGTATCTTGTGAACAGGTGGGACCTTGTCCGACGGCTAGGCAATCGAACATGTCGGCGGCACGCGCCATTGAGTTCCATGCCGCGCTGGACTTCTTGGCGACGCCAGACGGCCCCACCATATAGATATTTCCAGAGTCCGAACTTGCCTTAACCTTGAGGCCGTCGATTTGTTTCTTCAAGGAAGTCCATTGTGGATCATTCACGGCCCATCTCTTGTTATTGGCTAGGATGACTACCAGCGCTTCGACTTCTAGCGTTCCGATCTGCCCCAAGTCAGCCTCGAACTCCGCATAGTACTTCCGCTTATCCTCGTACAGCGCCTGGAAGCGAGATTGATCGATATTTGCATCGAGCTGAGGCTTTAGGAGCCAGAACGTCGTCAAGGGGCCAGCCACCACGGCGACAAGCGCAACCGAGGCGGAGAACATGGCGATCTGCGTCAACCGGCGATCGTTCTTCTGATCGACGGTGAGGCGCTTTGCCATGATTTGTCCCTCCCCGACGCTTCGAAATTTCGTGAACGGTAGCACTCAACGTTGACCTGTGACAGCATTCATGCATAACTACTTGCATATGACATCAACAGGCGACGGATCAGGCGAACAATAGGCGAATGCAGGCAGGAAACTGCTAACTAACGGCGTTGATCCAAACGTTGGAGCCGGTACGCGCTTCCAGCCTGGGCAGTCTGGCAACCCCAAGGGTCGGCCAAAGGGCAAGTCTCTTAGCGCGACCATCCAGGAGATGCTGGACGACGAGCACGTCATCGAGAAGCTGAGCGAGAAAATCAAGGATAAGACGAAGCTTCCCGATCCTGAGTTCCAAGGCACCCCGATGCGTGCCATGATCGCCACCGCTCTGATCGAGGCCATGGACCCCAGCATCAAGCCGGCGGCCCGCAGCGCGGCTCGCGACTTCATCGGCAAGTTCGGCTGCGGCACGGAGGTGGACGTCACCTCCAAGGGCCAGCGGATCACGGACTCCCCAAGATCATCAGCGTCATAACCCGAGACCAGACGATGCTGCAGCTCAAGCCGAAGCAAACTGAGGTCATCGAGGCGCCCAACGACCCGGTCGTCGCGGTGACACGGCGTTGTCCAAGGTTTGGCGCAGCGCCGCCGGAAGGTCGTACAGGGTCTGTCCACAGTTGTGTACAACCTTGTGGACGACGAGGACCCCTGGGTCGGGCGGGGTCAGTCAGCCGGCGGGGTGGCGCAGCAGGAACGAGCGGATCGCCTCGCGCGGTCGCCCGCGCAGCTCCGCGCCGTGGGTGAAGGCCGCGACCTCGTAGTCGAGCTCGGCGAGCCGGTGGGCCGTCTCCTGCGTCATCCGGAAGTCGGTGCAGAACGCCTTGATCGGCCAGCGCAGGCCCAGGACGTTGAAGATCGCGTCGCCCGTCACGAGGACGCCGGTCGCCTCGTGGAGCAGCGACACGTGCCCCGGTGAGTGGCCCGGCGTGTGCACGACGCGGACGCCGCCCGCGATCGGCAGCACCTCGCCGTCGCTCATCTCGTGTTCGACCGGCACCGGCGTGAAGTCCTTCCCGGGCCGGGAGAGGCGGTCGAAGAGCCGCCCCAGCAGGAAGCGGCGGTCGCGCGGCGGGGAGGAGCCCTCGGCGGCGTACGCGGCGTCGTCGTGGTGCACGGTGAAGGCGCGGCCCGTGGCCTCGGCGACGTGGGCCGCGCCTCCCGCGTGGTCGGGGTGGGCGTGCGTCAGCAGCAGCCGCGTCACGTCGGACGGACCGGCGCCGATCGCCGCGAGCGCCGCGATGACCTTCGGCCCGCTCCGCGCGATGCCCATGTCGACGAGCGTCACCTGCCCGTCGTCGTCGCGGAAGGCGAACCCGTTGACGAGGTCACGCACGAGGGGGATGCGCCAGACGCCCGGCGCGAGCGGAACCACGAGGTCGCGGGCCATGCGTCGAGCCTAGCCACGCGAGTGGGTACGGGGGCCGTACGAGACAGTCACGGACCCCAGGAGGTCGCATGGTCACGCACCAGAAGAAGGTCGCCTTCCTCGTCGCGAGCGAGGGCATCGAGCAGGTCGAGCTGACCGAGCCGTGGAAGGCCGTGACCGACGCCGGACACGACGCCGTGCTCGTCAGCCCCGACCCCGGGCAGGTCCAGATGTTCAACCACCTCGACAAGGCCGACACCAAGGACGTCGACGTCACCGTCGCCGACGCGTCGGTCGACGACTACGACGCGCTCGTTCTGCCCGGCGGCGTCGCCAACCCGGACGCGCTGCGCACCGATGCCGACGCGGTGTCCTTCGTCCGCGACTTCGTCGCCTCGGGCAAGCCGGTCGCCGCGATCTGCCACGCCCCGTGGACCCTCGTCGAGGCTGGGGTTCTCTCGGGTCGGCGGCTGACGTCGTGGCCGAGCGTGCAGACCGACGTCCGCAACGCCGGCGGCGACTGGGTCGACGAGTCGCTCGTCATCGACGGCAACCTCATCACCAGCCGCAAGCCCGACGACCTACCCGACTTCTGCGGCGCCGTCGTCGAGGCGCTCGAGCACGGGGCGGCGGCCCGCTCGGCCTGAGCCGCCCTGCGCCTCAGCCGAACCCGTCAGCCAAACCCGTGGCGTGCGAGCGGGTGCACGAGTTCGCGCTCCTCGTAGGCCAGGTGCGACAGGAGGGTGTCGGTGAGCAGGTCGAGGGCGCGCTCGACCTCGTCGAGGGCTTGGGGCCCGCCCGGCCCCGACGCGTCGGTGCCGACGAGCGCGACGAGCGCGTCGTCGACCTGCTCGAGCACGTCGGCGATGACGTGGTGCTCCTGCTCGAGGCGGTCCAGCACCGGGGCGAGGTCGGGCTGCGCGCGCCGCAGATGGGTGAAGATGCTGACGTCCTCGAGCGTGTGGTGACCGGTGACGAGGCGGCAGTAGGACTCGCAGTAGGTGCCGAGCGTCCAGTTGTTCTGGCGCAGCGCCATCGTGTTGACGACTGAGCGTGCCGCCCCGACCGACAGCGCGCCGCGACGGACCTGGCCGACGAGGTCGCGGACCTGCGCGAGCTCCTGGCGCAGGTGGTCGTGCACGTCGACGAGGTGCTGGGGCACGCCCTGCTCGTGCGGCGTGTAGACGGCGCCCGCCGGCACCGGCGCCGTGGGCCGGTCGTCCTCGCGCCACGGCATCGACGTCGACAGGCGGGTGCCGTCGTCGGGTGTCGGCCGGACGGCGAGCGGGTGGGCGTCGGGCAGCGGGCGCGACGGCGCGGAGGGTGGCGTCTGCTCGGGCACGGGCGTGCCGGACGCGCGTCGGGCGCGCTCGGCGTCGACGTGCTCTCGCACCGCCGGCGCCACCTCCAGGGCGAACCGGCGGACCGTGTCGGGGTCGTCGGCCCCGAGGACGAAAGTGCTCGTGCCGTGCTCGAGCGTCAGGCCGGCCAGCTGCTCGGCCCAGTCGTCAGGGGTGCCCTGCAGCAGGCCGCCGCCACGGCCGAACGTGCCGAAGACGTTGTACATGCGGCGCACCGCCTGCGGTCCGCGCCCGGCCCGGTCGGCGGCCTCGTCGATGACGGCGTTCATCGCCGGCAGGTCGTCGGGTGATGCGTGGCCGAGGCTGGGCAGCCACCCGTCGGCGAGGCGCCCGGTGACCCGGAGCATGCGCGGCTTGTAGGCGCCGAGCCAGATCTCGACGTCGTGCACGGGGGCGGGCCCCACGTGCAGACCCTTGACCCGGTAGTGCTCGCCCTCGACGCTGACCGACCGGGCGCCGGCGTGCTCGGGGTCCTGCCCCCACACGCCGCGGATGACGGCGACCGCCTCGACGAGCGCGTCGACAGCCTCCTTCGGCGTGCGGCGCTCGCCGCCGGCCGCGACGACGGCGTCCCAGAACGCGCCGGTGCCGAGGCCCAGCTCGACGCGTCCGCCGCTGAGCCGGTCGAGGGTCGCGACGGAGCGCGCGAGGACGACCGGCGGGCGCAGTGGCAGGTTCGCGACGTTCGGCGCGACGCGGACGGCGCTCGTGCGCGCGGCGATGACCGAGAGCAGGGTCCACGTGTCGAGGTGGCCGCCGTTGTACGGGTGGTCCTGCACGGTGACGAGGTCGAGGCCGACGACGTCGGCGAGCAGGGCCAGCTCGAGCGTCGCGTCGGCGCGGGCGGCGTCGGGGCTGGGGAACAGCCCGAACTGCAGCTCGTGCCCGTAGTCGGTCATGGGTTCATCACAGCACGGCCCGTCACAGCACGGCTCGAGGGCCTACGCTCCGGGGCATGAACGGGGACGACGCTGCCGTCGAGGCCTTGCGGGCGCTCATCCGGATCCCGACGGTCTCGAGCTGGTACCGCGACGAGGAGGACCGCGACGCGTTCGAGGCGCTCCTCACCGAGCTGGCGTCGCGGTTCCCACGGCTGCACGCCGCGTGCGACGTCGAGCGGATCGCCGGAGACGCGCTGCTGGTGCGGTGGCACGGACGGACGCCGGAAGCCCCTGTCGTCCTCATGGCCCACCTCGACGTCGTGCCGGTCGGTGACGAGTCGGCCTGGACCCACCCACCGTTCGCGGCCGAGCTGGACGGCGGGTTCGTCTGGGGCCGTGGGGCCCTCGACTGCAAGGGCTCGCTCGTGGCGGTGTGCAGCGCTGTCGAACAGCTGCTCGCCGAAGGAGTCGTGCCAGGGCGTGACGTGTGGCTGTCCTTCGGGTGCAACGAGGAGGTGTCCGGCGGCGCCGCCAAGGAGGCGGTCCGGCTGCTGCGCGAGCGCGGGGTCGAGCCGTGGCTCGTGCTCGACGAGGGCGGCGCCATCGTCCAGGGGGCGCTGCCGGGTGTGGCGGCGCAGACCGCCGTCATCGGCACCACCGAGAAGGGCACCGTCGACGTCGAGCTCGTCGCCCGCGGCGACGGCGGGCACGCGTCGGCACCGAAACGGATGGGTGCCACGGCCCGGATCGCCCGAGCCGTCCTGCGCCTCGAGCGTCGACCGTTCCCCGCCCGCCTGCCCGACCCCACCGTCGACATGCTCGAGCGCCTGGCGCCGCACGCGTCCGGCCCGTACGCCCGTGTCTTCGCCCGGGCGCGCCGGCTGCGGCCCGTGCTCGGACGGGTGCTGCCCCGGCTCGGCCACGAGCCCGCCGCCATGGCCCGCACGACGACGGCCGTGACGCAGCTGTCCGGGTCGCCTGGCGCCAACGTCATCGCGGCCGAGGCGCGAGCCCACGTCAACATGCGGGTCATGGTCGGCGAGACCGTCGACAGCGCCATCGAGCGCGTCCGGAGGGTCGTGCATGACCCGAACATCGACGTGGTCCTCGTCAGCGGCGACGACCCGAGCCCCGTGTCACCCACCGACGACGACGCGTACCGCCTCCTCGAGTCGACGCTCGCCGACGTCTTCCCCGGCGTCGTGCCCGTCCCCTACGTCATGCTCGCGGCCACCGACGCGCGCCACTTCCACCGCGTGTGGCCGCGCGTCTACCGGTTCACGCCGTTCCGGATGAGCGCGGAGCAGCGTGGGGCGATCCACGGCGTCGACGAACGCATCGGCGTCGGCGACTTCCTCGACGGCGTCCGCTGGTACCGCCGGCTCCTCGAGAGCCTCTGAGCGCGAAGGAAACCCGAACCCCATGAGCGAACGCACCACGGGGCGGCCGGCACTCGACGCCGCCGCCCGCGCCCTCGCCGACAGCCCGATCGCCAAGGTCGTCGGCTTCCTCGTCTGCGTCGAGATCGCGAGCGGCGTGCTCCAGGGCTATTACACGCCGATCTTCACCGACATCGCACGGCACCTGTCGATCCACGACGCCGACGTCAACTGGTTCGAGGCCGCCCAGCTCATCGTGTCGGCGCTCGTCGTGCCGCTCCTCGCGCGGCTCGGCGACCTCGTCGGCCACCGCAAGGTCCTCCTCGGCTCGACGGTCGTCACGGCCGTCGCCTCGTGGGGCGTCGCGTTCGCCCCGACCTTCGGCACGTTCCTCGTCGCGTGGGCGATCCAGGGGTTCTACGTCGTGTGGCTGCCGATGGAGGTCGCGATCATCCACCGTCGCACCGGGGGAGCGGAGCCTCGCGTCCGCGGCGCGGCCGGCGTGCTCGTCGCAGCGCTCGAGCTCGGCGTCATCGCCGGCGCCTTGACGAGCGGCGCGCTCGCTGAGTCCCTCGGCATGACAGGCCTGCTCGCCCTACCGGCCGTCGTCGTCACCCTGGCGATCGTCGCGGTGTGGCTCGGCGTCGAGGACGTGCCCGGGCTGGGCGAGGGCCGCATCCACTGGCGGGCGTTCGGCCTGCTGACGTTGGCCCTCGGCCTCGTCATGGCCGGACTCGTCCTGATGCGTGTGCAGGGCCCGGGGTCGGTGCTGCCGTGGGTCGTCATGGTGCTCGGGCTGCTCACGCTCGTGCCGTACGCGCGGGTCGAGCTCGCCTGCGCGTGGCCGCTCGTCGACCTGCGGGTCCTCCGGGCGCGCGGCCAGTGGCCGGTGCAGGCGACGGCCTTCCTCTTCGGGGTGTCGGTGCTCGGGGCGCAGATCCCGTTGTCGACGTTCGCCCGCACCGACCCCGCCGTCACCGGCTACGGCCTCGGCGCGTCGGCCGGCAAGGTGTCGATCATCATCGGCGGGTACGTGCTCTCCCTCGCCGTCGGGGCGTTGTTGCTCCACGTCCTCGGTGGGAGGGTCGGCACCCGGGTCGCGCTCGTCGTGGCCGCCGGCTTCGTCGCCGTCGGCTACCTGCTCTTCCTGCCGTTCCACGACACCCTCGCCCAGACGATGACGAACATGGTCGTCGCCGGTCTCGGCTCGGGCGCGCTCGTCGCAGGGCTCCCGACGGCCGCTGCGGCACAGGCACCCCCGACCCACACCGGACTGACCACCGGCATGACGAACACGACGAAGACCATCGGCGGCGCCTTCGCGTCGAGCACCTTCGCCATCGCCCTGGCCAGCACCGGCACGGTCGACGCCGGGGCCACCGGGCACGCGTCACTCGCCGGCTACATGACGGTGTGGGCCATCTGCGGCGTCACGGCGCTCGTCGCTGCCGTCTTCCTCGCGACCGTGCACGCCACCGACGCGCGTCGAGCGGTGGTGTGATGGACGCGTGAAGATGCCCAAGCACACGGACGAGGCCAAGGCGCACTTCCGCGGCCTCGTGACCGAAGGTCCGGGCGTCGAGGTCAAGCCGATGTTCGGCAGCCTCGGCGCCTTCGTCAACGGCAACATGTACGCCGGCCTGTTCGGCGAGGACGTCGGCGTCAAGCCCGACGCCGATGCGCTGGCCGAGCTCGAGGCGATGGCCGGCACCGGCCCGTTCGGCCCGGAGGAGCGACCCATGAAGGGCTGGCGGTCGCTGCCCGCAGCCATGCCCGACGAGGAGAAGTCGGCCTGGCTCGAGCGCGCCCGCGACCACATCGCCACCCTGCCGCCCAAGGCCAAGAAGGCCTAGCGCCGAGCGGCCGTCACGGCCCGTAGGGTCGGGGCATGGCGCGCACGAGGTTGACGGTCACCGGCACCCCGGCGGGCGACGTCGACCTGGCCGTCGTCACGCCGACCGGCACCCGTCGCGGCGACCCGCTGCCGCTGCTCGTGGCCCACGACGGCCCCGAGTACTCGCGCCGCGCCCACCTCCTGTCGGTGCTGCGCCGCGCCACCGACGCCGGACGCGTCCGGCCCCACCGCGTCGTGCTCCTCGAGCCCGGTCCGCGCAACGAGCGCTACGCGGCCAACCCCGAGTGGGCGGACGCCCTCGTCGGCCACGTGCTGCCGCGCGTCACGGGCGCGTGGGCCACACCGACGCGTCCGGCCCTCATGGGCGCGAGCCTCGGCGGCCTCGCCTCGCTGCAGGCCGAGTGGCGCCACCCCGGCACGTTCGGCGCGCTGTTCCTCCAGTCCGGCTCGTTCTTCCGCAAGCGGCTCGACGGCGAGGAGTCCTTCGAGCACTGGGACCGGGTCACGGCGTTCGTCGCGTCGGTCGGCCGGGCCCGGCGCCGGCACACTGACGCCCGGATCGTCCTGACGTGCGGCACGCAGGAGGGCAACCTCGCCAACAACCGGCTCATGGCCACGACGCTGGCGCGCACCGGGCACGACGTGACGTTCGCCGAGGTGCCGGGCCGGCACGACTGGCGTCACTGGGAGGCCGCGTTCGACCCGTTCCTGTTGACACTGCTGCAAGGATCGGTGACACCCGACCCGTCGAGAGGGACTGGCAGATGACGCAGACGCGCAACCACCTGATCGGACTGCTGCTCGGAGCCGAGGAGGACTGGCCCACAGCGTTCGAGGCGCTCCTCGAGCGTGTCGGCCCGATCACCACGGACGACGGCGTGACCCACGAGCTGACCACCGAGCGGCTCACCATCGAGCCGTTCGACCTGCGTCAGCCGGTGCGTACCGAGCTCGTCATCGACCGCCTCGCGCACTGGTACTACCACCCGCGCGAGTGGCTCAAGAAGGCCGCGCTCATGGACGGCACGTACCTGCTCAACAGCCCCTTCACCTTCCAGTCGATGGAGAAGCACAGCGCCTACTGCGCGCTGATGCGCCTGGGGCTCAAGGTGCCCGAGACGTGGCTCGTGCCGTACAAGAACCCCGTCGACAACGTCCGGTGGGCCTACACGAGCGCCAAGTACAACCGGCCGTTCGACCTCAAGAAGATCGCGAACAAGCTCGGCTACCCGATGTACATGAAGCCGTTCGACGGTGGCGGCTGGCGCGGCGTCTCCCGCATCGACGACGAGTCCGACCTCGTCAAGGCCTACGACGAGTCCGGCGAGATGCTCATGCACCTGCAGGCGACCGTCGAGTACGACCACTTCGCGCGGGCCCTGTCGATCGGCCCCGAGACGATGGTCATGGACTTCCGCCCCGAGCAGCCGATGCACAACCGCTACGCGGTGTCCTACGACTTCCTCACGCCGTCGGCCGGTCGGCAGGCTGCCGCGATCAGCCGCGTCGTCAACGCGATGTTCGGCTGGGAGTTCAACTCGGCCGAGATGCTCGTCAAGGGTGACGACGTCTACCCGATCGACTACGCCAACGCCTGTCCCGACGTCGCCGTCACGTCGCTGCACTACTACTTCCCGTGGGCCATCAAGGCGCTCGTGCGCTGGTCGGCGTACTGCCTCGTCACCGGCCGGCGCGCCCGCGTCGACCTCGAGATGCAGCGCTACTTCGACGTCGCCGACCGCGACGACCTGACCGACGAGCAGAAGCTCGCGGCCTACCTCGGCCTCGCCGACGAGTACTTCGAGACCGACGCATACTGGGCGTGGTGCGACACGCACCTGCCGCACCTCGACGCCGCGGTCCTCGAGTGGGTGCAGTCCGACGCCTTCGACAGCCTCCTGCGCCAGACCGTCGTCACGACGTACCCGGCCCACGAGGTCGACGCCTTCATGTCGCACTTCGGCGGGCTCGTGTCGATGTGGGTGCGCGACGAGAAGGCGCGCCTCGGCATCGCGTGACGCTCCCGGCGCGACGCGTCGGTGCCGCCCGACGCGTCAGTGCTGGCTGCCGCCGATACCCACGACGAGGTTGATCGTCGAGGCGATGACGATCGTGCCGTAGAGGTAGGCGAGCAGCGTGTGCCCGAGCACCACCCGGCGCACCTGCGAGGACCGGACGGCCGTGTCGGACACTTGGTAGGCCATCCCGAGGTTGAACGAGAAGTAGGCGAAGTCGCTGAACGCCGGGTCCTCGTCGGTGTTGAAGTCGATCGGCGGGCGACCCTCGTCGGACACCGCGTAGTAGAGGCGCGCGTAGCGCAGCACGTAGACGGTGTGGACACAGAGCCACCCGACGCCGACCGCGAGCACCCCGATGACGCCGTCCATGACGAGCTCGACGCCCCTGGCCTGGGTGGCGATGAGCAGGACGGCCACGCCGAAGAGGCTGGCGAGGCCGACGACGATGACGACGACGTCGTACCAGGCGGCGTCGCCGTCGCGTCCGGCGACCTTCTCGCGCGTGCCGGGTGCGTCGTGGCCGAGCACGTGCGCGAGGAGCGGCACGGCGAACGTCAGGCCGCCGACGACGAACCCGACGAGGGCGTGCACGAGCGGGCCTCCGGCGGGGCCGAGCGGCACGAGCCCCGCGACGGCCCCGACGAGGACCGCGACGAGGAGGCGGCGGCGGATCGTCGGCACGGCTCGCAGGCTACTCCCGCAACTGTCACGGCCCCTGCGGGTATGACGTCCAGAGAACGGTCGTGTCGCGCCGAGACACCGTCCGCGCCCACCGCTGGACCCGTGCTGGGCCCCGCCACGACACCTAGGATCCGATCCATGGCCGACCCCTCGCCGACCCCGTCTTCGAGCCCCGCGCCGACCCGCCGCCGGCTCACCGTCGTCTACAACCCCGTCAAGGTCGACGACGTCGACCACGCGCGCGGCGTCGTGGCGCAGGCCGCCTCGCGCCACGGCTGGGAGACGCCGACGTGGATCGAGACGACCGAGCAGGAGACCGGCGAGAAGCAGGCCCGCGAGGCCGTCGAGGGCGGCGCCGACGTCGTCGCGTCGATGGGCGGCGACGGCACCGTCCGCGCGGTCGCCACGGCCCTCGTCGGCACCGACGTCGCGCTCGGCCTGCTGCCCGCGGGCACCGGGAACCTGCTGGCCCGCAACCTCGGCCTGCCCATCGACACCCTCGAGGAGGCCGCCGAGGCCCTCGTGTCCGGCGGCGAGCGACGCGTCGACGTCGGCGCCGTGCGACTGGGGGAGTCCGAGCGGGTCAGCCCCGGCACGTCCTCGGGCATCGAGGACGGTGAGGAGGTCTTCCTCGTCATGTGCGGGCTCGGCCTCGACGGCGAGGTCATGGCGGGCACGAACGAGAAGATCAAGGGCGTCATCGGCTGGCCCGCCTACATCCTGTCCGGCCTCAAGAGCCTCGGACGCCGTGGCTTCCGCGCCGACGTCCGCGCGACCGGTGGCGCGGCCCAGGGCTCGCAGACCCCCGGCGCCCAGACCGACACCGGAGTCGTCGGACGGCAGGGCAACGACACGAGCAAGCACGCGCGGATGGTCGTCGTCGGCAACTGCGGCACGCTCCAGGGTGGGCTCGAGCTCATGCCCGACGCCCGCATCGACGACGGCGTCCTCGACGCCGTCGTCATCGCGCCCCGCGGAGCCTTCGGCTGGGCGTCGGTCGTGTCCGACATCGTGACGAGGCACCACGCGGGGCACCGCCGGCTCGACCGGCTCCGCGGCGCGGTCCTCGAGGCGAGGGTGCGCGAGGGCGTCGAGGCCGAGGTCGACGGTGACCCCGTCGGCCCGCGCACCTCGCTCGCCGCCCGTGTCCTGCCCGGAGCGCTGGTGGTCCGCAGTGGCTGATGCCCGCACCGGCGTCGGGTCCCGGGACGTGCGCGACCAGCGCGAGTCCCGGGAGGCAGCGACGCCGGGCCCGGGCCGGTGGCGGCGGCTGCGCAGGGCGATCGGCTTCGGCCTCGCCTTCGCCGTGCCCATCACCGCGCTCGCCTTCGTGGCGCGCGAGAAGTTCCTGCCGGTCATCCAGGTCGACGAGGCCGCGATCCGCGCCGCCACCGACGTGACCCGTGCGAACCCGGCCTTCAAGACGTTCCTTCTCGTGTGGCAGGAGGCGACGCAGCCGAAGTGGCCCTACATCGCCGCCACCGCGCTGTGCGTCTGGGTGTGGCGCCGGCACGGCCTGCGCAGCCGCGCCATCTGGGCGTTCGCGACGATGATGGTCGCCTGGAACCTCCAGCTCGTGCTCAAGGAGGTCGTGCGCCGCGCGCGCCCGGTCGTCAGCGACCCGGTCTCGCACGCACCGGGTTACAGCTTCCCGTCAGGGCACGCCGCCAACGCCGCGACCATCGCGACCGCGGTGGTGCTGCTGATCTGGCCGGTGGTGTCCACGCGGACGCGCGTCGTCGTCATCACCGTCGCGGCGCTCGCCGTGCTCGTCACGATGGCAGACCGGGTATTCCTCGGCGTGCACTTCCCGTCCGACGTCGTCGGCGGGCTCCTCTTCGGTACGGGCCTCGTCGGGGCCTCGTACCTCGGTTATCTCGGGTGGAACCCTCGCAAGCCGGACGACCCGTCCCCGCCGGAGGGCAGGACGGGTCCCGAGTCGAAAGGCAACCGTTGAACTCCTCAGCCCTGCACCGTTACGAGCTCGACCGCTCGAAACCCTCGTTCGGGGAGTCGATGCGCGACCTCGGTCTGCGCGTCCTCGCCCCCGCGGTCGTCCTCTTCGCCGTCATCTACGGCATCGGCCTCATCATCGGCGGCCCGCTCGGCGGGTTCCAGTCGGAGACGTCGGTCAACCGCGCGATCCAGGACACGCGAACCAAGACGTGGGACTCCATCACCATGGTGTGGTCGCACATCGGCAACACCGAGTACGTCATCGGCGTCTGCATCCTCGTGGCGCTCATCGTGTGGTGGCGCACGAAGCAGTGGTTCTTCGCCGTGGTGCCCGCCATCGCGATCGCGACCCAGGCCAGCGTGTTCGTCGCGGCCACGACCCTCACCGGCCGTGACCGTCCGGACGTCCCGCACCTCGACCCGGCCCCGCCGACCTCGAGCTACCCGAGCGGCCATGTCGGGGCCTCGACCGCGCTCTACGTGACCTTCGCGGCGATGGCCCAGCGCATCGAGACGCCGTGGCTGCGCCGCCTCGTCACGACGGTGTGCCTCATCGTGCCGCTGCTCGTCATGTACGCGCGCCTCTACCGCGGCATGCACCACCTCACCGACGTGCTCGTCGGCATGGCCAACGGCCTCGTCTGCTTCCTGCTGGCGTGGTTCTGGCTGCGCCGCGACGCGGGACCGGCCAACGCCTTCGAGGCCCTCAAGGGCAGCACCGAGAGCGCGGACAGCCGGACGACCGCCGCCGCCCGCTGAACCTCCCGGTAGACGACCGCACCGCTCGCACCCTGAAGGGGCGAGCGGTGCAGTCGTGTGAGGCGGGGGAGTGAGGGCTCAGACGCGGGCGTGCTTGGCGCGGCCGAACGAGTAGACGCCGAAGGCGATGAGCCCGAGCGCCACAAGGGTCAGCAGGAACGGACCGCCGGGAGCGCCGAGGAGGTTGTGCAGCGCCCCGTCGAGGCCGCGGGCCTCGCTGGGCTTGTGGCGGACCGCGGCGAGGACGAACAGTCCGCCGACGATGATGAGGGCGATGCCCTTGGCGATGTAGCCGAAGCGTCCGGCCTTCTCCAGCCACGGCCCGGGGTGCTGCTCGAGGTCCTCGAGGAACTTCCTCTTCCAGCCCTTGATCACGTGGTAGACGCCGACACCGACGATGACGAGGCCGACGAGGGCGACGAGCCACACACCCGCCGGCTTCGACATGAGCGAGGCCGTGAAGTCACGCGTCTGGGACGAGCCGCTCTGGCCGCCGCTGCCCGTGGCGTACTTGAGGGCCGTCGCCGAGAGGACGAGGTAGACGACAGCCTTGGCGACGGCCT
The DNA here is from genome assembly GCF_034724055.1 of Intrasporangium zincisolvens. Lineage (NCBI taxonomy): Bacteria > Bacillati > Actinomycetota > Actinomycetes > Micrococcales > Intrasporangiaceae > Intrasporangium > Intrasporangium zincisolvens. Next base: position 653,956 of record NZ_JAWIIL010000001.1, read on the forward strand.
TGACCCGGTCGCTCACCTCGCCGCGGACGACCGCCTCGGTCAGCTGCCAGAGGGCCAGCCCGAGCCAGCCGAGGACGCCGAGCCACAGTACGACGATGCCGAGGGGGTTGTCGGCGAGGGCGCCGAGCGCACCGGACTGGTCGGCGCGCCCACCGCTGGAGAGCCAGGCGAGCTTGAGCGCGATGATGCCGATGAGGATGTGGAGCACGCCGTTGACGGCATAGCCGACGCGCGCGGCGTTCTCCAGCGCTGGGTGGTCACCGGCACGCGCTGCGGCGGTCTTGACGTCGGTCGAATCCATGGAGCGATCCTGTCGGTAGAGGGATCCCGAGACTTTCTCGGAACATACCCAGCGCGACGGGCTCGTGGTCGATCAGGACGAATGGCCCTCGTGCACGCCGAGGACGCGCAGCAGCTCTGGCCAGGCGAGCAGGCCGAGGGCCCGGTCGGCCTCCTCCGTGCCGCCCCGGGCCATCCGCATGCCGCCGGTGGCGACGGGCTCGCCCGGCAGCACGACGCGGTGCCCGGCGTCCGGGTGGGTGACGACCGTGGTCGGCAGGCCGGCGTCGGACCGGCGGGCCTCGATCGCCCGCGCGGCGTCGAGGGCCGGCCACAGGCGGTCGTCGCCGCCGGCCACGAGCAGGACGTCGCCGAAGAACCGCTCGACCGGGATCGTCGCTGCCGCAGCGGCCTCCGGTGCCGCGACGAGGCTCTGGCGGTACATGCCGACGAACTCGGGCGGGTCGCCCGCCACCTCGTAGGCGTCGTCGTAGGGCACGAACGGCAGCGGTTCGCCGCCGCGGCTCCACGACGCGTGCTGCGGGCGCAGCTCACCGTCGGGGCCCGGGCCGACGTTGGCCCACGCGACGTGGCTCGGCCCGACCGCGACGACGGCGTCGACGCGCGGGTCGTCGGTCGCGAGCAGGAGGAACGCCTCGGCGGTCTTCGACGTGCCGAGGAGTACGACACGGTCGCAGTCGGCGGCGAGCCGTTCGACGGCCGGGCCGAACGCCTCGAGCGGGTACTCCCAGATGGTGTCCGGAGTTCCGGGGGCGCCGAACCACTGGTAGGACAAGGCCGCCGAGACCCCGGCGGCCGCGAGCAGGCGCGCTCTCGGCGACTCGACGCGGCCGCTCGATCCGGACAGGACGAGCACGCCGGTGCCGTTGCCGCCGTCGTGCGGGCGCGCGAGCACGCCGTCGGCGTCGGGCAGGGCGTCGACGCGGACCGCATCGGCGTCGAGGCGGCGCAGCACCGCGTCGAGGCCGGGGACGTCGGAGAGCTCGGTGGACAGGTCGGCGGCGCTGTCGGTCATGCCGACCACCCTAGGCACGACGCGCCGGCGATTCGCGCCGCGCCCCGGCCGGGCGGTGCCACGATGGGGCCATGCCCGACCACTCCCGCACCGAGGTCGTCGACGCGTCACCCGCGACGGTCTTCGCGATCCTCGACGACGTGACCCGCGCCCCCGAATGGCTCAAGCGGTGCACGCAGCTCGACAACGTCACGGGCGGCCCCACGGCCGTCGGCACCAAGCTGCGCTACCACTACAAGGACGGTGGGCGCACCGGCGTCATGGACGGCGAGGTCGTCGCGCGCGAGCAGGACCGGAGGCTGACCAACCACTTCGTCGACAAGATGATGGAGGTCACCGTCGACTTCGACGTGCAGCCGGGCCCGAGCGAGACCCAGACGCGCCTGACCCACACGATCACGATCCGCACCAAGGGGTTCGGCAAGGCGTTCACGCCGATGATCAACCGGCAGCTGCCCGGCCAGACCGAGAGTGCCATGACCGAGCTGAAGCGCCTCGCCGAGTCCGAGGCGCCGAAGGCCTGAGCGGCGTCGCTCAGCCGCCGAGGCGCTCGAACCCGGTCACGGTGAGGACGGCCGCGCCGGCCTCGTCGCTCGCCGCGAGGTCGACGACGGCCGTGAGGCCCCAGTCGCGGTCGCCGTCCGGGTCGACGACGACCTGGCGCAGCCGCCACTCGCCGGGCACCTTCTCCACCTGCAGAAGGGCGGGGGAGCGGGCCTCCTGGTCGGTGGCGATGGCGTCGTGCTCGTCGTAGTAGGCGCCCAGTGCCTCGTTCCACGCGTCGGCGTCCATGACGACCGTGCGGGGCGGCTCGGTCAGCTCGGCGACCCGGGCCTCGAGCTCGCCGAGCTGCTCCCACGCGTCGCGGGCCGCGAGCTCCACACGGTGGAACATCGCGTTGCGGAGCATGACGGTGAAGGCGCGCTCGTTGGCGGTGAGCGGCCGGGCCGGGGGTGCCACCTCACCCGGACGCCCGGGGGTCGCGTCCTCGGAGGGGTTGACGAGGTCCTCCCACTCGTCGAGCAGGCTCGAGTCGGTCTGGCGCACGAGCTCGCCGAGCCACTCGACGACGTCCTCGAGCTCGTCGTCGCGGTAGTGCTCCGGCACCGTGCGGCGCAGGGCGCGGTAGGCGTCGGTGAGGTAGCGCAGCAGTAGGCCCTCGGACCTCGACAGGCCGTAGTACGAGACGAACTCGGTGAAGGTCATGCCGCGCTCGTACATCTCGCGGACCACCGCCTTCGGCGACAGCGCGTCGGCCGAGATCCACGGGTGGCTCTGCCGGTACGCGGCGAGGGTCACCTCGAGCAGGTCGGCGAGCGGCTTGGGCCACGAGACCTCCTCGAGCCGCTCCATCCGCTCCTCGTACTCGATGCCGTCGAGCTTCATCGCGGCGACGGCCTCACCGCGCGCCTTGTACTCCTGCGCCCACAGCACCTGGCGCGGGTCCTCGAGGATCGCCTCGACGATGCTGACGATGTCGCGCGCGTAGGTGTCGGACTCGCGGTCCAGGGTCTCCATGACGGCGAGGGCGAAGGGCGCGAGCGGCTGGTTGAGCGCGAAGTCGCGCTGGAGGTCGATGGTGAGGGCGTGCCGGCGGCCCGACGCGTCGGGCTCGGGGAGGCGCTCGACGACGCCTGAGGTCAGCAGCTCGCGCGCGAGCACGAGGGCGTGCTTCTGCAGGCGTCGCTGGTCCTTGGCCTCGTGGTGGTTGTCGGAGAGCAGCCGGACCGCGTGCGCGACCGGGTTGCCCTCGCGCGCCAGGAGGTTGACGAGCATCGAGTGCGACACGCGCAGGCGGGGCTGGAGCGGCTCGGGCTCGCTCGTGATGAGCCGCTCGAAGGTCTCCTCCGACCAGCCGACGAACCCGTCGGGCGCCTTCTTGCGCTGGATCTTCTTCTGCTTCTTCGGGTCGTCGCCGGCCTTCTCGACGGCGCGCAGGTTCTCGACGACGTGCTCCGGCGCCTGGGCCACGACCCAGCCGCGGGAGTCGAAGCCGGCCCGCCCCGCGCGTCCGACGATCTGGTGGAACTCACGCGCCTTGAGGAGGCGCTGCTTCGTGCCGTCGAACTTCGTCAGGCCGGTGAGCAGCACGGTGCGGATCGGCACGTTGATGCCCACGCCGAGGGTGTCGGTGCCGCAGATGACCTTGAGCAGGCCGTCCTGGGCCAGCTGCTCGACGAGCCGCCGGTACTTGGGCAGCATGCCGGCGTGGTGCACCCCGATGCCGTGGCGCACGAGCCGCGACAGGGTGCGCCCGAAGCCGGTGCCGAACCGGAAGCCGCCGATGCGCTCGGCGATGGCGTCGCGCTCCTCGCGGGTCGTCACCTTGAGCGCGACGAGGCTCTGGGCGCGCTCGAGCGCGGCGGCCTGGGTGAAGTGCACGACGTAGACCGGCGCGCGGTCCTGCTCGAGCAGCTCCTCGATGGTCTCGTGGATGGGGGTCGTGGCGTAGGAGAACTCGAGCGGCACGGGGCGCTCGGTGCCGGCGATGACGGCCGTGGCGCGTCCGGTGCGCCGGGTCAGGTCGTCGCGGAACATCGTGACGTCGCCGAGGGTGGCCGACATGAGGACGAACTGCGCCTGCGGCAGCTCGAGGATCGGCACCTGCCAGGCCCAGCCGCGGTCGGGCTCGGAGTAGAAGTGGAACTCGTCCATGACGACGAGGCCGATGTCGGCGGCCGGGCCCTCGCGCAGGGCGAGGTTGGCCAGCACCTCGGCGGTGCAGCAGATGATCGGGGCGTCGCCGTTGACCGTGGCGTCGCCGGTGATCATGCCGACGTTGTCGGCGCCGAACTGGTCGCACAGCGCGAAGAACTTCTCCGACACGAGCGCCTTGATCGGGGCGGTGTAGAAGGAGACGCGGTCCTCGGCGAGGGCGGTGAAGTGGGCGGCCGCGGCGACGAGCGACTTCCCCGAGCCGGTCGGCGTCGCAAGGATGACGTTGCTGCCCGAGAGCACCTCGAGGAACGCCTCCTCCTGGTGCGGGTAGAGCGTCAGCCCCTGCTCGGCGGCCCACTCGGCGAACGCGTCGTAGAGCGCGTCGGCGTCCGCGTCGGCCGGGATGCGCTTCTCGAGGTTCGTCGTCACCACGCGAGCATGCCACCGGCCCGGGGCGCCGGCCGAATCGTCAGGCGCCCGCGGACGACGCCCGACGCAGCCGGTCGGGGACCGCGAGCAGGACGACCGCGCCGACGACGGCGCCGAGGACCGTCTCGAACAGCCGGTCGCGCAGCAGCGGACCGGCGGCGACGGGGTGGGAGAGCTGGCCCATCATCAGGGCGAGCGGGGTGATGAAGAGCAGGGCGACCGCGTAGTTGCGCCCCACGACGAGCTCGGTCAGCACCTGCAGGACCCCGATGACGAGCACCGCCCACGCGCCCTGCGGCGACCACAGCAGGATCGGTGCGGCCACGAGGACGCCTGCCGCCGTGCCGACGACGCGGTGCAGCCCGCGTGTCAGCCGCGCCGCGAGGTCGGGGCCCGACAGCACCGTCACCGCGGCCACCATGGCCCAGTAGGGGTGCTGCCAGCCGAGCCCGGTGGCGATGGCCCCCGCGGCGCCGAGCGCGAGGACGTACCGCACGAGGTGCGCCCGGGCGCCCGGTGCGGCGAGCGCGTCGCGGAACCGTGGCGCCGGCAGCTGGGGGCGGCGCCACGAGGTCGGCTCGCGCAGCACACCCGCGTGCGCCACGAGCAGGGAGAACAGGACGCTCGCCGTGGCCACCGCGGCCGCGACGAGGACGGTGGTCGGCGTGGCCGGCACCATGGCGCACACCGCGAAGGCGAAGACGAGGAAGAGCGGGCCCGGCGGGTGCCAGCGGTACGCGTCGGAGGCCAGGGAGCCGGCCGCGGCCAGCAGCGCCCCGAGCGGCACGACGAGCCAGCGCGACTCCGGGGCGAGCGACACGAGCGCACCCGCCGTCACCGCGAGGACGAGGAAGGCGCCGGCGACGACCTGCATGCCGGCGCGCTCGGAGCGGGCGTGCCGCCGGCCGTAGAGCGAGGTGAAGGCCCCGAACGCGGCGTACGGCGCCCACTCGGCGCGTCCGGCGAGGACGAGGACGAGGAGCGGGACCCCGACCGAGACGCCGGCGCGCAGGGCCACCCGGTGCGCACCGCCGTGTGGTCCCCAGCGCAGCAGGCCCGCCGTCGCCTGCCGCAGCGCCGGCCGGCGCGGTTCGGGTGCGGGGGAGTCCATCGCTCCAGAGTCTAGGAGCCGGCGGGGTCGGGGCGAACTCCCCATCGACTCCCCATCGACTCCCCATCGACTCCCCATCGACGTGGAGCCCGCGGTGGGCCACAATCGCGCCAGCCGGGCACGAACCCGGCACCACCAGGGGAATCAGGGGACACACATGAAGAAGACCGCAGTCGTCGCTGCCCTCGGGGCCGCGGCGGTCATGCTGGCCGGTGCGGTCGCGTCGGCCCCGGCGCAGGCCGTCACGACCGGCAGCAGCGCCCGCAACGTCATCGCCCGCGACTTCCCGGACCCCGGGTTCGCGAAGTTCACGACGCGCGCCCAGGGCACGAAGTACTACCTCTACGCGACGGGCGCCGGCTTCCGCGTCGCCCGCTCGGCCTCGCCCGGCTCGGGCTTCGGCATCGTCGGGAACTCGATGAGCGGCCGCCCCGCGTGGACCTTCGAGTCGACCGACAGCTCGCCGGCGCAGCTGTGGGCGCCGCACGTCTTCCAGACGGCGAGCACCCCGGGCGCCGAGCGCTTCACGATGTTCTTCGCCGCCCGCCGCGAGGCGCCCGGTTCGGCGACGAACAACAAGCACTGCATCGGTGCGGCCGCTCGTCCTCGCCCACCGGCCCGTTCGCTCCGGCGTCGACGCCGCTCATCTGCCCGCCGTCGGGCTACAGCGAGGCCATCGACCCGGCGCAGTACACGAGCCGCTACGGCAACCGCTACCTCGTGTACAAGATCGGCAACTACAGCCCGCGCCGGTTCCAGATCATGGCGGTCCGCGTCGACAACGCCACCGGCACCAAGCTCGCCGGCTCGCCGCAGGTCGTGCTCAGCGCGGCCCGCATCGGCTCGGCCGTCGCCGAGGCCCCCGACGTGTACCGCGACGGCAGCGGCAAGGTGCACCTGTTCGTCTCGCGCAACGGCTACAAGGACTGCAACTACGCCACGCAGGTGTGGTCGGGCAACGACCTCTTCGCGCTCGGCAACCCACGCTGGGTCGGCGGCATGGGCGTCTCGACGACCGACCGCTTCTGCGGCCCCGGCGGGGCCGAGGTCATCAGCGACGGTGGGGTGCTGCGCGTCGCCTTCCACGTGCGCAAGAGCGCGAGCCCGCTCGTGCGGCCGGCCTGGACCGGTGTGCTCAAGTGGAGCAACGGGACGCCGTACCTGTCCTGACGCGCCGGCACGCTCGTGGGTACGGGCCGACACCCGGGTCGGCCCGTACCCCCGCTTTCCGGACTCGCGTGCCTAGGGTGGTTAGAGCTCCGGGCCCCGTGGGCATGGAGTGCTCGAACGACGTGACGCTGGGTCGGCGTGCCTGAACGCCGGGGAAGGTGACGGCCATGGAGGCGAAGAAGACGTTCCTGTCCTGGCCCGTGGTCCGGCAGGTCCGCTCGGGTGACTTCCTCGGACGCGGCCCGGCCGTGACGTCCGAGCGCACCCGGTCGCTGACGCCGCGCACCTCCACCGCCGACCGCGTCGTGCAGAGCGTCTGCCCGTACTGTGCCGTCGGCTGTGGCCAGAAGGTGTACGTCAAGGACGAGAAGGTCGTACAGATCGAGGGCGACCCGGACTCGCCCGTGTCGCGGGGCCGCTTGTGCCCCAAGGGGTCCGCGAGCGAGCAGCTCGTCAACAACCCGACGCGCCAGCGTCACGTGCTCTACCGGCGCCCCGGCGGCACCGGCTGGGAGCCGATGGCGCGCGAGACTGCCGTCGAGATGATCGCGCAGCGCTTCGTCGAGAGCCGCCGCGCCGGCTGGCAGGACCACGACGAGAAGGGCCGTCCGCTGCGGCGGACGATGGGCATCGCCTCGCTCGGCGGCGCGACGCTCGACAACGAGGAGAACTACCTCATCAAGAAGCTGTTCACCGCAGCCGGCGCGATCCAGATCGAGAACCAAGCCCGTATTTGACACTCCTCCACGGTCCCCAGTCTGGGGTCCTCGTTCGGACGCGGCGGCGCCACGCAGTACGTGCAGGACCTGTCCAACTCGGACTGCATCGTCATCCAGGGCTCGAACATGGCCGAGTGCCACCCGGTCGCCTACCAGTGGGTCACCGAGGCGCGCCTCAAGGGCGCGAGGGTCATCCACGTCGACCCGCGGTTCACCCGCACGTCGGCGACCTCCGACAAGCACATCCCGATCCGGGCCGGCAGCGACGTCGTGCTGCTCGGGGCGCTCATCAACCACATCCTGAGCAACGAGCTGTTCTTCGAGGAGTACGTCGTCGCGTACACGAACGCCGCGACGCTCGTCAGCGAGAAGTTCCAGGACACCGAGGACCTCGACGGCCTCTTCTCCGGCTACGACGACGACAAGGGCAGCTACGCCCCTGACACGTGGGCCTACGCGACCGCCGACGACCGCGAGGGCGACGGTGAAAGTGACGGCGAGGGCGACGCGTCGCCCGGCACCATCGGCGGCCCCGCGGCCGGGCACGAGCACGGGCAGAGCACGTCCGAGCGGTCGGCCGGTGACGAGCACGGCTCCGGCGGACCGGCGCTCGAGCACGCCCGGGTGCTGCGCGACGAGTCGCTGCAGGACCCCCGCTGCGTCTTCCAGATCCTCAAGCGGCACTACTCGCGGTACACGCCCGAGATGGTCGCCGACACGTGCGGCGTCAGCGTCGACGACTTCGCCTACCTCGCCAGGTCCGTCACCGAGAACAGCGGGCGCGACCGCACGACCGCGTTCGTCTACGCCGTCGGCTGGACCCAGCACACGCTCGGTGCCCAGTTCATCCGCACCGCCGCGATCATCCAGCTGCTCCTCGGCAACATGGGCCGACCGGGCGGCGGCATCATGGCGCTGCGCGGCCACGCGAGCATCCAGGGCTCCACCGACATCCCGACGCTCTACAACATCCTCCCCGGCTACCTCGCCATGCCCGTCGCGGGCCTGCACGACACGTGGGACGACTACCTCGGCGCCATCGGCAGCAAGGAGCAGAAGGGCTTCTGGGCCAACGCCGACACCTACGCCGTCAGCCTGCTCAAGGCCTGGTGGGGCAAGGCCGCGACGGCCGAGAACGACTGGGCCTTCGACTACCTGCCACGCCTCTCGGGTGCGCACGGCACCTACCAGACGACGATGGCGATGCTCGACGACCAGGTCGAGGGCTACTTCCTCCTGGGCCAGAACCCGGCCGTCGGCTCGGCCCACGGGCGGATGCAGCGTCAGGCGATGAGCCACCTAAAGTGGCTCGTCGTGCGCGACTTCGCGATGATCGAGTCGGCGACGTTCTGGAAGGACGGACCCGAGATCGCCACCGGCGAGCTGCGCACCGAGGACATCCGGACCGAGGTCTTCTTCATGCCGGCGGCGGCCCACACCGAGAAGTCGGGCTCTTTCACGCAGACCCAGCGGATGCTCCAGTGGCACCACAAGGCGGTCGCGCCGCCCGGCGAGGCCCAGAGCGAGCTGGAGTTCTTCTTCGAGCTGGGCAAGCGGGTCCGCGAGATCCTCGCCGACTCCACCGACCCGCGCGACCGGCCGCTGCTCGATCTCACGTGGGACTACCCGCTCGACGCCGACGGCGAGATCGACGCCGAGGCCGTGCTCGCCGAGATCAACGGGCGGCACCTGACGGGGGAGAAAGCGGGCCAGCCGCTGTCGGCGTTCACCGAGATGAAGGCCGACGGCTCCACCGAGGGCGGCTGCTGGATCTACACCGGCGTGTACGCCGGCGGCACGAACCAGGCCGCCAACCGGCGCCCGGGTCAGGAGCAGGACCTCACCGCGCTCGACTGGGGCTGGGCCTGGCCGGCCAACCGCCGCATCCTCTACAACCGCGCCTCGGCCGACCCCGAGGGCAACCCGTGGAGCGAGCGCAAGAGGTACGTGTGGTGGGACGCCGACGCCGGGAAGTGGACCGGGCACGACGTGCCGGACTTCCCGGTGGCCAAGGCGCCGTCCTACCGGCCCGAGCCCGGCACCGGCGGCCCCGACGGCCTCGCCGGCGACGACCCGTTCATCATGCAGGCCGACGGCAAGGGCTGGCTCTTCACCCCGAAGGGCATGCTCGACGGCCCGCTGCCGACGCACTACGAGCCGCAGGAGTCGCCGGTCCAGAACCCGCTCTACCGGCAGCAGTCCAACCCGGCCCGCAAGGTCTTCCCGCGCAAGGACAACCTCTGGAGCCCGTCCGGGAACGCCCCGGGCGCCGACGTGTACCCGTTCGTCTTCACGACCTACCGGCTCACGGAGCACCACACCGCCGGCGGCATGAGCCGCTTCCTGCCCTACCTGTCCGAGCTGCAGCCGGAGTTCTTCTGCGAGGTCTCTCCCGAGCTGGCGAAGGAGCGCGGGCTGGAGCCGGGCGGCTGGGCCACCATCGTGTCGGCCCGCGCCGCGGTCGAGGCGCGCGTGCTCGTCACCGAGCGGATGACGCCGCTCGTCATCCGAGGCCGCACCGTGCACCAGGTGGGCCTGCCCTACCACTGGGGCGTCGGCAGCGCGGCCGTCGTCAGCGGTGACGCCGCCAACGACCTGCTCGGCGTCGCCCTCGACCCCAACGTCCAGATCCAGGAGAGCAAGGCCGGCTCGTGCGACATCGTGCCTGGCCGCCGGCCCACCGGCGAGGCGCTGCTGCGGTTCGTCGCCGAGTACCAGTCACGCGCCGGGACGACCGTCATGACGAGCAACGAGCTGCGCACCGGGCACCCGGAGTCGATCCCCGACACGTCGCCCAAGAAGAAGAAGGAGGGCTGAGGCGTGGGCTTCTGGCGCAACCAGCTGTCCGGACCGACCGACCCCGCGGCCGACGCCGCGTGGGACAGGCACGAGCCGCGCAAGGGGTTCTTCACCGACACCTCGATCTGCATCGGCTGCAAGGCCTGCGAGGTCGCGTGCAAGGAGTGGAACGGCATCCCCGAGGACGGCCTCGACCTGCTCAACCAGTCCTACGACAACACCGGGGCACTCGGCGCGAGCACGTGGCGCCACGTCGCGTTCGTCGAGCAGAGCACCGAGCGCGTCGAGCAGGCCCGTGAGTCCGGCCGCCGGCTCGTGCAGCTCGGGATGCCGACCGTGCGCTCGGCCGAGGAGCCGGCGGCCGCGCCCGTGGCCACGGCCGTCGCCGAGCCCGAGCTGCCCGACGTGCGGTGGCTCATGGCGTCGGACGTGTGCAAGCACTGCACCCACGCGGCCTGCCTCGACGTGTGCCCCACCGGGTCGCTGTTCCGCACCGAGTTCGGCACCGTCGTCGTGCAGGACGACATCTGCAACGGCTGCGGCTACTGCGTCGCCGCCTGCCCGTTCGGCGTCATCGAGCGCCGCCGCGGCGACGAGGGCCACGAGGGCGGCCGGCAGTCGCACGGCATCACCGTCAACGGCGGCGGCGCCGACCCGTCCCACAACGGCGAGGTCAAGAACGTCGGCATCGCCCAGAAGTGCACGCTCTGCTACGACCGGCTCGGTGACGGCCAGACGCCCGCGTGCGCCCAGGCCTGCCCGACGACGTCGATCAAGTTCGGTGACCTCGACGAGATGCGGGCCACCGCAAAGGCCCGCGTCGCCGAGCTGCACGAGCGCGGGTACACCGAGGCGCGCCTCTACGGCACCGACGAGAACGACGGCGTCGGCGGCACCGGCTCGGTGTTCCTCCTCCTCGACGAGCCCGAGGTCTACGGCCTGCCGCCCGACCCGCGCGTCACGACGGCCGACCTGCCCGACATGTTCCGCAAGGCCGGCCTCGCCGGGATCGCCATGCTCGGCATGGCCGCGGCCGCGTTCGTCGGGAGGAAGCGATGACGACCAACCCCTTCGACGCCGACCGCCCGCCCGAGAAGGAGCGTCGGCGTGACGGTGCCCGATCGGCGGGCCAGAACGGCGGACGCCGGAAGCGCGACGAGTCGCTCATGGTGCCCGACGCGAGGTTCGACAGCTACTACGGCCGCCACATCGTCAAACCCGCCCCGTGGGAGAAGGAGATTCCCGCCTACCTGTTCCTCGGCGGCGTCGCCGCCGGGTCGGCGCTCCTCGCTGCGGGAGGTGCGGCGCTCGGCTACCCGGCGTTGCGCCGGGCCGGACGCGTCGGCGCCGTCGGGGCGGCCGCGCTCGGCGGGGCGGCGCTCGCCAAGGACCTCGGCAAGCCGAGCCGCGCCCTCAACATGATGCGCACCGTCAAGCTGACCTCGCCGATGTCGGTCGGCTCGTGGATCCTCACCGCGTTCGGTGGCTTCTCGGGGCTCGCCCTCGCCTCGGAGGTCGGGCAGGCGCTCATCGGAAGTCGTTCCGGCGCAAGCAGGCCCGGCACCGCGCTGGCTCGCGTGTCCCGCCTCCTCGAGCTCGCCGACGGCCCGGCCACGGTCGGCTCGGCGCTCTTCGCCCCGCCGCTCGCCGCCTACACCGCTGTGCTCCTCGCCGACACCGCGACGCCGACGTGGCACGAGTCCTACCGCGAGCTGCCGTTCGTCTTCGTCAGCTCCGCCAACCTCGCCGCGGCGGGGCTGGCCCTCGTCACCGTGCCGGCGCGGCAGAACGGACCGGCCCGGCGCCTCGCCGCCGTCAGCGCGCTCGTCGAGACGCTCGCCTTCGAGCGGATGCAGGACAAGCTCGGGCCGACGCTGTCCGAGCCGCTGCGCACCGGCAAGGCCGCGACGCTGCTCAAGGCCAGCAAGGTGCTCACCATCGCCGGGGCCGTCGGCGCCGTCACCGTCGGGCGCACCCGCGTCGGGGCGGCCCTGAGCGGCCTTGCCCTCATGGCGGGTTCGGCGTGCACGCGCTTCGGCGTCTTCGAGGCGGGTATGACCTCCGCGATCGACCCGAAGTACACGGTCGAGCACCAACGTGAGCGTCTCGAACGCCGGCGCGCTGCCGGGGTCGTCGACGACTCCATCACGACGGCGCGCTAGACGCCGCGCCGGCGGCGCATAGGGGCGCCGCCGGAGGACCGGAAGGGGAATGCCATGAGCAGGACCGACAGGGACCCGGCAACGAGGACGAGCGGCGCGAACCGCTGGGTCATCCTCGTGTGCGCCGTGCTCGTGCAGCTGGCCATCGGATCCGTCTACGCGTGGAGCGTCTTCGCCAAGGCGATGCAGAGCGACGCCGCGTTCGGCTGGTCGAAGTCGAAGGCCGCCGTGCCGTTCAGCGTCGTCATCGGGATGATCTTCATCGGCAGCTACGTCGGCGGCCGGCTGCAGGACGCCCGCGGCCCACGCGTCGTGGCGCTGACCGGCGGCATCATCTACGCCGTCGGCGTCATCCTCGCCTCGTTCGCCCAGACGCCGGACGCCTTCTGGCTGCTCGTCGTCGGCTACGGCGTCATCGGCGGCTTCGGCCTCGGCATGGTCTACATCGTGCCGATCGCCATGCTGCAGAAGTGGTTTCCCGACAAGCCGGGCCTCATCACGGGACTGGCCGTGGCCGGCTTCGGGTTCGGCGCGGTCGTCACGGCACCGGTCGGCCAGGCGCTCATCGACCAGACGCCGAGCGTGCCGACCAAGGCGTTCCTCTGGCTCGGCATCGGCTACCTCGTCATCCTCCTGCTCTGCACGTCGGTCTTCCGCAACCCCGACGTCGTGCCCGACGTCACGGGCGCCAGCTCGAAGGACGCGCCGAAGGTCACGAGCGGCGACTCCGCGTCGCGCGACTTCAGCCAGAGCGAGGCCCTGCACACGCGCCAGTGGTACCTGCTGACCGGCATCCTGACGATGAGCGTCACGGCCGGCATCTCGCTCATCGCCGTCGCGGCCGGCACGGCGAGCGACGTCGCGGGCTACTCCGCCGCGGCCGCCGCCGCCCTCGTCGGCGTGCTCGGACTCTTCAACGGCGCGGGCCGCATCTTCTGGGGCTGGCTGTCCGACCTCGTCGGCAAGATGCCGGCCTTCATGGGCATCCTCGGCGTCCAGGCCGTGTGCCTCCTGCTCATCCCACACGCCACGAACAAGGCCCTCTTCGCGGTCCTCGCGGCGCTCATCTACCTCTGCTACGGCGGGGCGTTCGGCACCATGCCCTCGACGGCCGGGCAGTTCTTCGGCATTCGCAACGTCGGCGCGATCTACGGACTGATGCTCGTCGGCTGGAGCATCGGCGGCGTCGTGGGGCCGCTGCTCATCGCCTCGCTCATCGGCAGCGACAAGGCCTACACCCTGGGCTTCACCGTCATCGGCATCATCACCGTCGTGGCCCTGGTCCTGCCGCTCGTCACCCGTCCGCCGCGGCACGACGCCGTGGCAGCAGAGGCCAGGACACCCCGAGAGGAGCACGTCCCCCGGCACTGACACCGACGCGGTCCCGCGCCCAGCCGCGCTGGGTACGGTGAGGGCGTGCACGTCGTCGCCACCGCTGGTCATGTCGACCACGGCAAGTCGACCCTCGTGCGCGCCCTCACCGGCATCGAGCCGGACCGGTGGGAGGAGGAGCGGCGCCGCGGCCTCACCATCGACCTCGGGTACGCGTGGACGACGCTGCCCTCCGGCGCCTCGGTCGCCTTCGTCGACGTGCCGGGGCACGAGCACTTCGTCGGCAACATGCTCGCCGGACTCGGCCCGGCGCCCGCCGTCGTCCTCGTCGTCGCCGCCGACGAGGGGTGGCGGCGCCAGTCGGCCGAGCACCTCGCTGCCGTCGATGCGCTCGGGCTGCGGCACGGCCTCGTCGTCGTGACCCGGGCCGACCTCGCCGACCCGCAGCCAGCCCGCGCCGACGCCCTCGAGCGGGTGGCGCGCACGTCGCTGGCCGGTGCCGAGGCGGTCACGGTGTCGGCCCGCACGGGCGAGGGTCTCGACGACGTGAGGGCGGCGCTCGACCGGCTCGTCGCGTCGCTCCCGGCACCGGACACCGACGCCCGGGTGCGCCTCTGGGTGGACCGGTCCTTCAGCGTCAAGGGCGCCGGCACCGTCGTCACCGGCACGCTCGGCGCCGGCACCGTCCGCGTCGGTGACGAGCTGCGCGTGCAGCGCACCGACGGCACGAACGCCCGCGTCACCGTCCGCGGACTCCAGAGCCAGGAACGCCCGGCCGGCACCGTCGGGCCGGTGAGCCGGGTCGCCGTCAACGTCCGCGGCGTCGCGGCCGACGAGGTGGGGCGGGGCGACGTGCTCGTGACCCCCGACGCGTGGCGGACCACAGCGATCGTGGACGTGCGGGTCGACGCGCAGGTCGACGTCGGCAGCAGCGGGTTCGACCGCGTACCAGCGCATCTCATGCTCCACGTCGGCTCGCTCGCCGTGGAGGTGCGGACGCGTCCGCTCGGCCCCGGCGCGCTGCGGCTCGCCCTGCCGGCGGCCCTCGCGCTCACGGCCGGGGACCGGCTCGTGCTGCGCGACCCCGGCTCGCGCCGCGTGCTCGGCGCCCTCGTCGTCGACACCGACCCACCCGCCCTGCGTCGGCGCGGAGCGGCCGCCCGCCGCGCGGAGACCGTTGCGACGATGGGTGGCGCACCCGACCTCGCCGCCGAGGTGGCCCGGCGCGGGGCGATGACCGAGGCGGATGCCGAGGCGCTCGGCGCCCGCGTGCCCGACGGCGACCGACCGGCCGACGGCGTCACGCGCCGGGGTCGGTGGCTCGTCGCCGACACGGCGTGGCAGGAGTGGGGGCGGCGGCTGCACGCCGCGGTCACCGCCCGGGCCGACGCCGACCCGCTCGACCCGACGCTCACCCTCGAGGCCGCGCGGTCCGCGTCGGGCGCGCCGGACCGCGCCCTCGTACCCGACCTCGCGGCGTCGGCCGGGCTCGACGCGCACGACGGACGCGTGGGCCTGCCCGGGCGCGCCGCCGTGCTGGGGGCGCCGGCCGAGGAGGGGCTGCGCCGGATCGAGGCGCGCCTGGCCGAGGAGCCCTTCGCCGCGCCGGAGCAGAAGGAGCTCGACGCGTCGGCGATCGGCCCGCGCGAGCTGGCCGCCGCGGTGCGGGCGGGGCGGCTCGTGCGCCTGCCCGGCGTGCCCGACGACGTGTACCTGCTGCCGATCGCCCCGGCCCAGGCCATGCGCGTGCTCGCCGGGCTGCCGCAGCCGTTCACGACGAGCGAGGCCCGGGTCGCGCTCACCTCGACCCGGCGCACCGTCATCCCGCTGCTCGAGCACCTCGACGCCCGGGGCTGGACCCGTCGCGTCGACGGCACGCACCGGGAGGTGCGTCGGTGAGCGGCGTCAGCAGGGGCGTGTCGGTGGCGGGTGGAAGGGTGGCCGGTAATGACTGACGTGCTCGACCGGTTCTCCCCGGCCACCGCGGAGTGGTTCCGGAGCAGCTTCAGCGCGCCCACCACCGCCCAGGCCGGCGCCTGGGACGCCATCAGCTCGGGCCACCACTGCGTCGTCGTCGCCCCGACCGGCTCGGGCAAGACGCTCTCGGCCTTCCTCTGGGCCATCGACCGGATGGCGAGCGAGCCGGTGCCCGAGGAGCGCCTCGAACGGTGCCGCGTCCTCTACGTCTCGCCCATGAAGGCGCTCGCCGTCGACGTCGAGCGCAACCTGCGCGCCCCGCTCGTCGGCATCGGCCACGCGGCCACGCGGCTCGGCCTGCCGGTCCCCGACATCGGCGTCAGCGTCCGGTCCGGCGACACCCCGGCCAACGAGCGTCGCGCCTTCGCCCGCACGCCCACCGACATCCTCATCACGACACCCGAGTCGCTCTTCCTCATGCTCACCTCGTCGGTGCGCGAGGCGCTCAAGGGCGTCGAGACCGTCATCGTCGACGAGGTCCACGCCGTCGCGGGCACCAAGCGCGGCGCCCACCTCGCGCTGAGCCTCGAGCGACTCGACGCCATCCTGCCCAAGCCCGCCCAGCGCGTCGGACTGTCGGCCACCGTCCGGCCCGTCGAGGAGGTCGCGCGCTACCTCGCGGGCGGGCGTCCGGTCGAGATCGTCCAGCCGGCGTCGACGAAGCAGTGGGACCTCGACGTCGTCGTGCCCGTCCCCGACATGGCCGAGCTGTCCGGCGCACCGGCCGAGATCACCCCCGGCGTGCCCGACCTGTCCGGCCCGGCCGCCGGAAACGCGCCCCAGGCGAGCATCTGGCCGCACGTCGAGGAGCGCATCGTCGACCTCATAGCCGACCACCGCTCGACGCTCGTGTTCGCCAACTCGCGGCGCCTCGCCGAGCGCCTCACCTCGCGGCTCAACGAGATCTGGGAGGAGCGCCTCGCCGAGCAGGAGGGGCTGCCCTCGCCGGCCGACGCCGCGGCCGCCGCGACGCACCCACCGGCGCAGGTGATGGCCCAGTCCGGCGCCTCGCGCGGGGCACCCGCGGTGCTGGCCCGCGCGCACCACGGCTCGGTGAGCAAGGAGCACCGCGCCGCCATCGAGGAGGACCTCAAGGCCGGCCGGCTGCCCGCCGTCGTCGCCACGAGCAGCCTCGAGCTCGGCATCGACATGGGCGCGGTCGACCTCGTCGTGCAGGTCGAGAGCCCGCCGTCGGTGGCCAGCGGCCTGCAGCGAGTCGGGCGCGCCGGCCACCAGGTCGGTGCCGTCAGCCAGGGGGTGCTCTTCCCGAAGTTCCGCGGCGACCTGGTGCAGACCGCCGTCGTCGTCGAGCGGATGCGCTCGGGCGACATCGAGTCGCTGCGCGTGCCCGCCAACCCCGTCGACGTCCTCGCCCAGCACGTCGTCGCGATGACCGCCATGGACGACTGGACCGTCGGCGACCTCGAGACCCTCGTCCGGGGCACCGCGAGCTTCGCCGGGCTGCCACGCACCGTCCTCGAGGCCACCCTCGACATGCTCGCCGGCAGGTACCCGAGCGACGAGTTCGCCGAGCTGCGCCCGCGCATCGTGTGGGACCGCGTCACCGACACCCTGACCGGCCGGCGCGGCGCCCAGCGCCTCGCGGTCACGAGCGGCGGCACCATCCCCGACCGTGGTCTCTATGCGGTCTTCCTCGCCTCGGGCGAGGGCCCGGGCCGACGCGTCGGCGAGCTCGACGAGGAGATGGTCTACGAGTCGCGCGTCGGCGACGTCTTCACCCTCGGCACGTCGACGTGGCGCATCGAGGACATCACCCACGACCGCGTCCTCGTGACGCCCGCGCCCGGCCAGGCGGGGCGGCTGCCGTTCTGGAAGGGCGAGCAGCAGGGCCGTCCGGTCGAGCTCGGCCGTGCCGTCGGCGCGTTCATCCGCGAGATCGTCGGCCTCACCCCCGAGCGGGCGCGCGCCCGGGTGCAGGAGGCCGGCCTCGACGAGTGGGCCGCCGACAACCTCCTCGGCTACCTCACCGAGCAGAAGGAGGCGACGCGGCACGTCCCCGACGACCGCACCATCGTCGTCGAGCGGTTCCGCGACGAGATCGGCGACTGGCGCGTGGCCGTGCTCTCGCCGTTCGGCGGGCAGGTGCACGCGCCGTGGGCCCTGTGCGTGGCAGCCCGGATGCGCGAGCGGTTCGGCATCGACGTCCAGGCGATGCACGGCGACGACGGCATCGTCTTCCGCCTGCCCGACCTCGAGTTCGAGGACGGCGCGGACAGCAGCCACGTCGGCCAGCAGCTCGTCGAGATCATCACCCTCGAGCCCGAGGAGGTGAACGAGCTCGTCACCCAGGAGATCGGCGGCTCGGCCCTCTTCGCGTCGCGGTTCCGCGAGTGCGCAGCCCGGGCGCTGCTCCTGCCGCGGCGCCGCCCCGACCGGCGCCAGCCGTTGTGGCAGCAGCGCCAGCGGGCGGCCCAGCTGCTCGAGGTCGCGAGCCAGTACCCGACCTTCCCGATCGTCCTCGAGGCCGTGCGCGAGTGCGTCCAGGACGTCTTCGACGTGCCCGGGCTCGTCGGGCTCATGGGCGACATCCGATCGCGCGCGGTCACCGTCGTCGACGTCGAGTCGCGCCAGCCGAGCCCGTTCGCCAAGTCGCTCGTCTTCGGCTACGTCGCGCAGTACCTCTACGAGGGCGACTCCCCGCTCGCCGAGCGCCGGGCGGCCGCCCTGGCACTCGACCCCTCGCTGCTGTCCGAGCTGCTCGGCCAGGGTGAGGCGCTCGCGCTGCGCGACCTGCTCGACCCCGAGGCCGTGGCCCGCACCGAGGCCGAGCTCCAGCGCCTGACGCCCGAGCGCGCCGCCCGCGACGGCGAGGACGTCGCCGACCTGCTCCGCGTCCTCGGGCCGCTGTCGACGCGCGACGTCGTGGCCCGCGCGGCCGAGGGCTTCGAGCCCGCCGCCGTCGAGGCGGCGCTCACCGAGCTCGAGGCGGCCCGACGCGTCATCGCCGTGCGCGTCGCCGGCGAGGACCGTTGGGCCGCCATCGAGGACGCCGCCCGCCTGCGCGACGCCCTCGGCACCGCGCTGCCCGTCGGCGTGCCGCAGGCCTTCCTCGAGCCGGTCCCCGACCCGCTCGCCGACCTCGTGGCCCGGTTCGCCCGCACCCACGGCCCCTTCGCCGTGCAGACCGTCGCGGCGTGGTGGGGCCTGGGCCCGGCCGTCGTGCACGACGCGCTGCGCCGGCTCGTGTCGGCGGGCCGTGTCGTCGAGGGCGAGCTGCTGCCCACCGAGAACGGCGGCGGCCACGGGCCCGAGTTCTGCGACGCCGAGGTGCTGCGGCTGCTGCGGCGCCGGTCGCTCGCGGCGCTGCGCCACGAGGTCGAGCCGGTCGACCAGGCCGACCTCGCGCGCTTCGTGCCGCAGTGGCAGGGCGTCGGCGGCGGCCAGCGCGGCCGAGAGGGTCTGCTGCGCGCGGTCGAGCAGCTGACCGGCGCCGTGCTGCCGGCCAGCGCGCTCGAGTCGCTCGTGCTGCCGGCGCGTGTCGCCGACTACCGCCCGGCCCTGCTCGACGAGGTGATGAGCTCGGGCGAAGTGGTGTGGCGCGGGCACGGCTCGCTGCCCGGCGACGACGGCTGGGTCAGCCTGCACCTCGCCGACACCGCGCACCTCACGCTCACCCCGCCCGACGACACCACCGGCCCCGAGGGTGCGCTCACCGACGCCGAGCGTGCCGTCCTCGACGCCCTCGACGGCGGCGGCGCCTACTTCTTCCGCCCGCTGGCCCAGCGCCTCGACCTCGACGACACCGACGTCATCGAGGCGCTGTGGTCGCTCGTGTGGTCCGGGCACGTCACCAACGACACCGTCGCGCCGCTACGTGCCCTGCTGTCCGGAGGTCGTACCGCCCACAAGCGCACGACGTCGGCGCCGCGGTCGGCCCGGTACACGTCGCGCCGTGGCTCGCTCGGCCGGTTCGGCTCTCTCCGTGGGGCGCTCGCTGCATCGACGCCCGCGCAGGTCGAGGCCGCCGAGGCGGCTGCGGCCGGGCGCGCGCTCCAGGCCGGCCGTGCAGCAGGGTCGGGCCCGCCGACCGGCGTCGGGCGGTGGACCCTGCTGCCCGCCGCCGAGACCGACCCGACCGTGCGTGCCGTCACCGCCGCCGAGCTGCTCCTCGACCGGTACGGCGTGCTGACCCGGGGGTCGGTCGTCAGCGAGGAGGTGCCGGGCGGGTTCGCCGCCGTGTACCGCGTGCTCGCCGCCGCCGAGGAGGCCGGCAAGGTGCGCCGCGGCTACTTCGTCGAAGGGCTCGGCGCCTCGCAGTTCGCCTCCACCGGCGCCGTCGACCGGCTGCGTTCGCTCACCCGCCTGCCCGGCACCGACGCGTCGACCGCCGGACGCGTCGACCCGCGGGAGGGCGACGAGTGGGCGGTGCCGGTCGCGCCCCCGCCGACGGCGACCGGACGCGGGCGCCGGCCCGGCGCGCCGGCCGTGCCCGCGCTCGTGCTGGCCGCGAGCGACCCGGCCAACCCCTACGGCGCCGCCATCGGCTGGCCCGAGCGCGGCGTCACCGACGCGACCGACGAGGCGGCCGAAGGCTCCTCGCGCCGCAAGGGCCACCAGCCCGCCCGCAAGGCCGGGGCGCTCGTCGTCCTCGTCGACGGCGGGCTCGTGCTCTACGTCGAGCGCGGCGGCAAGACCATGCTCTGCTGGTCCGACGACCCCGACCGGCTCCAACCCGCCGCCGACGCCCTGGCGCTCGCGGTGCGCGAGGGCGCGCTCGGCCGCCTCACCGTCGAGAAGGCCGACGGCGCTTCGGTGCTCGGGTCGGGCCACCCGCTCGTGCAGGCGCTGTCCGACGCGGGGTTCCACATGACCCCGCGCGGACTGCGCCTGCGCCGCTGAGCGGCTAGCACTTCTCCCAGTAGCCGGGGGAGGACTGCTTGAGGGTTGCGGTGTAGAAGGTGTTGTAGAGCCCGAGGTTCTGGTTCGAGCCGACGGCCCAGGCGTACCCGCCCGACTGGTAGGCGCGCCCGGCCACGACGTGGTCGTAGTTGCTCGAGGTGATGCACACGGGCGGCGTCGTCGTCGTGGTGGGCGGCGGCGTGGAGGTCGTCGTCGTGGTGCTCGTGGGCGGCGGCGTGCTGCCGCCGTCGAGACCGAAGAACTCCACGTCGTAGTACGCCGCGCACACGGTGTCGATGAAGTACGCGCCCGCCGTGCCGCACTGGTTGGCCGCGGTGCCCGGGTCGACGGCGGTGCCGTGGCCCATCCCCTGGATCCGGGTGACACGTACCGAGCCGCCGTAGTCCTCCCACGTGACGCCGCTGCTGATGGACCCCGTCGAGGTCGGGGTCTGCGAGACGCCGTTCACGTCGGTGAACTGGTCGCGCAGCTCGGTGGCGTTCATCGGCGCGACGGTCGTGTCGCTCGTGCCCTGCCAGATCGCGACCCTGGGCCGCGGGCCGGAGTAGCCGGAGTCGGCCGCGCGGACGAGGTCACCCCAGGCCTTGGGCGTCTTGTCCACGCCCGGGTTCATGCACGAGTAGGCGTCGATCGAGCTCGTGGCGCAGCGGTAGGGCAGGCCGGCGTTGATCGACCCGCCGGCGAACCTATCGGGGTAGGTCGCGAGCATGACCGAGGTCATCGCGGCACCGGCCGACAGGCCCGTGACGTAGACGCGCGAGCGGTCCGAGCCGTACGTCGAGACGGCGTAGTCGACCATCTGGGCGATGCTCGCCGCCTCGCCCTGGCCACGCGTGGTGTCGCCCGTCTGGAACCAGTTGAAGCACGAGCTGCTGTTGTTGGCGCTGCTCTGCTCG
The DNA here is from genome assembly GCF_034724055.1 of Intrasporangium zincisolvens. NCBI lineage: Bacteria > Bacillati > Actinomycetota > Actinomycetes > Micrococcales > Intrasporangiaceae > Intrasporangium > Intrasporangium zincisolvens. Next base: position 675,405 of record NZ_JAWIIL010000001.1, read on the forward strand.
GCGAGCACGAGCGCGAACCCGTACCGGTCGGCGAACGTGCGCCAGCCCGAGCTGTTGAAGTACGTCGTCGCGTTCTGCGTGCAGCCGTGCAGCTCGACGACGACCGGCGCACCGGCCGGCAGCCCGTCGGGCCGGTAGCTGTACATCGCCAGCGCGCCCGGGTTGCTGCCGAACCCGGTGACCTGCTGGAGCGTCGCGGCGCTCGCGGGCGGTGCGTTGACCACGAGCAGCGTCAGGGCCGCCGCCGTGACGAGGGAGAGGACGGCCGCGAGGGCGCGGACGGCCGGGCCGGCATGGGTCGGGTGCAGCCGGTGCAGCGTGATGGTGCGGGTGGAGCTCATCGTCGCCTCCGTTCCGGGCATCGCCGTTGGTGCCCGGTTCGTCACGATGGCACCGGCCGCTGGCGCGGGGTGTGGGACGAACCCCCACGAGCCGGACACCCGGCTGGCTCGGCGGACCATTGACGCCCCCGTTGCCGAGGTGTCGGTCGAGGTGTCAGAGGCGCTCCACGTGCGGGCGTGGAGTCGCCGAACCGCGGGTGTCGAGGAAGCGCTTCGACAGGGCGGCGAGGCGGTCGACGTCGTAGCCGCGGTGCCGCTGCAGCAGGACGACGGCGTCGGCGTCGGCCACGGCATCCTCGAGGTCGGCGTCGGCGACGCGGGGCACGTCGGCGCCCACCTCGTCCCACCGCGTCACGTGCGGGTCGTGGAACACGACGTCGGCGCCGTGCTCGAGCAGGCGGCGCGCGAGCGGCACGGCCGGGGACTCGCGCTGGTCGGCGATGTCGGCCTTGTACGTGACGCCGAGGACGAGCACCCGCGAGCCGTGCAGCGCCTTGGCGTCGTGGTTGAGCGCGTCCTGGAGCCGGCGCACGACGTAGGCCGGCATCGCGCCGTTGACCTCCTGGGCCAGCTCGACGAACCGGAACGGGTAGCCGAGGCGGGTGCGGACGTTGTGCGACAGGTAGTTCGGGTCGATGGGGATGCAGTGCCCGCCGACGCCCGGACCGGGGTGGAAGGCCTGGAAGCCGAACGGCTTGGTGCTCGCCGCCGCGATGACCTCCCAGAGGTCGATGTCGAGGTCGTGGCAGAACCGGGCCATCTCGTTGACGAGCGCGATGTTGATGTGCCGGTAGGTGTTCTCGAGCAGCTTGGCCGTCTCGGCCTCGCGCGTGCCACGCGTCGGCACCACGGTGTCGACGAACTTGCCGTAGAAGGCAGCCGCCACGTCGGTGCAGGACGGCGTGTGGCCGCCGACGACCTTGGGGGTGTTGACGATCCCGTACACGGGGTTGCCGGGGTCGACGCGCTCCGGCGAGAACGCGAGGCTGAAGTCGCGGCCCGCGACGAGACCGCCCGACTCGAGGATGGGCCGGACCACCTCGTCGGTGGTGCCCGGGTAGGTCGTCGACTCGAGGACGACGAGGGTGCCCGGGCGCAGGTGCGTGGCGAGCGAGCGCGTCGCTCCGACGACGGCGCCGAGGTCGGGACCGCCCTCGGACCCCAGCGGCGTCGGCACGCAGATGACGACCGTCGACGCGTCGGCGACCACCGACGCGTCCGTCGTCGGGGCGAACCCGGCCGCGAGCATCGCGCCGACGTCGTCGTCGGACAGGTCGTCGACGTGCGACCTCCCCACCGACAGCGAGGCGACGACCGACGCGTCGGTGTCGAGCCCGACGACCTGCATCCCGGCGGCCGCCGCGGCCTGCGCGAGCGGCAGGCCGACGTACCCCAGCCCGACGACGACGACGTCGAGCCGCGGGTTCTCAGGCACCGAGCAGCTGGCGCGACTCCGCGGAGTCGGCCGGGTCGAAGTCGGGCGCCCGGTGGCCGACGCCGAGCAGCTCGGCGATCGCGGCCACCGACCGTTCGGCGGCGCGGCCGTCCCCGTACGGGTTGACGGCTGCCGCCATGGCGGCGTAGGCGTCGGCGCCGTCGAGCAGCTCCTCGACGGCCGCGCGGATCGTGGCGCCGTCGGTGCCGACGAGGCGCACGGTCCCGGCCTCGACGGCCTCGGGGCGCTCGGTCGTGTCGCGCATGACGAGGACCGGCTTGCCGAGGCTCGGGGCCTCCTCCTGCACGCCGCCGGAGTCGGTGAGCACGAGCGTCGAGCCGGCGAGCGCGTGCGCGAACTGGTGGTAGTCGAGCGGCTCGGTGAGCAGGACGTTCTCGAGCGGGCCCAGCAGGGGCTCGATCACCTCGCGCACGACCGGGTTGCGGTGCATGGGCAGCAGCACCTGCAGGTCGGGCCGGTCCTGCGCCAGGTCGCGCACGGCGGACATCGTCTCGACCATGCGCGGCCCCCACGACTCCCGACGGTGGGAGGTGACGAGGAGCAGGTCGCGGCCCAGGGCCGCCTCCTCGACGGCCACCGCGACGCGCGGGTCGTCGAACTCGACGGGCTGCGCGGTCGTCCACCGCAGGGCGTCGATGACGGTGTTGCCGGTGACGGGAACCCTTGCGGGGTCGACGGACTCGCGCACGAGGTTGGCCTTGGACGTCGCGGTGGGGGCCAGGTGCAGGTCGGCCAGCGGGGCGGTGAGCCGGCGGTTGGCCTCCTCGGGGAAGGGGCTGCGCACGTCGCCGGTGCGCAGCCCGGCCTCGAGGTGCACGACGGGGATGTGCTCGTAGAACGCGGCGAGCCCGGACGCGAGCACCGTCGTCGTGTCGCCCTGGACGACGACGACGTCGGGGCGCGTCTCACGCAGCAGCTCGGAGGTGGCCTGCACCGTGCGGGCCGTGATCTCGGCGAGGGTGGCGCCCGGGGTCATGAGGTCGAGGTCGTGCTCGGGCCTGATGCCGAACAGCGTGTTGACCTGGTCGAGCATCTCGCGGTGCTGGCCGGTGACGGCGACCACCGGCTCGAGCCGGTCGTCGGCCTCCAGGGCTGCGACGAGCGGGGCCATCTTGATGGCCTCGGGGCGGGTGCCGTAGATCGTCATGACGCGGCGACGGGGCGTGGTGCCGGAAAGGCTCATGGTGTGGATCTCCTTCAGCGCCAGTAGCCGCGGGTGTCGACGAGCTCGCGGCCTCGCAGGTCGCCCAGGCTCACCGAGCGGAAGGCGGCGTGGTCGACGAGGAGCACGACGACGTCGGCCTCGCGCACGGCCTGCGCGGTGGGGGTCAGCTCGACGTTGGGCAGGGCCGCGAGGCCGGCCGGGAGCGCGTCGACGTGCGGTTCGACGGCGAGGACGCGGGTGCCCGGGTGCTCGTTCGCGAACGTCTCGGTGATGGTGAGGGCCGGCGACTCGCGCAGGTCGTCGATGTCGGCCTTGAAGGCCAGGCCGAGGCACGCGACGGTCGCGTCCGTGCCGCCCGGCTTGCCGGCGAGCTCGAGCGCCGCCTCGACCTTGTCGATGACCGAGCGCGGTCGGGCGTCGTTCGTCTCGCGGGCGGCGCGGATGAGCCGGGCCTGCTCCGGGGCGGCCGACACGATGAACCACGGGTCGACGGCGATGCAGTGGCCGCCGACGCCGGGGCCGGGCTGGAGGATGTTGACGCGGGGGTGGCGGTTGGCCATCCGGATGACCTCCCAGACGTCGAGGCCGACGTGCTCGCAGATCTCGGCCAGCTCGTTGGCGAAGGCGATGTTGACGTCGCGGAAGGCGTTCTCGGTCAGCTTGGCCATCTCGGCCGTCGTCGCGTCGGTCAGGAGGATCTCGCCGGTGACGAACGTGCGGTAGACCTCGGCGGCGCGCAGCGCGCACTCGGGCGTCAGGCCACCGACGATGCGGTCGTTGGCGAAGATCTCGACCATGATCCGCCCCGGGAGGACCCGCTCGGGGCAGTGCGCGAGGTGCACGTCGGGGATGCCGCCCATGTGGGGCAGCTTGAGGTCGGGACGCAGGTCGGAGATCCACTCGGAGATCAGCTGCGTCGTGCCGGGGGGAGAGGTCGACTCGAGGATGACGACCTCGCCGCCGCGCAGCTGCGGCGCGATGGCCTCGGTGGCCGCGCGGACGTAGGCGAGGTCGGGCTCGTGGTCGCCGCGGAACGGCGTCGGCACGGCGATGAGGTACACCGACGCGTGCGGCGTCTGCGTCGTGGCCGTCAGCAGGCCCTTGGCGACGGCCGAGGCGATGGCGACGTCGAGGTTCGGCTCGACGATCGGCACGCGTCCGGCGTTGATCTCCTCGACGGTGCGGGCGTTGACGTCGACCCCGACGACGCCGATGCCCTGGCGGGTCAGTGCCGCGCAGGTCGGTAGTCCGATGTAGCCGAGGCCGATGACGGCGATTCCGTCGTCGAACATGAGGTGTCTCCGTTGCTGTGGGTTGCGGATGGTGCGGGTGAGGTGGGCTGTGGGGCGTGGGTCGGCCGGGTGGCGAGGTCGGTGACGTGCCGGACGAAGTCGCGGCCGATGACGCGCCAGTCGAAGTGCTCGCGGACGTACGCGTGGCCGGCGCGGCCCATCGCGGCGCGTCGGTCCGGGTCGTTCGCCAGCTCGACGAGGGCGGCGGCGGTGGCCTCGGCGTCCTCGAACGGCACGACGTAGCCGCAGCCGGCGCGTTCGACGAGGTCGCGGGCGAGCGGCAGCGGCGTCGTGACGACGGGGATGCCGCGCGCCATGTACTCGACGACCTTCGTCGGCATCGAGTGGCGGTAGTTGGGCCGGTCCTCGAGCAGCGACAGGCCGGCGAGCGCCCCGTCGAGCATCGGCAGCGCGCGGGCGCTCGGCACGAAGCCGTGGTGCACCACGTGGCCGCACTTGACGCCCCAGCTGACGGTGTCGGCGGTGCGCTGGTCGCGGGCCGGCCCGATGATCTCGACCTTGACGCGGCCGCGGCTGGCCACGGTGAGGAGACGACCGGTCTGCAGCAGCGTCGCCGCGCCGCGGGCCATCGTCAGCGAGCCGAGGTAGACGGCGCGGGTGTCGCCGGGCGACGGGACGGTCTCGGGGACGGTCACGGTGTTCGGCACGACGTGGTGGGGCCGCTCGAACCGCTCGGCGTACGCGTGTTCGGCGAGGATGAGGTCGTGGTGCCGCTCGGCGTACCGCTCGATGCGGCGGGCCGCGCCGGCCACGGTGCCGCGCGCCCAGTCGGGCACCCACGGCTTGGCCTCGACGGCGGCGGCGGTGTCCTCGTGGACGTCCCACACGAGGTGGGGCAGCCCGAGCCCGGCCGCGGCCGCGACGACCTCCGGGTCGTGGACGAGCACGACGTCGTGGTCGGGTGCCTCCTGGCGCAGCAGCCGGCGGGCGGCCCGGAACGCCGCGCCCCGCGACCGGCCGGCGGCGTGCGGCACGTCGAGCGCGCGCAGCCCCACCGCCTCCGGCAGGTCGAGCCCGTGCGCCGAGAACGGCGCCGCGTACGTGACGTGCGCCCCGGCGTCGAGGAGCGCGCCGATCTGCCGGTGCCGGATGCGGGCGTCCTCGGGGTGGTGCACGACCGTCACGACGAGCACGCGCAGCACGGGTGACGCGTCGACCGGGGTCACGCGCGCGCCTTCCGGTGGCTGTCCTCGTAGGCGCGCACGACGTCCTCGGTCGGGCCGTCCATGACGAGCCGGCCCTGCTCCATCCAGAGCACGCGCTCGCACGAGTCGCGGATCGCGGCGTTGGAGTGGCTGACGAGGAAGACCGTGCTCGCGTCGCGGCGGATCTCGGCGATCCGGTCGCGGCTGCGCGCCTGGAACTCGGCGTCGCCGGTGGCGAGGGCCTCGTCGATCATGAGGATGTCGGGGGCAGCCGCGGTCGAGATCGCGAACCGCAGGCGCGCGCCCATGCCGGACGAGTACGCGCTCATCGGCAGGTCGACGAAGTCGCCGATGCCCGAGAACTCGACGATGTCGTCGTACCGCTCGCGAACCTCCCGCGGTGACAGGCCGAGGGCGAGGCCGCCGATCATGACGTTGCGGGCCCCGGTCAGGCCGGTGAGCAGCACCGCGTTGACGCCGAGCAGCGACGGGTTGCCCTCGGCCCACACGCGCCCGTTCGTCGGCGGCATGAGGCCCGCGATGGCGCGCAGCAGCGTGCTCTTGCCCGAGCCGTTGCGCCCGATGATGCCGACGGCCTCACCGTGGCGGACGACGAACGAGACGTCCTTGACGGCGTGGACGCGTCGGACGTTGCCGACGCCGGCGGCCTCCCCGAGGCCGTTGCGCCGCCGGGCGAGCACGCGCTCGAGGAAGGGCTGGTCGCCCTCGGTCGACGTCGCGCGCTTCTTGGCACCGAACACCGAGTAGACGATGTCGAGGTTCGAGCAGACGACGCTCGGGCGGGCCTCGGTGGTCGTGTCGGTCACCGAATCAGTCGCTGCCATAACGACCCTCCCCACGCCAGAAGAAGACGATCCCCGACACGCTGAGCACGACGCCCCAGAACGCGGCTGCGACCCAGCTGGACCACGAGAGCGGGTACTGGTCCATGAGGGCCTCGCGGGCGGTCGTCATGCCGACAGCGAGCGGCTGGTAGAGGAGCACGGCGCTCATCAGGCCGTGCCCGGCGTAGTGCGGGATCGAGAAGAAGACCCCCGACACGTAACGGGCCAGCCGCACGAAGACGGGGACGAGGTTGTTCGTGTCGCGGGCGGCGTTGACGACCCGCGCGAGGAAGAAGACGAGCCCGAGGTTGACGAGGCTCTGCAGGCCCAGCGCCACCGGGAAGAGGAACCAGTGCCACGAGAACGGCTCCCCGGTGAGCGGCACCATGACCATGAGGACGATGAACGCCGGCACGTTGACGAGGAACTGGGTCAGCGTCACCGACACCGGCAGCACGGCCCGGGGGAAGCGCAGCGCCCGGACGAGCCCGATGTTGGCCGTGACGGCCTTGGCGCCCGCGGTCAGGGCGGAGGCGGTGTAGCCGAAGACGAAGATGCCGATCGTCAGGAACGCGATGTAGTTCGACGTGCCACCGCGGGTCTTCAGCAGCAGGCCGAAGATCAGGTAGTACGAGCCGACGAGCAGCAGCGGGTTGAGCACCGCCCAGAGCTGGCCCAGGTGGTTGTTCTGGTTCGTCGCGTAGGCCTGCGACGACGACAGGTGCCAGACGAGGTGGCGGTAGCGCCACACGTCGCGCACGTACCGGCGCATCGGCGGGCGGACACCCAGCTCCTCGAGGCCACCGGCGCGGGCCAGTGCCTCGGCCTGCGCCGGTGTCAGCGTCGCCGGCGCGTACGGCGTCGGTGGTGCGGTGGTCACGTCGGTCATGCGTCCTCGCAGACGGTTTCGTAGAGGTGCTGGTAGGTGCGGGCCGCGGCGGACCATGTGCGCTCGGCGGCGACGTGGTCACGTGCCGCGCGCCCGAGGCGGCGTCGCAGGTCTGGGTCGTCGGCGAGCCTGCGGATCGCGTCCGCCAGCGCCGTGGCGTCGCCGGCCGGCACGATGCGCCCGCGGTCGGTGCCGACGAGCTCACGCAGCGGCGGCAGGTCGCTGGCCACCACGGGCCGGGCCAGCGCCATCGCCTCGACGGGCTTGAGGGGCGGCACCAGCCGGGTCACCGGGGTGGAGCGTCGTGGCAGGCAGAACACGTCGACGGCGGCGTGGTGGTCGCGGCTGCGGGCGTGCGGGACGCGTCCGGTGAGGATGACGCGCGTCCGGGTCCCCTTGCGGGACAGCTCGTTCGCGCGCGAGGCCAGCCGGTCGCGGGCCGGGCCGTCGCCGACGACAAGCACGACGACGCGTGGGTCGTCGAGCAGCCCCGCGGCCTCGACGAGCACGTCGACGCCCTCGTAGTCGTTGAGCGTCGTCACGGTGCCGACGACGACGGCGTCCCGGTGGACGCCGAGGCGGGACCGGACCGCGTCGCCGTGAGTCGGGTCGGTGAGGTACGCGTCGGGCACGCAGTTGCCGACGACGTGCACGCGGTCCGCGTCGACGCCGCGCGCCACGATGTCGGCCCGCATCGTCTGCGACAGCGTGACGACGGCGGAGGCCAGGTGCAGGCAGCGGGTCTCGGTGGCGCGGGTCCAGCGGTAGAAGTCGCTGGCGGTGCTGCCGCCGCGACTGGCCCACGTGTCCTCGAGGAAGCCGCGCGCCTCGTACACGACGGGCACACCGAGGCGCGCCCCGGCGACGAGCGCCGCCTGGGCGTTGTCGTGCTTGGAGTGGGCGTGCAGGACGCTCGCGCCGACGCGCCCGGCGAGCGACTCGACGGCCGACGCGTACTCCTCGAGGCGGCGGTCGGGCAGGTCGAGGCGGCGCCCGACCGGGAGGCTGCGGTGGTACGGCACGCCGCCGAGCACCGACTCGCGCGCCCTGAGGAGGTGTCCCTGCGCGACGGGGTAGCCGGGCGGCGTGCAGACGTGCGCGTCGATGCCGGCGCGGCGCTGGGCGGCGACGATGCCCTGGGTGCGCACCGTGTAGCCGGCCTGCACCTCGGGCAGCGAGTTCGTCACGACGTGGACGACGGCACGGCGTCGCCGTACTGGCGCGTCGGTGGTGGGTGAGGGGTGGGCCCGGCTCGGTTCGAGGGCCTCGACGGCGGCGCCGGTCAGCACGAGCCGTTCACCCTCCAGCCACCGGCGGTGGGCCCGGTCGAGCGGGCCGCGGGCGCCGGCGAGGGCCTGCTCGGCCGTGGTGAGGTCGCCCGACGCGTGGGCGACGTACGCGGCGGCGCCCCCGGTGGCGGGGGCGCGATCCGCGGTGTCCGCGTCGACCTCGGTCCACTGGCCGGTGGCGGCCGCGGCCGCGAGGAGACGGCGGGCGCGGGCCAGAGGGGCGCTCCGCAGGCCGTCGGACAGGCGTCGTCGGGCGAGCTCGCGCTGGCCCGACGCGGCGGCCGCGATGACCGACAGCGGCCCGCGGGTGCGCTCGCCGAGGCCCCGGGTGACCGACGCCGGGAGCAGGCGCGTGCCGACCCACACCGCCTGCCACGGGTTGCGGGTGACGTGGCTGCGCGCGACGCATGCCGCCACCGGGAGGTTCGCGAGCATCAGCGCCGTCGTGGACGGGATGTCACCAACTGTTCGGCTGCGCGTTGCGCCGCGGGGGCCGGAGGTGCCGAGGGCGGATGCCACAGTGGCGCCGAGTCCAGGTCTCACCGGACGAACGTCGCAGTGCACGCGAAACGTCGATGGGGCCGAGGCGGAACGCCAGTCGAACAGAGAGAGAAGTTTGTGAACACGAGGCAGCGGATCCTCGGAGACATCGGCCGCGCCCGGACGGCTGCATGGCGGGCCCTCGGCGACCCGCGGGCGCGGGCGGACCTGCCGCGCAAGGTTCGTCGCGAGGTGGAGCGTCGGCTGCCGCGGGTGCGGGCGGCGCGGCTGCGCGTCGACCTGCCCCGTCCGGAGCTGCCCGCCGGGCCCGTCGCCCGGCCCGACGTCCTCGCCGCCGTCATCCTCGACGACTTCTCCGACCTCGCCTTCCGCTACGAGTGGGACCAGGTGCGGGTGCAGCCCGACTCCTGGCGGACCGCCTTGCGGGACAAGCGCCCCGACCTCCTCTTCGTCGAGTCGGCCTGGAACGGCAACGGCGGCGCGTGGCGGCTCGCGATGACCGCACCCGAGGCGCCGTCGCTCGAGCTGCGTGATCTCGTGGCCTGGTGTCGCGCCGAGGGCATCCCGACGGTGTTCTGGAACAAGGAGGACCCGCCGAACTACCACCGGTTCCTCGAGACGGCGCGCCTGTTCGACCAGGTCCTCACCGTCGACGCCGGCCGCATTCCCGACTACGAGCGCGACCTCGGGCGCTCGCGGATCGGCCTGTTGCCGTTCGGTGCCCAGCCGCGCATCCACACGCCGGTGCGCCACGGGGCGGGACGCACGCGGGAGGTCGCCTTCGCCGGCAGCTACTTCGCCGACAAGCACGACGAGCGACGCCGCCAGATGGAGTACGTGCTCGAGCCGGCCCTGCCGCTCGGGCTCGAGGTGTTCTCGCGGATGGCCGGGCGCGACCCCCGCTACCAGTTCCCGCGCCGCTACTCCGGCTCGCTCGTCGGCAGCCTCCCCTACGAGCGGATGCTCGGGGCGTACACCGCCTACAAGGTGTTCCTCAACGTCAACTCGGTGACGGAGTCGCCGACGATGTGCGCCCGCCGGCTCTTCGAGCTCTCGGCGGCGCAGACCGCCGTGCTCTCCGGTCCGGCCGCGTCGATCGAGCCGTTGTTCGGCGACACGGTGCGCGTGACCCGTGACGCCGAGCAGACCGACCGCGAGCTGCGGGCCCTGCTCCAGCACGAGGACCACCGCGACCGGCTCGGCCTGCGCGCCCACCGCAGGGTGCACGACGAGCACACGTACGGCCACCGCGTCGACGCCGTCCTCGCGACCGTCGGGCTTCCGACGCCGCCGCGGGACCGCAGCGTGTCGGCCGTCGTGCCGACGATGCGCCCCGGCCAGGTCGAGCACGTCCTGCGCTTCGTTGGCGCCCAGTCGCATCCCGACCTCGAGCTCGTCCTCGTGACGCACGGGTTCGAGCTCGAGCCGGAGAAGGTGGGCGTGCTCGCAGACGCCGCCGGGCTCGACGCGTCGCGCGTCGTCGTGCGGGCCGCCGACGCATCGCTGACGCTCGGGGCCTGCATGAACCTCGGTGTCGACGCGGCGTCGGGACGGTACGTCGCCAAGATGGACGACGACAACGTCTACGCCGAGCACTACCTGCTCGACCTCGTGCGCGCCTTCGACTACACCGACGCCGCCGTCGTCGGGAAGTGGGCGCACTACGCGCACCTGACCGCCACCGGCGCGACGTTGCTGCGGTTCCCGGACGCCGAGCACCGCTACGTCGACCTCGTCCAGGGCGGCACGCTCCTGCTGGCCCGCGACCTCGCCACCCGGCTGCGTTTCGAGGACCTGCCCCGACGCGTCGACACGACCTTCCTCGAGAAGGTGCGGGCCGAGGGTGGCCGCGTCTACTCGACCGACCGCTTCAACTTCGTCTCGGTGCGTGCCACGACGCCGGACGGGCACACGTGGCCCGTGTCGGACATCGAGCTGCTGGCCCGGCGCGGGGTGCTCGCCTTCCACGGCGACCCGACCGAGCACGTCACCGTCTGATGGGAACCACCGTGAGCACTCCTGCCCGCCGAATCGTCACCTCGTACTGCTTCCCGCCCTACTCCGACACCGCGGCGATCGTCGCGGCCAAGCGGGTGCACGACCGTGGCGAGCCCGTCGACGTGGTGTGCAACGCGATGGACTCGATCCGGCACCAGGACGCCGGGCTCGTGCAGCTGACCGGGGGGCTCGTGCGCCGGTTCGCGGCCGTGCCGTCGAGGACGGCGTTCAGCTCGTGGGCCTCGATCGTCGACTACCAGCGGCTCGGGATCGAGACGTTCCAGCGCTGGGAGGCGCTGCAGGGGGAGTACGAGTCGGTCTACAGCAGAGCGCAGTTCGCGGCCTCGCACTTCCTCGCAGTGGAGGTGAAGCTGGCCCGCCCCGGCATCCACTGGGACGCCGAGTTCTCCGACCCGCTGTCGCACGACGTGCTCGGCGGCGTGCGCGCGGCCCCGGCGACCGACGACCGGGTGCTCGGGCGGCTGCGCGCCGCGGTCGAGGCGGCCGGGTTCCGGGCGCCGGAGGGACTCAACGCCTTCGAGTGGTGCGAGGTCATCGCCTTCGCCCTCGCCGACAGCGTCATGTTCACCAACGAGCACCAGCGCGACTTCATGCTCGAGCACTGCCACGACCCCCGGCTCGCCGAGCGTGCCGAGCGGGTCGGCGTCGTGTCACCGCACCCGACGCCCGCGACGCGGTTCTACGAGAGCCGGCCCTCGACGTACGAGCTCGACCCGAACCGCCGGCACGTCGGCTACTTCGGCAACTTCTACGCCAACCGCGGCGTCACCGGCGTCCTCGACGCGCTCGAGGTGGCGCCCCGCGCGGTGCGAGAGCGCGTCCTGCTCCACGTGTTCACCTCGAAGCCGGAGGAGCTGCACGACGTCGTCGTCGGCCGCGGGCTCGGCGACTGCGTCCGCGTGGGGCCCTTCGTCGGCTACCTCGAGTTCCTGTCCCTGGCCCAGCGGATGGACTGCCTCCTCGTCAACGACGCCGTGAGCCCCGCCGGCGCGCAGAACCCGTTCCTGCCCTCCAAGTGGAGCGACTACCGGGGCAGCGGCACGCCCGTGTGGGGCGTCGTCGAGGAGGGCAGCGCCCTCGACGCGCAGCCCCTCGACCACCGCTCGCCGATCGAGCACGCGAGCGCGGCCGTGCAGGTGCTCTCGCGGATCAGCCGTTCCTGAGGACGATCTCGCGGAGTCGGGCGCCGGCATCGCTGCCGCTGAAGCGTTTTCGCACAGTGTCGACGGTGCCGGCGCTCTCGTCGTCCCAGGCGCCGGCGTCGGTGACGGCGAGGATCCGGGTCGCGGCCTCGGCCGGGGTCGTGACGACCCAGTCGGTCGGGTAGAGCAGGCCGGCGCCACCCTCGCGGGCGTACACCGGCCAGTCGCGGACGACAGGCACGGCGCCGCTCGCGGCCATCTCGACGAGGCCGACGTGGAAGCCCTCGCGCCGGCTCGCGCTGACGGCCCAGCCGACGTCGCGCAGCCGCTCGGGCAGGGCTGAGGTGTAGCCGACGTAGTCGATCCCGTCGTGCAGGTCGGGGTCGGCGGCGAGGCGGGCGTGGAAGGCCTGCGCGAGCTCGCGCTCGACCGGGTTCCCGGCCCGGAGGTCGACGTCGGCGCCGATGAGGGCGAGGCGCCACTCGGGGTCGTGGCGCCGCAGCTCGGCCAGCACGTCGAGCGTCCACTGCGGGTCCTTGACCTGCTGCGCCCAGCCGACCATGCCGAGGCGCTTGCGGGCCGACGGGTGCTTGGGCAGGACGTACCGGTCGACGTCGACGGGGTTGGCGACGACGTGCTGGCGCACCCCGTCGAGGCGGCCGCCGAGGGCGTTCGCGGCGGCCCGGCGCAGGTGCTCGCTCGGGAAGATCGCGTCGGTGACGCGCGACCAGTCGGCCGTGTGCAGCCAGGCGCTCAGGGTGTCGACGCCGTGGAGTCGCACGACGACGCGGGTGCCCTCGGGCACGACGTCCGTCGCCCACGTCAGGCCCTTGTCGGCCCAGTCGACGAAGACGACGTCGGCCGTCAGCGCCTCGGCCGTCGCGGGGTCGAGGGCGGGCGCCTGGCCGGTGGCGGCGAGCAGGCGCGCCCGCACGGTGCGGGGGTCGATGCCCGTGTTGGTGAAGCGGGACTCGCGGGCCCCGAGGTCGAGCACCTCGACGTCGGCGGCCGGGGTCAGCTGCTCGACGACGGCCTTCGCGAACTTCGGGTAGGCGCCGGGCAGGACCGTGACACGGGGCCGGGGACCCACGGCAGCAGGGGGAGTCGCGACGTCGCGTCGGGGCGCGGGCGCAGCCAGCAGGCGCCCGGTCGCGGTGTCGCGCAGCGGGGCCAGGAAGGTGTCCGGGTCGTCGACGAGGGGCGTCGTGGTCACCGCGGCGTGCAGGCGCCGGGTGAAGAGGACGTCGAGGGCGACGGTGGCGAGGAAGGCCACCTCGTCGAGGGTGGCGTCGTCCGGGCTGCCGTCCGTCCCGGCGAGGGCGGCGTCCCCCTCCCCGAGGGCGGCGCGCACGGCGTCGACGACGGACCCGGTGTCGCGCGCGCGGCCCGTCTGCACGTCGATGAGCGCCCGCAGCGCCGGCACCCCGTGCCGGTCGAGGGCGTCCGCACCGAAGATCGCACCGAGGTCGTCGAGCACCTGTTCGGCCGCCTCGAGCCGGTTCGAGCGCAGCAGCCGGTAGCCGACCATGGCCCACAGGCGCGCGTCGAGCCACGAGCGGGTGCGGGTGGGCTCACGGCGCAGGACCCGCGAGGCGCCTCGGGCGGCGTGCGCGTCCTGCAGGTGACCCCCGACGCGGCTCGCGGCGACGCGCATGACGGTGACGGCGAGGTCGTGCAGGTCGCCCGCTGCCGGCACGGAACCGCTTGTGGCGCAAGCGCGCAGGAGCGTCGAGCCGCCGCGGTCGAGGACGACGACGGTCCCCGGCTCGGTCACGAGGTCGGCGGCACGCTGGTCGACGCGTCGCCACGCCGGGGCGGTGACCCGCGGCGGAAGCACCTCGGGAACGACGCGGCGCCCGACGCGCAGGGCCTCCTCGGCGGCCCGCACCGCGATGCGGCGGCGGCGCGACCGGGTGCCGGCGAGGCGCGACTCGAGCCAGCCCGACGACGCGGGCAGCACCTCGACGCTGTGGGCGTCGGGGAGCAGGCGCAGCATGGGCTTGAGCCGCCCGCTGTAGTGCACGACCCGCACGCCGACCCCGTTGCGCGACAGGAACGTCAACATCCGGGCGTGCCCGTTGACCGCACCCGCGCTGCCCGCCACGACGACGACCGAGCGCACGGCGTCGTCAGGCTCGCGGAACAGCGACCACGTGTCGTCGTGCGAGGTCGTCGTGCCGAGCCCACGGACCCCGCGGATGCCGGCCGCGCGCAGCAACCGGTCCGCCAGGGCGGTGGCGTCGGGGTCGCCGGCGACGTCGCGACGCAGGTCGGCCAGCTCGGCGTCGACGAGTGCGTCGGTCAGGGCGGACCGGTCGGCGGGGTCGGCCTGCGTGCCGGCGGTCATGGCCTCGAGCGCCGCGACCCGGTCGCGGACGACGTCGGGGAGCAGCGGCCGGGCGTCGGGGGCGTCGGGGGAGACGGCGTAGGTGGCGCCACGGAGGGCGGGCGTCGGGTCGACGGTCGTGAAGCGGTGGTCGAACCGGCTGAGCAGCGCACCGGCGCGGACGGCGTCGGCGTGCTCGGCGAGGGCGTCGACCCAGGGCACCTCGCGGAGCCACGCGGTGGGCACGAGGAATCCGCCGCGGGCCCGGGCGAGCCCGACGGCGCGGTGGGGAGCCGTGGTCGGTCCCGCGTCGGGCGCCGGCTCGTGGCCTGCCCCCGCCTGCTCGACGCGGGCCGCGGCGACCCGCTCGGTGGAGCGGGACGTGTGGAGGGCCTCGAGGAGGTCGGGGCCGGGGACGTCGCGTCCGTCGACGAGCGTCGTCCAGCTGCCCCGGGCCAGCTCGACGCCGACGTTGCGCGCGGCGGCCGAGGTCGGGGCGACCGCGTCGGCGAGGACGACGTCGTGGCCGGCGAGCGGTCCCTCGAGCGTGCGCTTCAAGCCCTCGCGCGCCGCCTCGCCCGGGCCGTGCAGCACGACGACCACCTCGAACCGGTCGGCCGGCAGCGTCTGCGCCGCGAGCGCCCGCAGGCATCGCTCGAGGGAGGCGCACGATCCGGGGGCGGACACGACGACGGTCAGGTCTCGCACCCGGCGAAGGTAGTGGCGCGGGTTGAATACGCTGGCCGTGGCGGGCACCCCGACGGTGAACGCGAGGTGAAGGCCAGGAGGTAGGACGTGCCGGAGGGCGACACCGTGTGGCGCACGGCGCAGCGGCTGCATGCCGCGCTCGCCGGACGAGTCATCGTCGAGGCCGACCTGCGCTGGCCCGAGATCTCCACGGCCGACCTCCGCGGCCGCTCGACTCTGGAGGTGGTGAGCCGCGGCAAGCATGTCCTGCACCGCATCGAGGGCGGCGTGACGCTGCACTCGCACCTGCGGATGGAGGGTCAGTGGCGCGTCGAGGCCACGCCGACGCTCGCCGACCGGTGGCGTCGCAACCCGCAGCTGCGGGCCCTCGTGTCGGCACCCGACTGGACGGCGCTGGGGCTGCGGCTCGGGATGCTCGACCTCGTGCCCACCGACCGCGAGGGCGACCTCGTCGGCCACCTCGGCCCGGACGTCCTCGGCCCCGACTGGGACCGCGACCGCGCGGTCGGCAACGTCCTCGCCGCGCCGGTGCCGATCGGAGCGGCCCTGCTCGACCAGCGCAACCTCGCCGGCGTCGGCACGATGTGGTGCGCCGAGGCCCTCTTCCTCGAACGCGTGCAGCCGTGGGCGCTGCCCGCCGATCTCGGGCGCGAGACCGTCGAGCGGGTCGTCGACCGGGCCCGCCGGCTCATCGACCAGGGTCGCCACCACGCCGTCCAGTCGAGCACCGGCAGCCGGCGCCTCGACGAGGCGCACTACGTCCACGCCCGCAGCGGGCGCCCGTGCCGGCGCTGTGGCACGACGGTGCGGGTGGCGCCGATCGGCGTCCCGCCGCAGGAGCGCACGATGTTCTACTGCCCGACCTGCCAGGGCGGGCTCGGGCCGACCGACGACGGCCGCCGGCAGAACCCGCTCGGCTCGAACGGCGGCGCGCGTCGTTCGCGGCGTTCGTACTGAGATTTCGACCGGACTCCACCCGTTGGGGTGCCGG
This sequence comes from Intrasporangium zincisolvens, assembly GCF_034724055.1. NCBI lineage: Bacteria > Bacillati > Actinomycetota > Actinomycetes > Micrococcales > Intrasporangiaceae > Intrasporangium > Intrasporangium zincisolvens. The sequence continues at coordinate 691,535 of NZ_JAWIIL010000001.1, forward strand.
TCGTCGGTGGCCGGTCCTAGCCTGTTGCACGTCCCGCTCCGAACCGGAGCGACCTGCGAAGGAGCATGCGATGACCTCTCGGCTCAACCCGTACATCTCGTTCAAGGACAACGCCCGCCAGGCGATGGAGTTCTACAAGTCGGTCTTCGGGGGCGACCTGACGCTCAGCACGTTCGGTGAGTACGGGCAGGAGGGCGAGGGCTCCGACGGCATCATGCACGCCCAGCTCGAGACCCCGTCCGGCTTCACCCTCATGGCCGCCGACACCCCGCCGCAGATGGAGTACCGCACCGGCTCGAGCATCACCGTCAGCCTGAGCGGCGACGACGAGTCCGACCTCAAGGGCTGGTGGGACGGCCTTGCCGACGGCGGCACCGTGCAGATGCCGCTCGAGAAGCAGATGTGGGGCGACACGTTCGGGATGCTCACCGACAAGTACGGCGTCGACTGGATGGTCAACATCGCCGGCGGCGACAACGCCGGCGGCGGCCAGGGCTGAGCTCGGGCTCGGCTCAGGCGTCGAGCCGGACCAGCTGGCGGTCCATCTCGGCGGCGTCCACGAGGTCGGCGTGGGTGCCCGCTGCCCCGCACGCCCACGCACCTGCCACGGCGCCGGCGCGCGCGGCGTCGCGGACCGTCCCGCCCGCGAGCCACGAGCGCAGGAACCCCGAGACGTAGGCGTCGCCGGCGCCGTTCGAGTCGACGACGGCGCGTCCGGGCAGGTCGAGGGCGGGTACGGCGAAGCGCTCGCCGTCGCGCACGGTGACCCGGCTGCCACGGGCGCCGTCCATGACGATGACGAGGCGGGCGCGTCCGCGGGCCAGCACGTCGGCGACGACGTCGTCCTCGCGACCGCCGAGGGCCGAACCCGACACGAAGACGACGTCGGCGGCCTCGGCGAACGGGCGGTGGTGCGGGTTGTGGCCGTCCCAGTCGTGCAGGTCGGTCGAGGTGCTCAGGCCGCGGCGGGTCGCCTCGTCGAGCGCGTGCACCGTCCACGGCATGATCGACGCGTGCACGTGCCGGGCGCCCGGGCCGGCGTCGAGCGCGGCGAGGGCGTCGAGCCACAGCGACGCGTCGGGCACGAGGTCGTACGGGTGTCGCGGGTCGTAGAGCGACAGGCGGCGGCCGGTCGGGTCGACGAGGTTGACGGCCCTGCGGGTGCCGCTCGGGTGGATGACCGTGTCGAACGGGATGCCCTCTGCGGCAAGGCGATCGCGCACCAGCCAGCCCTCGTGGTCGTCTCCGACGACGTCGACGATCCGCGTCGGCACGCCGAGCCGCTGCAGCCCGAGGGCGACGCCGGTGCCGGTGTGGCCGACGTGCATGTCGATCGGCGGCACGACGTGCGAGTCGGCGAGGGGCACGGGCAGCTCGCCCACCCGCACGATGGTGTCGACGCCGGTACCGCCCACGACGAGGACGCCGCCGGGCGACGCGTCCGTCACTGGACCTCCTGGGGCCGGCTCACCGGGATGCGGCGCACGTCGGGGGCGGCGAGCCGCTCCTCGTTGGCCTCGGAGTCGACGAGCTCCTTCTGCGACTCGAGCTCGGCCTCGACGCGCGCGTGGTAGGCCGCCACCTCGGCCTCGAGGCGCTCGGCGTCCCAGCCGAGCACCGGGGCGACGATCTCGGCCACGGCGCGGGCGCAGTCGATGCCGCGGCTCGGGGTCTCGATCGAGATGCGGGTGCGACGGGCGAGGAGGTCGTCGAGGTGCAGGGCCGCCTCGTGGGTCGCGGCGTAGAGCATCTCGACCTTGAGGTACTCCTCGGCGCCGGGCAGCGGCTCGTAGAGGCTGCGGTCGTCCTCGGCGAGTGCGAACAGCTCGTGGACGAGCGAGCCGTAGCGCTCGAGCAGGTGCGTGACCCGCCAGACCGGGAGGTCCTGGTGGCGGGCGAGCCGGTCGATCTGGTTGACGAGGGCCACGTAGCCCTCAGCGCCGGACAGCGGGATGAACTCGGTGACGCTGCCGGGCACGTCGCCGCCGACGTCCTCGGCTGCCGCGTCGACCGCATCGGCGGCCATGACCCGGTAGGTCGTGTACTTGCCGCCGGCGATGGAGATGAGGCCGGGTTGCGGGCGGGCCACGGCGTGCTCGCGCGAGAGCTGGCTCGTGTCCTCGCTCTCGCCGGACAGCAGCGGGCGCAGACCCGCGTAGACGCCCTGGATGTCCTCGTGGGACAGCGGCACCTTCAGGACGGTGTTGATGTGCTCGAGGATGTAGTCGATGTCGGCCTTGGTGGCGGCCGGGTGCGACAGGTCGAGGTCCCAGTCGGTGTCGGTGGTGCCGACGATCCAGTGGGTGTTCCACGGGATGACGAAGAGCACCGACTTCTCGGTGCGCAGGATCAGGCCGGTCTCGGAGTTGATCCGGTCGCGGGCCACGACGATGTGCACGCCCTTGCTCGCGCGCACGTGGAACCGCCCACGGCCACCGGCCATCGTCTGGATGTCGTCGGTCCAGACACCGGTGCAGTTGATGACGACGGACGCGCGGACCTCGGTGCGCTCGCCGGTCTCGACGTCCTCGACGACGGCACCGACGACACGCTCGCCGGCGCGCAGCAGGTCGACGACGCGGGCGCTCGAGACGACCGTGGCGCCGTAGGCGGCCGCGGTGCGCACCGTCGTCAGGGTGTGCCGGGCGTCGTCGGCCTGGGCGTCGTAGTAGAGGAGGCCGCCGGTGAGGGACTCCCGCTTGAGGGCGGGGGCGAGCTTGAGGGCGCCGGTGCGCGTCAGCTGCTTGTGCCGCGGGACCGAGCGTGCGCCGCCCATCGAGTCGTAGAGCGTCAGGCCGGCCGTGACGTACGGGCGCTCCCAGCCGCGGTTCGTCAGCGGGTAGAGGAAGGACACCGGCTTGACGAGGTGCGGCGCGATGCGGCTCAGCATGAGCTCGCGCTCCTTGAGCGCCTCGCGGACGAGGTCGAAGTTCATCTGCTCGAGGTAGCGCAGGCCGCCGTGGAACAGCTTCGACGAGCGGGAGGATGTGCCGGAGCCGAAGTCGCGCTGCTCGACGAGGGCCGTGGACAGGCCACGCGTCGCTGCGTCGAGGGCGGTGCCGGCGCCGGTGACGCCGCCACCGATGACGAGGACGTCGAACTGCTTGCTGGCCAGGCGCTTCCACGCAGCGGCGCGGTAGTCGAGGTCGAGGCGGACGGGGCTGGTCATCGCACCTCCTTGGAGTCGGACGGGCCCGAACCCACCCTAACCGTCACGAGCGGTCCCGAGCCGGGGCGTCCGCGGCGCTCGAGTCGCGGGCCGACGGTTCCTCGTGCACGACGACGACCTCGAGGTGAGGCCACGAGCCGAGCCGTGTCGTCAGGCTCCGGGCCTCTTCGCCGGAGCAGCCCGTGAGCCGGAAGCGGACCGTCGTGCCGGTCGCAGTGCCGGTCGCCGTGGCGGCTCCCTGCTGGTCGACGACCGGGACGAGGTCGGTGACCGGCACGCCGTGGTCGTAGGTCTGGGTCCAGCTGCCCTCGAGTCGACGGTTCGTGTGCACGAGGATCTCGCTCAGGGCCGCGACGACGGACATCCCGCGTCGTGGGTGGCCGTCGGGCAGCTGCGGCGGGTCCTCGACGTCGAAGAACCGCAGGTCGCGGGTGGCCATGACCGGTTTGCGGACGGTTCGTCCCGACGCGTCGACCCGGGTGTCGGTGCCGCGTCCGTCGTCGGCCACGGACAGCGAGCCGTCGGCGTGGACGGTCACGACACAGCGGCCGACCCGGCCGGCGCTCGCGGCCTCGTCGTCGGCGTAGGCGAGCACTTCGAGGACCAGGTGGGTCGCGCCTCCGGGGGCGAGCTCGGCGGCCCGCGCGCGGATGTCGGCGAGGTGGTCGGTGTCCACCGTCGCGGCCCAGTCGTGGGTGGTGTTGCGCCAGGTTCCGGTCACCGGGACAGTCTGGCGCGACCGGTCACTCGGGTCGCAGCGGCGTGCCGGTGACCTGGGTCGTCGTGACCGGCGCCGGGGCGTCGAGGCCGGACGGGGCCACGGCGCCCGGAGTCACGGTCGTCGGGGCGGGCTCGGTCTCGCCGTCGGTGCGCATCCCGGCGATCTCCGAGCGGAAGACGCGGATCGACCGGCCGAGGCTGCGCGAGGCGTCGGGCAGGCGCTTCCAGCCGAAGAGGACCATCGCGGCGATGGCGATGATGAGCATCTCGGGCCATCCCAGATCGGCCATGGCGTCCTCCCCTCGACGGCGGCCGGGCACGGTGCCGCATGCCGCTCAGCCGCAGGCTAGGCGCGCAGTCTGGACGTGGGCTGTGGATCGCCGACGGAGTGGCTGTGATACGCGCCGCGGGACGGAGGTGCGTCAGGACGACGAACCGGTCGACGCGTCTGGCTCGGGCCGGAGCCGACGCGCCCGCCCGCTCATCGACGCCACGATGATCGCGAGTGTCCCGACCCCGAGGGACACCACGAGCAGTGCGTCGTCGACCGTGGTTTGGCCGGAGGCCACGTGGCGCACCAGCAGCAGCAGGCAAGGGCAGGCCGTGGCGCTACCGATGGCGAGGAGCGTCAGCCGGGTCAGGGTCGTGCGCCGGACCAGCGCGACGGGCGCACTCACCAGCCCCACGACCAGGGACACCGCCCACGAGGAGGCGGCCACCTCGTCCTCCGGCCCGATAGGAGGCGCCATCGCCGATCCGAGCAGGGTCAGGCCCCCGAGGTAGACGAGGGCGATGGACAACACGAGCAGCAGCACCCCGGCGGGGCCCAGTGCCCTGTCGGGGCGCGCGGCCCCAGCTGCCTCATCGCCCATCACCACCGCATCCTGCACCGGTGCCGGGCCCGGTTGGTGATGACGCGCGCACTGACGTTGCCACGCAGGCCCGGCCGACCGGCGCTCTCAGAAGGGTGGCGGCTCGGGTTCCGGGTCGCGCTCTGGTTCACGCGGCCCCGTTTTGGGTGGAGTCGTGCCGGGGTCGGTGAGGCCTTCGCGCCAGTTCTTGGGGTAGGTGACGTAGTCGCGTCCGGCGAGGGTGGTCCACCGCACCGGGTCGCCGGCATCGCCTCCACCGCTGCGGCCGGGGTCGCCGGGGTCGCCGGGGTCGTCGGGTTCGTGGTTTCCGGGGTGGTGGGTGTCGCGTCTGGCGGTCCAGGCGCCGGCGGTCTTGGGGTGGTGGCAGCCGCGGGACAGGGCCTGCAGGTTCGCCACGCGGGTGGGGCCGGCGGGCCAGGGGGTGATGTGGTCGAGGTCGCAGCGGTCGGCCGGGACCTGGCAGCCGGGGGCGCGGCAGATGCCGTCGACGGCGCGGACGTGTTCGACCATGGCGCGGGTCGGGGTGTACCGGTCGGTGGACAGCTGCAGCGCGGTGCCGGTGTCGACGTCGACGGCGAGGCGCTGCCAGATCGACCCGGGGGCGGTCATGATCGCTCGGGCATGGGTGGCGGTGACCCAGCCGTGCCCGGGCAGCTCGCACGCCGCGTCGGAGGTGCCGGTGGCAACCTCGAACGGGACGACGATCCGCACCACCGCGGCCGGCGCGGTGGCGAGCCAGCGCCCGCACGTCGGGCCGGTGTCGAGACCAGCAGCGGCATCGGGGGTCGACCCGGCGACGACCTCGGAGCCCGTGCCGCCCGGCGCGGCAGCCCCGGACGTGGTGCCGAAGAGGGCGAGGTCGGTGAGCAGGTCGCTGCGCAGCTGGTCCAGGGTCCGGTCGTCGCCGGCGGCGCGGGCGGCCCGGGCGAGCGCGTCGACGCGGTCCAGCACGCCGACGACCCGTTCGGCCGTGGCGGTCAGGGTCAGGACGCCCATGCCGTCCTCGGTCAGGCGCCCGACCACGCCCCGGCGCAGGGTCGCGGCGGTGCGGCGTTCGTCGGTGCCGCGGTGGTCGGCGGCGGTGACGGCGCGGCGCAGCCGGGCCCGGAACAGCCGCTGCGAGGCGAGGGTGCCGTCGGGGGTCGGGGCCAGGATGGTGGCTTCCAGGGCGGGCAGTGCGTCGTCGGGCAGGTGACGGGTCTCGGCGACGACGGTCAACGCCCGGTACAGGCTCACCGACCCCTGGCGCAGGCCCGCGTGCAGGACCCGGTGCCGCCGTACCGCGAGGGCCAGCTCGAGCCGCCGGGACACCTCCGCCTGGCCGACCCCGGTCGCGCACGCGATCTCGTCCGCGACCAGCCGGTCGATGCTCAGCGGCACCGGGGTGGCGGTGACCATGCGGGCCAGCTGCTGCTCCTGGATCGTGTGCAGCGCCGCGTAGGCCTGCAGCAGCCGGGCCTCCAGCCGCGCCTTGGCCCGCTCCAGCGCCTCGACCTGCGACAGGACCCGGTCACCGCACGCGTCGAGCCGCTCGTCACGGAAGGCTTGCGGCGCAGCCACGACATCCGCGTGACGGGATACCCCACCAGCCGCCGGGGAACCCGGCACGCGCTCGAGCCCGGACCCCACGGGTCCCGACACAGATCCCGACGCGCCGCTGCCCGCGGCGACGACAACCGAGCAGGCCTCACGACGCTCGCGGTCGGCGGCGAGGATCCGCCGGACCCGAGCGAGACGACCAGTCACACCTGAGGCAGGCAGCGCGTCGAGATAGGGCATCGCCGCTCTCCTTTCGCCGGGTGGTCCCTTCCCTCAATTAGAACAGGTGTTCGAACAAGAATCAAGGGTGGGCCGCAGGCTGTGGACACGGAAATCCTTGTGGCGCAGGCCTGTCCACAAGCATTGCTGCGGAACCGTGAAGCGAGGCCACCCGCACGGTACGGTCGGGCTCATGCCGACCGAGCAGCGCAGCCACGTCGTCGCCATCGACCAGGGCACCACGAGCACCCGCGCCATGGTTTTCGACAGGGGCGGCCGCGTCGTGGCGGTCGACCAGCTCGAGCACCGGCAGGTATTCCCGCGCGCGGGCTGGGTGGAGCACGACGCGTCGGAGATCTGGGCCAACACGCGTCAGGTCGTCGGTGGGGCGCTCGGCAAGGCCAACCTCAACGCCACGCACGTGGCCGCCGTCGGCATCACCAACCAGCGCGAGACCGCGGTCGTCTGGGACCGCGTCACCGGCGAGCCGATCCACAACGCCATCGTCTGGCAGGACACCCGCACCCAGGCGATCTGCGACGAGCTCGCCGCAGCCGACGGCGCCGAGAGGTGGCGCGAGGTCACCGGGCTGCCACTCGCCACCTACTTCGCCGGCCCCAAGGTGCGCTGGATCCTCGACCACGTCGAGGGCGCGCGCGAGCGGGCCGAGGCCGGCGAGCTGCTCATGGGCACCATCGACTCCTGGCTGGTGTGGAACCTCACCGGTGGCGCGGCGGACGGCGGCGTCCACGTCACCGACGTCACCAACGCGTCGCGCACCCTGCTCATGGACCTGCGCACGCTCGCGTGGGACGAGGACCTCTGTGCCGCAATGGGCGTCCCGCGTTCGATGCTTCCCGAGATCCGCTCGTCGTCGGAGGTCTACGGCACGTGCAAGCCCGGCATCCTCATCGACGTGCCGGTCGCAGGCATCCTCGGCGACCAGCAGGCGGCGACGTTCGGCCAGGCCTGCCTCGAGGTCGGCACGGCCAAGAACACGTACGGCACCGGCAACTTCATGCTCCTCAACACCGGCGAGGACATCGTCGCCTCCGAGAACGGCCTGCTGACGACCGTCTGCTACCGCCTCGGCGACGCGGCGCCCGTCTATGCCCTCGAAGGGTCGATCGCGGTCACGGGGTCACTCGTGCAGTGGCTGCGCGACAACCTCGGAATCATCAAGGACGCCAAGGAGGTCGAGACGCTCGCGGCGAGCGTCGACGACAACGGCGGTGCGTACTTCGTGCCCGCCTTCTCGGGCCTCTTCGCCCCTCACTGGCGCCCCGACGCGCGCGGCGCGCTCGTCGGCCTGACGCGTTACGTCAACAAGGGCCACCTCGCGCGGGCAGCCTTGGAGGCCACGGCTTTCCAGACGCGTGAGGTGCTCGATGCGATGAATGCCGACTCGGGCGTGCCGCTGAGCGAGCTCAAGGTCGACGGCGGCATGGTCGGCAACGACACCCTGATGCAGTTCCAGGCCGACCTGCTCGGTGTCGACGTCGTGCGGCCGGAGGTCGCCGAGACCACGGCGCTCGGTGCCGCGTATGCCGCGGGCCTCGCGGTCGGCTACTGGGAGTCGACCGACGAGATCCGCGAGAACTGGCGCGAGGGTCGGCGGTGGACGCCGCGGATGGACGACGCCGAGCGCGACCGTCTCTACCGCCAGTGGAAGAAGGCCGTGCAGCGCACCCTTGACTGGGTCGACGACGACACCCGCTGACGTGCCGGTGTGCCGGCGTGCCGACCCCGCCGGCTCAGCCCTCCTCGAGGTGCAGCACGACCTTGCGCAGGAGGGCGTTCAATGCCCGCAGCTCGGCGGTGTCGAGGGCCGAGAACGCGGCCTTCTCCCGAGCGAGTCCCGCCTCGATCCCCTTCTCCCACAGAGCCCGTCCGGATGCGGTGGGTCGCACGAGGATGCGGCGGCGGTCGACCGGGTCGACCTCCCGGGTGACCTTGCCGCGCTGCACGAGCCGGTCGATGCGTGAGGTCATCGCCGCTCGGGTGACGCCGCACGCGTCGGCGAGCTGGGCCGGTGTCGCCTCCTCCGGGTAGGGCTGGATGAGGAGCGCGTGCAGGGTCCAGTAGTCCTCGATGGTGTCGTCGCTGTCGGCGTAGGCGGCGTGGTCGTCGGCCTTGATCCGTTTGGTGATGGCCTGCATCCGGGTGACGGCGCCCTCGACCTCCGGGTCCATCCCGTCGAGCAGTCCGGTCCACCGGGCGACGTGCCGGTCGACCGAGTCCTGCTGCTGCCGCGGCTGCCCGGGTGCCTTCGCCATGGCGTCAGTGTCGCAGAGGCGCGCGGTAAGGCAAACCATCTGATAGTTCGTTGACAGATAGTCAGACATCTAACTAATGTCGAGCCATGTCCATCCGTGAGCTGACCGCCGTGCGCGACTTCCGCCTCCTCGTCACGGGCCAGGCTCTCTCCTGGGTCGGCGACGCGTTCCACCCCATCGCGCTCTCGGTCGCCATCGTCCTGGCGGGCGGGGGCGCCGCCGAGCTCGGCATCATCGCCGCGTCGGCCATGGGGGCCCGGCTGCTCTGCACCCTCCTCGGCGGGGTCTGGGCGGACCGGCTCGCACCGCACCGGATCATGGTCGTCGCCGACCTCGTCCGCGCCGCGACCGCAGGCGCGACGGCGCTGGCCTTCCTGCTCGGTGACCCGCCGCTGGCCCTGCTCGCGGCCCTCGCGGCCGTGACCTCGGGTGCGGGTGCCTTCTTCTTCCCGGCCTTCGTGTCCCTGCGACCACTCGTCGTCCCGGCGGAGCGTCGACAGGACGCCAATGCCGCCATCAGCTTCCTCCAGTCCGCGGCGCAGATCGCCGGTCCGCTCCTCGCCGGCCTCGTCGTCGCCCACGCAGGCCCGGTTGCCGGGTTCGCCACGAACTCAGCCACCTTCGTGTGGTCGGCCATCAGCGTCGCCCTCGTCCGGGCCGGGGCCTCGCGCCGAACTGAGCGCACGTCCGTGCGTGCCGAGATCGTCGAGGGCCTCGCGGAGATCCGGCGTCACGACTGGCTCTGGACCGGCCTTGTCTCGGCGGGGATGTTCCACGTCGCCACCGGCGTGCTCGTCGTCCTCGTCGAGGTCACCGCGGTCCGCGACCTCGGCGGAGCCAAGACGCTCGGCCTCGTCGTCGCCGCCCAGGGCGTCGGCGGCATCGTCGGCGGCCTGCTCGCGATGCGACTGCAGCCGCGGCGGATGCTCCTCTGGGCCTTCGTGGCGCTCGGACTGTTCCCGCTCTTCCCACTCGCCTTCGCGTGGCCCGGCAGCCTGGCCGGCATCCTCGTCTGCGGCCTCCTGGCCAACGCCGGGCTGATGTTCTTCGCCGTGGGCTGGGACACCGCGCTGCAGGACGGCGTGCCCCACGACCGCCTCGCGCGCGTCGCGTCGTGGGACATCCTCATCTCGTTCAGCGCGATCCCGCTCGGCAACCTGCTCGTCGGTCCGATCAGCGACCGGTTCCCGACCAGCACTGTCATGGCCGGGGTGGCCGTGTGGATGCTCGTCGCCGGCTGCTGGCCGCTGCTCGTCCGCGGGGTGCGTGACTTCGCCCGGGGCGGCGGCGCTCCCGCCGTCACCCCGGACGATCCCTCTGGCGTCGAGCCTCAGCCGAGCGCGGCGATCGCGGCGTCGTAGTCGGGCTCCTGGCCGATGCTCGGCACCACCTCGACGTGCGTGACGGTGCCCGACGCGTCGACGACGACCACTGTGCGTGCGAGCAGGCCGCGCATGCCGCCGTCGGTCATCGTCACGCCGTAGTCCTGGCCGAAGCTCGACCGGAACGTCGAGGCCGTCACGACGTCCTCGATGCCCTCGGCGCCGCAGAACCGGCGCAGCGCGAACGGCAGGTCGGCCGAGACGCAGATGACGGTCGTGTTCTCCAGGCCCGCAGCCAGCTCGTTGAAGCGGCGGACGCTCGTCGCGCAGGTGCGGGTGTCGATGCTCGGGAAGATGTTGAGCACGACGCGGCGCCCCTTGGGCAGCTCGACGTCGGTGAGGTCGGGGCCGGTCAGGGTGAAGGCGGGCGCGGGGGTGCCGACGGCGGGCAGGTCGCCGACGGTGTGGACGGGAGTGTCTCCGAGTGCGGTGATGGCCATGCCGTGTTTCTAGCACCCGCAGCCGGACGCGTAGGTTGTGGCCCATGAGTCCGACGCGCCCGCCCGAGCGCCCGTCCGGGCGTGCGCCCGAGGTGCCCGCCGGTGGTGGCACCCGGTTCCTCATCAACTGCATCGGCATCGTCGGGATCGTCTTCGGGCTGCTGCCGATCGTGCGCTACGTCCTCGAGCTCGACCTCTTCGCGTTCTCGACGGCGCCCTACGACTGGCTCGAGCTCGAGGGCGCGATGCGCTACCTGCCGCCCCTCCTGGTGCTCGTCGTGTGCGGCGTCGCCGCCTACCTGCTCGAGAAGCGTCTCGAGAGGCGTCTCGAGCAGGACGGCTGACGCGTCGGGCGGAGCCCTCTCAGCGAACGACCTTGATGTTGAACATGCCGGTTCCGAGGGCTCCCATGGTGCGCAGCCACAGCGGCAGGAGCATCTCGGTGCCGCGGGCGGTCTCGATGCCGCCGAGGTCGATGACGTCGTCGTGGCCGAACGAGGTGAGCAGGGCCGTCACGGTGGCCTTGGCGTCGGCGTCGTCACCCGAGACGAACACAGTGGTGCTCTCGCCGAGGAGCTTCGGCTCGACCATGAGCGCGGCGGTCAGGGTGTTGAGCGACTTGACGACGCGGACCTCGGGGAAGGCGCGCTGGATCTGCTCGCCCAGCGAGTCGGTGTCCTTGACGAAGAGGCTGGGCGGGAAGCCGGCCGAGAAGTCGAGCGGGTTGGAGATGTCGAGCACGACCTTGCCCGCGAGGTGGTCGGCGCCGGCGGCCGTGAGCATGTCGAGGGCGGCGAAGCCGTTGCCGGCGAGCACGACGAGCTCGGCTCTGGCGGCAGCCTCGGCGAAGCTCGCGAGGGCAACGTCGCCGTGCTCGGCGTGCCAGGACGCGAAGGACGGGTTGCCCATGGCGTCGGCGTCGGTGCGGGCGAGCGTCGCCTGCGGGTCGCGGGTGCCGACGGTGACGGAGTGTCCGAGGCGGGTGAGGGCGCCGGCGAGCGACTGGCCGACCATGCCGGTGCCGAGAACTGCAATGTCCATGGGGGTTCCTTCGCGGTGCGATGTCGATGGGTAGACAGATCTGTCTGCCTGCGGACATGGACGGTAACAGACAGGTCTGTCTATGATCAAAGGGTGCCTGCCGCCCCCGCCCGTGACCGGATCCTCGACACCGCCTTCGGCCTCTTCTACGCCCGGGGGATCAAGGCCGTCGGGGTCGACCTGATCATCGCCGAGTCGGGTGTCGCCAAGGCGACCTTCTACAAGCACTTCCCGGCCAAGGACGAGCTCGTCCTCGCCTACCTCGACCGGGTCGACCGCGTGTGGACCGGGCAGCTCCGGGCCGCCGCCGAGGCCGCCGGACCCGCTCCCGCGGACCGGCTCGTCGGCCTCTTCGACGCGCTCGGGACGGCCTGCCGGCGCGACGGCTACCGCGGCTGCGCCTTCATCAACGCGGCCGCCGAGACTCTTCCCGGCACTCCGGTGCACGACCGCACCGTCGCCCACAAGCAGGCCGTCCTCGCCTGGATCCGCGGCCTCGCCGTCGATGCCGGCGCCACGGATCCGGACGGGCTGGCGCGCTCGCTCGCCCTGCTGCTCGACGGTGGCCTCGCGGACGGGGCGCTCTCGGCCGACCCGGAGGCCGCGGCCGCCGCGCGGCGCACCGCGGCTGCGCTCGTCGCGCTCGCCGTGCCCGCCGCTGCCTGACTCCGACGGGGCTCCGTGATGTGATGGGCCCATGACGGTCCGGGCCCGCCTCGTCGCCGCGCTCGGGGTGGTGCTCGCAGCCGGCGTCCCGACGCTGCCCGCGGCCCACGCGTCGACAGCGGTCGTGCGCCCCGCAGCATCCGCCGCACCCGTCGCCCAGCAGGTGTCGGTGCGCTCGGAGCCCGACGGCACGCCGGTGCGGCTCGACGTCTCGGTGTACCCGCAGACCACCGGCCGGCACCCCGTCGTGCTCCTCGCCCACGGCTTCGGCGGCAGCAAGGACTCCGTCGCCGTGCAGGCGGTCGAGCTGCAGGAGCGGGGCTACGTCGTCGTCACGTGGAGCGCCCGGGGCCACGGCGCCTCGGGCGGCCGGATCCACCTCGACGACCCGCAGTTCGAGGTCGCCGACGCCCGCGCGATGCTCGACCTCGCGGCGGCTCGTCCGGACGTCGAGCTCGACGCATCGGGCGACCCGAGAGCCGGCGTCATGGGCGCCTCCTACGGCGGGGCGCTCGCGCTCCTGCTCGCCGGCGCCGACCCGCGCGTCGACGGCGTCGTCGCCGCGATCACGTGGAACGACCTCGCCGAGGCGTTCTTCCCGCAGTCGGCCCTGACGCGTCCGCCGACCACGGCGGCCGGCCGCGCGCCCACCGCGGAGCCGGGCCCGTTCAAGCAGGTGTGGGCCTCGAACTTCTTCCTCGGTGCCCGCCGTGGCTCGGGCGCCGCGGCATCGGAGTGCGGCCGCTTCGACCCGACCATCTGCCGCCTCTTCGTCCAGGCGTCCGAGACCGGCACGCCCTCGCCGCAGCTGCTCGCCCTGCTCCGGGCCCACAGCCCGCGCGCCACGATGCCGCAGGTGAAGGCCCCGACCTTCCTCGTGCAGGGCCAGGCCGACTCGCTCTTCGGCCTCGATCAGGCCGACGCCACCGCATCTGCGCTCGACGCGTCCGGCACCCCGTACGCCGTGCGCTGGACCGACGGCGGGCACGACGCACCGAGCAGCCGCGTGCGCGAGGAGACCGACGCGTCCTACGCGTGGCTCGACCACTGGGTGCGCGACAAGGCGCCGCACGAATCCGCCCTTCCCACAGTGGCATTCACCTACTCAACGCCGGCAGCCCGGCGAGGCCAGGCGTCGCAGCTGTTCACGCTGCCGCACTACCCCGGCCTCGGCGGGTCCGCGCTGTCGACGACGACGCTGCCCCTGCGCACGACCACCGGCGTGCTCTCGCACCCGCCGGGCGGCCAGCCCGCCTCGCTCATCGCGGTGCCGGGCCTCGCCGCCCTCGGCGTCACCCTCTCGACGTACCAGATCGCTGCCCTGCCGGGGCAGTCCACCGCCCTCGACACCGAGCCGGTCGCCACCGGCACGACCGCCGTCGGCTCGCCGACGCTGCGGCTCACCGTCACCTCCGACCAGCCGACCGTCACGCTGTTCGCCTCGCTGTGGCGCGTCAGCGGCGGGCAGGCGACGCTGCCGCACGCCCTCGTCTCCCCGCTGCGGGTCACAGTGACGCCGGGGCGCCCGACGCCGGTGACCCTCTCGCTGCCCGCCGCCACCTACCCGATGCCGGCCGGCAGCCAGTGGCGCGTGCTGCTGACGGCGACCGAGTCGACGTTCTCGAACGACCGGACGCCGGCGACCGTCCGGGTGCGCGCCGACGGCGGCCTCGTCGTGCCCGTCGCGGCGGCTGCTCCGGCGGCCGGCTCGGGCACCGGCATCGACACCGAGACCCGGGTCGCGGCGTCGGCGCTCGCGGTCCTGCTCCTCGTGGCGCTCGGCGGCTGGCTCGTCGGACGGCGCCGGCGCGCGCACGCCGCACCACGGCCCGACCTCGCCGACGTGCCGCTCGTCGTCGACGGGCTCGTCAAGACCTACGCCGACGGGCACCGCGCCGTCGACGACGTGTCGTGGCGGGCCGAGCGCGGCCAGGTCGTCGGGCTGCTCGGACCCAACGGCGCCGGCAAGACGACGACGATGCGCATGGTCATGGGGCTCATCTCCTCCGACGCGGGCAGCGTGCACGTGCTCGGCCAGCCGGTGACGGCCGGCTCGGACGTGCTCGGCCGCGTCGGCGCGCTCATCGAGGGTCCCGGCTTCCTGCCGCACCTCACCGGCCGGCAGAACCTCGAGGCGTACTGGCGCGCCACGGGCCGCCCGTCCGAGGACGCCCACCTCGACGAGGCCCTCGACGTCGCGGCCCTCGGCGGCGCCGTCGACCGCCCCGTCAAGTCCTACAGCCACGGCATGAAGCAGCGGCTCGGCATCGCCCAGGCGATGCTCGGCCTGCCCGAGCTGCTCGTCCTCGACGAGCCGACCAATGGCCTCGACCCGCCGCAGATCGCCGCCATGCGCCCGATCCTGCGCCGCTACGCCGAGACCGGACGCACCGTCGTCGTGTCGAGCCACCTGCTCGCCGAGGTCGAGATGACGTGCACCCACGTCGTCGTCATGCACGCCGGACGCGTCGTCACCCAGGGCCCCGTCGCCGACCTCGTCGACAGCCAGGACACGACGCTCGTCGACGTCGAGGAGGGTGTCGAGCGGCACCGCCTCCACGACCTCGCCGCCGCGCTGGCGGCTGCGCCCGGCGTCAGCGAGGTGCGCGTCGACACCCCGACGCGTCTCGTCGTCGTCGCCGACCTCGACCGGGCCGCCGTCGTGCGGGCCGCCGTCGAGTCGGGGGTGCCCGTCGTCGGCGTCAGCAGCCGGCGCCACCTCGAGGAGGTGTTCCTCGGCGTCATCTCCGCTGCGGCGTCGAGCAACGGCACCGGCCCGGGCGACCAGTCGGTGTCGCTCGTCGACCGACTGAGGCAGGTGAGGGCCCGATGAGCGTCGAAACCGTGGGACCCGTCCGACGCGTCCGCGACCCGCTGTCGTGGCGCGCCGAGCTCGGGAGGCAGTGGGGGCGGCGCCGCACCAAGGTCGCCTTCGCGCTCGTCCTCGCGCTGCCGCTCATCCTCGTGGCCGCCTTCGCGTTCGGCGACCCGCCGCGTCCGGGTGCGGCGCCCCGGTTCATCGACCTCGCCCAGGACGGCTCGGCCAACTTCACCCTCTTCACGCTCTTCGCGTCGTCCGAGCTGCTGCTCGTGCTCGTCGCGGCGCTCTTCTGCGGCGACTCGGTGCCGGCGGAGGCGTCGTGGTCTTCGCTGCGCTACCTCCTCATCGCCCCGGTGCGGCGGGCGCGGCTGCTGACGAGCAAGCTCGTCATCGGGCTGGCCTCGACGGTCGCGGCGGCCGTGCTGCTCGTCGGGTGGTCGCTGCTCGTGGGCGGGCTCGCCTACGGCTGGGCGCCGCTGACGAGCCCGACGGGGGAGTCGCTGACGTGGGGCCAGCTGCTGCCGCGGCTGGCGCTCGCCCTGGCGTACGTCTTCGTGACGCTCCTGCCGACGGCCGCGATCGCGTTCTGGATCGGGGTGCGCTCCGACGCGCCCCTCGCCGCCGTCGGTGGCGCGGTGCTCTTCACCATTGTCCTCAACATCCTCGACCAGATCGACGCGCTCGACCCGTGGCGCAACGCCTTCCCCGGCCACTACAACCGAGCCTGGCAGGACATCATCGCCCTCGACCCGCAGTGGACCGCCGTGACCCACGGCGCGCTGTGGTCGCTCGTGTGGGCGGTCGCCTTCACGATGCTCGGCTACCGACGCTTCCGCCGGGCCGACATCCTCAGCTGAGGAAAAGCGCAAGACCATCTGGTGTTACCTGGGTAACTTGGTCCCATGGGTGACGTGATGAAGGTCGAGCGCGTCCAGCTCGGCGTGCGGATGGAGAAGGACCTCGTCAAGGTGCTCAAGGGCCTCGCCGAGTTCAACGACGAGACGCTGGGCGAGCTGCTCGAGCGCATCGTGCTGCACTCCTTCGAACCGGTCGCCGGCGACGAGGGCGAGTCGTGCGCGAGCCCGCACAGCCGGCGGCAGCTGCAGGCCATCGCCGACCTGCGCACCGTCTACGGGCTCACCGACGACGTGCACGCGACGCGCTCGTACACGAGGGACGAGCGCGCCCCGTCCGACGACTGATGCTCAGAGCTTCTTCGCCTCGGGGATGATCCGCTCGCCGACGAGCTCGAGCCAGTCTGTGCGCGAGCCGTCGAGCACGCGCATGTGCAGGTGGCTCACCCCGAGGGCCGCGAGGTCGGCCAGGTGCTCGAGCGTCGCGTCGACGTTCTCGCCGTTGGGTCCGGGGTTGACCGGTCCCATGACGGTCTTGGCGATCTCGTCGTAGTCGCGGCCGAGGTCGTCGCAGTGCCGCTTGAGCACGTCGAGCTTGTGGGCGAGGTCGGGGCTGTCGAAGAGGTTGCAGGCCTGGGCGTACTGGGCGACCATCCGCAGCGTCTTCTTCTCACCGCCGCCGCCGATGAGGATCGGCGGGTGTGGTCGCTGCACGGACTGCGGCGAGTTGAGGGTGCTGCCGAGCCGGTAGTGCTTGCCGTCGTAGGGCTCGGTGCTGTCGCCCCACATCTGCAGGCAGATCTGCAGCGTCTCCTCGAGCCGCTCGAAGCGCTCGGCGGTGGACGGGAACGGCAGGCCGAGCCCGACACACTCCTCCTCGTTCCAGGCCGCGCCGATGCCGAGCCACGCGCGCCCCCTGGACAGCACGTCGAGCGTCGTGACCTCCTTGGCGAGCATCCCCGGCTCGCGGTACACGGCGGCCGTCACCCACGCGAGCAGCTCGATGCGCTCGGTGACCCCCGCGAGGAAGCCGAGGGCCGTGTAGGCCTCGAGCATCTCCTGCTCCTTGGGCCCGACCGGACCGATCTGCCAGACGTGGTCCATGACGGAGAGCTTGGTGAAGCCGACGTCCTCGGCCGTGCGCGCCGTGCGCACGAGGTCGTCGACGAACGTCGCGGAGCCGCCGCTCCACGTGAAGCTGGCGAGGTGCAGTCCGAGGTCCATGCTCTGCACACTACGTCCGGATTCCTCACCGCACGAGGGCGCGCACGACCTCCTCGGCGACGCGGCCGGGCACCTCGAGCGGGATGCCGTGGCCGATGCCCACCAGCGCGACCTCGCGGGTGACCCCGCCGTTCGCCGCGTACCGCTCGAGCACGGCACGCATCTGGGCGACCATCGGCTGCGAGGGGAGCACGTCGGCCCCGGGCCAGCCCGGCACGGCACCCATCGACCCGAGCGTCGCGAGGTCGAAGAGCGAGGCGTCGGAGACGATCTGGTCGACCTCGCCGTGCAGCCACGTGATGGCCGGCTTGGGGTCGAGGTCGACGATGCCGGACGCGTCGAAGTTCGTCGGGGCCATGGTGTTGAGCACGCCGCGCGATCCCGGGGCGGCGCCCGGCCAGCTCTCCGAGGGCGTGGCGTCGCCCGGGTAGAAGTCGTCACCGGTGCGGGTCAGGAGCAGCTCGTCGGTGAGGAAGTCCTCGTCGACGTTCGCGGCGTTGGCGCCGGGGCCGTAGAAGGTGCGCATGACGACGCGCGGCGAGCTCTGCGGTTCCGCGTCCGACGCGTCCTTCTCGGCGAGGCGGCGGACGAAGTCCGGGTTCGCTGCTCCCGCACCGGTGCTCGCGGCGTCGGGGAACGCCGGGGTGCCCGACGCGTCGACCGTGCCGCCGAAGCCGTACGGCGACAGCGGCGCGACCAGAACGACGCTGCCGAGGTCGCCGGGGTGGGTCAGCAGGTACTGCTCGAGCACTCCCGCGCCCATCGACCAGCCGACGGCGGTGACCCGCGAGCCGCTGGTCAGGCCGAGCGTCTCGAGGAGCGCGCGCACGTCGTCGACCATGTCGCCGAGCCCTCGGGTGGCGTCCACGGGCAGCGGCTCGGTGCGCCCGAAGCCACGCAGGTCGGGGGCGATGACGCGCACGTCGGCCGGCAGCTGCTCGGCGACGTACCGCCAGAACCCGCCGGTCGAGAGGTTGCCGTGCACGAGGAGCACCGGCGCACCGTCCTCCGGGCCGCTCGTCCACACGTTCGTGGCGAGGCGGTCCGTCTCGACGACGGAACACGTGAACGACGCTGACGGGGTGCTGCTCGAGCTGTCCATGCGGGCCTCCTTGTCCGGTGGCCCAGTCGTACCAGCCGGCGCGGTGGTCGGGCAGTGTGGCGCGATGCCATCGATCCGACGCAGGGTGTGTCGTCCCGCGCCGCCCGACGGTCCGATTCGTGATGATCGGCGCGAACGGCCCGAGTCGGTGACCTACGATCTGCGACGTGTGCGTTCCGAGGGGGAACGTCCCCGCCGGAGGTCACACCACCCATGCCACGCTCCCCGATGCGCACGTCCGTGCGCACCGCGCTCGCCGCGCTCGTCGTCCTGCTCCTTCCTGCGCTGCCTGCCACACCGACGGCGATGGCGCTCGGTGAGGAGACGACCGACGCCGTCGTGACCCTCGTCAGCCCGGAGCCGGGGTCCACCGTCGGCGGCGCCTTCACCGCCCGGTTCCAGGTCGACCTGGGTGACCAGGAGCAGACGGAGGTCAGCGCCGGCTGGGGCAGGAGCGTCGGCACCCGGTCCGTGACCCGGGAGACCTGCCCGACCGGCTGCACCGTCGACATCGCCGTGGAGCCGGGGCGCGACTTCGAGCGGCCCGTGAGCGGGGACAGCAATCCGTTCTTCGCGGGATTCACCACTCCGGGCGGGTACCAGGCCGTCGGCGTGGCGCTGGACTACCGACTGCCTGCCCTCGAGCACTCCCTGACCCGCCAGACGGCGCCGACGCCGAACACGGCCGGCTACAGCGCGGCCGTGGCCGACACCACGGTCACGTACGTGGCCGCACCGGTGCGCACCCCCCTCCTCCCCGACGGCGGGACCCCGCTGCCCGGCGAGACCGTGGAGGCCCGCCTGGTCCGCGGCTCGGCCGGGGTCCCCGACCTCGGGGCCGAGCTCGAGCGCCGGCTGGTCGAGTGGGTCTCGACGCCCGCCGGCTACCGGGCGACCATGACCTTCGACCTGTCCGGGTACCCCGAGGGCAGCTACTTCGTCGTCACCCGGGGGCGGAGCGCGGACGGGTGGTACGTGAGGCCCCCCTTCGACACGGGCGAGATCGTGGTGCGGCACGCGCCACCCCTGGCTCTGGAGGACCTCTCGCAGCCCGACCTCGTCGGAACGGGCCGCACGATGTACGTCTCCCTCCGCGGCCCGCTCGCGCGGTCCGTCGGTTACGTCGAGGTGTCCGTCGACGGCGTCGTGACGAACCCCGGCGACGCCAACCAGTCCTGGCCGGCGTCGCTGACCTCTGCGTCCGGGTCGGCACAGCGGCTCGTCGGTCTCGGCACCTTCGGCGTCGGGCGCCACGCCGTCTCGGCCCGGATGCTCGAGTCGACGACGCGGCCCAACCAGGTCGGCGTGCCGGTCACGACGACCTACGACGTGGTGACGCTCGGGATCCGGGTGGTCGCCCCGCCCGCGTTCGTCGGTCGTGCGTCGCAGGTCACGGCCACGGCGGACGCGCCCGCCGGCCACGTCATCGAGTCGCTGAGCGGACAGCTGACCGACCCGTCGGGCTGGGCCCCCAGCGGCAGCTGGTGCGCCCCGTGCGGCGGCCAGCACGGTACGGGCCGCACGTCCTTCACGCCGCGCGCCGCCGGTTCGGCGAGCTACGTCGTGTGGGCGGACGCGGGTGACTGGTTCCAGCAGTCCGTGTCGGGATCGTTCCCGGTGTACGCCAACCGCCGGGTGGCCTCCTTCGCTGCGCCGGCCACGCGGTACGGCTCGACGCAGAAGGTCACGGTCCGCCTGGCCGACGACCGGGGAGCCGGGGTGACGTCCTTGCCCGTCGGCGTCCCGGTGACCCTGCAGCTGCGCAAGGCCGGCACCACGACCTGGGTCTCCGTCGCCTCGGCCAGGGCGACGACCGGTGGGGTGGCGACGCTGGCCTACACGAGCCGGGCCAACGGCCAGCTCCGCGTGTCGTACGCGACGCCGGCTCCGGGGGTCGGCTGGCTGTCGGGTGTCGTCCCGGCCACCTCGACGGCGGCCGTCACGGTGACGAGCACGCCGACGTACACCTACCGCAACCGCTCCGTGGTGGTGAAGGCGTCGACCTACCCGTACCAGGCGGGCGCGACGGTCTCGCTCCAGACCCGGCTCCGGGGCACGTCCACGTGGCGCACCGTCAGGACGGTCGCGGCTCCCGCCGGGGGCACGGCACAGCTGACGACGGCTTTCGGGACGCGTGGGACGTATGAGGTCCGGGTCCTGCGCAGCGCCACGAGCCTCAACGGGTCAGGGGTCTCGGCGGTCCGGGTCATCGCCGTCCGCTGACGCGGTCGGTGATGTCGATGCCGTGACGCGTCAGTCCTCGTCGGGGGTCGGGAAGCCGGCCGTCACCGGGGGCTGGGCCGACCACGGGAAGACGATCCACTGGTCGGTGACCCGCCACACGTAGTCGGGGGTGACCTCCGAGCGCGGCTTGCCGTAGAGCACCGCGCTGCGGGCCTCGGCACCGTGCTCGTGGAGCAGGTCCATGACGAGGGCCAGGGTGCGGCCGGAGTCGGCGACGTCGTCGACGACGAGGATGCGGCGCCCCTTGAGGCTCGCGGTGTCGAGGTGCGGGGCGAGCAGGACCGGGTCGGGGAGGGTCTCGTCGACGTCGGTGTAGAACTCGACGTTGATGGCGTCGGTCAGCTTGAGGCCGAGGGCGTAGGCGAGGCCGCCGCCGGGCAGGAGGCCGCCGCGGGCGACCGCGACGAGGATCTCCGGGCGGAAGCTCGAGGACGCGACGAGCTCACCGAGCTCGCGGCAGGCCTGGCCGAAGCCCTCCCACGTCAGCACCTCCTTGTCGGCGAGCGTGGAGGAGTCTGCGTGGTAGGCGAGCGTCATGGCAACCAGCGTAGCGAGGTCGTGTGACCGACTTGTTACCTGCCGGTCTCGTCGGGTGGACGGTGGGGGAGACTTGGCCGGGTGAACCACGCACCCCGCCACCCCGGTCCGTCGCGGCGCTCGCAGGTGCCGCCGTTCGAGGTCATGGACGTGCTCGACCGCGTGGCCGTGCTGCGCGCGCAGGGTCGCGACGTGGTGTCGCTGTGCGCCGGCGAGCCTTCCGGAGGTGCGCCGACGCTCGTGTCCGAGGCTGCGGCGCGGATCCACGCGTCGGGGCGCGCGCTGACGTACACGTCGGCCCTCGGCACCCACGAGCTGCGCGCCGAGATCGCCGCGCACTACGGCCGCTGGTACGGCGTCGACGTCGACCCGGCGCGGGTCGCGGTGACGACCGGCTCGTCGGGCGGGTTCGTCCTGTCGTTCCTCGCCGCGTTCGAGGCCGGCGACCGCGTCGCCCTGGCCCGACCAGGCTACCCGGCCTACCGCAACATCCTGCGGGCCCTCGGCTGCGAGGTCGTCGAGATCGACTGCGGCCCGGGCACCCGCTACCAGCCGACGCCCGAGCTGCTCGACGCCGCCCAGGAGCAGGGGGCACTCGCCGGGCTCGTCCTCGCCTCGCCCGCCAACCCCACGGGCACGATGGTCGACCGGGCCGAGCTCGCGGCAGTCAGCGCGTGGTGCTCCGCCAACGGGGTGCGCCTCGTCAGTGACGAGATCTACCACGGCGTCACCTACCCCGGGCCGGATGCCGAGGACCCGCGCGGGGTGTGCGCGTGGGAGACGGACGAGTCGGCGGTCGTCGTGTCGTCGTTCAGCAAGTACTGGGGCATGACCGGGTGGCGGCTCGGCTGGCTCCTGCTGCCTGCCGACCTCGCCAGAACCGTGGACGCGCTCGCCGGCAACGTCGCGCTGTGCCCTCCAGCGCCGGCCCAGTACGCGGCGGTCTCCGCGTTCGCCGAGGAGTCGTACGCCGAGTGCGACGAGGCCGTCGCCGAGTTCGCCCGCACACGGAAGCTGTTGCTGGACAACGCAGCCCGGCTCGGCTGGGGAGAGTCTGCCCCGCCCGACGGCGCCTTCTACTACTGGGCCGACCTCGGCCCCCAGCTCGAGCGGTGGGGCGGCTCGCGGGCCTACTCGTCCGCGCTCCTCGAGGAGGCCGGCGTCGCCATCACGCCCGGCGTCGACTTCGACGACCGCGCGGGGGAGCAGTCGGTCCGGCTCAGCTTCGCCGCCGGCAGCACCGCCGTCGGCGAGGCGATCGACCGGATCGCTGCCTTCAACGAGCGCTGACGCGTACGCGACCTCACACCCTGAGGGCCCGACGCGTCTACGAGGTGTGAGCAGCCACGTCACCATCGACCCCGCGATCCTCTACCTCGGCACGCCCGTCGTGCTCGTGTCGACGACGAACGAGGACGGCAGCGCCAACCTCGCTCCCTTCTCCTCCGCCTTCTGGCTCGGCCACACCGCGACGCTCGGGCTCGGCCTCGCCTCCCAGACCCTGGCCAACCTGCGCCGCACCCGCGAGCTCGTCGTCAACCTGCCGAGCCAGCACCAGGTCGACGCCGTCGACCGGCTCGCCCTGACGACCGGCGCCGAGCGCCTGTCGGAGTGGAAGGCCGCGGCCGGCTACCGTCACCACCGCGACAAGTTCGGGCTCGCGGGACTGACGCCCGTCGCCTCTGACGTCGTCACGGCGCCCTTCGCGGCCGAGTGCCCCGTGGCGCTCGAGGCCTGCGTGGAGTCGGTGCACGAGACCGACCACGCGCTCGTCGTCGCGCAGGTGGTCCGCGTCCACGTGCACCCGTCAGTTCGCGCGGAGGCCCACCCGAACCGCATCGACCCCGACCGGTGGCGACCCCTCGTCATGAGCTTCCAGCGGTTCTACGGCCTCGGCGGCCAGCTCCACCCCTCGCGCCTCGCCACGGTCGACGAGGAGCACTACCGCTGAGACCCCGAGCCCCGGCCCGCCGAGGGTCTACCGTCTGGGCATGGGCTGGTTCTCGGACGTGCTCGCGGCGGTGCGCACCCGCCTCGGCCTCGACCGGCCCGGGGCCTCCCCGCTCGAACCCGTGCCGCCGGGGCAGCTCGCGACCGTGGACGCCCTCGTGGCCCGGATGCGCGAGATCGACGCGGGCCTGCCGGCCGGCGACGGGGTGCGCGCCTTCAGCGACATGTACCTGCGCGTGACCGAGCTCGTCCGCGACCGCATCGGCCAGGGCTGGTTCCGCGACGCCGCGACGATGACGCGCCTCGACCTCGTGTTCGCCGGGCTCTGGCTCGAGGCCGTCGCCGCTCCGACGCCGACCGACGCGTGGCTGCCGCTCTTCGAGTCCCGTTCTCGCACGGACGTGCTCGCCATCCAGTTCGCCGTGGCCGGCATGAACGCCCACATCAACCACGACCTGCCGATCGCGGTCGTGCGCACGTGTCGCCAGCTCGGCCTGCGCCCCGACAGCCCCGGCCTCGAGGAGGACTACCAGCGCGTCACCGGCCTGCTCGCCGAAGTGCAGGACGACGTGCGGCGCTCCTTCCTCGACGGGCTGGCCCTCGAGGTCGACCGCCGCGTGGCGGGCCCGGTCGCCGACCTCGTCGGCGCCTGGAGCATCGGCCGGGCCCGCGACGCCGCGTGGACGAACGCCGGGGTGCTCTGGTCGCTCGAGGGCGTCGAGCCGCTGCGGACCGACTACCTCGCGACGCTCTCGCGCACCGTGGGCCTCGCGAGCCGCCAGCTGCTGACGCCCGTCGCCGGGCCTCAGGCCGCGGCGGGCGCCGCGACCTGACGCGGCTCGACCGACGGCTCGACCGACGGCTCAACCGACGGCTCGGCGGCCGACTCGACGGCGGCCTCGACCGGCGTCCGGCGCATGACGGCCCGGAGGCGCCAGGCGGCGTAGACCGCGACGAGGCTCAGGCCGAGGTGCAGCGCGAGGAACCCGTTGGCGAGGCCCAGCCCGAGCAGGGCGCCCGCGACGAGCGGGCCGAGGGCCGAGAACGTCGTCTGGATCGCCGTGAAGGTGCCGAGCGTCGTGCCGACGAGTCCGGCGGGAGCCAGGCTCGCGGTGAGCGGGTTGAGCACCGGGGCGTACATCGTCTCGCCGACGGCGAAGATGCCGAACGTCGTGACGAAGAGGGCCGAGGCGACCTCCGGCTCGACGAGCTGGGCGCTGGAGAGCACGACCCACGACAGCGTCCAGATGCCGCCCACGGCCATGAGCAGGGAGCCGGCGGCACGCTTGGCCGTCAGCCGCACGACGACGACCTGCAGCGCGACGATGACGATGCAGTTGACCGCGGCGGCGAGGCCGATGGTCGACTCGTCGGCGTCGAGCACGGTGAGGGCGTAGGCCGGCAGGCCCGACTCGAACTGGGCGTAGAAGCCGAGCGCGAGGGTGACGGTGACGACGGCGACCCAGCGCAGCGCGGGCACGGCGAAGACGCGTCGGAGCGCCTCGAGGGTGCTGACGCGGGTCTCGGCCTCGCCCGGCGCGACGTCGGTGTCGACCTCGGTCGGGGCGCCGATGCCGGCGACGCGGATGATGACCGCCGACAGGGCGAACCCGACGCCGGCGGCGACGAACGCGAGCGTCATGCCGTCGGTGCGCTTCAGGTCGACGAGCTGGCCGGCGACGAACGCGCCGACCGCCATGCCGATCGCTTCGGCCGTGAACTTGTAGGCGAAGACCTTGCGGCGGTCTGCGTGCCCGGCCCAGCGCAGCACGAGGACCGACGCGGCCGGCGTCGAGGCGGTCAGGCCGAAGCCGAAGACGAACATGCCGACGAGGAAGGACGGCGCGGTGTCGGCCCACACGAGGCTGCCGACGCCGACGGCCGCGAGCAGCTTGGCGACGACGGCGACGAGGACTGGGTCGAAGCGGTCGCTGAGGCGCCCGGCGAACGGTGCGGCGACGAGCGCGCCGACCGAGAAGAGGGTGCTGGCGAGTGCCGCCGCGAGCGGACCCCAGCCACGGGTGTTGGCCGCGTACGCGTACTGGTAGGGCAGCACCGTGCCCCAACCGAGCATGCCGACGGAGGAGGCAAGGACGAGCAGGCGAGTACGCATGGGTTTCACACCCTTTCCGGGGTCGGGGGATCGAGGGCGGGCTGCAGTGCCCGAGGGGTCCGGCGGTCGCGGACGCACGAGGGCGTACAACGCGACTTCGGTCTCGAATATTTCGAACACGAAGTTCGACATCGAAACTCTAGCACCACTCCCGGGTGGTGGAACAATGCCTTTTATGGCGACACGACGACGCAGGAACGCCGCCCAGGAGCACGCGGCCGATGTCGCCCTCTACACCGCTGCCGGCGGCGAGGAGTCGGTGCAGCGCGTCATCACCGGCGTCTACGCAGTGACGAGGAAGCTCGACCAGTGGTACGTGCGCCAGTTCGCCGACCTCGACCTCACGCAGGGCGAGTGGGCCGTGCTCGCCGGCCTCGCCCGCGCCGGCGACGCCTGCCTCACCCCGAGCCAGCTGGCCGACCTCGCCAACGTCGCCCCGTCGTCGATGACCCACCGCCTCGACAAGATGGAGACGCGCGGCCTCGTCCAGCGCCGTCCCGACGAGTCGAACCGCACCCGCACCCTCGTGTCATTGACCACCGACGGCTGGACCCTGTTCCGCGCGGCCGTGCGCGAGTCGAACGTCGTCGAGAGCGACACCCTCCAGCGGCTCAGCGAGACCGAGCGCCACGAGCTCGGCCGGCTGCTCGAGATCGTCATCGAGGGCCTCGACGACGTCGAGGAGTAGCGTCGCGACATGAGCCAGATCGCCCTCGTGACCGGTACGTCGTCCGGCATGGGTCTGCACACCGCCGTCGAGCTGGCCCGCCGCGGCCTCACCGTCGTCGCCACGATGCGCGACACGGGTCGCCGTACGGCGCTCGACACGGCGGCGAGCGAGGCGGGCGTCACCCTCGACGTCCGGCCCCTCGACGTCACCGACCACGACGCCGCCCGCCGGTGCGTCGAGGGCGTCATCGCCGACCACGGCTCGCTCGACGTCCTGCTCAACAACGCCGGACGCGGCGCGGTCGGCACCGCCGAGCAGCTGAGCCTCGACGACGTCCGTGCCCAGCTCGAGGTCAACTACCTCGCGCCCGTCGCGCTGACGAAGCTCGTCCTGCCGCACATGCGCGAGCACGGCTCGGGGCGCATCCTCACGGTGACGAGCGTCGGCGGCGCCGTCGGCCAGCCCTTCGCCGACGCCTACTGCGGCGCGAAGTTCGCCGTCGAGGGCTTCATGGAGTCGCTCGCGCCGGTCGCCCTCGCCCACGGCGTCCGGGTGTCGGTCGTCGAGCCGGCCGCCGTCGCCAGCGACTTCGTGTCGAACGTCGCCCGACCCGAGGTCGCCGACGACGCGTACGCCCCGCAGCTGCGGGCGTACCTCGCTCGCACCGAGGGCGCGTTCGCCGCGGCCCAGTCCTCGGTCGACGCCTCGAACGCGATCGCCGACGCCGCCCTGTCGGAGGAGTACCGCTTCAGGTGGCAGACCTCGACCGGGGCCACGGCCTTCGTCGGAGCCTCGCTCGCCGACCTCGACGGGTCGCGGGTGCTCGGCGTCACCCGTGGGTGGATCGAGGCGGCGCCCGCCTGACGCCTGGCCGGTAACTAGGCTCGGGGCCGTGAGCTACCGCAGGCCCGTCCCGACCATCGGCGACCGCACTTCGGCGGCAGAGCGTGCCCAGGCGCCCGACGCGTGGGCCCTGCGCGACGACCTCGCCTCGCTCGAGCGCGTCGTCGGGGCGCGCCGCGACATCCGGCGGTTCCGGCCCGACCCCGTGCCCGAGGACGTGCTCGAGGCCGTC
The DNA here is from genome assembly GCF_034724055.1 of Intrasporangium zincisolvens. Classification (NCBI taxonomy): domain Bacteria; kingdom Bacillati; phylum Actinomycetota; class Actinomycetes; order Micrococcales; family Intrasporangiaceae; genus Intrasporangium; species Intrasporangium zincisolvens. Next base: position 718,449 of record NZ_JAWIIL010000001.1, read on the forward strand.
CTGCTCGCCGGCCACCGCGGTCCGAGCGTCGGCCACAGCCAGCCGTGGCGGTTCCTCGTCGTCACCGAGTCGGCCACCCGCGACACCGCCGCGCTCATGGCCGATCGGGCCCGCCTGCGCCAGGCGTCCGGAATGTCCGAAGAGTCCGCCCGCGGCCTGCTCGACCTGCGGCTCGAGGGCATCCGCGAGGCGCCCGTCGGCGTCGTCGTCGCGTGCGACCGCCGCACCCCCGCCGCCGGCGTCCTCGGCCGGGCCACCTTCCCCGACGCCGACCTGTGGTCGTGCGCGGCAGCCATCGAGAACATGTGGCTGACGGCGCGGGCCCACGGGCTCGGGCTCGGCTGGGTCACCCTCTTCGAGCCGGCCGAGCTCGCGGCCCTGCTCGGGCTGCCCGACGGCGTCGAGACCCTCGGCTGGCTCTGCCTCGGTTGGCCCGACGAGCGCCCGCCCGAGCCCGGCCTCGAGCGGGCCGGGTGGTCGCGGCGGGTGCCGCTCGAGCAGGTCGTCATGCGCGAGCGCTGGACCGAGACCGACGCGCCGGTGTCGCACCTGCGCGCCCCCGCCCAGGCCGAGGTCGTGGGCGCGCGCGACCGGGCCGACGACCTGCTCACCGCACCCGGCTCGCTCGGCGTCGTCGACGCCGTCCTCGACCGCGTCGAGGCGCTGCCCGCGCCGCGCGGCTGGACCGGGCGCGGCACGCTCGTCGTCGCCGCGGCCGACCACGCCGTCACCGCGCACGGCGTCAGCGCCTTCGACGTGTCGGTCACTGCCGACGTCGCCGACGCGACGCGTGCGGGCACGTCGATGGGCGCCGTGGCCGCCCGCTCGGCCGGGCTCGACGTGCTCCTCATCGATGCCGGGATCGGCTGCGCCAGAGGCGATCTCGTCGACTCCGACGCTCTGGACGTCGGCACCTTCGAGGATCTCGTGGCGCTCGGCCGCGAGCACGGCGAACGCCTGGCCGCATCGGGCCCCGTGGCACTCGGCGAGATCGGCGTCGGCAACACGACCGTCGCGGCGGCGCTCGCAGCGGCGCTGCTGGGGCTGCCCGCGTCGGACGTCGTCGGGCGCGGGTCGTCGGCCGACACCGCGATGGTCGGGCGCAAGCGCGACGTCGTCGAACGGGCCCTGGCCCGCGTCGTCCCGCCCGACGGCACCCTCGAGGCGTCGGAGGTGCTCCGGCGTCTCGGCGGGGGAGAGCTCGCCGTCCTCCACGGCGTCGTCCTCGGCGTCTGCGCGTCCCGTGGCGTCGTCGTGCTCGACGGGCTCGCCACCTCGGTCGCCGCGCTGGCGGCCGCACGCGTCGAGCCGGCCGTCGCCGCGCACCTCGTGGCCGGGCAGCGCTCGCGTGAGAAAGCCCATGCTGCCGTGCTCCGCGAGCTCGGCCTCGAGCCCCTCCTCGACCTCCGGATCCGTGCGGGGGAGGGCGTCGGAGCGGCCCTCGCGACGGGCCTGCTGCACACCGGTCTGGACCTGCGCCGGGAGGTCGCCCGCACGCGTACGGTTTGAGTCCGGCGTGGTGCGCGCCCTACTTTGGGTGGCTGTCCATCAACCGACCGCCCCGTGAACCGGGGCCGGGAGAACACGCATGACAACCCAGACCCAGGACCGCCCGCCCACCCCAGCCGGCGCCGCAGACCCCGACGACCGGGCCTTCCTCGGCCACCCGAAGGGCCTCTCGACGCTCTTCTTCGTCGAGCTGTGGGAGCGCTTCTCGTACTACGGGATGCGGGCCATCCTCCTCTACTTCCTCACCGACACCCTGGCCAACGGCGGCCTCGGCATCGACGAGAACACCGGTACCGCCGTCGTCGCCGTCTACGGCGCCTCGGTCTACCTGCTGTCCGTCATCGGTGGGTTCGCCGCCGACCGCCTCGTCGGCGCCCGGCGCTCGACCCTCTACGGCGGCATCGTCATCATGGCCGGCCACCTGTGCCTCGCGGTCCCCGCGGCCGGCTCGGCCTGGCTCGGCATCGCGCTCGTCGCCCTCGGCACGGGCCTGCTCAAGCCGAACGTGTCCGCCATGGTCGGCTCGCTCTACCGCGAGCAGGACCCGCGCCGCGACGCCGGCTTCTCGATCTTCTACATGTCGATCAACATCGGCTCGTTCTTCTCGCCGCTCGTCGTCGGCTTCCTCCGCGACCACTACGGCTACCACGCCGGCTTCGCCGCCGCTGCCGTCGGCATGGCGGTCGCGATCGTCTGGTTCGTCCTCGGCCGCAAGGCGCTCAAGGGCGCCGGCGACGACGTGCCGAACCCGCTCACGGCGCGCGAGCGCCCGAGGGTCGTCGGCCTCGCCGTCGGCTCGGTCGTGCTCTTCGTGGCGCTGCTGCTGCTCGCCGGCCTCTGGCGCGACACGCTCCTCGACCAGGTCATCGACGCCATCTCGATCCTCGCCATCGCCGTGCCGATCGGCTACTTCACGATGATGTTCCGCAGCCCCAAGGTGGAGCCCCAGGAGAAGCGACACGTGTTCGCCTACCTGCCGCTGTGGATCGGCGCGATGCTCTTCTGGATGATCTTCGAGCAGGCCGCCGGAAAGATGGCCCTCTTCGCGGAGAACAACACCGTCAAGCAGGTCGCCGGCGTCACGATCAACCCCGAGTGGTTCCAGTCGATCAACCCGCTCGCCATCGTCCTGCTCGCGCCGGTCTTCGGCTGGATCTGGACGCGTCGGGCCGGCAAGTTCCCGTCGACGCCGTTCAAGATGGCGCTCGGCGTCGGGCTCATCGGCCTGTCGGCGCTGGGCATGGCGTGGGCGTTCGCGACCTACCAGAACAACACCGCACCGGTGTTCGTGCTGACCGCCGTCTTCGTGCTCCAGACCGTCGCCGAGCTGTGCCTGTCGCCGGTCGGCCTGTCGGCCACGACGCGTCTCGCGCCGAAGGCGTTCGCGAGCCAGTCGATGGCGCTGTGGTTCCTCGCCGTCGCGGCGGGCCAGGCCCTCGCCGCCCAGCTCATCAAGGCCATGGACGGCCTGCCCGACTCGCAGTACTACGTCGTCAACGGCGTCATGACGCTCGCCTTCACGGCCGTGCTCATGGCCCTCGTGCCGTGGATCCGTCGCCGCATGGCGTCGGCGGAGGTCGGCGGCCACGAGTGAGCCTCGATTCCTGACCCGCGGCCGTCGCACCCCATCGGTGCGGCGGCCGTCGGGCCGCCCGCTGCACATGGACCCACCCCAGGAGGACGCATGATCTACACCCTCGGAGACCGTGCCCCGACCGTCCACGAGACGGCGTGGATCGCCTCGAGCGCCGAGGTGCTCGGTGCCGTCGAGCTCCGCGAGGGCTCGAGCGTCTGGTACACCGCGGTGCTGCGCGCCGACTTCGAGCCGATCGTCCTCGGTGAGCGCAGCAACCTGCAGGACGGCGTCGTCGTGCACACCGACGCCGAGCACCCGACGACGATCGGGTCGGGCGTGTCCGTCGGCCACAAGGCCGTGCTGCACGGCTGCACGATCGAGGACGACTGCCTCGTCGGCATGGGTGCCGTCGTGCTCAACGGCGCACGGATCGGTGCGGGCAGCCTGGTGGCCGCCGGTGCCGTCGTCCCGGAGGGCATGGTCGTGCCGCCGCGCTCGCTCGTGGCCGGCGTGCCCGGGAAGGTGCGCCGGGAGATCGACGAGGCGGGCGTGCTGCGGATCAAGGCCAACGCCGAGGTCTACGTCGGCCTCGCCGAGATGCACCGCTCGGCCCGCGTCATCGGCTGACCCGCCGCCCGACGTTCATCGAGTGAGCACGAAACCTCAGGCGTCACCCGACGCGTGTGGCGGTTGGGACCGGGTGCTCACTCGATCGGGAAGGTGGAGGGTGCGACGTCGGTGAGGTGCGCGTCGCTGGTCAGCAGGACGTGGGCGTGCATGGCGCTCGCAGCGGCGGCCGGGTCGGCGGCGCGGACCGCCGCAGCGACGGTCCGCAGGCTCGCGAGGGCCTCGGCGGGCCGCCCCGGCTGCGACAGCGACTCGACCCGCGCCGGCCGGAGCAGGTCCTGGACCTCGCCGAGGAGTCGGGCGAGCAGCGCCGAGTGGGCGGCTGCGGCCACGGCCTCGTGGAACAGCTCGTCACCCACCTCGCCGCGGTGCCCGTCCGCGACCTCGCCCGCCAGCTGCGCGAGCGCCGCGTCGAGGTGCGCGAGATCGGTGTCGGTGCGCCGCTCGGCGGCGAGGGCCGCGGCCCTGGTGGCGAGGGCGTCGTACGCGTCGAGGACGTCCGGCAGCCGGGTGGCGCGGGTCCGGAGCGCCTCGGCCAGACGCCGGTGCCCGGGTGACTCCGAGAGCACCGTGCCGTCGCCGTGGCGGACCGTGACGACGCCGCTGACCTCGAGGGCCACGAGGGCCTGGCTGAGCGTGGCCCGGCTGACCCCGAGCCGCTCGGCCAGCTCCCGCTCGGGTGGGAGGCGTTCGCCGGCCGTGAGCCCGGTGCGTTCGACCCAGGCCGTGATCTGCTCGGCGACCTGCTCGTATAGGCGCAGCCGCACGACCCGGCCCGGTGGCGCGGCGTCGGGGGATGTCGGCATGACGTCACTCTAGGCTCGGGACCTCCAGTGGCCCAGTGGACAGGCCAGTGACACCGGCTCGTCGTGACGCGGTGGAGTTCGACCAACGCGACCGGGGGCCGCACGCGGCAGGATGCCGTCCATGACCTCGACCGGACCCCTCAGCGACGTCCTCGTCGTCGACCTGACCCGCGCGCTCGCCGGGCCGCACGCGACGATGATGCTCGGCGACCTCGGCGCTCGCGTCATCAAGGTGGAGGCGCCCGGCCGCGGCGACGACACCCGCGGGTGGGGGCCGCCCTTCGTCGGCCCCGACGGGCAGCGGGAGGCGACGTACTACCTGTCGGCCAACCGCAACAAGGAGTCGATCACCCTCGATCTCAAGGACGCCGCCGACAAGGACGTGCTCCTCGCGCTCGTCGACCGCGCCGACGTGCTCGTCGAGAACTTCCGCACCGGCGTCCTCGAGCGGCTCGGCCTCGGCATCGAGTCGCTCATGGAGCGCAACCCGCGCCTCGTCGTCCTGTCGATCACCGGCTTCGGCCACGACGGGCCCGAGGGCGGGCGCGCCGGCTACGACCAGATCGCCCAGGGCGAGGCCGGCCTCATGTCCCTGACCGGATCGGGCCCGGACGACCCCCAGCGCGTCGGCGTGCCCATCGCCGACCTCCTCTCGGGCATGTACGGCGCCTACGGCATCGTCGCCGCGCTCAACGAGCGCCACCGCACCGGACGCGGCACGGCCGTGCGCACGTCGCTGCTCGCGTCGGTCGTCGGCGTGCACGCCTTCCAGGGCACCCGCTGGACCGTCGCCGGGGAGGTGGGCCGCTCGGCCGGCAACCACCACCCGTCGATCGCGCCGTACGGGCTGTTCCACTGCCGCGACGGCTCAGTGCAGATCGCCGTCGGCAGCGAGGGCCTGTGGCAGCGCCTCTGCACGGCCTTCGGGCTCGACGCGTCGGGCGAGGGTGTGGCCACCAACGCCGACCGCGTCGCGCACCGCGACCACGTCATCGGGCTCGTCGAGGCAGCCTTCGCCGACTGGGACGCCGAGCCGCTCCTGGCCCGGCTCGCCGAGGTCGGCGTGCCGGCCGGCAAGGTGCGCACCCTCGACGAGGTCTACGCCTGGGACCAGACCGCGAGCCAGGGCCTGCTCGTCGACGTCGAGCACCCGACGCTGGGCCGGATCACGCTGCCCGGGCCGCCGCTGCGCTTCTTCGACGCCCACGGCACCGAGGTGACGGGAAGTGACCACGCGGCGCCCCCGACCCTCGACGAGGACGGCGCCGCCATCCGCGCCTGGCTCCAGGAGGGCTGATGGGCCGGCGCCCATGGACCGCCCACGAGCTGCTCGACCTCGTGCTCGACCGCGGGTCGTTCGAGTCGTGGGACGAGCCGATCGACATCTCCGGCCAGCCGGAGCAGTACCGGCGCCAGCTCGAGGAGGCCGCCGCCAAGGCCGGCACGGACGAGTCGGTGCTCACCGGGCGCGGGCTCGTGCGCGGACGGCCGGTCGTCGTGGTCGTCAACGAGTTCCGGTTCCTCGCCGGCTCGATCGGCAAGGCCGCGGCCGGGCGCATCATCTCCGCCGTGCGCCGCGCCACGGCCGAGGGGCTGCCGGTCCTCGCCTCGACCGCGTCCGGTGGCACCCGGATGCAGGAGGGCACGCCGGCCTTCGTCGAGATGATCGAGATCTGCCGGGCGCTCATGGCGCACCGGACCGCGCGGCTGCCCTACCTCGTGCACCTGCGCCACCCGACGACCGGCGGTGTCTACGCCTCGTGGGGCTCGCTCGGGCACGTCACCGTCGCCGAGCCCGGCGCCCTCGTCGGGTTCCTCGGGCCGAAGGTCTACGAGGCGCTCAACGGCACGGCCTTCCCGACCGGCGTGCAGACCGCCGAGAACCTCGCCGCCAAGGGCGTGCTCGATGCCGTCGTCGCCGCCGAGGACCTGCCGGTGCTCGTCGACCGCGCCCTCCACGTGCTCGTCGACCCGCCCACCGAGCCGCGGCTCGAGCGGCGCGACGGCGAGCCCGCGCGGCACGCGTCGGTGTGGGAGTCGATCGAGCTGACGCGGCGGGCCGACCGCGTCGGGGTCCGCGAGCTGCTGCGCCACGGCGCCACCGGCACGCTGCGGCTCAACGGCACCGACGAGGGGGAGCGCGACGCGACGATGCTCGTGGCGCTGACCCGGGTCGACGGCCAGCCGTGCGTGCTCGTCGGGCAGGACCGCGCCCGCCAGTCGGCGGCGTCGCCGATGGGCCCGGGCGCGCTGCGCGAGGCGCGTCGGGCGATGCGCCTGGCCGAGGAGCTCGGGCTGCCGCTCGTGACCGTCATCGACACCCCGGGCGCCGAGCTGTCGGCGCACGCGGAGGAGGGCGCCATCGCGGGCGAGATCGCCCGCTGCATCGCGACGCTGACGACCATGACGGTTCCGACCGTGTCGGTGATCCTCGGACAGGGTTGTGGCGGAGGCGCGCTCGCGCTGCTACCCGCGAACGAGGTCATCGCGGCCGAGCACGCGTGGCTCTCACCGCTGCCGCCCGAGGGCGCCAGCGCCATCGTCCACGGCGACGTGGCGCACGCCGCCGAGCTGGCCGAGCAGCAGCGCGTCGGGGTGCCCGACCTGCACGCCGCGGGCGTCGTGGCGCGCGTCGTGCCCGAGCCGGCGGGCGACGACCCGGTCGCGTTCGCGTCGGCCGTCGCGGCCGAGTGCGCGGCGGCGCTCCGACGCGTCAGCGGAAGCGTGCCGCGAACTCTCCCGGCGTGAGCCCGGTGGCGCGGCGGAAGTCGCGCGTGAAGTGGGCCTGGTCGGCGTAGCCGAGGTCGGCGGCGATGGCGGCCAGGCCGTCGGAGTCGTCGCGCAGCCTCTCCGCCGCCTCCTGCAGGCGCCGGCGACGGATGAGCCACTTCGGCCCGAGCCCGATCCGCTTGTGCAGCAAGCGTTGCAGCGTCCGCTCGGCGATGTCGAAGCGGGCGCAGAGGTCGTCGACGCGGAGCAGGTCGGGGGAGGTCTCGACGGCCTCGACGAGCGCGTTGACGAGCAGGCCCTCGTCGTCGACCGGCAGGAAGCTGCGCAGGGCGTCCTCGACGGCCTCGCGGGCGGCAGCCTGGGCGTCCCGGCCTGCGGGGTCCTCGGCCATCGCCTGCCGGACGGCGCCGGTGAGCGCCCGGCCGTCGAGGGCGTCGAGACCGTCGAGGTCGACGGCGCGATCGGTGAGACGGCGCACGGGACGGTGGGTGAGCAGCCAGCCCGCCGCGGGCCTCAGCATGAGGCCGACGGCCCAGCCGCGCCCCTCGAGCACCTGCCGCGACAGGCCCGAGGCGACGCCGTAGAGGCGGGCGTACGTCGGCGTCACGACGAGCTGGCAGACCGGGTACTGCAGGATGCTCTGGGGCGAGCTCGACCCGGCGGGCACGTCCCAGACCGGGATCCAGAACCGCTGGGCCAGGTCGGCGAGATCGCCTGCCACGGCGACGCGCTCGATGGTGAAGGTGTGGTCGGTGGGGTCGATGAGGTGGGCCCGCTCCGTGTCCGCCCGCGTGTCCCTCACCTTGCCCACATGTACTCCACCTCGGGCCGGCCGGCGCCGGAGTAGCGGGACCGACGCACGGCCAGCCGCGTCTCGCAGAGGTGCTCGAGGTACCGGCGGGCCGTGACCCGGGCGACGCCGAGCTCGTCGGCCACCTCGCTCGCCGAGCGAGCGCCGTCGGCGTCACGCAGGGCGCGCGACACCCGGGTGAGCAGCTCCTCGCCCATCCCCTTCGGCAGGCGTGTCTCGGCGCCGCCACGCACCCCGGCGAACACCTCGTCGACCTCGGCCTGCGTGGCCACCTCGGCGCCCCTCGTCATCTGGTCGCGGTAGGCGCGGTAGGCCACGAGGCGGTCGCGCAGCGTCGCGAAGACGAACGGCTTGAGCACGTACTGGACGACGCCGAGGGACACCGCCGAGCGGACGACGTCGAGGTCGCGGGCCGAGGTCACGGCGATGACGTCGGCCCGGTGCCCGGCCGCGCGCATCGCCCGCACGACGTCGAGCCCGTGCCGGTCGGGCAGGTTCATGTCGAGCAGCACGACGTCGACCGCCTTGTCCTGCAGAGCTTTCAGGGCGGCCTGGGTGGTGCCGACGGTGGCGACCACGACAAAGCCGGGCACCCGCTCGACGTACGCGGTGTGGGCCTCGGCCGCGATCGGCTCGTCCTCGACGACGAGCACCCGCAGCGCCGATGCCGTCGGCGGGGTCGGCCTGGTCATCGGGCCACCTCGTCGACCGCTGTCACCGGCAGGCGCACCGTGAATGTGGCCCCGGGCGGCCCGTCGACCTCGAGCGTGCCGCCGAGGCGCTCGACGGTCTGGGCCACGAGCGCCAGGCCGATGCCGCGCCGTCCCGCGCTGCCCTGCTCCTTCGTCGACCACCCGCGCCGGAACGCGTCGGCGACGCCGCCCGGCGGCAGGCCCGGACCGTCGTCGCTGACCTCGAGCACCGCGTGACCGTCCGCGACGTGCGAGCCGAACGCCACGTGGCGAGCGACGCCCGGCTCGTCGGTGGCCGCGACGGCGTCGAGGGCGTTGTCGATGAGGTTGCCGACGATCGTCACGACGTCACGCGTCGGGGCGACGTCGCGCGGGAAGCGCGCGCCCGGCTCGATGTCGAAGACGATGCCGCGCTCGTGCGCCTCGGCCGCCTTGCCGAGCAGCAGTGCCGTGAGGGCCGGCTCGTCGACGGCGCCGACGACCTTGTCGGTGAGCAGCTGGGAGACCTGCAGCTCGTCGGTGGCGAAGGCGAGGGCGCGGTCGGTGTGGCCGAGCTCGATGAGGCTGACGATGGTGTGCAGGCGGTTGGCCGACTCGTGGGCCTGCGAGCGGAGCGCCTCGGTGAGGCCCCGGGCGGAGTCGAGCTCGCCGGTCAGGGCCTCGAGGTCGGTGCGGTCACGCAGCGTCGCGACGTGGCCGAGCGCCCGGCCGCGCCAGCGTGCAGGGGCCCGGTTGAGGACGAGGACTCGGGCGTCCGTCACGTGCAGCTCGTCCTCGTGGAGCTCGTCGTCGGTGAGCGCGGAGACGAGCGCGGGGGCGAGGTCGAGGTCGGCGACGCGTCGGCCGACGGCGTCGGACGGCAGGCCGAGCAGCCGCACCGCCTCGTCGTTGGCGAGGCGCAGGGTGCCGTCGAGGTCGGTGATGACGAGGCCCTCGCTCACGGCGTGGAGCACGGCGTCGTAGTACTCGTACATCTCGCGCAGCTGCTGCTCGCCGAGGCCGTGGGTCTGCCGGCGGATGCGCCGCGACACGAGGGCCATGCCGAGGCCCGACAGCAGGGCGGCGCCGAGCCCGGCCAGCAGGATGTTGGGCAGCTGGGCGCGCACCTGCTCGCCGACGGCCGACTTTCGGATGCCGACCGACACGAGCGCGACGACCTTCGACGCGTCGCCCGAGCCAGCGGCCGAACCGGCACCGGCCCGCACCGGCACGACGACGCGCGCCGACGGCCCGAGCGTGCCGGTGTAGTCCTCCTCGACGACACCGCCTGCGCGGGCCGCCTCGGTGTGACCGATGAACTTCTTGCCGATCTGGGTCGGGTCGGGGTGGGTCCAGCGGATGGCGTCGGTGCTCATGACGACGACGAAGTCGGTGGCGGTGTCCTTGCGCACCTGCTCCGCGAAGGGCTGCAGCCGGGCCGTCGGGTCGGGGCCCTGGACCGCCGAGACGACCTCCGGCGTCGAGGCGATGGTCTCGGCGACGGCGAGGGCGCGCGCCATGGCCTCCTCGTCGCCCGAGCGCTGGGCCTGGACCCAGGCGCCCGCGAGCCCCGCCGCGACGACGAGGACGGCCACGAGCACCTGGAGCGCAAAGGTCTGCGCTGCGACGCTCCACCGCCGCGGCGAGAACTCAATGAACACAATCGTGACCCTAGTCACTGCGGCGGACACCCTCGATGTCATCCACCGGTCCGGGTTCTTCCCCGGCCCACGCCAACGGAGGTCACCGTGAGTTACACCGCCGACAGCGCCGTCGACGCCACACCAGGCTCGGCCCCGAAGCGCGATCGCACCCACTTCCTGTACATCGCCGTCATCGTGGCGATGGTCGCCGGCATCCTCGTCGGCTGGGCCTTCCCCGAGGTGGGCAAGAGCCTCAAGCCGCTCGGCACCGGGTTCGTCAACCTCATCAAGATGATGATCACGCCGATCATCTTCTGCACGATCGTGCTCGGCATCGGTTCGGTCCGGAAGGCCGCCCAGGTCGGCAAGGTCGGCGGTCTCGCCCTCGGCTACTTCATCGTCATGTCGACCGTCGCGCTCGGCATCGGCCTCGTCGTCGGCAACATCGTGCACCCCGGTGACAGCCTCAACCTCACCGCTGCCGTCGCCGAGTCCGGCACGTCGCAGGTCGCCGCCGAGGCCGAGGGCGCCGTCGACTTCGTCCTCGGGCTCATCCCCGACACGCTGGTGTCGGCCCTGACGTCGGGCTCGGTGCTCCAGGCTCTGCTCATCGCGCTCCTCGTCGGCTTCGCGCTGCAGAAGATGGGCAAGCAGGGCGAGCCGATCCTCACCGGCATCAAGCACCTCGAGCGTCTCGTCTTCCGCCTCATGGCGATGATCATGTGGGCCGCCCCGATCGGCGCCTTCGGCGCGATGGCCGCCCTCGTCGGCGCCACCGGCATCGGCTCGCTCAAGAGCCTCGGCCTGCTCATGGGCGCGTTCTACGCGACGTGTGCGATCTTCGTCTTCGCCTTCCTCGGTACGATCCTCAAGCTCGTCACCGGGATGAACGTCTTCTCGCTGCTGAGGTACCTCGCCCGCGAGTTCCTGCTCATCCTGTCGACGTCGTCGTCCGAGTCGGCCCTGCCGCGCCTCATCGCCAAGATGGAGCACCTCGGCGTCTCGCGTCCCGTCGTCGGCATCACCGTGCCGACCGGCTACTCGTTCAACCTCGACGGCACGGCCATCTACCTGACGATGGCGAGCCTGTTCATCGCCGAGGCCATGGACAAGCCGTTCAGCATCGGCCAGCAGATCGGCCTGCTCGTCTTCATGATCATCGCGAGCAAGGGCGCCGCGGGCGTCAGCGGCGCGGGCCTGGCCACCCTCGCCGGGGGCCTGCAGTCGCACCGCCCCGACCTCGTGCCGGGCGTCGGCTTCATCGTCGGCATCGACCGCCTCATGAGCGAGGCGCGCGCCCTGACGAACTTCGCCGGCAACGCCATCGCGACCGTCGTCATCGGGACGTGGGTCGGCGAGTTCGACCGCGACAAGGCCGGGCGCGTCCTGTCGGGCCAGCTGCCCTTCGACGAGGCCCGGATGGTCGACTCCGACGACGACACGACGCCGGACGCGTCGGTGCCCGACCCGTCCCGCGACCGTACGACCGAGGGCGAGCTCGTCGGCGCCCGCTGACCTCCCGCTCACCTCTCACCGACGCGCACCGGCGCGGCCGCACAGGCCGCGCCGGTGCTGCCGTGTGCTGCCGTGACGAGCCTCACGGTCCCTCCGGGCACCCCGAGCACCGTTGCCGGGTATGGGTTTTCGTGGTGCCTACGGCGGACCCGACTGTCTGTCAAGGGTGCCGTTTTGCGTATCACGGGAACCTTCGGCACAGTTGAAGGTCGAACGAAAGCTCTGAGAAACCGAAACGTGAGGAGACTGGCGGCACCCCTCGTCGGGTGCCGTCGACGACGTATGGCCTTGATGACCGGAACCACCGACGAGACCACGCAGGAGTCGCGCGACGCCCTGCACCCCGCACTCGAACCACCACCCGTCAACCACGACGACGCGGCGCCGTCGCGGCTCGACAAGCCCGTCTTCTGGGTGTCGGCCGCCGTCGCCATCGGCTTCGTCGTCTGGGGCGCGCTCGGCACCGACAGCCTGAGCACGAGCGCCTCGGGCGGGCTCGACTTCGTCGTGCACAACACCGGCTGGCTCTTCTCCCTCGTCGCCTCCGGCTTCGTCGTGTTCGTCATCTGGCTCGCCGCGAGCCGGTACGGCAACATCCCGCTCGGCGGCGACGGCGAGGAGCCGGAGTTCCGCACCTCTTCGTGGGTCGCGATGATGTTCTCCGCCGGCATGGGCATCGGCCTGATGTTCTACGGCGTCACCGAGCCGGTGAGCCACCTCGTGACGCCGCCCCCGGGCACCGGCGCGGCGGGCAACCCCGCCGCCGTGCAGCACGCGATGGCCACGACGATGTTCCACTGGTCGCTGCATCCGTGGGCCATCTACGCCGTCGTCGGCCTCGCCGTCGCGTACGGCGTCTTCCGCAAGGGCCGCCTGCTGCTCATCAGCTCGGCCTTCGCCCCGCTCTTCGGCGAGAAGCGCGCCAACGGTGCGGCCGGCAAGGTCATTGACATCTTCGCGATCTTCGCGACGCTGTTCGGCTCGGCCACTTCGCTCGGCCTCGGCGCCCTGCAGATCGGCTCCGGCCTCGAGATCGTCGGCGGCATCGGCAAGGTCGGCAACGGCCTGCTCATCGGCATCATCGTCGTGCTGACGATCGCCTTCATCCTCTCGGCCGTCTCGGGTGTCGCCAAGGGCATCCAGTGGCTCTCGAACATCAACATGGTGCTCGCCGTCGCGCTCGCCCTCTTCGTGTTCGTCGTCGGCCCGACGATCTTCATCCTCAACCTGCTGCCGACGACGATCGGCTCATACGTCCAGGACCTCGCGATGATGTCGGCCCGCACCGACGCCGCGGGCGGCGCCGGCATGAAGGACTGGCTTGCCAGCTGGACGATCTTCTACTGGGCCTGGTGGGTCAGCTGGACGCCGTTCGTCGGCATGTTCATCGCCCGCATCTCGCGTGGCCGCACCATCCGCCAGTTCGTCACGGGCGTGCTGCTCGTCCCGTCGGTCGTCTCGCTCATCTGGTTCGCCATCTTCGGTGGCGCCGGCATCTGGCAGCAGCAGCACGGCCAGGACATCGGCGGCCAGTCCTCGGCCGAGGGCTCGCTCTTCACGATGCTCGGCAACCTGCCCTGGCCGACCGTCACCGCGGTCGTCGTCATGGTCCTCGTCGCGATCTTCTTCGTGTCGGGCGCGGACGCCGCGTCGATCGTCATGGGCACGCTCTCGGAGAAGGGCACCCTCGAGCCGTCGAAGAAGACCGTCATCTTCTGGGGCGCGGCCACCGGTGCCGTCGCCGCGATCATGCTGCTGCTCGGTGGTGAGGATGCGCTCTCGGGCCTGCAGAACGTCACGATCGTCGCGGCCCTGCCCTTCCTCGTCATCATGGTCGGACTCGCCGCGGCCCTCGTGAAGGACCTGTCGCGCGACCCGCAGGTGGTGCGCCGCCGGTACGCGGTGGCCGCCGTCGAGCACGCGGTCGTCACCGGCGTCAGCGAGCACGGCGACGACTTCACCCTCAGCGTGCAGGAGTCCGCGCCCGGTGAGGGCGTCGGCGAGCTCGTGCCGACCGAGTGGTCGGAGGACGCCGCTGCGCCGACGGGTGCCGACGCCGAGGTCGCGAAGGACGTCGACGAGAGCACCGAGCGCGTCGGAGCCTCGATGCGCCTCTGAGGCCTGCCGATCCACGACGCCGCCCCGGCGGATGCTGCCCCGCAGCGTCCTCCGGGGCGGCGTCGTTCCTCAGGTCCTCGAGAGCGCGGGAAGTGCGCCGTGGCGGAGTTGGCGCGGTGTTCGGGCGGGATTCGGCACGGAAACTTCGCCATGGCGCAGTTGGGGCGGTCAGCCCCGGCCTCAGCGGAACTCGGCGAGCAGGTCGGGGCTGATCTCGTCCATGACCTCGTAGGCGCGCGCCACCGGCACGTCGACGACGTCGTAGTGCGACGTGCCGGCCGCGGTCGTCGCGACGAGCGTGGCCACCCCGGCCCGGCGCTGGAAGAACGACCGGCGCACGGTCCAGCCGATGACGCCGTCGCGCTCGAGGGCGACGCGGTGCCGGTCGAGCGAGCCCTCTCGCACGACCAGGTGGCGCGGCGTGACGCGGTGCCCGAGGCCGGCGTACCGGTCGACGCCGAGCCACGCGGCGAGGCCGAGCAGAACCGGCGCGGTCGCGTACCAGCCGGCCGGCGCGCCGGTGGTCGAGCGCAGCACGGCGAGCGCCACGAGGACGATGAGGGTCGGCACGAGGGTGCGGGTCAGCCTGCGTCGCAGGGCAGCCCGTCCGTGCTGCTGTAGAGGCGCGGTCACGGCGTCGTCGTCCTCGACCACGTCGGTGGCGACGCGGACGACGTCGGCCGCGGGCGCCGGTGGCACGAGCCAGTCGGCGCCGCCGCGCTCGCGGAGCAGCCCGGTGGTGACCACCTTCAGTCGCCGCGCGCCGACGAGGCGCAACCCGGCCGGCTCGTCGACCTGCACGCCGCGCACCCGGCCGTGGTCGATGCTCGTCTCGCGGGTCGTCAGCAGACCCCGGCGGGTGTGCAGGCTGCCGAGCCGGTTGCGGGTGAGGCGGAAGCCCCAGAAGTTGAGGACGTACGCGACGGCGGCGAGCACCGACACGACGGCGAGCAGGAGCAGCACGTCGACCCAGATCGCGAGTCCGCGGACCCATTCGGTGCCCGAGGCGATGACCTCGCCCTGGTCGCGCACCCGCCCGACGGCCTGGAAGAGGAAGCCGACGCCGGCCGCCGCGGTGGCGATGCCGGTCAGCGTGAAGGGCGCGTAGCGGACCCAGCCCGGGTCGAGCCGGACGAGCTCCTCGTCGGTGGGAACAGGCGTCGCCGACACGTCAGCCGCGACGGGCGCGCCTGTGGGAGCGGGGAGCCCGGTGACGGCAGGGTCGATCCGGTGCAGCAGCTCGGCCCGCAGCCGTCGCCCCTCGTCGACCCGCAGAGAGTCGAGTACGAGGCGGTCGCGCTGGCCCCCGCCCGTCGAGATCTCGACCTTGGCCAGGCCGAGGACGCGGTGGTACACCCGGGCCGTGAGGTCGACGGTGCGGACCTTGTCGAGCTGGGCCGTCGTCGTCTGCTTGTTGAGCAGGCCGCGCCGCAGCTCGATGCGGCCGCCGGTGATCCGGTAGCGCGTCGTGAACCAGCGCAGCACCCCGAAGGCGACGATGAGCGGCAGGGCGTAGATCTCCCACGGCTGGTCGCTGTTCGAGTTCGCGCGGGCCACGAGCAGCGCCAGCAGGGCCGGCAGCAGCCGCACGACGGTCTCGACCGGATGGACGAGCAGCATCCGCGCGTCGAGGCGACGCCACTCGGTCTCGGGGGCGGAGTCCGAGGGCGCCGCGTCGGTCACGTCGCGTCGCCCTTCTCGAGGACGGCCGCGGCCGACAGCGTCTCGACCAGCTCGGTGGCGACGGGCAGGTCGAGGGCGTGGATGCGCAGCGGCCCGGCGGCCGACGCGGTCGTCACGGTCACCGACGCGAGGCCGAGCAGCTGGGCGATGGGTCCGCGCTCGAGGTCGACGGTCTGCACCCGGCTCATCGGCGCGATCCGGCGCTCCTGGCGCACCCAGCCGGTCTGCGTGTAGATGGCCCGCCCGGTGGCCTCCCACCGGTGCACCCGCCAGCGCCAGCGCGGCATGACGAGCACGTACGCCGCGGACACGAGCAGCCACGCCGCCCCGACCAGCCAGTGCACGCCACGGTCGGCGTCGTCGTCGACGATCCACCAGACGACCTGGGCCACGAGCAGTCCGGTGACGGGCACGAGCGCCTCGACCGTCCAGAGGGTCACGGCGCGGCGTGAGACGAGGTTGGCCGGGGCGCGGAGGGTCGTTGCCTCCTCGGTCTGCATGGGCCCACGGTGCCACACGACGGTCCTCAGGCGGCGAGCGGTGCCTCGGCGCTGGACTCGACGAGACGCGCGTACCGGCCCCCGCGGGCGAGCAGCGTGTCGTGGTCGCCGAGCTCGACGACGCGGCCGTGGTCGAGCACCGCGATCTGGTCGGCGTGGCGGACCGTCGAGAGCCGGTGCGCGATCGTCACCGTGGTGCGTCCGACCATGAGCCGGTCGATCGCCGCCTGGACCTCGCGCTCGGTCTCGTTGTCGAGAGCACTCGTGGCCTCGTCGAGCACGAGGACGCGCGGGTTGCGCAGCAGGGTGCGGGCGATGGCGAGGCGCTGCTTCTCGCCGCCGGAGAACCGGTGGCCGCGGGCGCCGACGACGGTGTCGAGGCCGTCCGGCAGGTCAGCCACGAGGGGTGCCACCTGGGCGGCGGCGAGCGCGCGCCAGAGGTCGTCGTCCGTGGCGTCCGGCGCGGCGAGCAGGAGGTTCTCGCGGATCGAGGCATGGACGAGGTGGGTGTCCTGCGACACGACGCCGACGACGCCCGCCAGGTCGGCGGCGGCGAGGTCGCGCACGTCGACGCCGTCGATGCTGACGCGTCCGGCGACCGGGTCGTGCAGGCGGGGCAGCAGCGTGGCGAGGCTCGACTTGCCCGAGCCGGTCTCGCCGACGAGGGCGAGCGTCGTGCCCGCGGGTACGTGGAGCGACACGTCGGCGACGGCGTCGACGCGTCCGTCGTGGCTCACGGTGACGGCGTCGAAGCGGACGTCGCCGCGGGCCGTCCCCGGGTCGAGGGGCACCGGGCGCGTCGGCTCGGGCACGTCGACGGTGAGGTCGAGGTAGCCGAAGATCCGGCTGAAGACCGCCATCGAGGTGACCCACTGCGCGCCGACGTCGAGCAGGCCCATGAGCGGGCGGAAGATCGCGCCCTGCAGGCTCGTGAAGGCGATCAGCGTGCCGATGGTCATGCCGCCCGACGTCGCGGGGAAGCCGGCGGCGAGGTAGATGAGGGCCGGGATCGCGGCGAAGACGATCTGCATCGTCGCCATGCGCCACCGGCCGGCCAGCTGTGAGCGCAGCTCGAGGTCGATGAGGTCGGCCGAGGTGTCGGTGAAGCGCGCGGCCGTGGCCGCCCCGGCGCCGAGCGTCTTGACGAGGGTGGCGCCGCCGATGCTGAGGCTCTCCTCGACCTGGCTGTGCAGGTCGGCGAGGCGGCGTTGCTGGCGGGCGGTGACGTCGCGGCGCAGGAGGGCGACGCGTCGGGTCATCCACACGGCGGGCGGCACGACGAGCAGCGACAGCAGCGAGAGCCGCGGGCTCAGGGCGACCATGGCGAGGGCGGTGGCGACGGCGGTCGTGACGTTGCTCGCGACGCCGGTGGCGCTGTTGGTGATGACCGCCTGCATGCCGCTGACGTCGTGGGTGAGGCGCGACTGCACCTCGCCGCCGCGGGTGCGGGTGAAGAAGGCGAGCGACTGGCGCTGCAGGTGGCGGAAGACGTCGGTGCGCAGGCCGTGCATGACGCGCTGGCCGACGCTCGTCGTCAGCCAGGTCTGGACGACGCCGAGCAGCTGGCTCACGACGGTGACGCCGAGCATGCCGGCGACGGCGAGCAGCAGGAGGCGGACGTCGCGGTGGGGGAGGGCGTCGTCGATGACGGTGCGCAGCAGGAACGGCTGGGCCATCGAGACGACGGACACGACGACGATGAGCGCCGTGACGACGGCGACGGTGGCGCGGTGGGGGCGGAAGAGGGCGGCGACGCGTCGCACCGACACGGGCGACTCGTCCAGCTGGGCACGGTCCTCGGCGGTGGCGCGCTGCGGCCCACGGCGGGTGTTCTGGGGGCGATCCAAGCGATCACGCTCCGTTCAGGTCGAAGAATATAATGAGGTTACCTCACAATGAGGCAGCACGACAAGATCGACCGTATGCTGTGCCCATGCACGACGCCGGGCGCCCCGACGCCGATCCCTCGCTCGACGAGCTCCTGGTCGGCGCCGCCCGCGCCCTGCGCCGCCGGTGGGCCGCGGGCCTCGGGCCCGACCTGACGCCCCACGACGCCCGGGCGCTGCGCGTCATCGGCCACCACGGACCGACGCGTCTCGGCGTCGTCGCCGACCACCTGCGCATCGCGCCCCGCTCGGTCACCGACGTCGTCGACCGCCTCGAGCAGCGCGGCCTCGTGACCCGGGCGCCCGACCCCGCGGACCGGCGCGCGCTCACCGTCTCGCTCACCGACAGGGGCGAGTCCGTCCTCGCCGAGGTCGACGAGGCCCGCCGCGTCGAGTCCGCCGACTTCTTCGGCATCCTCAGCGAGCGTGAGCGGGCCTCTCTCGCAGCGATCCTCACCCGTCTCGAGGCGCCGCGGGCGTGACCCGGTGCCCTAGAGTGGGTCGCCGCGCCGGGGCAGCACGGCCGCTGCACGCGTCGAGTCGAAGGTGAGGCACATGTCGGGTCTGGTCATGGTCGAGGGGCTGCCCGGCTCGGGCAAGAGCACGACGGCGCACGAGGTCGGCACCTGGCTGGCCGGTCAGGGCGCCGCCGTCGAGCAGTGGCCCGAGGGGCGCACCGACCACCCGGTCGACCTCGAGCAGGTCTCGGTGCTGACCAACGAGGACGTCGTGCGGCTGCTCGCCGAGATGCCGTCCGCCGCCGACGGCTTCATCCGCACCGCCGAGCGGGCCGGCGACGCCTGGCTCGTCCGGCTCGGCCAGCACCCCGAGCTGCCCGCCGACCTCGTCGAGCGTCTCCGCCGGCACGACGGCTACGACGGCGACGTGACGCCCGAGCTGCACAGCCGCGTCCTCACCGACAGCTGGCAGCGCTACGGCGCCCGCCCGCCCCGCGCGGCGGTCCAGGTGTGGGAGTGCGTCCTGCTCCAGAACCCGGGGTGCGCGTTCGTCGCACGCTTCGACGAGCCGGCGTCGGTCCTCGAGGCGCACGTCCGCGGCCTCGTCGCCGCCGTGTCGGCCCACGCGCCCGTGCTCGTCTACCTCGACGCCGGCGACCCCGAGCCGGTGCTGCGCCGGGCCGCGGCCGAGCGTCCGGCCTCGTGGCTGGAGGCCGTCGTCGAGTACCACACGCGGCAGGGCTGGGGCCTCGCGCGCGGCCTCGAGGGCTTCGAGGGCTACGTCGAGTTCATGCGGCACCGCCGCGAGGTCGAGCTCGACCTGCTCCCGCGCCTCCCGCTGCCCACGCTGGTCGTCCGCACCGACACCGGGTCGTGGGACGAGCACACCGACCGCATCCGTGCCTTCGTCGGCGGGCACCTCGGCATCGGGGCCGCCGGGGCCGCCGGGACCGCCGGGACCGCCGGGACCGCCCCCGAGCCGGAACGGGCCGCCTGAGCCCATGCCCCTCCACTCGGTCGAAGCGCTCCTCGACGACTCCACCACGGCGGAGGTGCGGCGCGAGTGGGAGTTGCTCGCCGCGGCGGGGCTGCCGAGCCAGGCGGGTCACACGGGGCCGACGAACGCGCCGCACCTGACGCTGTCGGTCGCGAGCGCGGTGCCCGACTTCGTCGAACGGCGTCTCGCCGAACGTGTCGCCGGGCTCCTGCCGCTGCCGGTGCGGCTGGGCGGCCTGCTCGTGCTCGGGTCGCGGCGGTTCGTCCTCGCGCGGCTCGTCGTGCCCGACGCCGGCCTGCTCGCCCTCCACGGCGCCGTGGCCGAGACCATGGTGGCCTGCCCCGACGTGCCCGAGCAGGTGCGCGCCGGGCGCTGGACGCCGCACGTGACTCTCGCGCGCGGCCTCGGGTCACGTCAGGTCGGGGAGGCGCTCGCCGCTCTCGGCCGCACGCGCCCGGTCGACGGGGCCGTCGCGTCGGTGCGCCGGTGGGACCCCGACGCCGGACGCGCGTGGGGCCTCGCCGGCTGAGGCGTCCCTACGATGGGCCCATGGCTCTCGAACTCGGCCTCGACACGTTCGGCGACATCGCGAACGGCCCCGACGGACAACCGTTGCACCCAGCGGTCGTGCTGCGCGAGGTCCTCGCCGAGGGCGAGCTCGCCGACCGGCTCGGCCTCGACTTCTTCGGCGTCGGCGAGCACCACCGGCCCGACTACGCCGTCAGCGCGCCCGACACCCTGCTCGCGGCCCTCGCGACGCGCACCGAGCGGATCCGGCTCGGCACGTCGGTGACGGTGCTGTCCTCCGACGACCCGATCCGTGTCTTCCAGCGCTTCTCGACGGTCGACGCCGTGTCCAACGGCCGGGCCGAGATCACCGTCGGCAGAGGCTCGTTCATCGAGTCGTTCCCGCTGTTCGGCCTCGACCTGTCCGACTACGAGACCCTCTTCGAGGAGAAGCTCGACCTGCTCGCCGCCGTCGTCGCCGAGCAGCCGGTGCGGTGGGAGGGCTCGATCCGGCCGCCGGTCCAGGTCGACCGGGTCATGCCGGCCACCGAGTCGGGGCGGCTGCCCGTGTGGGTCGGCGTCGGCGGCACCCCGCAGTCGGTCGTGCGGGCCGCGCACTACGGGTTCCCGGTCGTCATCGCCATCATCGGCGGGGCGTCGCGGCAGTTCGCGCCGCTCGCCGACCTCTACCGCCGGGCGCTGTCGGAGATGGGCAAGCCCGAGCTGCCGATCGGTGTGCACTCGCCGGGCTACGTCGCGGCCACCGACGAGCAGGCCGTCGAGGAGTTCCTCCCGCACTTCCTGCCGTACATGAACAAGCTCGGTCGTGAACGCCGCTGGGCGCCGATGACCAAGGAGCAGGCCCTGGGCCAGCTCGGGCATGACGGCGCGGTGTACTGCGGGTCGCCCGAGACCGTGGCCGCCAAGATCGTCGACACGCTGCAGGTGCTCGGGGCCTCGCGCTTCCAGCTCAAGTACTCGATGGGCACCCTGCCTCACGAGCAGCGCGCGGAGTGCATCCGGCTGTACGCCGAGGAGGTCGTGCCGCGGGTGCGCGAGCAGCTCGGCTGAGGCGTCGATGAGGGTCGCGCTGCTCGGGATGGGCTCGCGCGGCGACGTGCAGCCGTTCGTCGCGCTCGCCCCGCACCTGTCCGCGCTCGGCCTCGAGCCGTTCGTCGTCGCTCCCGCGGACTTCCGGTCGTTCGTCGAGGGTCACGGGGTCGCGTTCGAACCGCTGTCGTTCGAGGTGCGCCCGGGCGTCGAGTCCGACCTCGGCCGCCGCTGGCTGCGCGGCTCGTCGACCAACCAGGTGCGCGAGGCCGCGCTGATGCGCCGGGTCGTCGCGTACACGGCCGACGAGCTCGGTGCCGACGTGGCGCGGGTGGTCGGGATGGCCGACGCCGTGGTGTCGAGCGCCCTCACCTTCGACGCCGTCGCGAGCCTGTGCGCCCGCGACGGGCGCCCGCACGTGTTCGCGACCTTCCAGCCGGTCTGGCCGTCGCGGTACGGGCCGTCGTCGTCGTTCGCCCTGCGGCCGGGCTCGCCGTCGGCGCTCAACCTCGGCTGGGGCTGGCTCGCCGCCCATGCGGCATGGTCGATCTTCCGCCAGCCGGGCGACCGGATGCGCCGCCGGATGAACCTGCCCCGCAAAGGTTTCCGCGGATACGTGCTTGACGCGAGACGCACGCCGACGCTGCTCGCCGCCAGCCCGCACGTCGTGCCGCCCGCGCCCGACTGGCCCGAGACGCTGACCCAGACCGGATGGTGGTTCCGCCCCGACGCACCCGCCTGGCAGCCACCGGACGCCCTCGCGTCGTTCCTCGACGCCGGCGACCCGCCCGTGCACCTGGGCTTCGGCTCGATGCCGACCCACGACCCGGCGTCCGTGCTGCGCTCGTTCCTCAACGCGCTGCGACGGGTCGGTCGCCGGGGGATCGTCAGCGCGGGGTGGGCGCAGCTGGGCCGCGACGGCGTGGAGCCCGGCGACCTGCCGGCGACGGTTCTCGGCATCGAGGGCGCGCCGCACGAGTGGCTCTTCCCGCGGTGCGCCGCGGTTGTCCACCACGGCGGGGGAGGCACGACCGCTGCCGCGTTCCGGGCCGGCGTGCCGCAGGTCGTCGTGCCCCACATCGCCGACCAGCCGTACTGGGGCCGACGCGTCCAGGCCCTGGGATGTGGCCCGGCACCGCTGCCGCGCAAGAACTTCCACGCCACGGCGCTGACCGCGGCGCTCGAGGAGGCGCTGGCTCCCTCGTCGGTCGAGGCCGCCCGGCGACTGGGACGACTCGTCGACGCGGAGGACGGCGCCGCCGACGCCGCACGCGTCGTCGCCGCCGTCCTCACTCGGTGATGCAGCGCGGGTGGCGTCAGCCGGCGGCCTTGCTCAGGACGGCGGAGAGCTGCTTCTCGACGGCGGGTGTCAGCTTCAACAGGGCGAAGGCGACAGGCCAGGCGTCGCCGTCGTCGAGGGCGGCCGGGTCGTTGAACCCGAGCGTCGAGTAGCGCGCCTTGAACTTCGCGGCCGGCTGGAAGAAGCAGACGACCTTGCCGCCCTTCGACCACGACGGCATGCCGTACCAGGTGCCGGGCACGAGGTCGGGCGCGGCCTTCTCGACGAGGGCCAGGACACCCTCGGCCATCACGCGGTCCTCATCGACCATCTCGGCGATCTTCGCGAGCAGCTGGGCCTTCGCCTCGGCCGGGTCGGCACCCTTCCGCCGGGACGCCTTGACCTCGTTCGCGCGCTCCTTCATCGCCGCCTTCTCGTCGTCGGTGAAGGCCGGGCTGGTCCGCTTCGTCGTGGTGCTCATCGCTTGGGTGTCCCCTCTGTCGTGGTGGTGTGTGTCCAGTCTCGGGCGCCGGGTGCTGTCGGCGCTTCTCGATTCCTGACCGATGCCCGATGCGTCCCGAAACCGCCTCCCGGGGTGGGGGAGACGCATGGGCGGATAGCGCGCGATCGACGCGTTCGTGGACCAAAGCCGCCGGCTGACCGGTTCGGCGGTGCGCCTCCGGACCCGGTCGTAGCCTGCCGAGAGGGGGAGTTAGGGGGAGGAAGGGAACTCCGGCGTCGCCGACGACCGAGGGTCGAGTACTCAGGAGGAACACGCATGAGAAGCGCCATGGGAAGTGCCAGGAAACGCCGCGGCATCGCCGTCGCCGCCACGGTCGTCGCCGTCGTGGCAGGCCTCTGGGGTGGGGCCCCGGCAGGAGCCCACGACGACGGTCCACGGGTCGTCGCGTCGGGACTCAACAACCCGAGACAGCTCGCCTTCAGCCCGGGTGGCCAGCTCTACGTCGTCGAGGCCGGCCTCGGCGGCAAGGGGCCGTGCCAGCCCGGCGGGCCCGAGATGGGGGATGTCTGCTTCGGCCTCACCGGCTCGGTGGCGAAGGTCGGCAGGCACGGCATCACCCGCGTCGTCCAGGGCCTGCCGTCGCTGGGCGGCAGCGACGTCATCGGGCCCAGCGACATCACGTTCACGGGCAACCACCGCTTCGCCCTGTCGATCGGGCTCGGCGGCAGCCCCGCCTACCGTGCTGGGTTCGGCACTGCTGCAAAGCTGCTCGGCACCGTCGTCACCGGCGACCTGCGCCACCCGGGCGCCGGCGTGAAGCGGGTCTTCGACGTCGCGAAGTACGAGAAGCGGGCGAACCCGGACGGCACCGACGTCGACAGCAACGCCGTGGGCCTCGCACGCAAGGGCGACGGCTTCGTCGTGGCCGACGCGGGTGGCAACGACATCGTCTCGACGCGTCACGGCGGGTCCACGGTCGCGGTGCTGGGGCCCGTGCCGACGACGAAGGCCGCCCAGGGGCTCCCCGTCGGGTTCCCGGCCGACGCCGTGCCGACCGATGTCGTCAAGGGTCCGGACGGTGCCTGGTACGTCTCGCAGCTCGTCGGATTCCCCTTCGAGGCGGGGGCGTCGACGATCTGGCGCGTCGTGCCGGGTCACCAGCCCAAGGCCTACGCCACCGGGCTGACCAACGTCACGTCGCTGGCGTTCGACGAACGCGGCCGGCTCTACGCCGTCGAGCTGTCGGCGACCGGCCTGCTGTCGGGTGGTCCCGGCGATCTCGTTCGCGTCAAGCCGTGGTCGAGCTCGCACCGCGTCGTCGCCGGCGGCCTCTCGCTGCCCTACGGCGTCGCGATCCGCGGTGACTCCGCGTACGTCACGACGTGCAGCACGTTCTGCCCGCCGGGTGCCGGCCAGGTCATGAAGGTGAGCCTGCACCGCTGACCCACCGTTCGAGGTGCCTGCGCGGTCGATCGGCCGCGCAGGCACCTCGAACCATGCGATTCAGAGGCGGGCGGCGAGCTCGGTGCCCTGCCGGATGGCCCGCTTGGCGTCGAGCTCGGCGGCCAGCCCGGCACCACCGATGACGTGGACCGGCACGCCGAGGCCCTCGAGCGTGGCCGCGAGCCCGTCGACGGACTCCTGACCGGTGCACAGCACGACGGTGTCGACGTCGAGCACCTGCGGATCGGTGCGGTCCGGGCCGTGCGTGATGTGCAGCCCAGCGTCGTCGACGCGCTCGTAGTTGACGCCGACGTGATGCTGGACTCCCTTGGCCTTCAACGCGGCCCGGTGCACCCAGCCCGTCGTCTTGCCGAGCCCCTTGCCGATCGGGGTGTCCTTGCGCTGGAGCAGGTGCACCTCCCGGGGCGACGCCTCGGGCCGCGGGTCGACGAGGCCGCCGCGTGACGCGTCGGGCGACCCGACACCCCACTCGGCCATCCACTGCTCGACGGTGAGGGGCGAGGCCGTGTGGGTGAGGAACTCCGCCACGTCGACGCCGATGCCACCGGCACCCATGACCGCGACGCGTCGGCCGACCGGGGCCTCGCCACGCACCGCGGCCGCGTAGGTGACGACCTTCGGGTGGTCGATGCCGGGCACGTCGGGGATCCGGGGCTCGACGCCGGTGGCGACGACGACCTCGTCGAACTCGGTGAGGTCGGCCGCCTCGGCCCGGCGGCCGAGGTGCACCTTGACGCCGGTCAGCTCGAGGCGTCGCCGGTAGTAGCGGATCGTCTCGGCGAACTCCTCCTTGCCGGGGATGCGCATCGCGATGGCGAACTGGCCGCCGACGTCGTCGCCGGCCTCGAACAGCTCGACGCGGTGGCCGCGCTCGGCGAGCGACGTGGCCGCGGCGAGCCCCGCCGGGCCGGCGCCGACGACCGCGACCGACTTGGCGCGACGCGTCGGGGCGAGGACGAGGACGGTCTCGTGGGCCGCGCGCGGGTTGACGAGGCACGTCGCGGTCTTCTTGGCGAAGGTGTGGTCGAGGCAGGCCTGGTTGCACGCGATGCACGTGTTGATCTCGTCGGCGCGGTCCTGCTCGGCCTTGCGGACCCACTCGGGGTCGGCGAGGAAGGGGCGCGCCATCGAGACGAGGTCGGCGCTGCCGTCGGCGAGGGTCTGCTCGGCGAGGTCGGGCATCGTGATGCGGTTGGAGGCCACGACGGGGATCGAGACCTCGGGCCGCAGCTTCGCCGTCACCCGGGTGAAGGCGCCGCGCGGCACCGACGTGACGATCGTCGGCACGCGGGCCTCGTGCCAGCCGATGCCGGTGTTGATGATCGTCGCGCCCGCTGCCTCGACCTCGCGCGCCAGGGCGACGACCTCGTCCCACGACTGGCCGTCGGGCACGAGGTCGAGCATCGAGAGGCGGTACACGACGACGAAGTCCTCGCCGGCCGCCTCGCGCACGGCCCGCACGACCTCGACGGGCAGGCGGCGTCGGTTCTCGGGGGAGCCGCCGTAGCGGTCGGTGCGCTGGTTGGTCCGCGGCGCGAGGAACTGGTTGAGGAGGTAGCCCTCGGAGGCCATGATCTCGACGCCGTCGTAGCCGGCCTCGCGCGCCAGGCGCGCGCAGCGGGCGTAGGCGCGCACGGTGCGCTCGACGCCGCGGGTCGACAGGGCGCGCGGCGTGAACGGGGTGATGGGGGCCTTGAGCCGGCTCGGGGCGACCGACGCCGGGTGGTAGGCGTAGCGTCCGGCGTGCAGGATCTGCAGTGCGATCTTCCCGCCCTCGCGGTGCACGGCGTCGGTGATGCGGCGGTGTCTGCGCGCCTGTCGCGACGTGATCAGCGCCGATCCGCCCGGGTAGAGGCTGCCCTCGAGGTTCGGCGCGAAACCGCCGGTGACGATGAGACCCGCGCCGCCGCGGGCCCGCTCGGCGAAGTACGTGGCGAGCCGGTCGAGGTCGCGGGCCCGGTCCTCGAGGCCCGTGTGCATGGAGCCCATGACGACGCGGTTGCGCAGCGTCGTGAAGCCGAGGTCGAGGGGTTCGAGCAGGTGCGGGTACGGGCTCACCCGCTCGAGGGTAGCCGCGGTTACCGCCGGGTAGTGATCCGCGCGGCACACGTCACAATGACGGGGTGACCTCCTCGACACCCTCGACGCCAGAGCACCTCGACGTCCTCGTCGTCGGCGCCGGCCTGTCCGGGATCGGTGCTGCGTACCGCGTCCAGACGATGCTGCCCGGCCGCTCGTACGCGGTGCTCGAGGCCCGTGACGCCATCGGCGGCACGTGGGACCTCTTCCGCTATCCCGGCGTGCGCTCGGACTCCGACATGTACACCCTCGGCTTCCCGTTCGAGCCGTGGCCCGAGGGCGACGCGATCGCCGACGGTGCGAGCATCCTCGACTACATCCGTCGCACCCGCCGCGAAGTACGGCATCGACGAGCGGATCCGGCTGGGGCACAAGGTCGTCGCCGCGTCGTGGTCGAGCCGTGACGCGCGGTGGACGGTCACGGTCGAGCACGCGGGGCGTCGGTCGACGCTCACCTGCCGGTTCCTGCACCTGTGCAGCGGCTACTACGACTACGAGCAGGGCCACACGCCGGAGATTGCGGGTCGTGACGCCTATGCCGGTCGGGTCGTGCACCCGCAGTCCTGGCCGGACGACCTCGACGTCACCGGCCGCTCGGTCGTCGTCATCGGCTCGGGCGCCACGGCCGTCACGCTCGTGCCGGCGCTCGCCGACCGCGGCGCCCACGTGACGATGCTGCAGCGCAGCCCGTCGTGGGTCGTGCCGCTCGCCCGCCGCGACCGCGTGGGCGACGCTCTCCGGGGGGCCCTGCCGGATGGCGTCTCGGGTACGGCGGTGCGCTACAAGAACGTCCTGACGGCCGGGGCGTTCTACCAGCTGAGCCGCCGACGGCCGGCACTGACGCGTCGGCTGCTGCTGCGCGGGGCCGAGCGGGCCCTGGGGTCGGCGGGCACCGTCGCCGAGCACTTCACCCCGGCCTACGACCCGTGGGACCAGCGGATCTGCTTCGTGCCCGACGGCGACCTCTTCGACACGGTGCGCGCCGGGCGTGCCGAGGTCGTCACCGACACCATCGAGACGTTCACCGGGCACGGGCTGCGGCTGGCCTCGGGGCGCGAGCTCGAGGCTGACGTCGTCGTCACCGCCACCGGGCTGACGCTCAAGGTGGCCGGAGGCATCGAGTTCGACGTCGACGGCGAGACGCGGTCGACCCGCGACCTCGTCGTGTACCGGGGGCTGATGTTCGGTGACGTGCCGAACCTCGCCGTCTGCGTCGGCTACGTCAATGCGTCGTGGACGCTGCGGGCCGACCTCGCGTCGCGCTACGTGTGCCGGCTCGTCGACCACATGGACCGCCACGGCTGGCGGGTCGCGGTGCCCCGGCCGCCCTCGGGGATGTCCGAGAGTGCGCTGCTGCCGCTGTCGTCCGGCTACGTGACCCGGGCCGCGGATCTGCTCCCGCGGCAGGGCGACCGTGCGCCGTGGCTGATGCGCCAGAACTACCTGCTCGACCGGCGCGACCTGTTGCGCGGTGACGTCACCGAGGCGATGGAGTTCTCCCGCTGAGCGCGTGAGAGGCATGCCCGCATGCACGTGGGCACCGACGTCGCGGTCGTCGTGGTCGGCACGGGCATCGCCTCCGCGACTCCGAACCGGACACCCTCGTGGTCCGGGGCGCCACCCAGGCCGGGCGCGCCGCGCCACGCCCCTGACCAGACCCCGCACGCGCTCTGCATTGCTCCGCCACGTGGACCACGCAGTGACCGACGGTGCCCCATGACCAGTGGCTCACGTGGTGGAGCAACGCAGAGGAGACGGTGGGTGCCTCCGGCGAGGGTCCGGTTCCCCGGCCCGTCACGGCTGCTCGGAGCCGGATGCGCGCCATTCCGGGTCGAGGTCGACGGGGTCGCCGACGCGGATCGTGCCCGAGCCGAGGAGTCGGAACACCGTGCCCGCGCGGTCGTGGAGGGCACGCGCGGCGCCCGGACCGAGCTCGTCGTCGAGAAGCCGGCACGGTGCGGCCACCCGGACCACCTCGAGGTCGACGTCGCCGATGCGAATGCGCTCGCCGGGACGTCGGGGCACCTCGGCGCCGCTGATCGTGACGTTGCGCCGCGTCAGCCCCGGGTCGACGGGGCGTCCGAGGTCCGTGGCGGCTGCCTGGAGAGCCTCGATCGCCTGCACCGTGACGTGCCGGTGCCGGCTGCCGTGGTACCGGTCGCCGACGAGCCCGGCCCCCGCCTCGGCCTCGACGCTCTCGACCGACCGGGTCGGCAGGCGTCGGGCCTTGGCGACGTGGATGGCCACGACCGTGGGGCTCACCCACCCACCTCGATGCGTCCGGAGACCGCACCGGCGTCGGCGAGCTCGCGCAGCCGCGTCACGGTCCGCTCACGCAGCGTCCACGGGTCGATGGTGTTGACGTAGATCTTCGTGCCGCCCTCGAAGCCGGCGAGCGTCGAGATGCGCCACTTGATGACCGCGCGCAGGGGGATCGGCACGTCGACCGACGGCGGGCGGTGGTGCCACTCCTCGTTCGAGGGCACGTGGACGCCGGTCGCGGCCTGGCAGGCGTGGACGAGGTCGGAGAACTCGCGGACCTGCTCGTCGGACAGCTCCCACGGGCACGGTTCCCCGTCGAGCACGTGCACGACGAGCGCCGGGTAGCGGTGCCCCACGCCGGCGAAGGCGACGGCGTGCTCGGTGCGGGCCACGACCAGCCCCTGCTCCTCGGCGTACTGCGCGCCCCAGCGCAGGAAGAGGTCGGGCTCGCGGCGGACGCGCCGCACCTCGACCTCCTTCTGCGCGCTGAGCTCGTCGATCGCGACGACCTGCTTGTGCAGGTGGTCGAACGAGGCGCCCGACGCCGCGAGCCAGTTCTGGAACACGGACACGTACCGGGCATGCGGGTTGCCACGGTAGAGGTCGCGCATGGCCTCGATACTGAGCCGGACGTACTGTTCGTGCTCGTCGGGGGTCAGGGTGCCGGACGAGGCCAGCTGCGTGTCGTCGGTCGCGCCGTCGACGTAGTGGCGCCGGGCGATGACCACCTGGTGGTTACCCGCGAAGAGGCCCACGGCCTCCCGGTCGAGGTCGTCCTCGGCCAGCGGTTCGGCATCGGCGCCGTGAGCGCCTCTGGCGCGCATGCGAATCCGCGCCAGCCCGGTGACGTGAGCACGGCCGGCCGGCGTGGCCAGGTAGGCCTCGCGGTGCGCCTGCGACTCCGGGGTCGGCTCGAACCCATGGGTCAGGTGCCAGTAGTCGTAGCTGAGGATCTCGAAGAGGTTGGGGATGAGCCGGAACTCCGCGACGCTGTCGTCGAGCTGCTCGGCGAGCAGCCCGCGCCGCTGGGTCCACCCCGCGTCGGTGCGCACGAGCCGGGCGATCTCCGGCGTCGTCTCGAGCTTGCGTCCGGCGCAGAAGGCGCAGTGCTGGTCGTGGTCGTCCGGGTCGATCGGTAGCGGGACCCGGTTCGGGACGCCGATCGGCCGGGCCGCGCGCCCCGGCAGCGTCCACACCTTGGTGCCGGTGAGGGGGTTGACCTGCTTGACCGTGCCGTCGGGCAACCGGGTCAGGGGGTGCAGGATCGGGCGGAGCGATGGCTGGCTCACCCCTCCAGACTAGGTGGGCTAGCGTCGGTGCGTGGCCGCCGTCGACACCACCCACCCCTACCTCGACCCCAGCCTCGGCGTGGAGCAACGCGTCGCAGACCTCCTCGGGCGCATGACGCTGCCGGAGAAGGTCGGGCAGATGCTCCAGCTCGACGCCCGGGGCGAGCTCGAGGACGTCGTCCTGACGCGGCTCGCCGGCTCGATCCTGCACGCGTCGCCCGAGCGGATGCTCGAGGCCATCGAGCTCGTCGGCCGCACCCGGCTGCAGATCCCGCTCCTCACGGCCGACGACGCCATCCACGGCCACTCGTTCTGGCCCGGCGCCACGATCTTCCCGACGCAGCTGGCCATGGCCTGCTCGTGGGACCCCGACCTGCTCGAGCAGGCCGCCCGCGCCACCGCCGTCGAGGTCGCGGCCACCGGCATCCACTGGACCTTCTCGCCCGTCCTCTGCATCACCCGCGACCTGCGCTGGGGCCGGGTCGGCGAGACGTTCGGCGAGGACCCGCACCTCATCGGCGAGCTCGGCGCGGCCATGGTCCGCGGCTACCAGGGTGACGGGCTCACCGACCCTACAGCGGTGCTGGCCTGCGCCAAGCACTTCGCCGGCTACTCCGAGACCCAGGGCGGCCGCGACGCGAGCGAGGCCGACCTGTCGCGCCGCAAGCTCACCTCGTGGTTCCTGCCGCCGTTCGAGCGCGCCGTCCGCGAGGGCTGCCGCACCGTCATGCTCGGCTACCAGGCCATCGACGGCGTGCCCGTCACCGCCAACGGATGGCTGCTCGACGACGTCCTCAAGGGCGAGTGGGGCTTCACCGGCACCCTCGTCACCGACTGGGACAACGTCGGCCGGATGGTCTGGGAGCAGAAGGTCTGCGCCGACGACGTCGAGGCCGCGACCGTCGCGGTCCGGGCCGGCAACGACCTCGTCATGACGACCGCGCAGTTCTTCGAGGGCGCCCAGGAGGCCGTCGCCCGAGGGCTGCTCGACGAGGCGGCCATCGACGACGCCGTCCGCCGCGTCCTGCGCCTCAAGGTCGAGCTCGGCCTCTTCGAGGACCCGCGCGCCCCCGACGCCGCCCGGCAGGCCACGGTCATCGGCTCCGACGCGCACGCGGCCCTCAACCTCGACGTCGCCCGCCGCTCGCTCGTCCTGCTCACCAACGACGGCTCGCTGCCCTTCGAACCCGACCACGCCGCCGCCTCGCCCCGCACCGTCGCCGTCATCGGCCCCAACGCCGACGACCCGCAGGCGAACCTCGGCGACTGGGCCGGCGCGTCGGGGCAGGTGGACTGGATGCCCGACGGCCACCCGCGCGAGACGGTCGAGACCGTCCTCGACGGCTTCCGGGCCGTCGCGCCGCCCACATGGACCGTGCCGCACACCCGCGGTGCCGACATCGAGGTGCTCGTGCCCGATCCCGACGGCCCGACCTTCCCCGACGGACAGCCGCGCCCACCCGTGTCGGCGCCCGCGCCCGTCGACACCGACCAGCTGGCCGAAGCCGTCGCCGCGGCCCGCGCGGCTGACCTCGCCGTCGTCGTCCTCGGCGACACCGTGGCGCTCACCGGCGAGGGCTGCTCGACGGCCACGCTCGACCTCCAGGGTGGTCAGGTGGCGCTGCTCGACGCGCTCGTCGATGCCCTCGAGGGCACCGACGTCCCGCTCGTCCTCGTGCTGCTCCACTCCAAGCCGAACGTCCTGCCGCCCAGTGCTCTTCGCGCGTCGGCGATCGTCGAGGCGTTCAATCCGGGGATGCGCGGCGGCCTTGCGGTCGCCGAGCTCGTCCTCGGCCGCATCGACCCCTCGGGCCGGCTCCCCGTCTCCGTGCCCCGCCACGTCGGCCAGCAGCCGACCTACTACAACCAGGTGCGCGGCCAGCACGGCCACCGCTACGCCGACCTCACCCAGGACCCGCAGTTCGTCTTCGGCGACGGCCTCTCGTACACGACCGTCGAGTGGTCGGACCTCACCCTCGACGCCACCGACCTCGACGTCGAGGGCACGGTCACGGCCCACGTCACGCTGACGAACACCGGCACACGTCCGGCGCACGAGGTCGTGCAGGCGTACGTCGCCGATGTCGTCACGAGCGTCACGTGGGCAGCCAAGGAGCTCAAGGCGTTCCGTCGCACCACGGTGCCTCCCGGGCAGTCGGTCGTCGCCGACGTGCAGGTGTCGGTCGCGGCGTGCACCATCGTCGACGCAGCGGGTCGCCGCGTCGTCGAGCCGGGCGAGTTCGAGCTCCTGGTGGGCCCGACGTCGCGCGACGCCGACCTGCTCCGCGCTCCCTTCACCGTCCGTCACCCCGACCACGCAGGAGCCCGATGATGCGCGCCGCCCGAGTCGCCACCCTCGACGGACCGACGTCCCTCCGCGTCGAGGAGGTCGAGGCCCCGACCGTCGCGCCGGGGCACGTCCTCGTCGACGTCCACGAGGCTGGCGTGGCCTTCCCGGACGTGCTCCTGACCCGCGGGCTCTACCAGATGCGCCCCGACCCGCCCTTCACGCCGGGCGCCGAGTGCGCGGGCGTCGTCAGCGCGGTTCCCGAGGACAGCGCGTTCGCGGTCGGTGACCGCGTCGCAGCCTTCCCGGTGCTCGGTGCGTTCGCCGAGCAGGTCCTCGTACCAGAGGCGCTCGTCTTCCCGCTGCCCGAGTCGGTGTCCTTCCTCGCCGGCGCCGCGCTGCCGATGAACTACCTCACGGTCCACTTCGCCCTGACGCAGCGCGGGCGGCTCGAGCGCGGGGAGGTCGTCCTCGTCCACGGCGCCGCCGGCGGCATCGGCACGGCCGCGATCCAGCTCGCGCGGGCCATGGACGCCCGCGTCATCGCCGTCGTGTCCACGCAGGAGAAGGCGGCCGTGGCGCAGGCCGCGGGCGCGCACCACACCGTGCTGGCCGACGGCTTCCTCGACGCCACGCGCGAGCTGACCCAGGGCCGTGGCGTCGACGTCGTCGTCGACCCGGTCGGCGGCGACCGCTTCACCGACAGCATCCGCGCCCTCGCACCGGAGGGCCGGGTGCTCGTCATCGGCTTCACCGCCGGATCGATCCCCGAGGTCAAGGTCAACCGGCTGCTGCTCAACAACGTCAGCGTGGTCGGCGTCGGCTGGGGCGCTTTCTGGCAGAAGCGGCCCGAGTTCGTCCGCACCCAGTGGGACGCTCTGCAGCCCCTCCTCGAGCGCGGCCTGCTCGACCCGCCGATCGGCAGCCGCCACGCCCTCGACGACGTCGCCGCCGCCCTCACCGAGATCGACGAGCGGCGCGCCACCGGCAAGGTCACGATCACGGTCCGCGGGTCATGAGCCCGGCCGTGCCTCTGCGACGACGCACCCCCCGCTCGCCCCGACGCGTCCTCGTGACCGGTGGCGCGTCGGGCCTCGGGCTCGCGCTCGTGCGCGCCCTCGACGCCCGCGGCGACCGCGTCCTCGCCACCGACCTGCCGTCCGAGCGCCCCGGCGCCCTACCGGCGTCCGTCGGCTATCGGCGTCTGGACGTGCGCGAGGACGCCGACTGGGACGCCGCGCTCGCCCACGTGCGCCACACATGGGGCGGTCTCGACGTGCTCGTCAACAACGCGGGCGTCGCGGCCGGCGGCCGCATCGACGTCGCGACGATGGACGAGTGGCGCTGGATCGTCGACATCAACCTGCTCGGCGTCGTCCGCGGCTGTCGCACCTTCACGCCCCTCTTCAAGGAGCAGGGCAGCGGGCACATCGTCAACACGGCCTCGCTCGCGGGCCTCGTCCATGCGCCGGGGATGGCCGCCTACAACGCCGTCAAGGCCGGGGTCGTCGCGGTGAGCGAGACGCTCTCGCACGAGCTGGCGCCCCACGGCATCGCCGTCACCGTCGTGTGCCCGTCGTTCTTCCGCAGCGGCCTCGACGCGTCGTTCCAGGGCGCCGACGCCGAGATGGAGGATGCGGGACGCGCCATGGTCAGCCGCTCACGGCGCTCGGCCGACGAGGTGGCCGCCACCGTCGTGCGCGGCATCGACGCGCGACGGGACGTCGTGCTCACCGACGTCGACGGCCGGATCGCCTGGCGCGCCAAGCGTTTCGCGCGTCCGGCCTACACCGCCGTCATGAAGCGCGCGGCCAGGCGCGTGACCCCCGGCCGTTGACCCTCCGGCTCAGGAGGGGAAGACCGTCGCCCAGTCGCGCTGCATGCTCGCGACGGTCCAGCCCAGCCGACGGGCCACGTCGGTGATCGGCTCGGCCTCGTCCACCGTCGCGGCGGCGCTGACGTAGGCGAACTCGCGGTCGGGGTCGTCGTGGTCGACGAGCAGTGCCAGGCTCGGGCCGTCCCCGCTCGCGGCCCATTCGAGCATCTCGCGGTCCCCGCCGGAGTTGCCGGCCGCGAGCACCGGGGCGCGGCCGAGCTGGGCCTGGATGTTGGAGACCTTGACCTCGCCCTCGTTGGGCCTGCCGTCGAGCTGGGCCGACCGGCGCAGGGCCGGTCGGCCGTGCGCGTCGCGGGCGTACGTGTACGTGATCTGCGTGCCGACGACGAGCTCGGGCGGCACTCCGTACAGGTCGAGGCTCACCGAGCGGACGAACTCCGTGCCACCCCCGGTGACGAGCCCGATGGTGAACCCGCGCTCCCGCAGGGCGTCGACCAGCTCGAGCATCGGCACGTACAGGGTCGAGCGGAGAGGACGGTCCAGCGCCGTGTGACGGGCGCGCGACATGAAGTCCCTGACCTCGGCCGCGAACGCCTCCGGCGCCTGGCCGTCGAAGAGCTCGACGAGCGCCATGGCCACCCGGGCGAGCCCGAGCTCGCCGAGGGCGGTCGTGTCACCGTCCAGGAGCGCGGCGTACTCGGCCCGGTCGGCGAGCAGCGGGTCGGCTGCGGCGCGACGCCCGAGCGCGTCGACGAAGAAGTCGAGCTGCGCGTAGGTCGGACGCTCGGCCCAGAGGGTGCCGTCGTTGTCGAAACAGGCCAGACGGCGCTCGGGAGGCAGCTCGGACGACGCGTCGAGGAAGGCCGTGAGGGCGTCGCGCGTGGCTCCGGGCCGCCATGACGGCAGGAGTGCCGCACTCACGTCGGGCGCCTGACGCACCGGAACCCGACGTGGCTCATGCCGGTGTCGATCATCTGCGGCCGGCGCGCCGCCGGGCGGTAGCGCAGGCAGTAGGTGTCGGCGCACAGGTGCGAGCCCCCCTTGACGACCTTGCGCCCGACCCGGAACTGCGGCTGCGCCGGGTCGTAGCTGGCCTCGAGGTCGCCGCCGCGGGGGTTGGCCGGGGCGCAGCAGGGGGAGCCGGCGTCGTCGGGGTGGCGAGCCGTCCACCAGTCGTCCGTCCACTCCCAGACGTTCCCGGCCATGTCGAACAGGCCGAACCCGTTGGCGGGGAAGCTGCCCACCGGCGCCGTCCGCAGGTAGCCGCTCTCGCCGGTGCTGCGCCAGGGGAAGTCGAGCCCGTCCCACGTGTTGGCCATGATGCGGCCGCCCGGTCGGGGCTCGTCACCCCACGTGAACGGCCGTCCGTCGAGGCCCCCGCGCGCCGCGTACTCCCACTCGGCCTCGGTCGGCAGGGACAGCCCGGCCCACGCCGCGTACGCCGCGGCGTCCTCGTGGGCCACGTGCACCACCGGGTGGTCGGCCCGGCGCGTGACCGAGCTGCCGGGCCCTTCGGGGCGGCGCCAGCTCGCTCCGGGCGTCCACGTCCACCACTGGCTGAGGTGGCGCAGGTCCACCGGCCCGTCCGTGGGCGTGAAGACGAGGGAGCCCGGCTGGAGGTTCTCGGCCGGCGCGCCCGGGTAGTCGGCCGGGTCGAGGGGGCGCTCGGCCACCGTGACATGGCCGGTCGCGGCGACGAAGGCCCCGAACTGCGCATTGGTGACGGCCATCGGCTCGATCGAGAAGGCGTCCACGTGCACCCGGTGCGTCGGCGCCTCCTCCGGGTAGTGGTCGTCCGAGCCCATGGTGAACAGGCCACCGGGCAGGTCGACGAGGCCGGCGCCCGGGTCCCGGCGCCGCGGGCGGGCGCTCTCCCGCCGCGCCGCCTTGCTCATCTGCTGGCGACCCCGCCGCGCAGCTTCTCGAGGACCTTGTCGAGCGAGAAGCTGGCCGGCTCCTGTCGGGGCGGGAAGTCGACGAGCGTCTGCAGCATCCGGGCGACGTACGCCTGGGCCGGCACGAGCACCCAGGCGTGGTCGAGCAACCAGTCGTAGTACGTGTTCGACGTGATGTCGGCCCGCTCGTAAGGGTCGGTGCGGAGGTTGAAGATCTTGGGCACGCGCAGCACGGTGAACGGCTCGGCCCAGACGTTGAGGGTGCCGGTGGCCCGCTGCTCGAGGAAGACGACCTTCCAGTTGTCGTAGCGCAGGGCCGTGAGGTCGCCGTCGTCGGAGACGTAGAAGAAGTGCTGGCGCGCGCTCACGTCGGACGCGCCCGTGACGTAGTCGAGCTGGTTCTGGCCGTCGAGGTGGACCCGGTAGGTCGTCCCGGCCAGGTCGGTGCCGGCCCTGAGCCGGTCGGCCACGTCGGGGTCACCGGCGGCGGCGAGCAGCGTGACAAACCAGTCGGCGTGGCTCACGATGCCGTTGAGGACCCGGCCGCCGTCGATGTGGCCGGGCCATCGCACCATCGCCGGCACCCGGTAGGCGCCCTCCCAGTTCGAGTTCTTCTCGTTGCGGAACGGTGTCATGCCGCCGTCCGGCCACGTGTTCATGTGCGGGCCGTTGTCGGTCGAGTACATGACGATCGTCGACTCGGCCAGGCCCTGCTCGTCGAGGAAGTCGAGCACCCGACCCACGAGCTCGTCGTGGTCGACCATCGTGTCGTGGTACTCCGACTGCCATCGCCCGGCCTTGCCGCGGCTGCCGTCCCTGAGGTGGGTGCGGAAGTGCATGTGGGTCGTGTTGAGCCAGAGGAAGAAGGGCGTGTCGGCGTTCTTCGCGTCGGTCATGAAGCGCAGCGCCTCGGGCACCACCTCGTCGTCGATGGTCTTCATCCGCTCCTTCGTCAGCGGACCGGTGTCCTCGATGCGTGAGGTGCCGTCCCCGTTGGCCCACGCGTGGATGACGCCCCGCGGGCCGAAGTTCTTCCGGAAATCCGGGAACTCCTCCGCCGACGGGTAGTCGTCCTGCTCGGGCTCCTCCTCGGCGTTGAGGTGGTAGAGGTTGCCGAAGAACTCGTCGAAGCCGTGGGCCGTCGGCAGGAACTCGTCGCGGTCGCCGAAGTGGTTCTTGCCGAACTGCCCCGTCGCGTAGCCGATGGCCTTGAGCGCGGTCGCGATCGTCGGGTCCTCGGCGCGCAGGCCGATGTCGGCTCCCGGCATGCCGACCTTCGTCAGGCCGGTGCGGTAGGGGTTCTGGCCGGTGATGAACGCGGCCCTCCCGGCGGTGCAGCTCTGCTCGCCGTAGTAGTCGGTGAAGCGGACGCCTTCGGCGGCGATGCGGTCGATGTTGGGCGTCCGGTAGCCCATCAGTCCCTCGGAGTAGCAGCTGAGGTTGCTGATGCCGATGTCGTCGCCCCAGATGACGAGGATGTTCGGCCGCTCGGCCATGGCGCCTCCAGACTCGAGATCAGACGATGCGATCCACGCACGCTAGAGGCCCGCGACGCCCCGGGGACTCACTCTTCGGGGGTGGCTTTGGGGGTGGCTCTCGTCGGCGCGCTACGCCTGGGGCCGGGGCGCACGGCGGAGGTCGACGTCCGCCGGGGTCGCCGCGCCGAGGACCTCGGTGAGGCTCGCCCGGACCAGGCGGGCCGCAGCGGCGGCGTCGGTGAAGGTGCGGCTGAACTCCGGCTCCGGCCCCTCGCGCTCCCAGCCGAGCTCGGCCAGGGCCGACTGCTGGTCGCGGGTCAGGTCGGTCAGGCCCTCGAACTCCGTGTCACCGATGCACTCGAGCGCGACCACGCTGCCCACCCTGCGCACCTGCACGAAGACGTCCGGCACCCGGGGTCGCCCACTCGAGCGTGCCCCGGCCCGGCGCCATCCGCGCGGGGCGCGCGTGCCGTGCGTCTCGGTGTGCTCGGTCGAGGCTCGGGACGGCACGTGGACGGTGAACGTCATCCAGTCGTCCTCGGTCAGGGCAGCGAGGTCCGTCGCCATGCGCGCCGTCCAGGCCTCCCAGGTCTCCTCGAGCGCGTCGGTCATGCGCCGGCCTCCGGCACCGCGGCCTCCATGAGGGCGCGCAGGTGGTCCGGGATCGGCGTCGGGCGGCGCGTCGTGGCGTCGATCTCGACGTGGACCCAGTGGCCGAGCGCACAGATGGCGCCGTCGGCGTCCGGGATGCTGCCGCCCGCGCGCTCCGGGTCGACGAAGAGCCCCAGCTGGTAGGTGACGCTGCTCGTGCCCAGGCGCGTGACCCGAAGCCCGACGACGAGCGGCGTCGGGAAGGCCACCTCGGCGTAGAACGCGCACCCGGACTCGGCGACGACGCCCTGGGTGGGGTCGCGCGTCGGGTCGATCGTCACGTGCTCGGCCTGCCAGCCGTTGATCGCCGAGTCGAACAGCTCGTAGTAGACGGCGTTGTTGAGGTGGCCGTACATGTCGTTGTCCGACCAGCGCGTCGTCACCGGCCGGTGCACGGGGAAGTCGGCGAGCGTCAGGGATCGTGGGTCGGCCATCCGCCCATCCTGCCGGACCGGTGGACGGCGACCGCCGGTGTCGGCGGCCCGACCTAGAGTCGAGGGATGGCGTGGAGCGTGGGGCGGGCGACGTGGGTCGGGCAGGTCACCGACCCCGACATCGCCC
The DNA here is from genome assembly GCF_034724055.1 of Intrasporangium zincisolvens. NCBI lineage: Bacteria > Bacillati > Actinomycetota > Actinomycetes > Micrococcales > Intrasporangiaceae > Intrasporangium > Intrasporangium zincisolvens. Next base: position 757,081 of record NZ_JAWIIL010000001.1, read on the forward strand.
AGCAGGTCGGCTCGCGCACCTTCGGCCGGGGCGAGGCCTACGCCGCCGAGCGCCGGGTCCGGTCCATCGCCACCCGTCCCGACGGGCTCATGATCCTCGGCACCATCGCGGGCAGCGGCGCCGAGACCTACCAGACGATCATCGAGGCGCGCCCGCACCCGAAGGGCCGCGCGCACCTGTGGAACGGCCGGTGCAGCTGCCCCGTCGCCACCGACTGCAAGCACGTCGTCGCGCTGCTCATGACCGCCCGCGACGTCGCCAACGGCGTGCTGCCCGAGGCCGTCGTCGAGCCCGAGGCCAGCGCACGCGTCGGCGAGCCGGCCGCGTCCCCCCGCCCCGACCCCGGGCCGCGGCTCGTGCACTGGTCCGACGTCCTCGGCCACGTCCGCCCCCGCACCGACGCCGCCCCGAGCGTCGACGCGCCGCCGGAGCCGCGCGGCGACCTCATGCCGGCCGGCCTGCTCGTCGACGTCGTCTACCGCGACCCGCGCGGCCGCGGCGGCCTGCCCGAGCCGGGCTACGGCGTCCGGCCCACCCGCTGGACCCGCGCCGGCACGTGGCACCGCACCCTGACCTGGCACGACGCCCTGCCTCAGTGGCGCGCCGGCATCCGCCTGCTGCCCGAGCACGAACGGGCCCTGACCCGCCTCTACGACGCCGCGCGCCACGGGTCCGGCGGCACGACGCACCTCACGGCCGCGCCGCCCATCGCGCTCGACGCGAGCCCCGACGTGTGGCCGCTGCTCTCCCGCGCCCGCGACGCCGGCGTGGCCCTCCTCCCGGGCGAGGGCGTCACCGGGCCGGTCACGGTCCTCGACGACCCCGCGACGCTCGAGCTCCACGTGCGCCGCGCGCCCGGAGACTCCGGCGACCTCGTCGTCGACGTGCAGGTCGTGGGTCTGCCCGACGCCGACGGCGGGGCGGGCGAGGACGCCGAGATCCTCTTCCTCGGCGACCCGGTCCACGGTGTCGCCGTCTCGGCCGACGACGGCGCCCTGACGTTCGTGCCGCTCGAGCAGGACCTCGGGCTCACCCCCGCCGCCCTCGAGCAGGCCGTGGCCGGGCTGCGCGTCCCGGCCGACGAGAGGGCCCGCTTCCTCGGCTCCACCGTGCCGGGACTGCGGCAGCGCGTGCGGGTGCGCTCCGAGGTGCCGCTGCCGGTCGCCGACGCGTCCGACGACGGGCCACGTGGCCCCGAGCGGGTCACGGTCCACGTCCGCGTCGTCCACGACGTGCCCGGCGAGCTGCGCGTCGACCTCGGCCACGCCTACGACGGCGTCCTGCGGCCCCTCACCGAACGTCCCGCCCACGGCGTCCACGGTGCCCTCGGCGCTCTCGGCATCCGCCGCACCCGCGACCGCGACGCCGAGACCGCCGCGACGCTCGCGGCCACGTCGCTGCACGCCGTCCCGGGCGCCGTCGGGGGCCTCGCCGAGAAGCTGCCGTGGCTGCGTTCCCGGCTGCACCTGCGCGGCGTCGACGCGGCCCGGTTCGTCTCCGAGCAGCTGCCCACGCTCGAGGCCGACGAGCACGTCACGGTCGAGGTCGACGGCGACCTCCCGCCGTACGAGGAGGTCACCGCGCCACCCGTCGTGCACATCGGGGCCACCGATCCCGCCCGCGACGCCGTGCCCGGCACGACGGCGCGCGAGCGTGCCGAGCCCGGTGACTGGTTCGACCTGCGGGTCATCGTCGAGGTCGACGGCGAGGAGGTGCCGTTCGAGCCGCTCTTCGCCGCGCTCGCCGCCGGCGACGACATCATGCTCCTCGACTCCGGCTCGTGGTTCCGCCTCGACCGGCCCGAGCTCCTCCGACTGCGCACACTCATCGACGAGGCCCGCGACCTCGCCGACCCCGACACCGGCGCGCTGCGCCTCAGCGCCCACCACGCCGACCTCTGGGAGGAGCTCGCCGCCCTCGGAGTCGTCGAGCAGCAGAGCGCCCGCTGGGCGGCCAACGTCGCGGCGCTCTCGCCCCTCTCCGACGCCCCTGCGGCCGAGGTCCCGCCCGATCTCCGTGCCACCCTGCGTCCGTACCAGCTCGACGGCTACCACTGGCTGACCCGGCTGTGGGACGCCCGCATCGGCGGAATCCTCGCCGATGACATGGGCCTCGGCAAGACGCTCCAGGTCATCGCGGCGCTCGCGCGCGCCCACGACCTCGGCGAGCTCGGCGGCGTCACCCCGGAGCGTCCCGACGCCCGGGGCCCGGTGCTCGTCGTCGCGCCCACGAGCGTCGTCGGCACCTGGCTGCAGGAGCTGCACCACTTCGCGCCGCATCTGCGGGCCGTCGCCGTCACCGCCACCGAGCGCAAGCGCGGGACCGCCCTCGCGGAAGCCGTCGCCGACGCGCAGGTGGTCGTCACGTCGTACGCCGTGCTGCGCCTCGACGCCGATGCGTTCCACGGGATCGCTTGGGGCGGAGTGGTGCTCGACGAGGCGCAGTTCGTCAAGAACCGCCAGGCCAAGACCCACCTCGCGGTCCGCCGGCTCGGCGTGCCGTTCACGCTCGCGGTCACGGGCACGCCGCTCGAGAACTCCCTCATGGACCTCTGGTCGCTGCTGTCGCTCACCGCGCCCGGCCTCTATCCGCGCCCCGACGTCTTCACCCAGCACTACCGGCGGCCCATCGAGTCGGGGGAGCGGCCCGACCTGCTCGACCTCCTGCGCCGCCGCATCCGCCCGCTCGTGCTGCGTCGCACCAAGGAGCAGGTCGCCCTCGACCTGCCGCCCAAGCAGATCCAGGTCGTGCCGCTCGAGCCGCACCCGGTGCACCGGCACGTGTACGACCAGCACCTGCAGCGCGAACGCCAGCGGATCCTGGGCCTGCTCGGCGACGCCGACGCCAACCGCGTCGCGATCCTCGCCTCCCTGACGCGCCTGCGCCAGCTCGCCCTCGACCCCTCGCTCGTCGACCCCGCCCAGGCGGGGCGCGCCACCGCGGCCAAGGTGGAGTTCCTCGTCGACCAGCTGCGCGAGCTCGCCGCCGAGGGCCACCGCGCTCTCGTCTTCAGCCAGTTCACCGGGTTCCTGCGCCTCGTCGAGGCCGCGCTCACCAAGGCCGGGCTGTCGACCGCCTACCTCGACGGCTCGACCACCGACCGGCAGGACGTCGTGCGCGGCTTCCGCGAGGGCGACGCCGTCGCGTTCCTCATCAGCCTCAAGGCCGGCGGCTTCGGGCTCACGCTCACCGAGGCCGACTACGTCTTCGTCCTCGACCCGTGGTGGAACCCCGCCGCCGAGGCCCAGGCCATCGACCGCGCGCACCGCATCGGCCAGGACAAGCCCGTCACCGTCTACCGCCTCGTCTCGGCCGGCACGATCGAGGAGAAGGTCGTGGCGCTGCAGGAGCGCAAGCGCGACCTCTTCGACCGCGTCGTCGACGAGGGCGGGTCGATGTCCGGGGCCATCACCCCCGACGACGTCCGCGACCTGCTCGCCCTCGACTGACCTCTCGAGGCGGGCGCAGCCCGGTTTGACCTCAAGGCCAGTTGAACTCGCAGGATCGGGGTAGTGGGTACGTCATCCCCGACGCCGCCCAGCCGCCCGGACACCCCTGTCGGCGCCTCGAACGCGCGGCATAGAGTGAACGGAGCCGGAAGGTCTCCAGAAAGGAACGACAAGTGGCTTACACGCTTCCCGAGCTCGACTACGACTACGCAGCTCTCGAGCCGCACATCAGCGCTCGCATCATGGAGCTGCACCACAGCAAGCACCACAAGGCCTACGTCGACGGCGCGAACGCCGCGGTCGCCAAGCTCGAGGAGCTGCGCGAGTCCGGTGACTACGCAGCGGTCAACGGCGTCGAGAAGAACCTCGCGTTCCACCTCGGTGGCCACACCAACCACTCGGTGTTCTGGAAGAACATGAGCCCCGACGGTGGCGGCCAGCCCGAGGGCGAGGTCAAGGCCGCCATCGACGAGTACTTCGGCGGTTTCGAGAAGTTCCAGGCGCACTTCAACGCCAACGCCAACGCCATCCAGGGCTCCGGCTGGTCCATCTGGGCCTGGGACACCATCGCGCAGCGGCCGCACATCATGCAGCTGTTCGACCAGCAGGGCAACATCCCGGTCGGCCAGATCCCGCTGCTGCAGCTCGACATGTGGGAGCACGCCTTCTACCTGCAGTACGAGAACGTCAAGGCCGACTACGTCAAGGCCTGGTGGAACGTCGTCAACTGGGAGGACGTCTCGGCCCGCCTCGAGCGCGCCAAGGCGACGGCCGGCCTCATCATCCCGGCCTGACGCTCCACGCAGCACACGGTCGTGGGCGGGCGGTCACCCCACGGGGTGGCCGCCCGTCGCCGTGTGCCGGGCCTCAGCCCTTTGTGTCGAGGCACTCCATGGCGCGTGCGGCGGCGCGCTTGCCGGCCGCGAGGGTCTCGCCCGTCCACGAGACGCGGTCCCACGACACCGGCAACTTGTCCGACACGGCCACACTGAGCGCGATCATCGCCACCGAACCGTCGGTCTTTCGAGCCGCGTTGGTCAGCGCGAGCGAGCGCGAGTGGTCGCCCTCGGGCCCGAGGCCGGGGCTGCCGTCGTCGTGGACGTAGGTCCGGTCGATGCCGAGCACGTACCAGTCACCGGTGTCGGTCGTTGCGGCGAAGACGTAGGACGTGCCGGTGATCGTGCCCGGATGGGCAGCGACCGACGTGGCCACCCGTTCGACGAGAGCCTTCGGTGCCGTACCGCACGCCGGCTCCCTCGCCGATGAGGCCGACGACGACGTGGCGACCCCGGGAGTGGATGCCGGCGGCCCGGCCGTGCAGCCGGCGAGCAGTCCGATGGCACCGACGACGCCGAGGGCTCGTCCCGTGTTCCCCTGTGTACGAGTCATGCCCGCGACCCTAGACGGTCGAGGCGGTACCTGTGGGGCGGGCGAGGCGGTCGACGACGCCGAGCAGCAGCGCCTCGCGCAGCGCCGGCGGGACGACGTCGAGCAGCGCGTTGACCGGGGCCATCCGCTCGGGCAGCTCGATGGTGCCGCCCTCGCCGCCGAGGCCCGCAGCCGCGAGCAGGGCGGAGAACGTCGCCTCGTCGAGGGCGGCGGGGTCGACGGTGGAGGCCATGGTCACCAGCTCGGCCGACACGACGACCGGGCCCGACGCGCGGGCCGCGACCGTGGCGTCGGCGAGGTCGCGGGCGACGAGGTCGGACGACGCGGCCGTCGCCGCGCTCAGGGTGAAGTGCAGCGTCGGCGGCAGCGGCCCGAACCGCATCTGTGGCTGGACGAACCAGCCGCGCGCGAGCATCTCGTCGCTGATCGTGAAGACGTCGCAGGTCTCGTCGGCGGTGACGGCGAGGAGCGTCGAGTCGGGCGGCGCGGCGAGGGCGAGCCCGGGCACGTCGGACGCTGCGGCGGCGAGATCGAGGGTGGCGCGTCGGGCCGTGCGGGCCAGCTCCCCGTAGCGCTCGGCGCCGATGTGGTGGACGACCGCCCAGGCTGCGGCGACGGGTCCGCCCGACTTCGTCGACTGCGCCGTCGTGTTGAGCATCGTGTAGCCGGGCCACCGGGCCGACGCGAACAGGTGCGTGCGGCGCAGGTCGGCAGACGCGTGGAGCAGCACCGACACCCCCTTGGGCGTGTAGGCGTACTTGTGCAGGTCGAGGGAGATGCTCGTGACGCCCGCAACCTCGAAGGTCCACGCCGGCTGGTCGGGCTCGGTGGCCCGCAGGTGCGGCAGCACCCAACCGCCGATGCACGCGTCGACGTGGCAGCGTGCGCCGGCCGCGGCAGCCGCTGCGGCGATCGGGGCGACGGGGTCGATGACGCCGTGCGCGTACGAGGGTGCCGAGGCGACGACGAGGACGGTGCTCGCGTCGATCGCCGCCGCCATCGCCTCGGGCACGGCCCGCTTCGTCACGGGGTCGACGTCGACGAGCACCGGCTCGACGCGGAGCCAGTGGGCGGCCTTGTGGAACGCGGCGTGCGCCGTGACGGGGAGCACCATCCGCGGGTGGGTGACGTCGGATCGGGCGTCGCGCGCCGCCAGGACGGCCAGCATGATCGACTCGGTACCGCCGGAGGTGACGACGCCGGCGAATCCCGCTGGGGCGTCGACGAGCCCACCGGCGATGCCCACGAGGTCGTTCTCCATGGCGAGCAGCGACGGGAACGCCGTGGGGTCCAGGCCGTTCGTCGAGGCGAAGTCGGCCAGGGCCTCGCGCCCGATGGCGTCGGCCTCGGCGAGGCCGGAGTCGTAGACGTAGGCCAGCGTTCGGCCACCGTGGGTCGGCAGGTCGCGGCCGCGCATCGCGACCAGTGCCGCCCGGATCTCGTCGCGGTCCATCACGGCGTGCTCCCTTCATGGGGCGGGAAGGTTCGAAGGGCGAGGAGTGAGAGCAGCACGAGCGCCGCCGGCAGCACGGAGAAGCCGATGACGATCGCGGTGAGGGCCGAGTCGGACTGGGCCACGGTCGAACCGGCCGACGACTGGTACCCGCCGACGGCCAGGACCGCCGCATACAGCCCCGGCCCCAGGGCGAGGCCGAGGGTCTCCCCGGCCGTCCAGACGCCGGTGTAGAGGCCGGCCCGGGTGCGGGTCTCCCCGGTGCGGGTCGCGATGTCGGGCAGCATCGCCAGGGGGAACATCTGCGCCCCCGCGTACCCGACACCGACGAGCGCCACCGCCCCGTAGACGGCGCCGTCGGGCAGCGCCCGGGCGCCGAGGAGCAGCAGGGCGCCGGCGGCGAGCAGCAGGGAGGCGATGACCCACCCACGACGCTTGCCGTACGCGGTGCCGAACCGCTGCCACAAGGGCATCACCACGAGAGCCGGTCCGACGAAGCAGACGAAGAGCAGTGTCGCCGCGATGGGCGTGCCGAGGATCCACCGGGCCACGTAGTCGACTCCGGCGAGCATCGCTCCGGTGGCCAGCGCCTGGAGCACGAACGTCAGCAGCAGCGAGCGAAAGGGCTTGTCGGCGCGTACGATCCGCAGCTGCTCACCGAGCGGCGCTGTCGGGGCCTCGGCCTCGTGGAGGTGGGCGGACCGCGTCGTGCGCCAGGCACCGTACGCGCCGCCCGCGATGAGCAGCGCGACGAAGAGCCCGACGGCGCGGTACCCCCACTCCGGCCCGAGCGCATCGCGGATCGCCGGGGATGCGCCACCGCTGACGAGGATGGCGAGGGCGAGCACGGCGACCCGCCACGTCATGAGGCGGGTGCGCTCGTCGTAGTCGTCGGTCAGCTCGGCCGGCATCGCGACGTAGGGCACCTGGAAGAACGCGTACGCCGTCGCGCAGGCCAGGTAGGCGACGGCCACCCACGCGGCGCCGAGCCACACGGGCGCCGACGGACCGAGGAAGAGCAGCGCGAACGCGGCCGCGAGCAGCAGGCCCGCGCGGATGAGGAAGGGCCGCCGGCGTCCGTCAGGGTGGCGCGAGCGGTCGCTGACGCGTCCGGCGACGGGGTTGAGCACGACGTCCCACGCCTTGGGGGCGAAGACGATGACGCCGGCCGCGGCTGCCGGTACCCCGAGGTGGTCGGTGAGGTAGGGCAGCAGGAGGAGGCCGGGCACCGTGCCGAAGGCGCCGGTGGCCACCGAACCGAGCCCGTACCCGCGCCGCACGACCGGGGGCAGCGGTGGCGACGCGAGGGTCATGGACGCACCCTAGGCGCTCAGGCGTCGCGGTGTGCCGAACTCCCCGCGGTGACGGCGAAGGACGACGGCGCGGTGAAGCCGCGCTCGGCGAACGCCGCGTCGATGGCCTGCGACACCTCGTCGACGGCGTCGGCGCGCACGATGGCGATGCACGAGCCGCCGAAGCCGCCGCCGGTCATCCGCGCGCCGAGGGCCCCGAGGCGTCGGGCGGTGTCGGTGGCGACGTCGAGCTCGTCGCACGAGATCTCGTAGTCGTCGCGCATCGAGGCGTGCGAGGCGTCGAAGAGCCGGCCCACCTCGTCGAGGTCGCCGGCACGCAGGGCGGCGACGGCCCGCTCGACGCGGTCGATCTCGGTGACGACGTGCCGCACCCGCCGCCGCATCTCGTCGGTGGGCAACCGGTCCAGCGCCGCCTCGAGCCCCGACGCCGGCACCTCGCGCAGGGTGCCGACGCCGAGGATCCGGGCCGCCTCCTCGCACGCGTCCCGGCGCGCGGCGTACTGGCCGTCGACGAGCTCGTGGTGGGCGCGGGTGTCGGTGACGAGCAGCGCGTAGCCGGCCGAGGCCAGGTCGAAGGGGACCGGCTCGGTCTGCCACGACCGGCAGTCGAGCAGCAGGGCGGTGGCGTCATCGCACAGCAGCGCGGCCGACTGGTCCATGCCGCCGGTCGGGGCCCCGGCGATCTCGTTCTCGGCCCGGATGCAGGCCTGGGCGAGGCGCGCCCGCGCGTCGGCGTCGTCGAGGAGGCCGAGACCGGCGAGGTCACTGACGGCCGCGCCGACCGAGCACTCGAGGGCCGCCGAGCTCGACAGCCCGGCGCCGACCGGCACGACCGAGTCGATGACGACGTCGAGGCCCGGCACGTCGTGCCCCTCCCGGCGCAGCGCCCACAGCACGCCCGCGACGTACGACGCCCAGCCGCCGGGACGCTCCGGGGAGACGTCGTCGAGCGCGACCTCCGCCGGGGCCTCGCTCTGCAGCGAGCAGACGCGCAGGACGCCGTCGTCGCGCACGGCGGCCGCCGCGTACGTGCGGTGCGGCAGGGCGATCGGCAGGCAGAGGCCGCCGTTGTAGTCGGTGTGCTCGCCGATGAGGTTGACGCGCCCCGGGGCCGACCAGACGCCCGCGGGCTCGCGGCCGTACCGCTCGACGAAGTGGGCCCGGACGCTCTCGATGACCTGCGCCGGTTCGCGCGTGCTCACGGAGCCACCTCTCGCAGCCGGGACGCAGCCTGCTCGGGAGCGACGTCGTTGACCCAGCCGCCGACGCCCGACTCGGACCCGGCGAGGTACTTCAGGCGGCCCGGGCCGCGCAGCACCGACATGAGCTGCAGGTGCAGGCGTGAGGCGTCGCGGCCGACCTTGGCCGGGGCCTGCTGCCACGCGGCGATGTACGGCAGCGAGACGGGCGAGCCGTCCTCGGCGACGTAGTAGCGGTCGAGCCGGCCGAGCAGGTCGTGGTAGACGGCGGCGAGGTCGTCGCGCTCGTCGTCGTCGAGGGCGACGAGGTCGGGTACGTCGCGGTGCGGCGCGAGGTGCACCTCCACCGGCCACCGGGCCGCGAACGGCACGTAGGCAGTCCAGTGCCGTCCCTCGATGACGACGCGGGAGCCGTCGGTGCGCTCGGCCGCGAGCACGTCGGCGCCGAGAAGCCGCCCGGTGCGCTCGAGGTGGCGCTCGGCGGCGTCGAGCAGCTGACGGGTGCGGGCCGGCACGTACGGGTAGGCGTAGATCTGCCCGTGCGGGTGCGGCAGGGTGACGCCGATCTCGCGGCCGCGGTTCTCGAAGGCGAAGACCTGCTGCACCTCGGGCCGCGCACCGAGGGCCTCCGTGCGCTGGGCCCACGAGTCGACGACCATCCGGACGCGGTCGACGGAGAGGTCCTTGAACGAGCTCTCGTGGTCGCTCGTGAAGCACACGACCTCGCAGCGCCCCTCGGCCGGGCGCGTGGCGAACAGCCCTGCGGCAGCTGAGGACTCATGCCCCTCGGCCTCGACGGCGTACGAGGGGAAGCGGTTCTCGAAGACGACGACCTGGTACTCGGTCTCGGGGATCTCCGAGGGAGCCGTGCCGCGCCCGGCGGGGCAGAGGGGGCACTCGTCCTTCGGGGGCATGAAGGTGCGGTTCTGGCGGTGCGCGGCCACGGCCACCCAGTCGTCGACGAGGGCGTCGTAGCGCACCTCGCCGGACCGGACGCGCGGCTCGACCGGACGCGGGTCGGGCGCCGTGCGCTCCGGCGTACCCGGCTCGTCGACGTAGATGATCTCCCGGCCGTCGGCCAGGGTGCGGGAGGTGAAGCGGTGGCTCATGAGGTGGCTTCCACGATCTCGAGGGAGCCCACGGCGTCTCCGAGGGCGGTGCGGGCGCGCTCGCCGAGGCCGGCGTCGGTGACGAAGACGTCGACGTCCTGCAGGTCGGCGAAGGTGCTGAGCCCCACGGTGCCCCACTTCGAGGCGTCGGCGAGGACGCACACGGTGCGGGCCGAGCCGATGAGGGCGCGGTTGGTCTCGGACTCGACGAGGTTCGGCGTGGTCAGCCCGGCGCGGTCGTCGACGCCGTGCGCACCGAGGAACAGCACGTCGTAGTGCAGCGACCGCAGAGCGGACACGGCGACCGGCCCGACGAGGGCGTCGGACGGCGTGCGGATGCCGCCGGTGAGCACGACGGTCTGCCCGGGTGCCCCGGACTCGTGGAGCAGCTGCGCCACCGGCACCGAGTTGGTCACGACCGTCAGCTGCGGCACGTCCTTGACGGCGCGGGCCAGCTCGTAGGTCGTCGTGCCCGCCGAGATGCCGATCGCCATGCCGGGTGCGACGAGGCGGGCGGCGTGCTGCCCGAGGGCCTGCTTCTGCGCCAGCTGCAGGTGCGACTTGGCCGAGAAGCCCGGCTCCTCGCTCGACCTCGTGCCTCCGACGGCGAGGGCGCCGCCGTGCACGCGCTCGAGCAGGCCGTCACCGGCGAGCCGCTCGATGTCGCGGCGGATGGTCATGTCGGAGACGCCGAGGCGCTCGACGAGGTCGGAGACCCGGACGGCCCCTTCGCCCTCGACGAGGTCGAGGATGACGGTTCGGCGTTGGCTGGCGAGCACGCTCAATCCTCTCGTACGACGGCGACCGCTCCGGCCGAAAGCGTGACGACACCCTCGACGCGTCGGTCGGCGACGAGGTCGTACCCGGTGGCGACGAGATCATGCGCGGCGTCGGTGTGGTTGAGCAGGAACAGCCACGAGCCGTCCTCGCCGACGCGACGGGTGGCCTCGACGCCGACCGGGAGCCCGGCGACGGCGGGGCCGACACCCGCGGCGGCGAGCACGTCGTCGAGGAGGGCACCGAGCGTCGCGTCGTCGGGGAGCGTGCTGAGGTACCAGGCGGCCCCGCTGCCCGCGCCCCGACGCGTCACGGCGGGTCGGCCGGCGAGCGGCCCGGACGCGTACGAGGCGAGCACCTCGGTGCCCGGCAGGGCGGTGACGTCCTCGCTCCACCACGTGCCGTCGCCCTGCGACAGCGTGACTCTCTCGTCGCCGTCGAGGGGGAAGAACTCCTCGACGCGGACGCCGAGCAGGTCGCGGAAGGCGCCGGGGTAGCCGCCGAGGCGGACGTGGTCGTGCTCGTCGCTGATGCCGGAGAAGTACGTGACGACGACCTGCGCGCCGCGCTCGGCGGCGGCCGTGACGGCGGCGGCCGCGGCGTCGGTCACGGTGTAGAGCTGGGGCACGACGACGACGTCGTAGCCGTCGAGGTCGGTGTCCGGGTGGACGACGTCGGCGGTGACTCCCCGGCCGTGCAGGACGCGGTGCACGGCGTAGGCCGCCTCGAGCGCGTCGAGGTCGGAGGAGGGCAGGCACGGGCCCTCGGACGCCCAGATCGCCTGGTAGTCGTGCAGGATCGCGACCCGCGCCTCGACGCGGCTGCCGACGAGCTCGCCGAGCCGGCCCGCGATGCGGCCGAGCTCCTCGACCTCGCGGAACCGGGCGCTGTCGGGCCCGGCGTGTGGCACGACCGCGCTGTGGAACTTCTCGGCGCCGGCACGCGACTGGCGCCACTGGAACCAGCCGATGGTGTCGGCGCCGCGCGCCACGTGGGCGAGCGCGTCGCGGATCGTCTGCCCGGGGGCCTTGGCGTGGTTGACCGGCTGCCAGTTGACGGCGCTCGTCGAGTGCTCCATGAGCATCCACGGGGCGCCGCCGGCGAGGCCGCGCGTCAGGTCGCCGCTGTAGGCGAGCTCGGCGCGCGGGTGGGCGAGGGCGTCGACGATGTAGTGGTCGGTGCTGACGACGTCGACGGTGTCGGTCCACTGCGCGTAGTCGAGGTGGCGGAAGTGGGCCAGCGTCATGAAGTTCGTCGTGACGAGGACGCCGGGGGAGCACTCGTCGAGGACGGCCCGCTCGGCGCGCATGAAGTCGAGCAGCGCGTCGGAGGAGAAGCGCTTGTAGTCGAGCACGTGCGTCGGGTTGTTGAAGGTCGTCGAACGCCGCGGCGGCAGCACCTGCTCCCATGCGGTGTAGCGCTGGCTCCAGAAGGCGGTGCCCCACGCGTCGTTGAGGCCCTCGAGCGTCGAGTACCGACGCTGCAGCCACGTGCGGAAGTGGCGCGCGCACTCGTCGCAGTAGCAGGGCAGGTTGTGGCAGGCGTACTCGTTGGACACGTGCCACATGGCGAGGGCCGGGTGCTCGTGGTAGCGCGTCGCCAGCTGCCGCGTCAGGGCGAGCGCGTACTCGCGGTAGACGGGCGAGGTGGGGCACCAGGCCTGTCGGCTGCCCGGCCACAGCGTGTGGCCGTCGACGTCGACGGGGAGGATCTCGGGGTGGGCGGTCGAGAGCCACGGCGGCGGGGTGGCGGTGGCGGTGGCGAGGTCGACGGCGATGCCCCCGGCGTGGAGCGTGTCCATGACGGTGTCGAGCCACTCGAACTCGTACTCGCCCTTGGCCGGCTCGAGCCAGCTCCACGAGAAGATCCCGAGGCTGACGAACGAGACGCCGGCCCGCTGCATCAGCTCCACGTCCTCGTCCCAGACGGCACGGGGCCACTGCTCCGGGTTGTAGTCACCACCGAGGGCGAGGGTCTTCGTCGGCCATGAGCGCATGGCGCCCAGCGTGGCCGGTGACGTGGGCAATGTCAACATTTTCGAACACGCCGGCTTGGGCGCTGTTCGATTGTCCTGTCCGGTCCGCCAGCCGATCCTCGCCCGCCCGTCCCGACCGATGGGTGGCTGGCCGCGCTGGATCCCACACGGCCACAAGGAGTGGAGAGCGCTGGTTGTCCAAGGTTCTCGGCCGAATCTTTATGTCTGGTCCTCTTGACAGAAGTGTCAGAGGTCGGGATTCTCGTGTTTGTTGTTGGCCGGTTCTGAGCGGACATGTTCGTTCTTGACTCGACCGCACCACACCAGGCACAGCGTCAAAGGAGACCGCAATGACCCGCCCGAGCACCGAGGCCGAGTACCTCGCTCGCATGGTTCCCCCCTCCGTTCGCGGCATCGACCGTCGGACCCTGCTGCGCGGCGCCGTCGGCGTCGGCGCCCTGCTCGGAGCCGGCGGCCTCGCGGCGTGCGGCAGCAGCTCGGGCGGCAGCGGCGTGCCCACCGGCGCCGTGACGGGCACCGTCACCGTCGGGTCCAACCAGTCCGACGCCGTGCCGAAGGCGGCCGTCCAGTCCTACATGGACGCCTTCGCCAAGGCCAACGCCGGCACGACGGTCAAGATCAACACCGTCGACCACAACTCCTTCCAGGAGAACATCAACAACTACCTGCAGGGCTCGCCCGACGACGTCTTCACGTGGTTCGCCGGCTACCGCATGCAGTTCTTTGCCGAGAAGGGCCTCGTCGGCGACATCTCCGACGTCTGGTCCGGCATCACCGGCATGGGCGACGCCCTGAAGAAGGCCTCGACGGGCGCCGACGGCAAGCAGTACTTCGTGCCGATGACCAACTACCCGTGGGCCGTCTTCTACCGCAAGAGCCTCTGGCAGGCGAAGGGCTACGAGGTGCCCAAGACCCTCGACGACCTCAAGACCCTCGGCGCCCAGATGCAGAAGGACGGCCTCGCCCCGATCGCCTTCGGCGACAAGGACGGCTGGCCCGCGATGGGCACCTTCGACCAGCTCAACCTCCGCGTCAACGGCTACGACTTCCACGTCAGCCTCATGGCCGGCAAGGAGGACTGGACCAACCCCAAGGTCAAGAAGGTCTTCGACACCTGGGCCGGTCTGTTGCCGCTGCACCAGCCCGACGGCCTCGGCCGCACGTGGCAGGAGGCGGCGCAGTCGCTCCAGCAGAAGAAGTCCGGCATGTACGTCCTCGGCTCCTTCCTCGCCCAGCAGTTCGGCAAGGGCGCCGAGCAGGACGACCTCGACTTCTTCACCTTCCCCGAGGTGGACTCGACGATCGGCACCGACGCCATCGAGGCGCCGATCGACGGCTACATGATGAGCGCCCGACCCAAGAACGAGGGCGCGGCCAAGAAGCTGCTCCAGTACATCTCGCAGCCCGAGGCCCAGCTGCTCGCGCTCAAGGCCGACCCCAGCGTCATCGCCACGAACGGCAAGGCCGACACGAGCGGCTACACGGCGCTGCAGAAGAAGTCGAAGGAGTACGTCCAGTCGGCCAAGTCCATCGCGCAGTTCATGGACCGCGACACCCGCCCGGACTTCGCCTCGACGGTCATGATCCCCGCCCTGCAGACCTTCCTGAAGAACCCGAAGGACATCGACGGCCTCTGCTCGAGCATCCAGGCCCAGAAGAAGAGCATCTTCGGGTCCTGACAGGAGGCGACTCATCATGGCGAGCACACGCAGGTACAAGGGCATCGACCAGCTGTCGGCGCGCGACCGGGTCGTCATCGCGCTGATGGTGGCGGTGCCGACGCTCCTCGTCCTCTGGCTCGTCTGGATCCCGGCGATCGGCTCGGTCCTGCTCTCGTTCACCAACTGGGACGGGATCGGGCCGCTCTCCGGCATCAAGTCGGTCGGGCTCCAGAACTACCGCGACGTCACGACGATCTACCCGCCGTTCTGGCCGGCGATCCAGCACAACCTCATCTGGCTGGCCGTGATGTTCCTCGTCGCGACCCCGCTCGGCATGCTCTTCGCGGTACTCGTCGACCGCGGCGCGGCGGGCACGCGGTTCTACCAGACGAGCATCTACTTGCCGGTCGTGCTGTCGCTGGCGCTCATCGGCTTCATCTGGCAGCTCATCTACTCGCGCGACCAGGGACTGCTCAACGCCGTCCTGCACACCAAGACCGACTGGTACGGCGACTCCAGCGTCAACCTCTGGGCCGCGCTCGTCGCGGCGACGTGGCGCCACTCCGGCTACATCATGCTGCTCTACCTGGCCGGCCTGAAGGGCGTCGACCCGTCGCTGCGCGAGGCGGCGAAGATCGACGGCGCCAGCGAGACGACGACGTTCTTCCGTGTCGTCTTCCCGGTCATGCGACCGATCAACATCATCGTCCTCATCGTCACGTTCATCGAGTCCCTGCGTGCCTTCGACCTCGTCTGGATCATCAACAAGGGCCGCAACGGGCTCGAGCTCATCTCGACCCTCGTCACCCAGAACGTCGTCGGCGAGGCGAGCCGCATCGGCTTCGGGTCGGCGCTCGCCACGATCATGCTCGCGATCTCGAGCGTGCTCGTCTTCGTCTACCTGCGCATCGCCATGAAGGAGGACTGACATGACCGACGTGTCCGTCACCGCCGACGCCGTGGAGCCGGTGCGGGAGCGCACCCCCTCCCCGGCCCCGCCGCGCGAGGGCGGCCCGAGGTCGGGACGCCGCTGGTTCCTGCCGCTCGTGCTGACCCTCGTCTCGCTCATCTGGCTCTTCCCGCTGCTGCTCGCGCTCGTCAACTCCTTCCGCGACTACGCGTACACGGCCCGAAACGGCTACGTGTCCTGGGGTGGCTTCACCCTCGACAACTACAAGAACGCCTGGGAGAGAGGCGAGTTCGCGCTCCACTTCTGGAACTCGTTCATCATCACGGTCCCCGCCGTGCTCCTGACGCTCTTCCTGTCGGCGTGCGTCGCCTTCGTCGTCGCGCGCTTCTCGTGGAAGGTCAACTTCGCGCTGCTCGGCTTCTTCATGGCGGCCAACCTGCTGCCGCCCCAGGCGCTGCTCATCCCGGTGTACCGGATGTTCCGCGCCATCGAGGTGCCGTTCTGGTTCAGCGAGTCGGGCACGCTGCTCAACAGCTTCCAGGGCCTGATCCTCGTCAACGTCGCGTTCCAGACCGGCTTCTGCGCCTTCGTCCTCAGCAACTACATGAAGGCGCTGCCCAAGGAGCTCTACGAGTCGGCCGTCATCGACGGCGCGAGCGTGACGCGTCAGTTCTGGCAGATCACCCTGCCGCTGTGCCGACCGGCCCTGGCCGCGCTCGCGGTGCTGCAGACGACGTGGATCTACAACGAGTTCTTCTGGGCCACGGTGCTGCTCCAGCAGGGCGACAAGTACCCGGTGACGAGCTCGCTCAACAACCTCCAAGGCCAGTTCTTCACCGACAACAACCTCGTGGCCGCGGGCTCGATCATCATCGCGGTGCCTACGCTGGTGATCTTCTTCGTGCTCCAACGACACTTCGTGGCGGGCCTGACGCTCGGCGCGACGAAGGGATGACGTGAACCACCCGACCCGCCCGTCCCAGCCGTCCTCCTCCCCGGTCGTCGTCGAGTCCGCGGGCACCGCGCTGGCGCTCGAGCCCCGCACCGACGGCCTGCCGGAGGTGCTCCACTGGGGCCCCGTCCTCGAGGGCGGGCCCGGCACCTACGCCGCCCTGTCCGCCCTGACGGTCGCCCCCGTCCCGCCGAGCGCGCTCGACGAGCCGTGGCCGCTCACCGTCCTGCCCGGCGAAGCCGACGGCTGGTCCGGCACGCCCGGGTGGGCCGGGCACCGCGGCGGGTCCGCGGGCGCCGTGCGCTGGTCGGACGTCACGTGCGCGGCCGAGGGCGCCACCGTCTTGACCCGCGCGACCTCGGTGGACGGCATCCGCCTCGAGCTGCGGCACGCGCTCGACGCGCACGGCGTCCTCCGCGTCGACGCGTCGGTGACGAACACGTCCGACGCCGCCGCCCCGCTCGACGTGTCGGCGCTGCGCGCGATCCTGCCGCTGCCGCTGCGCGCCGACGAGGTGCTCGACCTCACCGGCCGCTGGTGCCGCGAACGCTCGCCGCAGCGCAGCCGGCTCGACCACGGCACGCACCTGCGCGCGTCGCGGCGCGGTCGCACCGGCCACGACGCGACGCTCCTCCTCATGGCGGGCACCCGCGGGTTCGACTGGGGCTCAGGGGAGGTCTGGGCCGTGCACACCGCGTGGAGCGGCAACCACGAGCACCTCGTCGAGGCCCTGCCGGAGGGGGCCGGCCGCCACCACGCCGTCCTGGGAGGGGCAGAGCTGCTCGCGCCGGGCGAGGTGCGTCTCGCGCCGGGGGAGACCCACGAGGCCCCGACCGTCGTGTTCGTCCACTCGACCGACGGTCTCGACGGCCTGTCGCGCCGACTCCACCGGAGCCTGCGCGCCCGTGCCGGCCACCCGTCGCGGCCGCGTCCGGTCGTCCTCAACACGTGGGAGGCCGTCTACTTCGAGACCGACCTCGGCCACCTGAAGTCCTTGGCCGACAAGGCTGCCCGCATCGGCGTCGAGCGCTTCGTGCTCGACGACGGCTGGTTCGGCTCGCGCCGCCACGACCGCGCGGGCCTCGGCGACTGGGTCGTCTCGGCCGACGTCTGGCCCGACGGCATGGCGCCCCTCGTCGACCACGTCAAGGGCCTCGGCCTCGAGTTCGGGCTGTGGTTCGAGCCGGAGATGGTCAACGAGGACAGCGACCTCGTGCGCGCCCACCCCGAGTGGGCGCTCGGCCCGGCAGCCGGCGCCCCGCGCGAGTGGCGCTGGCAGCAGCTGCTCGACCTCACGAACCCCGACGCGTACGCCCAGCTGCTCGAGCGGATCAGCGCGCTCGTCGCCGAGTACCGCATCGACTACATCAAGTGGGACCACAACCGCGACCTCCTCGAGGCCGTGCACACGGTGGACGGCCCCGGCGGACGCCGCGTCGACGCCCCTGCGGTGCACGAGCACACGCTCGCCTTCTACCGCCTGCTCGACGACCTCCGGGCCCGTCACCCGCGGCTCGAGATCGAGTCGTGCAGCAGCGGCGGCGGGCGCGTCGACCTCGGGGTGCTCGACCACACCGACCGCATCTGGACCAGCGACTGCAACGACGCCCTCGAGCGGGCGAGCATCCAGCGCTGGACGAGCCTGCTCGTGCCCGCCGAGCTCATGGGCACGCACGTCGGCCCGGCCACGGCGCACACGACGCACCGCACCGTCGACCTCGGCTTCCGCACGCTCATGGCACTGCAGGGGCACGCGGGGCTCGAGTGGGACATCACGACGTGCTCGGACGACGAGCTCGAGGCGCTCACCGCGTGGACGGCGCTGGCCCGCGAGCTGCGACCGCTGCTGCACGCCGGCGACCTCGTCCGGTCGGAGAGCCCCGACGGCACCGTCCTCGTCACCGGCACCGTCGACGCCGACCGCGGCCGCGCCGCCTACACCGTGGCGCGCCTCGTCACGGGGCGCGACGCCACCACGGGGGCGCTGCCGCTGCCGGGTCTCGACCCGCGGCGCAGCTACTCCGTGCGGGTGCGTCCGGAGGCGGGAGCGCCCGCGGTCGTCCAGCACGGGGCGCCGTCGTGGTGGGAGCCGGCGCTCGCCGCCGAAGGGGTCGTCGTGCCCGGCTCGGTGCTCGGCGTCGTCGGCCTGCCGGTGCCGGTCCTCGGCCCGGCCCAGGGCTACCTGCTCGACGTCCGCGCCGTCTGACCCCGGCCGCCCGGCTCAGGGCAGCGGCACCGGCACGTCGATGCCGCCCTCGATCGTCAGCCGGGCGCCCATGCGCCCGAACGACGGCACCGGCACGAACGCGCCCGCGAAGAGGGCCTCGCCCTGGTAGAAGTTCGGCGACGCGTCGAGCATCGCCTCCGGCGCGAAGCCGAAGAGGCGCGAGAGGTCGGCGACGTCGGAGGGCGAGTTCATCCGCATGAGCATGAGGTTGTCGCACTGCGAGACGACCTGCGGGTGGACCTTCGAGGGCCGTTGCGTCGACAGGAGCAGCCACAACCCGTACTTGCGCCCCTCGGCGGCGATCTGGATGAGCCGGTCGGTCACGGCGCGCTGCAGCGGCGTGGAGGGGTCGGACGGGCAGATGTTGTGCGACTCGTCGATGACCACGAGCGCGGGCTGCCGCTCCTCCCGCTCGGCCCACAGCCGGTCGAGCAGGTCGAGGGCCACGACGAGCTGCTCCTCGTGACGGCCGAAGCCCGACACGTCGAGGACCGTCGTGCGCGCGGACCGCTCGTCCATCGGCACCGCGCCGGGGGTGTTGATGGGCCACACCTGCCAGTCCCCGATGCCGAGGTTCTCGACGCGCTGGGCGAAGGCCCGCTCTGAGGCCGAGCCGACGGCCATCCGCGCCATGAGGTCGCCGAGGTCGATGCTCGGGTCGTTGACGTCGACGTGCAGCCACTCGTTGAACTCGCCGCGGTCGGTCACCGGGTTGAGCTGCATGACCGACGCCTGCGCCGCCAGCGACAGGTGGCCGAAGCGGACGCGCAGCGCCTCCGCGCCGGTGGCGTCGGCCCGCTGCACATCGAGGGTGCCGGCGGCGGCGAGCCTCTCACCGGTCCCGGCGGGCGCATCGTCGCGGGTCGTGCCGAGGTGCACGAAGTCGGCGTTCGGGTCGATGACGAACAGCCGCAGCCGCGTCTGGAGGATCAGCTGCTCGAGGACGACGCCGAGCGCGTACGTCTTGCCCGAGCCGCTCTGCCCGCACACGAAGGTGTGCCGGGCGAACCCGGCAGGCCGCAGGCGCAGCGGCGCCTCCGCGGCGCCGAGCTGCCACGTGCCGACCTCCATCGACGCCCGCGTCGCCGCCTGGAGGTGCTCGGCCTCCTCGCGGTTCGCCGGGCGGATGGTCGCCTGGTCGAGCAGGTCCCGACCCTGCGGACGCACCAGCCGACCGTCCTTGAGGTGACCGAGCACGACCCCCGCCGCGACGGCCGGGTCGCCGAACCGGTCCCGCACCTGGGCGAGCAGGGTCTCGTGGTCGGACTCGATGACGGCGAGGTCGCCGGGACTGAGTCGCTCGGTGGCCGCGACGAAGGTGCGCCCGTCGTCGGACCTGACGTCTGCGCCGAATGTCGTGTCGTGCGTCATCATCGCCTCCACACCGCCGCCGAACCGCAAGCCTCTCCATGGTGGCCCGCGGACGCGGCCGGTGGCGGCGAATCGGGTCAATCGGCGGCGCAGTCGCGGCAGGTGCCGAGCAGGGCGGCGTGTCCGGTGTCGAGGACGAAGCCGAGGTCGGCCTCGAGGCGGGCCGCGACGTCGTCGAGGACGTCCGGTGGGACGTCGAGGACGCGTCCGCACTGGTGGCACTGGACGTGCGCGTGGTCGTGCGCGTGGTCGTGCGCGTGGTCGTGGCCCTCCTCGTGCTCGTGCGGCGTCACGTCCTCGGGCCCGGCGCCGAGGTGGTAGACCGTCGCCGACCCGCCGAGGTGGACGTGCGACAGCGCCCCGAGCTCGGTGAGCGAGGTGAGGGTCCGGTAGAGGGTGGCCCGGTGCACGGCCGGCTCGAGGTCGCCGACCCGCGCGCCGATCTGCTCGGCCGTCAGGTGCTCGCCCGCGGCATCGGCCACGTCGACCACCGTGAGCACGGCACGCCGCGCCGGCGTCATCCGCTCGCCCACGGCGCGCAGCCGGGCGAGGACGTCGGCGACGCGCGGCGTCGGGGTCGTCGGCTGGGTCGGCGGCACGCCCTCATCATCCCGCGTCCGGCGGTGGGTGGCAGACTGCCCCCGTGCGTGCCCTCACGAAGCTGTCCGCCGGCCCCGGTCTCGAGCTCGTCGACCGACCCGAGCCCGAATGCGGCCCCACCGACGTCAAGATCCGCGTGCTCCGGGCGGGCATCTGCGGCACCGACCTGCACCTCGCGGGCTGGGACGACTGGGCCGAGTCGACCGTCAAGCCGCCGCTCGTCATCGGCCACGAGTTCTACGGCGAGGTCGTCGAGGTCGGTGAGGACGTCACGAGCGTGTCCGTCGGCGATCGCGCCTCCGGCGAGGGCCACGTCGTCTGCGGCATCTGCCGCAACTGCCGCGCCGGGCGCCGCCACCTCTGCATCCGCACCCAGGGCATCGGCGTCAACCGCGACGGCGCCTTCGCGGACTTCGTCGTGCTGCCGGCGAGCAACGTCTGGGTGCAGCCGGCCGACCTCGACCCCGACCTCGGCGCCGTCTTCGACCCGCTCGGCAACGCCACGCACACGGCGCTGCAGTGGCCGATGGTCGGCGAGGACGTCGTCGTCACCGGCGCCGGGCCGATCGGCGTCATGGCCGCCGCCATCGCGCGCCACGCCGGGGCCCGCTACGTCGTCGTGTCCGACGCGAGCGACTACCGCCTCTCCCTCGCCGAGCACGCCGGCGCCGACCTGACGATCAACGTGACGCGCGAGTCGCTCGCCGACGCCCAGCACCACCTCGGCATGAAGGAGGGCTTCGACATCGGTCTCGAGATGTCGGGGGCCGCTCCGGCCGTCACCGACATGATCGCCAACATGAACCACGGCGGGCGCATCGCGCTGCTCGGGCTGCCGCACCAGAGCTACGAGCTCGACTGGGGCAAGGTCATCACGCACATGCTGACCCTCAAGGGCATCTACGGCCGCGAGATGTACGACACCTGGTACGCGATGTCGCAGATGATCGCGACGTCCGAGCGCTTCCGGGCCGCCGTCTCGCAGGTCATCACGCACCGGTTCCCGGCCGAGCGCTGGGAGGAGGCCTTCGACACGGCGCGTTCGGGCCAGTGCGGCAAGGTCGTCCTCGACTGGTCATGACCCAGCCGGGTCGGCCCCGCCCGCTCGTGCTGCTCCACGGCGTCGGGCAGTCGCCCATCGCGTGGCAGGACTTCGTGTCGGCGTTCGGCGCCGGGCGGCCGATGACCGCGCCGTGGATGCGCGGCCTGCGCCCCAAGGACCCGGTCGGCTTCGACCTCGACGCCGCGGCGTCGGGCGTCGCCGACGAGCTCGAGCTGCAGGGCGTCCGCAAGGCCGACCTCCTCGGGGTGTCGGTCGGGGCGAGCGTCGCGCTGCGCCTCGCCGTCCAGCGGCCCGAGCTCGTCGGGCGCCTCGTCGTGGCCGGCGCGCTCGTGCGCCCCTCGAAGGGCGCGCTGCGGATGCAGAAGCTCGCCATGCGCCTCGTGCCCGAGTCGAAGCTCGTCGACGCCGGGGTGTCGCGCCCGCGGATGCTCGCGGTCCTCGACGCGCTGCGCGAGTTCGACGGCACCGACGCGCTGCGACGCGTCGAGGCGCCGACGCTGGTCGTCGCGGGATCGCGCGACCGCGCCGGGGTCGAGGCCGGGCGACGCCTCGCCGCCGACGTGCCGGGCGCGCGGCTGCACGTCGTCGACGGCGCCGGGGCGATGCTCAACACCGAGTCCGCACGCGAGCTGGCCGACCTCACCCACGAGTTCCTCTCCGACGCCTGACCTCCCGACTCACCCGATGGCGTCGAGGCCCTCCTGGAGCGTCCGGAGGAACGCCGCCTGCGGCGGGTGGTCGGAGTTCGCCATGTCGGAGAGCCAGTCGACCTGGTCGCGCACCTGGCGCAGCTGCTCCTCGCTGCCGATGAGGGCGGCGCGCTCGTAGCGGTCGACGGCCTTGGCGGCCTTGGAGCGCGTCGGCTCCGGCGCCCACAGCGCCGCGAGCGTGACGAGGTCGCCCACCACGGCGACGGTCCAGAACGAGGGGGAGTGTCGCGCCTCCTCGTCGGCCACCTCGGTGGCGTCGTGGAGCAGCCGCCGGGCGGTGTCCGGGTCGACGCCCTCGCGGTCCGGCACCGGGCGCCACGTCAGCGCCAGCTCGGCCGCGAGCCAGTTGGCGAGGGCCCCGTTGCTGCGCCGGTCGTTGGGGCCGGCGGCCTCGTGGGCGCGGCGGTACCAGTCGGCGGCGTCGACGAGCGCGGCCTTGGCACGCGTCCAGTCGTCGGGGGCCGCCGCGGCCGCGGCGGCGGAGCGGGCCGGGCACGTCACGAGGGCGAGCCGCTTGTAGGCGCTGGCGACCCGCCACAGCCGGTCGATGCTCGGTGCGGGCACAGCGTCGGCCGCGGTGAGGACCGAGGCCCCCGGTCCGCTGCCGAGGACCACCGAGCCGGGGTCGTCGATGAGGTGGCGCAGCGTCGCGATCGAGGACTCGATCGTCGCGGCGGCCGTCTCCACCGCGTCGGCGCCGAGCAGCGCGATGCCGGAGCCGCCCGGCGCGCCCGAGCCGTGCACGGCGTCGGTCGCGGCGGTGCGGACCGTCTGGTCGATCCACACCTCGAAGTCGCGGACCGTGAGCGCCGTGCCGCCCGAGGCGAGGGTGCGGCGGAAGTAGTCGCGGGCGAGGTCGAAGTTGCCGAACTTGTTGTACGTGCGGGCGATGAGCACCTGCAGCGCGCCGTCGGACAGGTCGCACGCGTCGAGCTGGGCCACGAGGGTGTGCAGCCGGCGCAGGCCGTAGTTCGTGTCGCGGCTGACGTCGACCGACTGGCCGAGGTTCTCGATCTCGACGCGGGCCTGCTCGGTGCTCGCGAGGCTCCGCGTCGGGCCGGCCGTCAGCTCGACGCCCTCACGGGCCAGGCGGTAGTCCGGGTCGCCGTAGCACTGGTAGGCGCCCCACGTGTTGACGTCGGGGTGCAGGCTCCACGTCTCCGCGCGGGCCCGGGTGACGGCGTCGCCGAAGGTCTCACCCGCGAGGATCGCGTCGTAGAACGTCGTCGCGAACGTCGCGGCGGCCTCGTCGTCGACGGCCCAGCCGCACGCGACGACGGCGCGCACGCCGATGTCGATGAGCTCGGTGGCGACGCTCGCGGCGAGCCGGTGGTACCGGCCGCCGAGCGTCGGTGCGGCGGTGTCGCCCTCGGGCACCGCGCCGAGGTGGCAGCAGTTGACGAAGACGAGCTCGGGCACCTGGCGCAGCTGCCCGATCTCCCCGGCGGTGAGGAACATCCCGCCGCCGAGTACGAGCCCGGTGACGCGTGCCGTCCCGTCGACGCCGTCGGTCCCGGCCGCCGGCACGGGCCAGTCGAAGACGCCGTGCCCGGCCAGGTGCACGATGCGGTAGGCGCCGTCGAAGAGGCCCTGCACCACCTGCGTGCCCGACGCCGTGATGAGCGGGTCGCACTGGAAACCCTTGTCCTGCAGGGTCTTCGCGACAGCGCGCGCTTCGTTCTGGGCGGCCGGCAGTGGCCCGAGGCCGCTCTCGGTGTCGCCGATGACGAACGCGCGGCCCGTCGTCGCCGACAGCACGTGGCTGCGCATCGTCGTGCCCTCGAGCTGGCGCACGAGACCGCGCCGCACCCCGAGCGGTGTCCGGCGCTCGCCGTCCCCGGAGCCCAACCGGTCGGCGCCGTGGTCGTCGAGCAGCTCCCACGGGAAGTGCGCCGAGCCGCGGTCCACGACGAGCACGATGTTGTCGGTGTCGGGTGCCTGGGCCTTGAGGTCGTTCGGGAAGAGCAGCTCGAAGAGCGTGTGGGCCGACACCACGTCGGGCGAGGGCGTGTCGACGAGCGACTCGACGAGCCGGTCGACGAGGGCGCGCTGGGTGCCCACCGTGCGCGTCGGCGTGCCGGCCCGACCCACGGACGCCTCGAAGGTCAGGGAGCCGTCGGACTCGCTGCGCACCCGCACCTGCTGCCACCAGCCGTCGCGCTCGGTGAACACGAGCCGGCGCTGGCGCCCCGGCATCTCCCGCAGGCGCGGGTCGAGGACGAAGCACTCGGCCAGCTCGCCCGTCGACATCGACGCGCTGACCGCATCGAGGGCCTGGAGGGCGCGGTCCTGCCACAGCTCGATGACCTCGAGGTCGCAGATGTGCACGCCCATGCCGGTGTCGGCGAGGCGGTCGTTGGCCCGTTGGATGCCGGTGAGTAGCGCCTGGACGCTGTCGCGCACCGGCAGGCCGCCGGCGCCGGTGGCGATGAGCAGGCTCGAGAGCCGCATCTGCAGGACGCCGCCGGTGCGGCGGGATGCCTTGCGCGGCCGGGCGATCGACAGGTTCCCGAGGGCGGCGGTCAGGGCCGCGTGCGCGACCGCCCGGGCCAGGGACGCCGCGCTCAGCTGGCCGATGGGGCCCAGGCCCGCGACGACCGCACCGGGCGGCGTCGACCACTTGTCGGGGTCGGTGAACACCTGGCACGTCTCGAGCGCGCCCGGGTAGATGCCGAGCATCGCTGCGCGGGAGAGCCGCCCGTCGAGCAGCTGGTCGAGGGCGGCCTCGCCGCCGACGAGGGTGCTGCCGGCGTAGTGGCCGATGATGAGGTGGTTGCGGGCGAAGCGCAGGTCGCCGTGGGCGACGTGCACGGTCGGCCGGGGTCGCGGGTCGGGCGCGTCCGGCGCGTCGGACACGCCGGACGCTTCGGAGGCGTCGGGTGCACGGGACGGCGTCGATGGTGGGGCGGGCGTCGTGGAGGGGGCGGACGGCGTCGGCGGCGCCGGGGCGGTCCCCTGCGGCGTCGGGACGGGCCCGTCGAGCGGGGACACGACCTCACCCCGCGGGCGACAGGAACGGGGCGTCGAGGCGGACGCCGCGGCCCTCGAGCTGCGGCACCTGCGGGTACGCGCCGCGCAGCCCGAGCAGGGTGCGACGGTGCACGTCGCGGTAGGACGCGGTCGGGTCCTCGCGCATCGCCTTGACGAGGTAGTACGTCAGGGCACCGTTGTACGAGCCGTCGATGTGCGCGTCGGCCGAGGTCTGCGAGTCGCGGCAGCCGCTGACGAGCGTCTCGATGATGTCGACGTCGTGCACGTCGCCGTCCCGACGCCGACGGGACGGACGCGGCGTGCCGGTGTGGGCGCCGCCGCGCTCCTCGTCGTCCGGGTTGGGCAGGAACCGGTCGACCACCTCCGGCTGCGGCATGCCCGGCGGCGGGAGCGGCTCGCGGGTGTTCGTGCCGGAGTGGCAGCAGTCCATGACGACAGTGAGGCTCGCGGCCGGGTCGAGCCGGTCGAAGGTCGTGCGCAGCCAGTCGTCGGTGAGCGGGTCGTCCCAGTCGAGGTCGTGCGGGCAGAGGATCTCGTCGCGGCCGTCGGCCTCGTCGCCGTTGGTGTCGGGCACGTTCGAGCCGTGGCCGGAGTAGTGCAGGTAGAGGACGTCGCCGGGGGCGGCGCCCTCGACGAGGCCGGAGATCGCCTCCTGCATCGCCGCCTTCGTGGCCGCCGCGTCGGTGAGGAGCGTGACGGCGTCGTCCGGGAAGCCGTAGAGGTCGCGCAGGACGCCGGCGGCGAGCTCGACGTCGTTGACGCAGCCGCGGAGGTCAGCCCCCGGGATCGCGTACTGGTTGATGCCGATGAGCAGGGCGCGCCGGGCCATGAGGAGCTCCTTCCGCCGAGCGCACGGGGCAGGGTGGGGCCCCACCTCTCAGAGTCCTCCTGCGCAGGCGGTGATACACCCGGTTCGGGCGTCTTGGGCGCCTCGGACGTCTGGGTCGCTCAGCAGAGGTTGATGCCGCCGGCGTCGAGGAGCTTGCCGGCCACGGCGTCGTCCGGCACGAGGGGCACGAGCCAGTCGTCGCCAGAGATTGACTTGACGCCGGTCTTGCACTGGAAGGTGCTGACGGTGCGGTCGAGGTCGACGGCCTTGTCGTAGAAGGACGCCTCGACCTGCTGGCCCTTGGGGCCGGTGCACGTCACCTTGTGGTCGTCGACGGATCCCTTGGCGTCGGAGTCGGGCGGGCAGACGACCTGGGCCACGGTGATCCATGCCGGGTGCGCGCCCGCGACCTCCTTCGTCGCGCTCGGGCCGCCGTCGCCGCAGGCGGCGAGGGCGAGAACGGTGGCCGCGGTGGCGCAGCTGAGGGCGAGTCGTCGGTGCACGGGAGGTCCTGGCGTCCTGGTGGGAGGGCTGGTCCGGCGGGGCCTCGTGGGCCGCGCAAACCCCGCCACTGTAGTGGCGCAAGGCGCTTCGCACCGACTCGAGCGGGCGCGCGACGGGTGTCGGACGGGCCCGCTGAGCGTGCCGGCGTGACACAGTCGACACATGGGACGCCTCGTCTACACGACCATCTGCTCCCTCGACGGCTACGTGGCCGACGCGTCGGGGAGCTTCGAGTGGGCCGCCCCCGACGCGGAGGTGCACGGCTTCGTCAACGACCTCGAGCGCGGTGTCGGCACCATGTTGTGCGGCAGGCGGCTCTACGAGGTGATGCGGTACTGGGACACCGCGCCCAGCGAAGACCCCGAGGGGTCGGTCGCGGACGACTACGCCCGGGTGTGGCTCGCCACCGACAAGGTCGTGTACTCGACGACGCTCGAGGCAGTCAGTGCCCCGCGGACGCGCCTCGAGCGGTTCTTCGACCCCGAGGCGGCGAAGGCGTGGGTGCGGGACCAGCCGCACGACGTCAGCATCGGCGGGCCGTCGCTCGCCGCCCAGGCGCTGCGGGCCGGTGTCGTCGACGAGGTGAGCGTGTTCCGGGTGCCGCACGTCGTCGGGGGAGGCACGCCGATCCTGCCGACCGACGTGCGGATGGAGCTGCGCCTGCGCGACTCCCGGACGTTCGCCAACGGAACGACGTACGCCCGCTACGACGTGCTGTGACGACGGCCGGTCAGCGCGCCGACCAGCCGCGCCACACGTCGACGGTGACGGCGACGAACGGACCCGCGGGTGGGCGCTCGCGGTACTGCGGGTAGCGGGCGGCGAGCGCGTCCCGGCCGGCACGCGTCGCAGCGTCGGTGGCGTCGGTGGCGTCGGTGGCGTCGGTGGCGTCGAGGACGCGGGCGGTGCCGTCGGCGCGGACCCACCACAGCCGCGTCCAGTCGTCGTCGTAGTGGTCGACGAGGAGGCTGACGCGGGGGTGCGCAGCGATGTTGGCCAGCCGTCGCAGCGCCCGGGTCGACTTCGGTTTGTCGTCGACCGCCGACCACACGACGTCGCCGACGAGGGCGAACGCGACGGGCACGAGGTGCGGTGCGCCGTCGGAACCGACGGTCGCGAGCCGGGCGACCCGCGCTGCGGCGAAGCGCGCCCTCGCCTCGTCCGCGTCCACCCGGCCCACGCTAGTCCGCCCCCGCGGCAATACGCTGGGGGACGCCACACGCCCGACCACGCGCGAAGGACGACCATGTACGGATCGGTCAAGGACGAGATCGCAGCGACCCTGCAGGAGATCGAGGACGCCGGCCTCTACAAGAACGAACGCGAGCTGACCTCACCCCAGTCAGCCCACGTCACCACCCTCAAGGCCGAGGCGCTCAACTTCTGCGCCAACAACTACCTGGGCCTGGCCGATGACCCCGCGATCATCGCCGCCGCCAAGACCGCGCTCGACGACTGGGGCTTCGGCATGGCGTCGGTCCGCTTCATCTGCGGCACGCAGACGCTGCACACCGACCTCGAGCGCACCATCAGCGAGTTCCTCGGCACCGAGGCGACGATCCTCTACTCCTCGTGCTTCGACGCGAACGGCGGCGTCTTCGAGGTGCTCTTCGGCGCCGAGGACGCCATCATCAGCGACGAGCTCAACCACGCCTCGATCATCGACGGCGTGCGCCTGTCCAAGGCGATGCGCTACCGCTACAAGAACGCCGACATGACCGACCTCCGCGCCCAGCTCGAGGCCGCCGTCGCGGCCGGCGCCAGGCGCAAGGTCGTCGTCACCGACGGCGTCTTCTCGATGGACGGCTCGTACGCCCCGCTCGACGAGATCTGCGACCTCGCAGACGAGTTCGGCGCGCTCGTGTTCGTCGACGACTCGCACGCCGTCGGCTTCGTCGGCGACGGCGGCCGCGGCACGCCCGAGCTGTTCGGCGTCCAGGACCGCGTCGACATCATCACCGGCACGCTCGGCAAGGCCCTGGGCGGAGCGTCCGGCGGCTACGTGGCCAGCCACCGCGAGATCGTCGACCTGCTGCGCCAGCGCTCGCGCCCGTACCTGTTCTCCAACTCGGTGGCCCCGGCCGTCGCGGCCGGCTCCAAGGCCGCCATCGAGCTCGTCGCGAGCTCGGCCGAGAAGCGTGAGCAGCTGCGCCGCAACACCGACCTGTTCCACTCGCTCATGACCGAGGCCGGCTTCGAGCTGCTGCCCGGCACGCACCCGATCCGCCCGGTCATGTTCCCGGGCGAGGACGGTGCTCGCCGCGCCGCGCAGGTTGCCGACCACATGCTCGGCAACGGCGTCTACGTCATCGCGTTCTCCTACCCGGTCGTGCCCAAGGGCAAGGCGCGCATCCGCGTCCAGCTCTCTGCCGCGCACTCCGAGGACGACGTCCGCGCCTGCGTCGACGCCTTCGTCAAGGGCCGCGACGCCGTCGGCTGAGCGCACTGCCACGGGTGTCCCCGCGTCGATAACCCGTCGCGGGGGCGCCGCTGTGCCTGCCACCATCCCGGGGTGAGCCGCCGCGACCGCACCCCGTCGGGCGGGCGGTTGCCGCAGGAGTGCGGGCTTCCGCTGGGGATGCGCGATGCACGGCGCACCGATGCGGGAAGCCCGCACTCCTGGAGGAGACGCGCCTCGCTAGGCGCCCACGGTGTCCAGGCGGCGGGCCAGGGACGGGTTGCGTCGGACGACGAAACGGTCGAACAGCAGAGCCAGCAGCAGCGAGGCCCCGAAGTACGGCAGGAACACCCCGAGCGCGACGACCACGACGGCCAGCCCCGGTGACGCGGCGAGCGGCCCCCGACCCCGGGGTGCGCCCACCGAGCCCGAGCCGCGCGGCCGGCGCCGCCACCACATGAGCGGTCCGGTCACGCAGGACACCACGACCGCCACGCAGAGCAGCGCCGACAGCCAGAAGTTCACCGTGCCGAACCGTCGCCCCTCGTGGACCGCGATGCCCTGGGCGACGACCTTGGCCAGCGCCGGGTAGTCGTCGTAGCCGTACGTGCTGACGACCTGGCCGCCGAACCGGTCGACGTGCACGGTGCGCTCGCGACCTGGGTCGTCGAAGGCGTAGCCGATGACGGAGTAGACGCCACGCTCCTCCGACGGCAGGGCGACGGTGAACGGGTGGGTCAGACCGGCCCGGTCGGCGACCTCGACCGCGGTGTCGAGGTCGGCGACGCTCACCTCGGCGCCCTCACCCTCTGAACCGACCTTCGGGTTCGACTGCGGCACAGTCGACTTCCCCTGCGCCCACGGCACCGAGTGGTGGCTGTGCGGCAGCGACTCGTCGAGGGTCGACGTCGGGTTCGAGAGAGCACCCGGGTCCTCGGCCCACATCGACGTGCTGCGGTCGGTGACGAGCCGCTGCACCTGCTCGCCCCAGAACCCGGTCCACGGCAGCCCCGACACGACGAGGAGCAGCAGCCCACCACCGACGAACGCGCCGGTGCGGGCGTGCCACGTGCGCCACCGCGCGCCCGAGACGCGAGCGGCCCGTTGGCGGCGTCGGGCCCGGCGACCACGGACGAGCAGGTAGTAGCCGGTGAGCGCCATGACCACCGCCCAGCAGGCGCCGAGCTCGATGACGGTGTCGCCGAGCCGGCCGGCCATGAGGTCGGCGTGCAGGCGGACCGCGGTGCCGCTCAGCGTCGTGTCGGGGTCGAGCGAGCCGAGCACCGTCACCGTGTACGGGTCGACGAACACGTCTCGCGTCGCACCGGTCGTCGTCTCGACGGTGAACCGGGCCGACGCCTCGGGGGAGGCGGGCTCGGTGAACGACACGACGCGAGCGACGGCACCGGAGTCGGTGGTGGCGTCGGTGACGGCTCCGAGCTGGGTCTGCCACGGCTGGGTCAGCTGTCCCGGCGCGTGGCCGACGCGCATGAGGTCGGGGTGCAGGAGCGGCTCGACCTGGAACCGGAAGAGGTAGACGAGGCCGGTGGCGGCCAGGACGAGCAGGACGGGCACGACGACGGCGGAGGCGTAGAAGTGCCAGCGCCAGAAGGCGCGGAACAGGCCCGACGCGCCGGCGGGGCGGCCCGATCGGGCCGTCCCGCCGGGGTGGGGCGTGGCGGGCGGGTGGGCAGGACGAGCGGGGCCGTCGACGACGGACATGGGTCTCCTCGGGCATGACGAAAGGGCGCAGCCACCGCGCGACGCGGTAGCCGGGAAGGGGTGTCAGGTGCCGAGGAGCAGGGGTGGACCGCGGTGGCCCGGGACGCCGGAGCGCCAGACGTCGCGCAGCGAGCGCGCCGGGGAGCGGTGGGCGTCGCGCCCGACGTGCGTGACGCGTCGGGGCACGTGGGTGACGGGGACCGCGACGGTCGCGAGGAGCCGGGCGAGCACCCGGCCCACGCGTCGGGCGAGGAGGTCCGCGAGCGCGGCGGCCGACCACCAGGATGCCTCGCCTCGGGCCAGCACGGCACCGACGACGACGGCCGCGACGAGGTGCGCGAGCACCATGCCCGGTGAGGGCAGCAGGTCGGCGAGCGGCAGGGAGGCGGTCGCGGCACCGACGACCGACGCGTCGAGGGCGCCGTGGCCGTGGTGCGCGTGACCACCCGGCACGCGCCCGCTCGCGCTACCGGCGAGCAGTCCGGAGACGCCGTGGACGACGTGCGCGCTCACCTGGAGCCCGGCGAGCAGGGCGGCCGTGCGGGCCCGGCCGGGACGCGTCCGCACGAGCGGCAGCGCGGCGCCGGTGAGGAGCGCGACGGCCACGAGGACGGCCGGCCCCGAGGCGACGTGGCCACCGGCCGCGGCGTGCGCGACCGTGGCCGTGACCGACGCGACCGAGGCGAGCACCACGGCGCGCAGCAGCTGCACGCGCTGGCTCGTCTCCCCGGTCGGCACGCGCCAAGGCTAGCCGGGCGCGGTCGACCGGGGAGCGGCCGCTCAGACGTCGACGCGGGCGTGCAGCCAGGGGCGGTGCAGGTCGAAGCGGCGGCCGGTGATCTCGTCGACGACGATCTCGACGACGACCGTCTTCGGGGTGTTGACCCATGGGCGCAGCGGCAGCGACTCGGTGGCCCACGTCGTGTCGCCGGTCAGCTCGTGGGCGCGGCCGCGGCAGATGACGCTCGTCGCGTGCTCGCCCTCGAGCTCGTCGACCTCGAAGGCGACGTCGCAGTTCATCGCGACGCCGAGCAGCTTGCTGCCCTCGGCCGTGAGGAAGAGGAGCCGGTGGTCGACGACGGCGTAGTTGATGGGGACGAGGTGGACCTCGTCGGCGAGGTGGTAGGCGAGGCGGCCGAACTCGCGGCCGTGGAGGAACTCCCAGCTCTCCTCGGGGTGCAGCTCGTGCACGGGGCTGTCGGGCGTGTTCATCGTCGTCACCTCTCTCGGGGTTCCCGGGTCGGTCGGGTCCCGCCTCGGACTACTACTGATTGTAGTAAGGACTGCCGCCGGCGGACCCGCATCGTGGCGAGGCTCGCGTCACAGCCGCGGTGCGATTGACTGTGGCCATGGACTTCTGGAGTGCGTACGCCCAGGGCTTCGCGCGCGTGGCCGCCTGCACCCTCCCGATCACCGTCGCCGACCCCGCCCGCAACGCCGACGCCGTCCTCGAGCAGGTGCGTGACCTGCACGACGAGGGCGTCGCGCTCGCGGTGTTCCCCGAGCTGTGCCTGTCCGGCTACGCCATCGACGACCTCCTGCTGCAGGACCCCCTCCTCGACGCCGTCGACGACGCCATCGCGCGCATCGCCGAGGCCACGGCCGACCTGCGCCCGCTCGTCGTCGTCGGCGCACCGCTCGACCGCGACGGCCGCCTGTACAACTGCGCCGTCGTCATCCACGCCGGGCGCGTCGTCGGAGTCGCCCCCAAGTCGTACCTGCCGAACTACCGGGAGTTCTACGAGCGGCGCCACTTCGGCGCCGGCGACGACCAGCGCGGCGGCACCATCGAGGTGGCCGGCGACCGCGTGCCGTTCGGCCCCGACCTGCTGTTCCGCGCCACCGACGTGCCCGGCCTCGTCGTGCACGTCGAGGTGTGCGAGGACATGTGGGTGCCCATCCCGCCGAGCCACGAGGCGGCGCTCGCGGGGGCGACGGTGCTCGCCAACATCTCCGGCTCGCCGATCACCGTGTCACGTGCCGACGACCGGAAGCTGTTGTGCCGCAGCGCATCTGCCCGCTGTCTCGCTGCCTACCTCTACGCCGCTGCCGGCGAGGGGGAGTCGTCGACCGACCTGTCGTGGGACGGCCAGACGCTCGTATACGAGAACGGCGCCCTGCTGGCCGAGTCCGACCGCTTCCCCGAGGGCCCGCGCCGGTCCGTCGCCGACATCGACCTCGACCTGCTGCGCCAGGAGCGTCAGCGCCAGGGCACCTTCGACGACAACCGCCGCACGCACGCCGCCCGCACCGGCGAGTTCCGCACCGTCGAGGTCGAGCTCGCACCCCCGACCGGCGACCTCGGCCTGCTCCGCAAGGTCGACCGGTTCCCGTTCGTGCCCGACGACCCCGAGCGCCTCGCCCTCGACTGCTACGAGGCCTACAACATCCAGGTGTCCGGCCTCGAGCAACGGCTGCGCGCGATGTCGACGGACGGCTGGCGGCCCAAGGTCGTCATCGGCGTCAGCGGCGGCCTCGACTCGACCCACGCGCTCATCGTGGCCGCCAAGGCGATGGACCGCCTCGACCGGCCGCGCAGCGACATCCTCGCCTTCACGATGCCCGGCTTCGCCACGAGCGAGCACACCAAGCGCAACGCCATCGCCCTCATGGAGGCGCTCGACGTCACGTGGGAGGAGCTCGACATCCGCCCGGCGGCCACCCAGATGCTCGAAACCATGGGCCACCCGTTCGGGCGCGGCGAGGAGGTCTACGACGTCACCTTCGAGAACGTCCAGGCCGGCCTGCGCACCGACTTCCTCTTCCGCATCGCCAACCAGCGCGGCGGCATCGTCCTCGGCACCGGCGACCTGTCCGAGCTGGCCCTCGGCTGGTGCACGTACGGCGTCGGCGACCAGATGAGCCACTACGCCGTCAACACCGGCGTGCCCAAGACCCTCATCCAGCACCTCGTGCGGTGGGTCGTGTCGTCGGGCCAGTTCGAGGACCACGTCGACGAGACGCTCCTGTCGATCCTCGACACCGAGATCAGCCCCGAGCTGGTGCCGGCCAAGGAGGGCGAGGCGCCGCAGAGCACCCAGGCGAAGATCGGGCCCTACTCGCTGCAGGACTTCACGCTCTTCCACGTGCTGCGCCGCGGCTACCGGCCCTCGAAGATCGCCTACCTCGCCTGGAACGCCTGGCACGACCCCGAGGCCGGCGAGTGGCCGCCGGGGTTCCCCGACGCCGACCGCGTCGCCTACGACCTGCCGACGATCCGCCGCTGGCTCGAGGTCTTCGTGACCCGGTACTTCGCCAACCAGTTCAAGCGCTCGGCGCTGCCGAACGGCCCGAAGGTCCTCGCGGGCGGTTCGCTGTCGCCGCGCGGCGACTGGCGGATGCCGTCCGACGCCTCAGGCGCGGCGTGGCTGGACGAGCTCGACGCCAACGTGCCTGACGCGTGAGGCCGTGCCCGTGACCGAGCGTTCCCGAGCCGCCGTGACCGTCCGCGACTACGCCGATGCCGACTGGCCCGCCGTCTGGGCGGTCGTCGAGCACGTGGTCCGCGCCGGCGACACCTTTCCCTACCCGGTCGACCTCGACGAGGCCACGGCCCGGTCGATCTGGCTCGACAACGGCCCGGGCGGGCGCGCCACCGTAGCCGTCGCCGGCGACGAGCTGCTCGGTACGGCGAAGATGGGGCGCAACCGACCGGGGCCCGGCTCGCACGTGGCGACGGCGAGCTACATGGTGACCGACGCGGCCCGCGGGCGTGGCGTCGGGCGGGCCCTCGTCGAGGACTCGCTCGCCTGGGCGCGCCGGGCCGGCTTCGCCGCGATGCAGTTCAACGCCGTCGTGGAGACGAACCGCGGCGCGGTCCGCCTCTACGAGAGCCTCGGCTTCACGATCGTCGGCACGGTGCCCCGCGCCCACGAGATGCCCGACGGGACCCGCGTCGGCGCGCACGTCATGCACGTCGAGCTCTGACGGGCCGCCGCCGCTGGCCTGCTCAGCCTGCTCAGCCTGCTCAGCCGGAGATGGCGACCTTGAGGGCGCCGGTGTCGGCCGCGCGCGCGAAGGTGTCGTACGCGTCGAGGAACTCACCCATCGCGAAGCGATGGGTCACGAACCTCGCCAGGTCGACCTGACGCGTCGAGAGCAGCTTGAGCAGCGTCGGCGTCGAGTACGTGTCGACGAGCCCGGTGGTGATGGTGACGTTCCTGATCCAGAGCTCCTCCAGGTGCAGGGTGGCCGGGCCGCCGTGCACGCCGACGTTCGCCACCCGGCCGCCGGGTCGCACGAGGGCCGCGCACTGCTCGAAGGTCGCCGCCACGCCCACGGCCTCGACGGCGACGTCGGCGCCGAGGCCGCCCGTCAGGCCGCGCAGCACCTCGACCGCGTCCTCACGAGCAGGGTTGACGGTGATGTCGGCCCCGAACTGCTTGGCCGCATCGAGTCGGGCATCGGCCAGGTCGATGGCCACGACATGGGAAGGACTGAAGAGCTTGGCACCCATGATGGCGGAGAGCCCGACCGGGCCGGCGCCCACCACCGCTACGACGTCACCGGGTGAGACCCGGCCGTTCAGCACACCGACCTCGTAGCCCGTGGGCCCGATGTCGGCGAGCATGAGCACCTCCTCGTCAGTCACGCCGTCGGGGACGGCGTAGGTCGAGGTGTCAGCGAAGGGCACCCGGACGTACTCCGCCTGGGTGCCGTCGATCTTGTGGCCGAGGATCCAGCCACCGCCGCCGACGCACTGGCCGTAGCTGCCGTCGCGGCAGTAGCGGCACGACCCGCAGGCGGTGATGCACGAGACGAGCACGCGGTCGCCGGGGTGGACGTTCTTGACGCCCGGCCCGACCTGCTCCACGGTGCCGACCGCTTCGTGGCCGAGGATCCGCCCGTCGGTGACGGCGGCGACGTCGCCCTTGAGGATGTGCAGGTCGGTGCCGCAGATGGTGACGGTGTCGACCTTGACCACGGCGTCGGTGTCCTCTCGGAGGGTCGGCTTCGGCACCTCCTCCCAGGCCTTCCGGCCGGGACCGTGGTAGACGATGGCGCGCATGGTGTCGGTGGCGGTGGACATGGTCGTCAGCTGATCTCGATGTGCGTGGTCTTGGCCTCGCCCGCCTTGGGCATCGTCAAGAGCAGGACGCCGTCGGACAGCGTCGCGGTGACCGCTTTGTCGTCGACCGGTACGGGCAGGATCGCCTCGTAGACGAAGCTGCCGGAGGTCCGCGTCGTGTGCCGCAGCGTGCCCTTTCCCTCCGTCTCGGTGGTCTTCGTGCCGCGCACGCTGAGCCGGCGGCCGGAGAACTCGATGGTGACGTCCTTCTTGTCGACGCCGGGCAGGTCGAGCTCCAGGCTGAAGGCGTCGTCCGTCTCGCGCAGCTCGCCACCGGGCGAGAAGTCGCTGCCGCCCAGGGTCGGTGACCACATCTGCTCGATGAGGTCCTGCATGCGACCTGCCCACGGTCCGAGCTCACTCCACGGCAGCAGGTCTCCACGCGTCTGCGTCGGACGACGCTCCGGGGCCTTGGCTCCCGAGTTCGTGCTCATCATTCCTCCTCGCTACCGCCGCAACGGATCTGCGGCTCCTCAACCAGTGGATGCCGCCGGGCCGGAGTGAAACAGGACCGTTGGTCCCTACCCGTGACGGCGCCGTGCCGCGACGGTGATCTCATGGCCGAGCCGGCGGTGCAGGGCGAGGCGCGTGGGCGCCCGATCGAGCACGTGCCGGCGCTGGAGCCGCTCGTCGGCGACTACGACACCCGGCGGCGCACCTTCGACTGGGAGCAGGCGAGGGCCTGGCTCCGCGGTGACGGCTCGGGCCACCTGAACATGGCGAGCGAGGCGGTGGACCGACACGCGTCGGGCCCCCTCGCAGGCCGCGTCGCGCTCCGCTTCCTCGACCGCAGCGGCCCCGCGACCGAGCTCACGTACGCCGAGCTGAGCGAACGCAGCGCCGTCGTCGCGGCCGCCCTGCGCCGCCTCGGCATCGGGCTCGGCGACGGCGTCTGCACGCTGCTGCCCCGCTCGCCCGAGCTCTACCTCACGGTCCTCGGAACGCTGAAGGCCGGCGGCGTGTACTGCCCGCTCTTCCCGGCGTTCGGTCCGGTGCCCGTCGTCGAGCGGCTTCGCCTCGGGCACATCCGGGTCCTCGTCACGGACTCGCTCTCCTACACCCGCAAGGTCGCCCCGCAACGCGCGTCGCTGCCCGACCTGCGGCACGTCGTCGTCACCGACGCCGGCCCCGGCGTCGGCGACGGAGCCGGCCCCGGGGCCGTGCCCGAGGGGACGATCACGTGGGCGGAGGCCGTCGACGCCGCGCGCGACGACGCGGCGACCTTCACCGTCGCACCGACCCGCCCTGAGGACCCGGCGCTGCTGCACTTCACGAGCGGCACCACCGGCACGCCGAAGGGCGCGGTGCACGTGCACGAGGCGGTGCTGGCCCACCACGTCACCTCCGAGTACGTGCTCGACCTGCGGCCCGGCGACACCTACTGGTGCACCGCCGACCCCGGGTGGGTCACCGGCACCTCGTACGGCATCCTCGGCCCCCTCAGCTGCGGGGTCACGGTGGTCACCGACGCCGCCGACTTCGACGCCAGGCGCTGGTACCGGGTCCTGCAGGACGAAGGCGTCAGCGTCTTCTACACCGCCCCGACCGCGCTGCGCATGCTCATGCGCGCCGGTGTCGGGCTCGCGCACGAGCACCACTTCCCGGCGCTGCGCCACGTCGTCAGCGTCGGGGAGCCGCTCAACCCCGAGGCCGTCCTGTGGGGGATGGAGGCCTTCGGCCTGCCCGTGCACGACACGTGGTGGCAGACCGAGACCGGCGCCATCATGGTGAGCAACTTCCCGGGGATGCCGGTGCGGCCGGGCTCCATGGGGCGGCCGGTCCCCGGCGTCGAGATGGCGGTCCTGCGGCAGGGCGTGGACGGCCGCGCGGAGGTCGTCGACGGTCGCGTCCGGGTGCTCGGCGCCGGTGAGGTCGGTGAGGTCGGCGAGCTGGCCCTGCGCCCCGGCTGGCCCTCGATGTTCCGGGCCTACCTCGACGACCCGGACCGCTACGCCCGCGCGTTCGTCGACGGGTGGTACCTCAGCGGCGACCTCGCCCGGACGGACGCCGACGGCTACGTGTGGTTCGTCGGACGCGCCGACGACGTCATCAAGTCGGCCGGCCACCTCATCGGTCCCTTCGAGGTCGAGAGCGCGCTCATGGAGCACCCCGCCGTCGCCGAGGTCGGCGTCATCGGCAAGCCGGACCCGCTCGCCGGCGAGGTCGTCAAGGCGTTCGTCACCCTCAAGGTCGGGCACGAGCCGACGCCGGCCCTCGCCCGAGAGCTCATCGCGTTCGGGCGCCACCGCCTCGGGTCGGTCGCCCCGCGCGAGATCGCCTTCGACCCGGCGCTGCCGCACACCCGCAGCGGCAAGGTGATGCGCCGCCTCCTGCGGGCGCGCGAGCTCGGCCTCCCCGAGGGCGACCTGTCGACCGTGGAGACGCCGTCATGACTCCCGACGCGCGCCTCGACGTGCTCCTCGACCACCGGACCGGGCTGCTCCGGCAGATGATCCTGATCCGCCGGTTCGAGGAGAAGTGCGCCGAGCTCTACAGCGCCACGAGGATCCGCGGCTTCCTGCACCTGTGCATCGGCGAGGAGGCCGTGGCCGTCGGCGTCGTCGGCGCGCTCTCGGAGGCGGACGCCGTCGTGTCGACCTACCGCGAGCACGGCCACGCGCTGGCGCGCGGCGTGCCGATGGAGTCGGTGATGGCCGAGATGTTCGGACGCGTGACGGGGTGCAGCGGCGGGCGCGGGGGATCGATGCACCTCTTCGACGCGTCCCGACGGTTCTTCGGCGGCAACGCGATCGTCGCGGGCGGGCTGCCCCTCGCCGTCGGTCTCGCCCTCGCCGACCACCTGACGGGCGACCCCGCGGTCACGGCCTGCCTCTTCGGCGACGGGGCGTTCGCCGAGGGCGAGTTCCACGAGAGCGCCAACCTCGCCGCCCTCTGGCACCTGCCGGTCCTCTTCTGCTGCGAGAACAACCGCTACGCGATGGGCACGGCGCTGGCCCGCGAGCACGCCGCCACTGACCTCGCCCTGCGCGCGGCCGGCTACGGCATGGTGTCGTGGGCAGTGGACGGCATGGACGTCCTCGCCGTGCGGGAGGCGAGCGATCGGGCCCTGGCCTACGTCCGCGACAGCGGCAGGCCCTGCTTCCTCGAGCTGCGCACGTACCGGTTCCGGGCCCACTCGATGTACGACCCGGACCGCTACCGCGCCAAGGCCGAGATCGACCAGTGGCGCGGGCGCGACCCGATCCCGGCGCTCGCGGGCCGGCTCGTGTCAGACGGACTCCTGACCGCGGTCGAGGTGGAGCAGTGGCAGGCGCGGGCCGAGGCCGAGGTCGACGCGGAGATCGCGGCGGCCGTCGAGTCGGCGGAGGCCGCGCCGCTCGAACCCGTCGAGGACCTGGCCAGGTACGTCACGACCGAACCGGTGGGCGCGCCATGAGCCGGCGCGCGGCCGCCACGGCGAGCCGGACGCCTTCGGTCGCACCGGCGTCCCAGGCGTCCCCGGAGCCGGCCGACACGGTGACGACCACCTACCGCGAGGCGCTACGGGAGGCCCACCGCGAGGCGCTCGCGAGCGACCCGCGGGTGTTCCTGCTCGGCGAGGACGTCGGGCGGTACGGCGGGTCCTTCGCCGTGAGCCTCGGGCTCCTCGAGGAGTTCGGCGAGGAGCGCATCCGCGACACGCCCCTGTCCGAGGCCGCGTTCACCGGCGCCGGCATCGGGGCCGCCCTGCGGGGGCTGCGCCCCATCGTCGAGATCATGACCGTCAACTTCAGCCTGCTGGCGCTCGACCAGATCCTCAACAACGCGGCGACCTTGCGGCACATGTCCGGTGGCCAGCTCTCGATCCCGCTCGTCATCCGGATGACGACGGGTGCGGGACGCCAGCTGGCCGCCCAGCACTCGCACAGCCTCGAGGGCTGGTACGCCTCGATCCCCGGGATCCGCGTGCTGGCACCGGCGACGGTCGAGGACGCCCGGGGAATGCTCGCGCCGGCCCTGGCCGACCCCGACACCGTCGTCATCTTCGAGCACGGCTCGCTCTACAACCTCTCGGGCACCCTGCCCGCCGGACCGGTGACGGTGGACATCGCCTCGGCCGCGGTGCGGCGGCCCGGCACCGACGCCACCGTCATCGCGTACGGCGGCGGCCTCGGCAAGGCGCTCGCCGCGGCCGAGCTCCTTGCGGCGGAGGGCATCTCGGCGGAGGTCGTCGACCTGCGGGTGCTGCGCCCCCTCGACGACGCGACGGTGCTCGGCTCGGTCGCCCGTACGCACCGGGTCGTCGTCGTCGACGAGGCGTGGCGCACCGGCAGCCTCGCGGCCGAGGTGTCGGCCCGCATCGCCGAACAGGCCTTCTACGATCTCGACGCCCCGGTCGAGCGCGTCTGCGGCGCAGAGGTTCCCGTGCCCTACCCCCACCACCTCGAGGAGGCCGCGCTGCCCCAGGCCTCCGACGTCGCGGCAGCAGTCAGACGGGTGGTCGGGGGCCATGGGTGAGTTCCGGATGCCGTCGCTCGGCGCCGACATGGAGCAGGGCATCCTGCTCGAGTGGCTCGTCAAGGTCGGTGACCCGGTGCGCCGCGGCGACATCGTGGCCGTCGTCGAGACGCCGAAGTCGACCGTCGAGGTCGAGTGCTTCGAGACCGGGACCGTCGAGGAGCTGCTCGTCGAGGCGGGCCGCACCGTGCCGGTGGGCACGGCGCTGGCGCGGCTCGGCGACGGCACGGCCCCCGCGGCTCCGGTGGCGGTGCCCCCACCGCCTGTCGCGCCACCCCCCGAGCCGGTGACACCCGGTCGAGCGCCCGTGCCTGCTCCCGGCACCCGCGTCCGGGTGTCACCGCTCGCGCGACGCGTCGCCGTCGAGCTGGGGGTCGACCTCGCGGCCGTCACCGGGACCGGCTTCGGCGGTGCCGTTCGCGTCGAGGATGTGCGTCGCGCCGCCGGCCCGGGGCCGGCGCCGCAGGAAGAGGGGATCACCCGGCGAGAGACCGAGCCCGAGACCAAGCCCGAGACCAAGCCCGAGACCAAGCCCGAGACCAAGCCCGAGACCAAGCCCGAGACCAAGCCCGAGACCCGGCCCGCTGCCGACATGCGCGCCAGCATCGCGCGGCTGATGAGCCGGTCCAACCGCGAGGTGCCGCACTACCACCTNCGGCCCGCTGCCGACATGCGCGCCAGCATCGCGCGGCTGATGAGCCGGTCCAACCGCGAGGTGCCGCACTACCACCTGACGCACAACGTCGACCTCTCCCGCAGCCTGCGGTGGATGAAGGAGCGCAACCGCGAGCTCGAGATGTCGGAGCGGCTCGTGACGGCCGCGCTGCTGCTGGCCGCGACGGCCCGTGCGGCCGCGGCCGTGCCGGAGCTCAACGGCCACTGGGTCGACGACGCGTTCCGCCCGGCCGCCGACGTCGACCTGGGGCTCATCCTGTCGCTGCGGTCAGGCGGCCTGCTCGTGCCGGTCATCGCCCGGGCGGACCGCCTGGGCGTCGAGGAGACGATGGCCCGGACCAAGGAGCTGACGCGCCGGGCCCGGTCCGGCCGGCTGCACGGGTCGGACCTCGCGCAGCCGAGCATCACGGTCTCCAACCTCGGCGAGCAGGGCGTCGAGAGCGTGCTCGGCGTCATCTACCCGCCGCAGGTGGCCCTCGTCGGCTTCGGCGCGGTGCTCGACCGTCCGTGGGCGGTCGACGGCCTGATCGGGGTGCGCCCGCTGGTCACCGTCACGCTGGCCGGCGACCACCGGGCCACCGACGGTGCGACCGGCTCGCGGCTGCTCCGGACGATCGACCGCCTCCTGCAGACACCCGAGGAGCTCTGAGGCCCATGACCGACAACGCACCGACCGACAGTGCACGCAGCATGCTCGAGAGCGTGCTCCGCGAGATCGTGCCCGACGCCGGCCTCGACGGGGTCGCCGGCGGCACCGACCTGCGCGAGGCCTTCGAGCTGGACTCGCTCGACGTCGTCGAGCTCATCGAAAGGCTCGGCAAGCGGGCCGGCATCCGCATCGAGGACGACGACGCCCACGAGCTGCTCACCATCGACTCAGCGACGGCCTACCTCGACCGACGCGTCAGGCCCACGTCTGCGTGAGCGCCTCTCGCAGCAGCGCCACGAGGGCGTCGCTCTGGAGCGTGTCGCCGGAGGTGACCTCCTCGTCGCTGCCGTCGAGGGCCCGGGCGGCCAGGCCCTGCTTGGCGTCGATGAGCTCGGCGATCTTGGAGTCGATGGTGCCGGCGGCGAGGATGCGCCACGCGGTGACCGGCTCGTCCTGGCCGATGCGGTGCACGCGGTCGATGGCCTGCTGCTGCTCGGCCGCCGTCCACGACAGCTCGGCGAGCACGACGTTGGAGGCGGCGTGCAGGTTGAGCCCGACGCCGGCCGCGGTGAGGGAGCAGACGGCCACCGACACCTCGGGGTCCTTCTGGAACCCGTCGATGGCCTCCTGGCGCTGCTTGCCGGTCTGGTCGCCGCGCACCGACACCGTCTTGAGCCCCGCCGAGGCGAACACGGCCTCGGCGGCGTCCATGACGTCGATGTGCTTGGCGAAGAAGACGACCTTGCCCACCGAGTGCGACAGCTGGAGGGCGTAGTCGGCGGCGAGCGTCGACTTGGCCTGGCCGATGCGCCGCACGAGGCTGAAGACGTTCTCGCCCTTCTCGCCGCCCTCGGACGCGTGCCGCAGCTCGGCCGCGGCGACCCGGCGCAGCAGCGCCTCGTCGGGCTCGCCGTCGTACTCGTGGCCCTCGCCGTCGGCGAGCAGCGCCCGGTAGCGCTGCGCGAGGCGGCGGCCCAGGGCCTGCTCGGCCTCGCGGATCGAGCGGCCGAGGTCGTCGTCGAGCTCGACGGTGATGTCGGCGATCCGCTTGTCGGGCAGGTCCTTGGCGACGTCGACCTTGCGGCGGCGCACGATGCCCTGCTCGATGACGACCTTGCGCGCCTCGGGGTAGAAGCCGCGGTCGGCCGGGGTCAGGCCGATGCCGTCGAGCTCGCGCAGGATCGGCGAGGCGGGCTTGCCGTCCTTGATCCAGCCGAGGAAGCGCCAGATGGCGTCGAAGTCCTTGACGTCGTTGATGAGCGGCGTGCCGGTGAGCGCGAGGAGCAGCGGGTCGGCGCCCGGCGTCGTGGCGCGGAGCCGGTCGCCGAGCGCGAGCACCTGCTGGGAGCGCTGCGAGGAGAGGTTCTTGATGAAGTGCGCCTCGTCGACGACCATCGAGCGGAAGCCGAACGAGGACAGCCAGCCGAAGTGCCGGTCGAGGATCTCGTAGTTGACGACGAAGACGTCGGCGAAGGCGTCGACGTCGTCGCCGTCGCCGTGGATGACGGTGACCCGGCGCTGCGGCGTCCACCGCTCGACCTCACGGGCCCAGTTGATCTTCACGACGTTCGGCACGACGGCGAGCATCGGGTAGGCGTTCGCGACCGACGCGGCGAGCACCGACTGCGCCGTCTTGCCGAGGCCCGGCTCGTCGGCGAGCAGGAAGGTGCGGTGGCCCTCCTGCACGGCCTGGAGGAACTGCGACTGGTGCACCATGAGCTGCTGACCGGCAGGGGAGAACCGGTCGATGCGCGGCTTGGGCGGCAGGTCCATAGACGCGGCCTCGCCGCCCGCACCCTGCTCGAAGGCGCGGTAGAGCGGCGAGAGCAGCTCCCACCCGGCCAGCCGCGTCGGCAGGTACTGGCGGCGGGTCGCCGCCTCGACGTCGGGCACGAGGAAGGGGTTGGCGCGGGCGCGGGCCGGCACCGATCGCGGCAGCACCTGGCGGGCGGCGATCTGCGGCGGGACGACCGGGCGGTCGGGCTCGGGCGCGGGCTCGGCGGGCTCGTCGGCCACCTCGGCGCCCGACTCGAGCAGCCACTCGCGGCGCATCTGCTGTGCGGCCGGGCCGGGCTTGACGCCGGCGTCGAGCAGGGAGATGAGGCTGGTGTCGCGCGCGGCGATCTGCGCGAGGATGCCGGCGATGCCGTCGAGCCGCTTGAGCAGGTCGGCGCGGGTGCCGGTCGGCAGCGTCGCATCGTCACGGACCCGGGCCCGCTCGGAGCGCATGAGCAGGGCGACGACGAGGAACTTGGTCCGGTTCGTCGGGCTCGCCTTGCCCTTGCCCGCCACGCGCGACTCGACCTCGCGGACGCGCCGGGCGAGGACGGGGATCAGCGGGGCCGGCTCGTCACGGCGGGAGCCGTTCGAGCCCGAGCCGTTCGAGCCCTTCGAAGCGGCCGAGCCCTTCGAAGCGGTCGAGCCCTTCGA
Organism: Intrasporangium zincisolvens; assembly: GCF_034724055.1. NCBI lineage: Bacteria > Bacillati > Actinomycetota > Actinomycetes > Micrococcales > Intrasporangiaceae > Intrasporangium > Intrasporangium zincisolvens. Next base: position 800,984 of record NZ_JAWIIL010000001.1, read on the forward strand.
AGCGGTCGAGCCGTTGCCGGCCCGGGTGCGCACGCGCGTGGGCATGTTCCTCCTGGTGACGCGTCGGGCGTCGTGACGACGTCCTGACCATGTCCTGACGATGCAGGCGATGCCGCAACGTCCCGAACGGGGGGACCCCGCCGGCCGTGACGGCCTCGACTCGAGTGCGGGACGCGCGCTCACGCGGCCCCGGTGACGTCCCGGTGGGCCCGAGCCGGAGCCCGTCGAAGGCGGGAGTCAGCAGGTCGGGCCGCGCCTCGCGGCGCGGGGACCCCTCGACTGTACATCGCCACGGGACGTGACGTGTCGCCGACGGGACAAGACGGACGCGTCAGCCGACCTTGACGCCGACCAGGGCCCCGATCGCGTAGGTGACGCCCATCGCCACGAGGCCGCCGGCGACGTTGCGGGCGACGGCACGTCCGACGTCGGCGCCGCCCATGCGGGCGCTGACCCAGCCGGTGACGGCGAGGGCGGCCGCGACGCTCGCGACCGTGACCCAGAGGCGGGCCGCCTCCGGGCTGAACGAGATCGTCAGCAAAGGCAGGAGGGCGCCGACGAAGAAGGCCAGCATCGAGGCGCCAGCGGCGTGCCACGGGTTGGTCAGGGCGGACGGGTCGATGCCGAGCTCGGCCTCGGCGTGCGCCGTGAGGGCGTCGTGGTCGGTCAGCTCGCGGGCCACCTGCTCGGCGAGGGGGCGGCTGATGCCCTTGGCCTCGTAGAGCTGGGTCAGCTCCTCGAGCTCGCCGTGGGGGTCCTCGTGCAGCTCGCGCCGCTCGAGGGCGATGAGCGCCCGCTCGGTGTCGCGCTGGGTGCTGACCGACACGTACTCGCCGGCCGCCATCGACAGCGCGCCGGCCGACAGGGCGGCGATGCCGGCGACGATGATCGCGGTGCGGCTCGTCGTCGCGCCCGCGACCCCGACGACGACGCCGGCGGTGGAGACGATGCCGTCGTTGGCGCCGAGGACGCCGGCCCGCAGCCAGTTGAGGCGGGCCCCGACGCTGTCGTCGTGCGGCTCCTCGCGGTCGTGCCCGTTGTCGGTGACGGGTTCGGGCTGGGTCATGGGCCCGATCGTCGCACCGCGGCGCGTACCTGTCACCGTAGGCGAGGCTCGCCTTCCCTCCACTTCCGTCAGCCCGGAGACCGGGGCAGACTGGGACGGAATTCGCGAACTGCCCGGTACGACACCGGGCGATGGGGGAGGATTCGCACCATGTCGGACATTCCGGGCCTGGGAGACGCCGCCGCCGGCGACCTCGCCAGGTGGATCACCGCTGCGTCGCCGGACGGCCTCTGGCTGTTCGACGGCGAGGGGCGCACCACCTACGCGAACCCGCGGATGGCGGCCATGCTCGGTCGCACCGTCGAGGAGATGGTCGGCTTCAGCGTCCTCGACGCGGTCGACGCCGTCGGCCAGGACCAGTTCCGCGCGCACCTCGCCGAGCTCCGGTCCGGCGCGACCAGCGGTCACGGCGACAACATCGAGTGCAGCCTCCTCGACAAGCAGGGCAACCGGTTCTGGGCCCTCGTGTCGCACACCCCGCTGCTCGACGACGACGGCGTGTGCCGCGGCTGGCTGCACCGCGTCAGCGAGCACAGCCACCAGCGCGAGCTCGTCGACCTGCTCGCCGAGGCCCAGTCCATCGCCGGGCTCGGCAGCTGGGAGTGGGAGGTCGGCTCCGCCGCCGTCACCTGGTCGCAGGAGATGTTCCACATCTACGACATGGACCCCGCCGGTCCGGCCCCGAGCTACGACGACTTCCTCGCCCTCATCCACCCCGACGACCGCGCGCACGTCGGGAGCACCATCCAGCGGGCCCTCGCCGAGGGGGACACGTGGGAGTTCGACGCCCGCGTCGTGCGCCGCCACGGCGGCAACGTCTGGGTGCGCGGACGTGGCATCGTCAGCCGCGACGCCGACGGCGCCGTCGTACGCATGAGCGGCACGACCCAGGACATCACCGAGAAGAAGGACGCCGAGCAGGCGCTCGCGCTCATCACGGCGATGGCCACGGCCGCCAACGAGTCGGCCACTCTCACCGAGGCGCTGCCCGCCATCCTCGCCGAGGTGGCCGCGCACACGACCTGGCGCCCCGTGCTCGCCGCGGTCGTCGACGCCGACGGCCACGTCGGCGGCGTCGTCCCGCCACCCCGCGGCGTCGAGCCGAGCGCCGTGCCGCAGCACGAGGGCCTCGAGCTGGCCAACCGCGCCGTCAACGCGCGCGAGACCCGCCTCGAGCTGGCCCGCACCGGCACGTACGTGGCCGGCATCCCGGTCCTCGCCGAGAACCGCGTCGCCTGCGTCGTCGTGCTCGACACACGGGCCCCGACGCCGCCCGTCGCCGACGACGCCACGACGATCCGGCAGATCACGGCGCTCTTCGCCCGGGTCGCCGAGCGCGAGTGGACTGCCGAGCGTCTCGCCCAGGCCCGCGACGAGGCGATGAAGGCCTCCCGGGCCAAGTCGGAGTTCCTCGCGACGATGAGCCACGAGATCCGCACCCCGCTCAACGGCGTCATCGGCCTGTCCGAGCTGCTCGCCCGCTCCGACCTCACGCCCCACCAGCGTCGCCTCTCCGACGGCATCGACCAGGCCGGTCACGTGCTCCTCGAGCTCGTCAACGACATCCTCGACCTGTCCAAGATCGAGGCCGGCCGCCTCGAGCTCGAGTCGGTCGACTTCGACCCGGCCGCGGTGCTCGACCGCAGCGCGATGCTCGTCGCCGAGCGGGCCCGCGCCAAGGGCCTCGAGCTGACCGTCGCACACGGCGGCGAGGTGCCGTTCATGGTGTCGGGCGACCCGGTCCGCTTCGGCCAGGTCGTCGCCAACCTCACGACCAACGCCGTGAAGTTCACCGACAACGGACGCGTCGACGTGCGGATGTCGCTCGAGCGCGTCGAGGTCGGTGGCCCCGTCCTGCGCGTCGAGGTGCGCGACACCGGCGCCGGCATCACCCCCGAGGTGCGCGACCGGCTCTTCGAGTCCTTCACCCAGGGTGACTCCTCGACGACGCGCCAGTACGGCGGCACCGGGCTGGGCCTGGCCATCTCGCGCCAGATCGTCGCGGCCTTCGGCGGCGACATCGGCGTCGAGAGCGTGCCGGGCCAGGGCAGCACCTTCTGGTTCACCGCCTGCTTCGCCGGGGCGTCGTCACGCTCGGTGGGCCGGCCCGAGGCGCAGGTGGCGGCCGTGTCGTCGCTGCGCGTCCTCGTCATCGGCCGCGACGCCGGGCACCGCCAGCGCATCGAGGACCAGCTCGGAGCGTGGCAGGTCGACGTCCGGTCGGCGTCCTCCGGCGTCGAGGGCATCGTCGAGATGCACCGCGCCGACCGGTCGGGCGCGCCGTTCGACGTCGTCGTCTGCGACGACCCCGGGCCGGGCACCGGCGGACTGCAGATCGCCTCGATGATCCGCTCGGACCGCAACTTCACCGACGGCCGGATCCTGCTCGTCACCGACACCCCGACGCCCCCGGACCCCGACACCCTGCGCGCCGCCGGCATCGAGGCGGGGCTCACCTCACCGGTCATGCCGTCCGCGCTCTTCGATGCCATGGTCAACGTGGCGGGCGCCCACCTGTCCGACGACCCACGCCCCGACCCGCGCCAGCGCGACGCCGCCACCCCGGCGACGAACAACGGCACCGTCCTCGTCGTCGAGGACAACGAGATCAACCAGCTCGTGGCCCAGGGTGTCCTCGAGAGCCTCGGCTACGACGTCGTGCTCGCCGTCAACGGCGTCGAGGCCGTCGACCTGCACCACCGGCGCGCCCGCGACTTCGTCGCCGTCCTCATGGACTGCCAGATGCCGCAGATGGACGGCTACGAGGCCACCCGCCGCATCCGCGGACAGGAGCCGCCCGGCACGCGCCTGCCGGTCATCGCCATGACCGCGGCCGCCATCGCCGGCGAGCGCGAGCGCTGCCTGCAGGCGGGCATGGACGACTTCCTCACCAAGCCGATCGACGTCGCCCTGCTCGGCACCACGCTGCAGCGGTGGACCGGCTCTCGGGTGGCCCGACGCCGGCCGAACCACGCCCGGGCGGCGGTGCCGGTCACGACGCCGGCCTCGACGTCGTCCGGTGTGCCCGCGGTCCTCGACGTCATCGACCACCGACGCCTCGAGGAGCTCGGCGGCATCGACCCCGAGGACACCGCCCTCCTGCTGCGCTTCATCGCCCGTTTCGGCGAGGGAGCGCGCGAGAAGGTGGCCGAGCTGCGCGGTGCCGCGCACCAGGGCGACGCCGACGAGCAGCAGCGGATCGCCCACGGGCTCAAGGGGACCGCGTCGAACCTCGGCGCGGCGGCCTTGGCCGACACGTGCCGCACCATCGAGGACCTCGGGCGTGAGGGACAGGTCGCAGGGGCCGACCTCGTCACGCGGCTCGAGGACGACGTCGAGCGGGCCACGAGCGCGCTCGAGCGGTACGCCGACCGGCTCCGCGCCGGCTGAGCACCGGCTGAGCCCGACCGGCCGACGGGGCCGATCGGGCTCAGGGGAGAGCCGGCTCGGCTCAGGTCGTGCTGCCGGACGAGCCGTCGTCGCTGCCGCCGGTCAGCTGGTTCAGCTGCTGCAGGAGGTCCTGCGGGTCCAGCTGGCTCAGCTGGTTGGGGTCGATGCCACCGAGGTTCGGCAGCTGGCTGCCCTGGTTGTTCAGGCCCTGCCCGCCCTGCTGGCCGTTCTGGTTGCCCAGGCCTGGCAGCTGGTTCTGCAGGTTGCCCTGCCCGTTCTGGTTGCCGAAGCCCTGGTTGCCGCGACCGAACGGGTTGAACCCGTTCTGGCCGTTCTGGCCGCCGGGCCCGAAGCCGCGCCCGAAGCGGCCGGTGTCGCCGCCGGCCCCGCCGGCCGGCATCGCTGCGGCCGCGCCGATGGCACCGACCGAGGCGAGCACGATGGCCAGGCCCGCGGTGACCGCGGTCTTCTTCGCGCTCCAGCGCGGTCCGCCGCCGGGCGTCGCCACGGGGGCCACCGGCGTTCCCTCCGGGCCGACGGGAACGTGTGCCGCCGCACCGGTCCGGTCGTCGGGCGCCGGGTCCGGCGTCGCATAGGTGTACGGCACCTGCGGTGGGGCGATGGGGGACGGGGCCGCGGACGCCACGGGCAGCGCCGCCGTGTCGGCGGTGCCGGCCGTGTCGGCCGTGGGGATCTCCCGCGTCACGTCGGCGGTCGGGACCTCTCGGGTCGCGTCGAACTGGGGCAGCGCCGAACGCCCCGGGGCGACCGGGACCGGCGTCGTGGCATCGGTGCTCATGGCGAGAACGGTCGGGCCACAGGCTGTGCGGGTGCTGTGTCAGAGCCGTCGGCGTGCCGTGACTTGGCCGGAACGGTGCCGACGCGCGCACCGGGACTCCACAGGAATCGCACAGGAAGGTACTGGCGGTCGCACAGTCCCCGGGGTTTCACTGGATGACATGAGCGAGAAGACCAAGCCGGCTGCAGCCCGACTCCAGCGACTCGACGGGTCGCCGGTGCGCGTCCTCGTCGTCGACGACGAGGCCAACCTCACCGAGCTGCTCGGCATGGCGCTGCGCTACGAGGGGTGGGAGGTGCGCTCGGCCGGCACCGGCATGGAGGCGGTCCGCGCCGCTCGCGAGTTCGACCCCGACGCCGTCGTCCTCGACATGATGCTGCCCGACTTCGACGGCCTCGAGGTGCTGCGCCGGATGCGCGGTGACAACCCGAACGTGCCGGTCCTCTTCCTCACCGCCAAGGACGCCGTCGAGGACCGCGTCTCGGGCCTGACCGCCGGCGGCGACGACTACGTCACCAAGCCCTTCTCGCTCGAGGAGGTCGTGGCCCGCGTCCGCGCCCTCATGCGGCGCACCACCGTGGCCGTCTCGGCATCCGACTCGGTGCTCGTCGTCGGCGACCTCACCCTCGACGAGGACAGCCACGAGGTGACCCGCGGCGGCGAGGAGATCCACCTGACCGCCACCGAGTTCGAGCTGCTGCGCTACCTCATGCGCAACCCGCGCCGCGTGCTGTCCAAGGCGCAGATCCTCGATCGGGTGTGGAACTACGACTTCGGCGGCCAGGCCAACGTCGTCGAGCTCTACATCTCCTACCTGCGCAAGAAGATCGACGCCGGCCGCGAGCCGATGATCCACACGATGCGGGGTGCCGGGTATGTCCTCAAGCCGGCGGCCTGAGGCCGCGCCGATCGGCGACACCACGGTCGACCTGCCCATCGAGGTGCCGGTCGAGGTGCCGGCCACGCGCGCCGACCTGCCCGAGTCGGTCCCGGCCCCGATGCCGGGCCTCGACGCGTCGGGCTCCCACGCGTCGGGCGTCGACTTCTCGGACGACCCGGACGACCCGGACGCCGTGCGTGACGTGCGCGCGCCGTTCGGCGACCCGCGCGTCGTGCTGCGCGACGGGGTGCCCGCGCCGGCGCGCCCGGCGGAAAGTCGAGCGGCCGAGGCGTCCGGCGAGCCGGACCCGACGCTGCGCGAGCGCCTCGCCGAGGCGCGCGGACGCGTCCGGCCGCTGTCGACGTGGACGCTGCGCGCCAAGCTCGTGGCCTCGATGCTCGTCCTCTTCACCGTCATCAGCCTGCTGACGGGCGCCTTCACCGTCGTCGCCCTCAACCGCCAGCTGACCGGCCAGGTCGACGACCAGCTGCGCACGGCGCTCGGGCAGTACACCAACGGCCGGCCCCTCGGCGACGGCCTCGGCGGCGATGACAACGGGGGGCCTCGGGGACCGGGCGACGAGGGCCTGCTCGCCTTCTTCCCGACCACACCGACGAGCGACATCCCGGCGCCCGGGGGCGCCGCGTCCTCGGGCGACCACCAGCAGCGCGAGCCACTGACGACCGGCCAGCTCACGCGGCTGAGCTCGGCCGGCCTGGGCCCGCAGCCGACGAGCGTCGTGATCGACGGGCTCGGCCCGTACCGGCTCGTCGCCACCCAGACCACGCTCGCCAACCGGCAGACGGGGACCCGCACCCAGGGCACGCTCGTGGTCGGCCTGCCCACGTCGCAGCAGCAGCGGACGATCCAGCAGATGGCGCTGGTCGCGACGATGACCGTCGGCGCCGGCATCATCCTCGTGGCCGTGCTCGGCACGTGGCTCGTGCGTCGCAACCTCGAGCCGCTGAGCCGGCTCGCCGCCACCGCCACCAAGGTGTCGCGCATGCCGCTCGACACCGGCAAGGTGGCGCTCGCCGAACGCGTCGACCCCGCCGACACCGACACCCGCACCGAGGTCGGCCAGGTCGGTGCGGCCTTCAACGAGATGCTCGACCACGTCGACGAGGCCCTCAACGCGCGCCACCAGAGCGAGCAGCGGGTGCGCCAGTTCGTCGCCGACGCCTCGCACGAGCTGCGCACGCCGCTGGCCTCGATCAAGGGCTACGCCGAGATCTCGCGGCGCGAGCCGAACCCGGTGCCCCAGTCGGTGACCCACGCGATGGGCCGCATCGAGTCCGAGGCCAACCGGATGAGCTCGCTCGTCGAGGACCTGCTCCTGCTCGCCCGGCTCGACGCCGGGCGACCGCTCGACGACAAGCCGGTCGACATGTCGATGCTCGTCATCAACGCCGTCAGCGACGCCCACGCGGCCGCGCCCGAGCACCGGTGGGACCTCGACCTTCCGCCTGAGCCCGTCGAGGTGCGGGGCGATGCCGCGCGGCTGCACCAGGTCGTCGCCAACCTCCTCGCCAACGCCCGCACCCACACCCCGGAGGGGACCCGCGTCACGACGTCGGTGCGCCCCGAGGGCGACTGGGTCCGCCTCGCCGTGCACGACGACGGGCCAGGAGTCCCGGAGGCCTTGCAGCCCAACGTGTTCGAGCGCTTCGCCCGCGGCGACGACGCCCGCAACCGGGCGGGCGGCAGCACCGGGCTCGGCCTGTCGATCGTCGCGGCCGTGAGCAAGGCCCACGGCGGGCGCGTCGAGATGGACAGCCGCCCGGGCGACACGACCTTCTCCCTCATGCTCCCCGCCACCTGAGGACACGCGCCGGCCACCTGACGCGTTCCGCCACCTGACGCGTCCCGCCCCCTCCTCATCGAGTGAGCACTCAGCCCCACCCGTCACACGACGGGTGGGGCTCGAGGGTTTTCGTGCTCACTCGATGGAGGGGGAGCAGGGCCGGGCTGGTGGGCAAACCACTCATCAGCACGCCAAAGTCATGTCATAGGAACGGCACAGCGACCGGCCCGACCGTTGAGCCATGGACACCATGACCCTCACCTCCCCGGGCTCCTCGGCCCCCGCGGCCCCGGAGACCACCGGGCAGCCGGGGCGCCGGCCCACCGACGCCCCGCCGCCCGCCGGTGCGGGCCGTGGCACGAGCCGGCTGCACCGCCTCTGGCGCGGCGCCGACTCCGACCCGAGCTGGGCGCGCCCTGCCCTGTTCGGCCTGCTCCTCGTGACCCTTGTGCTCTACACGTGGAACCTCACCTCGAGCGGCTACGCCAACTCCTTCTACTCCGCCGCGGTCCAGGCCGGCAGCGCGAGCTGGAAGGCGTTCTTCTTCGGCAGCTCCGACGCCGCCAGCTCGATCACCGTCGACAAGCCCCCGGCCTCGCTGTGGATCATGGCGCTGTCGGTACGGGTGCTCGGGCTCAGCTCATTCGCCATCCTCATTCCGCAGGCGCTCATGGGCGTCGCGACCGTCGGCGTCGTGCACACGACCGTCAAGAAGCAGTTCGGTGCGGCCGCCGGCCTCATCGCCGGCGCCGTGGTCGCCCTGACGCCGGTCGCCGCGCTGATGTTCACGTTCAACAACCCGGACGCGCTCCTGACGCTGCTCATGGCGCTCGGCGCGTGGGCCACGATGAAGGCCATCGCCCAGGCCTCGCCGAAGTGGATGATGATCGTCGGCGTCTTCATCGGCCTCGGCTTCCTCACCAAGACGCTCCAGGTGCTGCTCGTCGTGCCGTTCTTCGGCCTCGCCTATCTCATCGCGGCCCCGACCACCCTGCGCAAGCGGATCGTCCACTCCCTCATGGCAGTCGGTGCGATGGTGTTGTCAGCCGGCTGGTGGGTCGCGATCGTCGAGCTCATCCCGGCGTCGGCCCGCCCCTACATCGGCGGCAGCCAGAACAACTCCTTCCTCGAGCTGACCTTCGGTTACAACGGCCTGGGCCGCCTGAGCGGCAACGAGACCGGCTCGGTCGGCGGCGGCGGCGGTGGCGCGACCGGCGGTGGCATGTGGGGCTCGACCGGCCTCTTCCGGATGTTCTCCAGCAGCGTCGGCGACCAGGTCTCCTGGCTCATCCCGAGCGCGCTCGTCCTGCTCGGCGTCGGGCTCTACCTCCGTGGGCGCCGCCCGCGCACCGACCTGCGCCGCGCGGCCTACCTGGTCTGGGGCGGCTGGCTCGTCGTGACGATGCTCGTCTTCAGCTTCATGGCCGGCATCTTCCACGAGTACTACACCGTGGCCCTCGCCCCGGCGATCGGCGCGCTCGTCGGCATGGGTGCCGTCGAGGCGTGGGAGCACCGCCGACGCGCCGTCGGCACCGTCGCCCTCGCAGTGGCGGTCGCCGCGGCGTCGGTGTGGAGCTTCATCCTCCTGTCCGGCACGACGGCCTACGGCGACTGGCTGCGCATCGCGGTCCTCGCTGTCGGCATGGCCTCGGCCCTGCTCCTGCTCGCCACGCAGTGGCTGCACGTCAAGGCGGTGCCCCTCGTCCTCGCCGGGGCGCTCGTCGCCGGCCTCGCCGGCCCGGCGGCCTACACCCTCTCGACGACGGCCCAGGGCCACACCGGCTCGATCGTCACGGCCGGACCCGCGGGCTCGAGCCGTGGCGGCCCGGGTGGTGGTGGCGGCTTCGGCGGCCCGGGCCAGTTCGGCGGCCAGCAGCTGCCCGGCGGCACGACGCAGGGCAACAACGGCACGGGCAACGGCACGACGCAGCAGGGTGGCGCGCAGGGTGGCCCGGGCGGTGGCGGCGGCATGGGCGGACTGCTCGACGCGTCGACGCCGAGCACGGCCGTGGTCTCGGCGCTGTCGGCCGACGCGGACAAGTACACGTGGGTCGCCGCAGCGGTCGGCTCGCAGACCGCGGCCGGCCTCCAGCTCGGCACGCAGCTGCCGGTCATGGCGATCGGCGGGTTCAACGGGTCCGACCCGAGCCCGACGCTCGCGCAGTTCCAGCAGTACGTGGCCGACGGCAAGATCCACTACTTCGCCTCGGGCGGCGGGTTCGGTGGCCAGAACGGCGGCAGCAACGCGTCCTCCCAGATCGCGTCGTGGGTCGAGCAGAACTTCACGAGCGTCACCATCGGTGGCTCGACGTTCTACGACCTCACCCAGCCGGTGGCCGGCTCCGCCTTCGGCTCGGGCACGACCACCGTCCAGTGACACCGACCCACCGACCCCGACGACTGCACGAGGAGGACTGGCCATGACGTCCACGACGCCCACGAAGAGCACGCGAGTCCGCCTCTCGCAGCAGGTGATCCGCTTCGCGGGCGTCGGCGTCGTCTCCACCGCCCTGCACCTCGGCCTCTTCGCGGCCCTGGTGCGGGGCGGCGTCGGGTCGATCCTCGCCAACGGCCTGGCGCTCGTCGTCGCGACGGTGTTCAACACGGCGCTCAACCGGGCCTGGACGTTCGGCGTCACCGGCCGCCGAGGGCTCGTCACCCACCACGGCCAGGCCCTCGTCGTCTTCGGCATCACCTACGCCGCGACGACGGCGGCCCTGGCCGTGCTCGGGGCGGTGGCCCCCGACGCCGGCACCGCGGTGCAGACGCTCGTCGTCGCCGTCGCCAACGTCCTGTCCACGGCCGCTCGCTTCGTCGCCATGCGCCGCTGGATCTTCGCCCCGAAACGTACCGTGGCCTCACCCGAGGACGCACCGCTGACCGGGGCGCCCCTCGCGCCGGCCGCAGGCGCGTCGGAACGCCTGGCCGGCTGACCCCCCGGACGACCGTTGGTCCGCGCCACCGCCCGACACGCGGCGTGACACGCCGCCCGGAGGGCGATCCGTGCAGCAACGGTCGTCGGCAGGGCAGGGCAGGGACGGACGGAGGGGCCGACGCGATCGCGCCGGCCCCTCCGTGTCAGGTGTCGTCAGTCGTGGTCCTCGGGCCCGGCCGCCGGCTCCCACCAGGGGTCCTGGTGCTCGGCCACGACGGCGTCGACGTCGGCGCCCGACAGGTCGACGCGGGCGCCGACGACCGGGGCCACGAGGCGCACGCCCTTGTCGGCCGCGACGCGTCGGGCCCACCGGATCGGCTCGCTCCACCAGTGGTGGGCCAGGTTGAAGGTGGCCCAGTGGATCGGCAGCATGACGGCCTCGGTGCCGCCCCGGTTGACGTCGAGGTGGGCCGAGATCGCCTGCTCGGGGTCGAGGTGGATGTCGGGCCAGTGCACGCTGTACGCACCGACCGGGATGATCGTCAGGTCGAACGGGCCGAGGTCGGTGCCGATGTCGGCGTAGCGGTGCGTCGGTCCGGAGTCGCCACCGAAGAACACGGCGTGCCGGGGGCCGCGCAGCGACCACGCCGCCCACAGCGTCTGGTCTCGGACGAAGCCGCGCCCGGAGAAGTGCCGGGCCTCGGTGCACGTCAGCGTGACGCCGGCGACGACGGTCGACTCGCGCCAGTCGAGGCAGGTGATGCGCCCGGCCGGAACGCCCCAGGCGCGCAGGTGCTCGTCGACGCCGAGCGGCACGACGTAGTGCGGGCGGTGGGTGCGCTCGAGCGTCACGATCGACGGCTCGTCGAGGTGGTCGTAGTGGTCGTGGCTGATGACGACGGCGTCGAGGGGCGGCAGCTCGGCGATGGTGCCGGGCGTCGGGTGCAGCCGCTTGGGTCCGACGAGCCCGGACGGCGAGGCCCGCTGGCCGAACACCGGGTCGAGCAGGAAGCGCGCGCCGTCGACCTCGACGACCGACGTCGCGTGGCCGTACCAGGTCACCGCCAGCTCGGCGGGCTGGGCGGGGTGCTGCGGCCGCACGAGGGGGACGGGCCCGGCCGGCCGGCCACGCCCCCGCTCGCGCCACATCGTGCCGAGCAGTCCGCCCGGCCCCTCGGCCTCCGGCGTCGCGACGACGTGGGCGGGCTCGTGCGCCCGGAACTTGCCGTCGCGGTAGTTCGGGGAGGCGGTGACGCGGGCGCGGACGGTGGTCGTCGTGGCGCCCATGCGTCGCAGGATCGGCAGCTGCACCGGGTGTCCTCTCGGGTCCGCAGGGGACCGGCTGGTCGGTCGGCGGGGGTCAGTCGCGGTCCTCGGGGGCCGCGCACTCCTCCCACCACTGTTCGTTGAACTTCCGGGCCACCTCGTCCGGTTCCCCGATCGTCAGGTCGACCCGCTCCCCGACGCGTGGGCAGGCGACGGGCACGCCCGCCGCGGCGGCCGCGGCCCGGGTGCGGCGCACGGGCTCGGACCACCAGTGCATGGCGAGGTTGAAGGTGGCCCAGTGCACCGGCACGAGGACGGAGCGACGCGCGGCGGTCGGGACGCGGTGCCCGTCGGCCGACGGCTCGCCCTCCTCGTGCGCGCCGCCCGGGGTGTCGACCCGGTGCTCCTCGGGCAGGAAGCCGTCAGCCTCCCCGGCGGCGTCGGCGGTGACACCCTCGGGGTCCGAGCCGATGCGGTTGACGTCGCGGTGCGCGGCGACCGCCTGCTCGGGGTCCATGTGGATGTCGGGCCAGTAGGGGTCGTAGGCGCCGACGGGCATGAGCGTCAGGTCGAAGGGGCCGAGGTCGGCGCCGATGGCGGCGAACCGCTTCGAGGTGCCCGAGTCGCCGGGGAAGTACGCCGAGTGGTGTGGGCCGCGCAGGGCCCACCCGGCCCACAGCGTCTGGGAGTCGATGAACCCACGGCCGGAGTTGTGCCGGGCCTCGGTGCACGTGACGTGGACGGCGCCGACGTCGGTGGACTGCCGCCAGTCGAGGGCGGTGACGCGGTCCTCGTCGACGCCCCAGGCCCGCAGGTGGGCGTCGACGCCGAGGGGCACGACGTACCGCGGGCGGTGGCTGCGCTCGAGCCGGGCGATGGACGGCTCGTCGAGGTGGTCGTAGTGGTCGTGGCTGAGCAGGACGGCGTCGATCGGCGGGAGGTCCTCGATCTGCCCGGGCACCGGGTGCATCCGCTTGGGGCCGGTGCGCAGGACGGGGGAGACGCGCTCGCCGAAGACGGGGTCGATGAGGAACCGGACGCCGTCGACCTCGAGGACGCTCGTGGCGTGGCCGTACCACGTGACGGCGAGGTCGCCCGGCTGCTCGGGGTGCTCGGCCGGCACGATCGGCACCGTGCCGACGGGCTGCCCGCGCTTGTGCACGCGCACGGCAGCGAGCAGTGCGCTCGTCTGGGCCTTGACGCGGGGGCGCAGCGACGGCTCGGCCGACTGGAAGCGTCCGTCGCGGAAGTTCGGGGAGTCCTGCACCCGCGGCACGATCGACGCGGGGGCCGCGCCCATGCGCCGCATGACCCTGGAGAACTGCCGGGCGCGGGCGCGGGAGGAGACGGTGCCGATCGCGGAGGACAGCTTCCGGACGGTGGGGTGTTCGGAGGTGGCGAGGCTGCGCATCGGCACCCTTTCGTGAGGGGTCCACGGCCCGAGGGAGGGCCGCGGTCGGGAACCATTCTGCGGCCCGTCGACGCCACCGACGTACCCGTTTCCCGTGCGTGTTCCGTGCGTGTTCCGTGCCCGGCGGGCGTGCGTGACGCAATGTGATGGTGTCATGGTGTTGACGTGACACCACAGTGGTGTCATAGTGATGCGTATGGACATCACGGAGCACGTCGACGCACTGCGTCGGGATCTCGCCCAGGCGGCCAGGGCGATGGGTCCGGAGCTCGAGCAGGCCGCCGAACGCCTCGGGTACGCCATCGACTCCTCCGCGCGGCTCGCCCTCATGGACGCCCTCTCGCACGCCGCCGCCGAGATCACCAACGAGCTCGACGGCACGTCGGTCGAGGTGCGGCTGCAGGGCCGCGAGCCCGTCTTCGTCGTCGTCGGCGGGGGCCCGGCGGCCGTGGCCCCCGACGACACCCAGGTGGTCCGCACCGACGACACGACGACGCTGTCGGCCGACGACGAGGGCGCCGAGACCTCCCGCATCACGCTGCGGCTGCCCGAGGCCCTCAAGGGCCGGGCCGAGGAGCTCGCCGGCCAGCGCGGCCAGTCCCTCAACACGTGGATCGTCAACGCCGTCCGCGCCGCGACGAACCCCGGCTTCAGCGTCAACGTCGGCCCGACCGGCGTCCAGTTCGGCCCGGGTGCCCCCGGCCGCAACCGCTCCTCGAACAAGCGCGTCCAGGGCTGGGTCCGCTGACCCGCCCGCTCCCACTCCTCACCAGCTCTCACACGACACCAGCAAGGGGAACCACCATGAGCGACACCCTCGAGACCCGCTTCGACACGACGGGTCCCATCAACCTCAAGGTCGAGCTGCTCGTCGGCGACGCGACGCTCACCGTCACGCCGGGCACGACCACCGTCGTGCGGCTGATCCCGCGCGGCCGCAGCGGCGCCGAGATGGCCGAGAAGTTCACCGTCGAGGCCCGCGGCAACGACGTCGTCGTCATCGCCCCGAAGAAGGAGGGCTTCTTCGGCCTCGGCAGCAAGGGCTCGGTCGACGTCGAGATCGAGCTGCCGTCCGACAGCACGGTCGAGGCCAAGACCGGCGCCGGCGACGTCACCGCGTCCGGTCTGCTCGGCGACGTGCGCGCCAGCACCGGCGCCGGCGACCTCACCTTCCACGAGGTGGCATCGGCCCACCTCAAGTCCGGGTCCGGCGACCTCACCCTCCAGTCGTCCCGCGGCGACGTCAACGCCAAGACCGGCTCGGGCGACGTCTCGATCGGCACGGCCGGCGGCCGGCTCGACCTCGTCTCCGGCAGTGGCGACATCGCGCTGCGCCGCTCCGACGCCCCGGTCAAGGCCAAGACCGGCTCCGGCGACCTCCACGTCGACGCGAGCACCGGCGACCTCGAGCTCATGACCGGCACCGGTGACGTCGTCCTCGGCGCGGTCCACGGCGGACAGATCCAGGCCCGCACGGGCACCGGCGACGTCACCATCGGCATCGCCCACGGCGTCGCCACCTACCTCGACCTCAACAGCGTCACCGGCGACGTCGACGTCGACCTCGAGTCGACCGACGCCCCCGGCGACTCCGAGGCGCGGGCCAGCCTCTCCGTCCACTCGGGCAGCGGCGACATCCACGTCAAGCGCGCCTCGGTGAGCCTCGCATGAGCACCGTGAACGGGGCCATGACCCTGAGCCCGCAGGAGGCGCTCGCCCGCGACCTCATCGTCCAGCGCTCGGCCGCGCGGCACCACGCGCCCCGACGCGTCACCCGCCACGTGCGCGCCGCGCTCCTGCTGCGACGCCTCGCCGAGCGGCTCGACCCGGCCGCCCGGCACGACGCCGAGTCGGTACGGCCCCTCCACGCCGACCGCACCGCGCCCCGGCCGTGGGCCGCCGAGCCCCGCCGGGCACCGCACCGCCACTCCTGACCTCTCCTCCCTCCCCGCGCCGCCCGCCCGACACCCCGTCGGGCGGGCGGTCGTGTGTCCGTTGGTGGGTCGGGGGCACCCGGCCGGGGGCGTGCGACGATCGAGCCATGTACGTGCCCCGCGCCAACGCCATGGCCGACGCGGACGTCCGACGCTTCCTCGACGCCCACCCGTCCGGCCACCTCGTCACCGTCGGACCCGACGGGCGTCCCGACGCGACGCTGCTGCCGGTGCTCGTCGACGACGCCCCCGATGCGCCGGCCGGGCTGCGGCTCGTCGGCCACCTGGCCCGTTTCAACGAGCAGTGCGCACGGATCGCCGCCGGCTCGCCGGGTCTCGTGGTCGTCACCGGGGCCGACGCGTACGTGTCGCCGGGCTGGTACGCGAGCAAGCGCGAGCACGGCCGTGTCGTGCCGACGTGGAACTACAGCGAGGTGCACCTCTCGGGCGCCGTCACCGTGCACGACGACCCCGACTGGGTCCTCGACGTCGTCACCCGGCTGACGCAGCGGCACGAGGCGGGGCGGGTGCAGCCGTGGGCCGTCACCGACGCCCCGGCGTCCTACGTGCGAGGGCAGCTGCGGGCCATCGTCGGCATCGAGCTCGTCGTCGAGAAGGTCGAGGGCAAGGCGAAGCTGTCGCAGAACCGGTCCGACGCCGATCGTGAGGGCGTGGTGGCCGGGCTTCGCGACGAGGCAGGCGAATCGGCTCACGTCGTCGCCGACGACATGGCCGACGCCCTCGACCGCTGACCCGGGGACCTCGCTGCTGGTAGCGGTCGGACGGCTCTGCGGCACAAGGGCGCCGACGCATCGTGCGCTCAGTGGGTGGCCACAGACGGTGCACAGCCACCGGCCCGAGGGTCGAGTCATGGACACGACACGCGGACCCCGGCCCACCGACCTCCCCCACCTGCCGACGGACGCGCGCCGCCCGAGGCGTCGCTCCGTGCGGTCCTCGCTGCGTCGGGGGCTCGGGGCTGCCGGGGCCGCGGTGGCCGTGGCCTTCGTCGGTACGGCCGGCATCGGCGCGGCGCAGGCGCAGGCGGCCGGCGTCGAACGCGGGCTGACCTACGCCGCCGACACCTCGCACCGTCCGCACCCGCCGCGGCACGCCGCGCACCCGACCACCCTGCCGCCGGCCACGACGACGGCGGTGCGCTACACCTTCGACGCGGGCCGGCTCATCGAGCTGTGACGCGCTCCGGCGACGGCGCCCACCGCGTCGGGTCGAGCCACGCGTGCACGAGCGGCACGACCGAGGCTCCCTCGCCGCTCGCCGCAGCCACACGCTTCATCGAGCCCGCCCGGATGTCGCCGGCGGCGAAGACGCCGGGCACCGTCGTCTCGAGGCTCTCGGGCGGCAGGTCGCCCGCCCAGCGGTCCTGTGGCACGTCGCGGCCGGTGAGGACGAAACCGCGCTCGTCGCGGGCCACGGCGTCGGGGAGCCAGTCGCAGTAGGGCGCTGCGCCGATGAGCAGGAAGAGCCCCCGGCAGTCGCGACGCGTCTCGGTGCCGTCGCGGGTGTCGCGAACGGTGACCCAGCCGAGGCGGCCGTCGTCGCCGGCGCCGCCCTCGACGACCTCGGAGCAGCCCTGCACCGTGATGCGCGGGTTGAAGGCGATCTCGCCGACGAGGTAGTCCGACATCGTCTCGGCGAGGGTCTCGCGTCGCACGAGGATCGTGACGGAACCGGCGAAGCGGGCCAGGTGGATCGCGGCCTGGCCGGCGGAGTTGCCGCCGCCGACGACGATGACGTCGTAGCCCTCCATCTCCCGGGCGGCCGTCATGGCGCTGCCGTAGTGGACGCCGAGGCCGACGAGCTTCTCGATGCCGGGGGCGTCGAGGCGTCGGTACTTGACCCCGGCCGACACGACGACGGCGCGGGCCAGCACGTCGCCGCCCTCGGTGCAGAGCCGGTGCGGCGTCGGGATGCCGTCGTCGCCGACCTCTCCGGGCACGAAGGTCGTGACGGGCCAGCCGGTGAAGAACTGGGTGCCGAAGCGGATGGCCTGGTTGCGGGCCCGCTGGGCGAGCCGCATGCCCGAGATGCCCCGGGGGAAGCCGAGGTAGTTGCGGATCATCGAGGACGTGCCGGCCTGTCCGCCAACGGCTTCGGCCTCGAGCACCACGGTCGTCAGGCCCTCGGACGAGGCGTACACGGCGGCCGCGAGACCCGCCGGGCCGGCGCCGACGATCGCGACGTCGACGACGCGGTCGACCGTGACGTCGGCAGGGCGGCCGTAGATGCGCGAGGCGACGTCGCGGACGCTGCGTGCGCTGCCGACCCGCTTGTTGAGGTCCATGACGAGCGGGAACTCGGGCTCGCCGCCCTCGGCCGCGACGAGCTGCAGGACGTACTGACCCTTCTCGCTCTCGGGCGGGTACACCCGGTTGGGCATGCCCATCCGGTCGAGGTAGTCGCGGATGCTGAGCGTCAGGGCGTCCTCGACGGGCGAGATGATCGCGACGGCCACGACCTCCGGCTCGGCGACGGTCGAGCCCCAGTCGGAGAGCAGCTCGCAGATGGCCGTGTGGAACTCCTCGTCGCGGGCACCGCGCGGCATGAGCAGGTAGGCGTCGTACTTGCCCTTGGCCATGCCACCGCGCAGGCGCTCGGCGTCGTCGCGGAACGTCGACACGTGGGCGGCGATGACGCGTCGGGCGGTCGGGACGGTCTGGCGCCACCAGTGGAACGCCTGGTGCACGTCCCCGTCGGGCAGGCGCGACTCGGTGACGAACATCGCCACCTGGCCGCCCTCGGCCACGACGCGCCTGGCCTGGAGCTTGGCCTCGTGCGCAGAGGTGGCCGTGGGCAGCTCGTAGTCGCGCTCGTAGCGGCTGAACTCGTCGCGCAGCTGCTCGCAGCGGGTCTCGGACACGAGGATGATCGCCGGCTTCACCCTGTCGATCCTAGGAGCCGCGCGGCACCTGCGGTATGGCCTCGGGCTCGCGGGCGGCGGCCTCCGGGCGCTCGCGCAGGGTGAGCCAGAGGCGGTGGGCCGTGATGACGGCGAGAGCCCAGGCCAAGCCGATGAGCCATCCCGCCAGCACGTCGGTGAGCCAGTGGTGGCCGAGGAATACCCGGGACAGGCCCATCGACCCGACGAAGAGCGCGCCGACGGTGACGGCGACGACGCGCTGCCAGGCCGCCGTGGTCTCGATGAGGACGAGGTAGACGACGACCGTCGTCAGGACCGTCGCGTTGAGGGTGTGACCGCTCGGGAACGACGCCGACGCCTCGAGCGGTGGCACGGCGAGCGAGGCCGGCGGCCGGGCCCGGTCGACGAAGCCCTTGCCGACGATGGTCATGGCCAACGAGCCGGCCGCCGCGACGACCATGAGTACGAGCGGCGTCCACCGTCGGCGGCGCCACGTGATGACGGCGACGGCCACGAGGGCCAGGATCGGCATGCCGACCGGGCCGCCGACGTCGGTGAAGGCGGTGACGGCGGAGTCGAGCCCGGGGGAGCGCAGCGAGACGGCGGCGTCGAGCACCGGCTGGTCGACGACGGTGATCCCGTCGCGTCCGACGACCGCCTCGTACACCGTCTCCACGCCCTCGACGAGCGCCATCATGACGACCACCGCGACCACGGCGAACACGACGAAGGCCACGTGCGCCGACGACCACGAGGCCACGCGTCGGGCGGCCGGCCGCGAGGCCCGGGCCAGCCCCGCGAAGATGCCGACGAGCCACCGCCCCGCGCGGGTGTGCCACGAGGTGAGGTCGCGCGCGCCGATCGTGTCGTCGGGCGTGCGCGGACGCCGGGGGTCTGCCATGCCTTCTTCTTACCCGGCTCGGTGCACCTCGACCGTGACGCCCTCCGGGGCGGCGAGCACGGTGACCTCGCCCGACGCGTCGACCTCGACGTCGACGCGCCCGCCGAGGAAGCGCAGACCTTCGACCCGCATCGGCCCGAACGGTGCCGGGCGGGCCGGGGTCAGGTGCAGCGTGCGCGTCGACGCGTCGGCCCGCAGGCCGAGCGCGACGGTGACGAGGGCGGCCGCGGAGGCCGCCGACCACGCCTGCGGCCGGCACGAGGCCGGGTAGGGCGTCGGGGCGCCGGCGAACGGCACGCCCGAGTACAGCTCGGGCCAGCGGTAGCCGAAGGCCTCGGCCGAGGCGAGCAGGGTGCGCCCGACGGCGACGGCCTCGTCGGTGAGTCCCTCGCGGGCCAGGCCGGTGGCGGCGATCGCGGTGTCGTGGGTCCAGATGGAGCCGGTGTGGTAGCCGATGGGGTTGAAGCCGCCGTTGCCCGTGCCGAAGGTGCGCACGCCGAACGTGTCGAGCAGCTCGGGGCCGGTGAGGGTGGCGGCGACCCGGCGCGCCTCGTCGCCGGTGAGGGCGCCCGTGCCGAGCACGTGGCCCATGTTGGAGGCGAGGCCGTCGACCGGGCGACCGGCAGCGTCGAGGGCGATCGCGAGGTGGTGGCCGGCATCGGTGTCGACCCAGAACCGCTCTCGCAGTGTGGATTCCAGCCTATCGGCTGCCGCATTCGCCTCGGCCGCCTCGGCGTCGGGCTGGCCGAGGGCGCGGAGCAGGCCGGCCG
Organism: Intrasporangium zincisolvens; assembly: GCF_034724055.1. Classification (NCBI taxonomy): domain Bacteria; kingdom Bacillati; phylum Actinomycetota; class Actinomycetes; order Micrococcales; family Intrasporangiaceae; genus Intrasporangium; species Intrasporangium zincisolvens. The sequence goes on from NZ_JAWIIL010000001.1 coordinate 820,961, forward strand.
CCGCGCGGAGCGCCTCGACGGCGTAGGCCTGGGCCTCGACGAGGGCGATCGGGGCCGTGGCGACGACGCCGTCGCGCCCGCGGATCGAGTCGCCGGAGTCCTTCCAGCCCTGGTTGGCCAGGCCCGTGCCCGACTCGTCGACGTACTTGAGCACGCCGTCGCCGTCGGGCTGTCCGTCGCCGGTGAGCCACGCGACGGCTGCGCGCAGGGGCGGCAGGAGGTCGGCCACCTCGGCGTCGGGCAGGCCCCAGGCGCGCGCCTCGGCGAGGAGGCAGACCCACAGGGCCGTGGCGTCGACGGTGCCGTAGTAGACCTGCGGCAGCGTCATGCCGGTGTTCGCGTCGCGCAGGACGTGTCGGCGCAGCTCGTGCGGGATCTTGCCGGGCGCCTCGCCGGTGAGGGGGTCGGTGGTGCGGCCCTGGCGGCGGGCGAGGGTGCGGAGCGTGCCTGCGGCGACCTCGGTGCCGAAGGGCAGCAGCAGTCGCGCAGCCCACAGCGAGTCGCGGCCGAAAAGCGTCAGGTACCAAGGCGATCCGGCGGCGGTGAAGACGTCGGACGGGTGCTCGGGATCGCGCAGGAGCAGGTGCTGGAGGTCGTCGAGGCCCGCGCGCACAGTGGTGCCGAGGCGGTGGTCCCCGGCCGTGACGACGACCTCGGACCACGGAACGGCGTCAGCGCCGGCGTCGGCATCGAACGCGGAGGCCGCGATGCGCTCGGTGCGCACCGTCAGGGCGACCGACTCGGTGGCGCCCGGGGCGACCGTGACCTCGGCCGTCAGGGCCGCCGTGCCGCCGGGCAGCGCCTCGACCGCCGCGGACGTCGCGCTGTCGAAGGACACCGTCGTGCGGTGCCACTCGTCGGCGAGCACGACTGTGGCGCCGTCGATCTCGGGCGCGGTGTCGATCCCGGCGAGGTGGCCGGACTTGACCGCGGCGATGTCGCGACCGTCACCCGCGACGACGAGCCGCAGGGTGGCGGTGACGGGCGCGTCGGCCCGCGACGTGACCGCGATGACCTCGGTGAGGCACCGCCCCCCGGACGAGGAGAGCGTGCGGGTGCGGACCACCTCGACGGTGGGGTCGGGGCCCGGATTGCCCAGTGCCCGAGCGGCGCTCGCGTAGTGGCCGACCGCGCCCGAGGCCCGCTCGGCGACGGGGGAGGGCTGTTCGCCGGACACCTCGAGGCGCAGGGTGTGCAGCACGCGGCGGTCGTCGACGTAGAGGCCCTGGGCGGTGCCCGGCAGGACGTCGCCCGAGCGGTCGGCGAGCACCGTGGCGTTGCCGTCGACGAGGATCGACAGCTCGTGCAGCCAGGGCTGGCGAGCGGGGGTGGACGCGTCTGGCTGGGGCACGTCGTGAGCCTTCCGTCGGGCGGGGTGGGGCGGGGTGGCCGGCCCGAGGTCTCGGGCGGGACCGTCGACGTCGTCCGGCTCCCAACCTGTCACGATCCGGTGTCGGGCGCTTGACCTCGTCGGCAGGACAGAGCATGCTCCGTCTCGTATGAACGTTCAAGTCCGCGTCCGTCGCGAGTTTTGAACGATCAAAATCACCGAACGCGAAGGAGCGGGCATGGGCGAGGGGACGACGACGGTGCCGGGCGCCCGCCCGACGATCGTCGATGTCGCCAGCGCCGCCGGCGTGTCCCGCCAGACCGTGAGCAACGTCCTCAACCGGCCCGACCGCGTCGCCCCCGACACCCTCGAGCGGGTGCAGCGCGAGATCGACCGGCTCGGCTTCACGCCGCACGTCAGCGCCCAGCAGCTGCGCCGCAAGCGGGCTTGGGCGTACGGCTTCGAGGTCAACCCGTCCGGTCACCGTCGCATGGGCCACATCCTCGACGAGTTCCTCGTCGAGCTCACCGTTTCGGCTCCGAGCCACACGAGCCACCTCGTCGCCTTCGCGCCCGACCCGGACGACGTCGTGGCCGGCTACCGCCAGACCCTCGCGAGCGGCCTCGTCGACGGCTTCGTCCTCGCCGACACCCGGCCGTCCGACCCGCGACCGCCGTGGCTCATCGAGCACGCCGTGCCCTTCGTGTCGTTCGGCCGCGTGTGGGACCAGCCCGAGCTGACCCGCTGGGTCGACGTCGACGGTGCCGCCGGGGTCCGCGGCGCCGTGCACCACCTCGTCGACGCCGGGTACCGCCAGGTCGGCTTCCTCGGCTGGCCCGCCGGTTCGCCCGTGGGTGACGACCGCTGGCGCGGCTGGAACGACGCGCTCATGGAGCTCGGCCTCGACGAGTCGGCCCCCGCCGCAGCGTCGGTGCAGGACATCGACGAGGCCACCGACGCCGCCGAGGAGCTGCTCGGCCGGCTCGGGCCCGACGCCGCGATCGTCTGTGCGTCCGACCTGCTCGCCCTCGGGGCGCTGCGCGCGGTACGCAACCGCGGCCTGCGCCCCGGTGCCGACATCGGTGTCGTCGGCTTCGACGACACCGACGTCGCTGCAGCGATGAGCCTGACGAGCGTCCACCAGCCCGTCGCCGACGCCGCCCGCATCGCGTGGGACATGCTCGTCGACCCCGCGCGCCACCCCGGCCCCGTCCTGCTCGAGCCGACGCTGACCATCCGCTCCTCGAGCCTTCGCGGGGGCTAGCGACCCCGCCCCGAGACCCCCGGGATCCCGCCCGGACAGCACGACCCAGCCCATCCAGCCAGTCCCGGCACCACTCCGGCACCACGCAGCACCAGCACCGACCAGAGATGCCGACAGCGCAGTCAGGAGAAGAACGATGTCACGCAGGACCAGGCGCGCCACCGCGGCGCTCGCAGCAGGCCTCACCGGAGCCCTCGCCCTCGCCGCATGCGGCGGCGGCAGCGGGTTCGACAACGGATCCGGCAGCGGCGCCACCCAGACGGCCAAGAGCGGCCCGGTGACGCTGAAGTTCATGATCACCTCGAACGGCCCCGCCGACGTCAAGCTCCAGCAGGACACGGTCAAGCCGTGGGAGGACAAGACCGGCAACAAGGTCGAGGTCATCGCGGCCTCCGACATGAACCAGCAGCTGACCCAGGGCTTCGCCGCCGGCTCCCCGCCCGACCTCTTCTTCACCGACGCCAACGTCTTCCCGACGTACGCCAAGGCGGGGAACATGGTCGCCTACGGTGACCAGCTCGACATGAAGAGCGACTTCTACCCCAACCTCGTGCAGACGTTCACCTACGACGGCAAGTTCTACTGTGCGCCGAAGGACTTCTCCACCCTCGCCCTCATCATCAACACCGACCTCTGGCAGCAGGCCGGGCTCACCACCGCGGACGTTCCCAAGGACTGGTCGGCGCTCGAGTCGGTCGCGCAGAAGCTGACCAAGGGCAAGGTCAAGGGCCTCGTCATCGGCGACACGCGTGACCGCGTCGGCGCCTTCATGAAGCAGGCCGGTGGCTGGATCGTCAGCCCCGACCAGACGAAGATGACGGCCGACACCGCGAGCAACCTCGCCGGCCTCGCCGAGGTCAAGAAGCTGCTCGCCAGCGGCTCCACCGCGTGGCCCAAGACCGTCGACGCCGGCTGGGGCGGAGAGGCCCTGGGCACGGGCAAGGCGGCCATGACGATCGAGGGCAACTGGATCAAGGGCGCCATCAAGAACGACTACCCCAACCTCAAGTGGCAGGCCGTCGAGCTGCCCGCCGGTCCCGCCGCGAAGGGGACGCTGTCGTTCACGCAGTGCTACGGCATCGCCTCGGCGAGCAAGAACCAGGCCGCCGCGATCGACCTCGTCAAGTACCTCTCGACCGAGAAGCCGGCCATGGCGCTCGCGACGGGGCTCGGCGTCATGCCCTCGATCAAGTCCGCGGCCACCGCCTACAAGGGCGCCTTCCCCAACGACGCCGCCTTCCTGGCCGGTGCGGACTACGCCCAGGGCCCGGTGACCGTCGCGGGCATGGACCCGGTCCTCAAGGACTTCGACGCCCAGCTGGCGAGCCTTCCGGGCGGCGACCCCAAGGCGATGCTCGAGCGGCTCCAGAAGAACGGCGAGGCCGTCCTCAAGTGACGCGCTGAGCCCCCCCCCCCCCCGGGGGGGGGGGGGCCCCCCCCCCCCCCCCCCCCCCCCCCCCCCCCCCCCCCCCCCGGGGGGGGGGGCGGGGCCCCACACCCCCCGCCCCCCCCCGGCCCCCCGCACGCTCCCCCCCCCCCACATCCCCCCCCCCCCCCCGGCCCCCCGCACGCTCCCCACCCCTCACTGCCCCACCCCTCACGACCTCACCGCCCCGTCATCGAGGAGAGTCGAATGAAGCTGGGACGCAACAGCGCCCGCGCAGCAGAGACCCGATCCGGCTGGCTGTTCGTGTCGCCCGTCATCATCATCCTCGGGCTGTTCCTCGTGCTGCCGATCCTGCTGGCCTTCTGGGTCAGCCTCAGCGACTGGCAGGGACGCGGCTCGCCGCTGAGCCCCGGCGTCAACTTCGTCGGCGGCGAGAACTACCAGCAGCTGCTGACGCAGGACTCGCTGACCCGCAGCGACTTCGCCACCTCGCTGCGCAACAACATGTACTACGTGCTGCTCGTCGTGCCGATCCAGACGGTGCTCGCGCTCGCGCTGGCGCTGCTGCTCAACCAGCGACGCCTCAAGGGGCTCAGCTTCTTCCGCACCGCGTACTACTTCCCGTCGGTGACGAGCTCGGTGGCCATCGCGTCGGTGTTCCTCTTCCTCTTCGCCGGCGGCGGCAGCATCAACGCCCTCCTCGGGATCTTCGGCATCGACGGCCCGAACTGGTTCGCCGACCCCCGCGGCGTGCTCCACATCGCGCTCGGCTGGGTCGGCATCGGCAACGGCCCCGACGCTGCCGGGCCTGCGTTCATGACCTCGCACGACTTCCTCGGGCTCACCTGGTGGGACTGGGTGTCCGGCCCGTCCGTGGCGATGCTGACGATCATCGCCCTCGTCATCTGGGTGTCGGCCGGCGGCTACATGCTGCTGTTCCTCGCCGGTCTGCAGAACATCTCGTCCGACGTCTACGAGGCCGCCTCGATCGACGGCGCGACGACGTGGCGCACGATGCGCTCGATCACGATCCCGCTGCTGCGTCCGACGCTCTTCACCGTGCTGACGCTGGGGCTGATCGGCACCTGGCAGGTGTTCGACCAGGTGTACGTCATGAGCAAGGGCAACCCGGGCAAGACGACCCTGACCCCGGCCTTCCTGTCCTACGACCAGTCGATCAACAACGGCGAGTGGGGGACCGGCGCGGCGATGTCGTTCATCCTCTTCGCGATCATCATCGTCTTCACCGCGATCCAGACCTTCGTGCTGCGCGACAAGGACCGCGCGGCCCGTGGCCTGTTCAGCCGCATGCGGGCCTTCCACTTCGCGACACAGAACTCGACCAAGGGGACGGGGGTCTCATGAGCCAGGCGACCATGACGACGAAGCGCACGACCGAGAACACCGCGTCACCCACCCCGGCCGCACCCCGTCCGCACGCGACCCGCCGGACGATCCTCAAGGCGCTCGGCTACTCGGCGCTGACGGTCTTCGCCCTGCTCTACCTCTTCCCGTTCGTCATCCAGGTCGGCACGAGCTTCAAGACCGACCCCGACGCCACGGCCAACCCGCTCAACCCGATTCCCTCGCAGTTCACGACCGCGGCCTACCAGTCGCTGTTCCAGCAGGACTTCCCCCTGTGGTTCGGCAACTCCGTCGTCGTCGCCGTCCTCGTGACGCTCGGACGCGTCTTCTTCGACTCGCTCGCCGGCTACGCCCTGGCGCGGCTGCGGTTCCGCGGCCGCGGGGCCGTGACCCTCGCGGTCGTGGCGACGATGGCGGTGCCCGGCGTCGTCCTGCTCATCCCGAAGTTCCTCATCATCAAGCAGCTCGGCATCTACGACACGTACGCCGGCATGGTCGTGCCGCTCCTCGCCGACGCGGCGGGCGTGTTCATCATGAAGAACTTCTTCGAGTCGGTCCCGGTGAGCCTCGAGGAGGCCGCGAAGCTCGACGGCGCCGGGGTGTTCCGCACCTTCTGGTCGGTCGTGCTGCCGATCGCGCGCCCCGCCCTCATCACCATCACGATCATCGCGTTCCAGTCCTCGTGGAACGAGCTGCCGCACTTCCTCGTGTCGCGGCAGTCGCCGGAGACCAACACCCTGACGACCGGCGTCGCCGGGCTGCTGACGGGGGCCCTCGGGTCGGGCAACCGCTACCCGCTCAAGCTGGCGGCGGCGGTGCTCATGACGATCCCGGTGGCCGCGATGTTCTTCGTCTTCCAGAAGCGGATCATCTCCGGCTCGCTCGAGGGTGCCGTCAAGGAGTGACGGCGGGGCGGCCTAGGGTCGGGGACCATGACTGCCCGTGTCGCCCCGCTCGCGTCCATCTCGGTCGACTGCCCCGACCCCGACGCCCTCGCGCCGTTCTACCGCGCGCTGCTCGGCCTCGAGGAGGCGTTCGCGACGCCCGACCGCGGCGTCGTGTGCCTGTCGGGCGCCGGGCCGATGCTGACGCTGATGCGCGTCGAGGAGTACGAGGCGCCCACGTGGCCGCACGGCCCGCAGCGCCAGCAGCTGCACCTCGACCTCGCGGCCGACGACCTCGACGCGTGCGTCGCGGCCGCGCTCGAGATCGGGGCTCGCGAGGCCGAGCACCAGCCGGCGCCCGACCAGTGGCGGGTCATGCTCGACCCGGTCGGGCACCCGTTCTGCCTCAGCGCGGTGCGCCCCGACTGACCCGCCGCCCGATCCAGAAGCCGGCGAGCCCGGCCAGGAGCACCAGGCCGCCGGCCGCGAGGCCGAGGGCCACCTGCATCCTCGGCGTGAGCATCGAGACGTCCGGCACCATGGCGTCGTCCGACAGCGGGGCGTAGGCGAACCAGCCGTACACGGCGGGGCCCGACTGCGCCCACACCACGGCTGCAGCCACGAGGAGCGCGAGGGCGATGGCGGCCACGACGGCGACGCGCAGACGGACGGACATGTCTGCACCGTAGCCCGCGTACCGGCCCGGCGTCGGTGCTGCGGGCTAGGTTCGCAGCATGACCTTCGAGGTGCGGCCCGCGAGCGCCGAGCGGTTCGACGACGTCGCGACGATGCTCGGCGCGACCAACCCGGCCTCGACCGTCTGCTGGTGCCTGAGCCACCGCCTCCCGTCGAAGGAGAGCCGGGCGCTCCTCGGGGCGGCCCGCGGGGAGTACGTGCGCGAACTCTGCGCCCGCGACGTCGCTCCCGGCGTCCTGGCCTACGACGGTGACGAGGTCGTCGGCTGGGCGGCCGTGGCACCACGGTCGGAGCTGCCGTTCGCGCGCTCGCGCCTCATCCCGCACGTCGACGACCTGCCCGTGTGGTCGGCCTGGTGCATCCGGGTGCGGCCCGGCCACCGGCGGCGCGGCATCTCGTTGCCGCTGCTCGAGGGTGCCGTGGCGTACGCCCGCGAGCACGGAGCCCCGGCCGTCGAGGGGTACCCGGTCGACAACCGCGGCGAGAAGGTCGACCTCACGATGGCCTACGTCGGCACCCGCGGCCTCTTCGAGCGTGCCGGGTTCACCAAGGCGGCCGACACCGACAGCATCTCGGGTGGGTTCCCGCGCGTCGTCATGCGGCGCGACCTCACGTGAGCGGGCGCCCGGCCGCCGCTTCGGGCTGTCCTCGGGCTGTCACCGCCGCGTCGTAGGGTCGGCGCCATGACGGTCGTCGGAACTGACGGTCTGGCGCGCCCGGTGTGGGCCTCGTCGGACCCCCTGCTCATGGAGTACTACGACACCGAGTGGGGCATGCCGGTCCGCGACGAGGCCGGGCTCTACGAGCGCATCTGCCTCGAGGGCTTCCAGTCCGGGTTGTCGTGGGCCACCATCCTGCGCAAGCGGCCCCGCTTCCGAGAGGTCTTCGCCGGCTTCGACCCCGACGTCGTCGCCGGCTACACCGAGGCCGACGTCGAGCGCCTCCTCGGCGACGCCGGCATCATCCGCCACCGCGGCAAGATCCAGGCCGCGATCAGCAACGCGCGGGCCACCGTGGCGCTGCGCGAGGAGGGTGGTCTCGTCGACTTCGTGTGGTCGTTCCAGCCCACCGACACGCCACGCCCCAGCGACCACTCCGAGGTGCCGACCGTGTCCGACGAGAGCAAGGCCCTGTCGAAAGCCTTGCGCAAGAAGGGTTTCGCGTTCGTCGGGCCGACCACGATGTACGCACTGATGGAGGCCGTCGGCATCGTCGACACGCACCTGGTCAACAGCCACCGGCGCGCCAGCAGCGGCATCTGGCCCGCCTGACGCGTCGGGTCAGGCGCCGAGCACCGCGCGGGCCGCGTTGTGGCCCGGGATGCCGCTGACGCCGCCGCCGCGTCGGGCGCCGGCGCCCGCGAGCAGCAGCGACGCATGCGGCGTCTCGACGCCCCACGTGCCCACCTCGGCCTCGCGCTCGGCCCACGGCCACTGCAGCGAGCGGTGGAAGATGTTGCCGCCCGGCAGGCCGACCGACTGCTCGAGGTCGACGGGGCTCTTGACCTCGAGGCACGGGTTGCCGTCGCCGTCGCGCATGAGCACGTCCTCGATCGGCTCGGCGAGGACCGAGTCGAGGGAGCGCAGCGTCGCCTCGAGGGCCGCCCTCGTCGCGCCCGCGTTGTCCTCGCGGAAGAGCCGTGCCGGCAGGTGCAGGCCGAAGAGGGTCAGGGTCTGCGCGTCGGTCGCCGCGAGCTCGGGCCCGAGGATCGAGCGGTCGCTCAGGGTGTGGCAGTAGATCTCGCACGGCGGCAGCTCGGGCACCCGGCCCCCGGCGGCCGCGCCCCACGCGTCCTCGAGCTGGCGGTAGCCCTCGTTGATGTGGAAGGTGCCGGCGAACGCGGCACGCGGGTCCACGCCGGGCTCGCGCAGCCGCGGCAGGCGCGTCAGGAGCATGTTGACCTTGAGCTGCGCGCCCTCGACATCGTCCTCGGTGGGCACCGGGTCGGCGCCCGCGGCCGCGAGCAGCCGGTTGAGGACGGTGGGTGCGCACGCGGCGAGCAGCGTCGTGGCCCGGGCGCTGCCACCCGCGCTGCCGGCGTCGATGCCGCTGCCGCCGGCCCACGTGACCTCCCCGGTGGAGGGGTCGACGGACGTGACGTCGGCGCCGGTGATGATCGTCGCGCCGGCCTCGACCGCGGCCTTCGCCAGCGCGTCGGTGAGGGCGCCCATGCCGCCCACCGGCACGTCCCAGTCGCCGGTGCCGCCGCCGATGAGGTGGTAGAGGAAGCAGACGTTCTGGCGCAGGTCCTGCCCGCGCACCGAGGCGAACGTGCCGATGAGGGCGTCGGTGGCGATGATGCCGCGGAGGGTGTCGTCGTCGGTGACCGCTTCGACGAGCTCGCCGACCGGCCGGGTCGTCAGCGCGTCGAACAGCTCGGGGTCGCCGGAGAGGGTGCGCACGTCGTCACGCGACCGCAGCGGGTCGAGCACGGTCGGGAACACCTTCTCGGCGAGCGAGCCCATCCGGCCGTAGAAGTCGGTCCAGCCGGCGTACGCGGAGTCGCCGCCGGTGAGGGTGGCGAAGGCGGCCCGGGTGGCGTCGGCGTCGCCGTGGTCGACGAGCAGGCCGCGGTCGGGGTCGGCGGGGACCGGTGTGTACGAGGAGTACCGGCGGCGGATGAGGCGCAGGTCGAGGTCGAGGTCGGTGAGCACCTGCCGGGGCAGCAGCGACACGAGGTAGGAGTAGCGCGACAGGCGGGCGTCGACGCCGGGGAAGGCGCGGGCCGACACCGCGGCGCCGCCGACGTTCTCGCCCTTCTCGAGCACGAGCACCCGTCGGCCGGCGCGGGCGAGGTAGGCGGCGGCGGTCAGGCCGTTGTGGCCGGCCCCGATGACGATGTCGTCGTAGTGCACGCGCGCCACCCTAGCCACCGCGCCCGGTCGGGCAACAGGTCCCGCGACGGGTCAGGCACCCGACCCGCAACACACCGAGAAATCGCCAACCCCCACTGGAATAACCAGCAGGGGTTGGCAACTACTCGGTGTGTTGCGGGTGGCCTGGGGTCAGCGTGTCGTGGTGGAACCCGACGTCGTCCGGGCGTGCGCAGCGGCCTGGCGGGCGCTCCAGAGGCGGTCGGCGGCGTCGATGCTGGCCCGGCTCGACAGGTCGACCCCGGCCCGGCGCGCAGCGGCCTTCGCCTTCGCGGTCGTCAGGTCGGGCGCGCTGAACCGCTCGGGCGTGATGGTGCGGTCGACCGACGCGTACCGCGCGGCGTCGCGGGCCAGGGCCGGCCCCGACGCCTCGGCCCGGGCGAGCGCCGCCGCCGACGACAGGCGCACGGCGAGGCCGAAGGCGGGCTTGGTGACGACGGCGTAGCCGTCACGGTGGCCGGCGACGTTCGGGTGGTAGCTCTCGGTGACGGGGTTGGACAGGCCGTTGAGCCACTCGGGGCTGTCGCAGACCGCGTGCCCGACGAACCTCGAGGTCGGGTTGACGAAGGTGAAGCCCTTCGAGCCCGCGATGGAGGACGTCTTGCTGTTGAGCAGGTCGGCCGTGGCGTTGAGGCGGGTCTCCTCGGCGGGGCTGAACCACGTGAAGGCGTTGCAGTCCTCGCCGTTGAAGATGCGCGGGTAGCCGACGACGATGACCTTGGCGTTCGGGGCCTTCGAGCGGATCGAGCCGTAGAGCGTCGTGAGGCGCCCGGGCAGGGTGTTGTTGATGATGTTCTGCGCGCCGTCGATGGCGCCGTTGCAGTTGCTCATCCAGCCGGGCTGCGCGCACTCGGTGAGCACGTCGGCGAACCCGGCGTCGTTGCCGCCGACCGAGATGGTCACGTAGGCGGTGCTGCTCGACAGCGACGAGAGCTGGGTGTTCGTCACGTCGGCGACCGTGGCGCCCGAGCAGGCGCGGAAGGTCAGGGCGAGCCCCAGGCTCGACGCGTCGAGCGAGGGGTAGGCGTACACCGAGCGCTGGCACGAGGTGCCGTCGCTGATGTACGTGCGGGTGCCGGTGCCCGAGGAGTACGAGTCGCCGAGGGCGACGTAGCCCGCTCCGGCGGCGGACGCGGGCGCCCCGAGCGCCAGGGCGGTGGCTGCCGCGGTCAGGGCGATGACTCCGGCACCGGCGAGGCGGCGACCGAGGGAAGACCTGCTACTCACGACACACTCCTTCGTGGATCGATCACTGGGCAGAGCGCGGGCGTCGACCTGGTCCTCCGGCACCTCGTGTGCCCCTGATCACACGTCCACATCGGACGGTAGGGCCACGGGGTCGGCCCCGCGAGCCGAAGTGTCGCGGGCTCGCCCGGCGCCGAGCGCCTACGCTGACGGCAGGACTCGCTGCGCGCCCGTGCCAGCGACCGTGACAGCGACCGTGACCACAGGAGAACCGATGGGCTTCCCCGAGAACGTCCTCGCCCGGGGCGAGCAGGTCGAGCGCGACCTGCACCCGCACTGGCTGACCGTCGTCGGCCCGACGCTCGTCGGGCTCGTCCTCGCCGCCCTGTGCGTCCTCGCCGTCGCTGCGACGCCGAACGACGGCACGGGCAACACGATCCAGTGGGTCGCGGTCGGTGTGCTCGTCCTCGTCGCGGTCGTCGCCGTCGTCGTGCCGTACCTGCGCTGGCGCACGACGCACTACGTCATCACCTCGCACCGGGTCATGGTGCGCCGCGGCATCCTGACGAAGACCGGCAAGGACATCACGCTCTCGAAGATCACCGACGTCAGCTTCGAGCAGACCCTCCTCGACCGGCTCATCCGCTCCGGCTCGCTGCACATCGAGTCAGCGGGCGACAGCCCCGACGAGAACCTCCGCTACATCCCGCGCAGCAACGAGGTGCAGCAGCTCATCAACCGCCTCATCGACGAGGACGACCTCCGTCGCCGCGCCCACGGTCGCGGTGAGGTCGAGGACGCCTACGACGCCGGGTACGACGACGCGGCCTACGAGCGCGGCGCGACCTCCGTCGACGACACGCAGGTGATCCGCGAGGGCCGGCGCGACCGGCGCGACCCGCGCGACCGGCCCCCGCTCGCCGAGGAGCGCCGCCGCCCGGCGACCACCGACGACGACGCGTACTGACGCATCTCACACGCGTCCGCCCCCTTCTGGAGCGGGCGCGCGCGTGGCACAGTCGGACCCATGACCGACGCCACCGACGCCTACCGCGCCTCCCGCGACCAGCTGCTCGACCTGCGCGGTGACCACGCCCGCGCCGTCTCCGAGTTCGTCTGGCCCGAGCTCGGCGACCGGTTCAGCTGGGCCGTCGACTGGTTCGACGCCATCGCCCGCGGCAACGACAAGCCGGCGCTGACGATCGTCGAGGAGGACGAGTCGTCCGCCACGGTGAGCTTCGACGAGATGGCCAGGAGGTCCGACCGGGTCGCAGCGTGGCTCGGCTCGCTCGGTGTCGGCCGGGGCGACTCGGTCGTGCTCATGCTCGGCAACCAGGTGGAGCTGTGGGAGACGATGCTCGCCGTCATGAAGCTCGGCGCCGTCATCGTGCCGACGACCACGGCGGTCGGGCCCGGCGACCTCGCCGACCGCATCGAGCGGGTGCAGGCCCGTGCCGTCGTGACGAACGCGTCGGAAGTGCACAAGCTCGACGACCTGCCCGGGGACTACGTGCGGGTGGCCGTCGGCGCCGACCCGGCCGGCGGCACGCTGGAGGGCTGGCACGCGTACGCGGACGCGCACGCGTCCGACGCCGGGCCCGCGCCGCACCCGGGCACCGGCCCTGAGGACCGGCTGCTGCTCTACTTCACGTCGGGCACGACGAGCCGGCCCAAGCTCGTCGAGCACACCCAGCGCTCCTACCCGGTCGGTCACCTGACGACGACCTACTGGATCGGCCTGCGGCCCGGCGACGTGCACCTCAACATCAGCAGCCCGGGGTGGGCCAAGCACGCGTGGTCCTCGTTCTTCGCGCCGTGGATCGCCGAGGCGACGATCTTCGTGTACAACTACGCCCGCTTCGACGCCGCCGCCCTGCTCCGCGTGCTGCGCGAGCACGATGTCACCTCGATGTGCGCGCCGCCGACCGTGTGGCGGATGCTCATCAAGAGCGACCTGAGCGGCGGCTCCGGCGCGCTGCGCGAGGTCATCGGCGCGGGCGAGCCGCTCAACCCGGAGGTCATCGCGCAGGTCGAGAAGGCGTGGGGCCTGACGATCCGCGACGGCTACGGCCAGACCGAGATGACCCTCTCGGTGGGCAACACCCCGGGGTCGGTGGTCAAGCCCGGCTCGATGGGGCGGCCACTGCCCGGCTACCCGGTCGTCGTCGTCGACCCGGTCACGAACGAGCCTGTCACCGAACCGGATCCGGACGGCAACCGCGAGGGCGAGATCTGCCTCGACCTGTCGCAGCGGCCCGTCCCGCTCATGACCGGCTACCAGGGCGACGAGGTGCGCAACGCCGAGGCGATGGCCGGCGGTTTCTACCACACGGGCGACGTCGCGTCGGTCGACGCCGAGGGCTACATCTCCTTCGTCGGGCGCACCGACGACGTGTTCAAGGCCAGCGACTACAAGATCAGCCCGTTCGAGGTCGAGTCGGTCCTCATCGAGCACCCCGCCGTCGCCGAGGCCGCCGTGGTGCCCTCGCCCGACCCGGTGCGCCTCGCCGTGCCCAAAGCCTACGTCGCGCTCGCCCCCGGGCACGAGCCGGATGCCGAGACGGCGCGCTCGATCCTCGCCCACGCCCGCGCGAAGCTGGCGCCATGGCAGCGCGTGCGCCGCATCGAGTTCTACGAGCTGCCCAAGACGATCTCGGGCAAGATCCGACGCGTCGAGCTGCGCGGGCGCGAGAACGACCTCGACGCGTCGGGCGCGGCCCAGCCCGAGAACGAGTGGCGCGACGACCAGTTCCCCGACCTCAAGGGCTGAGCCTCAGCGGCTGAGCCTCAGGGGATGAGCTGGGGCGGGAGCGTCACCGTCGAGGTCGTCGGCGCCGGTGTGGCCGGCGTCGTCGCCCCACCCGGGGCGGTCGTCGCGCCGGCGCCCTCGGGAGCCGGCGCCGGCAGCGTCCGCAGCGTCGTGTCGTCGATGCGTCCGCACGTGCGCTTGGCCGGCGTCGTCTCGCCCGGCTGCGGCGTCGTCTTGTCGGGCTCGTAGGAGTCGACCCGACTGCCGCTGATGACCTCGACGCTGTCGTAGGCCGGACGGCCCTCGAGCAGGTTGCGGAAGGTGTAGCGGGTCAGCGAGTTGAGCTCGCACGCGTTGCCGAACGCGAGGATGTCGAAGGCGTACGGCTGGCCGTTGAGCTCCTGGCCCTGACCCTCCGCGTAGTGGGCGACGACGCCGCCGCCGGTGAAGGTGCCCACCTGGATCCGGTTGCCGTCGAGCTTCGGGGTGTGCATGTGCCCGTTGACGAGGATGCGGCCCTTGTCGATGCCCTGCGTCGCGTACGGCTCGTGCGCGACGACGACGTCGGGCTCGGGCTGGTCGGCCATCGTCGCGTTGTAGCGGTCGACGGAAGGCTTCTCCTTGCCGACGGGGTCCTGGTTGTCGTCGCCGAAGTAGCGCGGGTCGTTGAAGCCGGTGATGCGCAGGCCGTGGAACGACAGCTCGCGCAGCGCGCCCTCGGCGTCCTCGAGCAGCACGACGTTGGGGATGCGGCCCAGCCGTGCCACGAGGGCGCGGTCGGTCGGCGAGGACTGGTCGTGGTTGCCGCTGACGAACACGTACGGCACACCGAGGCCCTGGATCGACCGGAAGATCCCGGCCGCCTCGGCCTCCTGCACCCGGCCGAAGTTGATGAGGTCGCCGCTGTCGATGACGGCGTCGATGCCCTCCTCCTCGACGATCGTCTTCATCAGCGCGTACTGGTTGGCGCCGTGGATGTCGGACACGAGCAGGATGCGGGCCGACACCGGCTCGTTGACGCTGCCCTGCACGTACTTCTGCTGCAGCGCCTGCGTTACGGCGAGCAGGTTGCGGAAGTACGGCGTGACCTGCGCGGCCCGCGCCTCGACGTCGGCGAGGAGGCCCGCGTTGCGCTGCACGACGCCGAGCACGCCGGTGGTGCGGTACTCGGCGAACCGCGTCGGCTGGTAGGTCAGGGCGATGCCGCCGAACGTGGTGACGAGCGCGACGGCCATCGCCGACGCGACGAACGCGACGTGGTGGCGGCGGGTGGTGCGCTGGCGCATGTAGTGCGACGCGAGCGACAGCAGGACGGCGATGGCGAGCGCGCCGAGGAGGAAGCGGATGCCGACGCCGACGGCGGCCTGGGTGATGGCCGAGGAGATCTCCTCGCCCGAGGGCTGCAGCGACCGGATGTCGACGTTGGGCCGGGTGAAGAGGTTGGTGATCTCCTCGCGGACGGCGACCTGCACGTCGAGCCCGGGCGCGATGATCGGCGAGGCGAACGCGACGTCGACGTCGCCGATGATCGTGGGGGAGTGCAGGACCGGCGTGTGCCGCGGGATCGGGTCGAGGCGCAGGACCGCCCGGTACTGAGACGTCTCGACGACGGTGGGCGCGAGGTTCGTCGCGGCGACCCCGCCGAGGTAGCAGGCCGCGAGGACGGCGACCCACTTGAGCACGTGCGAGCCCCGGCGCAACCAGGGGTTGTCGCCGGACCTGAGGTTCCGCACGAGGTCCCGCACGTGTCGCACCGTTTCACCCTAACTGCCCGACGCGTCCGGCCCTGTGACGTGCCCTCTTTCGGGCGAACGGCGCTGGTGCGGCGAAGTGTCCGGCTGAACTCCGACGCGCCGACACCGCGGCGGCACCGCGCGTTCACCTGCGCCTGCTGCCATCGGGGCGGAAGGGAGGAGCCATGGGTCCAGCTGCTCGCCGCCACGTCGTCGTGGTCCTGCTCGTCGCGTACGTCCTGCTGCTCCTCTTCGGCCAACGGGTGCTCGGCAGTGGTGCCGGGGTCGCCGTGCTCGTCGGCAGCTTCGTCGTCGGGTTCGCCTGGCTGCTCCTCCTCGTTGCGCCGTGGGCCGCCCGTGGGCGACCGCGCCCGCAGGCCGGTGTCAGGGGCGCCCGCCCGCGTCCCTGATCAGCCGCCTTCGCGGCCCTAGGGTGGGGGGCGTGGGTGTCGAGCACCGGCCGAACCGGATCATCCTCGTGCGTCACGGCGAGTCCCTCGCCAACGTCGACGACACGATCTACGAGACGGTGCCCGACCACCGGATCGGCCTGACCGCCAAGGGGATCGAGCAGGCGCAGGCCACCGGCGCCGCCGTCCGCACGATCCTCGACGGCGACCGCGTCGACGTCTACGTCTCGCCGTACCTGCGCACCCGCCAGACGCTCGAGGCGATGGCCCTCCCAGTCGCCGACCGGGACGTCCGCGTGGAACCCCGTCTGCGAGAGCAGGACTGGGCCAACTTCCAGGACCCCGCCGACATCGCCGAGCAGAAGGCGCTGCGCGACCGCTACGGCCACTTCTACTACCGGTTCACCCACGGCGAGTCAGGGTCGGACGTCTACGACCGCGTCTCGACCTTCCTCGAGTCGATGTTCCGCAACTTCGAGACCCAGCACGCGCCGGGCGAGGTCGTCATCGTGACGCACGGCCTGACGGTGCGCCTGTTCTGCATGCGCTGGTTCCACTGGAGCGTCGAGTACTTCGAGTCGCTCGAGAACCCGGGCAACGCCGAGGCCGTCGTGCTGTCCCGGCAGCCCGACTTCCGGTACCGGCTCGAGCGCCCGTTCCGCCAGTGGGACGCGTCGGTCAACCCGACCGAGCGCGAGCGCTCCTCCTGGCTCTGACGCGTCGGTGCCCTAGGGTCGGCGGGGTGCCGGTGCTGCGAGACCTGACCCTTGGCGACCTCGACGACCTGCTCGTCGTGCAGCGCGAGGGGGCGGTGGCCGGGATGGGCCATTTCTTCCCGCAGGAGACCTACCCGTTCCCGACCGAGCGCATCCGCGAGCGGTGGGCGCGTGAGGTCGAGGGCCCCGACGTCGAGTGCTTCGCCGTCGTGGAGGACGGTCGGCTCCGCGGGTTCGCGGCCCTGCGCGGCGCCGAGCTGCTCCACTTCGGCACCGCCGTGGACACGTGGGGGACGGGCCTGGCCGGGCGGGCCCACGACGAGCTGCTCGACCGGCTCCGGGCGGCCGGCCATGCCGAGGCGTCGCTGCGCGTCTTCGACGAGAACGCGCGGGCCGTGCGGTTCTACGCCCGACGCGGGTGGGTCGCCACCGACGTCACGTCGCGCTCGTCGTTCGCCCCGTTCCCGGTGCTCCGACGCCTCGAGCGTCGGCTCGACGACGCCTGAACGCCGCGCGTCAGGGCGTCAGAGGTACTGGCCGGTGGGACCGGGGTCGCCGGCCTCGGACGGGTGCGGGCCGTCCTGCGGGTGCAGGCCGGGCGGCGTGCCGTAGGACGCGCCGGGGCCGGGCGGCAGGGCGCGCATCTGCTGCAGCTGCTGCTGCGCGGCCATCTGCTGGGCCACGAGCGCCGTCTGGATCCCGTGGAAGAGGCCCTCGAGCCAGCCGACGAGCTGCGCCTGGGCGATCCGCAGCTCGGCGTCGCTCGGCTCGCCGTCACGGAACGGCAGGGCGATCCGGTCGAGCTCGGCGACGAGCTCGGGGGCGAGGCCGTCCTTGAGCTCCTCGATCGAGCGGTGGTGGATGTCGGCGAGCCGACGGCGGCCGGCGGCGTCGAGCGGTGCGTTCCGCACCTCCTCGAGCAGCTGCTTGATCATCGAGCCGATGCGCATGACCTTGGCCGGCTCCTCGACGAGGTCGGCCGGGTTCGTCGGCTCGCGGTCCTCGCGGTCGTGGCCGCGACGCTCGCCGGAACCGTCCGACGCGTCGTCGACCGGCGTGGCGGAGACGCCCATGCCGTCGGGGGTCACGACGACGACGCGCTGCTCGTCGACCGCCGCGACCGAGTCGCTGCCCGGGTCCGGGCTCGAGCTCGTGGTCGCCGCGTCGTCACTCATGCCGACCATCCTGCCTCACGGCCACGGGGTGGGGCCCGCGCGTCCCCCGTCGGTTCGCGCGGGCCCCGGTCCATGGGGGCGGGCCGCTCAGGTCGTGCGGCGCACGACGGTGGGCGCACGACGGATCGACACCCACGCGAGCGCCCCGGCCACGACAGGCACGAGGACGACCGGTAGCAGCACCTGGAGCCACGGCACGTCGAGGGAGCCGGGCAGTATCGGCCGGGCGTCCTCGGTGATCCGGGTCAGGACGACGCGGGCGAGCCCGAGCCCGGGAGCGAGCCCGACGAGCAGCCCGAGCACCGCGCCGAGCAGGCCGAGGTAGAGCGCCTGCGAGCCCGCCAGGGCCCGTCGGGTCCGGCGCGTCGCACCGACTGCCGCGAGCGTGCCGAGCAGAGGCGCGTTCTCGGCCTGGCTCAGGGCGGTCGCGATCAGGGTGGCCGCGAGGATGATGAGCCCGATGACGCCGAAGACCACGAGGAGAGCCACCGTGTCGTCACGCTGGTAGCCCCGTTCCACGACGAGGTGCGCATCGTTCTGCACGGCGCGGATCGCGTCGTTGACGCGCGACTCCACGTCGGGGCTGATGCCACCGTCTGCGCGGACCAGGAGCGTCGACGATACGGGGGCCAGGCCCATCCGCTCTGCGGTGGCGGGGGTGAGGATCACGGCACCCGTGCTGTAGAGCAGCGTCGTGCGTCGCCACTGCTCCCGCGTCAGGTGCACCACCGGCAGCCGAACGGTCGCGACCTCGGCCGCACTCGGGGTGCGCCAGGCCCCGGACGGCTCCAGCCGGACGCGCCACCGGGCCAACGTCGCGCTGCCGTCGCTCTCGTCGAGCAGGACGGGGCGCGCGTGGTCGATGTCGGGCGCCGTGGTGTATGGCGCGGGCGACGTCAGCCCAGCCACCGCTGCCGGGTCGACGACGGCCACGGCTCCGGCTGCGAGCGCGTCGTGCTGGGACGGCGTGAGGTCGACGAAGGCGTCGAGCTGCTCCAGCGATGCCGTCTGGAGCGACGCGCCGCCGACCATGTCCCGGCTGAAGGAGGCGATCGTCTGGCACCGCGTGTCCGGGGGCGGGGTGGCCACGTTACCGCCCACCGGCTGCGGCAGCGTCTGCGCAAGAGAGCAGCCCGGACGCTGGGCGGCGACGACGGTGCTGCCGTCGTGCAGGTCCCACGCGGTGAGGTCGCGCAGCACCAAGGTGTGCAGCTCGGGGGCGGTCTGCCGGACAGCCCCGGCGAGCTCGTCGACCCGGGTGTCCGCCAGGCCGCTCTGCACGCGCGCCAGGCCCTCCGGCTGCATCGCCGTGTAGTCACGGGCGGCGCGGATCGTGTCGGCCTGCATCCCGATGCAGACCACGGTGAGGGCCGACGCCCCGGCCATGATGGCCGCGACGGTCGGGGTGGCCCGTCCACGCTGCCGGCCGGCCTCGCGCGCCGCCATCCGGACCGGGAGCGGTAGAAGGTGCGCCACGCGGGCGACGAGCGACAGGACGAGCGGGACGATGAGCAGGGAACCGACCACGATGGCGAGCGAACCGCCGCCGAAGACGAGGAACTCCAGCTGCGGCCGCACGTAGGAGGCCCAGGTGACCGTGGCGGCTCCGGCGACCACGAGGAGCGCCCCCGCGACGGGCACCCGCCGGCGCAGACGCGGCGACACGCTCTGCCCGCGCAGGACCGACACGATGTCGAGGCGTCCGAGCCCCCGGCTCGGCAGCACCGCGGCCACGACCGAGCTGACGACTGCGGCCAACGCGACGAGCGCCACAGCCGGCCACGGCACCTCGAGCGGGCCGAAGAACAGGTCGGGCCGCACGAGACGCGTCGCGAGGACCGTGCCGACCCCGCCGCCGACGCCGACGGCCGCGCCGACGGCGGCGGACAGGACGCCGAGCACGAGCGCCTGCGCGAGCACGGTGCGGCGCAGCTGGCGGGTGGTGGCGCCGTTCGACGCGGCGAGGGCGAGCGTGCGCCGCTGCCGGGCCGCGCCGACGGCGAAGGCCGGGCCGGCCAGCAGCGTCGTCAGGACGACCAGCCCCAACGCTGCCAGCACGATGACGAGCGTCGTGGTGCTCGGTCCACTGGTGGACGCGTCGGGGTTGGCGCGCGTCATCGTCTCGGGGTGCTCGGCGACGTAGCGGCTGAACACTCCGATGCCGTAGGTGTTGAGCCGCTCGACCTCGCCCCAGGTGATCGGTCGGTCACGGTCGACGAGCCAGCCGCGCGAGGCGTAGTCGGACGCCACGGCGGTCGTGACGAGGTCGCCGGCCTGGATCGAGCCGGCGCCCTGCGCATCGAAGCCCCGGCCGACGCCGACGATCGTCACGACGCGTTCGGGCAGCTCGCCGGCGGAGCCGAGGGCGCGCACCCCGACCGTGCCTGACGCCGGCAGCCCTTTCTCGATCCCGTCGGGGGTGACGATCGCCTCGTCCGGGCCGGTCGGCCACCGCCCGGACGCGAGGGACGCCCGCGGCGCCAGGACGCCCGGGTCCGAGACGTCAGCACCGATCGCGAGTCCGGAGATGAAATGGCGGTCGACCCGGAACGTCGTCGGGGCGGACGACACCGCGATGGCCCGAGCACCGAGCAGGGCCGCCATCGCGGGTCCCTCCGCCCGGTCGACGAGGCCCGGGACCGGCCGGGACCGCGGCGGCTCCGGGGTGTCCCAGTTGACCTGCGACATCGGGTCCAGGAGCTGGCGCAGCTGCACCGGTTGGGGCGCCATGACGTAGCCCTGGCTCGACCCGAGCTGGAACGGCAGCCGCTCCGACGCGTCAAGGTCGTCGCTGAACCACAGCGTGGTCGAGGCGGTGAGGAGCAGGACGGGCAGGCCGACCATGATGACGACGAGGAGGCTGCGACCACGGTGGCGGCGGACGTCGCGGCGCGCCATCCGCAGCGACACGCGCCAGCTCGAGCGCCAGCGGTCGAGGCGGCTCGCGTCGCGGCCGCCCACCCCTGTCGTGCCCACCTCAGCGGGCCTCTGCGAGAAGGGACTCCGCGCTGTCGGCGGACCCGGTCTCGTCGACGATGACGCCGTCGCGCAGGAACACGACGCGGTCGGCCCAGGCGGCGTGCCGGGCCTCGTGGGTGACGAGCAGGCCCGCAGCACCGGCGTCGCAGCGCTGCCGCAGCAGCTTGAGGACGCCCTCGCCGGTGTGCGAGTCGAGGGCTCCGGTGGGTTCGTCGGCGAGCACGAGCGTCCGCTCGCCGACGAGGGCACGGGCGATCGCGACGCGCTGCTGCTGGCCACCGGACATCTGGTCGGGGTAGCGGTCGGCCAGCTCGCGCAGCTTCAGCTGGTCGAGCGCGTCGAGGGCCTGCGTGCGGGCGCGCCGCACCGACCAACCGTCGAGCTCCAGCGGCAGGCCGATGTTCTCGGCGGCCGTGAGGCTCGGGATGAGGTTGAGGTCCTGGAAGACGAAGCCGATGGACCGGCGGCGCAGCGCCGCGAGGCCCGACGCGTCGAGCGAGGCGACGTCGACGCCCTGCACGACGACGCGTCCGGAGGTCGCGCGGTCGAGGCCGCCGGACAGGTTGAGCAGGCTCGACTTGCCGGAGCCGGACGGGCCCATGACGGCGACGAGCTCGCCGCGGGCCACCGTGAGCGAGGCGTGGCTCAGGGCGACGACCTCGGTCTCGCCGGAGCCGTGCACCCGGGAGACGTCGTCGAGGACGAGGACGGGAGCGTCGGTGGTCACGACCGGGCCCCCTTCCCGGCGGGAGCGGCGTCGGGCGTGCCGGACGCGGCGACGTCGGTACCTGCGTCCTCCCGGCGTCGGAGCGAGGCCGGGGGCATCCGGGTGATCGTGGCCTCGACGTGGTCGAGCCAGCGCACCTCGGACTCTGCGGCGAAGAGGAGGTTCTCGAGGACGAGCAGCCAGGCGAGGTCGTTCGCGTCGGGCTCGTCGCTCGCGCGGCTCTTGAGGCGGGTGAGGTCGCGCAGGTGCCGCAGCGTCGCGGTGCGCTGCGTCTGCACGACGCGTGGGACGTCGACGCCGGGGGAGGTGACGGCGAGCGCGAGCTTGATGACGAGCTCGTCGCGCGGCGTCGAGTCGCGGTCGACCGGGGTCAGCCACCACGACGCGGTGGCCTCGCGGCCGGCGTCGGTGAGCCGGTAGGCGATGCGGCCCTCGTCGTCGGCACCCCCGACGGCCTCGACGAGACCGTCGCGCTCGAGCCGCGCGAGGGTCGTGTAGACCTGCCCGACGTTGAGCGGCCACGTGCCGCCGGTGCGTGCCTCGAACTCGCTGCGCAGCCGGGCGCCGTACATCGGCTCCTCGGCGAGCAGTGCGAGCAGTCCCTGCTTGACGGACATCTCCGCCTCCCCTGAATACTCGGTATCCCCTGTGGTGGGAGCGAATGTATACCGAGTATCAGGGGTGCGCAAGGAGGCGCAGGAGGCGCGGTCAGCGGGCTCCGGCCGTGGCGAACCACGGGTGGTGGAGGTCGTGGTAGCTGACGTCGGTCATGAGCGAGGACATCTCGTCCATCATCTGCTGCCCGTCGGGCGGGGGCGCCTGGGCCTCACCCTCGCGCGCCGCGCCCTCGGTCGTGAACGCGATGGTCTGGGTGAAGAAGCCGTTGCCGTCGATGGCGATGGTGCCGCCGATGATCTCGGGCCGCATCTCGTGCAGCCGGTCCATCGGCTGCTCCATCATGTGCCGGAACCGGTCGGCGTCGCTGAGCTGGCCCTGGATCACCTGGACGAAGCCGGCGTCGTCACGGCCGCCGTCGAGCATCATCGTCACGTCGTCGCAGTCGTGGAAGGTGACGTCGCCGTCGAACAGCTTCGACGTCTCCTGCCACCACGCGCCCTGCTCCGCGCGGTTCGAGTTCTGCTCGGCCGCCTCCTTGGAGTCGAAGCGGACGACGCCGACGAACTCGCCGTCGTCGGTGACGCCGTACGTGCCGCCGAGCCAGCCGGACGCGCCCGGCTCGATCTCCTCACGCCACCGGTCCATCTGCCGGTGGAGGGCGTCGGCGTCGGAGCACCTGCCCTGGATGACCTGGATGAACACCTGGTGACCTCCCGTCGGTCGGGGGCCGCTTCCTGGCGAAGTGGTCCACCTGTCGACGGTACGCCGGGGCGGCGCGGGCGTCACTGGGACGAGTCGGACTCGGCTGGATCGTCCCGCGGCCCCCGGCAGGCCTGCGGCGGGCGGTCGCTCAGGTGGTGAGCAGCACCTTGCCGATGTGCCCCGACGCCTCGAGCTCGCGGTGCGCGTCGGCGGCCTGCTCGAGCGGGAACCGGCCGTGGATGACGGGACGCACGACGCCGGACTCGACGAGCGGCCAGACGTGCTCGCGGACGGCGGCGACGATGGCCGCCTTCTCCGTGGCCGGTCGGGCGCGCAGGCTCGTCGCGATGACGGCGCCGCGCTTGGCGAGCAGCTGGCCGAGGTCGAGCTCGCCCGTGCGGCCGCCCTGCAGTCCGATGGTGACGAGCCGCCCGTTGACGGCGAGCACGTCGACGTTGCGGGCCAGGTACTTCGCGCCCATGTTGTCGAGGATGACGTCGGCGCCGTGGCCGTTCGAGCCGGCCCTGACCTCCTCGACGAAGTCCTGCTCCTTGTAGTTGACGAGCACCTCGGCACCGAGCTCGCGGCACGCGTCGAGCTTGGCCTGCGACCCGGCGGTGACGGCGACGTGGGCGCCGACGGCCTTGGCCAGCTGGATCGCCATGGTGCCGATGCCCGAGCTGCCCCCGTGGACGAGGAGCCACTGGCCGGGCTGGATGTTCGCGGTGAGGAAGACGTTGGACCACACGGTGCACGCGACCTCGGGCAGGCCCGCCGCGTCGACGAGGTCGACGCCGCGCGGCACCGGGAGCAGCTGCCCCGCAGCGACGACGACCTGCTCGGCGTAGCCGCCGCCCTCGAGCAGCGCGCAGACCTCGTCGCCGACCGACCAGCCGGTGACGCCCTCGCCGAGCGCGGCGACGCGTCCGCTGACCTCGAGACCGGGCAGCTCGCTCGCGCCCTTGGGCGGCGGGTAGTGGCCCATCCGCTGCATGACGTCGGCGCGGTTGACGCCGGCGGCGACGACGTCGACGAGCACCTGGCCGGGCCCGGCCACCGGGGCGGGCATGTTGGCGGGGACGAGGGCGTCGGCGTCTCCGAACTCGGGGAGCGTGATGGCGCGCATGGTGTCGAGCCTAGCGACGCGGCGGCGGCGTCAGCGGGCCGGGCTGAGGCGCCGGGCGACGTCGTCGGCCGCCGACCTGGCGCGCGCGACGAGGTCGGCGACGTGCTCGGGCGAGCCCTCGGCGGTGCGGAAGGTGACGGCGATGGCCGCCAGGGGGCGCCCCCCGCGGCCGAGGACCGGCACGGCGACCGAGGACAGGTCGGGTGTCACCGTGCCCTCCTCCCGGGCGTGGCCGTCGGCGCGCGCACGCGTGAGAACACTCCTCAGCTCCGCGAGCGAGCGGGGCCCGGTGCCGTGCCGCTGCGCGAAGGCCGCGCGGTCGGGGTAGAGGGCCCGCACCTGGGTGCCGGGCAGCGCGGCGAGCATCGCGAGGCCCGAGGCCGTGAGGTGGGCCGGCAGGCGCACCCCGACATCGGTGACGAGCATCGGCTGGCCGGGCGCGCGCTCCTCCAGCAGGTAGATGACGTCGCGGCCGTCGAGCGTCGCGAAGTGGGCGTTGCGCCCGGACCGGTCGACGAGGCGTCGCATCGGGCCTCGGGCGACGCGGGCGAGCGGCGCCTGGCGCTGGTAGGCCGACCCGAGCTCGTACGCGGCCTGGCCCAGCCCGTAGCGACGCTCCTCGACGTAGTGCGTCACGTAGCCGCGCTCGAGGAGCACCTTGAGCAGGTGGTAGACCGAGCTGCGGGGCAGGCCGAGGTCGCGGGCGATCGAGGCCGCGGGCACCGGCTCGGCGTGGCGCGACAGGTGCTCGAGCACGTCGAGCGCGTTGGCGGCGGCCGGGGCGTTCGACACGCGTCCACCACCTCCTTCGGCCCGGGTGCGAAGTCGGCGAACGTCTCGCATCCGAGACGATTGTGCTCCCCGGAACGCGTTCGCACCAGTCGGGACGCGGTTCCATGGAGCCATGAACGCAGCGCTGCCCGGCACCCCCTCGCTCGCCCCCGCCCCGGTGTCCGCCGACCTCACCGTCACCGTCGGCACCGGACCGCTCACCATCGACGAGGTCGTCGCCGTGGCCCGCCACGGGGCGCGCGTCGAGCTCTCGGAGGAGGCGCAGGCCGAGATCGCGCGCAGCCGCTCCGTCGTCGAGGCGCTGGCCGACGACCCGATCCCGCACTACGGCGTGTCCACCGGCTTCGGCGCCCTCGCGACGCGGCACATCCCCACCGACCTGCGCGCCCAGCTGCAGCGCTCCCTCGTGCGCTCGCACGCCGCCGGAACCGGCGACGAGGTCGAGCGGGAGGTCGTGCGCGCCCTCATGCTGCTGCGCCTGTCGACCCTCGCCACGGGCCGAACGGGCGTCCGCCTCGAGACAGCGCGTGCCTACGCAGGGGTGCTGTCCGCCGGCATCACGCCCGTCGTGCACGAGTACGGCTCGCTCGGGTGCTCGGGCGACCTCGCCCCGCTGTCGCACTGCGCGCTCGCCGTCATGGGTGAGGGCCCGGTCCGCCTCGCCGACGGCACCCTGACCGACGCCGCGGCTGCCCTGCGCGACAACGGGATCGAGCCGATCGTCCTCGCCGAGAAGGAGGGCCTGGCTCTCATCAACGGCACCGACGGCATGCTCGGCATGCTCTGTCTCGCCATCGACGACCTGCGCCACCTGCTGAAGGTGGCCGACGTGTCCGCAGCCATGAGCGTCGAGGGCCTGCTCGGCACCGACGACGTCTTCGCCGCGGACCTCCACGCGCTGCGCCCGCACCCGGGCCAGGCTGCCGCCGCCGCGAACATCCTTGCGGTCATGGCGAGCTCGCCGATCCGCGAGTCGCACCGCACCGAGGAGTGCACCCGCGTGCAGGACGCGTACTCGCTGCGCTGCGCGCCCCAGGTGCACGGCGGCGCCCGGGACACCGTCGAGCACGCCGTCCGCGTCGCGTCGGCCGAGCTCGCCT
The DNA here is from genome assembly GCF_034724055.1 of Intrasporangium zincisolvens. Lineage (NCBI taxonomy): Bacteria > Bacillati > Actinomycetota > Actinomycetes > Micrococcales > Intrasporangiaceae > Intrasporangium > Intrasporangium zincisolvens. Next base: position 846,772 of record NZ_JAWIIL010000001.1, read on the forward strand.
CCGCCGTCGACAACCCCGTCGTGACGCCGGACGGACGCGTCGAGTCCAACGGCAACTTCCACGGCGCCCCGGTCGCCTACGTCCTCGACTTCCTCGCGATCGTCGCCGCCGACGTCGCCTCGATGGCCGAGCGGCGCACGGACCGCTTCCTCGACGCCGCCCGCAACCACGGGCTGCCGCCGTTCCTGGCCGACGACCCCGGCGTCGACTCCGGCCTCATGATCGCCCAGTACACGCAGGCCGCCATGGTCTCGGAGATGAAGCGCCTCGCCGTCCCGGCGTCCGTCGACTCCATCCCGAGCTCGGCCATGCAGGAGGACCACGTGTCGATGGGCTGGTCGGCCGCGCGCAAGCTGCGCCGGTCGGTCGACGCGCTCGGCCGCGTCCTCGCCGTCGAGCTGCTCACGGCCGCCCGTGGCATCCAGCTGCGCGCCCCGCTGACCCCGGCCCCCGCGTCGGCCGCCGCCATCGCCGCGCTCGACGCGGTCGCCACGACGGCCCCGGGCCCCGACCGTTTCCTCGCGCCCGACATCGAGGGCGCCCACACCGCGGTGGTCGACCGCTCGGTCCTCGCCGCCGTCGAGGCCGTCACCGGCCCCCTCAGCTGACCCTCACCCCGCCGACCCCAAACCCCCCAACCGTCGAGAGGCCACGTTCGGTGGTCTCGATGAGGTCGAAAGGCCACCAGAGGTGGCCACTCGACCGCCAAGAGGCAACCAAACGTGGCCACTCGACGGTGGAAGAGAAACGAGAAGGGAACCCGCCATGGAAGGTGCACGCCCCGTCCGCGCCGCGCGCGGCACACAGCTGACCGCTCAGTCGTGGGCCACCGAGGCCCCGCTGCGGATGCTCATGAACAACCTCGACCCCGAGGTGGCAGAGCGCCCCGACGACCTCGTCGTCTACGGCGGCACCGGCCGCGCCGCGCGCGACTGGAAGTCCTTCGACGCCATGGTCCGCACGCTGACGACCCTCAAGCAGGACGAGACGATGCTCGTCCAGAGCGGCCGGCCGGTCGGCGTCATGCAGACCCACGAGTGGGCGCCGCGCGTGCTCATCGCCAACTCCAACCTCGTCGGCGACTGGGCCACGTGGCCCGAGTTCCGCCGCCTCGAGCACCTCGGCCTGACGATGTACGGCCAGATGACGGCCGGCTCGTGGATCTACATCGGCACCCAGGGCATCGTCCAGGGCACGTACGAGACCTTCGCCGCGGTCGCCGAGAAGCGTTTCGGCGGCACCCTCGCGGGCACGCTCACCCTGACCGGTGGCTGCGGTGGCATGGGCGGCGCGCAGCCGCTCGCCGTCACCCTCAACGACGGCGCCTGCCTCATCGTCGACGTCGACCCCGCACGCCTGCACCGACGCGTCGAGCACCGCTATCTCGACGAGGTCGCCAAGGACCTCGACGACGCGATCGAGAAGGCCCTCGCCGCCAAGCGCGAGCGTCGCGGCTGGTCGGTCGGCGTCGTCGGCAACGCCGCCGAGGTCTTCCCCGAGCTGCTGCGCCGCGGCGTCGAGATCGACATCGTCACCGACCAGACCTCCGCCCACGACCCGCTGTCCTACCTGCCCGAGGGCGTCGCCCTCGAGGACTGGGCCGAGTACGCCGAGAAGAAGCCCGAGGACTTCACCGACCGGGCCCGCGCCTCGATGGCCAAGCACGTCAAGGCCATGGTCGAGTTCCAGGACGCCGGCGCCGAGGTCTTCGACTACGGCAACTCGATCCGCGACGAGGCCCGCCAGGGCGGCTACGACCGCGCCTTCGAGTTCCCCGGCTTCGTGCCGGCCTACATCCGCCCGCTGTTCTGCGAGGGCAAGGGCCCGTTCCGCTGGGCGGCGCTCTCGGGCGACCCGAAGGACATCGCCGCCACCGACAAGGCGGTGCTCGACCTCTTCCCCGACAACGACCGCCTGCACAAGTGGATCCGCGGCGCACAGGAGCGGATCGCCTTCCAGGGCCTGCCCGCCCGCATCTGCTGGCTCGGCTACGGCGAGCGCGACAAGGCCGGCCTCGCCTTCAACGAGCTCGTCCGAACCGGCGAGGTCAGCGCCCCGATCGTCATCGGCCGCGACCACCTCGACTCCGGCTCGGTGGCCAGCCCCTACCGCGAGACCGAGTCCATGGCCGACGGCTCCGACGCCATCGCCGACTGGCCGCTGCTCAACGCCCTCGTCAACACGAGCTCCGGCGCGAGCTGGGTCTCGATCCACCACGGCGGCGGCGTCGGCATCGGCCGCAGCCTCCACGCCGGCCAGGTGAGCCTCGCCGACGGTACCGACCTCGCCGCGCAGAAGCTGGCCCGCGTCCTGACCAACGACCCCGGCATGGGCGTCATCCGGCACGTCGACGCCGGCTACGAGATCGCCGACCAGGTCGCCCGCGAGCGCGGCGTGCGCATCCCCATGCAGGAGGGCTGACGCGCCGTGACGAGGCGCCGCGCGGCCATCCGTGCCGGCTCCATCGGCTCGCGCCACGACTCCGGGCCGTCGTCGGTGGCGCTCCCTCCGCCGACGACGGCCCGGGCCACCTCGCTCGGGCCCCCCGACGCGTCGTGGGCTGCCTCAGCGGTCCTTGCGGACCTCCTCGTCGGAGATGTCGGCCACGGTCGCGTCGAACACTCGGATGACGTCGTCGCCCGCGACCGTCAGGCCGACGCCGTGCTCGCCGCCGCCGATCGAGATGCGGCGCCCGACGAGGTGGGTGTCGGCGATGACGGGCAGGGCCGTCGCGGAGCCGAACGGGGTGATGGTGCCGCGCTCGTAGCCGGTGACGGCCATCGCGGCGTCGGCATCGGGCATCGAGATGCGGTTGGTGCCCAGCAGGGCGCGCACCTTGGCCCACGAGAACGTGCGGTCACCGGGCACCAGGACGAAGACGTGGTCGTCCTCGGCCCGGCGCACGACGAGCGTCTTGATGAGGTCGCGCGGCTCGATGCCCCGGGCGGCCGCGGCCTCCTCGAGGCTGCGTACCCGGCCGTGCCGCGTGGCCGTGAACTCGATGCCCGCGGCGCGCGCGGCGTCGACCGCTGGCGTGCGGATCTCCCCGGACTCACTACGCTCGGCGGTGTCATCACGGTCAGGGGTGTCTGGTGCGGCGTCGGGGGACATGTTCGACAGCCTAGGTTCGCGGGTCGGTGCACGGCACCGGCGATGCAGGACCGAGGCAGGAATGACGAGGTGACGAGGTGACGACGAGCTTCGACCGGATGTGGGCCGACCTCCAGCCGGTGGGCCGACACGACGGCACGGGCGGGTACCGGCGCTACGCGTGGACCCGCACCGACGACGACCTCCGCGAGTGGTTCGCGGCCGAGTGCCGGGCCCGTGGGCTCGCGGTCGTCGAGGACCGCGCCGGCAACCAGTGGGCCTGGTGGGGCGACCCCGACACGACGCCGGGCGTCGTCATCGGCTCGCACCTCGACTCGGTGCCCGACGGCGGTGCGTTCGACGGCCCGCTCGGGGTCGTCAGCGCCCTCGCCGTGGTCGACGACCTGCGGGCGGCCGGCGTCGAGAAGCCCGACGTGCCCCTCGGCGTCGTCAACTTCGTCGACGAGGAGGGCGCCCGCTTCGGCGTCGCCTGCGCCGGCTCGCGCCTCATCACCGGCGAGCTCGACGCCGACCGGGCCCGCGGGCTCGCCGACGGCGACGGCGTCACGATGGCCGAGGCCTGGCAGAAGGCCGGCCGCGACCCGGCCGCGATGGGTCCCGACCCCGAGGCCGTCCGCCGCGTCGGCCGGTTCGTCGAGCTGCACATCGAGCAGGGCAAGGCACTCGCGCTCGCCCCCGACGGCACCGACGACCTCTCCGACGACGCGCGCGCCGTGGCCATCGGCACCGACATCTGGCCGCACGGCCGCTGGCGCATCGACCTGCCCGGCGAGGCCAACCACGCCGGCACGACCCGCCTCGAGGACCGCCGCGACGCGATGATCGCCCTCGCTGACGTGGTGCACGCCGCCCGGTCGTACGCGACGGCGCTCGGCTGCGTCGCCACGGTCGGCAAGCTCGTCGTCGAGCCGGGCGGCGTCAACGCCGTGCCGAGCCACGTCACGGCCTGGCTCGACGCCCGAGGCCGGTCCGAGCACGCCGTGCGGGCCGTCGTCGAGGCCGTGGGCGCCGACGCCATGCGCACCGGCGGGGAGACGACCATCGAGTCATGGACGCCGCCGACGACCTTCGACGCCGGCCTCGTCGACGAGCTGCGGGCCGTCCTGCCCGACGCGCCGTTGCTCGGTACCGGGGCAGGCCACGACGCGGGCATTCTCGCCACCCACGGCGTCCCGTCGGCCATGCTGTTCGTGCGCAACCCGACCGGGGTGTCGCATTCGCCGAAGGAGTCGGCCTACCTCGACGACTGCCACCACGGCGTCAGCGCCCTCACCGCTGTGGTCTCTGCCCTCACCACCCGGAAGGACACCCCTCGATGACTTCGTTCTGGTGCGAGAGTGCTTGGCTGACAGGTGGTTTCGCCCACCGTGTCCGGCTGGTCACCGCCGACGGCTACTTCAAGGAGGTGCTCGTCGACGCCGACCCGGAGCCGGGCGACGTCCGCCTCCCCGGCGTCACGCTGCCCGGCATGGCCAACACGCACAGCCATGCGTTCCACCGGGCGCTCCGCGGGCGCGTCAACGGGGGCGGCGGCAACTTCTGGAGCTGGCGCGAGCAGATGTACGCCGCCGCCGAGAAGCTGAACCCCGACACGTACTTCACGCTCGCGCGCGCGGTCTTCGCCGAGATGGTGCAGGCCGGCTTCACCGTCGTCGGCGAGTTCCACTACGTGCACCACCGGCCGGGTGGCCACGCCTACCGCGACCCGAACGCCATGGGCCTGGCCGTGCGCCAGGCCGCCGAGGAGGCCGGCATCCGCCTCACGCTCCTCGACACGTGCTACCTCGAGGGCGGCCTCAACGGCGGTGGTCACGTGGAGCTGCACCCCGGGCAGCTGCGGTTCAGCGACGGCACCGTCGACGCGTGGGCCGAGCGGATGGCCTCGCGACCCGGCCCGACCGACCGCGTGCGGCTCGGTGCCGCGATCCACTCGGTGCGCGCCGTGCGCCGCGAGGACCTGCCCAAGGTCGTCGAGGCCGCCGGCGACCTCCCGCTGCACGTGCACCTGTCCGAGCAGCCGGGGGAGAACCTCGCCTGCCAGATGTACTACGGCTGCACGCCCACCGAGCTGCTCGACGGGGCCGGCGCGCTCGGGCCCGACCTCACGAGCATCCACGCGACGCACCTGACCGATCATGACGTCGAGCTGCTCGGCGGTACCGGCACCGGCGCGTGCATCTGCCCGACGACCGAGCGGGACCTCGCCGACGGCCTCGGGCTCTCGCGGGCCCTGCACGACGCCGGCAGCCCGATCTCGCTCGGCTCGGACCAGAACGTCATCATCGACCCCTTCGTCGAGCTGCGCGGCATCGAGATGCACGAGCGGCTCCTCACCAACGAGCGCGACCGGTTCTCGGCCAACGACCTGCTCCTCGCCGCCTCGTTCAACGGCTACCGGGCCCTCGGCTGGGCCGACGGCGGGCACCTGAGCAAGGGCGCCCTCGCCGACTTCGTCACGGTGCGCACCGACACGGTCAACACCGCGGGGTCCAACCACGACCAGATCATCTACTCGTGCGTGGCCTCCGACGTGTCGACGGTCGTCGTCGGCGGCGAGGTCGTCGTCAGCGACGGGCACCACCGCATGGGCGACGTCGGCCGGCTCCTCGGCGGCGCCATCGAGCGCCTCAGCGCCGGGGTGCCGGGCGGTGTCCACGGCGGGGTGCGCGCGTGAGCCTGCTCCTCACCGGGATCGCCGAGCTGACGACGAACGACGCTGCGGTCTCGGACTCGCTTCCGGCACAGGCCGACCCGGGCGACCGGCTGCTCGGCGTCATCCGCGACGCCGCGGTGGTCGTGTCCGTCGACGGCGTGCTCGAGTGGGTGGGACGCTCGGCCGACGCGCCTCCCGCCGACGCGTCGCGCGACCTCGGCGGTCGGGCCGTGATCCCGGGTTTCGTCGACTCGCACACCCACCTCGTCTTCGCCGGCGACCGTTCGGCGGAGTTCGCGGCGCGGATGACGGGCACGCCCTACGACGGCGGCGGCATCCGGGTGTCCGTCGAGGCGACGCGGGCCGCCTCCGACGCGGAGCTGCTCGCCCTCGTGCGCGGCCGCGTCGCCGAGATGCGGGCCCAGGGCACGACGACCGTCGAGATCAAGAGCGGCTACGGCCTGACCCTCGAGGACGAGGTGCGGGCGCTGCGCATCGCGGGCGAGGTGACGGCTCACACGACGTTCCTCGGCGCCCACGTCGTGCCCCCGGAGTTCGCGTCCGACCGGTCGGCCTACGTCGACCTGGTCACCGGTCCGATGCTCGATGCTGTTGCGCCGCAAGGCGGTCCGGCCCTGGCTGAGAGCATCGACGTGTTCTGCGAGCCGAACTCGGCGCACGCCTTCGACGGCGACGAGTCGCGTGCGGTCCTGACCGCCGGGCGCGACCGGGGCCTGCGGCTCCGGGTCCACGGCAACCAGCTTGGCCACGGCCCCGGCGTCCGGCTCGCCTGCGAGCTCGGAGCGGCGAGCGTCGACCACTGCACCTACCTCGACGACGCCGACGTCGACGCCCTCGTCGGCGCTCGCGGCGCGACGGTCGCGACCCTCCTGCCCGGCGTCGAGTTCTCGACCCGCTCGCCCTACCCGGACGCCCGCCGGCTCATCGACGCCGGGGTCGACGTCGCGCTCGCCTCGGACTGCAACCCGGGCACGTGCTACTCCTCGTCGATGCCGTTCGCGATCGCGCTCGCGGTGCGCGAGATGGGGATGACCCCGGCCGAGGCGTTGCACGCCGCGACGGCGGTGTCGGCGCGCTCGCTCGGCCTCGACCGACGCGTCGCGCCCGGGCAGCCCGCCGAGCTCGCCGTCATCGACGGCCCGAGCCACCTGCACCTGTCCTACCGCGCCGGTGTCCCCATCGTCCGAGCCCTCGACCTCTGACGCGTCGAGCAGGGGTCAGCCTGCGGCGTCCTCGGGGTGCTCGCACTTGAGGACGGACCCCGGGCCGGGGTGGATGAGGCCGGTGTGGCCGTCGGACCACTCGACGACGTACGGCGGGCCGCCGCCCTCGCCCTTGACCTCGCGGATCACGCCGGTCCGCGTCGTCTGGCCGACGTGCTCGGCCGCCATCGTGATGCGGTCGCCCACCTTGGCGTCCATGGGTCCACCTCCTCGTGCAGTGCCTGCGTGCTCGTGACCGGAGCCCGTCGTGGGGTCCGGATCCAGCACACCACCACCGGACCCCGCGCGGGAAGGGTTCGACCGCGATCACTCGCGTCTGTGCGTCCGAGCCGTTCACGATGACGACCACGAACCGCGGCGGGCCGGGAGGCCCGAGCACGAGCGTCCCTGCGCACGCCGAAGGTGGTCGTCATCCCGTACACCGACGCTCAGTCGAGGAGGACGCGCTCGCCGAGGCGGGGGACCGACACGGCGCAGTCCAGCTCGTCCCGGACGCGCCGAGCCAGGGACCGGGCGGCCTCGGGCTCGCCGTGCACCACGTGGACGGTCCGGGGCGCCTCGGGCAGCTCGTGCAGCCACGCGAGCAGCTCGTCGGCGTCAGCATGCACCGACAGGTCGTCGAGGGCCACGACCTCGGCCCGCACCCGCACGTACCGCCCGCCGATCTTGAGCTCGCGCGCCCCCTCGAGCAGCGACCGCCCGCGCGTGCCGATGGCCTGGTAGCCGGTGAGCAGCACGGTGTTGCGCGCATAGGGCAGCAGCGAGGCGAGGTGGTGCACGACGCGTCCACCGGTCGCCATGCCCGAGGCCGACACGATGACCGACGGGGTGCCCGGGGTGTTGAGCCGGATCGACTCCTCGGCGGTGCGGGCCTCGCGCAGCTGCCGTAGCCCGCGCAGCTCCTCGAGCGCCTCGGGGCGCACCTCGCCGGTGTGCGAGGCCTCGCGGTAGATCCGCAGCGCTGCCAGAGCCATCGGGCTGTCGACCCAGATCGGCACGTCGGGCACGGCCCCGGACGCGACGAGCTCGGCGAGCGCGTGGAGCACCACCTCGGTGCGGTCGACGGCGAAGGCCGGGATGACGACCGACCCGCCCCGCGCGATGGTCCGGCGGATCGCCTCGGCCATGACGGTGTGCCCCGGGTCGACCGGCGGGTGGGCGCGGTCGCCGTAGGTCGACTCGACGACGACGGTGCGCGCCGCCGGCGGCCGGGCCCGTGGCTGCAGCACCGGGTGAGTCGGGCGCCCGAGGTCGCCGGAGAAGAGCACGCTCGACGCACCGCTCTCGAGCAGGATGCTCGAGGAGCCGAGGATGTGCCCGGCGGGGACGAAGCGCAGCCGGGTCGTGCCGTCGGTCGAGACCGGAACCGTGGTGTCGTAGTCGGTCGGGTGCAGCAGCTCGACGGCCCGCTCGGCGTCCTCCCCGGTGTAGAGGGGGAGCGGGGGGTCGTGCTTGGACCACCCGCTGCTCCGGGCCCACTCGGCCTCCTCCTCCTGCAGGTGGGCGCTGTCCCGCAGCACGACCGCCGCGAGCTCGGCGGTGCCCGACGTCGCGAGCACGGGGCCGCGATAGCCCTCGCGCACGAGCGCCGGAAGGTAGCCGCAGTGGTCGAGGTGCGCGTGCGTCAGCGCCACGGCGTCGAGGCTCGCCGGGTCGACCGGCGCCGGGCGCCAGTTGAGCTCGCGCCAGCGGCGCTCCCCCTGGTACAGCCCGCACTCGACGAGGACGCGGCACCCCGCGCCCCAGCCGGCCCGGGCCTCGCCGGCCGCGTCGACGAGGAACATGCTTCCGGTCACCGTGCCCGCGGCTCCGAGGAACGTCAACGTCGGTGTCCGGTGCCCGTTGCTTCGAGCGCCCATGACGGCTCCTTCCCACCTCCATCGTCCGCCGCCGGGCACGCGGCGTCAGTGACTCCCGGCGCACCGGTGACGTGACGCTCGACGCACCCCGCGGGGTCGCGGTCCGCCGCGTCCGCCCGTCCGCCCGTGGTCGCACCCGGCCCCGACGCCGGTGCGACCGCGGTGGGACGCGCCGGGGTCCTCGGCTCGCCTAGGCTCCGACGCATGAGGGAGGGGTCCGTGTACGACTGGCTGCAGCGGCGTCCCCTCCTGCTCGACGTGCCGCTCGCCCTCTTCTTCGGCGGGGTGGGCACCATCGTGCTCGGCTCGAGCAGCTCGTCGGCGGCCTGGGCGCTGCTCGGGCTGCCGAACCTCGCCCTCGTCGTGCGCCGCCGCCGCCCGCCCCTCGCCTTCGGCGTCGTCAGCGTGGGGCTGGCCCTGCGCACCATCCCCGAGTCCAACATCCTGTTTGGCGACCTCGCCTTCCTCGTCGCCCTCTACTCGCTGGCCGCGTACGAGCGGCGCCGGCGGGTGCGCTGGGCCGGCCTCGGCGTCGCGGCCCTCGGCGCTGCCATCGCGGCGCTGCGCTTCACCGGCGAGGTCGACCGGTCGCCCGACCTCGTGGCCGTGGTCTTCACCTTCGTCGCCTGCGCGACGGCCGCCCTGTCCGCGTACACGCTGGGCGACCTCAAGCGCGCCCGGCTCCAGCGGCTCGCCGACCTGCAGGACCGCGCCGAGCGCGTCGAGCGCGAGCGCGAGCAGGAGCTGCGGCTCGCTGCCCAGCAGGAGCGGGCCGCCATCGCCCGGGAGATGCACGACGTCGTCGCGCACGCCCTGTCGGTCATCGTCGTGCAGGCCGACGGCGCCGCGTACGCCGCGACGCGTCGCCCCGACGGCGCCCTCGAACAGGCCGTCCGCACGCTCGAGACCGTCGCCGCGACGGCCCGCGACGCCCTCGGCGAGACCCGACGCCTCGTCGGCGTGCTCCGCGACCCGGAGTCCGGCGCCGAGCTCGCACCGACCGGTGGCCTCGACCAGCTCGACGACCTCGTGGCCGGCGTCCGCGCGGCCGGGGTCCCCGTGACGCTCAGCGTGCGGGGCACCGACGCGTCCCGCCCGGTCGCGCTCGACCTCGCCGCCTACCGCGTCGTGCAGGAGGGACTGACCAACGTCATCAAGCACGCCGGCCCCGGGGCGCAGGCCGTCGTCGACGTCGTCCAGCAGGACGGGCGGCTGCGGGTGTGCGTCAGCGATGACGGCGTCGGCGCCGGCAGTCCCGACGACGGCCGCGGTCATGGGCTCGCGGGGATGCGCGAGCGGGTCGCCGTGCACGACGGCACGCTGACCGCCGGACCGCGCGGAGTCCGCGGGTTCGAGGTGCTCGCGACGATGCCGCTGCCGGCTCGCCCAGCCGTGGACCCAGCCGTGGACCGCACCGTGGACCCCACCGTGCCCGTGACGACGACCCCCACCCGCGCCGTGCCGACGGACGGCCCGGAACGCGTCGACGAGAGGACCCGATGACGACCCCCACCGCCCTCGAGCCGACGGCTCCCGCCGGTCCCGCTCGGGTCATGATCGTCGACGACCAGGCCCTCGTGCGGGCCGGGTTCCGGATGGTCCTCGACGCCGAGCCGGACGTCGAGGTCGTGGCCGAGGCCGGCGACGGTCAGGCCGCGCTCGACCTGCTGCCCGGTCGCGACGTCGACGTCGTGCTCATGGACATCCGGATGCCACGGCTCGACGGCATCGAGGCCACCCGGCGGATCGTCGAGAGCGCCTCTGCCGCAGGCGCGTCCGGCCCGCGGGTGCTCGTGCTCACGACGTTCGACCTCGACGAGTACGTGCTCGCCGCCCTCCGGGCCGGGGCGGCCGGCTTCCTCCTCAAGGACGCCGGCCCGGCCGAGCTGCTCTCGGCGATCCGGGCCGTGCGCACCGGTGACGCCGTCGTCGCGCCCGGCCCGACGCGCCGCCTGCTCGACCGCTTCCTTCCGGTCCTCGACGACCCCGGTCGCCCCGAGGGGATCGAGCGGCTCGACGTGCTGACCGAGCGCGAGCGGGAGGTGCTCGTCGCCGTCGGTCGGGGCCTGAACAACACCGAGATCGCCGCGTCGTTCTTCCTCGCCGAGGCGACCGTCAAGACGCACATCGGGCGGATCCTGGCCAAGCTCGGCCTGCGTGACCGGGTCCAGATGGTCGTGCTGGCCTACGAGACCGGGCTCGTCCGCGTGGGCGACGCGTAGGGCGGAGCGCCCCTGAGCCGCCCCTCCTCTCAGCCGTTGCCGGTGGCCTTGTCGATGGCCTTCTGGGTCGCCTTCTCCGCCTTGTGCTTGGCCTTGGCGAGCTTCTTGGCGACCTTCTTGTCCTCGGGCGCGACCTGGTCGTCCTCGAGGGCCTTGGGCAGGTGGCCGGAGGAGCGGCGGTAGTACGTGGCCGCGCCCCGCTCGGCGGCGACCCGCGCGGCCGCCACGGCCATCGAGGAGATCGCCGTGAAGAGGATGACGTCGCGGGTCTTCTCGCGCTCGTAGTCGCCCTTGACCGGCACGTTGCGGCCGGTCGCCAGCTTCCACCCCTTCTGGGCGGCGTCGGTGGCGAGCTTGGTCGCCACGAGGGTGGTGCCGACGCTCAGCAGCTTCCACATCGCGTTGCCCGCAGCGGTGTGCTGGGTGGTCGCGTCGTCCGCCTTCGCCACGGCCCGGGAGGCCGCTCCCTTGGCCTTCTTCGCGCTCTGCTTTCCACTACGTGCCATGGCGTGACTGTACCCACGGCGTCGGGGGTAGAGTCACCCCCGACAACTGAACAGCACCACCACACCCATACGACAGGGGAGCGCGAACGCGCTGAGAGTGCGGCAGCCCGGAGGGCAGAGCCGCAGACCCTCGAACCTGCTCCGGTTAGCACCGGCGAAGGAAGTCGGTATCTCAGGCCACCCGCCGGCGTCACGGACGCCGCGGCGTGTCCTCCCCGAGGTATCCATCGGAGACCCGGGAGTCACACCATGTCCAGCACCATCACCGCGAGCGGGCCGCTGACCCGCTGGCGCACCATCGACCTGCTCACCTGCGCCTTCCTCGGTGTCGCCTTCGGCGTCGCCTACTGGGCCTGGGGGCTCGTCTACGCCATCCCGTCCAACGCGGTGTCGGCCGGCTTCCCGCCGCTCGGCGCCCTCTTCAACTGGCCGTGGCTCGTCGCGGGCCTCGTCGGGATGCTCGTCATCCGGCGTCCGGGCGCGGCCGTGTTCACCGAGCTGCTCGCCGCGATCGTCTCCGCGCTCATCGGGACGCAGTGGGGCATCACGACCGTCGTGTCCGGCCTCGCGCAGGGTCTCGGCGTCGAGCTCGGCTTCGCCCTCTTCGGCTACACCGTCTACCGATGGGGTCCGCTGCTGCTCGGCGGTTTCCTCGGCGGCGCGTTCGAGGCCGTGTACGAGTGGTACTCCTACTGGACCGACTGGGGCTGGGGCTACAAGGTGGCCTACCTGTTCCTCCTCGGCGGCTCGGTGGCCGTCTTCGGCTCGGCGCTCGCGCTCGGCCTGACGCGGCTTCTCGCGAAGGCCGGCGCCCTGGCCGCGTTCCCGCCCGGTCAGGAGGCCCGGGAGCGGACCGCGTCCTGAGGTCGGTCGTGCACGAGCTCTCTGACGCCGGTTCGAGGTCTTCGGCGACCACATCCGGTCGCCGAACGCCTCGACCCGGTGCAGACGCGTCGGGAACGCGCATCGAGGTGCGCGACCTGACCTGGCGGCCGTACGGCCGCTCGCGACCGGTCCTCGACCACCTCGACCTCACCGTCGAGCCCGGCGAGCGCGTGCTGCTCGCCGGGCCGAGCGGGTCGGGCAAGTCGACGCTGCTGCGCGCCGTCGCGGGGCTGCTGCTCACGGCCGACGCGGGTGACCTGTCCGGTGAGGTCACCGTGGGCGGCGCTGCGCCGCAGACGGTTCCGGGCTCGGTGGGCCTCGTGCTGCAGGACCCGGGCGCCGGCGTCGTCGCATCCACCGTGGGGCGCGACGTCGCGTTCGGGCTCGAGAACGTGCTGGTCCCGCGGGACCGGATGCCGGAGCGGGTCGTGGCCGCCCTCGCCGAGGTCGGCCTGACGATGCCGCCGTCGAGCCCGCCGGCGACGCTGAGCGGTGGCGAGTCCCAGCGCCTGGCCCTCGCCGGCGCGCTCGTCATGGAGCCGTCGGTGCTCCTGCTCGACGAGCCGACCGCGATGCTCGACGCCGCCACCGCGGCCGAGGTCCGACGCGTCGTGGCCGACGTCGTGACGCGTCGGGGCCTGACGCTCGTCGTCGTCGAGCACCGACTCGACGGCTGGGTCGACCTCGTCGACCGACTCGTCGTCCTCGACGCGAACGGCTCGGTCGTCACCGACGGTCCGCCGCGGGCGGTGCTCGATCGCGACGCGGAAATCCTTGCCTCACAGGGCATCTGGGTCCCCGGTGTGCCAGACCCCGCCCCGCAGCACCTCGACCTCCCACCCCTGCCCGACGCGTCCTCCGGGCTCGTTCCGACCGGTGGTGTCGTCGCGTCCGCGGTCGGGATCGGGGTCGAGCACCGCACGCGCCGCCTCGGCGAGCCGGCCCGCACCACCACCGCGGTCGTCGACGCCGACCTCGAGGCACGCGCCGGCCACACCCTCGCGCTCGTCGGCCCGAGCGGCGCCGGCAAGTCGTCGCTCATGAGCGCCCTCGGCGGTCTGGTCGAGCCGGCCGCCGGACGCGTCGAGCTCGCCCTGCCCCTCGTGCCCGGTGACGACGCCTCGCGCGCCCGCGTCGACCCGCCGCACGACTGGGCCTCCCGCGACCTCGCCCGCGCCGTCGCGTGGGTGCCGCAGCGTGCCGCCACCGCCGTGGTCGGCCGCACCGTCCGCGACGACGTGCTCACCACCCTGCACGCGCTCGACGCCGACCCCACCGCCGCCGATGCCCGCGCCGACGCACTGCTGGCCGCCCTCGGCCTGGCCCACCTCGCCGGTGCCGACCCGCGCCAGCTCTCCGGGGGTGAGCAGCGCCGGCTCGCCATGGCCTCGGCCGTCGCCCACGGACCCGCGCTGCTGCTCGCCGACGAGCCGACCGTCGGGCAGGACCGCCTGACGTGGGCGTCCGTCACAGGCGTCCTCGAGGCCGCCCGCGGCGAGGGCTCGGCGGTCGTCGTCACGACCCACGACCCCGGCGTCGTGGCCCGCGCCGACGGCGTCCGTCAGGTGACGCGTCCCGAGCAGCCGTCGCCCGACCCGGTGCCCGAGCGGCGCACGCTCGTCTCGCGGGCCGGGCCCCTCTCGCTCGTCGCCGCCGCGCTCTGCGTGCTGCCCCTGCCGGCCCTGCTCGACACGTGGCGCCAGGGCCTGGCCGTGCTCGGCGTCGAAGTGCTCCTCGCGGCCCTCGCCCTGCTCGCGCCGGGCGAGGGGCGGCGCCCGGTCGGGCGGGTCCGGGGCGTGCTCGCCCGGCTCGCCCCGGCGGCGCTCGCCGTCGTCGGCGTCGCGTGGTCGGCGTGGCTGCTCGGCGGGCGTGACCTCGAGGTCGCCGCCGGGGCGGCGCTCCGCGTCCTGTGCCTGCTGCTGCCCTCGGCAGTCGTGGTCGGCGCCATCGACCCCGACGCCCTCGGCGACCACCTGGCCCAACGGCTCCGGCTGCCGGCCCGGCCGGTCGTCGCGGCCACCGCGGCCCTGCAGCGGCTCCAGTCCTTCGACGCCCTGTGGGGCGAGCTCATGACGACCCGCCGGGTGCGCGGCATCGCCGGCGCCGGCCTGCTGGACCGTGGCCGTGAGGCGGTCGTCGTCACCGGTGGCCTGCTGCTCGGGGCGCTCGGGCAGGCGGCCGCGCTCGCCCTCGCCATGGACGCGCGCGGGTTCGCCGAGGCCCGCCGTCGCACGTGGGCCGGTCCCGCGCCGTGGCACAGACCCGACACCGTGGCCGTGGCCGCAGGCCTGCTCGTCATCGCGACCGGCGTGGCCGCGCGCCTGCTCCTGCCCTGAACAGGGACGCGGGGCACAATGGGCGCGAACCGCGCCCGGGCGCCGCGTCGACGCCTCGGCGAGCCGCTCGTGGTGCCGCCGTCGACGCACCCCAGCAGGAAGAGGTGGACCCGTGCCGCGTCCCCGACGTCTGGCCGTGAGGCCGCTCGCTCTCGCCGCCGTCGCCGCCCTCGCCCTCGGGGCGTGCGGCCAGCCGACGCCCTCGACCCCCGACGACGGCGCCACGGTGAGCGTGCCGGTGCAGCCGACGATCCTGCCCGACACCGGCACCACCGCCCCCGACGACGCCACGCCGTCGGCCGCGGGCGACGGCGGCCTCTTCGACGCCAGCGCGAGCCTGACCGGCGTCGAGTGCGCGCCCGGAGCCGGCGACGTCTGGAGCCTGACCGGCACGCTGAAGAACCCCGACACGCAGCAGCACACGTTCACCGTCGGCGTCTTCATCGTCAAGTCCTCCGACGGCTCGGAGGTCGTGAGCAAGGAGGTCGACGTGCCCCTCGCTGCGGGCGCGACGGCCCCGGTGTCGGTCGAGAAGTTCTGGACCGGGAGCAAGACCGGCGTCGAGTGCCTCACCGGCGTCACCGTGAAGGACCAGTGACGTGCGGCTCTTCCTCGTGCGCCACGGCCAGACCCACGCCAACGTCGCCCGCCAGCTCGACACCGCCGTGCCCGGTCTCGACCTCACCGACGAGGGGCGCGCCCAGGCCCACGCCCTCGCCGAGCGCCTCCGCGGCGAGGACCTCGGCGCCATCTACACCTCCGACCTCGTGCGCACCCAGCAGACGGCCGCGCCGCTCGCCGCCGCGCTCGGCCTCGAGATGGTCGTCCTCGCCGGCCTGCGCGAGATCCAGGCCGGCGACTGGGAGATGTCGACCGAGTGGCAGCCCTACATCGACGCCCTCGTGAAGTGGCGTGACGACCCCTTCCACCCCATTCCCGGCGGCGAGAGCGGCGCCGAGTTCCTCGCCCGCTACGACGCCGCCATCGCGCAGATCGTCGCGGGCGGCCACGAGTCGGCGCTCGCCGTCAGCCACGGCGCCGCCATGCGCGTCTGGTGCGCGGCCTCGCTCGGGCTGCCGGGCTCGTTCTTCGACGACCGGCGCGTCGACAACACCCACGTCGTCACGCTCGAGGGCGACCCCGAGGCGGGCTGGCGGCTCCTCGCCTGGGGTGACGAGCCGGTCACACATGGCTGAGGCTGTGCCGCCGCGCGGCTGGTCGGCCCGCGTGTCCGACGCGTGGGGCCGGCTCGTGCGCGACGACCCCGACCGCGTCGCCGCCCTGACCTCGGCGGCCCGCCGGTCGAAACCGGCGCGCTGGCGATGGGCCGGCGTCGCCGCGTCGCTCGCCCTGGCCGCCGCGTCGTGGGGTGCTGGCGCCCGCCCCGAGCTGAACCAGCACGTGCTCTGGCCGGGGGTGGCCTGGTGGCGCGACACGGGCGGCTCGCCCCTGCTCGCGACCGTGGCGCTGCTGGCGATGGTCGGGTTCGTCGTCGCGTGGTGGCGGTTGCGGTGGGCCCGGGTCACGGTCGGCTGGTGGCAGACGACGGCGGCGCTGTGGTTCGCGCCGCTCGTGGCATCGGTGCCGCTCTACAGCCGCGACCTCTACTCCTACGCGGCGCAGGGCCTGCTGTGGTCCGAGGGCCTCAGCCCCTACGACCACACGGTCCGCGAGCTGGACTCCGACTGGCGCCTCTCCACCGCCCCGACGTGGCTCGACACCCCGACGCCGTACGGGCCGGTGTGGCTGCTGCTGGCCCGCGGCGTCGCGTCGATGTCGGGCGGTCACCTCTGGGTGGCGCTGCTCCTGCTGCGGCTGCTCGCCGTCGTCGGGGTCGTCGTCATCGCGTGGGCCGTCCCCGACGTCGCCCGACGCCTCGGCACCGACCCGGCGCGCGCGACGTGGCTCGCCGTCGCATGCCCCCTCGTCGGCGTGCACTTCGTCAGCGGCGCCCACAACGACGCGCTCATGGTCGCGGCGGTGCTCGGCGGCCTCGCCCTTGCCCTGCGGGGGCGGTTCGTCACGGCTGCCGTCGTCGTCGCCCTCGGGGCGATGGTCAAGGTGACCGCCGTCGTCGCGCTGCCGTTCCTCGCGCTGCTCTGGGCCCGGCACGCCCTGCGACGCTCCGGGCGCAGCGGCCCGTTGCGCTGGCCCGGCGTCGTGCGCGCCGGGGCCCTGACGCTGCTCGCCGCCGGTGTCGTCATGGCGGCCGGTGGGTTGCTCACCCGGCTCGGGTTCGCCTGGCTCAACCCCGGCGCGACGCCGGGTCGCAACGAGCAGTGGACCTCGCTGCCCACCGGCGTCGGGATCGCGGTGCAGGCGGTCGGCACGGTGCTCGGGCAGGACGGCTGGCGCGAGCCGGCCGTGGACCTCGCGCGCACGGTCGGCCTCGTCGTCCTCGCGGTGCTGCTCGTGCTCGTGTGGCTCGGGGCCGCCAAGCCCGCCGCGCCGGCCGGACCCACCGGACGCCGCGCGTCGGGCCGTCGCGGGCCCGGGCGGCGAGCCGCGTCCGACGACACGGCGCGCACGGTGCGGGCCCTCGGGTGGGGCCTGCTCGCCGTCGTCGTGCTCGCGCCGGTCTTCCTGCCCTGGTACTTCCTCTGGGTGCTGCCGGTGCTCGCCGTGTCGCTCGCCCCGTCGTGGGAGCGCGCCGAGAAGCCGCTCGCCGTCCTCGCGAGCGTCGTGTGCTTCATGACGCTGCCGGAGGGCTACAGCCTCGGCCTGTCGACGACTGCTGTGGGGGTGCCGCTCGACCTCGTCGCGCTCGGTGTGCTCCTGACGCTCGCATGGCGCACCGGCCGACGCGTGGACCCGCGCCTGCTCGACCTCTCCCGCCCGCTCCTGCGCCGCCGGTCGGCGCCGGAACGAGCCGACCGCCAGGGCGCCAAACCGGTGAACGGCTGACCTCCGGTTACGGAATGGAGACGGTTCGGGTCCGGTCCTGACGCGCGGGCCGGAGCTGTCCCACACTGTGCCGGTGAGCGACTCCGGCTTCGTCGACGAGGCCCCGAAACGGGCGCGGCGGCGGCGTGGCGCCCCGGCGCCCGGCGGTGGCCCCGCAGCACCCCAGCCGCCCCGCTCGCCGGAGACGAACGGCTCGCGCGGAACGCGTCGGCCGGGCCCGGCGGCCACCGTCTTCGTCGTGCTCCTGCTCGTCTTCGTCGGCCTCGCCGGCTGGGCCTGGACCTCGCGCGTGCACGCCGACGACGTCGCCGCGTTCACCGCCCTCGACCAGGACATCACCGAGATGGACCGCCTCCTGACGCCCCAGGGCCACGGCGAGGCACCGCCCTGCCGCGACTCCGACGACGGCGTCGTGACGCGCACCTACCCGCCATCGACCGGTCCAGCCGCCTCGCAGATGGTCGGCTACCTCCAGCAGTCCGGCTGGTCGTCCTCGGCGCCGACGCAGCCGGCCGTCGCGCACCTGACCCGCACCGTCGAGGGCCACGTGCAGACGATCGACCTCGTCGCCCCGAGCCTCGACCAGCTCGTGACGACCCTGACCGCCCGCAGCCCTGCGTCGGCGTTCGGCTGCCTCGGTCGCTGACGCGTCGGGCGTGAGTCCACGGGGCGGACGGGGGCGTCCACGCCTCGGGACGGTCGGAGACGTGACGGACGCGACGGGCCACATGGTGGGAATCTCCCGGGAACGCGGCTGCGGCGGTGCCACCCTTGGTCGCATGCGCGCGGTGAGCCAGAGCAAGAAGCTGCAGGACGTCTGCTACGAGATCCGCGGTCCCGTGCTCGCCGAGGCCAAGCGCCTCGAGGAGGAGGGCCACCGCATCCTCAAGCTCAACATCGGCAACCCCGCCCCGTTCGGGTTCGAGGCGCCCGAGGACATCCTCGTCGACGTCATCCAGGAGCTGCCGCGCGCCCAGGGCTACAGCGACAGCAAGGGGATCCTTTCGGCGCGGCGGGCCATCGTGCAGCACTACGAGGTGCGCGAGTTCCCGCACCTCGGCGTCGAGGACATCTACCTCGGCAACGGCGTCAGCGAGCTCATCGTCATGGCGATGCAGGGCCTGCTCGACAACGGCGACGAGGTGCTGCTCCCGGCGCCCGACTACCCGCTGTGGACCGCGGCCACGAGCCTCGCCGGCGGCAAGCCCGTGCACTACGTCTGTGACGAGCAGGCCGGCTGGGCGCCCGACCTCGACGACATCCGCAGCAAGGTCACCGACCGCACCAAGGCGATCGTCGTCATCAACCCGAACAACCCCACCGGCGCCGTGTACCCGCGCGAGGTGCTCGAGGCCATCGTGCAGGTGGCGCGCGAGCGCGAGCTCATCGTCATGGCCGACGAGATCTACGACAAGATCCTCTACGACGGCGCCACCCACACCTCGATCGCCGGCCTCGCGCCCGACCTGCTGTGCCTGACGTTCAACGGGCTGTCCAAGGCCTACCGCGTCGCCGGGTTCCGCTCCGGGTGGCTGGCCATCACCGGCCCCAAGGAGCACGCCCGCAGCTACCTCGAGGGCCTCGACATCCTCGCCAACATGCGCCTGTGCGCCAACGTGCCGGCGCAGCACGCGATCCAGGTGGCGCTCGGCGGCTACCAGTCGATCAACGAGCTGATCCTGCCCGGGGGCCGCCTCCTCGAGCAGCGCAACGTCGCGTGGGAGATGCTCAACCAGATCAACGGCGTCTCGTGCACCAAGCCCGAGGGCGCGCTCTACCTCTTCCCGCGCCTCGACCCCAAGGTCCACGACATCCGCGACGACGAGCGGTTCGCCCTCGACCTGCTCCGCGAGCAGCACCTGCTCGTCGTGCACGGCACCGGCTTCAACTGGGGCACGCCCGACCACTTCCGGCTCGTCTTCCTGCCCCGGGTCGAGGACCTCGAGGACGCCGTCGGCCGGCTCGGCAAGTTCCTCTCGACGTACTCGCAGTGACGCGTCCGGTGCCGTCCTCCGGCACTGCTCAGGGCGAGGTGACCCACCACTTGAGCAGGAGCGCGAGGACGACGCCCCACAGGAGTGTCGTCAGCAGCCCGAGCCCGATGCCGAGGAGGGCGCGGCCGCGGCCGTTCGCCTCGCGCCGGGCCAGGCTCAGCCCGCCGAGGGCGAGCGCGAGCAGCTGCGGCACGAACAGGAACCCGACGACGACACCGGCCAGCCCGGCCGCCACCGACCCGGCCGCGAGGGGGGTGTCGGAGAACCGGCCGACCTGCGGAGCACCGGCACGCGTGCTGCCGCCGATGTCGTCGGGACGATCCGCGTCGCTCACGCGTTCAGGGTAACGATGGACACCGTGACCCGCCTGCGACGCCGCGCCCACCCCCTGCGCCCGACCGTCCTCGCCGTGGCGGCCGTCGCGACAGCGGCGACGCTCGCGGCGTGCGGCAGCGACGCGCCGACGCTGCAGGACCTGCCCTCCGACATCGCGACTGCACGTCCGAGCATCAGCGAGCCGGAGGCGCGCTTCGTCCTCGACGCCCGCAACCGCGGCGTCGACGTCACGGCCGCGACGCTCAGCGACGACCTCGAGACCGGCACCACGACGTGCTGGGCGCTGAAGAACGGTGGGGTGACCCTCAAGCAGATCGCCGTCGACGACGCGGGCAAGCCGCTCGGCAACACCGGCGACGCGCTGCGCACCAAGCAGCTCATGGCGGCGGGCGTCAACGCGTTCTGCCCCGACAACGGCGACCAGATCGTGCAGCTCGCCCTCCCGTGAGAAAAGTCGAGGATCGGTGTCGAACAGCCCGGTGGCCGTTCGACGCAGGCATGACAGGCAACGACCCGAAGAGCACGAGGAGAGACCGAGATGCCCCGATTCATGGGATTCGTCAGGATGGAAGAGGGCGTCGGCACGCCGCCCAAGGCGCTGTTCGACGCGATGGACGTCCACATCGGGGAGCGGGCCGCCAAGGGCGTGTTCCTCGACGGCGGCGGGCTGTACGGGACGGAGGACGCCGTGAACTTCGTCGTCCGCCGCGGTGAGGTGAGCCGCGTGGACGGGCCGTACGCCGAGTCCAAGGAGGTCGTCGGCGGCTGGGCGATCATGCAGTACGAGAGCCTCGAGGAGGCCGTCGCGGACCAGCGGGAGTTCGCCGAGCTGCACGCCAGGCACTGGCCCGAGGTCACGGTGGTCGCCACGCTGCGCCAGATCTCCGACGGCCCGGAGGCGCCCGCCGACTGACCCACGGCACGCGTGTCGTGCCGACGTCGGCCGGGTCGAGGTGGACGCGCGCGCTGCGGCGCGGCGGAATACCTCGACCCGGAGCGTCGGTTGGCACCCTCGTGAGCTCCTCCAGCACCAAGCCGACCGCCCAGCTGAACATCCTCGACCTCGTGCCCGTCGCCGACGGCGGCACCGCCGGCGAGGCGATCGCCGCGACCGTCGACATCGCACGCCACGCCGAGAAGTGGGGCTACGGGCGGTACTGGATGGCCGAGCACCACAACATGCGCGGCGTCGCGTCGAGCTCGACGGCGGTGCTCATCGGCCACGTCGCCGACCACACCGAGACCATCCGCGTCGGGGCCGGCGGCATCATGCTGCCCAACCACGCGCCGTACGTCGTCGCCGAGCAGTTCGGCACGCTCGCGACGATGCACCCCGGGCGCATCGACCTCGGGCTCGGGCGCGCCCCCGGCACCGACCCGTTCACGACCCGCGCCCTGCGCCGCAACGAGGCCGCCGCGATGAACTTCGCCGGCGAGGTCGAGGAGCTGCTCGGCTACCTCGGCGAGCCCGACCCCGACGCCAAGGTGCGGGCGGTGCCCGGCGAGGGCACCCAGGTGCCGGTGTGGATCCTCGGCTCGAGCCACGGCGGCGCCCAGGTGGCGGCCGCGCTCGGCCTGCCGTACTCCTTCGCCTCGCACTTCGCGCCCGCCGCGCTCATGAGCGCGCTCGAGGTGTACCGCTCGCGCTTCACGCCGTCGGTACTGCCGGGCGGGCTGGACGCGCCCCGCACCATGGCCGGGATGAACGTCATGGTCGCCGACACCCAGGCCGAGGCCGAGCGGCTCTACACCAGCGTCCTCGCCCGCTTCCACAGCATCGTCACCGGCCGTCGCGGCGGCGTGACCAAGCCGACCGGCGACATCGACACCCTTCTGTCGCGGTGGAGCCCGGCCGAGCGGCAGGCTGTCCTGGACATGACGCGCGTGTCGCTCGTCGGCACGCCCGACTCCGTGCGCGAGGGCCTGTCCGGCTTCGTCGAGGCCACCGGCGTCGACGAGGTGGTCGTCACGTGCGGCGCCTACGACCCGGAAGACCGGCTGCGCACCTACGAGCTGCTCGCCGACGCCTGGCTCTGACCGTCGCCTCGCCCAGCTCCACGACAGACGCGGCCCCGGACGCGGTCGCCTGCCACCCCACGACCTCTGAGAGGCTGCATCCCATGAGCGAGAGCAACACCGAGAGAAACCCCGACGACCTGCGTCGCGTCACCCTGACCCGCGACAGCGTCGGCCGCTACACGGTCCGCAACCAGCGCGGCGGCTCGATCACCGTCAGCTCGGGCACCGACGAGCTCTCGCCGGTCGAGCTGCTCCTCGCGGGCATCGCCGGCTGCACCGCCGTCGACGTCGACACCGTGACGACGCGACGGGCCGAGCCCGAGCAGTTCGAGGTCGAGGTGACCGCCGACAAGGTCAAGGACGAGAACGGCAACCACCTGCAGGACATCGAGGTGCGCTTCCGCGTCCGCTTCCCCGAGGGCGACGGCGGCGACGCCGCCCGCGAGATGCTGCCCAAGCTCGTCAAGCGCTCGCACGACGAGTGGTGCACCGTCAGTCGCACCGTCGAGCTCGGCAGCGAGGTCACGACGACCGTCGAGTGATGCCGCCCGGCGCGGGGTCGCGCGGGCTCAGCGTGACCTGACCTCGGCGTCGATCCACTCGATGGGGTCGCCCCACCCGAGCCGCCCGACGCCGTGCTTGTCGAGCGCGAGCACGGCCAGGGTTCGCCGGTGCGCGGCGAACGTCAGGACGTGCGCGACCATCGCGCCGTAGCTGCACACGTACGGCGGGTCGCTCGCGGCGTCGACGAAGACGTCGTCGAGCTGGCCCTTCTCGACGGCCTCGCGCACGTGGGTGACGAAGACCGGGGCCGCCTCGGCGAGCCGGCGCCGCGCCGACGTCAGCGACTCGTCGATCTCGACGGAGAAGTCGTACTCCTGGCTGGCCATCGTCGCGTTCCACATCGCCATCTGGCCGACGAGGCGGCTGATGATGCGGCGCAGCGTCGACGGGTCGGGGTCGTCCTCGACCGACAGGACGATCGGCTCGTCGAGCTGCTCGTCGGTCAGCTGTCCGGCGCACTCGACGATCTCGCCGACGAGCCACACGTGGTGCTCGACCATCTGCTGCAGGAGGTCCATGGCGGTGACCCTTCGCCGGGCCGGCAGGCGGATTCCCGCCGGCGGGTGGAAGTGGATGCCGTTGCCCGCCTCGACGCGGATCGCTCCCGGGCGCTCGCGCCACGCCGACGGCGCCTCGCCGTACGCGCGTCGGAACGCCCGGGTGAAGGCCTCGTGCGAGCCGTAGCCCGCCTCGACGGCGACGTCGAGGACGGAGCGTCGGCTCGCCGCGAGGCGGAAGGCGGCGCGCTCGAGGAGCACCCGGCGGCGCAGGGTCCTCGGCGCCTCGCCCGCCGCCGCACTGACGACCCGGTCGAGGTGGAACCGCGACAGGTGCAGCCGCGCCGCGAACTCCTCGCCCGTCAGGCCGGGCTCGTCGAGGGTGTCGACGAGCACGTCGAGCCAGGCGGCGAAGGTGTCGGTGGCGCTGCTCACGACGTGATCCTCACCCAGACCGCACCCACGCCGCCTGACCGCGATTGCTCAGTTGTAGACGACGACCTTGTCACCGACGCGCACCTTGAAGAAGAGGCTCTTGACCTGCGCGTGGTCGGCGATGTTGACGCACCCGTGGCTCGAGCTGGCGTAGCCGAGGCGCGCGAAGTTCGACGAGTAGTGCACGGCCTGGCCGCCGGAGAAGAACATCGAGTACGGCATCGGCGTGAAGTAGAGGTTCGAGATCACGTACTCGTACTTGCGCGAGACGCGGAAGGTGCCCTCCCGGGTCTCCCGCCCCGGGCCGCCGAAGCGGGCCCACATGACCATGAGCGGCTTGCCGTCGACGACCCACGTCAGCGTGCGGGTGTCCTTGCTGACGCACATGACGCGTCCGACGCGGCAGCGCGGGTCGAGCGAGCCGACCTTCGGCAGGATCGGGCGCAGCCCGGCCGCGAACCGGTGCTTGTCGAAGGTGCCGGGCACGTAGGTGACGGCGAGGAGCCGGGCCCACGTGCGCTGGTCGACGACCCCGGACTCCGCCAGCATCTGCACGCGCTGGAAGGCGAGGACCTTCTGGCCGAGCGTCCACCCGTAGACCCCCGACGCGGCGTACGGCCAGAGGCCCTTCGTGCCGAGCCGACGCTGCAGCTCGCGGACGTTGGCGGCCGGTGAGCCCGGGCCGAGCACCGTGACCGTGCGGGTCAGGGCGACGAGCCGGGCCCACGTACGCTGGTCGACGACCCCGGACTGCGGCAGGTTCTGCAGCCGCTGGAAGGCGAGGACCTTCTGGCCGAGCGTCCAGCCGTAGACGCCGGAGATCGCGTACGGCCAGTACGCGGAGCCGGCGAGGTGCAACCGCACCTGCAGGTCCTTGACCTTCCAGACGCCGCTGCCGGCGGAGACCGCCGTGGCGGTGCGGGTCAGGGCGACGAGCCGGGTCCACGTGGCCCGGTCGACGACGCCGTTGGCCGCCAGCCTCTGGTCGCGCTGGAAGGCGAGGACCTTCTGCCCGAGCGTCGAGCCGTACGTGCCGGAGACGGCGTAGGGCCAGTACGTCGAGCGCACGAGCCGCAGCCGCACCTGCAGGTCCTTGACCTTCCAGACGCCGCTGGCCGCCGACACGACCGCGACGGGCGGAGGAGGCGTGGTCGGCGGTGTGGTGGTCGGGGGAGGCGTGGTCGGCGGTGGTGTGGTGGTGGACGTCGTCGGCGGGGCTGTGGTCGTGCCGGTGCTGGTGTCGGTCGTCGTCGGGTCGGTCGAGCCCGCCCCCGAGGTGCCCGACGCGCTCGTCGACGTCGCAGGCGGCGTCGGTGTGCCGGTGGCGTCGTCGGCGCGGGCGACCGGAGCCGACACGACGATTGCCGTGACGACGGCGAGGGCGGCCGTGGCCCCCGCGATCCGAGTCCTGCCGAGGTCGAGCTGCCTCATGGTGTCCCCTGTCTGGTGCCCCGCGGCATCGCGGCGGCTGGATCGGCGCGAGCGCGCCCTTCATTGTGGCAGCGCGCACCGTTCTCGGCGCGCGCAACCACCCACCCTGACGCGTCGAGCGGGCAGAAGGTTGTCGCGACGTCGGAAGTCCTGTGGCGGAGCTGGTTTCAGCGTGCCGGCAGACGGCGCACCGTCAGCACCTGCTCGGCCCGCCCGACCGGTCCGGCGGCATCGTGCAGCGTCGTCGCGGTGAGGCCGAGGCCGGTCGTGCCCATGCTGACGCGGGTGTCGAACCCGACCCAGCCGTGCACCGGCTCGCGGAACAGGTGGATCGTGAGGTCGACGTTGGGGAACATCCACTCACGCGGCGACACGCGCACCGCGATGCCGTTGGCGGTGTCGACGAGGCGGATGAGATCCGTTGTGGGGGAGCAGGACTCGCCGTCGACCAGCGCGTTGTCGGTGCGGATCCACGTGCGCGTGCGGCCGGGGCGACGGGCCGGGTCGGTGCGGAACTCGAGGCCGCGGATGTAGCCACCCTCCCACGTGTCGATGCCCTCCCACGGCTCGAGCTCGTCGGGCCCGGGGATCGGGTCGAGCTCGACGCCGGCCACGTCGGTGGAGTCGTGCCGGGCCAGGCGCCAGGCCTCGGCGCGGACCACCGGCCGGTCGTCGACGCTGAGCACCGCCTCCACGAGCTCGATGGTGCGCCCCGGCCGTGTGGTGCGGACCTCGACGCGGCTCGGCCGCGCCGGGATCATCCCGAGGATGTCGTAGGAGACGCGGGCCAGCTGCATGCCCTCGCGAGGCTCGTGCCGGTCGATGGCGTGCGCGATGATCCCGCTGACCGGCGCCATGTGCTGCTCGTCCTCGCGCCAGGCGCCCTGGGTGTGGATCGTCGGCGCGTAGAGGTCGGGTCCGAGACGCGTGTAGAACGCCGGTGTCGTGCGGTCGAGGACGAAGGGCCGGTCGTCGGTCTGCTCGGTCTGCTGGGCGGTCTCGCTCGTCAAGCCCCCACCCTAGGAAGACGCGTCGGCGGGCTCGGTCGTCGGGTCGGTCGTGAGCCCGAGACCGAGGTCGACCATCGTCACGAGGCGGGGCGCCAGCTCGGCGATGGCGCTCGCGGGCAGGTCGCGCAGCGGCCCTTCGAGGGCGAGCATGGCCATGCCGTGCACGGCCGACCACGCGAGCAGCTCGGCTCCGGGGCGCTGCGCCTGCGACAGGACGCCGGTGTCGACCATGGCGTCGAGCGACTCGGCGAGCAGCTGGAAGGGGGTGCGCCCGGCGCGTCCGGCGGCCTCGGGCGAGGCGGCCCGGGACAGGTCGACGGGCACGGCGAAGGCCGTGCGGAACAGCCCGGGCTCGTCCATGGCGAAGCGGAGGTAGCCGACGCCGACGGCGCGGAACCGGGCCCGTGCCCGGGCCCCGGCGTCGGGGCCAAGGTCGGCCGCGTCCATCGTGTCGCTGATGACGTCCGCGGCACGGGCCTGGGCGAGGGACACGACGTGCCCAAGGAGCGCGTCGCGGTCGGCGAAGTGGCGATAGGCGGCGTTCGCCGAGACGCCCACCCGACGCGTCGCCTCACGGAGCACGACGGCGTCGGGCCCACCCTCCTGCGCGAGCTCGAGACCGGCGTCGAGGAGGGCGCGGCGCAGGTCCCCGTGGTGGTAGGTCGCCCGCGCGGTGCTCACCGCCCCATCATGGCCCGATCCGGTCGACGGTGCGGCGAGCATCCACGCAGCCGCGCGAGGCCCCCACCGACGACCGTTGGCGCACGCAGGTCGCCGACACGCCGTGCGGACGCCGCGACACGCCGGCGGGGACGCGGCGTCCCGTCAGGCGGCGGGTCAGGCGGCGGGGTAGGCCTTGGGCAGACGCATGCCGCGCTCGGCCATGAGGTCACGCAGCCGGTTCGGGTAGTCGGTGATGAGGCCGTCGACGCCGAGGTCGAGCAGCGCCGCCATCGTCGCCGGGTCGTCGCACGTCCACGGGATGACCTTGATGCCGCGGGCGTGCGCGTCGCGGATCATCGTCGCGTCGGGGTAGAACCGGAAGCCGGGGTCGCCGACCTTGCCGTTCTGGGGGAAGCCGTAGTTCGGCGACACCGCCGTGACGCCGTCGATCGAGGCCGCCGCCGCGACGAGGTCACCGCCGAAGTCGTCCGCGTCGATGCCGCCGAGCCACGGGGAGGCCCCCGGCTTGCCGACCTCGAGGAAGTCGTAGTTCGTCAGCGCGACGAGCGGCAGGCGAGGTGCGAGCCGGTGCATGGCCATGAGCGAGCCCCAGTCGAACGACTGGATCGTCACCTGCCGCTCGAGACCGGAGGCGTGGATCTCCTCCCAGACCCGGCGCACGAAGACGTCCCGCGGGGCGGTCTGCTCGGGCGCACCGGCCTCGACCTTCGTCTCGATGTTCATCATGACCTGGCCGGCGTGGTGGGTCTTGACGACGGCGAAGACGTCCTTGAGCTCGGCCATCTTCACGCCGTGCACGACCTCCTGCTCGGGGAAGCCGGGCAGCTGCTGGTAGCCGCAGTCGAGCGTCTTGATCTGGGCGAGGGTGAGGTCCTTGACGTACTTTCCGGCGTACGGGTAGAGCGGGTCACCGGGCGTCACCGGGCCCGTGTCGGCGCACTTGGTGCGGTTGACCTGGCGGTCGTGGGTGACGACCACCTTGAGGTCCTTGGTCACCTGGGTGTCGAGCTCGAGGGTGCTGACGCCGAGCTCGAGCGCCTTGGCGAAGGCCTGCGGCGTCTCCTCGGTGGTGAGGCCGATGCCGCCGCGGTGCGCCTGCAGGTCGAACTGCGTCTTCTGGGGCGGCACCGGACCGGGCTTCGCCGCGCCGCCGGTGTCGGCGGAGGCGGAGATGGCGGCGACGGGCGCGAGTGCGGTGGCGGTCGTGAGGCACGCCGCTGCCAGGGCGCGCAGCGTGGTCGTCCGGGTGGTGGGTCGCATCGGGGCTCCTGGGGGTGGGGGATGCCGGGCGGTCCGACCCCACGACGCTAGGAGCGCTCCGACGTCATCGCGCGTCGGGAGCGTGACGATGCGTTGAACGCTCGGCGACCGCCGGGCCCCGGGGACCGAACCCCTCAGAAGCCGAAGCGTCGGGCCGTCGCCCGGACCGCCTCGGCGGAGCGGCGCAGCCCGGCCAGCTCGGCGTCGGTCATCGGCACCTCGACGCGGTCGCCGACGCCGCCGGCGTGGACGATCGCCGGCACGGACAGGCACACGTCGCTGATGCCGAGGTAGTCGGTGAGGCGGCTCGACACCGGCAGGATGCGTCGCTCGTCGTTGAGGAGGGCCTCGACGACGCGGGTCGCGGCCAGCCCGATGGCGTAGTTCGTGGCCCCCTTGCCCTCGATGATCCGGTACGCCGACTGCACGACGTCCTCGGCGATGCGGTCGCGAGCCGTCTCGTCGAGGGCCGGTCGGCCGTCGGGCCCGGGCCACGACAGCAACGGCACCGAGCCGACGCTCGCCGAGGACCACAGCGGCAGCTCGGAGTCCCCGTGCTCGCCGACGACGTACGCGTGCACGCTCTGGGCCGCGACGCCGAGGTGCTCGGCGAGGAGGAACCGCAGCCGCGACGAGTCGAGCACCGTGCCCGAGCCGAAGAGCTGCGTGTCGGGCAGCCCGGACACCTGCAGGGCCGCCCACGTGACGACGTCGACGGGGTTGGTCACCATGACGTGCACGGCATCCGGGGCGACCTCGACGAGCCGGGGCAGCAGCGAGCGGACGATGCCGATCGTCGACTCCGCGAGGTCGAGCCGCGACTGGCCCGGCTTCTGCTTCGCCCCTGCCGTGAACACGACGACGTCGCAGTCGGCGAGCACGGCGACGTCGTCGGAGCCGACGACGTGCGCCATCGGCACGAACTGGATGCCGTGGCTGAGGTCGAGCGCCTCGGCCTGCACCTTCTTGGCGTCGATGTCGAAGAGCGCGACGGTGTGCGCGGTGCCGCGCATCAGGGCCGCGTAGGCGAGCGTGGCGCCCACGGCGCCGGCGCCGACGATGCCCAGACGCGTCGTGCGGCGCGCGGCGGGTGCCGGGGCCGATGCCGAGGCAGGCGCGGGAGCGGACGGGGTGGTCGGGGTGGGGGACGGCGGCGTCGTGCTCAACGGGACTCCATGGATCGGCGGCTGATCGGCGGCTGGTCGGCGATGCGTGGGTGGGGCGTCCCTCGCAAGGCTAGCCACGGCAGCCCGGGCCGTCAGGCGGTGCGCGCGGACTGTGCGACGCTGTCCGCATGGTGGTTGCACCCGAGGTCGTCGACGCTGTCCGAGGGGCCCATCGCCTCGCGGTCGTCACCGGCGCGGGCATGTCGGCCGAGAGCGGCGTGCCGACCTTCCGCGACGCCCAGACCGGCCTGTGGGAGCAGTACGAGGCCGAGGACCTCGCCACCGTCGAGGCGTGGGAGCGCGACCCGGCGTTCGTCTGGGCCTGGTACCTGTGGCGCTTCGAGCGAGTGCGGCACGTCGAGCCGAACGCCGGTCATCTGGCCGTCGCGGCGCTCACTGGGGTGCCCGGCGTCGAGGCCGTCACGGTCGTGACGCAGAACGTCGACGACCTGCACGAGCGCGGTGGCAGCGTCGACGTCGTACACCTGCACGGGGCGCTGTCGAGCTTCCGCTGCGCGTCGTGCGGCGCACCGTACGACGCGCCGGTTGCCTTGCCGCACAGCGAGACCGAGCGCATCGACCCGCCGAGGTGCGATGCGTGCGGCGGGCTCGTTCGCCCCGGCGTCGTGTGGTTCGGCGAGATGTTGCCGCAGGACGCCTGGGAGCGCGGGCTGGCGGCCGTCGAGGCGGCCGACGTCGTGCTCGTCGTGGGCACGTCGGGCATCGTGCACCCGGCCGCGGGCCTGCCGGTCGTGGCCCGCGGCGCCGGCGCGGTCGTCGTCGAGGTCAACCCGCGCGACACCGACGTGTCGGACGTCGCGCACCACCGTGTCCGCGAGACCGCGGCCGTCGCGCTGCCGGCCCTCGTGGAGGCGCTGCTGCGCGGCTAGCCCGACGCCTTTCGGTCGCGGACGTCCTTGCGGCTCAGGCGAAGAGCTCCTCGAGGCAGGCCCGGAACATCGTCGTGTGCGCCTCGACGTCGGCCGCCGTCGTGTCGGGGCACATGAGGGCCATGTTGTGGAACGGGGTCAGCAGGATGCCGCGGTTGAGCGCGTAGAGGTGCAGGTACTGCTGCAGCTCGAAGTCGTCGGAGTCGTGCGCCTCCTGGCCGTTGCGCGACGGCTGCCCCGAGAAGTTGTACTCGGCCCGGGCGCCGAGGCGCGTCACGTGCCAGTCGGCGCCGACCGCGTCGATGCCGGCCTGTACGCCGTCGGCCCACGCGTCGGCGAGCGGCACCATGTGCTCGAAAGCCGCCGGCGTCATGACCTGCTCGAGCGTCGCCTTCATCGCGGCCATCGACAGCCCGTTGCCGGCGAGCGTGCCGCCGATGCCGCCCACGTCGATGTCCTCGAGGTCGACGGACCGGGCGATGCGGTCGGCGATGTCCTGCGTGAATCCGAAGGTGCCACAGGGGATCCCGCCCCCGATCGACTTGCCGATGACGAGCAGGTCGGGCTGGAGGCCGTGCGCCCCGGTGTAGCCGCCGGGACCCGCGCAGATCGTGTGCGTCTCGTCGTTGATGAGCAGCGCCCCGTACTTCGTCGCGAGCTCGCGCACGCCGGCGTTGTAGCCGTCGTCGGGCAGCACGATGCCGATGTTCGTCAGCGCCGGCTCGACGAGGATCGCCGCGACGTCACCGTGCGAGAGCGCCTTCTCGAGGGCGTCGAGGTCGTTGAACTCGACGACGCGCGTCGTCTCTGCGGTGTCGACCGGGGCGCCGATGTTGTGCCGGCGGTCGACAGTCGTGCCGCCCTCGCCGATCGTCGCGAAGGCCTCGTCGACCGACCCGTGGTAGCAGAAGTTGTGCACCACGACCTTCGACCGGCCGGTCAGGTGGCGCGCATAGCGGATGGCGTGCCGGTTGGCGTCGGTGGCCGTCAGGGTGAACTGCCAGTACGTCAGCCCGAAGCGGTCGGCCAGGTTGCCCGAGACGGCGATGGCGTCCTCGGTCGGCAGCATCGTCGTGATGCCGCGCGCGAGCTGTCGGGTCACGGCCTCGACGGTGGGGGCCGGCGAGTGGCCCATCATCGCGCCGGTGTCGCCGAGGCAGAGGTCGACGTGGTCGATGCCGTCGACGCACGTGAAGTGGGCGCCCGCCGCGTGGTCGACGAACACGGGGTGGTCGCCGGGCCACTTGACCATCCAGCTCATCGGGACGCCGCCGGGCATGTGCGCCCGGGCCCGCTCGGCCAGCTCGCGGGACCGGGGGCGGGCTGCGGTGAACGACTCGCGCTCGCGCGCGTGGAGGTCGGCGAGGCGGGCGCGGTCGACGGTGCTCATGTCGGCATGATGCCGTGTCGGGCGATTCTACGGAAGGGGTGGTCAGGATCAGGCATACCTACGGAATCCGTAGGTGTTGGAACCTGATTCCAATGAGATGGGCCCTCGGGAGAGGTTGCGCGAACAGGTCGCCGTGGCATGATCCCGGCATGCTACCGAGCGGTTACCGGGGCCTGAGCCTGTGGCACGACACGTGCGACGACGACTTCACGCCGCGCCCGTCCCTGCCCGGCGACGTCGACGTCGACGTCGCCGTCGTCGGGGCGGGCTACACGGGGCTGTGGACCGCCTACCACCTCGTGCGTGCCGACCCGTCGCTGCGCGTCGCCGTGCTCGAGAAGGAGGTGGCCGGCTTCGGGGCGTCGGGCCGCAACGGCGGCTGGTGCTCGGCCCTCTTCCCGGCCTCGCTGCACCGGATGGCCACCGAGCGCGGCCGCGACGCCGCGGTGCGGATGCAGCGCCGGATGTACGACACGGTCGCCGATGTGGGCCGGATCGCCGCCGAGGAGGACATCGACTGCCACTTCGAGCAGGGCGGCTACGTGTCGGTGGCCCGCAACCCTGCCCAGCTCGAACGCGTGCGGGCCGAGGTGGCCGAGAGCCGCGAGTGGGGCTTCGGCGACGACGACCTGCGCCTGCTCGACGTGCACGAGGTGTCCGACCACGTCCGCGTCGGCGACGCGCTCGGCGGTGCCTGGACCCCGCACTGCGCGGCGCTGCACCCGGCCCGGCTCGTGCGCGGGCTCGCCCGGGCCGTCGAACGACGCGGCGCTGTCGTGCACGAGCAGACGCCGGCCACCGCGGTCGGCGCCCACCGCGTCGTCACGCCGCACGGGACGGTGCGCGCCGAGCACGTGGTGCTCGCCACCGAGGGGTACACCCCGACCGTCGCCGGGCGTCGCCGCGCCATCGCCCCGGTCTACTCGCTCATGACCGCCACCGAGCCGCTGCCCGACGACGTCTGGGACCACATCGGGCTCGAGCGGCGCGTCACCTTCGCCGACAACCGGCACCTGACGATCTACGGCCAGCGCACCCGTGACGGCCGGATCGCCTTCGGCGGCAGGGGTGCTCCCTACCACTACGCGTCGAAGGTGTCGCCGCTGTACGACCGCGACGACCGCGTGCACGCCCGCCTGCGGACCATCCTCACCGAGCTGTTCCCGGCGCTGGCCGGCGTCGCGTTCACCCACTCCTGGGGCGGCAACCTCGGGGTGCCGCGCGACTGGTTCCCGTCGGTGCGCCACGACCGGCACACCGGGCTCGCGTTCGCCGGCGGCTACGTCGGCGACGGCGTCGCCACCTCGGCTCTCGCCGGCCGCACGCTCGCCGCGATGATCCGCGGCGAGGACCCCGAGGACCTCACGAGCCTGCCGTGGGCCGGGCGCACCTCTCGCAACTGGGAGCCGGAGCCGCTCCGGTGGCTCGGTGTCAACGCGGTCACGGCCCTCATGACCTCCGCCGACTGGTCCGAGCGTCGCACCGGGCGCCCGTCGCGGGCCGCGTCGGTCTTCTGGACCGCTCTGGGCCAGTAGGGGCCCGTGTCCGAGCGCTGATGGCGCGTGTGGTGTCGACCGTCCTCGGGGGCGCCGCCCGCCCCACGGCGCGACCCGATGCCCCATCCTTGGTCGGGACCCTGTCGCAGTCGCCCCCTGTCGTTCGTGGTCCCAGTGACCGCACACACCGAGACCCGGAGGCCAGACACATGAAGCTGCTGCTGACCGACAGTGGAGTCACCAACCCGAGCATCCACGCGGCCCTCGTCGGCATGCTGGACCAGCCCATCGCCGAGTCGCGGGCCCTGTGCATCCCCACGGCCATGTACGGGCACCCCATGGGAGGGCCGGGCACCAAGGCCTGGCAGTTCATCAGCGGGACGTCCGAGAACCCCATGGTCGGCCTGGGATGGAAGTCCGTCGGGGTGCTGGAGCTCACTGCGCTGCCCAGCATCGGCGCCGACCGCTGGGTGCCCGTCGTCGAAGAGGCGGACGTGCTGCTGGTCGCGGGCGGGGACGTGCTCTACCTGGCCCACTGGATGCGGGAGTCGGGGCTGACCGACCTGCTGCCGTCGCTGGACCGGTCGGTGTGGGTGGGGCTGAGTGCTGGAAGCATGGTGATGACCCCCGAGGTGGGCGAGGACTTCATCCAGTGGAGGCCACCGACCGGCGATGTCAGCACCCTGGGGCTCGTCGACTTCTCGATCTTCCCGCACGTCGCTCCCGAGGGGATGCCGGGCAACACCATGGCCGAGGCGGAGAGCTGGATCCAGGGCATCTCCGGACCCGCATACGTCACCGACGGGCAGACGGCCATCGCCGTCGTCGAGGGCGAGGTCGAGGTCGTCTCCGAAGGGTCGTGGCGGCTGATGACCCGTGACGGTGCCGCCGGCGGTGGGCGGTGAGCGGCAGGCATCGGCCTGCCAGGAGGGCGCTCGTCGCCCCGGATCAGGCGGCGACGAAGACGCCGTCGCGCAGCACCGGTACGACCTCCGACGCGTCGAGCTCGGCGGCCACGACGACGTCGTCGGCATAGCCCTTCGCCTCGAGCTCTCGCCCGCTCGAGCAGGCGTGCAGGTCGGCGGCGACCGACTCGACCGACCCCGCCACCGCGTCCCACGCGGCGACCGCGACCCGCGCCTCGGGGCTGAGCAGCAGGGGACCGGCGCGGTGCTCGAGGAGGCGCGCGAACGCGTCGGCCACCGCGCCGACGCCCCAGAGGTCCTCGACCGCCGGGCGCAGCGAGTCGTCGGGCCACCGCTCACCGGCCGGCACGAGGAGCACGACGGGCGGCCGGTTCGGGCTCGCCGTGAACCGGCCCGCGAGGTGGCGGGCCACCGCGGTGCGGTTGCGCAGGCATGCGGCGACGACCTCCGCCCCGGCCTCGGCGAGCCCGGCACAGACCGTCGAGCCGTTGGGGGAGGGAAGGACGAGATCGGTCAGGCCCTCCGCGGTGCGGATCGACCTGGGGGACAGGCTCACCCGGCCCGACGCGTCTCCGTCCGGCTCCACCGGTCCGCGCGGCTGCGCGAGCACGGCACCGTGCGCCTCCGCGAACGCCGCGGCCGACGCGTCCCTCCAGCGGTAGGGCCGCACGCGCACCCCTCGGTCGACGCCGACCGACACGCACGTCGTGAAGCTGAGCACGTCGGCCACGACCGCCACGACCTGCGAGCCGGCGTCGCGCGCGTGCCGCGCCAGGGCGACCGACGCGTCGGGGCCCCATTCGAGGCGCACGAGGTGACGGTCCTGGCTGTGCCATGCGTCCATGGCGGCCACGCTAGCCGGACGCGGCGGGCGCGGCGGGTGCGGACGTGGTCGTCGGCGTGGGAGGTGGGAAGCGCGGCAGGTCCTCGTCGATCGAGCGTTTGAGCGCGAGCAGACCACCGGTGACGAGCAGCACGGAGGCCACGAGGGTCACGACGACGGCCCGCCGACGTGACGGCTCCTGGCCGGTGTCATCAGCCACCCGCAGACCTTTCGACGCATGTGCCGCCCACGGCGCGTGGCGGACGGAGCCACACCCTACGGCCGCGCGAGGCCCGGTGGGGGTCGGATGGGTCAGCCGCCGAAGTCCTGCGTCCAGTAGACGCCGTAGGGTCCGCCGGTGGCGACGCCGATGCCGATGGCGGTGTAGCGGCAGTCGAGGATGTTGGCGCGGTGGCCCGGGCTCTTCATCCACGCGGTCATGACGGCGCTCGGCGTGCGGTAGCCGGCGGCGATGTTCTCCCCGAGGCGCCGGCCGGTGTAGCCCTGGGCGCGGATCCGGGTGACGAACGTGCGGCCGTCGAGGCTCGTGTGCGAGAAGTACCCTCGCTTGGCCATGTCGACCGAGTGCCCGAGCGCCGCGCGCTGCAGGCGCAGGTCGACGCGGAGGGCGCGGCAGCCGGCCTTGGCGCGCTGGGCGTTCACGAGCGTCAGGACCTGCTGGGCGGGCGTCGGGGTGGCGGCGCCCGATGCCGCGGCGGTGCCGACGACTCCCGACGCGGCGAGCGCGAGGGCTGCTGCGGCGGTGGCGATCCGGGCGGTGAAGGGGCGAGGACGCATCGGTGCACCTTTTCTGGCTTTTGTCCGTTTTCTGACCTCACGGTAGACCGCGCGGAGCGACCGCGGGCCCGAATCGGCGGAACGCGCGGGTGCGGAGCGGTCAGGACGCGTCGAGCCGGGCGACGAGCCGCGCCGGCGCGGTGCGCCGGTAGGAGGCGTCGACGAGCTCGCCGACCTCGTCCCAGTCGACGCCCTCGACGCCGTCTCGGTGGCGCAGGTCGAGCATGAGCCAGCCGTACGGACCGTAGTAGCCGGGCACGACGAACCGCTCGTCCTCGAGCAGCGCGAGCCGGTCGGTCTCCTCGGGCAGGACCAGGAGGGCCTGGCGGAAGGGCTCAGGGTCGTGGTCGCCCTTGACCACCCCGCCGTAGACGGCGAAGACCTTGCGGGTGAAGAAGTTGGGACGGCCGTGCGAGACCTTCTCGTCGGCACCGGGCAGCGCGAGGCAGATGGTGCGCAGCCGGGTCAGGTACGGGTCGGCGTCCTCGTACATCGTCGGGTGGGCCATGGACCCACCGTAGGCGCCGGTCAGCGCCCGCAGACGCCTCCGCAGCCGCCGGCTCCGCAGCCACCCCCGCAGCCGGCGCCGGCAGTGACCGGTTCCCGGGTGTCGTCGCGGTGCTCCCACGCCGTGCGCAGGGCCTCGGCGAAGACCTCGACCGGCTGCGCCCCGGAGACCCCGTAGCGGCGGTCGAGGACGAAGAAGGGGACCGACTCGATGCCGAGCATCTTGGCCGTGGCCTCGTCGCTGCGCACGTGGTTGCCGTAGTCGTCGGAGTCGAGCATGGTGCGGACCGCGTCGGGGTCCAGGCCGATCTCGGCCGCGAGGCGCACCAGGGTGTCGCGGTCACCGACGGCGAGGCCGTCGGTGAAGTAGGCCCGCATGAGCCGCTCGTGCGCGGCATCGGCGAGGCCATGCTCTGCGGCGAGGTGCACGACCCGGTGGGCGTCGAAGGTGTTGCCGTACCGGGCCTGCTCCCAGTTGAACTCGAGCCCGACGCCGGCGGCGGCCGCGGCGAGCGAACGGTGCTGCTCGACGGCCTGCTCGCGGGAGATGCCGTACTTGGCGGCGACGAGGTCGACGAGCGGCGCGTCGGACACCGGCTCGGCGCCGCGGTCCAGCTCGAAGCTGTGCCAGCGCACCGTCACCTCGTCGGCGTGCTCGAAACCGGCGAGCGCCTCCTCGAGCCGGCGCTTGCCGACGTAGCAGAACGGGCACACGATGTCCTGCCAGATGTCGATCTCCACGGTCGTGCAACCTACCCCGGCGACGGTCTCTTCCCCGCATCGCGCGCGTGGTCGCCGGCGGGCACGTCAGGCGCCGGACGCCCGGGCGACGCTGCGCACGACCGCGGCGGCGCACTCGGCCGCGCGCGTCTCGGGCAGCCAGTGGCCGGCCTCGAGCTCGACGAGCTCGTACGGGGCCTCGACGTGCTCGACGGTGAGGCGCGCGGCGTCGGGGCCGAGGAACGGGTCCTCGCGGCCCCAGACGTAGGTCGTCGGCACCCGGACCCGGTGGGCGGGCACGGTCGAGCGACGCGCGGCCCGGTACCAGTCGATGGGGCCGGCGATGGCGGCCGGCGTGCCGAGCAGCCGGGCGTAGCGCTGGCAGTCCTCCTCGGGCAGCCCGCTGCGGCGCATCAGCGCCTCGAAGCGTCGGGCCATGACCTGCTCGGGCAGCCTCGGCAGCTGGAAGGCGGCCATGTACCAGGAGCGGCGCCGCTGGTCCCAGCCACCGCGCCAGGCGCGCCCGAGCGCGGCCGGGTGAGGGGTCGACAGGGCCGTCAGCGAGGCGACGCGCCCGGCGTGGTTGGCGGCGAGCAGCCACGCGATGGCGCCGCCCCAGTCGTGCCCGACGACGTGGACGCGCTCGCGGCCCGACGCGTCGACGAGCGCGAGCACGTCGGCGACGAGCTCCTCGAGGCGGTAGGCGTCGACACCCGTGGGGCGCGCGCCGGGGGAGTACCCGCGCTGGTCCGGGGCGAGGGTGCGCAGGCCGGCCTGGTGCAGCAGGGGCGCAACCGCCCGCCAGCTCGTGCGGTCGGTCGGGAAGCCGTGCAGGAGGACGACGACCTCGCCACCGAGCGGCCCGGTGTCGTCGACGTCGAACCGCAGGCCGTCGCGGGCGAAGGTGCTGATGCGCTGGTCGTCGCGGCTCACCCGCCCATCCTGCCCCGTGTGCCTCGTGTGCCTCGTGTGCCCCCGCGCATCCCGACTCAGGGACGGGTCAGGGACAAACCCGAGGCGGGGCGGCCCACCCGCGAAATACGCTGGAACCGTGCCCGACGCCACCCGTGACCTGCGACTGGGCCGCCGGTGGTGGCACCTGTCCCGCACCGGCCTGCTCTTCGGCGCCGCGTACTTCCTCATCTCGATGTCGCCGAGCCTGCTGCCGCGCACCTGGTACTACCAGGGGCTCATCAGCGGGCTCTGCGCGTCGGTCGGCTACGCGCTCGGTGTCCTCGTCGCGTGGGTCGTGCGCTCCCTCGCGCGGCTCATCGACCTGCGCGTGCACGTCAGCGGCGAGGCCCGGCACTGGATCCGCGTCGCGGCCCCGGTGTTCGGGGCCGTCGCCGTCATCGGCATCACCGTGGCCAACGTGCGCTCGCAGGCCCGCACCGCGGCCGTCGTGCGCCTCGAGCCGCTCGACCCCCTCGACTGGGCGCTCGCCCTCGCGCTCGCGGCCGCCATCGCGGTGCTGTTCCTGCTCGTCGCCCGCGGCCTGCGCGGCATGACGCGCGGCCTGGCCGAGGCCGCCGGGCACGTGCTGCCCAAGGCCGTGGCGTCGATGATCGCCGTCGTCGTCGTGGCCACGGCCACCGCGTGGGTCACCGACAGCGTCCTGTTCCACCGCGGCCTCGACGCGTTCGCCGCCGTGGCCGCCAAGGTCAACGCGGAGGCGCCCTCGAACCGCCCCGCGCCGCGCTCGACGCTGATGTCCGGAGGCCCGGGGTCGTACGAGTCGTACGCCAGCCTCGGCTACCAGGGGCAGATGTTCGTCACGAGCGCACCCACGCCACAGGAGATCTCGGCGGCGACGGGACGCGACGCCGTCGAGCCGATCCGCGTCTACGCCGGGCGCACCGGCGACCGCACCATCGACGACGTCGCCGACGCCGTGGTGCGCGAGCTGCGGCGCACCGGGGCCTTCGACCGCAAGGTCCTGGCCGTCATCACGACCACCGGCACCGGGTGGGTCGATGACTGGTCGGCCCAGTCCATCGAGTACCTGAGCAACGGCGACTCCGCCATCGCCGCGATGCAGTACTCGTTCCTGCCGAGCGCGCTCGCCATCCTCACCGACCGCGACACTCCCCGGGCGGCCGGCACGGCCCTGTTCGACAAGGTCTACGCGGTGTGGAAGACCCTCCCCGAGGGGCACCGGCCGCAGCTCGTCGTGGGCGGCGAGTCGCTCGGGTCCTACGGCGGCCAGGGGGCCTTCCGCGACGAGGCCGACATGCTCGCGCGGGCCCAGGGCGGGGTGTGGGTCGGCACGCCGAGCTTCACCGGCATCGCCGCGAGCCTCACGGCCCGGCGCAACGAGGGCTCGCCCGAGATCGTCCCCGTCGTCGACGACGGCCTGCACGTGCGCTTCGCGGCGAGCGGCGACCAGCTGACCCACGACTACTACGGGCGTCCGTACGGCGCGTGGGACTTCCCGCGGTTCGTCTACGCCCAGCACCCGTCCGACCCCGTCGTGTGGTGGAACCCCGCCCTGCTCGGCGAGCAGCCCGACTGGCTGCGCGAGCCGCGCGGGCGTGACGTCAACCCGGACGTCACGTGGATACCGTTCGCCACCTTCTGGCAGCTGACCACCGACATGGCGGTCGGCCACGACCCGCCCGACGGGTTCGGGCACCGCTACGGCGCCGAGCTCGTGCCGGCCTGGGGGTCGGTGCTCGGCGGGTCGCCGACCGACGACTACTCCCGCCTCATCGCGGGCATCCAGAAGACCGTCAACCGCGTGGCCTGACCTGGCGTCATCCTCACGCACTGCTCCCACCACGGGAGCAGTGCGCGAGGGCTCACGGGGCGGGGTGGCCCGGGCTGCCGAGGCCGAAGCGCGCGAGGTGGTGCCAGACGCGCTTGAGCGTCTGCGGGTCGTGCTCGCCCGTCGCGGCGGCTTCGCCCACGACGCGCGGCGTCAGGACGCCGTCGACGGCGACGCGCTCGCCGAGCGCGACCACGTCGGGCCCGCGGTAGTCCGGGTGGGCCCGCAGCACCTCGACCGGCAGCCGGTAGCCGACGTGCCACTCGACGGGCACGCCGAGCCGGCCCGCGTCGTCCTCGACGAGGGTGCCGCGGAACGACGGGTCGAGCACCAGGGCCTCGACATCGTCGCGCACGTCGAGGACGCCGTGGACGTGGGCCTCGACGTAGTCGTCGAGCAGGTCGTAGCCGCCCGACGCCGCGGCCTCGGCGAGCGCGAACGCGTCGGCCGTGCCGAACAGCGTGGGCTCGAAGACGCTGTCGGGGAAGCAGAACGTCGTGCGGTCGAGGGTGTGCGGGGCCAGCCGCAGGTGGCTCGAGCCGAAACGCGGGGCGGCGCCGTTCGGGCGACGGTGCAGGTCGAGGGCCCCATACCGGGGCCGGAGCGCGTGGTGCGCCGCGTCGTACGCGCCGCCGAACATCCGGCTCTCCCAGCGCCACCGGTCCCGCCCGGGTGCGCCGTCAGGCCGCCGTTGCTCGTGCGCGTCTCGAACTGCGACCGGTACACGCCGTCGTCGGCGAGCCGGGCCAGCACGGTGCGACCGTGGGTGACGCCCTCGAGCCGCTCCGGGTGGAAGTTGAGGGTGACGCGCAGCGTCGGGTCGAGCGGGGCGCCGGCTGCCCGGGCGCCGACGTGGGCGACCGCCCGGCGCACGGCGTCCGGCAGGGCAGGACGGTCCACGCGGTGCTGCCTCCTCGGGCGCGTCGAGCTGGGCTGGGGCCACTGTGTCACGACCGAGGTGCCACGAGGTGCGACGATGCGTCGTGTGTCGGCGAGCGCGGTCTACCTCATCCTCGGGCTCGCCCTGCTGCTCGCTGCGGTGCTGCCCACGGCCCTCGAGCGGTACGCCGTGTCGGCGCCCATGGTCCTGCTGGCGCTCGGGGCCGTCATCGGGCTGCTGCCGCTGCCCCAGGGCCTCGTCCTCGACCCCGTCCACATCCGCGCCCAGGTCGAGCACGTCACCGAGCTGACCGTCCTCGTCGCCCTCATGGGCGTGGGCCTCGCGCTCGACCGGCCGCTCAGCCTGCGCGACCGCGCCACGTGGCGCCGCTGGTCGCCGACGTGGCGGCTGCTCGTCGTCGCGATGCCGGTGACGATCGCGGCGGTGGCGCTGCTCGGGTGGGGGCTCGGCGTCGCGGCGCCGGCCGCGCTCCTGCTGGGCGCGGCCCTGTCGCCGACCGACCCGGTGCTCGCCGGCGACGTGCAGGTCGGCGGACCGCACGTCGACGCCGACGCCGAGGGGCTCGAGGAGGTCGACGAGGCCGACGAGGTGCGCTTCGCGCTGACGTCGGAGGCCGGTCTCAACGACGGCCTGGCGTTCCCGTTCGTGCACGCCGCGGTCTTCCTCGCCGCCCTCGGTCCGGTCGGTGGCTGGATCGGCGGCTGGGTGGCGTGGGACCTGCTCGGCAAGCTGGCGATCGGCGTCGCGATCGGCATGGGCGTCGGCTGGCTGCTCGCGAAGGTGGCGTTCCGCTCGCCGCGGCGCTCGCTGCGCCTGGCCGAGCAGGGCGAGCCGCTGCTCGCCATCGCGGCCCTCGTCGCGACCTACGGGCTGAGCGAGGTGGTTGGGGGCTACGGGTTCGTCGCGGTCTTCGCCTGCGGCATGACGATCAGGGCGGCCGAGCGCGGTCACGAGTACCACCGGGCGATGCACGAGGTCGTCTCCCGCCTCGAACGGCTGCTCACGCTCGTCGTCCTCATGCTCCTCGGCATGGGGATGACGAACGGGATGCTGTCGGCCCTCGACTGGCGGGGCGCCGTCGTCGCCGTCGCGATCGTCCTCGTCGTCCGCCCGGTCGCGGGCTGGCTCGCCCTGTCGGTGCGGCCCCGACGCGTCGACGAGCCGGGCGGCCTCGAACCGGCCGAGCGGCGGGCGGCCGCCTTCTTCGGGGTCCGCGGTATCGGCACCCTCTACTACCTCGCGTGGGCGGCCGGCGAGCACGCCTTCC
This sequence comes from Intrasporangium zincisolvens, assembly GCF_034724055.1. Lineage (NCBI taxonomy): Bacteria > Bacillati > Actinomycetota > Actinomycetes > Micrococcales > Intrasporangiaceae > Intrasporangium > Intrasporangium zincisolvens. Next base: position 888,370 of record NZ_JAWIIL010000001.1, read on the forward strand.
CCGAGGAGCGCTGGCTCTGGGCCACCGTCGCGGCGACGATCGCCCTGTCGGTCCTCGTCCACGGCGTCCTCGCGACGCCCGTGCTGCGCCGCCTCGAGGCGCGTCGGGAGGCGCGGAGCTGACGCGTCGGGCCAGGTCGTCGTGTCCACTCGCACGATCGGACCTCCCCAGCGCCCAGCCGCGCCTGATAGGACGGGCCCATGGGCACGATGACCGAGTTCCCCGAGCACGAGCTGTCCGCCTACCGCGCCGACCCCGAGGGTGACCCGCGCGGCGCGGTCGTCGTCGTCCAGGAGATCTGGGGCCTGACCGACCACATCACCGGCGTCGCCGACCGGTTCGCCGCCGAGGGGTACGTCGCCGTGGCCCCCGACCTGCTGGCGCACGTCGGCCTGACGGCCGAGATCGGCAGCCGCATCTTCGCGCTCAACAACAGCGCGAGCGAGCAGGAGCGCCTCGCCGCCCAGCCGCAGCTGCGGGAGGCCACGACGCCGGCCCGGCAGCCGGAGTTCGCGGCGTGGGCCGTGCCGGCGCTGCGCGCCGTCGTCGACGCCCTCGCGGGCGAGCCGGGCATCGACGGACGCGTCGGCGTCGTCGGGTTCTGCTTCGGCGGCACGTACGCCTTCGCGCTCGCGGCCGCCGACGAGCGCGTCCGGGCGGCCGTCCCCTTCTACGGCACCTTCCCCGAGCAGGCCGACCCGGCGACGATTGCCTGCCCGGTGCTCGCCCTGTACGGCGAGGACGACCACCGGATCACCGACGGGGTGCCCGACCTCGAGGCGCGCATGGACGAGGCGGGCGTCGACTTCACGGCGCGCGTCTACCACGGCGTGGGTCACGCGTTCTTCAACGACGACGCGCCGTCGCGCTACAACGCCGACGTCGCCGCCGACGCCTGGCAGCGCACCCTGGCCTTCCTCGCCGAGCACGTGGGCCGCTGAGCCTCGCCGGCCGCCGGGACGCACAGGGATCTCCTAGGCTCTTCCGGCCCGTCGGAGTCCGGCAGCGGGTAAGCCTGTCTGCATGAGCCCCTCCTCGAGCGAGAAGATCGAACCCGCACCGAGCGCCCCGACGGAGTCGGGCACCCTCGACCCCGCGTCCCCGCTCGTGCTCGGGCCGATGCTGCGCTTCGCCGGCGAGACCGAGGCGACGGTGTGGGTCGAGACCGCCGGGCGCGCGACCGTCACGGTGCGGGCGGCCGACCGCGAGTGGTCGGCGCCGACCTTCGTCGTCAAGGGGCACCACTACGCCCTCGTCATCGTCGACGGCCTCGAGGCGGGTGGCTCGTGGACGTACACCGTCGACGTCGACGATGCCCGGGTGTGGCCGCCGGACGACGGCCGGTTCCCCGCGCCGCGGATCCGGACCATCGACCGCTCCCGCCCGACGCGCCTGCTCTTCGGGTCGTGCCGCACGAGCGTGCCCCACGACGCCGAGGGCAACGCGTCCAACGGCGTCGACGCGCTCCGCACGCTCGCGCTCGCGCTCGCAGAGGGCACCGAGGAGTGGCCCGACCTCGTCGCCTTCCTCGGCGACCAGGTGTACGCCGACGAGACGTCGGAGGCGATGCAGGAGTTCATCTCCTCGCGGCGCTCGCTGGAGGAGCCTCCGGGAGAGGAGATCAAGGACTACGAGGAGTACTGCCACCTCTACCGCCTCGCCTGGTCGGACGAGGCGAACCGCTGGTTCTTCTCCACCGTGTCCAGCTGCATGATCTTCGACGACCACGACATCCGCGACGACTGGAACACCTCCTGGTCCTGGCACGAGGAGATCAACCGCACGCCGTGGTGGCACGAGCGGCTCATGGGCGGCCTCGCGTCGTACTGGGTGTACCAGCACATCGGCAACCTCTCGCCGGCCCAGCTCGCCGAGGACGAGATCTACGCGGCCGTCCTCGCGGCCGACGCGTTCGGCGGGGAGGAGCTCGACGTCACCGAGCCGCTCTTCGACCTCGTCCGACGCGTCGACCGGCACCCCGAGGTGTACCGCTGGAGCTACCGGCGCGACCTCGGCGACTCGCGCCTCGTCGTCGTCGACTCCCGGGCGGCACGCGTCCTCGAGCCGGAGCGCCGCTCGATGCTCGACGCCGACGAGGAGAGCTGGCTCGACGAGCAGCTGACCGGCGACGTCGACCACCTGCTCATCGGCACGTCGCTGCCCTTCCTCCTACCGCCGGGCCTGCACGACTTCGAGGCCATCGACGAGGTCCTCGCGAGCAGCGGCGCGCACAACCGCGTCGTGGCCGGGCTCGCCGAGAAGAGCCGCCAGACGATCGACCTCGAGCACTGGGCGGCCTTCAACGACGGGTTCGTCGAGGTGTTCGACATGGTCATGGACGTCGCGCGCGGCAACCGCGGCCGGGCGCCCGGCTCGATCACCTTCCTGTCCGGCGACGTGCACAACTCCTACGTCGCCGAGGTGGTCGACGCCGGGCAGTACGGCGCACGGTCGCGCATCGTGCAGGCCGTGTGCTCGCCGATCCGCAACCCGATGCCGCGGGGCATCCGCGTCATGATGTCGCTGTTCGCGCGCGGGCTGGTGCGACCGATGCGGTTCCTCGCCGACCGCTCCAAGCGCGTGCCCGACCCGAAGTACCCGTGGCGGGTCACCGACGGTCCGTGGTTCGACAACTGCCTCGCCGAGGTGACCGTCCAGGGCCGCGACCTCGCGATCGTCTGGCGCGGCGGGGTCGTGCGCGAGGGCGACGACGCGCACCCGCAGATCACGACGGTGGGCAGCGTCCGCCTGCCGGCCCGCACCTGAGGGGTCGGGCGTGGTCGACGAGGTGGCCCGGCGCGTCGCCATCGCGCAGCGAGCCGTTCGGGCGTGGACCGCGAACCCGGACGTCGCCGCCGCGCTCGTTGCCGGGTCGGTGGCGCGCGGCCGGGCAGACGCTCTGTCCGACATCGAGCTCGACGTGTACTGGCGGCGACCCCCGACCGCCGCCGACCGGCGTGCGGGCGTCGAGGACGCGGGGTTCACCCGCGTCTACGCCGAGGAGGACGAGCACGAGTGGGCCGACGGCGTCATGGTCGACGGCGTCAAGATCGACGTCAGCGGCTTCCTGACGACGACGATCGACGCCTACCTCGACCGGGCGCTCGCCGGCGACACCGAGGCCGAGCTGCAGGTGCGGACCACCGCGGTGCTCGACGGCATCCCGCTGCACGGCCACGACGTCATCGACGCGTGGCGGGCCCGTCTCGCCGCCTACCCCGAGGCCCTCGCCGTGGCCCTCGTCGAGCAGGGCCTCGACCTCCGCTCGCGCGAGCGGCTCGAGATGCTCGCCGAGCGCGACGACGTCTTCCTGCTGCACCGCGACCTGGTCGACGACGTGCAGGGCGTGCTCGACGCGCTGTTCGGCCTCAACCGGGTCTGGATGCCGCACCCGTTCCACAAGTGGCTCGACTGGGAGGAGAGCCTGCTCGCACACCGGCCCGAGCGCCTCGCCGAGCGCATCCGGGCCCTGCTCGTCGCACCGCCGCACGAGGCCGTCGAGCTCGTGGCCAGCCTCGTCGACGACACGTACCGCCTTGCGGCACAGCACGTCCCGGCCGCCGACCTCGCGCCGCTGCGGGCGGCCTTCGAGCTGCGTCGCGTCACCGACTGACGCCGCGGCGCGTCAGCGCGACGCGTCGGGCAGGCGGGTGCTCTCCCGCAGCACGACGGTCGCCTCGAACGGGACGACCGCCGCCGTCTCGCCGGGGGCGGCGAGGGCCAGGCGGGCGGCCGCCGTGCCCATGCCGTGCAGGTCGAGGTGGACGGTGGTGAGCGACGGCGTCGTGTCGCGCAGGGTCTTGATGTCGTCGAAGCCGGCGACGCCGACGGCCCCGGGCACGGGCACGCCGCGGTCGCGGCAGGCCGCGAGCACCCCGAGAGCCATGACGTCGGACACGGCGAGGATGCACAGCGGGCGGGGGTCCTCGAGGTCGACACGGGCGAGGAGGTCGGCGGCGCCGGTGTAGGCACCGTCCCGGGTGAAGTCGGTGTCGACGCGGGGGAGCAGCTCGACGCCGTCCGGCGCTCCGTCGGCGGCGAGGGCCTTGGCGTGCTTGCGCACCTCGGCCTCGAAGGCGTCGGCGCGGTCGGCCGACGTGCGCAGCCAGCGAGGACCGGCGAGGACGACGAAGCGGCGGTGTCCGGCGTCGACGAGCTCACGGACGAGCTGCCTTGCGCCGGTTCGGTTCTCGGGAACGACGGCGGAGAACCCGGGCAGGGGCTGGCCGACGAGGGCGACGCGTCCGCCGTTCTGCTCGTACGCGGTGCAGAGCGCGAGGAGGCGCTCGGTCGCCGACGTGGGGGCGCTTCGGCGGGAGCCCGCGAGGACGATCGCCTCGGTGCGGTGCGCCGCGAACGACTCGATCGCCGCGCACTCGAGGTCGGGGTCGCGGTTGGTGCACGCGAGGAGGGTCTGCTTGCCCTCCGCCTGCGCCGTGGCCTGGACGCCGGCGGCGATCGTGGCGAAGTACGGGTCGTCGATGTCGTGCACGACGAGCCCGACGAGCGCGGTGGAGGACCGGGCGAGGGCCTGGGCCTGGGCGTTCGGCACGTAGCCGAGCTGTTCGGCGGCGGCGCGCACGCGCTCGGTGATGTCCTCGCGCGGGTGCCGGGATGACCGGTTGAGCACGCGCGACGCGGTCGCGAGCGACACCCCCGCGAGGGTCGCCACCTGCTGAAGCGTCACTGCCACGTCCTCGACCTCCTTGGCGTCGTGTGGGGAATCTAGGGCATCGGGACCAGCTGGTGACGGACCGTTGACACCTCCCGGGCCCGGTCCTACAGTACCGGAAAGCGCTTTCCGCAGCATCTCCGGCGGCAGGCGCAGCGACCAGGAAGGACAAGGATGTCTCCGCACGCCGCACTCGACGAGCGGCCCGGAACCGCGACGACCGCGACCCGGGCGCCCGCGCCACCCCGCGACGAGAACCCCGTCGCCCGCAGCCTCGCCCGCTCGTGGCGCCCGATCGTGTTCGCGGTCGTCGCGTTCGCCCTCTGGTGGGTCACGACGGCGACCGGGCTGCTGCCGCCCTACCTCGTGCCCTCGCCGGCCGAGACGTGGGCGGCCTGCGCCGACAACCTCGGCTACTTCGCGTCGAACACGTGGGTCACCCTCCTCGAGACGCTCATCGGCTTCGCCATCGCAGTCGTCGTCGGCGAGGCGGTCGCCATCGCGATGGTCTACTCGCCGAACCTCGAGCGCACGATCTACCCCGTCGTCCTCTTTGCGCAGGTCATCCCGAAGATCGCCATCGCGCCGCTGTTCGTCGTGTGGCTCGGCTTCGGCGTCGGCCCGAAGATCATCGTCGCCGTGCTCATGGCCTTCTTCCCGATCGTCATCTCCGGCCTCGCCGGCCTGCGCGACGTCGACCCCGAGGTGCTCGAGCTGACCTCGACCATGGGGGCAGGCCGCTTCAAGATCTTCCGCAAGATCCAGTTCCCGGCCTCGCTGCCGCAGCTCTTCTCCGGGCTCAAGGTCGCGGCGACCCTCGCGGTCACCGGTGCCGTCGTCGGCGAGTTCGTGGGCGCCAACTCCGGTCTCGGCTACGTCATCCTCCAGGCCAACGGAAACGTCGACACCGCAAGCCTCTTCGTCGCTCTCATCATCATGTCGATCGTGGGTGTGCTGATGTTCGCCGCGATCCAGCTCATCGAGCGGCTCGTCATCCCGTGGCACGCCTCGCAGCGCGGCCTCGGCAGCAACACCGTCCGGCTCTAGGCCCGACACCCGGCGCCCGACAGGGCCCGCACCCGACAACGAAGTCAGCGAAAGACCCGCGAACAGGAGTGGTTCCCATGCAGCTCACCCGACGACGTGCGGTGGCCTTCGTCACCGCGGCCGCCGCCGCCCTCGCCCTCGGCGCCTGTGGCGGCGCGAACGACGGTGCCTCCGGCGGATCCGGTGGCGGCACCGACGTGACCCTGATGCTCAACTGGTACCCGTACGGCGAGCACGCGCCGTTCTACTACGGCGTCGACAAGGGCATCTTCGCCAAGCACGGCATCAACCTGACGATCAAGGCCGGCCAGGGCTCGACGAAGACGGCCCAGGCCGTCGGCGCCGACCAGGTCGACTTCGGCTGGGCCGACACCCCGGCCGTCCTGTCGAACATCGACAAGGGCGTCAAGATCAAGAGCCTCGGGGTGTTCCTGCAGACGACGCCCTCGGCCGTGCAGGTCTTCGCCGACAGTGGCATCAACACCCCGGCCGACCTCAAGGGCCGCACCATCGCCGTCTCGGCCGGCGACGCCCCGACGACGACCTTCCCGATCTTCCTGCAGAAGGCCGGCCTGCAGGAGGGCGACGTCAAGCAGCAGAACCTCGACGCCGCCGGCAAGATCGCTGCCGTCATCAGCGGACGCGTCGACGGGCTCATCGGCTTCGCCCACGACCAGGGGCCGACCATCGCGGCCAAGAGCGGCAAGGAGATGCGCTACCTGCGCTACTCCGACGTCGGCCTCAACTTCTACAGCAACGGCCTCATCGCCTCCGATGCGACGATCGGCTCCAAGGCCGACCTCGCCAAGAAGATGGTCGCCGCCACGAGCGAGGCGTTCGCCGCCGCGGAGAAGGACCCCGAGGGTGCCGTCGCCGCGATGGCGGGCAAGGACCCGCAGATGCCGAAGAAGGACGTCCTGCTCGAGCAGTGGAAGCAGACGATCACCCTGCTCCACACGAAGAGCACCCAGGGCCAGGCGCCCGGTGTCGACGCCGACGCCGACTGGGACTCGACGATCCAGGTGCTGTCCTCGGCCGGTCTGCTCGGTGCCGCCAAGGAGCGCAGCTCCTACTACGACAACGCCTTCCAGCCGGCAGGGGAGTGACCACCGTGTCCGCGACGATCACCGACCCCGCCCGCACCGGGCCGCCGGCCGCTGCGCACGCCCTCGAGGTCCACGACCTCCACATCCGCTTCGCGTCCAAGCGCGGCGAGGTCACGGCCCTCGAGGGCATCGACCTCACCGTCGAGCGCGGCGAGTTCGTCAGCATCGCCGGGCCCTCCGGCTGCGGCAAGTCGACGCTCCTCAAGGCGGTCGCCGGCCTGACCCGCCCCTCGCGCGGCGAGGTCGTGCTCAACGGCACCCGGGTCTCCGGGCCCCGGCCCGACATCGGCTACGTCTTCCAGCGGGCGGCGCTGCTCGAGTGGCGCACCGTCGAGGGCAACATCCTGCTCCAGGCCGAGATGCGTGGCATGGCTCGCGACAAGGCCCGGTCCCGGGCCCGCGACCTCATCGCGATGACCGGTCTCGAGGGCTTCGAGGGGGCGCTGCCGCACGAGCTGTCCGGCGGCATGCAGCAGCGGGTCTCGCTGTGCCGGGCTCTGCTGCACGAGCCCGAGGTGCTCCTCATGGACGAGCCGTTCGGCGCCCTCGACGCCCTGACCCGCGAGCGGATGAACGTCGAGCTGCACCGCATCTGGGCCGAGACCGGCACGACGGTGCTCCTCGTGACGCACTCCGTGCCCGAGGCCGTGTACCTCGCGAACCGCGTCGTCGTCATGAGCCCGCGACCCGGGCGCGTGCTCCGCGAGCTCGACGTCGCCCTGCCGCGCCACCGCGTGTACGCCGAGACGATGGCCGACCCCGTGTTCCAGGACCTCACGACGACGGTGCGTGCGCTGCTCGGCACGTCGGGCGAGGTCGACTGACCCGCTCCGCACCTCCGCGACGCGCCCGCCCGTCGCCTCTCACGCCTCCCCGCCACGACCGAAGGACCCACCATGCCCGAAAGCCCCAAGACCCTGCGGATCGCCCTCAACGGCGTCACCGGCCGCATGGGCTACCGCCAGCACCTCGTCCGCTCGATCCTCGCCATCCGCGACGAGGGCGGCCTCGAGCTGCCCGACGGCTCCCGCGTCGGCGTCGAGCCGATCCTGCTGGGCCGCAACGCCGAGAAGCTCGCCGAGCTCGCGGCCCGCCACGGCGTCGACGAGTGGTCGACCGACGTCGACGCCGTGCTCGCCGACGACAGCGTCGACATCTACTTCGACGCGCAGGTCACCTCCCGACGCGTCGACGCCCTGACCCGTGCCATGCGCGCCGGCAAGCACGTGTACACCGAGAAGCCGACCGCCGAGACGGTCGAGGAGGCGCTCGGCCTCGCCACGGTGGCCCGCGAGTCGGGCGTCGTAGCCGGCGTCGTGCACGACAAGCTGTACCTGCCGGGCCTCGTCAAGCTGCGACGCCTCGTCGACGAGGGCTTCTTCGGCCGGATCCTCTCCCTGCGTGGGGAGTTCGGGTACTGGGTGTTCGAGGGCGACCTCCAGCCGGCCCAGCGGCCGAGCTGGAACTACCGCGCGGAGGACGGCGGCGGCATCGCCGTCGACATGTTCTGCCACTGGAACTACGTGCTCGAGGGCATCCTCGGCCCGGTCCGTGCCGTCACGGCCCGCACGGCGACGCACATCCCCGAGCGCTGGGACGAGCAGGGCAACTTTTACGCCGCCACCGCCGACGACGCCGCCTACGGCATCTTCGAGATCGGCGAGGGGATCATTGCCCAGATCAACTCCTCGTGGGCCGTCCGCGTGTACCGCGACGAGCTCGTCGAGTTCCAGGTCGACGGCACGCACGGGTCGGCCGTCGCCGGCCTTCACCGGTGCGTCGCCCAGCCGCGCAGCGCGACGCCGAAGCCGGTGTGGAACCCCGACCTGCCCGAGACCCAGTCGTTCCGGGAGCAGTGGATCGACATCCCCGACAACGCGGTACCGGTCAACGGCTTCCGCGCGCAGTGGGAGGAGTACCTCCGCGACGTCATCACGAACCGGCCGCACCGCTACGACTTCCTCTCGGGCGCCCGCGGCGTGCAGCTCGCCGCGCTGGGACTCGAGTCGTCGGCCACGGGGCGCCGCCTCGAGGTGCCGGAGCTCGCGCCGTGACGCGCCTCGTCGTCCCGACCGAGTCGGGCCGCAGCCGGGTGCTCGAGCTCGCCGGACCCCGCGACTGGGTGCGCCCCGAGGCTCCGATCAGCTCACGCGTCGCCTATGCCGCGGCGCACGTCGTGCCGCGGGTCCTCGCCGAGAGCACGCCCGGCGCGCCGGCGGACGTCGACTGGGACGCGACGCTCGAGCTGCGCCGCGACCTGTGGTCGTGGGGGCTCGGCGTCGCCGAGGCGATGGACACCGCCCAGCGCGGCATGGGCCTGGACTGGGCGGCCACCCGCGAGCTCGTCGAGCGATCGGCCGCCGAGGCGCAGCGCGTCGGGGGCCGGATCGCCTCCGGCGCCGGCACCGACCACCTCGACCCGGCCAGCGCCACGGCCGACTGTGACGGGCTCGACGCCGTCGTCGCGGCCTACACCGAGCAGGTCAAGGTCGTCGAGGCCGCCGGCAGCGGCGTCATCCTCATGGCCTCGCGCGCCCTGGCCCGCGCGGCCACCTCGCCCGAGGACTACGTGCGCGTCTACGAGGAGGTGCTCGACGCCGCGTCCGGGCCCGTGATCCTGCACTGGCTCGGCGAGATGTTCGACCCCGAGCTCTCCGGGTACTGGGGCAGCCGCGACCTCGACGCCGCCACCGACACGTTCCTGAACCTGTTGTCCCGCAACGCCGCCCGCGTCGACGGCGTCAAGGTGTCGCTCCTGGATGCCGACCACGAGCGACGCCTGCGACGCTCGCTGCCCGACGGTGTCCGGCTCTACACCGGCGACGACTTCAACTACCCCGAGCTCGTCTGCGACGACGAGGGCGGCGCGCACTCGGACGCGCTCCTCGGCATCTTCGCGGCCATCGCGCCCGCGGCGTCCACCGCCCTGCAGGCCCTCGACCGCGGTGACGACGCCACGGCCCGCCAGGTGCTCGAGTCCACCCGCGACCTCGGGCGGCACGTGTTCGCCGCCCCGACGCCCTTCTACAAGACGGGCATCGCCTTCCTCGCCTGGGTCAACGGCCGGCAGCCCGGCTTCCAGATGGTCGGCGGCCTGTCGACCGGCCGGTCGGTGCTGCACCTCGTGCGGGCCCTCGAGCTGGCCGAGGAGGCCGGGCTCGTGGCCGACCCGGACCTCGCGGCCCGACGCGTCACGGCGTGGCTCGCCGCCAACGGGTGGGAGGCATCGTGAGCCAGGCCATCGACACGGCCCGGGCCGTCGACGCGAGACGCTCTGCGGCACAACGGCTCTCGCTCAACACCATGACGACGCAGCGGCTGTCCTTCGACGAGGCCGTCGACCTCGCGCTCCGGTTCGACGTGCCCGCGCTCGGCCTGTGGCGCGACAAGGTCGAGGCGGCGGGGCTCGGGGCGGCCGCCCGTCGGCTGCGCGACGCCGGCCTGCGCGCCTCGTCGCTGTGCCGAGGCGGCTTCTTCACGGCAGCGGAACCGGACGCCGTCGCGGCCGCGATCGCCGACAACCGCCGGGCGATCGACGAGGCGGCCGCGCTGGGGGCTCCAGAGCTCGTCGTCGTTGCCGGTGGCCTGCCCGAGGGCGACCTCGACCTCCTGGCCGCCCGGCAGCGCGTGGCCGACCGCATCGGCGACCTCGCGCCGTACGCGACCGAGCGCGGCGTCCGTCTCGCGCTCGAGCCGCTGCACCCGATGTTCGTCGCCGACCGGGCCGTCATCTCGACGCTCGAGCAGGCCCTCGACCTCGCCGCCGACCACGGCCCGGCCGCCGTCGGCGTCGTCGTCGACACCTTCCACGTGTTCTGGGACCCGGCCGCCGAGGCGATGGTCGAGCGCGCCGGCCGCGAGGGCCGGATCAGCTCGTACCAGGTGTGCGACTTCAACCTCCCGATCCCCGAGGGGGCGCTGCTCTCGCGCGGGATGATGGGCGACGGCCACATCGACTTCGAGCGGTGGACCCGTGCCGTGACGCGGGCCGGCTACGCCGGCGACGTCGAGGTCGAGATCTTCAACGCCGACATCTGGTCGCGCGACCCGGCCGAGGTGCTCACCCAGATGCGGGAGCGGTACGACGCGCTCGTGGCGCCGTGGCTCTGACGCCGTGCCAGTGACGAGCGACCGGCCGCTGCGCGTCGTCGTCGCGCCCGACTCCTTCAAGGGCAGCGCGACCGCGCCCGAGGTCGCGGCCGCGCTGGCCCGCGGCTGGCGGCGGGCGCGCCCGGCCGACGTCGTCGTCGAGGTGCCGATGGCCGACGGCGGCGAGGGCACGCTCGATGCGGTCCTCGCCTCCGAGCGCGCGGTCGTGCACGTCGAGACGGTGCGCCTGCCGGGCGGCCTCGAACATCGCGCCCGTTGGGCCGCGGTCGGCGACCGTGCCGTCGTCGAGCTCGCCGAGTGCTGCGGGCTCCCGCTCGTCGGCACCGGCGACCCGGGCGGGGCCGACACCGACGCGCTCGGGCGGGTGCTCGCCGCTTCCCTCGACGCCGGGGTGGCGGAGGTGACGCTCGCCGTCGGTGGCTCGGCGTCCAGCGACGGCGGCAGCGGCGCGCTGCGCGCCCTCGGCCTGCGCGTCCTCGACGCCTCGGGCGCGGACGTAGCCAGTGGTGGCCTCGGGCTGGCTGCGGCGACGCGCGTCGACACGGGCGCCCTGCGCCCTGCCCCTTCCCGCGGCGTCACGATCCTCTGCGACGTCACGGCGCCCCTGCTCGGGCCATCAGGGGCGGCCCACGTGTTCGGGCCGCAGAAGGGCGCCTCGCCCGCGCAGGTCGTCGCGCTCGACGCGGCCCTGGCCCGGTGGCACGCCGTCCTCGACGGTGACGCGGACCAGCCGGGCGCCGGCGCTGCCGGGGGTACGGCCTACGGGTTCGCGACGCTCTGGGGTGCGGTGCTGCGGCCCGGCGCCGCCGCCGTCGCCTCCCTCGTCGGGCTCCCCGACGCCGCCGCAGGTGCCGACGTCGTCGTCACCGGGGAGGGCCGCTGGGACACGCAGTCGCTCACCGGCAAGGTGGCCGGGCACGTGCTGGAGCTCGCGGCGGCCGCCGGTGCGCGGGGCGTCGTCGTCGCCGGCGACCTCGCGGCCCCGCTGCCCGCGGGTGTCGACGGCTGGTCTCTCGTCGACGCGGCAGGTGGCCTCGACGCTGCCCGTGCCGAGGCGATCCGGTGGCTCGAGGCCGCCGGCGAGCAGGCGGCCCGAGCCATCGCGACGAGCGCCACCGGCCCGTTCAGCTGACGCGCAGGACGAGGATGCGGTCGTCCCCGGCGTTCGGCGCGGTGCGGCCGTCGCGGTTGCTCGTCGTCACGAGCAGCGTCCGGTCGTCGATCGCGAGGACGCTGCGCAGGCGCCCGTACCTGCCGTTCAGGAACGCCTGCGGGTCACCGGCCGGCTTCGCACCGTCGAGCGGCACCCGCCACAGCCGCTCGCCCCTGAGGCCCCCGAGCCAGGCCGACCCGGCGGCGATGGCGATCCCGCTCGGTGAGTTCACGTCAGGGCTCCACTGCTCGACGGGCGAGACGATGCCCGGCTCGGACGTCTTGCCCTCGGTCTGGGGCCAGCCGTAGTTGCCGCCCCTGCGGATGAGGTTGAGCTCGTCGTGGAGGTGGTCGCCGAACTCCGAGGACCAGAGCCGCCCGGCGGCGTCCCACGCGATGCCCTCGACGTTGCGGTGCCCGTAGCTCCACACCAGGGTGCCGAACGGGTTGCCGGGCGCCGGCTGCCCGGACGTCGTCATCCGCAGGATCTTGCCGCCGAGCGACGAACGGTCCTGTGACAGAGAGGGGTTGCCGGACTCGCCGGTCGTGGCGTAGAGGTAGCCGTCGGGGCCGAAGGAGAGGTGGCCGCCGTTGTGGTGCACCCCGTGCGGGATGCCCCGGACGATGACGCGCGGTGTCCCGAGCTGCTGCCCGGCCGGTGCGGTCGGGTCGTAGGTCATCGTGGCGATGCGGTTGTCGTTCGCGGTGGAGAAGTACACGAAGAGCGTTCTGTCCGAGGCGAACCGGGGGCTCACGGCGATGCCCAGCAGCCCCGCCTCGCCCTGCTGGGCGACGTTCGACACCACGCCGGGCACGCGCCCGACGCTCGTGACGCGTCCGGTGGACAGGTCGATGCGCCGGACGCGTCCGTCGTCGCGGGTCGTGACCAGCACGGCCGACCGGTCGGGCATCAGCGCCAGTCCCCAGGGCACGTCGAGGCCGGTGGCGAGGGTGCGCAGCACCGTCACCGATCCGGTCGGCCGGCCCGCACGCGAGGTCACCGACGCCGTGGGGGTCTGTGCGGCGCTGGTCGTGGTCGGCGTCGTCGTGGTCGCCGACGTCGAGGACGCCGTGCTCGTCGGGACGGAGGGCGTGGAGGCCGTGGCGGACCCGGACGAGGACGTCGTCCCGGTCGGGCTGCCGGACGAACACGCGGCGGTGCCGAGGAGGCCCACGATCGCGAGCGTGCCCAGCGCCCGTCCGGCTGCTCGTCCGGCACGGCGCCCCGCACGGTGCCGGGGGCCGATCGTCCTCGTCAGGGTCATCGCACGTCCACCTCGCCGCTCGGCTGCCCCGCTCGTGCTCCCGACGGTACCCACGGCACCTGTGGATCCGCACGCGGGAACAATCCGCCCGACCACGGAGTTGAGCCAACCAGACGCAAGATTTGCGAGCGCGGCTTTGACAACGACGGGCCCGCTGGCGCAGATTGAGCGAGGACCTGTCAACCGGACCAGAGCATCACCCACAGCATCAAGGAGTCACCATGGCACGTGCGGTCGGAATCGACCTCGGCACCACCAACTCGGCCGTCTCCGTCCTCGAGGGCGGCGAGCCGACGATCATCGCGAACGCCGAGGGCGGTCGTACGACGCCGTCGGTCGTCGCCTTCAGCAAGAACGGTGAGGTGCTCGTCGGCGAGGTCGCCAAGCGCCAGGCCGTCACCAACGTCGACCGGACGATCCGCTCCGTCAAGCGCCACATGGGCACCGACTGGCGCTCGCCGGAGATCGACGGCAAGACCTACACGGCGCAGGAGATCAGCGCCCGCATCCTCCAGAAGCTCAAGCGCGACGCCGAGTCCTACCTCGGCGAGACCGTGACCGACGCCGTCATCACCGTCCCCGCGTACTTCGACGACGCCGAGCGCCAGGCCACCAAGGAGGCCGGTGAGATCGCGGGCCTCAACGTCCTGCGCATCGTCAACGAGCCCACCGCGGCCGCGCTCGCCTACGGTCTCGACAAGGGCAAGGAGGACGAGCTCATCCTCGTCTTCGACCTCGGTGGTGGCACGTTCGACGTGTCCCTCCTCGAGGTCGGCAAGGACGCCGAGGACGGCTTCGCCACGATCCAGGTGCGCGCCACCAACGGCGACAACCACCTCGGTGGCGACGACTGGGACGACGTCATCGTCCAGCACCTCATCACCCAGGTGAAGAACAAGACGGGCCAGGACCTGTCCAAGGACAAGATCGCGATGCAGCGCCTCCGCGACGAGGCCGAGCGCGCCAAGAAGGAGCTGTCCACCGCGACGAGCACCAACATCTCGGCGCAGTACATCTCGATGACGCCCGAGGGCCCGATCCACCTCGACGAGAACCTCACCCGTGCCCAGTTCGAGCAGATGACCAAGGCGCTCCTCGACCGCACCAAGGCCCCGTTCCACAAGGTCATCGAGGACGCCGGCATCAAGGTGTCCGACATCGACCACGTCGTCCTCGTCGGCGGCTCGACCCGCATGCCCGCGGTCGCCTCCCTCGTCAAGGAGATGACCGGCGGCAAGGAGCCCAACAAGGGCGTCAACCCCGACGAGGTCGTCGCCATGGGCGCGAGCCTGCAGGCCGGCGTCCTCAAGGGCGAGCGCAAGGACGTCCTGCTCATCGACGTCACGCCGCTGTCGCTCGGCATCGAGACCAAGGGTGGCCTGTTCACCAAGCTCATCGAGCGCAACACCGCGATCCCGACGAAGCGCTCGGAGATCTTCAGCACGGCCGACGACAACCAGCCCTCGGTCCTCATCCAGGTCTTCCAGGGTGAGCGCGAGATCGCCCAGCACAACAAGTCGCTCGGCACCTTCGAGCTGACCGGCATCGCGCCGGCCCCCCGCGGCGTGCCGAAGATCGAGGTCACCTTCGACATCGACGCCAACGGCATCGTCAACGTCAGTGCCAAGGACCAGGGCACCGGCAAGGAGCAGAAGATGACGATCACGGGCGGCTCGGCCCTGTCCAAGGACGAGATCGACCGGATGGTCAAGGACGCCGAGGCGCACGCCGAGGAGGACCACAAGCGTCGCGAGCAGGCCGAGGTGCGCAACCAGGCCGAGCAGCTCGTCTTCTCGACCGAGAACTTCCTCAAGGAGTCGGGCGACAAGATCCCGGCCGACGTCAAGACGCCGGTCGAGGAGTCGCTCGCCGACCTCAAGGCCGCGATCGCCGAGGGTTCCGAGGCCACGGCCGAGGACGTCAAGGCCAAGATCGAGGACCTCAACACCAAGTCGCAGGCCATGGGCCAGGCGGTCTACGCCTCGGATCAGGCGAGCGCCGCCTCCGCCGGCGCCCCGGGCGCCGACGGCACGGGTCCCGACGGCACCCCGTCGGGCTCGGCCCACGCGGACGCGTCCGACGACGACGTCGTCGACGCCGAGGTCGTCGACGAGGACGAGGCCAAGGACGCCAAGTGACCGAGTCCACCCCGAACCCCGAGGCCGAGGGCGCCCAGCCCGGCGCCGGCGGGCCCGAGGTGACCGACGCGAAGGGTGCCGGCGGCGAGTCCGCCGGCACCCCCGGCGCGGGCGCCCGGGGCCACCACACGTACTACGAGGGCGGCCCCGGCGCCTCGTCCGAGCCCGGTGGCGACGACGAGTACGACCACCGCGCCGAGGCCGCCACCGAGCGGGAGGCCCTCGCGCAGGAGGACGCGCTCGCTGCCTCCTACCTCGCCGACCTCCAGCGGCTGCAGGCCGAGTACGTCAACTACAAGAAGCGCGTCGACCGCGACCGCGAGGTCATCCGCCACACCGCGGTGGGCAGCGTCGTCGAGTCGCTGCTGCCGGTCCTCGACGACATCCACATGGCCCGTCAGGCCGGCGACCTCGCCGGTGGTCCGTTCGCGGCCATCGCCGACAAGCTCGAGGCGACGCTCGGCCGCTTCGGCGTCGAGCGCCTCGGCGAGGCGGGCGAGGAGTTCGACCCCAACGTGCACGAGGCCCTCATGCACGTCGAGGCGCAGCTGCCGGAGGGTGCCACGGGCACGACGGTGGTGCAGGTGCTCCAGCCGGGGTACCGCATCGGCGACCGGCTCGTCCGTGCCGCCCGGGTGTCGGTTGCCGACCCCGCGTGAGCGCCACGCCGCGCCGACGCCCCACGCGTCGGCCGGCATCGATGATGATGTGAGGACCGGCGGGGACCCCGTGCGGCCGCAGCAGGAGAGGCAGGTGCGCCATGGCTAGCCAGGACTGGTTCGAGAAGGACTTCTACGCGACCCTCGGCGTCGCCCAGGATGCCGACGCGGCCGCGATCAAGAAGGCCTACCGCAAGCTCGCCCGCGACCTGCACCCCGACCACAACGTCGGCGACACCGGGGCCGAGGAGCGCTTCAAGGAGATCGGCGAGGCCTATGCGGTCCTGTCCGACCCCGAGCAGCGCCGCGAGTACGACGCGATCCGCGCCATGTCGCACGGGGGCGCCCGCTTCACCGCGGGCGGCCCCGGCGGCGGTGGCGCCGGGTTCGAGGACATCTTCTCGGCGTTCGGCGGTGCAGCCGGTCCCGGCGGCACCCGCGTCCGCTTCGGCGGGGGCGGTGCCGGTGCCGGCCAGCCGAACCTCGAGGACATCCTCGGGCAGATGTTCGGCGGGGGTGGCCCGGGCGGTGCCGGCGGCTTCGGCCAGCAGTACGGCGGCTACGGCTCGACGGCCGGCCCGCGGCCCGGCGCCGACGTTCAGGCCTCGACGAGCATCGGCTTCCGCGACGCCGTCGAGGGCTCGACGGTGACGCTCGGCTCGCCCGACCTCGGCCGCATCAACGCGCGGATCCCCGCCGGTGTCAAGGACGGCCAGAAGATCCGCCTCCGCGGCAAGGGCCGCCAGGGCGAGGCCGGCGGCCCCGCCGGCGACCTCATCCTCACCGTGACCGTCGAGAAGCACCCGGTCTTCGGGCGCGACGGCGACAACCTCACCGTCGACCTCCCCGTCACCTTCGCCGAGGCCGCACTCGGGGCCACCGTCGCGGTGCCGACCCTCGACGGCGGGCAGGTCAAGGTGCGCATCGCGGCCGGCACACCGAGCGGACGCGTCCTGCGCGTCAAGGGCCGTGGCGTCCACCGCGGCGAGCACACCGGCGACCTCCTCGCCAAGGTGCAGGTCGTCGTGCCGCAGCGACTCACCGACGAGGCCCGCGCCGCGATCGAGACGATGGCCGCGGCCGAGGACGACCAGGACCCCCGGGCCGACCTCTTCCGCCGGGCCCGGGCCTGACGCCGGGCGGCCCACCCAGAGTCAGGACGAGGGAAGGAGTGGTGAGGATGGCACGCAGGAGCGCACGCCCCGCAGGGCACGACGACGACGCGCCCGTCTTCGTCATCTCCGTAGCTGCCGAGCTGGCCGGGATGCACGCGCAGACGCTGCGCCAGTACGACCGCCTCGGGCTCGTGACGCCGTCGCGGACCCGGGGCGGCGGGCGTCGCTACAGCACCCGCGACGTCGAGCTGCTCCGCGAGGTGCAGCGCCTCTCGCACGAGGGTGTGTCGCTCGTCGGCATCCAGCGCATCCTCGACCTCGAGAACCACGTGACCGCGCTGCAGTCCAGGGTCGAGGAGCTCGCGGCCGACCTCGAGCGCACCCAGGCGGCCCTGCACGCGAGCACGCGGTTCTTCGCGGTCGGCCCGCGCGGCGAGGCGGTCCCGATGCGGCCCGGGCAGCGCCCGCCGCGCACGGCCGCCTCGCAGGCGCTCGTCGTCTGGCGTCCCGAGCACTGACGCGTACCGCACCGTTTGGCAAGCCCCCGGTGAGGTGCAAGGATTGCCGGGCCTCCAGCCACGCGGGCACTGGCTGTGCCATGCCCAGGTGGAGGATCTTCTCTTGTCCCACCCGCTCGACCCGACGACGTCGTACGGTGTTCCCGACCCTGCCGGAGCCGGCGAGACGTGGGAGCAGATGCCGAGGCTCGTGCTGCCCGAGACTGATCTCGGGCGTCTGTTCGCCACCGTTGACTGGGCGGCGACCGGGCTCGGCCCCGTGGACACGTGGCCGGCCGAGCTCGTCAGCGTGGTCAACGCGGCGCTCTGGCAGCGGTTCCCCATCCTCGTGTGCTGGGGTCCGGAGCTGCTCATGCTCTACAACGACGCCTACCGGGTCCTGCTCGGCGAGGAGAAGCACCCGGCGGCCCTGGGCCTGCCGGTGCGCGACGTGTGGCCCGAGGTGTGGGACGTCATCGAGCCGCGATTCACCGAGGTGACGACGACGCGCCAGCCGTCGTGGGACGAGGACCAGCTGCTCGTCGTCGATCGCAACGGCTTCCTCGAGGAGGCCTACTTCACGTGGTCCTACAGCGTCGTCACCGGCGCCGAGGGTGAGGTCGCCGGGATCCTCGACATCTCGACCGAGACGACGAGCAAGGTGCTGGCCGAGCGCCGCGCCTCGATCGTGTCGCGGCTCGGCGCCGCCCTCGGCGGCGCCGCCACGCTCGAGGACGTCGAGCGGCTGGCGCTCGGGATCATGCGCGAGAACGTCAACGACCACGCGTCGGTCGACCTCGTCGTGGGCGCCCGCGGTGAGGCCGACGCGGCGAGCGGCCCGAGCCACCACGTGCACGTCGTGCCGGTCGTCGAGCCCGGGCGCGACGAGGCCAGCGCGTCGCTCGTCGTCACCGCCAACCTGCGACGCCCGTGGGACGAGCAGCTGCAGGCCTACGTCGAGCTGTGCGCGTCGCACGTGGCCGCCGCCCTCGCCGGGGTGCGCCGCCTCGACGACGAGCGGCAACGGGTCGAGGCCCTCGCCGAGCTCGACGCCGCCAAGAGCGCCTTCTTCACCAACATCAGCCACGAGCTGCGCACCCCGCTGACGCTCATCGCCGGTCCCGTCGAGGACGCCCTCGACGTACCGGACCTCGACCCGGCCGTGCGGCGCCACCTCGAGCTCGTCGGCCGCAACGCCGAGCGGCTGAGGGTCCTCGTCGACCAGCTGCTCGACCTCACCCGCATCGACGCCGGACGTGTCGAGCCGCACGTCGTCGAGACCGACGTCGCCGAGCTCGTGCGCGGCCTCGCCGCCAGCTTCCGCCCCGCGGTGCACCGCGTCGGGCTCACCTTCGCCACCGACGTGCCCGACCTCGGCCGTCCCGCCTGGGTCGACCGCGACATGGTCGAGCGGATCGTGCTCAACCTGCTGTCCAACGCCCTGAAGTACACGCCCGCCGGCGGGGTCGAGGTGACCCTCCACGCGATGGAGGACGGCTTCGAGGTACTCGTCACCGACTCCGGGATCGGCATCCCGGCGGCCGACCTCGCGTCGGTGTTCGAGCGGTTCCGCCAGCTGCCGCGCACCGACGGCGCGCGCTCCCGGGAGGGCGCCGGCATCGGCCTCTTCCTCGTGCGCCAGCTCGCCGAGCTGCAGGGCGGCCACGCCTGGGTCGACTCGGTCGAGGGCATGGGCAGCACGTTCGGCGTCCGCCTCCCGTGGGGCCGGCCCGCCGTGGGTGTCGAGCCGGCGAGCCCGTCGATCACGCCGCGCGCCGTCGAGTCCTTCCTCGTCGAAGCCCACGGTTGGGACGCCGGGGCCGACGCGCCCCTCGACGACGCCATCCTGGCCGCCCTGCCGGCCGAGCCCGGCGTCGCGCCGGTGGACGGCGCCGAGGCGCAGCCCGACGAGCGTCCCCTGCTGCTGCTCGCCGAGGACAACGGCGACATGCGCGCCTACCTCGCGGAGGCCCTCGCCGACCGGTACGAGGTGGTCACCGCCCGCGACGGCGTCGAGGCCCTGAAGGCGGCGCGGTCACGCCGGCCCGACCTCGTCCTCGCCGACGTCATGATGCCGCGGCTCGACGGCCTCGGCCTGCTGCAGGCGCTGCGCGACGACGACGTGCTCGCCGACCTCCCCGTGGTCATGCTGACCGCGCGGGCCGGCGACGAGGCCAGCGTCACCGGCCTCGTCCGCGGCGCGGACGACTACGTCGCCAAGCCGTTCGAGATGCGTCACCTGCGGGCTCGCCTGTCCGCCAACCTCGCCCGGTCCCGAGAGCGCGCCCGCGACGCCGCGTGGCGCCGCGCCGTCGTCGCCTCGCTGCACGAGCCGCTGGCCGTGTTCGAGCCCGGTGGGCGGGTCGTCTCGCTCAACGAGGCCTTCACCCGCACCTACGGCTGGAGCCTCGAGAACGGCCCCATCGAGCTGCCCCACCCGTGGAGCGTCGAGGGCGCGACGGCGGCCGCCGGTCGCGTCGAGCGCATCCTCGCCTCGAGCGGGACCGTCGAGGAGTCGCTGTCGATCGCCCGCAGCGACGGCAGCCGTGCCCAGGTGTCGATCACGTCGTCGGTCATCCCGGCGAGCGGCACGCACCCGGCCCTCGTCGTCAGCGTCGTGCGCGACACGACCCTGCAGCACGAGGCCGAGCAGCGCCGGGCCCGCGCCGCCGCCCTCGTCTCCGAGCTGCGCTCGGCCGAGGACCTCGAGACGGTCGTGTCCGCGGTCGTCACGGGCTTCAGCGTCCTCTTCGACGGCATCGCGACGCTCCAGCTTCCGGGTCGCTCCGACACCGAGCGGCTCTACTTCAAGCCACAGGGGCCGACGCCCGCCGCCGAGCTGCACCCGCTGACCAAGGCGGTGCTCACGACCGGGGCACTGCCGGGCGGGCAGGACGCGCGCGACGAGGCGGCGCCGGGCATCCTCTTCGAGCCGGCCGGGCCCGACTCGCCGGTGCGGGTCTGGGTGCGCTTCCGGGCGCCGCGCGCGGTGTCGGCCGACGAGCGGATCGCCGGCGACCTCATCGCCCAGCTGCTCGCCCAGGCCGTCGACCGGGTCGCGGCGCGGCAGGACCGCGACACCAAGGAGGCCCAGCTGCGCCAGGCCATCGAGAGCCACCGCCTCATCGGCCACGCCGTCGGCGTGCTCATCGAGCGGCACCGGATCACCTCGGTCCAGGGCTTCGAGATGCTGCGCCAGTCCTCGCTCAACCGCAACATCAAGCTGCGCGAGCTGGCCCAGCGCGTCGTCGAGACGGGCCTCGACCCCGTCGACGCCTGACGCCTGACGCGTGACGCCGCGCGCCGGCTCGTCCGTACACTCGCGCCGTGGAGCACGTGGATCCCTACGCGTCCGATGTGTCCGACGAGCACGACGAGCACGACGGGCTCGAGCACCTCGTCGTGCTGCCCGAGCGCGACGCCGCCGAGGAGGTCGCCGAGCAGCTCGCGGCCGAGGGCCTGACGCAGGTGCGCGTCGTGCGCGAGGCGCTGGCCGGCGAGGACGACTCCGAGGACCACGAGTGGGCGGTCCACGTGCGCACGCCCGACGACCCGGTCTGGGTCGAGCGGCTCACGCAGCTCGCGCAGGCCCACGACGGCTGGTACGACCCCGACCCGGACGCCTGACCTCGGCCCCGTCTGACCCGACCTCGGAGACGGCGCCTGACCCGACGCCTGAGACGCGCCTCAGTCGCCGCGCACGGCGCGGGCGAGGCGCCCGAGGAGCCCGGGCTTGGGCTCGATCAACGCCGACGGGAGGTCGCCCGACTCCGACGTGTGCGACGCGTCGGAGCCGTCCCACGCGTCCGAGGAGGCCGCAGCCGGCACGCTCCCGGCGACGCCGCTCGCGGCGCCCAGCGACTCGACGACGTGCAGGAGGGCGTCGTCGACGTCGACCATGTCGTAGCCGCGGCGGAACGACGTCGTCGTGAAGCGGGCACCGTCGACCGACGCCGCCACGGCCCCGGCGGGCTCGTCGGAGCGCAGTCGCGCCACGACGCGCTCGAGGAAGTCGTCGACCTCGCGCTCGTCGTAGCCGGGTCGCATCTGGGTGGTTCGGAAGCGCGCTCGGCGCAGCTCGTCGGCAAGGGTCCCGCGGTCCATGCCCCGAGCGTAGGGTCGGAGGCGGCAGGCGGAGACCCGAGTGTCGTCCGGCTGGTCCACGCGCGCACGAACTTGAGCGGAATACACTCAACTGTGTCGCAGTTGTCCCCAGTGAACCGACCGCTTCATCCCCGCACGTCACAGGAGAACGCATGGACCTACAGCTGACCAACAAGGCTCAGGAGGCCTTCGCCCAGGCCGCGACCACCGCGACCGGCAAGCACCACCCGAACATCGAGCCGGCACACCTGCTGCTCGCGTTGGCAGCCCAGTCCGGCACCACGACCCCCGCGCTGCTCACGGCCGGGGGCTCGTCCGTGGCCGCCGCCACCACCGCCGCCGAGAAGGCCATGGCCGCCATGCCGCAGGTCACCGGCGGTACCCAGCAGCCGCCGCTCGCCCCGGCCATGGGGCGGCTGCTGAGCCAGGCCCAGCAGTACATGACCGCCATGGGCGACACCTTCGTCTCCACCGACCACCTCCTGCTCGCCATCGCGCGCACCGGGCAGTTCGGACTCGACGCGGACGCGATCGAGAAGGCGATCCCCGAGCTGCGCGGCGGCCGCCCGGTCACCTCCGACAACCCCGAGGGCACCTTCGAGGCCCTCGCGAAGTACGGAACCGACCTCACGGCCCGGGCCCGCGAGGGAAAGCTCGACCCGGTCATCGGCCGCGACGCCGAGATCCGCCGCGTCGTGCAGGTGCTGAGCCGCCGTACGAAGAACAACCCCGTCCTCATCGGCGAGCCGGGCGTCGGCAAGACCGCCGTCGTCGAGGGCCTGGCCCAGCGCATCGTCGAGGGCGACGTGCCCGAGAGCCTGCGCGACAAGACGCTCTACAGCCTCGACCTCGGCGCCATGCTCGCCGGCGCGAAGTACCGCGGCGAGTTCGAGGAGCGGCTCAAGGCCGTCCTCGAGGAGATCCAGGGCAGCGACGGCCAGATCGTCACGTTCATCGACGAGATCCACACCGTCGTCGGGGCGGGCGCCGGCGGTGAGGGCGCCATGGACGCCGGCAACATGCTCAAGCCGATGCTGGCCCGCGGCGAGCTGCGCCTCGTCGGCGCGACGACGCTCGACGAGTACCGCCAGCACATCGAGAAGGACGCCGCGCTCGAGCGACGCTTCCAGCAGGTCTTCGTCGGCGAGCCGTCGGTCGAGGACACCATCGCGATCCTCCGCGGCCTCAAGGAGCGCTACGAGGCCCACCACAAGGTGACGATCGCCGACTCCGCGCTCGTCGCGGCCGCATCGCTGTCCGACCGCTACATCAGCGGCCGCCAGCTGCCCGACAAGGCGATCGACCTCATCGACGAGGCTGCCTCGCGGCTGCGCATGGAGATCGACAGCAGCCCCGTCGAGATCGACGAGCTGCGCCGTGCCGTCGACCGCCTCAAGATGGAGGAGTTCGCCCTCGAGCAGGAGACCGACGCCGCGTCCCGCGACCGCCTCGCGCGGCTGCGCCAGGACCTCGCCGACCGCACCGAGGAGCTCGCCGCGCTCAACGCCCGGTGGGAGGCCGAGAAGTCCGGCCTCAACGCCGTCGGCGACCTCAAGGCCCGCGTCGAGGACCTGCGCACCCAGGCCGACCGGCTCCAGCGCGAGGGCGACCTCGGCGCGGCGTCGAAGATCCTCTACGGCGACATCCCGACGCTCGAGAAGCAGCTCGCCGAGGCGCAGGAGCGCGAGGCCACGGCCACGGCGTCGGACGAGGCGCCGATGGTCAAGGAGGAGGTCGGCGCCGACGACATCGCCGACGTCATCTCGGCCTGGACGGGTATCCCCGCCGGGCGCCTGCTCGAGGGTGAGTCGGAGAAGCTCCTGCACATGGAGCAGCACCTCGGGGCACGCCTCATCGGCCAGGCCGAGGCCGTGCGCGCCGTGTCCGACGCCGTCCGCCGCACCCGCGCCGGCGTGTCCGACCCCGACCGGCCCACCGGCAGCTTCCTCTTCCTCGGCCCCACCGGCGTCGGCAAGACCGAGCTGGCCAAGAGCCTCGCCGACTTCCTCTTCGACGACGAGCGCGCCATGGTGCGCATCGACATGTCGGAGTACTCCGAGCGGCACGCGGTGGCCCGCCTCATCGGCGCGCCGCCCGGCTACGTCGGCTACGAGGAGGGCGGCCAGCTGACCGAGGCCGTGCGGCGCCGGCCGTACTCCGTCGTCCTGCTCGACGAGGTCGAGAAGGCCCACCCCGAGACCTTCGACATCCTGCTCCAGGTGCTCGACGACGGCCGCCTCACCGACGGCCAGGGCCGCACCGTCGACTTCCGCAACGTCATCCTCGTGCTGACGAGCAACCTCGGCTCGCAGTACCTCGTCGACCCGATGCTCTCCCCGGAGCAGAAGCGCGACGAGGTCATGGCGGTCGTGCGCACGGCGTTCAAGCCCGAGTTCCTCAACCGGCTCGACGAGGTCGTCGTCTTCGACGCGCTGAGCCAGGACGACCTCGCCCACATCGTCGACCTGCAGGTGCGGGCCTTCGCGGCACGCCTCGGCGACCGGCGCATCGCGCTCGAGGTCACCGACGCCGCGCGGCGCTGGCTGTCCGAGCGAGGCTACGACCCGGCCTATGGCGCCCGGCCGCTGCGTCGGCTCGTCCAGCGGGAGATCGGCGACCGGCTGGCCCGGCGCATCCTCGCCGGCGAGGTGCACGACGGCCAGACCGTGACCGTCGACCTCGACGCCTCCGGGGACCAGCTCGTCCTGTCCTGACCCGTCACCGCTCTACCCGATCCGGGCCCGCCGACGCCGCCGCGTCGGCGGGCCCGTACGTTCTGTCCCGCGAGTCCGGGGAAAACCCCGATACGCACGGGCCATGGCGCGGAAACTCTTGCTACGAGGGCGAATCGCCGAAACCCTCGGAAAGCAAGAGGTGCACAGATGCACACGAAGTTCGCAACCGGGACAGGGGTGGCGCTGCTGCTCACCGCCTCCGGCCTCGTCGCCGCGTCGCCCGCCACGGGTGCCGCCCTCCCGCCGAAGACGTCGTTCACGGTGGTCACCTCGTTCGTGACCGACCCGAGCCCGATCGTCGCCGCGGACGGACCGTGGTCGGACTGCACGACGGTCTCGAACCTGTCCAACGTCGCCAACCAGGTGTCGCCCTCGAAGGTGCAGTTCAGCGGCGAGAAGGCCGTGCACTGCGCCAACGGTGACGTCGTCATCCACTACGACGCCGTCACGAACTTCCACGGCGCGCCCCGGACCTCGGGCACGTGGTCGGTCGTGTCGTCGACGAAGCCCGACCTCGTCGGCGGTGCCGGCACGGTCGTCGGCGAAGGCCGGGGCTGCGAGGACTGCATCGTCGACACGTTCACCGGACGCGTCTACTGACGCCGAGCACCACCCGAGGCGCCCATCCCTCTCCCCTGTTGAGTGAGCAGGCAACCTCACGCGTCACACGTCTGGTGTGACGCGTGAGGCGCAGTGCTCACTCGATGGGGAGTGGAGGGGTGGGTGGGGCTGATGGGACGGCGTGCTCACTCGATGGGGAAGGGGGAGCGGTGGGGTGGGTGGGACGCGGTTGCGTCAGCTCGTGACGTCCTTGCCGGAGAACCGGGACCAGGCGAGGAGCCAGAAGACGACGGCGTAGGCGAGGTCGACCCAGAGACCGCGGGCGACGTTGTCCCAGAAGGGCGGGTCGCGCAGCAGGTCGCCGAACGCGCCCCACTGGTCGACGAGCAGCCACGGGTGCAGCCACGAGATCTGCGGCACCGAGTCGGCGATCCACGACAGGATCGTGAAGATCATGAGCGCGACGGTCGCGGCGAGCGGCTGCTCGGTCAGGGTCGAGATGAACAGGCCGACCGCGCCGAGGGCCGCGAGCCCCGCCGCGACGTAGAGCCCCACGAGGACGACGCGCCAGAGCGCCTCGCCGAAGCCGATCTGGGTGCCCGACAGGGTCGTCATCGGCCCGGTGCCGAAGAGGGCGATCCCGACGAGTGCCCCGGCCACCGTGACGACGGCGACGCCCCAGAGCGCACCGATGACGAGCGAGGCGTACTTGACGGCGAGCAGCCGCGTGCGCCCGACCGGCACGGTGAGCAGGTAGCGCAGTGTGCCGAGGTTGGCCTCGCCGGCCACCGAGTCGCCGGCGAGCATCGCGATGGCGAGCGGCAGGAACAGGCCCATCTCGACGCCGAGAGCCGCGAGCGGCACGAAGAGCCCGTTCGAGGTGATCGAGGACAGGAAGTCCGGGCCCCGGCCGGCCCGCGGCGTGGAGATCCGCACGGCCACGGCCATGAGCACCGGCACGGCGGCGAGGACGAGCAGGCCCATCTGGTTGCGGCGCCGGCCGCCGATGAGCCCCAGCTCGGACCACAGCAGCCGGGTCGACAGGAGCGTCGACAGCGACGCCGCACGACGCGTCGGTGAAGGCGCTGCCGACGGCGACGGCGGGGTGACGGACTCAGCCACTGACATCGAAACCCTCCCCGGTGAGTGCGACGAAGAGGTCCTCGAGGCTCGGGCTCGTCACGGTGAACTCCTTGACACCGACGCCGCCCTGCACGAGCGCGGCGACGATCTTCTCGGGCGCGACGCCGTCGGGGGTGCCTCGCACGCCACCGGCCGCCGGCTCGACCGACCGCACGCCGAGCTCGGTCATGATCCGCGCGGCCTCCTCGGGCTGCTCGGTGACGACGCGGGCCACCGGGGCCGCGCCGCCGCGCACCTGGGAGGACGAGCCCTGGGCGACGAGGCGACCCTCGCTCATGACGCCGAGGTGCGTGCACATCTGCTCCACCTCCGAGAGCAGGTGGCTCGAGACGAAGACGGTCGTGCCGTCGGACGCGAGGGAGGACACGAGGTGGCGCACCTCCCGGGTGCCCTGCGGGTCGAGGCCGTTGGTCGGCTCGTCGAGCACGAGCAGCTCGCGCGGGACGAGCAGGGCCGCGGCGATGGCGAGGCGCTGGCGCATGCCGAGCGAGTAGGCGCGGTAGCGCTTGTCGGCCGCGGCGAGCAGCCCCACCCGGTCGAGCGCGGCATCGACGCGGGAGCGCGTGGTCCGCGGGTCGGCGGTCAGGTCCGCGGCGTCGAGCCGACGCAGGTTGGCCCGGCCGGACAGGTACGGGTGGAACGCCGGCCCCTCGACGAGCGCGCCGACTCGAGGCAGCACGAGCTGGGCAGACCCCGGAACCGGCTGTCCCAGCAGGCTGCTCGTGCCGGACGTCGGACGGATGAGCCCGAGCAGCATCCGGATCGTCGTTGTCTTGCCGGAGCCGTTGGGCCCGAGGAAGCCGTACACCGAGCCGCGCGGCACCTGGACGTCGATGCCGTCGACGGCCGCCCGGCCCTTGAACCGCTTGGTCAGCCCCCGGCTCGCGATCGCGAGGTCGCGGTCGCGAGCCGGGAGGGCCGTCGTCAGGGCGTCGGTCACTTCGCCGCCAGGGCAGCGAACAGGGCGTCGGGCCCGACGGCACCGACCGCCACGCGTCCGTCGTCGGTGACGACGGCCGAGAACAGCGTGCCCTCGAGGACGTGGCCCGAGCCCCACGTCCCAGACACCGCCGGCAGCGCCTTGAGGACCGTCTCGAGCTGCTTCGCGGTGCTCGACGCGGCACCGGGGCCCGAACTCGTGCCCGAACCCGAGCCGGTGGGCATCGTCGCGACGACGACGGTGCTCCACCCGGAGCCGACGACCCGCGTCGCACCGGCGGCCTTCGCCGCAGCGGCCATCTGCTCCTTGGACGGCGCCGGGTTGGTGCCGGACGCGCCCTTGGTGGCGAGCGCGTCGGACTGGGTCACCGTGGTGCCGGCGGGCGGGGTGAAGGTGAACTGCCGGGCCTCGGGCTTCGAGAAGTCGACGGCCGTGAAGCCCACCTCGAACGCGGGGTTGGACAGCTTCGTGGAGTAGACCTGCACGCGCAGCGGCACGTGCTTCTCCGCGTCGATGGCGATGCGCACCGACGCGATGCGGGTGGCCTTGTCCTTGGGGGTCAGGACGAGCTCGTAGGCCGAGCGTCCCGCCACCGACGCCGTGCCGGAGGTCGTCACCGTCGTGTCCTTGCCCATGACGGCGAGGGCCGTGGTGGCCGCCTCGTCCGGGGTCCTCGGGACGCCGGCCGGCAGGCTCGCGCTGGGGTGTGGCAGGGCGCGCTTGGCGTCACTCGAGCCGAGGGTGTGGTGGACGGCCGTCTTGTCGGCGCTCGACCAGAGCCAGAGGTCGGACCCGTTGCGGATGACGTCGGACTCGCCGCTCGTGCCGACGAGGGCCAGGCGCTGACGCGTCGGGCCGTCGACCCAGATGCGCCACGTGTGCGTGCCCGAGACGAGCGAGGCGAGCGAGCTGCCCGCCGCCCCGCCGGCACCGGCCGCGCCCCCACCGGCCGGGCCGCCTCCTGTGAGGCCGGGCAGCGACGGGATGCCGAGGTCGGAGGTCTGCACGACCGTGCCGGACAGGCTCGACACGTCGGAGGACCGCACGTCGGCGAGCAGCTGCATCGCCGTGCGGGGCGGCAGTCCGGCGTCGGCGGAGGCCGTCTGGTTGATCGTCAGGGCCGCGACGCCGATGACGCCGACGGCCGCCGCGGGCAGACCCCAGCGCGCGGCAGGGTGTTCGGTGAAGATGCTCATGGAGCCATCGTGCGACGCCCGGGCTGAGAACCGGCTGAGAACCCTTCCGGCGTGGGGTCGCCCGCTCGGCCGTGCCCGACGCGTCGGGCGTGGCAGGGTGGCCGTGTGCGGGTGCTGCTGGTCGAGGACGAGGCGCGGATGGCGTCGGCGCTCGTGCGCGGCCTCGGCGCGGAGGGGTTCGTCGTCGACCACGTCGCCGACGGCGTCGCGGGGCTCGAGGCGGCCCGGTTCGGCGGCTACGACGTCGTCGTCCTCGACATCATGCTGCCCGGGATGTCGGGCTACACCGTGGTGCGAACCCTGCGCGAGGAGGAGAACTGGGTGCCCGTCCTGCTCCTCACCGCCAAGGACGGCGAGTACGACGAGGCGGACGGCCTCGACTACGGCGCCGACGACTACCTGACCAAGCCGTTCTCCTTCGTCGTCCTCGTCGCCCGGCTGCGCGCGCTGCTGCGGCGTGACCCCGCCCCACGACCGGTGCTGCTGCGCCGCGCCGGGGTGACCCTCGACCCCGCCACCCGACGCGTCGAGGTCGAGGGCGCCGAGGTGGCCCTGGCACCGAGGGAGTTCCTCCTGCTCGAGCACCTCATGCGGGCCGACGCCGCCGTCGTGCCCAAGGAGGAGCTGCTCGACCGCGTCTGGGGCGGGATCGAGGACCCCAACGTCGTCGAGGTCTACGTCGGCTACCTGCGGCGCAAGCTCGGCCGGGAACGCATCGAGACCGTGCGCGGCGCCGGGTACCGGATGGCCCGGTGAGCGAGGCCCGCCCCGACCCCGGGCCGCACCGGTTGAAGGGACGGTTCGCCCGGCTCGGGCTGCGCGGGCGCCTCATGCTCGTCGGGCTCGTCGGCGTGGCCGGTGCGCTCGTCATCGGTGGGGTCGTGCTCTACGTCGTGCTCGCCGGGTCGCTGTCGCGGTCGGTCGAGTCGGCGGCGCGGGCGAGCGCCGAGCAGGTCGCCCTGCTCGTCGACGCCGGACGCGTGCCCGACCCCGTGCCGGTGTCGGGCGCGCAGGTGCTGCAGGTGCTCGACGCGCAGGGTCGGGTCGTCAGCGGCTCGGTGACCGCCGACCGGCTCACTGCGCTCGTCACCGATGACGAGCGGCGGCGAGCCCTGGCCGGCGAGTCGGTCGTCGTGCCGGGCAGCCGCTCGGGACTCGCCGGTCAGCTGCAGGTCGCCGCCGTGGCAGCGGGACCGGCGACCGCCCAGGGACACGCCTACACCGTCGTCGCCGCGGCCCCGACGGCCGACATCGAGCAGAGCGCGCGGACCGTGCGGCTGCTGCTCCTCGCGATCTTCCCGCTCCTGCTCGCGGCGCTCGCCGTCATCGCCTGGCGCGTCATCGGCGCTGCGCTTGCGCCGGTCGAGGCGCTGCGTCGCGGGGCCGAACGCATCGACGACGCGTCGTCGGAGGGGGAGCGGCTGCCCGTGCCGCCGAGCGACGACGAGGTCAGCGCGCTCGCGACGACGCTCAACGCGATGCTCGACCGCATCGCGACGGCCCGGCGCAGGCAGCGGGCGTTCGTCGCCGACGCCGCCCACGAGCTGCGCAGCCCCCTCGCGAGCATGCGCACGCAGCTCGAGGTGGCGCAGCGGTTGGGGGAGGGCGGAGACCTTCCGGCCGACGTGCTGCCCGACGTCGAGCGGCTCGCCGTGCTCGTCGACGACCTGCTCCTGCTCGCCCGCGCCGACGACGGCGCGACCCCGTCGACCGCCTCCGCGCGGCCGGTGTCGACGGTCGACGTCACCGCCCTGGTGCGTGACGTCGCGGCGCGCTACGGGTCCGCGCGCGTGCCCGTGCGGGCCCGGGCGGGGCTCGGCGGCCGTCCCGTCGAGGCCCGGGTCGCCATGGGCGACCTGACGCGGGCGCTGACCAACCTCGTCGACAACGCGGTACGCCACGCCCGGACCACGGTGACCCTCGACGCGTCGGTCGTCGGCCACCGGGTCGAGGTCGCCGTCACCGACGACGGCCACGGCATCCCCGACGCCGACCGTGAGCGCGTCTTCGACCGCTTCACCCGGCTCGACGAGGCCCGTGACCGCGACAGCGGTGGCACGGGCCTCGGCCTGGCCATCACCCGGGCCCTCGTGCGGCGGTGGGGTGGCGACGTGCGGCTCGAGGACGCCGGGCCGGGGGTGCGCGCCGTCATCAGCCTTCCGGCGGGGGCCACGCCCACCGCGCCGGCCGCGGCTAGTGCTGGAGCGTGAACAGCTCGGCCTCCCAACCGAACTCGCGGGCCGCGTCGACGTTGTCGCTCCGGTCGTCGGTGAACCACACGTCGCCGGGCGGCAGCTGCCGGCCGAGGTCGCGCTCCAGCACGGCGTGGGCGGCGGCGAACGCGTCGGGGTCGGGCTTGGCCACCCCGAGCTCGGCGCTGTTGACGACGCCGTCGAAGAGGTGGGCGAGGCCCAGCATCTCCAGCTCGCGTGGCACGAGGTCGGTGCCGTTGGTGAACAGGTAGGTGCGGTGCCCGCCGGCGCGGAGGGTCTCGAGCCGCTCGACCGACTCGGGCACCGGCGACCCGCGGTGGGCGCGCCAGGCCTGCATGTGCTCGCGGACGCGGTCCGGCTCGGGCACGACCTCCTCGAGGGCCACGCAGATCGAGCCGTACCACTCGTCGAAGGACCGCTGCCCGGTGATCGTGGGGATGATCAGGTCGGGCCGGAACGCCGTTGCCGCCACCGCGCCGCCGGGCAGCCCGAGCGCCGCCTCGATCATCGGGTCGGCGTCGCCCGCGGTGAAGTCGCGGACGACGCCGTCGAGGTCGAAGACGTAGGCGGCGTGCTCCCTCACGCGCGGGTGCCTCGCTCGGTCGCCGGCATCTCGGTCGTCGGCTCGCCGGGAGCGTCGTACGGGTCCGCGACCTTCTCGCCGGTGTGCTCGCGGGTGTGCTCGCCGGTGGACTCGCCGGTGGGCTCGCCGGTCTCGTCCGGGTACTCACCCGTGCCTTCGCCCCGGGTCGGGACGCGTCGGCCGGTGCGGGTCTCCGGCGGGCGCGGCACCGAGCCGGCCGAGGCGCCGGAACCGGACTCGTCGGCCCAACGGGCCGTGCCGTCGGCGACGTTGCCCTCGGCGCGACCGGTCACGACGTCGGCGCGCGAGGGACCCTCGCGCTCGCGCCACTCGGCCTCGCGACGCTCGAGCTCGGACTCGCGCGTGTCGAGGCCCTCGTGCCGGGCGGCCAGCTGGTCCTCACGGCGGCGGAGGTCGTCGTCGCGCAGGCCGGCCTCCTCGAAGCGACGCTCGTGCTCCCGGCGGTCCGACTCGGCCTGGTCCTGCACCTCGGCGAGACGCGCGGCGTCACGCTCCTCGCGCTTCGCGCGCGAGCGACGGCGGGCCGACCTGGCCAGCAGCGCCCACCCGAGGGCGAAGAGCAGGAGGGCGATCGCGCCGTACGCGACGAGCTCGAGGGCCGAGGCGTTGCGCGAGAAGCCGAAGGCGGTGACGGTGAGGGTCGCGGCGGTCGACCGGGCGGCGACGAACGCGGTGGCGCCGGCGCCGATCCCGAGCAGCAGGAGGACGACTCCCAGGAGGGCCATGGTGTGCTCCTTCGTCTGGACGACGGGCAGGTCCCGCCGTCGGGGTCCATCGACCCTAGCCATACCCGCTTCCGCGTCGTGGCGCCGAGTTGCGCCGAGATGCGCCGAGATGTGCCGAGTCCCGTGATCTCGACCCGTTAGCCTGACGCGCATGCTCGCCACCCGAAGGATCGCCGCCGCTGTGCTGTCGGCCCTCTGCGTCGTCACCGCCGCGTCGTGCTCGAGCGGCGACAGCCCCGGCCCCGCCGAGACGTCGCTGTCCCCGGCCCAGCGGCTCGCCGCGGCGAAGACCAAGGTCGACGCCGCGAAGTCGGTGCACCTGGCGCTCACCAGCTCGGGACTGCCCGACGGGGCGAGCGGCATCGTGTCGGCCGACGGCTGGGGCGCCCACCCGCCGGCGTTCAAGGGCACCTTCAAGGTGGCGCTCAAGGGGATCCAGGCCGACGCCGAGATCACCTCGGTCGACGGCGAGGTGTACGCCAAGCTGCCGCTCGTGCCGGGCACGAACAAGATCGACCCCAAGGCGTTCGGCCTGCCGGACCCGGCCACGCTCTTCTCCACCGACCAGGGCCTGACGACGCTGCTGACCAAGACCCAGAACCCGACCGTCGGCAAGCAGGTGCGCCAGGGCGCCGACGTGCTGACGACCGTCAGCGGCACGCTGCCCGGCGCGGCCGTGGTCGACCTCTTCCAGATCGGCGACCGCACCGGCAGCTACCAGGTGTCCTACGGGCTCACCGACGCCCAGGAGCTGCGCGCCGTCACGCTCACCGGGCCGTTCTTCGGCGCGGGCACGAGCTCGACGTACACGCTCGCGCTCGACAAGTACGGCCAGCCCGTCACCATCACCAAGCCCTGACCGCTCCCATCGCTCCCGGAGAGGTGCCCGTGCCAGCCTCGCCGCCCCGCCACCGGCTCGCGCTGCTGGCCGTCGCGTCGACCGCGGTCGCGCTCGCGGCCGCCGACACCTACGTCGTCGTCCTCGCGCTGACCGACATGATGGCGGGCGTCGGCATCGGCATCGACGCGCTGCAGCGGGCCACCCCGATCATCT
Source organism: Intrasporangium zincisolvens (assembly GCF_034724055.1). Taxonomy (NCBI): domain Bacteria; kingdom Bacillati; phylum Actinomycetota; class Actinomycetes; order Micrococcales; family Intrasporangiaceae; genus Intrasporangium; species Intrasporangium zincisolvens. The sequence continues at coordinate 921,406 of NZ_JAWIIL010000001.1, forward strand.
CGGGGTTCCTGCTCGGCTACGTCGCGGTGCTGCCCCTCATCGGGCGCCTGTCCGACCTGCTCGACCGGCGCCGCATCCTGCTGGCCTGCCTCGTCGTCTTCGTCGTCGGCTCGGCCGTCACGGCCCTCGCCACCGAGATGCCGGTGCTCGTCACCGGCCGCGTCCTGCAGGGCATCGGTGGTGGCGGCCTCGTGCCGGCCACCCTCGCCCTCGTCGCCGACCTCTGGCCCGCAGACCGGCGCGGCACCCCGCTCGGCGTCGTCGGCGCGGTGCAGGAGCTCGGCTCGGTGCTCGGGCCGGTGCTCGGCGCCGTGATCCTGACGTGGCAGGGGTGGCGGGCGATCTTCTGGGCCAACGTCGCCGCTGGGCTGGTGCTGTGGGTCGTGCTCCGCCTGCTGGGGCGGGGCAGCCCGACGTCTGCGCCGCCCGCCAGCCACACGCGTCGGGGGGCCGGCGGACGCGTCGTCACCGTCGTGGCCGCGATCGCCGCGGCGCTCGGCCTCGCGACGCTCGGGCTGGCGCTCGCGGCCCCCGAGTCACTCGTCACCGACGTGCAGCTCGGGCTGCCGTTCGTGTCGTTCGCCGGCACGTCGAAGGTGCTGACGCCGATCGGGGTCACCGGGCTCGGGCTCCTCCTCGTGACGGGGGTCCTCACGGCGCCGCGGTGGTGGCCAGTGCTGCGCCGCGCCGACCTCGTCGGGGCCGTGCTCGTCGCCGTCGCCCTCGGCAGCCTTGTGCTGACCTTCGCCTCGTCCGACCCCGAGAAGGAGGTCGTCGGTCCGCTCGGCTACCGCCTCCTGCCGGTCGGCGCCCTGGCCCTCGCGCTGCTCGCGGTGTGGCACCGCGTCGCGCGCAACCCGCTCGTGCCCCGCGGCGTCGTCGGCTCGCGCGGGCTGCGGGCCTACCTCGTCAGCCTGCTCGTCGGGGCGGCACTCGTCGCGGTCGTCGTCGACGTGCCGCTCCTCGCACGCCTCACCGACGAGTACGACGAGACCGGCGCCGCCCTCGTGCTCGTCCGCTTCCTCCTCGCCGTGCCGGTCGGGGCGCTCCTCGGCGGGTGGTCGCTGCGCCGGCTCGGCGACGGCGCCGTCGCGGCCGTCGGGCTGGCGCTCGCGGCCGCAGGTCTCGCGCTCATGTCGCGGTGGACGCTCGCGTCGGTCGTCGACCCGGTGCCGACGACGCTCGTGCTCGTCGTCGTCGGCCTCGGTGTCGGTCTGGCGCTGGCGCCCGTCAACGACGCCGCTCTCGCCGACGCGCCGTCCGACGCCCACGGCGTCGCGAGCTCGCTCGTCGTCGTGGCCCGGATGGTCGGCATGGTCGTCGGGCTCGCCCTGCTCACCTCGATCGGCCTGGCGCGGTACTACGAGGCGGTGCGCCGCCTGCCCGACCCGCTCGACACCCAGGCCCTCCTCGCGGCGGGGGTCGTGCAGGTGCAGACGGTGTTCCTCGGGGGAGCGATCGCCGCCGGCATCGCGGCCCTCGTCGCGGCGACCCTCGGCACGACGCACACCAGCACCAGGTCGGCGACCGCGGCCGACCCGCGTCCCGTGGGTCTCTGAGCGCGGTCCTCCGCCTCGCCTCCCGACCTCAGCCCTCGGGCTGCCTCGCCCTGAGCTGGTGGGCGACGAGCTGGGTGCGGGAGCGGAGTCCCAGCTTGCGGTAGATGCTCGCGAGGTGGAACTCGACGGTGCGCACGGACAGGAGCATCTCGGCCGCCACCTCGCGGTTGCTCAGCCCGGCGGCGACGAGCCGCGCGACGACCGACTCCTGCGACGTCAGGGACTCGCGAGGTCCGTGGGGCCGGCCGGAACCCGCGCCGGGACGAGCCCGACGTTCGACGTGGGCCGGGGTGCACGCGTCGAGCTCGGCCCTCGCCTCGGGCAGGTAGGCGTCCGCGCCGAGCTGCTCGAGGGCGGCCACCGCCCGCGTGAGCCTCGGGGCCGCCTGTGCCGAGTCAACTCGCGCCCGGTGCAGGGTGCCCGCCCGGAGCGACGCGATCGCGGCGTCGAGTCGCATGCCGCACTCCGCGTAGACCTCGGCGGCGAGGGCGAGGTCGGCCGCGGCCTCGTCGCCACGTCCGGCGGCCGCGGCGACGACCCCGCGGGCGTGCCGCGCCTCCGCCAGGCTCGAGCGGCGGCCCGTCCGCATCGCGATCGCCTCCAGCGTGTCGCACAGGTCACCGGCGCGCCCGAGGTCACCCGCTCGCGTCAACGCCTCGACGTAGCGGGCGACCCACTGGAACGCCCCGGGCAACCAGGTCCCGGACGTCGGCGGTCGTCGTGCGAGCCAGGCGCCCGCGTCGAGGACCGACGCGTCGTCGCCGGCGGCGTGGTGCACCTGGACCGCGGCGACGTGGGCGTAGACTTCTCCCGACCTCCCGCCGTGGGGCCCCGCCGCCACAGCGCGCTCCAGCCGGTCCCGGGCCGCGTCGATCTCTCCCCGCATCGCCGGCGCGAACGAGGCCAGCGCGTGGATCACCGCCAGGGCCCAGTTCTCCTCGAGCATCTCGGCGTTGGCGAGGGCCCGGTCCAGGTGCAGCGTGGCGTCGGCCCAGTTGCCGCACCGGTTCTCGAGCATGCCGAAGTTGGCCAGGGTGACGGTCGAGAGGTAGTAGAGGTTGTGTCGGCGGGCCGCGGCGGCGGCGGCCGCCAGGGCGGTGCGCGCCTCGGCCGGGCGGTCCAGGTGGGTCAGGGCCAGGCCGCGGATCGCCTCCTGGGTGATCCGGTGCGGCTCGGGTGGGCCGGTCGGGGGGCCGAACAGCCGGAGCGTGGCCTCCGCATCACCCTGCAGCAGCAGGCCCGCGCCCCACGCGGCCCGGGCCGCCTCCCGATCGAGGAGCCCGCCGCGCCGGGTGGCGAGCGCCGCCCATCGCGCGGCCTCGACGGCGTTCTCGCCGACGAGCTCGAGCTGCGCCATGAGCAGGGCGGCCCCGGCCCGGGCCCGCGCGTCCTCGCTCTCGACGGCGACACGAGCCCCCTCCCGGGCCTGCTCGAGGTCGCCGCGCAGCCAGGCGAGCGAGGCCGTCAGGAGGGCGCGGTAGCCGCTGGACGGGCGCGCCCCCTCCTCGAGCAGGGCGAGGGCGGGTCCCTGGAAGCCGCCGGCCAGCGCGGTGTGGGACGCCTCGAGCAGCAGCGCGTCGCGCTCGGACGGCTCCTGCGTCAGGGCAGCGGCGTGGTGGATCCAGCCCGACGCCTCGAGCAGGGCACCGCCGGCGGCGAGCGTGCGGCCGTGGTCGCGGACGCGCCCGGCCAGGTCGGGGTCGGGCCCGGCCGCGCAGGCGACGAGGTGGCGCAGCTCCTCGCCGGGTGAGGTCGCGGTGGCCGCCGCCGCGCGGTGCAGCTCGTGCCGGCGTCCGAAGGGGAGCGACTCCTCGATGGCGGGAGCCATGACGGGGTGGGTGTAGGCCACGGTCACGAGCGGCGGCGCCCCGGTGCACGCGACGAGCCCCGAGGACACCGCACCGTCGAGCGCGCCCCAGACGTCCTCGACGCCGGTGAGCGCGGCGACCCTGGCGACCGGCTGCTCACCGGCGAGCACCGCGAGGCCCTCGAGGAGTCGGCGAGCGGGGACCGGGCAGCGCTGCACCTGCTCGTCGAGCGCCGCGGCGAGCGTCGGTGAGGTCGGCAGACCGGTCCCGGGCGAGATGCCGTGCGCCGACACCTGCTCGGCCACCGACCGGATCCACAGCGGGTTGCCCCGGGTCGCCTCGTGCAGGGCGCGGAGGCTCACGGGGTCCAGCCTTCGGCCCGTGACCGCCAGGGCGAGGTCGCCGGTCTGCTCGACCGTCAGCCCGTCCACCTCGAGGTGGGCGCCGGTCGGGTCGGTGGCCAGCCGGGTCACGCCGGCCGCCGAGGCCGGTAGCTCGTGGTCGCGCGCCGTGCACACGACGAGGACCCGGTCGTGCCGGAGGCGGCGGGCCGCGAAGCCGATGGCGGTGAGCGAGGCCGCGTCGGCCCAGTGCAGGTCGTCGAGGAAGACGACGCCCGCCCGGCTCACGCCCTGCGTGTTCTCGAAGGCCGCGAGGAGGGCGAGCCCGACGTCGAACAGTCCCCGTCGGCCACCGTCCTCGCTCGAGGAAGGCGTCGAGGAAGGCGTCGAGGAAGGCGTCGAGGAAGGCGTCGAGGAAGGCGTCGAGGAACGGGTCGACGAACGGGCCGAGGAACGGGTCGACGAATGGGTTGAGGGGCTGGGCGACGAGTCGTCGAGCAGCTGCTCGACGGTGGCGAGGTCGACACGCCGGTCGTCCGGGTCGACCCTGACCCGCAGGAGCGACCGCGGGCGGGCCCGGCCGAGCCAGTGCTCGACGAGGCGTGACTTGCCGACACCCGCCTCGCCGGTGACGAGCACGACCTGCGAGCGACCCTGATCGGCCGACCGGAGGGCGAGGTCGAGAGCCGCCAGCTGCTCGGTTCGACCCTGGAAGTCTCGGCCTACTTCCACGCTCGGATCATGGCACCCGCGGCGCTCGGGGGTACCCGGAGTTGCGCAAGTCGGCGGCCGGGTCGACGGCGCGTCCCGGGCATCCCGGACGTTCGGGTGGAGATCACCTGCCCCCGGGGGTCCGCAACGGTGGGCGGCGTCGGGCAACCCCGTGGTTCCACGGATGTCGCGCCGCGCGAATCCTCCTACCGTCGAAGAGTGCCCGTAGCGCCCGGTGCGTCACGCCGGTGTGGGAGGGGGCCGGCCCGAGGGGCCGGGCGGCGGGCGCGACACGATCCGCTGACGGGTCGCCGGCAGGGGGTGGGTCCTGTGGCAGAACCAGTGAGAGTCCGTGCCCCGAGTGGCGAGGCGCGACGATGAGAGACGTCCTCGCCCTCCTCGCGATCCTCCTAGGCGCCGCCGGCATCCTGGCCGCCGTGGTCCGATCCGTGTCCGCCCGCGGGACCTCGGCGCCGGTCCCCGGGGCGCGCCCGCGTCCTGGTGCCCTGCACGGGGTGCTTGCCGTCGCCGGTGTGGCCTTCCTCGTCCTCGGCGTCGGTGTCGTCGTCGCTCCCGACACCGGGCCGATGGCCGTCCGGTCCGCCCCGGCGCCCGCCCACTCGCGTGGGCGGCAGCCCACGCCGATCCCGACGCCGTTCGACACCTCTCCCGCCGGGGCGTACCGGCGGCTGGTCGACGCGTACTGCGCCGGGATCGGCGTGGTGCTGATGACGCCCGCGGACGCGTCCCGGACGAGCATCCACTCGGCGCTCCGCGCCAGCGCCGCCTCGTTCGAGGACCTGGCCGACGTGCTCGACGGCGTCGACCCCCCGCCGCGCCTCCTGAACCGGCACCACCGGCTCGTCACGGCCGTCCGCCGGACGGATCGCATCCTCACCGACGCCGACGCGCAGCTGAACGCCGGCGCCATGGCGAGCTTCGCTCGACAGCTCGACCAGCTGGGTCGCTCGGTCACCGAGCTCGACCGGCAGGCTCGCGGCCTCCAGCTGCCGCACTGCCGCCCGGCCTGACGGACCCGGGCGGGGTCGACTCGGCTAGGTTCGCCGGGTGGACCTTCGACCCCTGGACCTGACCGACGACGCCGCGCTCACGCAGGCGTACGACGTCGAGTGCGCGGCACTGCAGGCCGTTCGCCGCGGCTGGGTGCCGCTCGGCGCGAAGGCGCGGATCGCGGCGTGGCAGACGCCCGGCGGCTGGCGCACGTCCCTCGTCGGCGCCTTCGACGGTGACGCGCTGCTCGGCTTCGCGAGTTCCGCCACGGCCGACGACACCCCCGACACGACGTGGGTCGACGTGTACGTCCACCCGGACCACCAGCGTCGCGGCCTCGGGTCGCAGCTCGCACGGGCTGCGGAGGTCGCGAGCCCTGATGCCGTGGAGCGCTTCGTCGCGAGCGCCTACCTCCCGACGCCGGCCGCCGTGGACAGCCTCGTGGAGGGCTTCGCCGCAGGGCTCGGGTACGCCCGGGCCACCGACGAGACGGTCGTTGAGCTCGACCTCGACTCGGCCCATATGTCCGAATCCGTTGCACTGCAGGGCTACACGGTCTCGACGCACGTCGACGGCGTCCCCGAGTCGTTGCGCCGTGAGGTCGGCGTCGTCAAGGGTCTCGTCGACGCCGAGGCCCCGAACGGCGACCTCGCCTGGGAGCCGACGCCGGTGTCGGAGGAGGAGTACGCGGAGGAGATCGCGCTGTGGACGGTGCAGGGCCGCACGGCCGTCGAGGCGGTGGCCCTCGACGGTGACGGCACCGTGGCGGCCTGGACCTGTCTGCTGCTGCCGGCGGCAGACTCGCCCCGCGCGGCGCAGGTCGTGGGCACGCTCGTGCTCGGGTCGCACCGCGGCCACGGACTCGGCCGTGCCGTCAAGGTGGCCTCGTTGCGCGCTGCTCGCGAGCGTCGGGCCGGGCTACGGGTGCGCACGAGCAGCGACAACCAGAACGTCTGGATGCACGCCATCAACCGCGAGCTCGGCTTCGTCCCGGTCGAGTCGGAGGTGGTCCTGCAGAAGCGTCTGCGGCCCTAGGGCCCGCCGGGCGTCAGCTCGTCCGGTGCCACAGGATCCCGAAGTCGTCGGTGAGGGTGTCGGACGCGCCGTCGTACACGTAGGAGATGGCGATCCGTCCGGTGATGTGGTTGCCGCCCGGCATGCAGGTCAGGGCGCCGACCAGGACGACACCGTCGCCGGTCGTGAAGCCGGGCCCGGTGACCTTGGCGGGTGCGCCGCCGCACGCACTGGTGGCGACGTCGTCGGCGTAGACCATCGCGTAGACGCGGTTGCCCGTGCCCGTGATGGAGAGGGTCTGGCTGCTGCCGTCGGTGTCCACCGAGGCCCACGTGCCGGCCAACGGCCCGCTGGCCGCCGATGCCGCGGCCGGCGTCAGCAGCGCGAGCGCCGCACCGAGGGTGATCGCGATCCGTGTTCGCTTCATGAGGAACCACCTTCCTGGTTCACTGGTTGGTCCCCGAGCCGGCCGCGCCACCCCCTCGTCGCGGCCTCTCCAGTCTCCTCGCCGTCAGCCGTCGTGTCCGCGGATCCTGTGAACCTGCTGGGCGTCGACCGCGCGTCATCCGTACGTCGTCCGCATGCCGCCCGAACGCCGCCCGTACGCCGTCCGTGCGCGTGGGCGTCAGCCGGCCGCCAGCTGCTCGTAGGTCGGGAAGAGCTCGCGCCAGCGTGCGCTCATGTCGCAGCGGTCGTTCCCGGCCAACGAGGCGGCGAGGTCCTCGAGATGCACCTGCCAGCCGGCCCCGTACGCGGCGAGCTCGCCGGCGGGCAGACCACGCTCCTCGACGACGAGCCTTGTCCGGTCGCCGTCGGGTCTCAGGGTCGCCTCGATGGCGTGCTCCTGCGACTCTCCCTCCTCGGTCGTCCACACGACGAGACGCCGCGGGGGCTCGCACACCTCGACGCGTCCGGTGCCCTCCCACCCGCTCGTGAACCGCGCGCGGAACGCGCCGCCGACGCGGAGGTCGCCCGACACGTCGGCGATCCACCGGGCGAGGCGCTCAGGGTCGGTGCAGGCCTCCCACAGGTCCTCGATCGCGGTGTCGAAGACGTCCTCGACCCGCACCGAGCCCTGGTCGACCCCCGTCTGCTGCAGCGCCCCGATGATCCTCAACGTCGTGCCCTCTTTCCCCTGGCGATCTCCGTGTGCAGTGCGTCGATGCGGTTCTGCCACAGCGCCCGATAGCCCTCGAGCCACTCGTCGACCTCGACGAGCGCCTGCGGTCGGAGGCTGTAGATCCGACGCTGTGCGTCCTGGCGGACGTCGACGAGGCCCGCCTCGCGCAGCACCCGCAGGTGACGCGAGACGCCCGGTTGGCTGATGGGCAGGGCCTGGGCCAGCTCGCCGGCCGTGGCCGGGTGGTCGCGCAGGATCCCGAGGACCGTGCGGCGGTTACCGTCGGCCAGCGCGTGCAGCACCGCATCCATGCCAGCAATTTAGCCAGTCAGTTAAATAACCACAAGGCCATGCAGGGCGCCGGCGACGCGGGCGGCCATGGGCGGTGCGGACGCAGGGTCAGGAGGGCTGCCAGAGCTCGACACGGTTGCCCTCGGGGTCGGTCACCCACCCGAACCGGCCGACGCCGTCCATCTCCTCGGTCTCCTCGGCGACGTCGGCTCCCTGCGAGCGCAGCTGGGCGAGCATCGCGTCGAGGTCGGCCACCCGGAAGTTGAGCATGACCCGCTGCTGCGAGGAGCCGAAGTAGTCGCTCTCGCGCTCGAACGTCGCGAAGACGGTGGGGCCGGGCTCCTGCAACCAGACGCCGTGCTCGTCGAGCTCGAGCCCGAGTCCGTCGCGGTACCAGGCGGTCAGGGCCTCCGGGTCGGACGCCCTCAGGAAGATCCCGCCGATGCCGGAGACGCGTTCCATGGCCGACAGCCTCCCACGCCGGTGCGTCCCACTAACCCCGGGAAGGCGGCAGGATCGGCGGCGTGAGCAGCGCCATCGAGTACTCCGGAACCGACTTCTACTGCGACGTCGCGATCGCCGACCCGAGCCGCCTCGACGTCGTCCACGAGGACGACCGGGTCCTCGTCTTCCACCACACGCGTCCGTTCTGGCAGGTGCACCTCGTGGCGGTGCCGAAGCGTCACATCGGCTCCCTCGTCACCGCCTCGGCCGCCGACGAAGCCGACCTGCGTGCCCTGCTGCAGGCCGTGCAGTCGGCGGCCCGCGACGTCACGGACGCGCACGGGGCGGCCGCGGTGCTGACCAACGTCGGCGACTACCAGGACTCCAGGCACCTGCACGTGCACATCCACTCCGGGCCCCGACGCGCCTCCGCCTGACGCGTCGGGCCGCGCCGACGCGACGGGCCGCGCTGACGCGTCGGGCCGCGCCGACGCGACGGCGGGTGGGTCAGGCGGACGCGCGACGCGCGCGCATCTCCGCGAGCAGGTCGCGGACCTCGTCGGCGACGACGTCGGTCGCCTCCCAGGGCAGCATGTGGCCGGCGTGCGGCAGCTCGGTGAAGGTGGCGTGCGGCAGGGCGACGCGCAGGGCGTGCGCCCGCGCCACGGGCATGAGCGGGTCGAGGCGGCCGGCGACGATGCCGACGCGGACGCGCTCGAGGCCGAGGAAACCGGCGCTCTGGTCGGCTGTGAGCAGCGCGCCGTAGAAGGCCCCGAACGTCGCGAGCTTCGTCGCCGCGACCTGGGCCCGGGCGGTCTCGACCGCAGCAGGGTCAGGGTTCTCGCCGAAGAGGCCACCGACGAGCGCGCGGATGCGTCCGTTGCCGCCGGGCGGGAGGGGAAGACCCCGCGCCGCCATCCGCATGACGGCTGCCTCGCCGGTCCGCTCGCCGAGCGCGACGCCGGAGGATGCCGTCGCGACGAGCAGGGCCGCACGGACCCGGGTGCCGAAGAGGTCGGGGCGCTGCTCGGCCAGGGCCATGACCGTCATGCCGCCCATCGAGTGCCCGGCCAGCACGACGGGCGAGGCCGCCGGCACGACGGTGCGCAGCACGGTGTCGAGGTCGCGGCCGGTGTGCTCGACCGACAGGGAGCCCATCTCCGCGCGGCGCAGCCCGATCGTCGAGCGGCCGTGCCCGCGCTGGTCCCACAGCACGACGCGGACCGGCTCGTCGGCGAGCTCCTCGACGACCGGCAGCCAGCTCTCGTGGTTGACGGCCCAGCCGTGGGCGAGCACGAGCGTCGGGGCGTCGGGGGCCAGGTCCGGGTGGGCGTGGGTGTGCACCGACAGCACGGCGCCGTCGGGCGTGACGATGCCCCGGCGGTCGTGGCGCCTCACGCGTCCACCCCCTCGACCTCGAAGACGACCGGGGCGTGGTCGGAGGCGCCCTTGCCCTTGCGCTCCTCGCGGTCGATGGCGGCGCCGACGACGCGTCGGGCCAGGGCCGGCGAGCACAGCGCGAAGTCGATCCGCATGCCCTGGCGCTTGGGGAAGCGCAGCTGCGTGTAGTCCCAGTACGTGAAGGTCCCCGGCTCGGACGTGTGCGGGCGCACGACGTCGGCGAACCCGGCGTCGACGACCCCCTGGAAGGCAGCGCGCTCGCCGGGGGAGGTGTGGGTCTTGTCGGCGTAGTACTCGACGCTCCACACGTCGGCGTCCGTCGGGGCGATGTTCCAGTCGCCGAGCAGGGCGATCTGCGCCTCGGGGTCGGTCGCGAGCCACCCGCGTCCGGCCTGCGCGAGCGCGCCGAGCCAGTCGAGCTTGTACGTCAGGTGCGGGTCGTCGAGCGAGCGGCCGTTGGGGATGTAGAGCGACCAGATGCGCACGCCGCCGCACGTGGCGCCGATGGCGCGGGCCTCCGGAGCCACCGGTTCACCCCAGCCGGGCATGCCGTCGAAGCCGACCGTGACGTCGTCGAGGCCGACGCGGGAGACGATGGCGACGCCGTTCCACTGGTTGAGGCCGTGGTGGGCTACCTCGTACCCCAGGGCCGCGAACCGCTCGAACGGGAACTGGTCCTCGCGGGCCTTCGTCTCCTGGATCGCGAGCACGTCGACGCCGGTGCGCTCCAGCCACGCCTCCACCCGGTCGATGCGGGAGCGGATGGAGTTGACGTTCCACGTGGCGACTCGCATGGTCGGACACCCTAGAGGGACAAGGCAGTCGCGTGGTGCCTAGGGTGTGCCGCATGACGGAGCCCACAGCCGCCGACGCGTCCAGCCCGACGCCCTCGAGGCCCTCGAGGCCCTCGACGCCTTCGACGCCTTCGACGCGTCCGACGCGTCCCACTGCCCTCGTCACAGGTGCGAGTGCCGGCATCGGGCGGGAGTTCGCGGTCCAGCTCGCCGGACGCGGTCACGACCTCGTCCTCGTGGCCCGGGACACGGCCCGGCTCGAGGAGCTCGCGGGCGTGCTGCGGCGCGGGGGAGCGGACGTCGAGGTGCTCACCGCCGACCTGTCCGACCGCGAGGCTCTCCAGCGCGTCGCCGACCGCCTGTCCGACCCGGACCGGCCGGTCGACCTGCTCGTCAACAACGCCGGCTACGGCCTGCGCGGCCGGTTCCTGCGCAACGACCTCGCCGACGAGGAGCGGATGTTCGACGTGCTGACGCGGGCCGTGCTCGTGCTGTCGCACGCGGGCGCGCGGGCCATGGTCGAGCGCCGCCACGGCGCCGTCGTCAACGTGTCGTCGGTGGCCGGCTGGCTCGCCTCGGGCACGTACTCGGCGGCCAAGTCGTGGGTCACCGTCTTCACCGAGGGGCTTGCGGGCGACCTCGCCGGCACCGGAGTGACGGCCACGGCGCTGTGCCCCGGCTTCACCTCGACCGAGTTCCAGCAGCGCGCCGGCATCTCCAGCCCCGGGCCGAAGTTCATGTGGCTCGACGCGCACCGGCTCGTCGCCGACTGCCTCGACGACGTCGCCCGGGGCCGCGTCGTGTCGGTGCCCGGCCTGCAGTACAAGGCTGTGTCGACGCTGCTGCGCGTGCTGCCGCGACCGCTGGTGCGTGGCCAGCTGCGCAGCACCAAGCTGCCGAGCCGCCGCGGCGACTGAGCCCCGGCGCCGGCCTCCTGCGGCGGGCCCTACCATCGAGGGCGTGACCGAGACGCCCGACATCGCCACCGCCCGCGCCCGACTCCTCGAGATCATCAAGGACAAGGCCATCGTCCACGGACGCGTCACGCTGTCCTCGGGCAAGGAGGCCGACTACTACGTCGACCTGCGCCGCATCTCCCTCGACGGCGAGGCCGCCCCGCTCGTCGGCGTCGTCATGCGCGACCTCGTCAAGGACCTCTCCTTCGACGCGGTCGGCGGCCTGACGCTCGGCGCCGACCCGGTCGCCACCTCGATGCTGCACGCCGCGTCCGCCGCGGGCGAGCGGCTCGACGCGTTCGTCGTGCGCAAGGCGGGCAAGGCCCACGGCCTCCAGCAGCGCATCGAGGGCCCCTCGGTGAAGGGCCGCGACGTGCTCGTCGTCGAGGACACCACGACCACCGGCGCCTCGCCGCTCGAGGCCGTCAAGGCGGTGCGTGAGGACGGCGGCAACCCCGTGGCCGTCGCGACGATCGCCGACCGCGCCACCGGCGCCGGCGAGCGCATCACCGACGAGGCCGGCGTCGAGTACCGGTTCGTCTACACCCTCGAGGACCTCGGGCTCGCCTGAGCCGCAGCACATCCCACGTCTGGCGTCGCGCCACCGACCGAGGAGAGACGTTGATCTTCATCACCGCGAAGTTCCCCGTGAAGCCCGAGCACGCCGACGCCTGGCCCGACCTGTCGCGGGAGTTCACCGAGGCCACCCGGGCCGAGGACGGCTGCCTGTGGTTCGACTGGTCGCGCAGCCTCGACGACCCGACCGTCTACGTGCTCGTCGAGGCCTTCCGCGACGACGACGCCGGCGCGGCCCACGTTCAGAGCGCGCACTTCCGCACGGCCACCGCGACGCTGCGGGGCTACCTCGCCCGCACGCCCGACATCGTCAACGTCTCGGTGCCGGGCACCGAGTGGTCGGCCCTCGGCGAGATGGCCGTCGACTGACGGTCCCGACGGACCCGACCCGCCGCGACTGACGCGTCACGCACCCGGCGGCGCGGGCGCCCCCACCTGCACGGGGTACCCGCGCCGCAGCGCATCGAGGCTCGAGGGCGGGGTGAGGACGGTCGCCGTACCGCGCGACGGGCGCGTCACGAACGACTCGGCCGACGCGTAGGAGTTGTCGGCGCGCCACGGCACGAGGGCGTCACCGGCGACGCGCGCCGGGCCCGCGTCGAGCAGGACGAACGCGCCGTCGGGCAGGTCCGCCCAGGCCGCGGCGTGCAACCGCCGGGTGCGGTGCCGGGAGTCCCAACGCTCCTCGTGCAGGAGCCGGTCGAGCTCGGGCGCCGCGAGACGCTCGGCCCCGAGCCCGGCCGCGACGAGGTCGCGGAACCGCACGTAGTCGGCCCGTCGGCACTCGGCGCACGGCCGGTGCCCGGCGGCGAGCGCCACGGCCTCGTCGAGGAAGAAGAGCGGCGTGTAGTGGCCGGGATGCCACTGGTCGACGCGGCGGTCGCGGAACTCGAGCACGCACGTGATCCACGCGCGGCCGACGTGGTGGCGGCGCACCTGACGCGTGCCGGCGCCGTCGTGCAGCCGGCCCCGGTTGCCCGTCCACGACCCGCGCCCGGGCGCCGCGACGACCTCGCCGAGCGGCGTCACCCGGTTGGCCGCGGGCGCCCGAGCCTGCCCGGCGGCGGCGCCGACGCGACCGGCGTCCGGGCTCACTCGAGCACCTCGAGGTGCACGTCGGCCGGGTCGCCCTCACCGAGGCCCTCGGCCCGGCGCACCGCCTGCTTCATCGGCAGCACGTAGGCGCCGCGGGACGCGTCGGGGAAGATCGACGTCGACCAGCTCGACCCGCCGACGGTGACGCGCACCCGCACCGACCCGAACCCGCGCGGTGGCCGCGGCCGCTCGCGGACGAGCTCGGAGGCCTCGGGCGGCACCGTGACGAAGAACCAGCCCGTCTGCGCCTCCCACCGCCACAGCTCGGCGGTGAAGTCGAGGGCGAGGCGAGCGTCGTCCATGACGGCAGCGTACGGACGCCCGCCGACACCAGCGCGGTGGGACGCGTCGGGCCGGTGGAACGCGTCCGGCGCGCACCGCGTCGCAGCACCGGTGCCGCCCGGCCGGACCTCTCCCGACGCGCCGACCGGCGGGACCCACCGGTCTAGGATCGGTGCCACGGACCGTCACGCCCTGACGCCCTCACGCCTCACGCTCAGTGGAGAACCTCATGATCATCGTCTGGATCCTGCTCGCGCTCGTCGTGCTCCTCGGCATCTGGGGCGTCGTCAGCTACAACGGCCTGATCCGCCTGCGCAACCGCGTCGAGGAGGGCTGGCGCCAGATCGACGTCGAGCTCAAGCGTCGGCACGACCTCATCCCCAACCTCGTGGAGACGGTCAAGGGCTACGCCGCCCACGAGCGCGGCACCCTCGAGGAGGTCATGCGGGCCCGGTCGGCCGCGATGTCCGGCTCGCCGTCGCCGGCCGAGGCCGCGCAGGCCGAGGGTGCGCTGAGCCAGGCGCTCGGGCGCCTCATCGCCGTCGCCGAGGCCTACCCCGACCTCAAGGCGAACCAGAACTTCCTCTCGCTCCAGCAGGAGCTGTCGAGCACCGAGGATCGCATCGCCTCCTCGCGCCGCTACTACAACGCCCTGGTCCGCGACCTCAACACCAAGGTCGAGTCGGTGCCCTCGAACATCGTCGCGAACCTGGCCGGGGTCAAGCGTGCCGAGTACTTCGAGACCCCGGCCGCCGAGGCCGCGGTTCCGAACGTCTCCTTCGGCGACCAGGCCCCCGGCACCTTCGGCTCGGCCCCCGGTGGCCCGGGCGCGCCGGCCGTCGGCGGGTCCACGCAGCCCGGCGCCGTCGCCGGGCCCTCGACCCAGCCCGGTGGCCTCCCGCAGGCCGACGCCCCCGCCGACGTCACGGCGCCCGACCCGAGCGTCGACCGGACGCGCCCCGACGCCTGAGCGGACGCGTCGCGACGCCCGACCGACGCTCCGGGGTCCTGACCGCGCGCGTCAGCCCTTGACGTAGGACAGCTTCTCGCTGACCTTCCCGTCGCGCAGCCGCACGACGTCGACCCCCCGCACGTGCCCGGGGGAGCCGTCCTCCTCGACCCAGTCGAAGCGCCAGCGCAGCACCCCGCGGTCGCCGGCGACGAAGGACTCCTCCTCGGTGAAACGGGGGTCGCGCGTGCCGCTGAACAGGTCCTCCCACACGGTCCGCACGGCGTCGGCCCCCTCGTGGCGCGTCCCGTCGGGGGCCGGGCCGGTGGCCTCGAAGACGCAGTCCGGCGTCATGAGCGCCATGATCGCGTCGACGTCGCCGCGACCGAACGCCGCGACGAACGCGGCGAAGGCGGCGTGCACCGGCCCCCACGCGGCGTCGCGCCCGAAGCGCGCGAGCAGGTCGGCACCCGGGACGCCGGACATCGTCCGGCGCGCGCCCACCGCGCCGACCGACCGGTAGAGCTCCTCGCGCTCGTCGAACCACGTGGCGACGGCGGTCACGAGCCACACGTCGAGAGTGGTGTCGCCACCCGTCGCCGCGGCGAGGTCCCAGCCGTGCACGACGTGGTCGGCGAGCAGCTGACGCACGTACTCGTCCATCGACTCGGTGCCGTAGGACAGGTGCACCGTCCCGGCGCTCGGCAGCGTCGCGCCCACGACGTCCTGGGCCTCCGACGCGGCGTGCGTGGCGGCGGCGACGGGGTCGGCGCCGAGGACGTCACCGTCATAGCGGCTGCCGACCTCCTCGATCGTCGCGCCCTCCATGAGCGGGACCGTCCAGAGGTCCTCGCCCGTCACGTGGTTGACGAGGTCCCGGACCGTCCAGGCCGAGCACGGCGTCGGGCGGTCCCAGTCGTCGGGGCCGAGCACGGCGACTCGGTCGACCCAGCCGCGGACGCTGGCCCGGTAGAGGCTCGACAGGTCGGTCTCGCCGGTCCCGCCGAGGGCGTCCAGCCCCGCGTCCACCCCATCGGCCCCTGCGGGAGCGGCCCCGCGCGTCGTGTCGGCGTCGTCGGTGTCGTCGGTGTCCATGTCGGCCTCCGTCCACCCCTGTACCGACCAGTCTGCTCCGGAGGGCGCGGTGGTGTGCCGGGTTCGACGCAACCGCGGCCGACGGCCGAGGGCGTCGACGAGTCAGCGGCGGCCGGGCCCGGCCACCGGACGGGTCCGCGGACGGGTCAGCGGAGGCGGTCGCGGGACTCGCTGGGGGAGGCGCCCGACTCGTTCGCGGCGTCGCCGATCTCCGTGACGACCTCACGGGCCTCGCGGCGGTGCTTGACGATCTCGATGGCCATCGGGATGACCGACACGAGCACGATGAGCAGGACCGCGTACTCGATGTTCTTCGTCAGGCCCGGGAAGACCTGGCCGAGGAAGTAGCCGAGGAGGGTCAGGCTGACGACCCAGGCGACGGCGCCGATGGCGCTCCAGCCGAAGAAGCGCCGGCGGTGCATCCGGCCGACGCCCGCGACGACGGTGATGAAGGTGCGCACGATCGGCACGAACCGGCCCAGGACGAGGGCGCGGTTGCCGTACTTGTCGAAGAACACGTTGGTCTTGTCGAAGTTCGCGGTGTTGATGAAGCGGCCCTGTCGTTTGTAGAGCGGCCGGCCGACGCCGCGTCCGATCTCGTAGCCGACGACGTTGCCGAGGAAGGCCGCGCCGGTGAGGGCCGCGATCGCGACGAACAGGTTGATGTCGACCTGGCCGGTGGCGATGAAGAGGCCGACCGCGAAGAGGAGCGAGTCGCCGGGCAGGATCGGGAAGAGCAGCCCGCACTCGACGAAGACGATGACGAGCGCGATGACGAAGAACGCGCTCCCGTACTGCTGGAGCAGGTACGTCGGGTCCATCCACTTCGGGCCGAGGGCGGAGGCGGCGGCGAGTGCGTGCATGCGCCCAAGGGTAGGCGGTGCGATCCGGATCTCCTCAATCCGCGCTGTGCCCGTCCTGTGCGCGTGCAGGCGCGGGCCGATGCGGCTCGGTGCGGGTCGGTGCGGGTCGGTGCGGGTCGGTGCTCCGATGCGCCCGCTCGTAGACTCGGCCGGTGCCCCACGACCCCCGCGAACCCACCGCCTCGCCGGCTGCCGCCGTCGGTGCCGAGGTCGGTGCCGAGGGCGGTGTCGAGGTCGGTGTCGAGGTCGGTGTCGGCCCGTGGGAGGGCGCCTGGCCCGAGGGGGCGCACTGGGACCCCGAGCTGCTCGCGCACGGTGACCGCCGCAACGTCGTCGACGCCTACCGGTACTGGCGCCACGACGCGATCGTCGCCGACCTCGACACCCGTCGGCACGACTTCCACGTCGCCGTCGAGAACTGGGGCCACGACTTCAACATCGGCTCCGTCATCCGCACCGCCAACGCCATGGGCGCCCGGGCGTTCCACATCGTCGGCCGCCGGCGCTGGAACCGGCGCGGCGCGATGGTCACCGACCGCTACCAGCACGAGCACCACCACGCCGACGCCGAGGCGCTCGCCACGTGGGCGCGCGAGGCCGGCCTCGTGCTCGTCGGGGTCGACAACCTGCCCGGCTCGCTGCCGCTCGAGACCTACGACCTGCCCCGAGGCTGCGTCCTCGTCTTCGGCCAGGAGGGGCCCGGCCTCAGCGAGCCGATGCGGGCGGCGTGCGAGGTGGTGCTGCACATCGAGCAGTTCGGCTCGACGCGCTCGATCAACGCCGGGGCCGCCGCAGCCGTGGCGATGCACGCGTGGGTCCGCCGCCACGTCTTCGACCAACGACCCTGACCTCTCAGGCGGAGGGGTCGCGGCCGCGCCAGCGCAGGGGCTCCTCCGCGTACTCCTCGACGACGTGCGCCGCGACGCCGAACGAGCGGGCCACCTGGAAGAGCACCTCGCCCGCGGCGGCCGGCAGCCCGAGGGCGTGCAGGGCCGCGGCACTCGCGAGGTCGATGTTCGGCAGGGCACCGGTGCGCTCGACGACGACCGCCGCCAGCGCCTCGACCCGCTCGACGACGGGCTCCGCGCCCGGCAGCCGGCGGACGCGCTCGAGCACGACCTCGGCCCTCGGGTCACCGTCGGGGTAGAGGAAGTGCCCGAACCCGGGCACGACGCCGTGGGTGCGCAGCGCCCGCGCCACGGCATCGGACGCGTCGGGCGTGCCCGACGCGCCGGACGTGCCGGACGCGTCGGCGAGGAGGGCGTGTGCGGCGACGGGAGCGGCCCCGTGCAACGGGCCCGCCATCGCTGCGTAGGCGGCGACGAGGCAGTCGTGCAGGCCGGCTCGGGTCGAGGCGGCCACCCGGGCCGCCACGGTAGAGGCGGTGAGGCCGTGGTCGAGGAGCGTGACGAGCAGGACGCCGACGACCTCGGACGCGTGGGGCGCCGGGCCGCCGCCGAGCGCGGCGAGCGTGAGGTCGGCTAGGGGGTCGAGCGTCGAGCCGGCCCGGACACGGGTACCGCCGGCGAGCGCGACGGCACCCGCAACGACCCCGGGTGCAGCCGCGCGGACCCGCTCGGGGTCGGTGTCGCCGGCGAACGGGTCGGACGCCGCGAGCAGCTGCACGGCGACCGGCACGCGGCGCTCGAGCGGGAGGTGGACGAGCGCGCGCGCTGCCGGCCGCGTCGCCTCGATGAGTCGTGGCATCCGCGGCAGCGTTACGTCAGCGTCCGAGAAGTGCTGGGGTGCAAGGGAACCCAGGATCAGGCCGGTGACGCGCTCTACCGACCCGACGTCGACGGCGTCGTCGAGCGGCACGCCCCGGTAGCGCAGCTCACCCTCGACCTGGCTGCTCACGGCGGTGGCCACGGTGCGGAACCTCAGCACCGAATGGGGCGTGCCGACGGCGCGCGTGGCCGAGGCCATGGCCTCCACCTGCGCGCGGTCGAAGAGGCTCTCCTGCTGGCCGGGCCGCCGCTCGCTGCGCAGCAGCCCGCGGCTGACGTAGGCGTAGAGCGTCGCGCGCTTGACGCCGAGGCGCTGGGCGGCCTCGGTCGTCGTGATCCACGGGCTGCGCGATGCCGTCACGGCTCCTCCTCGGGGGTGGCTGGCTCGGTCGGTGTTGACCCGATCAACGTTGACCAGATCAACATTGACGATGTTGATCAACATGGCTGAGGGTGACGAGTGAACCCGAGAGGAGCACGCCATGTCCACCCACGCCTCAGCCCCGATACCCGCCGCGTCGCCTGCGCCGACCCCCGCCGGTTTCGTCATCGTGCCGCCCGGCCTGTCCAAGGTCGTCGTCACCGACACCGAGATCGGCGACGTCCGCGGCGACGAAGGCTTCTTCCACTACCGGCAGTACTCGGCCGTCGAGCTGGCCGAGGCCGTCGGCTTCGAGGAGGCCTGGCACCTGCTCTTCCACGGCCACCTGCCCTCCGCCGCCGAGCTCGACGCCCTGCGCTCCGAGGCCGGCCGCCTGCGCGTCCTGCCGCCGGCACTCGCCGACCTGCTGCCCGCGATCTGCGCCACGACCACTGACTCGCTCCAGGTGCTGCGCACCGCGCTGTCGGCGTGGGGCGGCATCACCGGCCAGCGCCTGCTCTACGACGCCGGCGAGGACGAGCGGCTCGCCTCGGCCATGGCCGCCGTGGCGGTCACCCCGACGATCCTCGCGGCGTCGCACCGCCTCCGGCACGGGCTCGACCCGGTGCCTGCCGACCCCGACCTCGACCATGCCACCGACTACCTGCGGATGGTGACCGGCTCACTGCCCACCGAGCGCGACGCCCGCGCCGTCGAGCAGTACCTCGTGGCGACGATGGACCACGGCTTCAACGCCTCGACCTTCACCGCCCGGGTCATCGCGAGCACCGGCTCGGACCTCGCGGCCTGCCTCGTCGGGGCCATCGGCTCCTTCGCGGGGCCCCGGCACGGCGGCGCCCCGAGCCGTGCGCTCGAGGCCCTCGAGGAGATCGGCACGCCCGACCGCGCCGAGCCGTGGGTGCGCGAGCAGGTCGGCAGCGGCGCCCGCATCATGGGCTTCGGCCACGCCGTCTACCGCACGCACGACCCCCGGTCGGAGATGCTCAAGGGCGTCGCTCGCCGGTGGGACGACCCGCTCGTGGACTTCGCGATCGGCGTCGAGGCGACGATCGAGCGGGTCCTGGCCGAGCTCAAGCCGGACCGCCCGCTCTACGCCAACGTCGAGTACTACGCCGGCGTCGTCATGCGCCTGGCCGGGCTCGAGCCGAGCATGTTCACGCCGACCTTCTGCGTGGCCCGCGCCGTCGGCTGGACCGCGAACGTCCTCGAGCAGGCCCGCGACCCGAAGATCATCCGGCCCGCGGCCCGCTACGTCGGCCCGCCGGCGCCGCAGCCGGTGCCGGCGCGCACACCGGCCACCGCCTGACGCGACGCGACGGTGCGCCCCCTAGGTTGGTGCCCGGCCGCGGTGTCGGACGACGCCGGGCCGGGCACCAGGGGAAGGGGCCGTCGTGGAGGTCGGCGAACCGCTCGGGCACGGCAGTGCTGCCGGTGCGACCCGGCGCCACGCGACGTTCGCCCGCTACTGGTTCGCCGACGCGGTGTCCAACCTCGGCACGTTCGTCTCGGCGCTCGCCCTGCAGCTGCTCCTCATCGAGACGCTCCATGCCGACCAGGTGGCCCTCGGCGTCGTGCGGTCGGCGCAGTGGCTGCCCTACCTGCTCTTCGGCCTCCTCGCCGGTGTCGTCGTGGACCGGGTGCGCCGCCGCCCGCTGCTCATCGGTGCCGACGTGCTGTGCGCGGCGGTGCTCGGCGCCGTCGGGTTCCTCGCGCTCACCGGGCACCTGACCGTGCCGGTCCTCGCGGTGCTCGTCTTCGTCGTCGGCTCCGCGTCGATGTTCTTCAGCGCGGCGCACCTGTCGCTGCTGCCGACGATCGTCGAGCCGGCGTGGCTGCCCACGGCGAACGCCCGCCTCGCCCAGACCTACTCGGCGACGCAGTCCCTGGGCCCGCTCGTCGGCGGGGCGCTGGTGCGGCTGCTGTCGGCGCCGGTCGCCGTGCTCGTCGACGCGGCCTCCTACGCCGTATCGGCGGTCGTCCTCGCCACGCTGCGCGTCGAGGAGCGACGCCCGGAGCCGGCCGCGGACGAGCGACCGCGACACCTGTGGACCGAGCTGCGCGAGGGGGCGGCCTGGGTCTACCGGCACGCGACGCTCGGGCCCTACGCCGTGTCGCTGCACCTCTGGTTCTTCGCCAACGGCATCGTCACCACGGTCCTCGTGTACTTCGCCACGACCGAGCTGCACCTCGACGCGCTCGGCATCGGGCTGGTCCTCGCCGCGACCGGCGTCACGGGCGTCGTCGGGGCGGGGCTCGCGCCCCGGCTCGGCGTTCGCTTCGGCACCGGCCGGGTCGTCCAGGCGACGGAGTGGGCCAACCCCGTCGCGTACGCCCTGCTCCTGCTGGCGCGGCCCGGCCCGGCCGCCATCGTCTGGCCGCTCGTGGCCAACGCCCTCTTCGGGCTCGCCATGGGGGTCAAGGGCCCGCTCGAGATGAGCTACCGCAACCTCGTGACGCCCGACCGGCTCCGCGGCCGGATGAACGCGACGATCCGCTCGTTCAACTGGGGCACCATCGCCGTCGCGGCCCCGCTCGGTGGCTGGCTCGCAGCGTCGTTCGGCAACCGCGTCGCGATCGGGGTCGGCGTCGTGGGCCTCGCGGCGTCGGCGCTGTGGCTCTGGTGCTCGCCCTACCGGCACGTCACGGTCGAGGGGGAACGGCCCGCAGGCGTCCGGGCATGACAACGGGCCCCGACCAATCGCGGTCGAGGCCCGTTCGGCGCGGCCCAGGGGAGCGATCCGAGCCACGCACCACGCATCCGGCGTCCCCTCCACGGTAGGCGCCGGCGGCCGCGGCCGGCACCCGCAGTCGGTCTGCACTCGGCAAGGACTTCGCAGGTGCAGGTCGGCTGCAAGTAAGGACGCGCGTCGCACGGCCGCGTCGGTCGGCCGCTCCTCCGGGAGTAGAGGTATCGCGTCGCGGCGACCCGCGACGAAGCACCTCGGCCCGTCCGCCATCCCCGGGAGTCGACGTGTCGCATCGCGCTCGAGCGCGACCGGATACCTCCACCCGGACGCGTCCGGGCCGTGGCGTCAGTCGGCCGTGCGCAGCGCCTGCCGCCACGACACGCGGCCTCGCGTCTGCAGCAGCGACCGACGGTAGATGCGCTCGCCGACGACGACGGTGACGGCCGAGAACACGACCATGACGAGCAGCGACAGGACCGCCTCCCACCATGACGCGTCGCCGGACAGGATCCGCGCCGGCATCGTCACGACCGAGGCCACCGGCACGTACGAGGCGACGGTGAGGGCCGTGCCGCTCAGGCCGAAGCTGACGACGTAGACGAGCATGAGGATCGTCGTCATCGGGGCGGTCGTGCTCTGCAGGTCCTCGGTGCGCGAGGCCAGCGCCCCGGCCACGGCGAACAGGCAGGCCAGGGCGAAGAACCCGACGGCGAAGAAGAGGACGAACCACACGACCGCCGTCGACAGCGTCGGCAGCAGGGCCGAGAAGTCGGTGAACGACACCATGACGAGCCCCACCCCGGCGATGAGCACGACCTGACCGAGGGCGATGGCGGCGTTGCCGACGACCTTGCCGGCGAGCAGCTGGCGCACCGGGATCGCCGTGGCGATGATCTCGACGAGGCGCGACTGCTTCTCCTCGACGACGCTGGCCGCGATCTGCTGGCCGAACATCATCGCCGACATGAAGAAGAGCAGCGCGAAGGCGAACGTGACGGCCTTGACGAAGCCCGTGTCGATGCCGCCGCCGGAGAACCGGTCGAGCGCGAGGGTCGAACCCTGCTGCAGCGCCGTCAGGGTCGTGCCGGCCGCGGCGGCGTTGCGCTCGAGGGCGTCGGTGCGCACGGCCTGCTCGAGCGCGGTGCGCAGCCCCGTCGGGACGTCGTCGGCGGACGTCACGGTCCAGCCGGTGTCGGTGCGGTGCAGCCACACGTCGGCGTCACCGTCGGTCACGGCCGCCCGGGCCGCCGACGCGCTGGTCACCGGCTTCGTCGTGACGACGGCCGTGTCGTCGGTGGCGTGCGCGGCCCGGCCCGTGGCGGCCACGAGCGGGCCCGCGGCCGACGCGTCGGTCGTGCTGACGGCGACGGTCCACGTCGTCGTGCGGCCGGACTGCCAGGCGGCGAAGGCGCCGTAGCCGGCGAGGAAGACCAGGGTCAGCGCCGTGGAGACGAGGAAGGCGCGGTTGGTGAGCCGCACGACGACCTCGCGCATCGCGACGACCGTCCAGGCGCGGCCGACGCCCTCGTGGGACAGGTGGCCCGGTTCGGAGTCGCCGACGCGTTCGTGCGTCGGGTGGTCGAGCCCGTCGGGCTGGTTGCGGGTCGTCGTCATGCCGTCACCTCGCGGTAGATCTGGGCCAGCGACGGACGCTGGGGCGCGAACTCGTGGACGTCGCCGCGCCGGACCGCCTCGGCGAGCAGGGCCCGCTCGGCGCCGGGCTCGACGACCTCGACGAGCGCGCTCGACCCCTCCACGTCGACGGCGTGGACTCCGGGGACGCCGCGCACCCAGCCGGCGTCGCCCGACAGGACGATGCGGTGACGCACCACCGAGCGCGAGCGCAGCTCGTCGGGGCTACCGTTCGCGACGACGCGACCGCGGGAGAGCACGACGAGCCGCTCGCAGAGCCGCTCGACGAGGTCGAGCTGGTGGCTGGAGAAGAGCACCGGCACGCCGCGGGCCGTGTGCTCACGCAGGAGGTCGGCCATGTTGTCGACGGCCACCGGGTCGAGGCCGCTGAACGGCTCGTCGAGGACGAGGGCCTGCGGCTGGCCCATGAGCGCGGCGATGATCTGCACCCGCTGCTGGTTGCCGAGCGACAGCTTCTCGACGTGGTCCTTGGCCCGGTCGGTGAGCCCGAGCCGCTCGAGGTGCTCGGTGACCGAGGCCCGCGCCGCGGCCGTCGACAGGCCACGGAGCCGCCCGAGGTAGACGAGCTGGTCAAGCACCGGCTGCTTGGGGTAGAGGCCGCGCTCCTCCGGCATGTAGCCGAACGTGCGCCGGTCGCCCGCGCTGATCGGCCGGCCGCCCCAGAGCACCTCGCCGCTCGTCGGCGCCAGCACGCCCATGATCATGCGCATCGTCGTCGTCTTGCCGGCGCCGTTCCCCCCGACGAAGCCGGTGAGCAGCCCCGGCGGCACGGTGAACGACACGCCGTCGACGGCCCGCACCTGCCCGAACGTCCGGGTCAGGCCGCGCACCTCGACGCCTCCTGCGGACGCGTCCGGCGGGTGCGCCGCGTCGGCGTCCCGGTGGTCCGGCCGGTGGTCGGTGTCCCCGAAAGTCGTCATGTCTCCACGCTAGGCCGGGCCGGCGCCCGGCGGATCAGCCCGGAGGAGGAACGTCGGTGTCCCCCGCGCGGATGAGCCCGGCCTCGTAGGCGAGGACGACGGCCTGGACACGGTCGCGCAGGTGCAGCTTCGACAGGACGTTCGACACGTGGGTCTTGACGGTCGCCTCGCCGAGCACCAGGTGGGCGGCGATCTCGGCGTTCGACAGGCCCCGCCCGACGAGGCCGAGCACCTCCGTCTCTCGCGGGGTGAGCCGGTCGAGCTGCGCGTCGCGCGTGTCGCCAGGGTGCGCGGATCCGCCTGCACCCGTGCGTTTCCCGCCCGACGCCTCGCCGCTCGTCATGCGTTCGATGACCCGACGCGTCACCTGGGGTGCGAGCAGGGCGTGCCCACCCGCGACGGCGCGGACGGCGTCGACGAGCTGCTCGGGCTCGGCGTTCTTGAGCAGGAACCCGCTCGCCCCGGCCGCGAGTCCCGCGAAGACGTAGTCGTCGCGGTCGAAGGTCGTGAGGATGACGACCTTCGACAGGTCGGCCTCGACGATGCGTCGGGTGGCCTCGATGCCGTCGAGCACCGGCATCTGCACGTCCATGAGGACGACATCGGGCCGCAGCTCGGCGGTGCGCCGTACGGCCTCGGCGCCGTCGGCGGCCTCGCCGACCACCTCGAGGTCGTCCTCCACCGACAGGATGAGGGAGAAGCCGGAGCGGACGAGCTGCTGGTCGTCGACGAGCAGGACGGTCGTCACGGGGTCTCCTCGGGCAGCGGCATGCGGACGCGCACACGGTAGCCGCCGGTGACCCGCGGGCCGATCTCGCCGACGCCACCGTGTGTCGCGAGGCGCTCGCGGATCCCCAACAGTCCCAAGCCGGTTCCCGACGTGCCCGTGCGCGGGCGGCCGTCGTCGAGCACCTCGACCTCGGCGTACCCGTGGGCGAACCCGGGCTCGGGGCGTCGGTCGACCCGGACGAACACCTGGGCCGCCCGTGCGGTCGAGTGGCGGCGCACGTTCGACAGCGCCTCCTGGGCGGTCCGGTAGAGCGAGAGCCCGAGCGGCCCGGGCACGCCGTCGAGCGCACCCGGGGTGTCCTCCACGACGCGACAGTGCGCGTCGAGTCCGGACTCACGCGTCTGCTGCACGAGCGCGGGCACGTCGGCAAGGCGCGGCTCGGGCGCCCGCGGCGTCGGCCCGGCGTCCTCGTCGGCCGACCGCAGCGTACCGAGCAGCGCCCGCATCTGGGTCACGGCGTCGCGGGAGGAGCCCTCGACCGCGCGCAGCGACGCCTCGGCGACGTCGACGTCCCGCCGGAGCGTCCGGCGGGCGGCCGCCGCCTGGATGCCGATGACCGACACGTGGTGGGCCACGACGTCGTGCAGCTCGCGCGCGATGCGAAGGCGCTCCTCGACCACGGCGCGGCGCTGCAGCTCGGCGGCCTGCTCCTCGATCGTGTGGGCCTGGGAGGCGAGCCGTTCGCGGTGCAGCGCCGCACGCCAGGCCGCCTGCCCACCGATGATCGCGCCGCCGAAGTAGAGGACGTTGACGAGCAGCGTGTACACGACGTACGCGGTGGAGGGGGAGAAGAGCCCCTGGCGAGGCAGCGGCTTCCCCGCATGCCCGAGGGCCTCCTCGACGCCGCTGCCCACCGCGAGCTGCCAGGTGAGCCAGCCGAACATGAGCAGGACGATCCCGGTGACGACGGCGAGCATGGCCCGACGGTCGCGGGCCCACGCCACCCCGGTGAAGATCGCGAGGAAGTAGACGACCTGCATCGGCATCGAGCTCACGACGGGCGGCAGCGTGATGCCGACGACGAAGAAGTGCAGCGAGAGCCACACCGCGACGAGCAGCGGCCGCTGCCGGCGCCAGGCGAGGGGCAGGGTCCCGGCCGCGACTGCGACGTGGGGCCAGACGTAGGAGCCGGAGAAGCTGCCGAGGGCGTCGATGCTCCGCAGCAGCTCGACGCCGAGCGAGCCCGCCACGAGGAACGCCGCCGCGAGCACTGCATCGGTCCGGCGGGCCCGCGCCGGGTCGTCGGGGACGCGCTCCCAGGCCTCGTCGACGCCGAACCACGCCAGCAGGCGGGTGCGCCACGGGGCGCCGGACGCGCGGTGTCGGGTCGCCATGTCGCCAGCGTAGGCAGCGCACGCCGTCGGGGCCTCCCTCTGAGGGCGGAGGCTGTGCGGGCGCCCCGGGCGCCCGGAGTACGGTCGGCGCATGGGCACCCACACCTCGGTCCTCGACGTCACGACGATGCGCTCACGCCTCGACCGGTTGCGGGGTCACGCGGCCGACGCCGGCCTCGCGTCGGTCGTCGTGTCGCCGGGCTCGGACCTGCGCTACCTCGTCGGCGTGGCCGGGTCGTCGTTCGAGCGGCTGACCGCCCTCGTCGTGCCGACCGACGCGTCCGTGGCGCCGGTGTTCGTCTCGCCTCGGCTGGAGTTCGCCGGGCTCGGGCACGTGCCGTTCGGCGACCTCGGCGTCGAGGTGCGCACGTGGGTCGACGGCGAGGACGCGTACGCGCTGGCTCTCGCCGGCGTGCCCCGTGGGCCGGTGGCGGTGTCCGACATGACCCCGGCGCTGCACGCCCTGCGGCTGCGCGACGCCGGTGCCTCCGAGCAGCAGCTGGCGGGGCCGGTCCTGCGCGAGCTCCGGATGCGCAAGGACGCCGCCGAGCTCGAGCAGCTGCGCCTCGCGGGCGCGGCCATCGACCGGGTGCACGCGCGCGTGGGGGAGTGGCTGCGGGCAGGTCGCACCGAGGCGGAGGTGGCTGCGGACATCGCCGCCGCGATCGTCGAGGAGGGCCACGCCGTGGCCGATTTCGTCATTGTCGGGTCGGGCCCGAACGGCGCCAGCCCGCACCACGAGGTCAGCGACCGCGTCGTGCAGCAGGGCGACGTCGTCGTCGTCGACATCGGCGGTCCGCTGCCCTCGGGCTACAACTCCGACAGCACCCGCACCTACGCCGTCGGCTCGCCCACCGAGCCCGACGTCGCCGAGGTCTACGCGGCGCTGCAGGCCGCGCAGCAGGCGTCGGTCGACGTCGTCCGACCCGGCGTCACGTGCCAGGACGTCGACCGTGCCGGCCGGGCCGTGCTCGCCGAGGCCGGCCTCGCCGAGCACTTCATCCACCGCACCGGCCACGGCATCGGGCTGGACGTCCACGAGGAGCCGTACGTCGTCGAGGGCAACGACCTGCCCCTCGAGGCCGGCATGACCTTCAGCATCGAGCCGGGCGTCTACCTCACCGGCCGCTGGGGCGCGCGCATCGAGGACATCGTCGCCGTCACCGACACCGGCGTCGAGCGGTTCAACACCCGCCCCACCGAGCTCACCGTGCTCTGACGTCCCCGGCCGCCGGAGGTCACGAGTCGAAGCCGACGCCCATCCGGTCGAGCGCGCGCAGCCACAGGTTTCTGCGGCCGGTGCGGTCCTCGGCGGCGAGCGAGGCACGCGTGGCGGCCACCGCCGCATAGCGCACCGGCTCGGGCGGGAACGGCACCGGCTTGCGGCGCACCATCCCGAGCCGGGTCAGCTCGGTGTCACGGCCGTCGACGAGGTCGAGGGCCACGGCCGCACCGAAACGCGTCGAGGCCACGCCGAGGCCGGTGTAGCCGACGGCGTAGGCCATCCGGCCGCCGAGCGCCGTGCCGAACACCGGCGTGAACCGCGAGGTCGTGTCGATGACGCCGGCCCACCGGTGCGTGAAGCGGATGCCCTCGAGCTGCGGGAAGAGGTCGAGGAAGTGGTCGGCGAGGAGCCCGTGCGAGGCGTCGTTCTGCTCGAGCGCCGGGTCGATGCGCCCGGGGAAGTGGTAGTTCGCGTCGTACCCGCCGAAGAGCACCCGGTCATCGAGCGTCCTTCTGTAGTAGTGGAACTGGTTGCCAGCATCGGTGAGACCCTCGCGGCCCTCCCAGCCGATGGCGGCCAGCTGCGCGGGCGTCAGGGGCTCGGTCATGAGCACGTGGTCGTACACCGGCAGCACCCACGCGCTGAACCGCTTGAGCACGCCCTGCGAGGCGTTGGTGCCGATAACGACGCGTCCGGCGTGGATCGACCCGCCGTCCAGACGCACCCGCACGCCCGAGCCCTCGGCGTCGAAAGCCGTGGCGCGCGTGTGCTCGTGGATCCGCACCCCGAGCGCCTCCGCGGCGCGGGCCAGTCCCCACACGAGGCGGGCCGGGTCGACGAGCGCCACCTCGGGGTCGTACATGCCCCCGAGGTAGCGGGGTGAGTCGACGCGGGCCCGGACCTCCGCGACGTCGAGCAGCAGGGCGGGCACGCCGTGTGCCCGGTGCAGCTCGTAGGACTCACGCACCGACGGCACCTGGTGCTCGGTCAGCGCGAGGGTCAGTTCGCCCGGGCGGTGCAGGTCGGCGTCGATGCCGTGCCGCTCGAGGGTTGCGACGATGGCGTCGAAGTTCTCGGCGGCGAGGCGGTCGAGAGTGCCCATCTCGTCGGGCCAGCACGCCATGCCCTGCGCGAGCCCGTGGGTCAGCGAGGGTGCCATGAAGCCGCCGTTGCGCCCCGACGCGCCGTCGGCGATTCGTCCGGCCTCCACGACGACGACGTCGCGCGACGGGTCGGCCTCCTTGGCCTGCAAGGCAGCCCACAGGCCGGTGAACCCGCCGCCGACGACGAGCAGGTCGGTGCGCGGTGCGGCTCCGGTGAGGGCCGGGCGTGGATCGGGCCGCTCGAGGCGATCCGTCCAGAACGGGAGCGGCCGGGCGTCGGCCAGCGCCCGCGTGGCCCGGTCGCTCAGCGATCCGTCGGGTCCGTGGGTGCGAGCTGCGCTGCGCGCGTGGAAAAGAGGCATGACGAACGGATTCGACCATGCTTGGCTGGGCGTGTGAACCCCTCTTCGTTCCAGAGCGATGCCCCTCCTGCCGACACCTCCGAGCTGCTCCGCGTCTTCCACGACGAGACCCGCGCGCCGATCCGCGTCGGCACCCCGCAGCGGCCCCTCGAGGTCGACGGCCTCGTGCGGCGCGAGTACGAGGTCGACGGCGGCCGCTGGAACATGATCGAGAGCCCCGACGGCCTGGGCCCGGACCCCGACGCGTGGGACGCCGTCATCGAGCGCCAGCGCGAGTTCTTCGCCGGGCTCGGCCTGCGCGTCGAGTGGAAGACCTACGACTACGACGAGCCCGCCGACCTCGGCGAGCGCCTCGTCCGCGCCGGCTTCGTCAAGGAGGACGACGAGGCGCTCATCCTCGGCGAGGCCGCACCGCTCGCCGCCCAGGAGATCGAGCTGCCCGAGGGCGTCGTCGTGCGCGCCGCCGACTCCGACGCCGACTTCGAGCGGATGGCCGCGATGCTCGAGGAGGTCTGGGGCGAGCCACAGCCCTGGGTCGTCGACTCGCTGCTGCCGCGCTGGACCACCGAGCCGGGGTCGATGGACGTCGTCGTCGTCGAGGAGACGCGCGAGGGTCCGGTGCTCTGCGCGGCCCGCTCGGAGTACGACACGAGCCGCTTCACCGGTCTCTGGGGCGGCTCGACGCTGCCGGAGTGGCGCGGCCGCGGCCTCTACCGGGCCACGCTGCTGCACCGGGCGCGCCTCGGCCTCGCCCGCGGCAACGACTTCGTCCGGGTCGACGCCTCGCCCGACTCCGAGCCGATCCTGCGCCGCCTCGGGCTGCACCGGGTCGCGACGACGACGCCGTACGTCTTCGACCCTGCGGCGGGCTGAGCGGGCGCTCACCGAGGGGTGGGCACCGCTGACCGGAGGCAGGTCGGCGTGGCAGGATCGTCGGCGGACCGGATCGCCGTGGGGCCCACCATCCTCAAACAGCGCCCCACCCGCACGAGACAGCAGGAGACGCCATGCCCATCGCCACCCCCGAGGTGTACGCCGACATGCTCGACCGCGCGAAGGCCGGCTCCTTCGCGTACCCCGCCATCAACGTCTCGAGCTCGCAGACGCTGAACGCCGCGCTCAAGGGCTTCGCCGACGCCGGCTCCGACGGCATCATCCAGGTCTCCACCGGCGGTGCCGACTACCTCTCCGGCCCGAGCATCAAGAACATGGTGAGCGGCTCGCTCGCCTTCGCGGCCTACGCGCACGAGGTGGCCAAGAACTACCCCGTCAACATCGCGCTGCACACCGACCACTGCCCCAAGGACAAGCTCGACGGCTTCGTGCGCCCCCTGCTCGCCGCGTCTACCGAGCGGGTCAAGGCCGGCGGCACCCCGTGGTTCCAGTCGCACATGTGGGACGGCTCGGCCGTGCCGCTCGACGAGAACCTCCAGATCGCGCAGGAGCTGCTCGCCCTCGCCAAGGCCGCCAACGTCATCCTCGAGATCGAGGTCGGCGTGGTCGGCGGCGAGGAGGACGGCGTCGAGGGAGCCATCGACGAGAAGCTCTACTCCACCCCCGAGGACGCCATCGCCACCGTCAAGGCACTCGGCGCCGGTGAGCACGGCCGTTACCTGACGGCCCTCACCTTCGGCAACGTCCACGGCGTCTACAAGCCGGGCAACGTCAAGCTGCGTCCCGAGATCCTCCTGCAGGCCCAGCAGGCCGCCGCCAAGGAGCTCGGCCTGTCCGACGACGCGCGCCCCTTCGACCTCGTCTTCCACGGCGGCTCGGGCTCGCTGCCCGAGGAGATCTCGGCGGCCGTCGACAACGGCGTCGTCAAGATGAACGTCGACACCGACACGCAGTACGCCTTCACCCGCAAGATCGCCGACTGGATGATCTCCGGCTACGCCGGCGTGCTCAAGGTCGACGGCGAGGTCGGCAACAAGAAGCAGTACGACCCGCGCGCCTGGGGCAAGGCGGCCGAGGAGGCCATGGCGGTGCGCATCGTCGAGGCCTGCACCGCGCTGCGTTCGGCGGGCACGCACCAGTGAGCGACAACCTGCTCGGCATCCCCGAGACGCGCCTCGCCGTCGACCCGGCCGCCGAGAAGCTCGACGCCGGGGTCGACCCCATCCAGGTGGCGGCCGCCTTCCCCGCGAGCTCGCTCGCCTGGGCGACCCTCGCCGAGGACGCCCTCGCCGACGGCGACCGCGACGTCGAGGCGTACGCGTACGCCCGCACCGGCTACCACCGCGCCCTCGACGCGCTCCGCAAGTCGGGCTGGCGCGGCCAGGGCCCGGTGCCGTGGTCGCACGAGCCGAACCGTGGCTTCCTCCGGGCGCTCGCGGCGCTGTCGCGCGCCGCCCGCGCCATCGGCGAGAGCGACGAGGAGCAGCGGTGCGCGCAGTTCCTCCGCGACTCCTCGGCCGAGGGTGCTCGCGAGCTCGGCCTCTGAGCGGTTCGCCCGCCCACCTCATGACGCTCTTCTGCTCCGACGTCGACGGCACCCTGCTCGACCACCGACGCACCCTGTCCGACCGCACCGTCGCCGCCATCCGGGCGGTGCGGTCGGCGGGGCACACGTTCGTGCTGTGCAGCTCGCGCATGCCCGCCTCGCTCGAGGGGCTCGAGCGGCTCTGCGGCGTCGAGCCAACTCCGCTCGTCGCCTACAACGGTGGCCTCGTCCTGCGGGCCGACCGGTCCGTCGTCACCGACGTCGCCATCGCACCCGACGACGCCAGGGCCGCCTACGCGGTGTGCGAGCGACTAGGCCTCCACGCCAGCTTCTTCGCCGGGGACGACTGGTACGCCTGGGGATCCGACGAGTGGACCGAGCGCGAGGCGACCATCACCGCCGTCGACCCGAGCGAGGCGTCGGCGCACGACTACGTCGCGAGCGGACGCGTCGACACCCGCCCGCCGCACAAGGTGATGGCGATGGGCGACCCGTCCCTCGTCGACCAGCTGGAGGACGCCCTGGCCGATCGGGCCGGCCTCGTGACCTACCGCTCCAAGGACACCTACCTCGAGATCGCCAACGCGGCCTGCTCCAAGGGCGACGGGCTGCGGGCCCTGGCGGGCGAGCTCGGCGTCGACGTCACCGACACCGTCTTCTTCGGTGACAACCACAACGACGTCTCGGCGTTCGCCGTCGCGGGCACCGCGGTTGCGGTCGCCAACGCCGTCGACCCGGCGCTCGACGCCGCGTCGGTCGTCACGGGGCACCACCGCGAGGACGGCGTCGCGGAGTACCTCGAGGGCTGGCTCGCACGCGTCTGACGGTCCGTCCGGAATGCTTGACCCCGAAGGCGCTTGACCCTGACACGGTGTCAGGCGATGGGCTGGAGGGACCATGTTGAGTATCGGAGACTTCGCCCGGCTCGCCGGGGTGTCGGTGCGCATGCTGCGCCACTACGACGCCCTCGGCCTGCTCCGGCCCGCCCGCGTCGACCCGGCGTCCGGCTACCGCTCGTACTCGGCCGCGCAGCTGGACCGGGCCAACCGGCTCGTCGCGCTCAAGGACCTCGGGTTCACCCTCGAGGACTGCGGGCGCCTGCTCGGCGACGAGGTGCCCGTCGAACAGCTGCGCGGCATGCTGCGGCTGCGTCGGGCCGAGCTCGCCGCGCAGATCGACGCCGACCGCGGCCGCCTCGAGCAGGTCGAGCACCGTCTCCGGATGATCGAGAAGGAGAACACCATGTCACCGTCAGTCGCGCTCGACCCCTACACCGAGCAGGCGCTGCCCGCGGTCCGTGTCGTCCAGCTGTCCGGACGCGTGTCCGACGGCCAGCAGGTCGGCGAGGTCGTCGGCCCCCTGTTCGGGCAGGTCGACCACGCCGTCCACGCCGCGCACCTGACCCCCGCGGGCCCGTCGATCGGCCACTACACGATGGACGGCGACGCGATGGTCGCCGCCGCTGCCTACCCCGTCGGGCCCGACGTCGGGCCCGTCGAGGCCGAGGGCGCTGGTCTCGAGCTGGCCGACCTGCCGGCCGAGCCGCGGGCACTCGTCACGACGCTGCGCGGCCCGCTGAGCGGCATCGGCGAGGCGTGGCAGACGCTCTCGCGCGAGGTCGAGGCCCGGGGGCTGTCCTTCGCCGGGCCGTGCCGCGAGATCTACCACGTGTCCGGGATGGACGACCCCGAGAACTGGGTGATCGAGCTGCAGCAACCCGTCGCCTGAGCGGTCACCGCGTCTGCCCTCTGCGTTGCTCCGCAGGACGAGCCACCAGGCGGATGGCTCACCACGTGGAGCAACGCAGAGCGCACGCGGAGTCCCGGGGACCACGCGGCGGGACCCTGTCGGCTGCTCCCGAGCGGACGGCGTCCGGGGCAGGCGTCACGAACCGATAACCTTGCCGTTGGTTCGGACCACCAAGGGAAGGCAGACCGATGCCGGCGATCGTGCTCGTGGGAGCGCAGTGGGGCGACGAGGGCAAGGGCAAGGCGACCGACCTGCTCGGCAGCAGCGTCGACTACGTCGTCAAGTTCAACGGCGGTAACAACGCCGGCCACACCGTCGTCATCGAGAAGGACGGCAAGCGCGAGAAGTACGCGCTGCACCTGCTGCCCTCCGGCATCCTGTCGCCGAACTGCACACCGGTCATCGGCAACGGCGTCGTCGTCGACCTCGGCGTCCTCTTCGAGGAGCTCGACGGCCTCGACGCGCGCGGCGTCGACACGAGCAAGCTCAAGGTCAGTGCCAACGCGCACGTCATCCCGCCGTACAACCGGACCCTCGACAAGGTCACCGAGCGCTTCCTCGGCAGCCGACGCATCGGCACCACCGGCCGCGGCATCGGCCCGACGTACGCCGACAAGATGAGCCGCATCGGCATCCGCGTCCAAGACCTCTACGACGAGGGCATCCTGCGCCAGAAGGTCGAAGCGGCGCTCGCCTTCAAGAACCAGGTGCTCGCCAAGATCTACAACACGCGCGCCGCCGACGTCGACGAGGTCGTCACCGAGCTGCGTTCCTACGCCGAGCGCCTGGCGCCGATGGTCACCGACACCGCTCTCGAGCTCGTCCAGGCCCTCGACCGGGGAGAGACCGTCCTCTTCGAGGCCGGCCAGGCCACGCTCCTCGACGTCGACCACGGCACCTACCCGTACGTGACGTCGAGCAACGCCACCTCCGGCGGCGCGTGCACCGGCTCGGGCGTGCCCCCGACGCGCATCGACTCGGTCATCGCGATCCTCAAGGCCTACACGACGCGCGTCGGGGAGGGCCCGTTCCCCACCGAGCTCAACGACGACATGGGCGAGTTCCTCCGCAAGACCGGCGCAGAGTTCGGCGTCACCACCGGGCGTCCGCGGCGCTGCGGCTGGCTCGACGTCGTCATCGGCCGGTACGCCCAGCGGATCAACGGCGTCACCGACTTCGTCGTCACCAAGCTCGACGTGCTCACCGGCCTCGACACGGTCCCGATCTGCGTCGCCTACGACGTCGACGGCGTCCGTCACGACGAGATGCCGGTCAGCCAGAGCGACTTCCACCACGCGACCCCGATCTACGAGGAGATGCCCGGCTGGTGGGAGGACATCACCCACTGCCGCACCTTCGAGGAGCTGCCGCAGAACGCGCAGAAGTACGTGCTGCGCGTCGAGGAGCTCATCGGTGCACGGGTCTCCGCGATCGGCGTCGGCCCGGGCCGCTCCGAGATCATCGAGCGCTTCCCGCTCAAGCCCAGCGTCGCGAGCTGACGGCATCCCACGAACCTGCTTGAACCCGAAGGACTTCCATGAGTGACACGGCTACGACCGCCGTTCCCGAGCCGCTCGACTGGGTGACGCGCCTGGCCGACGACGTCATCGCCGAGGCGAAGCACCGCGGCATCGAGAAGATCGTCTGCGCCTCGGGCATCAGCCCGTCGGGCCCGATCCACCTCGGCAACTTCCGCGAGCTGATCACGCCGCACCTCGTCGCCGACGAGATCAAGCGGCGCGGCCTCCCGTGCGAGCACATCCTGTCCTGGGACGACTTCGACCGGTTCCGCCGCGTGCCCAAGCGGCTCGAGGGCGTCGACGAGTCGTGGGAGCAGTACATCGGCAGGCCGCTGACGTCGGTGCCCGCGCCGGCCGGTTCGCCGCACGCCACGTGGGCCGACCACTTCAAGGCACCGCTGCTCGAGGCCATGGCCGCCACGGGCATCGAGGTACGCGAGATCAGCCAGACCGAGCAGTACCGGGCCGGCGCCTACCGCGACCAGGTGCTCCTCGCGATGCGCGAGCGTGCCGCCATCGACAAGGTGCTCGACCAGTACCGCACCCTCGAGGCCGAGGCCGACGCGCGCCAGAAGGCGTCGGGCAAGGGCAAGCGCCAGGACCCCAAGGCCGCGAAGCTCACCGAGGAGCAGGCGGCCGCCGCCACCGAGGCCGAGCGCGGCTCCGGTGCGGCGGGCGAGGACGACGGCAGCGAGGGCACCGCGGGCTACTTCCCGTTCAAGCCGTACTGCAGCGTCTGCCACACCGACTTCACCACCGTCACTGCCTACGACGACGACTCGCACGAGCTGGCCTACACCTGCACGAAGTGCGGCCACACGGAGACGGTCAACCTCGACACGTTCACCGACGGCAAGCTCGTCTGGAAGGTCGACTGGCCGATGCGCTGGGGCTACGAGGGTGTGCTCTTCGAGCCGTCAGGCGTCGACCACCAGAGCCCGGGCAGCAGCTTCGTCGTCGGCAAGGACCTTGCGCCGGTCTTCGGCTGGGAGCGTCCGATCGGCCCGATGTACGCCTTCGTCGGCATCGCCGGCATGGCCAAGATGAGCTCGTCCAAGGGCGGCGTGCCGATCCCGAACGACGCGCTCGAGGTCATGGAGCCGCCGGTGCTGCGCTGGCTCTACGCCCGGCGTCGCCCGAACCAGAGCTTCGACGTCGCCTTCGGCCCCGAGCTGCAGCGCCTCTACGACGAGTGGGACGCCTTGAACCGCAAGGTCGCCGGCGGCGACGCCCAGCCCGGCGACCTCGCCGCGCACCTGCGCGCCACGTCGACCGCGTCCGGCGCGCTGCCCGCAACGCCCCGGCCGATGCCGTTCCGCACCATCGCCTCGGTCATCGACATTACGCAGGGCGACGAGGCGCAGGCCGTGCGCATCCTGTCCGAGCTCGACCCCGACAACCCGGTCGGCTCCACCGACGACCTGCGCCCGCGGCTCGACTGCGCCGAGCGCTGGATGCTCGGCTACGTGCCCGCCGAGGACCGCACGATCGTGCGCGAGACCCCCGACGCCGACCTGCTCGCCGGCCTCGACGACGAGCAGCGCGAGTCGCTTCGCCTGCTCGTCGAGGGCCTCGACGAGCACTGGTCGGTCGACGGCCTGACCCACCTCGTCTACGCCGTGCCGAAGATCCAGCGCGGCATCGACCCCGAGGCCAAGGTCAAGGACCCCGAGCTGTCCGCGGCGCAGCGCGCGTTCTTCGTCCTCGTCTACCGCCTGCTCGTGTCCACGGACACCGGCCCGCGCCTGCCGACGTTGCTGCTGGCCGTCGGGGCCGACCGCGTCCGCACGCTCCTCGGTCACTGACGCGGCCTGACGTCCGCAACCCCGCAGTCGAAAGAGCAGTCCGTCCCGGAGGACGGACTGCTCTTTCGGTCGATGGGTGCGGTCAGCCGACGCTGACGGCGCTCCACGAGGCGGCGGTCGCGGCGTACTGCGCGCTGCCGGCGCCGTAGAGGTCGACCGCGGCCGAGAGCATCCCGGCCCGGGCGCCCGCGTAGTTCGTGGACGAGGTCCAGTACGTCGTCAGCGCGCGGTACCAGATGCGTGCGGCGGCGTCGCGGCCGATACCGGTCACGGTCGAGCCGTTGCACGTCGGGCTGTTGTAGGCGACACCGTTGATCGTCTTGGCGCCGCTGCCCTCGGAGAGCAGGTAGAAGGCGTGGTTGCCGACGCCCGAGGAGTAGTGGACGTCGAGCGTCCCGACGCGCTTGCTCCAGCAATTGGCCGAGGCGCCGTCCTTGCTCGGCTGGTCCATGTAGCGCAGTGGCTTGGCCGAGCCGAGGGCGAAGCGCTCACCGATGAGGTAGTCGCCGGGGTCGCCGGCGGTGTTCGCGGTGAACTCGACCATGGTGCCCATGACGTCGGAGGTCGACTCGTTGAGCCCACCGGACTCACGGGCGTAGGTCAGGCCGGCGGTCGCGGAGGTCACGCCGTGCGTCATCTCGTGGCCGGCGACGTCGAGCGAGACGAGCGGGCCGTAGCTGACGCCGTCACCGTCGCCGTAGCGCATGCAGAAGCAGGTGTCGCTCCACGACGCGTTGACCCAGTTGGTGCCGACGTGCACGAGGCTGCGAGCGCCCTTGCCGTCGTTCTTGATGCCGTTGCGCCCGAAGGTGTTCTTGTAGAAGTCCCACGTCGCGCCGACGCCGAAGTCGGCGTCGACGGCCGCGCTCTGGCGGTTGCTGTTCGAGCCGGTACCCCACGTGTTGTCGGCGTCGGTGAACAGCGTGCCGGTCGTGGAGGACGTCGAGCCGTTGTTGCCGTCCTCGGTGCGGGCGCCGCCGCGCGTGCCGTCGATCATCTGCCACTGACCGCCCGACGGCGTCGTCTGGACGGTGACCGTGCCCAGGTAGAGGCTGTTGCCGGTGCCGGCGTCGTTGATCTCGGTGGCCCACTGGTCGACGACCGAGCCGGTGCGGGCGTCGACGAAGACGACCTTGCCGGCGGGCTCCTGGTGGGCCCCGATGCCGTCGACCTGGGTCTTCCAGACGAGGCGGGCCGGGCCCTGGAGCGCGTAGACGGCGAGGCTCGGCGTCGCCGTGCGGACCGTGAAGCCGGCGTCGCGTGCCGCGGTGTCGGCGGCGCGCTGGGCCGACACCGTCGGCGTCGTCGATCCGACACGGACGGCGGACGCCGCGGCGTTGACGCCCTTCCAGCCGCCGGCCTTGTCGGTGTGGACGACGAGGTCGCCGCCGACGACCGGCAGGCCCTTGAACGTGCGGTCGAACCGGACGTGCGTGGCACCGTCGGCGTCGGTGCTGACGTTCCTGGTCGTCAGGCCCTGGTCCGCGTCGAGTCCGAAGGCGGCGCCGTGCGCGCGGGCCGCGCTGATCGCGCGGTCGACACCGCTGGTGCCGGCCTGGGCGGTGCCCGTCGTGGTCATGGCGAGTGCCGTGGCGGCGATGGCGACCGTGGCGGTCGCCGTGGTGATGAGGCTCTTCTTCAAGAGTTCTCTCCTGCGTGAGTTGGGCCCCGAGGCGCGGCCGGGTGACCGCCCGGCAAATCTGGCGGCCGGGATCGGTCGACGCCAGAGATCCGACGCAAGGTTTGCCAGCGCTTGACGGAATTTTGACCGTCGGCGGGCGGGCGGCCGTCGCGGAGAACGCACGCGGAAGAGGCCCGGACATGGGTCCGGGCGAGGGGCGGGATGCAGGGGGGATGCATCTCGCTCCTCGCCCGGTGCGAGTCCTCATTGGGGGGCGGGACTGCGCCGGACGTCAAGGGGGTCTCGATGGGGGGAGGAGACCGGCGGGGAGGGTGTTCGCGCGCCCTCGACGTCCTGACCATCATCCCGCGCCGCGCAGGAGGAGTCGATGGTTCGACGATTACTTGAACAAACCTTTACCTGAAGGCGTCAGGCTCCGCGCGACCGGGCATTCCCGCAGCTATCGGGACAGGACGGTCATGCGGTGCGCGGCGCGGGTCAGGGCCACGTAGAGCACCCGGACACCGCCCGGTGACTCCCGGACGATCTCGTCGGGGTCGACGACGACCGTGGCGTCGTACTCGAGGCCCTTGGTCGACATCGGGTCGACGACCTGGACGCGTCCGTCACCGGCGCCGTGCACCGACGCGAGGGCGTCCGCGTGCCGGGAGGGTGTCACGACGGCGATGGCGCCGTCGACCTCGACGAGCAGCGCCTCGACGGCCGAGGCGACAGAGGCGGACGCGTCGGGGCCGAGCGGCTGCTCGAGCGGCTCGACGCCGGTCTCGCGGACCGCCTGCGGGATGTCGGCGTCCGGCACCTCGCGGCGCACGATCTCGGCGGCGTAGTCGAAGATCTCGCGCGCGTTGCGGTAGTTGGTGTCCATGTGGAAGTGCTGGCGTTGCTGGCTGCCGAAGGCCTCCTCGCGCGCGGCCGCGGCCTCGGCCGCCTCCGGCCACGACGCCTGGGCGGCGTCGCCGACGACGGTCCACGACGCGTGCCGCCCGCGGCGCCCGATCATCCGCCACTGCATGGGGGAGAGGTCCTGGGCCTCGTCGACGAGCACGTGGGCATACTCGTCGGGCTTGCCGATGCGGCCGGCGAGGAGGCGGTCGGTGGGGTCGCCGCCGACGACCTCGGCGCGCCTCTCGTCGCGCACCGACACCGGCTGCACCTCGGTGACGCCGTACTGGCTGAGGTCGTCGAGCTCCTCGATCTCGTAGAAGCCGCGCTCCTCCTGCGGGGCCTCCTGAACCGGGCCGAGCCGGGCGGCGACGTCGTCGACGAGGGCGACGTCGGCCACCGACCACGTGCCGGTCTCGAGGGCGGTGCGGAACGACGCGGCGAGCAGGCCCGCCTCGTCGTCGCGCAGGGTGCCGCGGGCGTGCCGCCGCACGAGCGACTCGTCGGCGAGCCAGAGCAGCACCTGGCGCGGGTCGACCTGCGGCCACCAGGCCTGCATGAACGACTCGACGTCGAGGTGGTCCTCCCACTTGTCGATGAACTCGGCCTTGGCGTCGCGGTCGCCGGTGATGCCGAGGGAGGTCCACGCCGCCTCGCCGAGCGCCGCCTGGGCCGCGCCCGTGGCCGCGTTGCGCTGGTGCTGGCGCAGCACCTGCGAGCGGACGCGGTCGAGGTCGCGGGCCTCGAGCCGCACGGCGCGGCCGGCGACGATGGCCCGGAACTCGGTGGGCGCCTCGGGGACGCGCCCGCGCGCGGCTGCGCCGAGGAGGGTGCGGATGCGGACCGAGCCCTTGATCCGGGCGACCGGGGGAGCGTCGAGGCGCTCGGTGCTGACGACGTCGAGGACGTCGCCGAGCGCCCGCAGCGTGACGCTCTCCTCGCCGAGCGAGGGCAGCACGCGCTCGATGTAGGCGGTGTAGGCGCCCGACGGGCCGACGACGAGGATGCCGCCGGACTCGAAGCGACGCCGGTCGGAGTAGAGGAGGAAGGCCGCGCGGTGCAGGGCGACGACGGTCTTGCCGGTGCCGGGGCCGCCGGTGATCTCGGTGACGCCGCGGGCGCTCGCGCGGATCGCCTCGTCCTGGTGGGCCTGGATCGTGGCGACGATGTCGCGCATCCGGGCGCCGCGGGTGCGGGTCAGGGCGGCCATGAGGGCGCCGTCGCCGACGATGACGAGGTCGTCCGGCGCCTCGGGCACCATGAGGTCGTCCTCGACGCCGATGACGGTGGTGCCGCGGCTGCGCAGCACCCGGCGTCGTAGGACGCCCATCGGCTGGGTCGGCGTCGCCCGGTAGAAGGCGGACGCGGCGGGCGCGCGCCAGTCGATGACGAGCGGCTCGTAGTCGTCGTCGCGGACGCCGAGCCGGCCGATGTAGCGAACCTCCCGGTCGGTGGGGTCGGACGCCGTGGCCGCCGAGGACGCCGAGGTCGCCGATCCATGGCCGTTCGACGCTGCGCCGGCACCGGCGCCGTTGGCCCGGGTGGTCTCGGCGCGGAGCATCGCGTGGTCGATGTCGAGACGGCCGAAGACGAGGCCCTCGTACTGGGTGTCGAGGGCGGTGCGCCGGCGGGCCGCGTGGAACATCAGGGCGTCGCGCTCGAAGAGGCCGGCCGCCTCCTCGTAGGCGACCTCGGCCGACTTCGTGATCTGGCCGCGTGAGAGGCCCTCGGCCTGCACCGACTCGGCGCGGACGCCGGCCTTGACCAGCTCCTCGTGGACCCGGTCGACGTGCGCCTGCTCGACGGCGATCTCGCGGGCCACCTCGTCGGGGACCGCGGCCGAGGCGCGCTGGGGAGATGCGTTCGAAGTGCTCACTGACATCCATGGACGTAAGGGGCGCCCTGGGCGGCGCGGGAACCATCAAGTCTACTGTCAGGGCATGCGCGAATCGGACTGCATCCCACCGACCGGCGCGCCGCTCGTCGGGCGCGTCGTCCGCCTCGACGTCACCGACCCGGAGGACGTCGAGGGACTGTTCGCCGTGTACGCCGACCCGCGCTGCTACGAGCAGGGCTTCCTCATGTCGCGGCCGCACGAGAGCCTGGCCGAGACCGAGGCGGTCGTGGCGGCGTCGGTGGCGGCCCGAGAGCACGGTCGGACGGCCTACACGGTGCGCCTCGTCGAGGACTCTCCGCTCGGTGCGGCGGGCACGATCGTCGGGTCGAGCTCGCTCGGCGACGTCGACCTCACCCGCCAGCACGTGCACCTCGGTTGGACGATGTACGGCTCGTCGTGGTGGGGCACGGCCGTCAACCCCGAGTGCAAGCTCCTCCTGCTCGCCCACGCCTTCGAGACGTGCGGCTTCGGCCGG
Organism: Intrasporangium zincisolvens; assembly: GCF_034724055.1. Taxonomy (NCBI): domain Bacteria; kingdom Bacillati; phylum Actinomycetota; class Actinomycetes; order Micrococcales; family Intrasporangiaceae; genus Intrasporangium; species Intrasporangium zincisolvens. The sequence continues at coordinate 962,309 of NZ_JAWIIL010000001.1, forward strand.
GTCCGCATCCAGACCGACGTGCTCAACAACCGCTCGCGGGCGGCGATCCTCAAGCTGGGGGCGGTCTTCGAGGGCGTGACGCGTCGCGACGTGCGCCGCGCCGACGGCTCGTGGCGCGACACCGCGGTCCACTCGATCCTCGTCGACGAGTGGCCGGACGTCCGGCACCGCCTGCTCGAGCGCCTGGCCACCGTCTCCTGAGCCGCACGTGACGCGTCCCTCAGCGGTGCGCGTCGGCGGCGGCCTCGACACGTCCGAGGTAGTCGCGCCACCACGTCGCGTCCTCCTTCGGCAGGTTCTCCCGGCCGAGGAAGCGCCCGACGCTCCCGTCGAGCTGCTCGCGCAGGATGTCCGCGTGCCCCGCGTGCCGGGCCGTCTCGGCGATGAGGTGGCCGAGGACGAGACGCACGTCGACGCGGGCCCGCTCCTCGGGCCACCACGGCACCCGGCCGAGGTGGCCGAGGCCGCGTGCGACCGTCTCGTCGCCGAAGGTCCATGCCGCGCGGTAGAGCGCGACGACGTCCTCGCGGGACTCGTCGGCGAAGGCGTACATGTCGTCGTTGGGCGATGCATCGTCGTCCCAGGCGGGCAGCGACGCCGTCACCTCGCGGCCGAACGTCGGGCCCCAGTACCCGAACTCGACGTACGCGAGGTGCTTGACGAGGCCGAGCAGGTTGGTGCCGGTCGGGGTCAGCGGGCGACGCGCGTCGTGTTCAGGCACGCCCTCGAGCTTCCAGAGCACGGCGTCGCGGTGGGACTGGAGCGTCGAGACCAGCCATGCGAGGTGGTCGGGAGCGTCGGAGACGTCGGTGCTCGGCATCGGGACAGACTCGCAGCGGAGACCGACGGTGCCAATAGGCTGACGCCGTGAAGGTCCTCGTCCTCGGTTCCGGTGCCCGTGAGCACGCCCTCGTCAAGGCCGTCGCCGCCGACCCGGAGGTCGAGGCCGTCATCGCGGCCCCGGGCAACCCGGGCATCGACGCCACGGCCCTCTGCGTCCCGGTCGACGTGCTCGACGGTGACGCCGTCGCGGCACTCGCCCGCGAGCACGAGGCCGACCTCGTCGTCGTCGGGCCCGAGGCGCCGCTCGTCGCCGGGGTGGCCGACGCGTGCCGCGCCGCCGGGCTGGCCGTGTTCGGCCCGTCCGCCGAGGCCGCGCGGCTCGAGGGCAGCAAGTCCTTCGCCAAGGAGGTCATGGCCGCCGCCGACGTGCCGACCGCGCTGGCGCACGTGTGCGAGACCGTCGAGGAGGTCGAGGCCGCCCTCGACGCCCTCGGCGCGCCGTACGTCGTCAAGGACGACGGGCTCGCTGCCGGCAAGGGGGTCGTCGTCACCGAGTCGCGCGACGCGGCCGTCGAGCACGCCCGCGCGTGCCTGGCCAAGGACGGCGGACGCGTCGTCGTCGAGGAGTTCCTCGACGGTCCCGAGGTGTCGGTGTTCTGCATCAGCGACGGCAGGAGCGTCGTCGCCCTCTCGCCGGCTCAGGACTTCAAGCGCGTCGCCGACGACGACGCCGGCCCGAACACCGGTGGCATGGGGGCGTACTCGCCGCTCGAGTGGGCTCCCGAGGGCCTCGCCGACGACATCGTGGCTCGCGTCGCCCAGCCGACGATCGACGAGATGCGACGACGCGGCACGCCCTTCGTCGGCATCCTCTACGTCGGTCTCGCGCTGACCTCGCGCGGGCCCAGGGTCGTCGAGTTCAACGCGCGCCTCGGCGACCCCGACGGCCAGGCCTCGCTCGCCCGCCTCGAGACGCCGTTCGCGCAGCTGCTCTTCGCCGCGGCCACCGGTTCGCTCGGCGAGTTCGGCCGGCTGCGCTGGTCCGACGACCGCGCGGTCGTCGTCGTCATCGCCTCGGAGGGCTACCCGGCGTCGCCACGCACCGGCGACCCGATCACCGGCCTCGACGCGGCGGCCGAGGTGCCCGGAGTCGTCGTCCTCCACGCCGGCACGGCGCTCGACGCGTCGGGGCAGCTGGTGTCCGCCGGTGGGCGCGTGCTCGACGTCGTGGCCGTCGGGTCGACGCTCGCGAAGGCCCGGAAGGCGGCCTACGACGCCGTCGCCGTCATCGACCTGCCCGGCTCGCACCACCGCACCGACATTGCCCTCGGTGCCGAACGAGGCCTGATCACCGTCGGCTGAGGCGAACCCGACGGCTCGAGCCGGACTCTTCCCGACATGAGCGTCTTCACCTCGACCAGGGGCGGGCCGTCGCCCGGGGCCGGCGCACCGCCCGATGACCGGGCGCTGTGGTGCCGGCTGGCCGGCGCCGACGGCAGCGCCCTGACGGAGCTGTACCGCCGGCACTGCGACGCGGTGTACAACTTCGCCTTCCGGCGGACGGCGTCCTGGGTTGCCGCGGAGGACGTCGTGCAGGCGACCTTCACCGCCGTGTGGCGCCGGGCCCTCGACGGTGCCGTGGACCCGCTCCGTGCGCCGACCGCCCGGGCCGTGCTGCTCGTCATGGCCGGTCAGGAGTGCGCCAACGTCGTGCGTACGGCGAGGCGGCAGCGACTCCTGCACGGGCGCCTCGAGGCCGACGCCGGCGGCGTGGTCGCGGCGGACCACGCGGCATCGACTGCGGCCCGCGTCGACGACGAGCAGCGGATGAGCGAGGTGCGTCGGGCCCTGGCACGCATCCCGTCCGTGCAGCGCGAGGTGGTCGAGCTCGTCGTCTGGTCGCACTGCTCGGTCGCCGAGGCCGCCGCCGCCCTCGACGTCGCCGAGGGCACCGTGAAGTCCCGCCTGCACCGCGCGCGTCGCAGCCTGTCCACCGTCCTCGACGTCGACGCCCTCAAGGAGGCCCTGTCGTGAACCTGCCCCTTCCCCCCGAACGCGCCGTGCCCGACCGCCTCAGCAGGTGGCAGGCTGTGCGCGTGACCGACCTACCCCTGGACCTCCCCGGCTACGAGCACGTCTACTCCGGCAAGGTGCGCGACCTCTACGCGCCGCTCGACGCCGCGGGCGAGGTCGTGCCCGACCGGCTGCTCCTCGTCGCCTCGAACCGGCTCTCGGCCTACGACTGGATGATGTCGCCCGAGATCCCCGACAAGGGCGCGGTCCTGACGCGTCTGTCGCTGTGGTGGTTCGACCAGCTGGCCGACCTCGTGCCCAACCACGTCGTGTCCACCGACGTGCCCGACGCCGTGGCCGGTCGCGGCGTGGTCGTGCGCCGGCTCGACATGCTCAAGGTCGAGGCGATCGCGCGCGCCTACCTCACGGGCGGCGGTCTCGAGGAGTACCGCGAGAAGGGGTCGGTGTCGGGGGTGGCACTGCCCGAGGGGCTCGTCGACGGCTCGAAGCTGCCCGAACCGGTGTTCACGCCGACGACCAAGGCGCCCGTCGGCGAGCACGACCTGCCGATGACGCCGGCCGAGGTCGAGGCCGAGCTCGGTGCCGACGTCGCCGCCGAGGTGTCGCGCCTGACCCGCGCGATCCTGGCGCGAGGCAACGAGATCGCCGCCGAGCGCGGCATCCTCATCGCCGACACCAAGGTCGAGTTCGGCGTCGCTCCCGACGGCTCCGGCGGGCTCGTGCTCGCCGACGAGGTGCTGACCCCCGACTCGTCGCGGTTCTGGCCGGCCGAGCTGTGGGAGCCCGGCCACCCGCAGCCCTCCTACGACAAGCAGTTCGTCCGCGACTGGCTCACCTCCTCCGAGTCGGGCTGGGACCGCAAGGCCGGCGGCCCTCCGCCCGAGCTGCCCGCCCGCGTCGTGGAGCAGACCCGCGCCAAGTACGTCGAGGCCTACGAGCGGCTCACGGGCGAGACCTTCTGACGTGACGGTGGCGCGGTGGTGACGGGCGCTCCGGGCGCGGGTGTGCTCCGCCGGGCCAGACCGTCGGACGTCGACCGGCTCCTCCGGCTCTGGGCGATGGTCTTCGACGAGGGCGTCGACGACGTCGAGGCGCCCTGGCGGCCCCGGGCCCGGGAGTGGTTCGCGCACGTCGTCGACGATCCGGCGACGGCCCGTCTTCCGGTGGTGGAGGCGAGCGGTGAGATCGTCGCCACCGCGATCGGGACGCTCGAGCTCGGCGTGCCGAACCCGTACTGCCCGCGTGGGCGAACGGTTCGGCTCGCCAACGTCGTGACGGTGCCAGACCAGCGGGGCCGAGGACACGGCACGCTCCTCGTGCGCGACGTCGTGGCGTGGGCGCGGTCGATCGACGCCGACCGCGTCGACCTCAGTGCCACGCCCGACGGGCGGCGCCTCTACGAGCGGCTCGGTTTCGAGCTGACGACCGCGCCGCGGATGAAGCTCGTGCTCTGAGGGCCGAGCGATGCTCTCGGTCAGCTCGCCAGCTCGAGCTCGATCGGCCCGGTTCGGTAGAGCTCCAGGGCCACGGGCCGGCCCGGACTGTCGATCGCGGGCGCACCACGCGGGGACTCGTCGGTTCCCGGTAGGACGGGTGGTGAGGTCGAGGTGTAGCGGTGTCCGGTCGGGGTGGTGATCTCGACCGTGTGGGGAGGGTCGTCGGCGTGAATTGGGCCGGGTTCGGTGAGGTGGGTGTGCCAGCCGGGTTGTTCCTTGGTGAGGTTGCAGCGCACGCACAGGCCTTGG
>NZ_JAWIIL010000002.1:0-437421 GCF_034724055.1 Intrasporangium zincisolvens
CGTCGACCAGGCCGGCCTGGCCTCGACGGCGACCACGAGCGTCCCGGTCCTGGCCGCCTACGTGGCGCCGACGGCGAGGTTCACGGCGACCCCGCGCTCCGGCGCCGTGCCGTTCCGGGTGGCGCTCGACGCGAGCACGTCGTCGGACCCCCAGAAGGGCCGGCTGACCTACACCTTCGTGTGCGGCACCGGCGTGACCGTGGGCCCGCAGGCAACGGCCAGGGCGACCTGCGCCTACTCGCGGACCGGGACCTTCACGGTGCAGGTGACGGTGCGCAGCAGCGTCAGCGGCCTCTCCGGCAAGGCCACGACGACCATCACGTCGCTGGCCAACCGCCCGCCCGCCGCGTCGCTGCGGCTGCTCAAGGGACCGACGACCATCGCGCCGGCGACCGCCACGTTCGACGCGTCGGGCTCGCGCGACCCCGAGCGACGGCCGCTGAAGTACACCTTCACGTGTGGGAACGGCACGCGCGTCGGCCCGCAGCTGTCCGCCCGGGCGACATGCAGGTACCGCACCGGTGGCACGTTCAGGGCCACCGTCACCGTCACCGACGACGTCGGCCACCGCGTCACCAGCGCGCCCGTCACCGTGCGCGTCGGGATCAACCGACCGCCGACCGCCCGTCTCGTCGTGACCCTGTCGAGGCTGCACGCGCCGACGGTCGCCACCCTCCGCGCCTACCGGTCGACCGACCCGGAGCGGCGCCGGCTCACCTACACCTACTCCTGCGGCAACGGCCGGGTCATCGGGCCCACGACGCTCTCGACCGCGACGTGCTCGTACCGGAAGAGTGGTACGTACTACATCCGCCTCACCGTGACCGACGACGTCGGCCAGAGGTCCTCGGTCACCGTGCGGATCAGGGTCTAGCCCGGTCGCCGGGAGCGGCGCAGCGCCCCCGGCCCCACGAGCGCGACCGGGACACCCACCCCCGACTCCCCCCGGGGAACGGTGTCCCGGCCGCCCAAGGCGCGGCCCGAGCATTCCCCCCGCTCGGGCCGCGTCCGGTGCCCCCTGCGCCGGTCGCCGGTCTCGAGCACCCGGCGCCGGCCGCTCCTGCACGTCGCCGGGCTGCGGGAGTCATGCGTTTGACGTAGGCGCTCGTCCGTTGCGGGAGCGATGTGGCAGCGCACGGGCGCACCTAGCGTCGTCAGAGAGTCGGCGGGGCCGCATGCCCCGACGCGTACCCACGGTCCTGGGGGGATCATGACGATCGACGAGGCATTCGGCCGGGTCATCCGCGGCCACTGGCTGATCATCCTGCTCTGCGTGCTCGTGCCCTTCGGGGCGGCGTGGTACATCGGCAAGAACCAGCCCAGCAGCTACGAGGCCGTGGCCCGCGTCCAGATGGGCAGCGAGCTCGCCAACTCCAACGTGCAGGCCGACGCCACGAGCCAGCGCGTGCTCGGCATCGCGACGAGCCCGGGTGTCGTGCGCCAGGCCCTCGACAAGGGCGGCCTGCAGACCGACGTGGCGACCTTCGCCGCCAACAACATCGACGTGCGGCGCGTCGGCGTCTCGCCCGTCATGGAGATCGCGGTCACCGACACCTCGCCCAAGCGGGCCGCGATCATCGCGAACTCGCTGACCCAGGACGTCATCGAGTTCTCCAACGTCGGCGACCAGCCGGCCGTCGCGCAGCGGCGCACCCAGGTGCAGAAGCAGCTCGACGCGCTCGCCGCGCAGCGCCAGCAGCTCGTCAAGAAGATGCCGGGCGCCTCGCCGAACGGCGTCCTCGCGCTCCAGGCGCAGCTGACGTCGCTGACGACGACCCAGGGTGAGCTCGAGCGCCAGCTGTCCGACCTCGACCTGTCCACGGCGACCACGTCGCGCGCCGTGCTGCTCGACCCGGTGCGCGAGCCGACGATCCCGCTGCCGGCGGCGGTCTACCAGCGCGCCGTGCTCGTGGCCCTCCTCGGCGCGCTCTTCGGCGTCGGTCTCGCGGCCGTCCTCGAGGCGTTCCGGCCCAAGCTGCCCTCCCCGCGTGTCGTCGCCCGCACGCTGGGCGTGCCGCACGTCGGCTACCTGCCGCACCGCGACCTCGCCCCGAGCACGCTCGGAGCCGCCGGTCCGATCGCCGACCGGCTCGCCCTGCTCGCCCGCCGGTACGACGCGACGCAGCTGCTCCTCGTCCTCGTCGACGCGCGCGAGGAGGCGTGGGCCCGGTCGCTCGCGCCCCTGCTCGGCCCGCAGGGCGCGCAGACCGGGCACCGCCTCACGGTGCAGGTGCTCGGCCGTGAGTGGGCCGAGCCGGGGGAGCGGCCCGTCCTCGTCGTGCTCTCGCCCGACCAGGTGTCCTCGGCGGCGATCGAGCGCACCCGGGCGCTCCTCGACGCGCTCGGCTGGCCGGTCGTCGGCCTCGTCAGCTACTCGCACGGGCACCGGCACCGCTGGCTGCCGCGCCGGGCCCGCCCTGCCGACCACCAGGCCCCGCGGCCTGAGGCAGCCCACGACGGCGTCGTCGTCGCACCGCGTCCCGAAGCCGCGGCGCCGGGTCAGGCGCGTGCTGGTTCCGGTGACGCCGGGGGCGCGTCGCACGACTTCGACCCTGCGGTCTCGGTGTGGGAGTCGCCCTGGGACCGCGAGGTGGTGCGCGCCGAGCCGGCGGGGAGGGCAGCGGGCGAGAAGCCGGCCGCCAACCGCCCGAACGGGCGGGCCGCCGTGGCGGCCGCGCCGACGCGGGAGACCACTCGCGACGCAGACGGTGACGGCCCCACGGCCGCCGAGACCACCGCGTCCTCGGCGTCCACGGCGTCCACGGCGTCCACGGCGTCCACGGCGTCCACCGTGTCCACGGCGTCCACGGACGCCGACGGAGCGGTCGCGCCCGCGGACCCCGCACCCGCCTCGGGGACGGACCCGGCCTCGGAGGGGGTGCTGCGCTGATGAGCGTGTGGCTCCGCACGGCGGGACTCGTCGTGCACGTCGACGGCGACGCCGCCTGGACCGAGCTCGTCCGCGAGTCCTGCGCCGGCCAGGAGATGGCGGGGCCGGCCGCGACCGCGGACGTCCACGTCATGGTCTCCGACGACGCGACCGTGTCGGCCCGCGCCGGCCACCGGCTCGTGACGCGGGGTGCGTGGACCGATGGCCGCGAGGTGGTCCTCACCGACGCGTGCTCGAGCGGGCTCGACGTCGTCGTCCGGCCCGGGCCGGGCACGCTCGAGGTGGTGGCCCGGCCGCTGCGGGGCTGGCGCCAGCGGGCCCTGGGCCTGGCCGCAGCGGACCGGCAGGTGCTCCTGCAGCGGGCCGTGCTCGTGCAGTACCCGGCCCTGTGGTGGGCCGGTACGAGGGGGCAGGTGCCGATGCACGTGTCCGCGGCGACGGTCGACGGGTACGCCGTCGTGCTCGCCGGGCCGGGCGGCGTCGGCAAGTCGACGCTCGTCGCGACGCTCAGCGGACCCACCGACGCGCCCGTCAGCGACAACCTCTGCACCACCGACGGTCGCATCGTGCACGGCCTGCTGGAACCCACACGGGCAGAGGGCGGTTCGGGGCGGAAGATGCCGCACGGGCGACGCGAGTCCGCCTGGGCGCGGCACGTCGACTCCGTCCGCCCGGACGCCGTGGTCGTGCTCTCCCGCGGTGACGGCGACGCCGTCGAGGTGAGCCGCACCGACCCCGACGCCGCCGCGCGCGAGCTCGTCGGTGGCACCTACGCGGCCGGCGAGCTGCGGCGCTACTGGGCGTACGCGGCGACGCTCGCCCTCGGCACGGGGCTCGGGCCGGCCCACCCCCCGGTCGCCGACGTGGCCGGAACCCTGGCCGCCGGCGTCCCCGTCCTCGGGGTGCGCCTGCCGTCCACCCCCGGCACGACGCTGGGCGAGATCGTCGAACGGGTCCGGGCCCTGGTGCCGGCCGAGGAGGTGGGGTCCTGATGACGACCCGAGTCATGCACGTGGTGACCCGCTGTGTCGCGGGTGCGGGGGGCGTCGCCGTGCGTGGGGCCGTGGCCCTCGACCCGGGCCGCTACGAGAGCGTGCTCGTCACCGGCACCCGCGAGGGGGCCCTGCTCGACCGCGCCCGCGCCGCACGCGTCGAGGTCGTCGTCGTGCCCGAGCTCGTCTCGCCGATCCAGCCGCGCGAGGACGCCACCGCCTTCGGCCGGCTGCTCGACCTCGTGCACGAGTGGCGTCCCGACGTCGTGCACACCCACAGCGCCAAGGCCGGGGCGCTCGGCCGGATGGCCGCCTCCCGCAGCGGCGTCCCGCTCATCGTCCACACCCTGCACGGCTTCCCGTTCCACGAGTTCCAGAACCCCGCGCTGCGGGCCGCGTACATCCGCATCGAGCGCCGCCTGTCGCGGGTCACCGACGCCTACCTCGCGGTCGGCACCGGCGTCGCTGTCGAGGCGCTGCGCCGCGGGCTCGCCCGACCTGACCAGCTGCACACCATCGGTCCGGCCGTCGACGAGCCGAGCGTCCGGCTCGACCCGGTGACGCGGGCCCGGGGGAGGGCGCTGCTCGGGCTGCCCGACGACGTCCCGGTGCTCGGCACCGTCGGACGCCTCGACTTCCAGAAGGCGCCCGAGGTCATGCTCGAGGCGCTGCGCCGGATGCGCACCCCGGCCGTGCTCGTGTGGGCCGGCGACGGCGAGCTGGCCGAGCGCACCCGCCGCGACGTGCACCGCCTGGGTCTCGACGCCCGGGTGCACCTGCTCGGCAACCGCTCCGACGTCGCCGCCCTGCTGCCGGCGTTCGACGTGTTCGCCATGGCGAGCCGCTACGAGGGGCTGCCCTGCGTCGTCGTCGAGGCCCAGCAGTGCGGGATCCCGGTCGTCGCCACGGCGGTCAACGCGGTGCCCGACGTCGTCATCCCGGGGGAGACCGGCCTGCTCGTGCCGCCCGGCCGTGCCGACCTCCTGGCCGCCGCCGTCGACCACGTCTTCGCCCACCCCGAGGAGGCGCGGCTGTGGGCGGCTCACGCGCAGGCCCACCTCGGCGACCGGTACGACCAGACGACCGCCGGTGAGGTGCTCGACCGGGTCTACTCCCAGGGTGCGGCCCAGCCCCGCCGGCAGCTCGTGGGTTTCGGTGGGACCGGCCCGAGCCGTCTCCAGGCGAGGGTGTCATGACCGCCGCGCCGTCCGTGGTGCGGTCGAGGCCCGCGGTGCCCGCCTCGGCGTCCGTGCTCGTGCCGTCGGGTGCGACCGTCGTGTGGCCGTCGGTGCCCGCCGACGCAGAGCGGGCCCTCGGCCTGCCCTCCGGGTCGCCGGTGGCGCTGGCCGACCGGCGCTCCGGTGGTCGGGGACGGTTGCGTCGGGCCGCGGAGCGGCTCGGCGTCGAGGTGGAGTCGGAGTACGTCGTGCTGCCGACATGGTCGTCGGCGACGTTCGTGGCCGCCGACGACCGCGACGCCGTGACGTGGCTGCTGTCCACCTTCCTCACGACGCCGCCGCGCGTCGTGCGCGGTCGCCTGGCGCTCGAGGCGGTCCGTCGCCTCGTCGCGGCGACGACGCGCACGCGGGTCGGCGCCGCGGCCGTCCGGCTCGTCCTCGGCGCGCTCGTGCCCGGGCGCCTCGTCGTCGGGGTCCGCCGGTGACCGACATGGTCGCCCCGGACACCGTGCCTGCCGAGGCCGGTGACCTCCTCCGTGCCGCGCTGCGCGAGCACGCCGGGCCCGCGACGCCGCGGCTCGTCGTCGTCGGGCTGTCCAAGGACGAGAACCCCAAGGCGACCATCCTCGTCTTCGACCCCGGTCGGGCCCGGCCTCGCCTCGTGGCGAAGGCCGCCCTGACCGCGGTGGCCGCCGTGTCCGTCGTCGCCGAGGCGGCGGCGCTGCAGGCCCTCGGCTCCCTCGACCCGGGGCTCGTCGGCGGGACGGTGCCGCGGCTCGTCGACATCCGGCGCGACCGCGGCGGAGCGGTGCTCGTCACCGAGGCGGTGCCCGGGACCCCGATGTCGGTGGACTACCACCGCTGGCGCGGCACGACGCGCCCCGACGCCGTCCGCGCCGACCTCGCCGGTGCCGCGTCGTGGCTGCGCGAGCTGTCCGACGCGGTCGGCCCGCTGCCCGAGTCGAGCTCGCCCGGCGGGTGGCCGGGGATCGCCAAGCGGCTGCGGGCCCGCTGGCCGGCCGACCCGGTGGCCCGCGACGTGGCGGACGCCGTGGCCACGACCATGCCGGGACTGCGGCTGCCCGCGGACGGGCCGTGGTCGGTCGTGCACGGCGACTTCTGGGCCGGCAACGTGCTGCGCACCGACGGACGTGTCACCGGCGTCGTCGACTGGGAGCACGCCGTGGTCGGCGGCGACCCGATGCGCGACCTGACCCGCTTCGCCCTGTCCTACGTGCTCTACCTCGACCGGCACACCCGCAGCGGCCGCGAGGTGCGCGGGCACCCCGGGCTCGTCGCCGGGCCCTGGGGCGAGCCCGTGCGCTACCTCGTGGCGGGCGAGGGATGGCTGCCCGAGCTCGTCCACGGCGTCCTCGCCGAGCACCTCGAGCGGACGGGGCGCGACCCGGACCGCTGGCGCGACGTCCTGGCCATCGGCACCGCGGAGGTCGCGGCACTGTCCGACGAGGCCACCTTCGCGCGCCAGCACCTGCTCCTCGCGGCGGAGCTGTTCCGATGCTGAGGATCCAGACGCCCCTCGCCCCCGGTGTGCCGCTCGAGCGGGCGGGCGATGTTGCGGCGCAAGCGGTTCCGGATCGCGCCACTGACCTGCCAGGCGCTCGCGGACCCCGCCGGGTCGCCGTGGCTCTCACCGTGGCGATCTGCGCGATGCCGCTCCTCGTCCCGAGCGGCCCGGGCAACACCGCCATCGCCGACGTCGGCATCCTCGCCGTCGTCGTCACCGTCGCGGCCTGGCTGCGCACCAAGGCCGTGCCGGTCTCGATGCCCTACGTGCTGCCGGTCAGCATCCTCATGCTGGCCGGATCGGTCGCGGCCTACCACTCCGGCGACGCGACCGCCCTGCTGCCCGTCGTGCAGGACCTCTTCCTGCTCGTCTGGTGCGCGTGCATCGCCAACGCGGTGCGCCAGTACCGCTGGCTGCTCGCCATCGTCCTGCGGGCCTGGGTGTGGTCGGGCATCGGCTGGGCGATCGTCCTCTGCGTCGGGCGCATCGCCCGGATCGGCTGGATGGCCGGGCTCAGCTCCAAGGACGGCGGCCGGGCCTCGCTGACCTTCGCCGACCCGAACCTGTGCGCCAACTACTTCCTCGTCGTCTTCGCGCTCCTGCTCGCGACCTCGGTGGTGCGACGGCGGTGGGCCCGGCTGCTCGGCGCGGGCGCGATCCTCCTCGCGATGGTCTTCACCGGCTCGAACGGGGGCGCGGTCGGGCTCGGCGTCATGGTCGTGGTGGCCCTCGTCGTCGGCCTGGTCAGGCGCCGGGGGGCCGTGGTGGCCGCGGCCGTCGCGTGCATCGCCGCGGCCGCCCTCGGATCGGTCGCCCCCAGCGTCGACATCAACGCCATCGGGCAGCAGGCGAGCGACAGCTTCCAGGTGCTGCGCGACTCGCTCGGGCGCACCGACGAGTCGAGCGGGTCGCGCACCGAGCTCGCGACCGAGACCTTCGGCCTCTACCTCGAGGGAGACCTCCTCGGCGTCGGGCCCGGCCGGACGAAGGCGACGCTGAGCGGGCAGGCCGCGCCGTACATCAAGGAGGCCCACAACGACTACCTCGCGACGCTCGTCGAGCGTGGGGCGGTCGGCGGCGTCGGACTCGTCCTGCTGCTCGTCGTCATCGCCTTCCGGCTCGGCCGGGTGGCGCTCTGGCCGCAGGAGCCCGACGTGCGGGCCCTCGTGCCACGACCGGAGTGGCTGCTCGCCCTGTGCTGCGCGCTCGTGGTGGCCGGGCTCTTCTACGAGGTGCTGCACTTCCGCCACGTGTGGGCCCTCTTCGGACTCATCGCCGGCCTCGACCCGGGCTCCCGCGGCGTGCGCCCGTTCGCCCGGGTGCCCGAGGGGAGGGCATCATGACGTGGGTGCGCGTGCTCGAGCAGGCCCGGCCACGGTTGCGCGGCGCCACGGCCCGGTCGGTCGTCGGCAACGTCGGGGCCCGGCTCGTCGCCCTCCTGTCGATCGCGCTCGTGACCGTCCTCGTGGCCCGCACCGGCGGTGCCGACGACGTCGGCGTGCTCGCCCTGATGCGCGTGCTTCCCGGCCTCGTCGGCGTCGTCGCCGCCTGCGGGCTGCCCGGCGCCATGGGCTACTTCGTCGCCGGCCCCGACGCGGGCCATCGTGGCCTGTGGCCGACGGTCCTCGCGACGATGGCTGCCGGCGCCCTGCTCGGCACCGCGGTCTGGGTCGTGCTGACCCCGCTCGTGCACGACCACCTCATGAGCACGACGACGACGGCCGTCGTCCTCGCGACCGGGGCGACCGTGGCCACCCAGCTGCCGGTCGCGGTCGGCAAGTCGTGCCTGCAGGCGCTCGGCGACGCGAAGGGGTCGAACATCGTCACCGCCGCCGAGGAGGCCGTCTTCGTGCCGGCGTTCCTGGCCCTGTGGGTGGTCGGGCTGCGCGGCGGGTGGCTGCTCGTGGCCTCGCTGCTGCTCGCCGACGTCGTCGTCGCCGTGCACGCGTGGGTGCGGATCGCCAAGCGGGTCCACGAGCGCGGTGGGCACCTCGCCGGCCGGCCCGACGTCGCCCTCGCACGCCGCATGGCGGCCTTCGGTGGTCGCAGCCAGGTCGGGGGCATCCTCAACCTGCTCAACCTGCGCCTCGACGTCGTCGTCCTCGGCGTGATGACCGGGCCGGCGCAGGTCGGCGTCTACGTCGTCGCGTCGAAGTACGCCGAGCTGCTGCGCCTGCCGGGGCTCGCCCTGACGTGGGTCACCTACCCGCAGTTCGCCGGTCGCGCCGAGGGAGCCCGCCACCCGGAGTGGCTCCGGGTGGGCCGTCTCATCGCTCTCGGGGCCGTCGCGGCCGTCGTCGTCGCGGCCAGCGCCACCGTGGTCCTGCCGCTCCTCTACGGCGAGGCGTTCCGTGACGCCGTGCTGCCCGCGGTCTGGATCTGCCTCGGCCTCGTCGTCGAACCGGCGGCGGGCGTCGCGTCCGGCTACCTGCTCGGGTCCGGCCGACCGGGGCTCAACTCCCTGATCCTCGGCGGGGGGTTCATCGTGACCCTCGTGCTCGACCTGCTGCTCATCCCGCGCCACGGCTCGCTCGGGGCGGCCTGGGCCAGCGCCGTGGCCTACCTCGTCACCGACCTGCTCCTCGTCCGCTCGTGGCGACGTCTCGTGGGGAGGACACCGTGAAACTGCACCTCCGCCGGCGTTCTCCCCGATGCTCCTCGCGACCTTCCTCCCGACGCTCCGGGCTGACGGCCGCCGCGCTCGGCGCCGTCCTGCTCACGGGCTGCGCCGCATGCACCTCCGGTTCCGCTGCAGCGCCGACGAACCCGCCCACGGGTCCGGTCACGCTGCGGCCCCAGTACGTCGCGCTCACCGAGGCCGTCGTCGCCCACGGCGCGCAGGCCTGGGTCGAGGCCGACCTCATCAAGGCCTGGGTCACCGGGCCGGAGCGGTACGCCTCGGCGCTCGACGCCGTGGTGAAGCTGGCCGACCGGAACGGCGTGGCGGGCGTCAAGGTCGCCGACGAGCTCGGCTACCAGGACGGCACCGACGCCACGACCGTCATGGCCTTCCTCACCGCGACGACCCGCGCCCTGCACGAGCGGCTGCCCGGCCGCAAGGTCGTCGTCGACCTCATCGTGCCCGAGCTCGGCTGCCTCAGCTGGAGCGGTGTGCCCGAGTCGGTGGCCGGTGCCGCGTCCGCCGACGGGCGGCGCATCTGCGGTGCCGCCGAGGTGGCGCGCAACCCCGCCGTGTCGCTCACGGCCGTCGACCGCTACATCGCCAAGGGCGGGCTCGACATCGTCGACCTCAGCGCCGGGCTGCGCACCGACGCCGAGTACACGGGATGGGGCACGACGCGCGACGCCGCCATGGCCGCTGCCTGGGACGAGGCGTCGCGACGGTGGGGCAAGGACGTCCGCCTGCAGGCGCGCAAGGCCCTCGCGCACTCCGGCCCCTACGACGGGACGAAGGAGTCGGCCGAGGCCGACGTGCACACCTACGTCGACATCCCGCTGGCGCACGGGGCACACGCGGTCGACATCTGGACGTGGAGCCAGCCCTACAAGGGCGGCACGTACACGCTGACCGACCCGGGGCTCGCGCCCAACGACCTGACCCGGGCGCTGCTCGAGCGACGCCAGCGCGGTGTCGAGCTCTGGACCCACATGACGCCCTCGTCGCTGCAGGTCGGCCTCGAGCAGGACGTCGCCTCCGCGGTGTCGATCTTCAGCGGCGTGCTCGTCGCGTCAGGAACAGGGTGAACCATGACGATTCGTGACGCAGTGCCCGAGCCCTCCACGCCGAGTGCGACCGGTGGGCGCACAGCAGTGCGGTCGGGCGGTGGTGCTCACGCGGGCACCGCTGCGATGCAACGACGCCCGCGCGACGGGAGCATCTCCTGGCAGCGCCGCTGGCTCGACGTCGCTGTCGCCGCCACGAGTCTCGTCCTGCTCTCGCCCGTGCTCCTCGTCGTCGCCCTCGCGGTGCGGCTCTCGAGCCCCGGGCCCGTCATCTTCCGGCAGGTCCGGCTGACACGCGGACGGACTCCCTTCACGCTGTACAAGTTCCGCACGATGCGCGTCGGCGCCGCCGGGCCGGAGGTGACCCGTCGGGGCGACCCGCGCGTCACCGGGCCGGGCCGGCTGCTGCGGAAGACGAGCCTCGACGAGCTGCCGCAACTGGTCAACGTGCTGCGCGGGCAGATGACGCTCGTCGGGCCCCGCCCGGAGACTCCCGCCCTCGCCGCGCGCTACCCGGCCGAGGTGGCCTGGGTGCTCGACGAGACCCCGGGGCTCACCGGCCCGGCGCAGATCAGCCTGCGCGACGACGTCAGCGTCGTCAGCGTGCCCGGCGCCGGGGAGGCATCGGTCGCCGACCCCGAGGTCGTGGAGCGCTGGTACGTCGAGCACCTCGTGCCGCTGCGCGTCGCCACCGACCTGACGTTCCTGCGGCGTCCGACGCTGTGGGCGACGCTGCGGGTCATCGGGTGGACGGCCCGCTACCTCGTCACGGGGCAACCACCGGTGATCCCACCGGGCGACTGACGAGCGGGTCGCAGCGGGCGTTGAGGCACTCACCGGTGCCGAGGTCGAACTCGAAGTTGTGGGCCAGGCACCGCAGGACGCCGTCGCGGATCACGGCGCCGTGCGCGAGGTCCTCGCCGGCGTGCGGGCAGTAGCGGCTGACCTCCCAGTCGCGCCGGCCGTCCTCGGTGCGCTCGGCGAGCGTCACGGTGTCCTCGGGGTCGCGCTCGGTCTCGTAGCGCTCGACCTCGTCGAGGGCCGCGGCGTCGGCGTGCTTGAGCAGCCCGACGAGGTAGTCGTTGTACCGGTCCGGGTCGCGCCAGGCCGAGATGCGCAGCGACAGGAACAGGTCCTCCCAGCGGACGCGTCCCGTGAGCACGGCGTCGAGCCAGCGGGCCTCGACGGTGATCCGGTAGCCCGGTGCCGGGCTGCTGCCCGTCAGGTCGACGCTGCACCGCGACGGCCCGAGCTCGACGTCCCACGTGCCACCGTCCTCGCCGTCGACGACGAAGCGCACCGTCATCCCGATGCGGTGCAGGAAGTAGTCCGACAGGGCGCCGAGCTCCTCGAAGTGGGCGGCGAAGCGCTGGGCGAGTCCGCTGCCCCGGGGCGGGTCCGGGAAGTCCGCGTACACGGCGGCGACGTCACCGGCGCGCCGTTCGGCGTACGCGGCCAGGTAGGCGTGCAGGTCGTCCGGCAACCGGCCGTCGGCGGCGACGTCGTCGCGGTCGCCGAGGAGGCTGAACCCCTCCCAGTGCGGGTCGGGCTCGACGACACCGGTGCCGACGTCGAGGCGGTCACCGGGCAGCAGGCGCACGACGGCCTGGTCGCGCAGCCGCGAGCGCAGGTGGGCGGCGGCCTGCCCCGTGTCCGGGAAGATCCCGGGCGGCGCGATCCGGTCGTTGTGCTGGGCGAGCGCCGGGTCGAGGAAGCACGGTGGACCGGCATACGGCATGACGAGCTTCGGCGGGGCGGCGCGCAGCAGGCGGCTCACCGACTTGAACTTGCCGATCCGCTTGTCGGCGCTCATCGAGGCGATGACCTCGGGCGGGTACTCGTAGCAGATCGGGTGCCAGGACGCCCCGGACATCTGCACGCCCATGAGGTCGAGCGGGCGGCCCACCTCCTCGACGGCCCGCCGCAGCTGCGCGACCGTGAGGCGAGCGTCGTTGGTGTGCAGGATCGCGTGGCCCGCGGCGTACACGAGGACCGCCGAGTCGTGGCACATCGGCGACTGCTCCTGGATGACCGTCATCCAGTCGCCGTGGCGGTTGAGCGCGAGCCGCTCCCAGCGGTCCAGCTCGATGACGACGTTGCGGATCCCGGCGGCCCGGATGCGCGAGATCATCTCCGGCGCGGGGTAGCGCGGGATGACGATGCGCACGTTCTCGGGCAGGATCCGCAGCAGGTCGAGGTCGAGGTGGTCGAGGTGCTCGTGGGAGATCGTGACCCAGTCGGCGTCGAGCACGTCGGGCCGCAGCAGGTGCGAGTTGTCGGGGAACGGGAACCACGACCCGAGGAAGGCGCCCTGCGGCGACATCCACGGGTCGCAGAGCATCGTCAGGTGCGGGGCGTCGATGCGCAGCCCCGCGTGTCCCAGTGAGGTCACGACCGGCGCGTTCATGCCTCGATCGTGCGACCGCGCGGCCCCGAGGGGCACCGCCGCGCGGACGACCCCGCCCTACAGCAGGTGCAGTAGGGCGGGCGTCGGTGAACTCATGTGACGCCGCTCCGGGCCACAGGGCATGCTGTGGTCGGACGGACGGGGGATCGAGTGGACCGACATGGAGCGTGAGGAACGGCCGAGCGAGGCGGCCGACGCACTGCTGGAGATGCACATCGCGGCTGCGACGCTGCGCTCCCGGGTCGAGCAGCTCGTCCTCGACCGCCGGGCGGGGCGCTCCACCCCCGGGTTCCGGCTGCTGGGAGCGGGCCTCGAACAGATCGACGCCGGTCTGGCCGCCCTCGAGCCGACGGCTCGTTCGAGTGTCTGGACGATGCAGCCGATCATGTCCTGGGACCCTCAGAACGGCATGCTCGAGATCGACGACCAGACCCGCCGGCGCGGACTCGACTTCTGCTTCGTCACGCGCGAGCGAACTGCCGAGGTCTTCCCACTCCTCAGCTCCGAGATGCCGCACGTCCGGTTCGGGCCGGCGCCAGCGCAGTTCATCCTCGTCGACGGCGTCACCGCCGTCCTGGGCGGACCTCCCGACGACGACGGGTACCCGACCGCCTGGCTGACGACCCGCGCCGAGCTCGTGACGCTGGTCCGCGGGATCTGGGACATCGCCCGGCCGCTGTCCCGGGCGGGTGTCCCAGCAGGTGCGGAGCCGCCGTTCACAGCGAGGCAGTGCCTCATCGCCCGACGGATGGTGCTGGGTGCCAAGGACGCCGCCATCGCCCGCGAGCTCGGGGTGTCCGTCCGAACGGTCGCCGCCGAGGTCGCGGCCTTGATGGAGGGTCTCGGGGCGGCGTCACGAGCAGAGGCCGCGCTCGTCCTGCGGGGCGGGAGCGACCGCCAGGCCGACGTGCGCCGACGCGGCATGGGCGGCGGCGGACGGTGAGCGCGGCGCTGGCCGCTGGCCGCGCGGGTGTCAGGCGGGGGAGAGCCGCAGGATGACGTCTGACTGGTCGTCGGACACGTACACGTTGCCCGACGCGTCGACGAGCAGTCCCTGCGGCTCGACGAGCCCGATGCTCGCGAGCACCGTCGAGGCCCCGCCGCCGGCCGGCCAGCGACGCAGGTCGTGGTCGACGTGGCGCACGTCGGTGACGAGCAGGTCGCCGGCGGCGTCGAACGCCAGGTCGTCGGGCATGCTCGCGCGGGCGACCCGGGTGTGGCTGCCGCCCGGCCCCAGGCGCCGGACGTCGCCGCCGCACTCGTCGGCGACGTACACCGCACCGCCGGAGTCGACGGCGGCGCCGACCGGGTGGGTGAACCCGCGGGCCAGCGCTGTCAGTGAGCCGCCTTGGGGTGCAAGGCGATAGATCGTCCCGGTGACGGGGTCGGGGATGACGAGCGTGTGCGTCGTCGGGTCCCAGGCGATCCCGTCGACGCCACCACGGCAGGTCGCCTTGACCGGACGTCCGGGAAGCGTGGCGAGGACCCGCGGCGACTGCTGCCCGGGTGCAAAGGCCAGGACGCGGTTGGTGTTCTCCTCGGCGACCACGAGGGTGCCGTCGGCGAGCTGGACCAGGCCCTCGGGGCCGTCGAGGCCGCGGTGCACGACGCGCGTCGACCCGTCGGCGGCCAGGCCCGTGATGGTGCCGTTGGTGTAGTCGCTGTAGAGCAGGGCGCCCGTCGGGTCGAGCGCGAGGTCGTCGGGGTGGTCGGCGCCATGGTGGACGACGGTCGTGCGGTACGCGCGCGGGGCGCCCGCGGCACGGGTCGGGGTCGGGGCCGACGAAGGCGTCGTGGGCGTCGTGGGCGTCGAAGACGTCGGCGTGCTCGCGGTGGACGCCGTGCCGGACTGCGGACTTCTCTGCGTGCCGGGCGCCGTCGCGGGCGAGGTGCTCGTCGCAGGCGGTGCGGTGGACGTCGGCGCCGGTGACCCGCCGCTGCACGCGGCGACGCAGAGGCAGGAGAGCGCGGCGGTCACGACTCCGGTCGTGGCCCGCTGGAACCGGGGGAGGACGCGTCGCCCACGCACGGACCGACGCTAGGACCCCCGGCTGTGGTGCGGCCGTGAGCACGCTCGGTGTCGCATCGGCTCGGCATCGGTGTCGCCCACGGTGGACCGTGGTCGAGGCATCGCCCGGCGCCCGGTAGACTGGGTGACAGCGACCCGCCCAGTTCTGCCTCGGGTCGCCTCTTCTGCGCCTGGCGCCCCGCGCCGGCCCGTCGATTCGCTCTTGCGCCGCGACCCCTCGATGACCGAGGCCCCTCGCGCCGGGCAGAACGACCACATCCACTTTTTGGAGTACCCCCGCTGTGTCCACTGACACGACCTTTGCCGCCCTCGGCGTGCCCACCTCCCTCGTCGCGGTCCTCGAGGACCTCGGCATCACCACCCCGACCCCGATCCAGGCGGCGACGCTGCCCGACTCCGTCGCCGGGCGCGACGTGCTCGGCCGCGGCCGCACGGGGTCCGGCAAGACCTACGCCTTCCTGCTGCCGCTGCTGACGCGCCTGTCGCAGTCGGGCGTCCGTCCGCAGTCCCGCCGACCGCGGGCGCTCGTCCTCGCCCCGACGCGTGAGCTCGCGAGCCAGATCGAGGCGGCCATGGCGCCGCTGGCTCGCCCCCTGGGCCTGACGTCGCAGACCGTCTTCGGCGGCGTCGGCCAGAACCCGCAGGTCCAGGGCCTGCGCAAGGGCGTCGACGTCGTCGTCGCCTGCCCGGGCCGCCTCGAGGACCTCATGCAGCAGGGCCACGTGTTCCTCGACGCCGTCGAGATCACGGTGCTCGACGAGGCCGACCACATGGCCGACCTCGGCTTCCTGCCCGGTGTGCGCCGGATCATGGAGAAGACGCCGCGCGACAGCCAGCGCCTCCTCTTCTCGGCCACGCTGGACGGTGCGATCAACGTGCTCGTCAAGCGCTTCCTCTCGAACCCGGTGACCCACCAGGCCGACTCGGCCCAGTCGCCGGTGTCGACGATGAGCCACCACGTGCTGCACGTCGACAACGGTGCGCACCTGCCGGTCATCCTCGACCTCGCCGCGGCCCCCGGTCGCAAGGTCGTCTTCACGCGGACCAAGCACCGCGCCAAGAAGCTCGCCAAGCAGCTCAACGCGTCGGGAGTTCCGGCCGTCGAGCTGCACGGCAACCTGAGCCAGGGCGCGCGCACCCGCAACATGGACGACTTCCACTCCGGCCGGGCGCAGACGCTCGTCGCCACCGACATCGCGGCGCGCGGCATCCACGTCGACGACGTCGCCCTCGTCATCCACGCCGATCCGCCGGTCGAGCACAAGGCGTACCTGCACCGCTCCGGCCGCACGGCCCGCGCGGGCAACGCCGGCACGGTCGTCACGATGATGCTCGACGACCAGGTCCGCGACGTGCGCGACCTGACCCGCAAGGCCGGCATCAAGCCGACGACGACGCGCGTCGCGCCGGGTCACCCGCTGCTCGAGGAGCTCGCCCCGGGCGAGCGCTCCTTCGCCGGCGCGCTGGTGCGCGAGGCCCCGGCCGCCCGTGCGGCCTCCGGCTCGGGGGAGACCTCGGGTCGTGGCCGGGGACGCGGCCGCGGCCGTGGCGCCCAGGGCACCCAGGGCGGCCAGGGCACCGACGGCGGTGGCACCCGTGGCACCGGTCGCTCCGGCGGCCGTGGTCGGGGTCGTTCCGGTGCGGGCTCGTCCGAGTCGCGTCCCGACGCGCGCCCCGAGTCCCGGACCGGAGGTCGCCGCTCCGGCGGCCAGGGCGGGCAGAAGCGTCAGGGCGGGCAGGGCGGCCAGGGCGGTTCGGGCCGTCGCGGCGGCTCGACGACCGTCTACTCGACGAGCAGCGGCGGCAGCGCCGCCGCCTTCTCGGCCGGCACCCGCGCCGGGTCGCGCCGCTCCCGCTGACCTCGTCCGGCTCCGCACCAGCGCGTCGAGGCGGGCGCTTGCCCTGACGCGTCGGTCGGGGTTCCACTGAGACGGTGGGACGTTCTGGTGCCGTTGCGCTCTACGTGCTGGCGCTCGTGGTCGTCGTCGTGACGGTCGACGTGCTGTTCTTCCGCAACCACTTCTGGGAGCGCCTGGCGGTCAACGTCGGCATCGTCCTGGTGTTCAGCGGGTTCTTCTACCGGTTCATGCGACGCACCTGACGCGGCGGTCGCGTCGGAGCACGACGGGCGGGGTCTCTTCGTCGAGCTCGGCGCCGCGTTGGCGCGGGCGCGGCAGGGCCTCCTCGCGCACGTCGTCGTCATCGGCCCGGTGCACCACGACAGCGTCTTCCTCCACCACCCGGCCGTGCAGCGCGTGGGCGTCGTCGAGGACTGGCTGGCGCGCCTGCCCGGAGTCGCCCGTGCGCGTGGCACTCTGGGCCCGTGCCCTCGCGACTGCGGTTCGTCCTGAGCCAGCTCGGTTCCAAGCCCGGAGGGAAGGACGCGTTGTCCTCCCTCGTCGACGCCGCGTCGCTGCCGGGCGCGGGCTGGGCCGTGCTCGACGAGCGCACGTGGCGAACCGGCCGGCAGAAACCCGCCGAGCCGTGGGCGCAGCGGGCGGCGGCGGCCGGCAGCATCACGGCCTGGCGCTCGTACCGGTCCGAGGGCCGCTCCCTGTGGCTCCAGCGCGTCCCCACCGTGGGCCCGGACGACGCCCGGGCGGCCCTGGCCGCGATCCCGACGGCGTTGCTGGCCAACCTGCGCAGCACGGTCCGCCTCGACTCCGAGGCCGATGTCGAGCCGCCGGACGTCGCCGGGGCGGACGCCGCCTGGGCGCACGAGCAGCACACCTCCGGGCACCCCGACGCCGGCACCGCCCTCCTGCTGTGCTGGACCTCCGGCGACCAGCTCTTCGCCCTCGGTGCGGCGGGCCGCCCAGAGTGGACCTGGACCGAGGTCGCCGCGCTCGCGGAGGCCCAGAACGCCTGGTAGCCGGTGGCGCGGCGCGCCGGCCTCAGGCACCTCGCGCCCCTCGCCGGACCCGGTGGAAGGATGGACGCTCGTGGCGCACACCTCTGAACGGTCCCGTGGCGGTCTCGCAGCCCTGGCGCTCGGCGCGCTCGGCGTCGTCTTCGGCGACATCGGCACCTCGCCGCTCTACGCGCTGCAGACCGTCTTCTCCGTCGACCACAACACGGTGGCGACGACCCCGAGCGACGTCTACGGGGTCATCTCGCTCGTCTTCTGGTCGGTGACGCTCGTCGTCTCGGTCAAGTACGTCGTGTTCATCCTGCGAGCCGACAACGACGGTGAGGGCGGCGTCATGGCGCTGGCCGCGCTGGCCCGCACCGCCGTGCGACCGGGCGGCAGGCGGTACGGCCTCGTCATGCTGCTCGGGGTCCTCGGTGCGTCGCTCTTCTACGGCGACAGCGTCATCACCCCGGCCATCTCGGTCATGTCGGCCATCGAGGGCCTGTCGGTGTCGACGCCCGGCGTCGAGCACCTCGTCGTGCCCATCGGGGTGGTGATCATCGCCCTGCTCTTCGCCGGCCAGCGCTTCGGCACCGAGCTCGTCGGCCGCTTCTTCGGTCCGGTCATGGCGCTGTGGTTCGCCGTCCTCGCGGTCCTGGGCGTCGCGCAGGTGGTGCGCGACCCGGCGATCATCACCGGGCTCTCTCCGCACTACGCCGTGCTCTTCGTCGTCGAGCACCCGGGTGTCGCGTTCATCGCCATGGGTGCGGTCGTGCTGTCGATCACCGGCGCCGAGGCGCTCTACGCCGACATGGGCCACTTCGGGCGGGCACCGATCCGGCGCGCGTGGTTCTTCGTCGTCTTCCCGGCGCTGACGCTGAACTACCTCGGCCAGGGCGCGCTCATCCTGCGCGACCCGTCGACGGCTGCGAGCCCGTTCTTCCACCTGGCCCCCGACGCCCTCGGCCTGCCGCTCGTCGTCCTGTCGACCGTCGCGACGATCATCGCCTCCCAGGCCGTCATCTCCGGGGCGTTCTCGGTGTCGCGCCAGGCCGAGCGCCTCGGCTACCTGCCCCGGCTGACCGTTCGGCAGACCTCGCACCGCGAGCGCGGCCAGATCTACGTGCCGGCGGTCAACTGGACCCTCTTCGTCGGCGTCATCGCACTGCTGCTGCTGTTCCAGTCCTCCGAGCGGCTCGCCACCGCCTACGGGCTCGCCGTCACGGGCACGTTCCTCATCACGACGACGCTCTTCCTCATCCACGCCGAGGCCGCCTGGGGTTGGGACCGTCGCCGCCTGCTGCTGCTCGGGATCCCGCTCGCGGCCCTCGAGCTGACGTACTTCGCCGCCAACCTGACCAAGGTCTTCCACGGCGGCTGGCTGCCCCTCGTCATCGCCACGCTCGTCGCGACCGTGATGCTGACGTGGCAGCGCGGGCGACTGCTCGTCACCGACCGACGCACCGAGATGGAGGGCCCGCTCGAGCCGTTCATCGACTGGCTGCACACCGACCCGGTCTCCAAGGTGCCCGGCACCGCGGTGTTCCTGCACCCGGGCAAGGAGTCCACGCCGCTGGCCCTGCGCGAGAACGCGACGTTCAACCACGTCATCCACGAGCTCGTCCTCATCGTCAGCACGTCCTCGGAGAACGTGCCGTTCGTGCCCGACGAGGAGCGCGTCGTGCTCGACCACCTCGGCGACCCCTACGACGCCATCACCCACCTGACACTGCGGTTCGGGTTCCAGGAGGAGCAGGACGTGCCGCGCGCCCTCGCGCTGGCCCGCGACCAGGGCATCGTCGAGGTCGACCCCGACACCGCCTACTACTTCGTGTCCCGCATCTCGGTGAGCCGTGGCCCCGCACCGACGATGCGCGCCTGGCGCAAGCGGCTCTTCCTCGCCCTGGCCCACAACGCGGCCTCGCCGACCGGCTACTTCAACCTGCCCGAGGACCGCACCGTCT
The DNA here is from genome assembly GCF_034724055.1 of Intrasporangium zincisolvens. Lineage (NCBI taxonomy): Bacteria > Bacillati > Actinomycetota > Actinomycetes > Micrococcales > Intrasporangiaceae > Intrasporangium > Intrasporangium zincisolvens. The sequence goes on from NZ_JAWIIL010000002.1 coordinate 19,521, forward strand.
CGATGGGTGCCACCGTCACCTTCTGACGCCCTCGCCTTCTGAGGCCCTCCCGCGGCGCCGGCGTCCACGATGACGACCACCATTCGCGTCACCACGTCGCCGACGTGCTCGGCCCACGCGTCGCGGGTGGTTGGTGGTCGTCATCACGAACGGTGCGCCGCGCAGCCGCTACCGTGCGGCGCATGACACCGCCGGCCGACAGCCTCCAGCGCCACGCCGACGCGATCGCCTGGGCGCAGAGGGAGATCGGCGCGGACGTGGCGTCCGTCCGGCCGCTCGAGGGCGGGCTCACCTCGACGATGCTGGCGCTGTCCGACGCATCGGGACGGGGTCACGTGCTGCGCCTCATGACGAACGAGCCGTGGCGCTCCCACGGGGCCGAGCTGACGCGTCGGGAGCGTGACGCGCAGCGCGCGGTCGCGTCGTCGCCGGTGCCCGCGCCGACGAGCGTCGCGCTCGATGCCGACGGCGCCGAGGCCGGCGTGGCCGCCCACCTCATGACGCGCCTGCCCGGCACGCCGACCCGGGAGGTCGATGGTGCGACGGTCGAGGCGATGGCCGGCACCCTCGCTGCGATCCACGCGGTGCGACCGGCCGAGCCGTTCCGGACCTACCAGTCGTGGGCGTGGGAGGCCAAGCGGGTGCTGCCGCCGTGGACGCGCCACCCGGCGTCGTGGTCGCGCGCCTTCGAGCTGCTGGCGCAGGAGCCGCCGGGGTACGCGCCGACCTTCCTGCACCGAGACTTCAGCCACCGCAACCTGCTCTGGGACGGCGGCCGGGTGTCCGGCGTCGTCGACTGGGTGGAGACCTCGACGGGGCCGGCGTGGCTCGACGCCGCGCACGCGGCCACCACCCTCGCCCTCGCGCACGGCCCGGGCCCGGCGCGGGGCTTCCTCGACGCGTACGGGCCGCTCGCGCCCGAGGAGCCGTGCCCCTACTGGCTCGTCATGGACGCCGTGGGCTTCCTGCCCCCGCCGGGCCGGGAGCCGCTGTTCTCCTCGACCACCGAGCTGGCGCGCCTGGACGGGTGGCTGCACGGCCTCGTCGCGGGCACCTGAGTCCGTCCTCGCGGCCCGGGCGCGGAGGGGTGATCGCGCCCCCTACGTGCGGGCGGAGGCGCCGCGGGAACATACCCATGGGGGTATGGGTTAGCATCGGTGGCAGAGATGACGCCCACTCGGAGGAATCCATGATCTTCACCCAGTACTACCTCGACTGCCTGTCGCAGGCGTCCTACCTGATCGGCGACGCGTCGACCGGCCAGGCGGTCGTCGTCGACCCGCGGCGCGACGTCGCCGAGTACCTGGCCGATGCCGATGCGCGAGGGCTGACGATCGTCGGGGTCGTCAACACCCACTTCCACGCCGACTTCGTCTCGGGGCACCTCGAGCTGGCGCGCGCCACCGGTGCCTGGATCGGCTACGGCGAGGCCGCAGCCACGGACTTCCCGGTGCGTCACCTGGCGGACGGCGAGCGGGTCTCCCTCGGCGAGGTCATGCTCGAGGTCATGGCCACGCCGGGTCACACGCCCGAGTCGATCTCGGTGCTCGTCTTCGAGCGCGCCGACGACGAGGTCGCCTACGGCGTCCTGACCGGTGACGCCCTGTTCATCGGCGACGTCGGCCGGCCCGACCTGCTCGCCTCGGTCGGCGTCACCGCCGAGGACCTCGGCCGGATGCTCTACGACTCGGTCCAGCACCGGCTCATGGGCCTGCCCGACGCCGTCCGCGTGTTCCCGGCCCACGGCGCCGGCTCGGCGTGCGGCAAGAACCTGTCGACCGAGCGGCAGTCGACGATCGGGGAGCAGCGTGCCTTCAACTACGCCTGCCAGCCGATGACCGAGGAGCAGTTCCTCGAGGTCGTCACGGCCGGGCAGCCCACGGCCCCGGCCTACTTCGTCTACAACGCGACGCTGAACAAGCAGTCGCGCGACGTGCGCGACGTCGACGCCGCCGTGCCGGCTCTCGCGGTCGACGCGGTGGAGGCGGCCCTGGCCCGCGGGGCTCGGGTGCACGACGCCCGCGACGTGCAGGACTTCGCCGCCGGCCACCTGCGAGGGTCGGTCAACGTGCCGGTCGACGGCCGGATGGCCGAGACCGTGGGCATGGTCTTCGCCCCCGACGACGAGATCGTCGTCATCGCCCCCGAGGGGCAGGAGCAGGAGGTCGCGACGCGGTTCGCCCGGATCGGCTACGACCACGTGCTGGGGTACGTGGCCGACCCCGAGGGCTACCTGGTGGCGCACGAGGGCGAGGTCGTCCGGGCCAGCCGCCTGGCGGCGGCCGAGGTCGATGCGGTCCGTGGGCGTGAGGACGTCCAGGTCGTCGACATCCGCAACGCCGGCGAGGTCGAGGCCGGCACGCTGCCCGGCGCCCGGCACATCCCACTGGCCGAGCTCGCCCGCCGCTCCGACGAGCTGGACCCCACGCGTCCGGTCCTCGTCTTCTGCGCGGGTGGCTGGCGCAGCTCGGTGGGCGCGAGCCTGCTGCGCGCCCAGGGCTTCGCCGACGTGTCCGACATCCTCGGCGGCTACGGCGCGTGGGACCGCGCCCGCGCCACCGTCGCCTGACCCGGGCTCGCTGACCAGGATGCCGTCGTGCTGATCGCCGTCCCGCTCGGGCTCGCCATCGGTCTCGCCCTCGGCGCGCTCGGCGGGGGCGGCTCGATCCTCACCGTCCCGGCCCTCGTCTACGTGCTCGGCCAGGACGCCCGCACCGCCACGACGAGCTCGCTCGTCATCGTCGGGCTGACCTCGCTCATCGCGCTGGTGCCGCACGCCCGGGCCCGACGCGTCCGGTTCGGCCAGGGGCTCCTCTTCGGCGCGCTCGGCACGGCGGGCTCCCTCGCCGGGTCCGCCCTGTCGGCGTCCGTGCACCCGACCACCCTGCTCACCGCCTTCGCGGCGCTCATGCTGCTCGTCGCGACGCTCATGCTGCGCCGCGCCCGCAGCGCCCGCGACGCACCTCGTGACCTGGCGCTCGACCCCACCGTCGAGCCGATGCTCACGCTGCGCCCGTTCACGTGCGCCTGCCCCCGGGTGGCCAAGGTGGTCGTCACCGCCAGTGCGGTCGGGCTGCTCACCGGGTTCTTCGGCGTCGGAGGGGGATTCGCCCTCGTGCCCGCGCTCGTTCTCGCGCTCGGTTTCCCGATGCCTGTGGCGGTCGGCACCTCGCTGCTCGTCATCTCCGTCAACAGCGCCACCGCGCTCGCGGCTCGAGCCGGCTCGGGCGCCGGTCACCTCGACTGGGCCCTCATCGGCGTCTTCACGGTGGCCGCCGTCGCCGGCAGCCTCGTCGGCGGGCGGCTCACCAGCCGTGTCGACCCCCGTCACCTGACCTCGGCCTTCGCGAGCCTGCTCGTGCTCGTCGCGCTCTACACCGGCGTCCGCTCGCTCGGCCTCGTCGGCTGACCGGGCGGCGCGCGGCGGGAGAGGGCGGTGGGCAGGGCGGCGTAAACCGGTCGGGGGGGGGATGCCCGCGCCGCGAGACTGCCCGGATGACGAGCAGCGACGTGTGGACCGAGGAGGCCGCGGCGACCTACGACGAGGACTCCGCCGAGCAGTTCGCTCCGGGGGTGCTCGGACGCACCGTCGAGGTGCTCGCTCGGCTCGCCGGCGACGGGCCGGCGCTCGAGCTCGCCGTCGGCACCGGCCGCGTCGCCCTGCCGCTCGCTGCGCGGGGCGTGGCCGTCACGGGCATCGAGCTGTCCGAGCCGATGGCGGACCGCCTGCGCGCCAAGGACCCCGAAGGACGCGTCCCGGTCGTCGTCGGTGACATGGCCACGACCGAGGTGGACGGCGTCGGCGCCCACTCCCTCGTCTACCTCGTCTGGAACAGCATCTCCAACCTGCGCACCCAGGCCGAGCAGGTGCAGTGCTTTCGCAATGCTGCCCGCCACCTGCGCCCGGGCGGCCGGTTCGTCATCGACCTCTGGGTGCCGCCGCTGCAGCGGATGACGCCGGGCACCGAGGTGGTGCCGATGGTGATGGGCGAGGACCACCTCGTCTTCGACACCTACGACCTCGTCACCCAGGAGTGCGTCTCGCACCACTACCGCACGCGTCCGGACGGCACGGTGCACCACGGCGTCGGGCACTTCCGCTACATCTGGCCGATGGAGTGCGACCTCATGGCGCAGCTGGCCGGGCTCGAGCTCGAGTCGCGCTGGGCCGACTGGTCCGGCGCGCCGTTCACCGCCACGAGCGAGGCCCACGTGTCGGTGTGGCGCAAGCCCTGAGCGACGCCGGGGTGTCGGGCCCGGGCGGGCCCGGCGCGTCCGTGCTCCGGGAATGGGGAGCGTCCTGTCAGGAGTGATGCCACACTTTGCTCATGACATGGCAGAGCGTCTGGGCGTTCACCCTCTTCGCCGTCGTCGTCACGCTGGTGCCGGGGCCCGACTTCGCCGTCGTGCTGCGCGGGGCCCTCGTCGGCGGGCGTCGCCGCGGCCTCTGGACGGCAGCCGGCGTCACGACCTCGAACGCGGTCCAGGGGGTCGCGGTGGCCCTCGGGATCGGCGCCGTCGTCGCGGCGAGCAGGCCGGTCTTCACCGCGGTGAAGTGGGTCGGTGTCGCCTACCTGCTGTTCCTCGCGGTGCAGGCCCTGCGTGCCGCGGTGGGCGGTCGATACGCAGCCGCCGACCCCGACGCGCCACGCCCCAGCGGCGCGCGCCAGGCCTGGCTCGGCTGGCGTCGGGGGTTCACGTCGAACATCACCAACCCCAAGGTGCTGGCCTTCTACCTCGCCGTGCTGCCGCAGTTCCTGCCGGCCGGCGGCTCGGCACTACGGGCCGTCCCGCTCGCACTCGTCCACGCCGTGGTCTCGGCCGTCTACCTCGCGCTCGTCACGCTCGGGGCCGACCGTGCCCGACGCGTCCTGCAGCGTCGACGCGTCCGGCGGGCGGTCGACGCCCTGACCGGCACGGCGATGCTCGGGTTCGGCCTCCGGCTCGCCACCGAGCACGTCTGACCGGCCGGGCCGAGCCACCGGCGCGACGCGTCAGGTGGGCTCGACGTCGGAGGCGTTGACGCTGTCGCGCTCGTCGGACCGCTCGGCACGGTGGCGCTTCACCTGCCACACCACGACCGCGACGACCACGAGTGCCGCCACGACGATCGCCGCACCCCGCCCGAGGTAGCCCTCGACCTTGGCGTACGAGCGCCCGGCCACGTAGCCGATCGTCACGACGGTCGCGCCCCAGGCGATCCCGCCGGCGGCGTTCCACGCCAGGAACGTCGGGTAGTGCATCCGCGACATGCCGGCCAGCGCCGGCATGACCGCCCGCAGGAACGCCGTCCAGCGGCCGAGGAACACGGCGATGCCGCCGCGCCGGCCGAGGAACTCCTGGGCGTTGTCGATGCGGTCGCGGTGCCGGTCGAAAGCGCGCAGCTGGACGACGCGTCCGCCGAGGTGGCGGCCGACCTCGAAGCCGACGCTGTCGCCGACGACCGCCGCGAGGACGACGACGAGGAGCACGGCCGCGTAGGGCACGTGCCCGAGCGAGGCGGCGACGCCACCGAGGATGGCGACGGTCTCGCCCGGGATGATGAACCCGACGAAGATGGCGTCCTCGGCGAAGACGACGAGCCCGACGACGACCAGGACGAGCCACAACGGGGCCTGCAGGATCTGCTGCATGGCCGTGTCGAAGAACTGGGTCACGGTTCGGCTCCTCGTCCGCTCGTGGTCCGCCGGCGATCGGTGCCCCGGGTTCGAGGGTGTGGCGTGCCTCCAGTCTCGGAAAGGAGTCTGGACGTCCGCTGGGAGGCGGCGGCCGGGGTCAGGTGCCGAGGACGAAGTCGACCGGGTCGATGCCGAGCACGAGCATGAGCGCCGACGCCCCGGCGACCGCGGCGAGCACGCCGGCACCGATCCCGACGAGCGCGGCGCCCCACGTGCGGGCGGGTCCGCGGGCCGCGGACCACGCCAGCAGGGGGCCGCCGACGAGGGCGATGCACGCGCCGGTCGCCAGGGCCAGGATGTACCGGTGCTCGTCGGGCGGGGCGACGCCAGACTCGGGTGAGAGCACGAGGAAGCCGCCGTAGCCGATGGCGTGCATGACGAGCAGCGCCCACGCGAGCACGGCCAGGCCCCCCGTGGCGAGCACGCCGAGCCCGAGGGCCCACGCGACCGCGCGGGCGGGGTCGGTCGGCGACCCGGACGCGGAGGAGGACATGCCCGGAGCGTGACAGGCCGGCGCCGGCGGCCGCGTCAGTACGCGCACTCAGGCGTGGCGGCCCCGGTCGCGGATGCCGAGCTGGGAGAAGGCGAAGGCGCCGAGCGCCACGAGCGTCAGCAGGAGGAGCCCGACCCCGTACGCGGGCAGGAGCTTCTCGTACGTCGCACCGAGGACGAGGGGCGGGAAGTAGCCGCCGAGCCCGCCGGCCGCGCCGACGAGGCCCGTGACGCTGCCGACGCGCGCCGGTGGTGCCGCCTGGGCGACCCAGGCGAAGACGCCGCCGGTGCCGAGCCCGAGGAAGAAGGCCATCGCGACGAAGGAGATCCCGGCCGACACCTCGAGCGGCGGTCGGAACGACAGGACGACGGCCATGACGGCCGTGCCGGCGAGCGAGATGCCGAGCACCGACCGGGGGCCGATGCGGTCGCTGAGGATGCCGCCGAGGGGCCGGGCGACGACGGCGGCGATCGCGAAGCCCGCCGTGCGGGTGCCGGCGGCCGTGAGGTCGAAGGAGTAGACGTCCTTCAGGTAGGTGGGCAGGTAGGTGGAGAAGGCGACGAACCCGCCGAAGACGACGGCGTAGAGGAACGACATCTGCCATGTGATGGGCAGGCGCGCCGCGGCCGCGAGCTTCGGCACGACCGGGTCGGTGTTCGGCGCCCAGGCCGGGGAGTTGCGCATGCCGAACCAGCAGATGGCCGCGACGACGACGAGCGCGGCGGCGAGGATCACGTGCGTCATCGTGTAGCCGAACCACGTGACGAACCGCGGGGTGAAGAACGCCGAGAGCGCCGTGCCGCCCATGCCCGCCCCGAACAGGCCGGTGGCGAAACCACGTCGGTCTGCCGTGAACCAGGCGTTGACGAAGGGGATGCCGACGGCGAACGTCGTGCCGGCGATGCCGAGGAAGAACCCGAAGAGCAGGAGCAGCCCGTACGACTTGGCGTTGCCGGCGACGGCGACGAGCAGGACGAACGGCACGCTCGCGAGCGTGAGGACCGGGAACATCAGCCGCCCGCCGAAACGGTCGGTCAGCGCGCCGACCGGGATCCGCCCGACGGCGCCGACGAGCACCGGCGTCGCGACGAGTAGGGCCTTCTGGCTGCTCGAGAGGCCGAGCTGCGCGGTGTAGCGCACGCCGAGCGGTCCGATGATGTTCCAGGCCCAGAAGGTGATGGTGAAGGCGAGCAGCGCCAGGCCGAGGTTCCGGTTCTGGCCGGAGAGGTCGGGGGCGGTGGACGCCGCGGTCTCGGTCGCCGTGCGGCTCATCGGGACTCCTTGGGGTGCGGTGGTGCGGGGATCGACGTGCGGGCCGGTCACTGGCGGCGGTCGCGGTCGGACGTCCCGACGCTGCTCCAGCCGGGTCGGGCCGAGCGGGCGCCGGTCGTCGCGCGGTCGCGGGACCGGTAGACGATGTAGGGCCGGAACAGGTAGTGCAGCGGCGCGGTGAAGGCGTGGACGAGCCGGGTGAAGGGCCAGAGCGCGAACAGGAGCATCCCGACGATCGCGTGCACGTGGAACTGGATCGGCGCCGCATCCATGGCGGCGACGTCGGGCCGCAGGAGGAACACCGAGCGGAACCACGGCGAGACGGTCTCGCGGTAGTTGTGCGCCTCGCTGCCCGCGCCGACGCTGACAAGCGTCGTCCAGAGGCCGAGGACGATCGCCGCGACGAGGAAGACGTACATGAGCTTGTCGTTGCGTGTCGTCGCCATGAACACCGGGCCGGTGCGCCGACGCCGGTACACGAGGATGAGGATGCCGACGAGCGTGCAGACCCCGGCGAGGCCGCCGAACAGCAGGGCGTTGAAGTGGTAGAGCCCCTCGCTGACCCCCACGGCCTCGGTCCACGACTCGGGGATGACGAGCCCGCCGACGTGCCCGACGAAGACGAGCAGGATGCCGAAGTGGAAGAGGGGCGAGCCGATCCGCAGCAGCCGCGACTCGTAGAGCTGCGAGGAGCGCGTCGTCCAGCCGAACTTGTCGTAGCGGTAGCGCCACACGGTGCCGCCGACGAGGCTGGCGATGCAGAGGTAGGGCAGCACGCCCCAGAGGAAGGTGCTCATCGGAAGGCCTCCGTTCGCTCGGGCGGGCTGGAGGGGGAGACGTCGCGCAGGGGGAGGAGACGCGGGTCGTAGGGGTCCAGGCCCACGGCCTCGACGGGCGGCGGACCGCTCAGCCCCGCCATCGCCATGACCGCGGCGCGGTCGCGTGGCGACTCGCCGGGGAGCGTCGCACAGACGGCCTCGGCGGCGGCGGCATACGGGGACTGCCTCTCCTGCAGGGCGATCCGCAGCAGCTCGAGGCTCGGGCGGTACTCCGTGAGGATCGCCCGACCGGCCGCCGGGTCGGCGACGGCCGCGAACTCCAGGACCATCGGCAGGTAGTCGGGCAGCTCGCCGTGGGTGTCGACGACGAACCCGCTCGCGCGGTAGGCGGCCTTGAAGCGTCCGAGCACCTCACCGCGTCGACGCGTGTCGCCGTCGGTCCAGTACGACAGGTAGAGGGCGTGCTTGCGGCTGAGGTCGAAGGTGTCGACGTACGCGCGCTGGAGGACCTCGAGCGGCGTCTCGGCCAGGTGGGCCACGAGCGGCTCGAGGGCGCGGGCAGCGCGCGAGTCCTGCTGCTCGGCAACGGCGTCCGCGAGCTGCGGCAGGCCGGCGAGCAGCTCCTCGCCCGGGTAGTCGAGGCAGCGTCCGGCGACGAGGTGCACGACGCGGTCGCCCCCCTCGCGGCGGGATGCGCGGGCGCGGCGGCCGATCACGGCTGCCCCTCGCGCTGGCCCGGGAAGAGGCCCGGCGGGGTGCCGTTGCCGTCCCAGTTGAGGAGGTTGACGCGTCCGCGCAGCTCGTCCTCGGACGTCGCCGTGTCGGTGGTCTGGCGCTGCTTGAGCGCGTTGAACGTCTCGACGGCGACCGGCGCCGGGCGCCCGCTGGCCTCGCCGAACGGGCCGGACTCGTACATGCCGGGGCCCTCGTCGTAGTCGAGCGAGCAGGCGAGCTCCTCGAGCTCGTGGGCCCGCTCGACGTGCGCGGTCGGGATCACGTACCGGTCGGCGTACTTCGCGATCGCCATGAGCCGGTACATCTCGTAGAGCGACTCCTCGCTCATGCCGACCGACTCGGGGATCGAGGCGTCGCCGTCGCGCCCGAGCGAGACGTCGCGCATGTAGGCGCGCATCGCGGCGAGCTTGCGCAGCACCCCGGTGACCACGTCGGTGCGTCCGGCGGTGAACAGCTCGGCGAGGTACTCGACAGGGATGCGCAGCGCCTCGATCGCCCCGAAGAGCACGTCCTGCGACTCGGCGTCGTGCCCCTGCGAGGACAGCACGTCGACGACCGGCGACAGCGGCGGCACGTACCAGACCATCGGCATCGTGCGGTACTCCGGGTGCAGCGGCAGCGCGACGCGGTAGGTCTTGGCGAGTGCGTACACGGGCGACCGCCGGGCGGCGTCCATCCAGTCGTCCGGGATGCCGTCTCGCCGGGCCGCGGCGACGACCTCGGGGTCGGACGGGTCGAGCATGAGGTCGAGCTGGGCCTCGTAGAGGTCGCCCTCGTCCGGCGTCGAGGCCACCTCCGTGACGCGGTCGGCGTCGTAGAGGAAGAGGCCGAGGTAGCGCAGCCGCCCGACGCACGTCTCCGAGCACACGGTGGGCAGGCCGACCTCGATGCGCGGGTAGCAGAAGGTGCACTTCTCGGCCTTGCCGCTCTTGTGGTTGAAGTAGATCTTCTTGTACGGGCAGCCGGTGATGCACTGGCGCCAGCCGCGGCAGCGGTCCTGGTCGACGAGGACGATGCCGTCCTCGGCGCGCTTGTAGATCGCGCCGGACGGGCACGAGGCCATGCACGACGGGTTGAGGCAGTGCTCGCAGATGCGCGGGAGGTAGAACATGAACGTCTTCTCGAGCTCGAACCGGACCGCGTCCTCGGACTGCCGCCGGACCTTCTCGACGATCGGGTCGAGGTGGCCGAGCTCGCTCGTGCCGCCGAGGTTGTCGTCCCAGTTCGCCGACCACGTGATCTTCGTGTTCTCGCCGGTGATGAGCGACTTGGGCCGCGCGACGGGGAAGTCGTCGCCGAGGGGCGCCTCGACGAGCGTCTGGTAGTCGTAGGTCCACGGCTCGTAGTAGTCGGCGAGCCCGGGCTGCACCGGGCTGGCGAAGATGCCGAGCAGCTTCTGGACGCGTCCGCCGGCCTTGAGCCGCAGGCTTCCCCGATGCGTCAGCGTCCATCCGCCGCGCCAGCGCTCCTGGTCCTCGTAGCGGCGCGGGTAGCCCTGGCCGGGACGCGTCTCGACGTTGTTGAACCAGACGTACTCGGTGCCGGCACGGTTGGTCCACGCCTGCTTGCACGTGACCGAGCAGGTGTGGCACCCGATGCACTTGTCGAGGTTCATGACCATGCCCATCTGGGCCATGACGCGCATCAGTACGTCACCTCCTGGCTGCGGCGGCGGATCGTCGAGACCATGTCGCGCTGGTTGCCCGTGGGGCCGAGGTAGTTGAACGTGTAGGACAGCTGGGCGTACCCGCCGATGAGGTGGGTCGGCTTGACGAGCAGGCGGGTCACCGAGTTGTGGATGCCGCCGCGCCGGCCGGTGGCCTCGGACTTCGGCACGTCGATGGTGCGCTCCTGCGCGTGGTGCACGTAGACGACGCCCTCGGGCATCCGGTGGCTCACGACCGCGCGCGCGACGAGCACGCCGTTGGCGTTGGTGCACTCGACCCAGTCGTTGTCGGCGGCCTCGATCGACGCGGCGTCCTGCGGGCTCATCCACACCGTCGGCCCGCCCCGCGAGAGCGAGAGCATGAGCAGGTTGTCCTGGTACTCCGAGTGGATCGACCACTTGCTGTGCGGGGTGAGGTAGCGGACCGTCACCTGCTTGGCGCCGTCCGGACCGAGGCGGGGCTCGCCGAAGAGCCGGTGCATGTCGAGCGGTGGTCGGTAGATCGGCAGCGACTCGCCGAGGTCGCGCATCCAGTCGTGGTCGAGGTAGAAGTGCATGCGCCCCGTCAGGGTGTGGAACGGCTTGAGCCGCTCGATGTTGACGGTGAACGGCGCGTACCGGCGGCCGCCCGTCTCCGACCCCGACCACTCGGGCGAGGTGATGACCGGCACCGGTTGGATCTGCGTGTCGGCGAACGTGATCCGCTTCTCCTCGGCGCCTTCAGCGAGGTCGACGAGCCGCTTGCCGACCCGTTCCTCGAGGGTGCGGAAGCCCTGCACCGCGAGGTGGCCGTTCGTCGTGCCGGAGAAGGTGAGGATCGCCTCGGCGAGCTTGGCGTCGGTGTCGATGGCGGGGCGGCCGTCGCCCGGGCCGCCGAGCATGACGCCGTTCTTCTGCGCCAGGCGGGCCGCCTCCTCCTCGACGCGGAAGGTGACGTTCTTGACCGTGAAGCCGAGGGAGTCGGCGAGCGGCCCGACGGTCGCGAGCTTGTCGGCGATCGCCGTGTAGTCGCGCTCGACCACCTGGAAGACCGGCATCGACTGCCCGGGCGTGCCCGGCGCACCGGTGGCGCGCCAGTCGACGACGCGTCCGCCGGGCTGGGCGGTCTCGCCGGGGGTGTCGTGCATGAGTGGCACGCTGACGAGGTCCTTGACCGTGCCGAGGTGGGTCCGCGCGAGCTGCGAGAACCGCTGTGCGAGAAGGTGGAAGAGGTCGAAGTCGCTCTTGGCCTCCCACGGCGGGTCGATGGCTGGGGTGAACGCGTGCACGAACGGGTGCATGTCGGTGGAGCTGAGGTCGTGCTTCTCGTACCAGGTCGCCGCCGGCAGCACGATGTCGGAGAGCAGCGTCGTCGACGTCATGCGGAAGTCGGCCGACAGGAGCAGGTCGAGCTTGCCCTCGGGCGCCTCCTCGTGCCAGCGAACCTCGGACGGCCTCGGCGTCTCGGGGTTCTCGCTGCCCATGACGTTCGAGTGGGTGCCGAGCAGGTGCTTGAGGAAGTACTCGTTGCCCTTGGCCGAGCTGCCCATGAGGTTGGAGCGCCAGAGCACGAGGGTGCGCGGCCAGTTCTCCGGTGCGTCGACGTCCTCGATCGACGCGGTGAGCGTGCCTTTGTGGAGGGCGTTCGCGACGTAGGCGGCGGGGCTCTCCGCGGCACCCGAGGCGACGGCGGCCTCGGCGTCCTGCGCCACCTGCAGCGGGTTGGTCGAGAACTGCGGGTAGAACGGCATCCAGCCCATCCGCGCCGACTGGGCGATGGTGTCGGCGGTGTGCTTGCCGGCGAGGTGCCCCTGCGCGAGCGGGGAGGCGAGGGAGTCGGCGGAGTAGCCGTCGTTGCGCCACTGGTCGGTGTGCATGTACCAGTACGCCGTGCCGATCATGGTGCGCGGCGGCCGGCTCCAGTCGAGGGCGTTGGCCAGGGAGATCCAGCCGGTGATCGGCCGGCACTTCTCCTGGCCGACGTAGTGCGCCCAGCCGCCGCCGTTGCGGCCCATGCACCCGGTGAGGACGAGCAGCGACAGGATCGAGCGGTACGTCGCGTCGCCGTGGAACCACTGGCAGATGCCGGCCCCCATGATGATCATCGAACGGCCTTGCGACTGCTCGGCATTCGTCGCGAACTCGCGGGCGATGCGGATGCACTGGGCAGCGGGGACGCCGGTGACCTCGGCCTGCCAGGCGGGGGTGTACGGCGTCGAGACGTCGTCGTAGCCGCCGGCCCACTCGCCGGGCAGGCCATGTCGACCGACGCCGTACTGGGCGAGCATGAGGTCGAGGACCGTCGTGACGAGGTGGTCGCCGACGCGTCGGGCGGGCACGCCACGCCGCAGCACCGAGCCGGTGCCGTCGGGCTCGACGAACGCGGGCAGGAGCACCTCGACCGCGGTGGAGTCGTCGCCGGCCATCGACAGCGCGGGGGTGACGCCCTCGAGGTCGAGGTTCCAGCGGCCCTTGCCGGACTCGGCGTAGCGGAAGCCCATCGAGCCGTTCGGCACCACGGGCCGCCCGGTGGCCTCGTCGAGCAGCACCGTCTTCCAGGCACTCTCGGGCGCCGACGCGTCGACGCCGCCGAGGTCGGAGGCGACGAGGAACGTGCCGGGGACCATCGCCCCGGTCGGCTGGTCGCCGGCGGGCTCGAGGCGCACGAGGAACGGCAGGTCGGTGTAGGTGCGCACGTAGTCGCGGAAGAACGGCACCTCGCGGTCGACGAAGAACTCCTTGAGCAGCACGTGGCCCATCGCCATGGCCAGCGCGGCGTCGGTGCCGGCCTGGGCCGGCATCCACTCGTCGGCGAACTTCGTGTTGTCGGCGTAGTCCGGGCTGACCGTGACGACCTTGGTGCCGCGGTAGCGCACCTCGGCCATCCAGTGGGCGTCGGGCGTGCGTGTCACGGGGACGTTGGAACCCCACATCATGAGGTAGGTCGCGTCCCACCAGTCGCCCGACTCGGGCACGTCGGTCTGGTCGCCGAACACCTGCGGGCTCGCGACGGGTAGGTCGGCGTACCAGTCGTAGAAGCTCGTCATGACGCCGCCGACGAGCTGGATGAAGCGCGTGCCGACGCAGTGCGACACCATCGACATGGCCGGGATCGGCGAGAAGCCGGCGACGCGGTCGGGTCCGTACTCCTTGATCGTGTGGACGTGCGCGGCGGCGGCGATCTCGACGGCCTCGCCCCACGACGCGCGCACGAGCCCGCCCTTGCCGCGGGCGCGCTGGTAGCGCCGACGCTTGTCGGGGTCGGTCGTGATCTCGTGCCAGGCGGCGACCGGGTCGCCGAGCCGCCCCTTGGCCTCCCGGTACATCTCGAGCAGGACGCCGCGCACGTACGGGTAGCGCACCCGGGTCGGGGAGTAGGTGTACCAGGAGAACGCGGCGCCCCGGGGACAGCCGCGGGGCTCGTACTCCGGGCGGTCGGGCCCGACGGAGGGGTAGTCGGTCTGCTGGGTCTCCCACGTGATGATCCCGTCCTTGACGTAGACCTTCCAGGAGCAGGACCCGGTGCAGTTGACGCCGTGGGTCGAGCGGACGACCTTGTCGTGGCTCCAGCGGTCGCGGTAGAAGACGTCGCCCGCCCGGCCGCCTTCGCGGAAGACGGCACGACCGTCGGCCGACTCGTCCCAGCGCGTGAAGAAGCGGCCGGCGCGAAGCAGCGCCGCCGACGCCGGTCCGTCGATCTCGGGTGTCGGTCGGGCTGGCGTCACAGCTGCACCTCGCGTCCTCCAAAGCGAACCGGCGGCACCCCCGAACGGCGCAGGCGACGTCGTCGGCGAGGGCGGCCCTTGCCGGCCACGCTACTGCCGTTCGTGCTCGATGGGGCGGATACGGCGCGATGATCAAGCGAAATGTCCGGAGACCCGACCGTGCTCCGGTCAGGGACCGGCTATCCTCCAAATCCACGAAATCGGAGGAGTCATGGAGCGACGACCCGCGCGCGAGGGTTCACTCCCGGCAGCCCGCCGCACCGCGCTCGACCTGCTGCGGCAGCAGGCCGTCGCCGGCGGCCGACGGTCACCGGCGATGACCGCGTCGGAGGTCGCGGACGCGCTCGGCGTCCACGTGACGACGGCTCGTTTCCACCTCGAGCTCCTCGTGGAGAACGGGCTCGTGGCGTCCACGTACGTCAGGGCGGGGGTGGGCAGACCGCGGAAGGTGTACGTCGCGACCCCGGTCGACGCGCTCGTGTCGCGCGAGGCGTTCCGGGCCTTCGCGCAGCTGCTCTCCCGGTCGTGGTCCTCCGCTGGCCCCGGCGCGGACGGCACCTCGGAGGAGGCCGGCGAGCGGTGGGTCGCCGGACGTACCGCCGGCGACGCCCTGCCGCCTCCGGCCGCGACCACCCCGGGCGCCTGGCTCGGCAAGGTGGGTCTGGCCGTCGACCTGCTCGACGAGTGGGGCTACGAGCCGGAGGTGCGTACGACCGACCGCGGCCGGACCGTGGAGCTGACCCTGCACGACTGCCCCTTCCTCGCGATGGCCCGGCAGCACCCCGACGTCGTCTGCGGCATCCACCGGGGCCTCGTCCGCGGCACCCTCGCGGCCGTGGGAGAGGCCGACGCCGACGTCGAGCTCCGGCCGTTCGTCACGGAGCGCTCGTGCGTGGCCCGGCTCACGAGCGCCGCGGTGCCCGGCCGCGTCGGCCCCTGACGGCCCCGCGACCCGCGCGACCCGCGCGACCCGCGCGACCCGCGCGACCCGCGCGACCCGCGCGACCCGCGCGACGGACCCTGATGGCCAGACCGGACCGGTCGGTGAGGCATCCTTGGACCCGCACACGACAGGGGCTCGAGGATGGACGACGCAGACAGGACGCCGCCGCAGGAGTTGGCCGTCGCCGCCCCGGCGGCGGGCCTCGACCTGCCGGCCGCGGAGCTCAAGATGCTCGTGGCGGGCCTGGCCGCCGACTGGCTCGCAGGCCGCCGGACCGCCGGGTTCCGGCGCCTCGGCGAGGGCCTGAGCCAGATCGAGGAGGGCTTCGCCGCGATCGAGCCGACGGTCCGTCACGGGGTCTGCTCGATGCAGCCCCGGATGGGCTACGAGCCGCACAGCCGTGCCGTGGAGCTCGACGAGCAGTCGCGTCGTCGCGGGCTCGAGATGCGGTACGTCACGACCGAGCGCAGCCTCGCGCTCTACCCGCTCATCACCTCGGAGATGCCGCACGTGCACTTCGGCCCGGTGCCGTGCCAGCTGATGGTCATCGACGGCCGCACGGTCGTCGTCGCCGGCCCCCTGAGCGAGACCGGGCAGCCCACGGCCTGGCTCGCCACCCGGGCCGACCTGCTCGAGCGTTCCCGGGCGATCTTCGAGGCGACCTGGAGCCGCTCACGGCCGGGGGTCCCCGAGGGGATGGACCCGCCGTTCACGCCTCGCCAGTGCGAGGTCGCCCGACGCGTCGTCCTCGGCGTCAAGGACTCAGGCATCGCGCGCGAGCTCGGCATCTCGGTGCGCACCGTCGCCGCCGACGTCGCGCAGCTGATGCAGGGCGTCGGGGCGACGTCCCGGGCCGAGCTCGCGATGGTCCTGCTCGGTGGCACCGACCTGCCCCGCTCGCCGCGACCCCGGCCACGCACTGACGGGGCCGGGCGCGGCTGAGATCCGGCCAGCCCGGCGCCGGGCTCAGTGCCGGTAGGTGCCGTGGAGGACGGCCCGGGCCAGCGTCTTGAACGCGAGGTTGAACGAGACGACGGCCGGCGTCACTGAGTCGTCGACACCGAGCGTCGGCTCGGACACGGCGTGCACGACGAAGAAGTAGCGGTGCGGCTGGTCGCCCTCGGGCGGCGCCGCGCCCATGAAGCCCGCCTGCCCGGCGTCGTTGCGCACGTGGAAGGCCGAGCCGGGCAGCGCGGCCGAGGCGGCGCCGGTGTCGAGTGACGTGACGTCGGCGGGCAGGTCGACCAGGACCCAGTGCCAGAAGCCGGAGGGCGTCGGCGCGTCGGGGTCGAAGCACGTGACGACGTAGCTGCGGGTGCCCTCCGGGGCGCCGCTCCACGACAGCTGTGGCGAGGTGTTGCCGCCGGAGGCCACCTGCGCGTCCGACAGGGGCTCGCCGTCGGTGACGTCGGAGCTGGTGACGGTGAACGACGCGACGGCGGGCAGCAGCTCGTACGGGTTCGGGGTGACCGGGCGGTCGAGGCTCATGCGGGGCTCCTCGGGTCGAGGTGACGGCGTGCGGAGGTGGCACGTCGTGACGGTCCTGCGGGGCGGGCGACTGTGCCTGCCCTCGTCCCGACCCTAGACCGGTCGCCGCCGCACCGGCGGCTGTGGGGCGCGTCCCGCGAACCGGTGGTGGGCCCGCGCACCCGCGGCTACATTCGAGGCACGCGACGGGTCTCGCCGCCGGGAGGTGCGCATGGTCGAGGAGCGGGCCGTGAGTGGTGCGGACGTGGCGGACGCGGCCGACGCGGTGGGCCGGCGGCCGCCCCGCGTCACCGTGGTCGTCGTGCTGACGGCGCTCGCAGCGCTGCTCGACCTCGCCGTCGGCGTCCTCGTGCTCGTCTCCGGTCGACTGCCGGAGGCGCCCGCACCCGACCTGCGCGCGGCGCTCGTCGGGCTCGACGTGCCGGTCGCGGCCATCGGGTGGGTCTTCCTCGTGCTCGGGGTGGCCCAGGCGGTGCTCGTCGTGCTGCTCCTGCGCGGGGCGAACACCGCGCGCCTCGTGCTCACCCTCGTGCTCATCGTCCGTCAGGCGTACGCGTGGGCCCTCGTCGGGGAGTCCGCGGGCGGCACGCTCCTGGCGGTCGTGAGCCTCGTCGGCAGCCTCGTCGTGCTGGCCCTGCTGTGGTCGCGGCCGGCGACGGGCTTCTTCGAGCGGCACGACGAGCGCGCCGTGTCCGACACGGTGGCCGGCCTGTCGCCCGGCGCCCGGGCCGACGCCGGCACCCGCCTGCTCGACTTCTTCTCGCGCCTCACCGTCCTGGGCCTCACCGTCCTCCTGACGCCGGGGGTCGCGGTCGACAACGGCATGGTCCTCGTGCTGGCCGTCGTCGCCATCACCCTGGCCGGCTGGCTGCTCGTGCCCGTGTTCGTCCGGGTGGCGGCGCTGTTCGGATGGGCGGGCGCGATCGCGCTCGCCCTCTTCGCCAACGCCGCGGTCATCGGGCTCGGGCTCTGGCTGACGCCGGGGGTGTCGGTCGACAGCGTCGGTGCGGTCGTCCTCGCCTCGTGGGTCTACGGCGCCGTGATGGCGCTGCTGACGTGGGTCTTCTCGATCAGCACCCGCGACTACCTCACGGTGCACGCGGTGCGCATGTCGCGAGCGGCGGGGGACGGGCGCGTCGAGGACCCCGAGATGCCCGGGGTCGTGTTCGTGCAGCTCGACGGCGTACCGGCCCCGTTGCTGGAGAACGAGATCCGGTCGGGCAACCTGCCGACCATCAGCCGGTGGGTGCGTTCGGGCACCCACACGTGGACGGAGTGGCGGGCCCGCGTGCCCTCGACCACCCCGGTGAGCCAGGCGGGCCTGCTGCACGGCTCCAACGACGGCATCCCGGCCTTCCGCTGGTTCGACCGCGCCGAAGGGCGGCTCGTCGTGGCCAACCGCCCCGAGGACGCCGCCCTCATCGAGCGGCGGATCTCCGACGGCCGAGGGCTGCTCGCAGACGACGGCGTCAGCATCTCCAACCTCTTCTCGGGCGACGCCCCGACCTCGCTGCTGTCGATGAGCGGCCTGCGCGACAAGGACGTCCGGCTCGGCCCGTCGAGCTCGTACGCCGCGTTCTTCACCCACCCGGCCGGCTTCGTGCGGGCGGTCGTCATGTCGGTCGGAGAGATGGTCAAGGAGATGTTCCAGGCGCGGCGCCAGGAGCGGCGCGACGTCCGCCCGCGCATCCACCGGGGTGGGTCCTACGTCGCGCTGCGGGCCGTCACGAACGTCCTGCTGCGCGACCTCAACGTCGCGCTCGTCGTCGAGGCGATGATGCGCGGCGCGCGGTCGGTGTACGTCGACTTCGTCGACTACGACGAGATCGCCCACCACGCCGGAGTGACGCGGCCCGAGTCGCTCGCTGCGCTCTACGGCCTCGACGAGGTGCTGCGGACCCTCGAGACCGTCGCGCTCTCGGGGGCGACGCCGCGCCGCTACCACTTCGTGCTGCTGTCCGACCACGGCCAGAGCCAGGGCGCGACCTTCCGCCAGCGCTACGGCCAGTCGCTCGAGGAGCTCGTCGCCACGCACCTCGCCACCGGTTCCGGCGTCGTGGCATCGACGCGTGAGGTCGAGTCGTGGGGGCCCGTCAACGTGCTCCTCTCCCAGCTCTCCGCGCAGAAGAGCGTCACCGGGCACCTGACGCGACGGGCGCTGGGGGACAAGGGGCCCCGGGTCGGACCCGAGGTCACGACCAGAACGCCGGCAACCATCACCACCACGGATGCCGACGCCGCGGACGCCACCGGCGCCCACGCAGGTGCCGACGCAGGTGCCGATGCCGGTGCCGACGCCGGTGGCGACGCGTCCGACCGGCCGGAGACGGTCGTCGTCGGCTCGGGCAACCTCGGCGGCGTCTGGCTCGCCCGAAGCCCCGAGCGACTGCGCCTCGAGGACCTCGAGGCGCTGCACCCGGGCCTCGTCGAGGCACTCGCCACCCACCCGGGCATCGCGTTCGTCGTCGTCGACAGCGGCGCCGGACCCGTGGCGATCGGCGCCCACGGGTCGCGGGTGCTCGAGACCGGGCTCGTCGAGGGGGCCGACCCCCTCGCGGCGTTCGGTGCCGACGCGGCCGCCGACTACCTGCGCGTCGCGCGGTTCGACAACGCGCCCGACATCTACGTCAACTCCCTGCACGACCCCGTCCTCGACGAGGTGGCTGCGTTCGAGGAGCTCGTCGGCTGCCACGGCGGCGTCGGCGGCTGGCAGACCCGCCCGCTGCTCGTGCACCCGGCCGAGTGGGCGCTCGACGCCGACCTGCTCGAGCGCGACGGGCTCGTCCACGGCGCCGACCGGGTGCACGTGCAGCTCGTGCGCTGGCTCGAGCGGCTCGGCCACCGGCAGCATCTGCCGGCGTCGGGCGACGCCGCCGCCGAGGCCGTCACCGAGGCCGTCACCGAGGCCGTCAGCCCGACGACCACCGGCTGACGGCCCCGGCGTCCTCGAGGGCGTCGTACACCGCCTCCATGAGCAGGGCGTGGCCGCTCGCGTTCGGGTGGTCGCCGTCGTCGAGCAGGTCGCTCGTCGGGTCGCGGTCGCCGGCCTCGCCCTTGAGCGGCGTGTACGCGTCGACGTAGACGGCGCCGGTCGCGGCGGCCACCTGGTCGACGGTGCTGTTGACGACCTTCGTCAGGGCGTCGCTGCCGATGACGAAGGCGTTGCCCTGGGCCCGGCCCACGGCGCCGTCGACCGTGACGTTCCAGTACCCGACGACCGCGACGCGCAGGTCCGGGTTGGTGTCGGCGGCCTTGATCCCGTTGACGATCCGGGTCAGGCCGTCGTGCAGGCCCTTGAGGGTGTCGGTCCAGCAGGGCGAGCTCGCGGCGGGCAGGCAGGTCGGGTCGTCGACGCGGTCGAGGTCGAAGTCATTGGCGCCGACCTCGACGACGACGAGGTCGGCGTGGGTGAGGTCGCGGTGCGTCGCGGCGGAGTCGAGGTCGCGCTCGACGTCGCTCGTCGTCCATCCGCCGACGGCGTCGTTGTGCACGACGGGCGTACGGCCCGTGGCGGTGCTCAGGCGCGCACCGAGCTGTTCGACGTAGCCGGCGCAGTCGCAGGTGGTGGCCGAGGGCACCGAGTCGCCGAGCCCGACCAGGACGAGCGGGCCCGCGTTCCTCGACGTGCCGGCGCTCGGCGTGCCGCTCGGCACGGCTCCCGTGGCGCTGGGCGAGACGGCCCCGGCCACGGCCCGCACGAGCGTGCCCGGGCCGACGCCCGCGGCGACGGCGACCGCCACGAGGGCGGCCGCGCCCAGCGCCACGACGAGCCCGATGACGACGTGGTGCGCGCGCACCCCGAGGTGGCGGTGGTGCGGGTGGGGCCGCGGCGACGCCGGGCCGCGCCCGCCCCGTCCGGGCGGGCTGCGGTGGCGCCCGGCGTCAGCCACGGAACCCCGGCAGGGTCTGGCCGAGCCACACCATCGAGCGCCCGACGTACGGCTCCCACACGGTGTCGCGGTGACCGCCGGTCGCGAGCACCGTGGCCGTGACGTCGAGGGGAGGCTTGGCGACGCTGAGGAACTTCGAGGTCGACGGGTAGGACAGCGGGTCCTGGCGCGAGGTCAGCACCCACAGCGCGACCGGCGGGGGGCTGGTCCGCGCGAGCCGGATGAGGTCGTAGGCCTCGGTGCCCCGGGTCGTCAGGGGGTCGTAGCCGGCCGAGAAGTCGGGGCGGAAGTAGCCCTGCATGACGATGGCCGCGCCGAAGACGTCGGGGTGGCGCATCGACAGCGATGCAGCGCACCACGCGCCGTAGGAGTAGCCCATGAGCGCCCACGACGTGCGGTCGCGACGGGCGTGCAGGTGCGTGACGACCCACGCGGGCAGGTCGCGCGAGAGCCACGTGTCGGTCTGCGGCAAGCCGGGTGCGCCGTTGACGCACTCGGTGTCGAGGCTGGCCGGGGTGTCGATGCGTGGGATGACGATGATCGACGGGGCGAGCCGGTGCTGGGCCACGAGCGCGTCGGCGGTGGTGAGGAAGTTGAGTCGCGAGAAGGACTGCGGGCTGCCGGGGAAGCCGTGCAGCCCCTCGATGACCGGGTACGTGCGCGACGCGGCGGGATCGTAGCCGGCCGGCAGGTAGACGAGCACCTGGCCCGACGTGCCGGTGCTCGGGTCGGTCACCGCGTAGGTCTGCAGGCGCGAACCGGGCTGCGGCAGCACAAAGCTCGTGCGTCCGGTCGCGTGCGCCAGGCCTGGCCCGACGACCTTCGCCTCGACGACCTGCTTGACGCCGCCACCGTGGTGCAGCTGCACCTCGGCCGAGCGCGACCCGAGCAGGTCGGACCAGCTGGAGTAGAAGAGGTACTGGTCGTTGAGGGCGGCGCCGGCGAGGGCGACGACGACGACGTTGAGCAGCAGCACCTGGCCGCCCCGGACGGCGCCGCGGGCGAGGCGCCCACCCCAGCGGGGCCAGCCGACGACGACGAGGGCGAAGAGCGCGAGGGCCAGGACGACGAGCAGGACGATGAGGCCGGGGTCGGTCAGCTCCACGACGGGGTCTCCCGCTTCTCGCGGGGCCGCGCCGGCTCGGGGCGCACGAAGGGGAAGGTGAGGACCGACCGGATCGAGGTGTTCGTCAGGAGCATGACGAGCCGGTCGACGCCGAGGCCGAGGCCGCCGGTCGGTGGCATGCCCAGCTCCAGGGCATGGAGGAAGTCCTCGTCGACCTCCATCGCCTCGGGGTCTCCGGCCGCGGCCTTGAGCGACTGCTCGGTGAGCCGTCGACGCTGGTCGACCGGGTCGGTCAGCTCGCTGTAGGCCGTGCCCACCTCCATCCCGGCGACGACGAGGTCCCACCGCTCGACGAGCCCGCGCTCGGTCCGGTGCGGGTGCACGAGGGGCGAGGTCTCCACGGGGAAGTCGGTGTAGAACGTCGGCAGGACCGTGTTCGGCTCGACGAGCTCGGCGTAGAGCTCCTCGACGACCGCGCCCCACCCGGCAGCCTCGGGCACCGTGACCCCGTGCCGGGCCGCGACCTCCAGGAGCACGTCGAGGTCGGTGTCGGGTCCGACGCGCAGGCCGACGGCGTCGCTCACGGCGTCGAGCACGCGGACCACCGGGAAGGGGGCGCCGACGTCGACGAGGTCGACCCCGTCGAGCCCGGCACGGAGCCGCTCGGGCGTCGGCAGCGGGATGACGGGACGCCCGTGGACGGCGACCGCGGCCTCGCGCACGAGCCGCTCGGCGAGGTGGCGCATCGTCACGTAGTCGGCGTGCGGCTCGTACACCTCGAGGGAGGTGAACTCGGGGTTGTGGGTGGCGTCGGCCCCCTCGTTGCGGAAGCTGCGGCCGAGCTCGAAGACCGGCCCGATGCCGCCGACGAGGAGCCGCTTGAGGTAGAGCTCCGGGGCGATGCGCAGCGACAGGTCGGTGCCGTAGGCGTTGATGTGGGTGCGGAACGGCCGGGCCGTCGCGCCGCCGTGGGTCACGTGCAGCATCGGGGTCTCGACCTCGAGGAAGCCACGGTCGGCGAGGGTGCGGCGCAGGGCGGCCACGACGCTCGAGCGGCGACGCAGCAGCTCGAGCTCGCCCGGGTGCGTGAGCAGGTCGGTCGACCGCCGACGGACCCTCGCCTCGGGGTCGGCGAGGCCCCGCCACGGCACGGGGTGCAGCGCCTTGGCCTCGAGGCGCCAGTCCTCGACGAGCAGGCTCGGGGTGCCGGTGCGCGAGCGGCCGGTCTCGCCGGCGAGCCGCACGAGGTCGCCGGTGTCGACGTCGGCTGCGAACCGGTCGACGGACCGGCGTCCGGTGCGGGAGGACTCGAGCAGCGCCTGGACGCGCACCCCGGCGTCCTCGAGGGTCACGAAGACGACGGCGCCGTGGTCGCGCAGCTCCCGGACGCGGGCCACGACCTCCACGGCGTCGCCCTCGCTCCACGCGCCGCAGCGGACGCCGGGCACGAGCGCGAGCGGCGTGGCGGTGCCGCCACCGACGGGGTAGGGGTCCAGGCCGGACGCCCGGAGCCGGTCGAGCGTGGCGAGGCGGTGCCGCGACTCCTCGCTGCGCCGCGGCGCGAGCCGTCCCGCGTCGACGGACGGTCCGGCGGCCTCGACCGCGGCCACCTCGGCGAGGTGCTCGGCGTCGAGGACCGCACTCGTCGAACGGTGCCGGGCCGGCCAGGGCACGAAGCCCTCGAGGGCCGCCGCGGCGAGGGCGATCTGCGGCAGCGACAGCCCGTCGTCGTAGCAGAGGAAGCGCGGCGTCCACTCGGGGTCGTACTTGTCGGTGGCCCGGTAGAGCCGCTCGAGCTGCCAGAACCGGTCGAACAGCCCGAGCACCGACGCGTTGAGCCGGGTCAGCGTGCCCGACCCGAGCCGCGCCGAGCCGGCGAAGACCCCGCGGAACATGCAGAAGTTGAGCGACAGGCGCCCGACGCCGAGCTCGTCGGCGCGGGCGAGCACCTCGGTGACCATGAGCTCGGTCGTGCCGTTCGGGGCGTCGGGGGAGCGGCGCATGAGGTCGAGGGAGACGCCGCCGCGGCCCCACGGCACGAAGGTGAGCAGGCCGACCTCGACCCCGTCCGAGCCCGTCGCGAGCACGTGCAGGACGTGCCCGTCGGCCGGGTCCGCGGTGCGTCCGAGCGCCATGGAGAACCCGCGCTCGGTGTCGCTCGAGCGCCACTGCCGCGCGAGGGTCTCGGCGCGGTCGCGGTCCTCCGGCGAGAGGTCGGCCTGGCGCCGGACGCGGACGGTGACGCCGGACCGCCGCGCGCGCGTCGCGGCCTGCCGCACCCGCGTCAGGCGGGCGCTGTCGAGGTCGATGCGGCGCGGGTCGAGGACCGCCTCGTCGCCGAGCGCGACGACACGCATGCCGCGCGAGGCGTAGGCGCGCGCGCCCTCCTCGCTGGCCGCGATGACCGCTGGGAGCCAGCCGTACTCGCGGGCCTCGGCGCGCCACGCGTCGATGGCCGGCAGCCACCCCTCGCGCGGCCCGATCGGGTCGGCCGCGGCGAGGGAGACCCCGGCGGCGACGGCGTACGTCACGGCCGCGCGGCCCTCGTCGTCGAAGACGGACGCCTTGTCGCGCCGGGTGGCGAAGTAGCCGAGGGAGTCGCCGGCGCCTGTGCGAGCGAGCAGGCGCCGCAGCGACACCTCGCGGTCGGGCGACCACCGGTTGACCGGGCGCGCCGAGGCGAGGAAGAGGGTGACGGCCACGAGGATCGTCAGGCCGACGCAGAGGGCCACGACGTCGACGACCCACGGCGGCACGAAGCCGCCGGGCCGCGGCGACACCCCGCCGAGGACGGCGAAGACCGTGCCGACGACGGCGCGGGCCTGCGACCGCGGCACCCCCACCGCGCCGAGGAGGACCCAGGCGACGCCCAGCGTCGCCACCGAGCCGACGACGAGGGCGACCGCCGCGAGCCATCCCGAGCCCCGCTGCAGGCGTCCGGTGAACTGTCCGCGCAGGCGCCACAGCCACCATCCGGCGGCGAGGGCCACGACGATGCCCGCGATGTCGACGACGCGGCCGAGGTCGCCGCGGGTCTGCCACATCCACACGAAGGGGCGCCGCGCCGGCGGCAGCGCCGCGACGAGGCCGATGAGCACGCCGAGCGCCTGGAAGGCGGCCACGAGCCAGAGGCCGATCCGCTTGCGGCCGAGGAGGGCCCGCGTCACGATCGCCAGCACGACGACGGACACGACGGTCGGCGCGACCGGCACGTTGAGCAGCCCGAAGACGACCTCCGTGGTTGAGGGGCCGGGGCGGCGTGGGTGCGACAGGGCGAGGAGCACGGCCGCCACGGTGGCGACGGCGTAGGTTCCGGTGAGGACGCGCGCTGCGCGGGGCGAGCCCGGGTCGACCGGTCGGCGAGTGGCCATGCCATGACGATGGACCGCAGCGCTGGACGTTCGCTGGACGTCTCCTGTGGACCTCGTGACGCGCAGGGAACTCTCAGGTTGTCGCCCTGTCCTGCCGGGTATCGCCATGGGGAGCGATCAAACGCGACGAGGCGGCCGGGTGGGCCGCCGCGACCGGGAGGAGCGGGCATGGCTGGTGCGGGACGGACGGGACGGGTGGGGCGCGCCGGTGCCCTGCTGGGCGGCGTCGGGGCGGGCGTCGCGGCGCTCGCGACGTGGGACCTCGTGCAGCGCAAGCACACGATCCTGCGCCGGTACCCCGTGATCGGCCACATGAGGTACCTGCTCGAGGACATCCGGCCCGAGCTGCAGCAGTACTTCATCGAGCGCGACTGGGACGGCCGCCCCTTCGACCGCGACACGCGCTCGGTCGTCTACGAACGGGCCAAGGGCATCCACGGCGAGCGGCCGTTCGGCACCGAGCTCGACGTCAACGAGGTCGGCTACGAGTACCTCGTCCACTCGATGGCCCCCACCGACCCGCCGAAGCAGCCGGCCCGTGTCACGGTCGGCGGCCCCGACTGCACCAAGCCCTACTCCATGGCCCTGCTCAACGTGTCCGCGATGAGCTTCGGAGCCCTGTCGGCCAACGCGATCCGCGCCCTGAACAAGGGCGCGGCAATGGGCGGCTTCGCCCACGACACCGGCGAGGGAGGCCTGTCGCCCTACCACCTCGAGAACGGCGGCGACATCGTCTGGGAGATCGGCACCGGCTACTTCGGCGCCCGCACCAAGGACGGCGACTTCGATCCGGACTCCTTCCGCGACAAGGCCGCCCACGACGCCGTCAAGTGCGTGTCCCTCAAGCTGAGCCAGGGGGCCAAACCCGGCATCGGTGGCGTCCTGCCCGGCGCGAAGGTGACCAAGGAGATCGCCGACATCCGGCAGGTGCCGCAGGGCGAGAAGTGCGTCAGCCCGTCCTCGCACCGCGTCTTCCACACTCCGGTCGAGCTCGTGGAGTTCATCGGCAGGATGCGCGAGCTCGCCGGCGGCAAGCCCACCGGCTTCAAGCTCTGCGTCGGCTCGCGCGTCGACGTGCTCTCGCTCTGCAAGGCGATGCTCGAGGTGGGCACGACGCCCGACTTCATCGTCGTCGACGGCTCGGAGGGAGGTACCGGCGCGGCCCCGCTCGAGTTCGAGGACCACGTGGGCATGCCGCTGACCCACGGACTCATGACGCTGCACAACGCGCTCGTGGGAGTCGGCCTGCGCGACCGCATCCGGATCGGCGCCAGCGGCAAGGTGGCGGCCGGCAACGACATCGTCAAGCGCCTCGTCCAGGGCGCCGACTACACGAACGCCGCGCGCGCCATGATGATGGCCGCGGGCTGCATCCAGGCCCAGCGCTGCCACACCGACAAGTGCCCGAGCGGCGTCGCGACCCAGAACGCCCGCCGCGCCAGGGCGCTCGACGTCGGTGACAAGAGCGTGCGGGTCAAGCAGTACCAGGAGGCGACGGTCGAGTCGGCCGTGAAGATCATGGCGGCGATGGGCGTCACCGACCCGGCGCGGCTGAACCCGCACCACCTGCGCCGCAACGTCACCTCGACGACGACGCTCTCCTACGCCGAGCTCTACGAGTGGCTCGAGCCGGGTCAGCTGCTCGCCGAGCCGCCGCAGGCCTGGGCCGCCGACTGGGACGTCGCCACGGCCGACCGGTTCGCGCCGCACGCGTCGCCCCGTCACCTCTGAAGGAAGGAGCCGACATGACCACCGTCGCCGAGCACATCGTCACGGCGCTCGCGGAGGCCGGCGTCACGCAGGTGTGGGGCGTCGTCGGCGACGCGCTCAACCCGCTGACCGACGCCATCCGCACCGAGGACCGCATCGAGTGGGTCGGCGTGCGCCACGAGGAGGTCGCGGCCTTCGCCGTGAGCGCCCAGGCCCAGCTGACCGGAACCATCGGCGTCTGCATGGGCACCGTCGGGCCGGGCTCGATCCACCTGCTCAACGGCCTCTACGACGCGAAGAAGTCGCACGCGCCGGTCCTCGCGATCTGTGGTCAGGTGCCGAGCGAGGAGATCGGCTCTGACTTCTTCCAGGAGGTCGACAACGACGCCCTCTTCGCCGACGTGTCGGTGTGGACGCACACGCTGACCTCGCCGAGCCAGCTGCCGCACCTGCTCGAGCAGGCCGTCAACGCCGCGTACGCCCACCGCGGGGTGGCCGTGCTGACGCTGCCCGGTGACATCGGCGGCCTCGACGTGCCCAAGGGGGTCGCGCCCGCGTCGTTCGCCCCGGCCGCGGCGCCGGCGCCGGCCCCCGAAGACCAGCTGCGGGTCGCGGCGGAGGTGCTCGGCGGCGACGCAGCCGTGACGCTGCTCGTCGGCTGCGGCGCCCGCGAGGCACGCGACGAGGTGCTCGAGCTGGCCGACACCCTGGCCGCCCCGATGGTGCTGACGCTCAAGGCCAAGGAGGGCCTCGAGCACGACAACCCGTTCGAGGTCGGCCAGTCCGGCCTCATCGGCAACCCGGCGGCCGCAAAGGCCATGGACTCGTGCGACGTGCTGGTCCTCGTCGGCACCGACTTCCCCTACCGCGACTGGTACCCGACCGGAAAGGCCGTCCTGCAGCTCGACGCGCGGGGCGAGCACATCGGGCGCCGCACCCGCGTCGACCACGCCCTCGTCGGCGACGCCCGCGCCACCCTGCGCGCGCTGCTGCCGCTGCTCGCCCGACGCGAGGACCGCGGCCACCTCGAGGCCGCGACCGACGCCTACCGGGCCTGGCACGAGCGGCAGTCCGCGCTGCTCGACCCGCACCACGACGACTCGCTCCTCGGCCGGGCCCGGGCGGTCCTCGACAACCCCGACGAGCGCATCCGGCCCGAGGCCGTCGCCGCGGCCGTCGACCGGCACGCGCCCGAGACGGCGATCTTCACCAGCGACACCGGGATGTCGACGGCGTGGCTGGCGCGGCACGTGCGGATGGCCGGCACCCGCCGGCTCGTCGGCTCCTACAACCTCGGCTCGATGGCCAACGCGATGCCGATGGCCCTCGGCGCGCAGGCCCTGGACCGCACCCGCCCGGTCGTGGCCTTCGCCGGTGACGGCGGGCTGATGATGCTCCTCGGCGACCTACGCACCGCCGTCACCTACCGGCTGCCCGTGCGCGTCGTCGTCTTCGACAACGGCCGCCTCGGCATGGTCAAGCTCGAGCAGGAGCAGGGCGGCCTGCCGGAGTTCGGAACGCAGCTCGACAACCCCGACCTCGCCGCCGTCGCCTCGGCCATGGGCCTCACGGCCCGACGCGTCACCGACGCCGCCGAGCTCGACGACGCCGTCCGCTGGGCGTTCGGCGTCGACGGGCCCGTTCTGCTCGACGTCGTGACGAACCCGGACGAGGTGGCGGTGCCGCCGAAGCCGACGCTCGCGCAGGGCTGGGGCTTCGCCATCGCGAAGTCCAAGGAGGTCCTCGAGAGCCGTCGATGAGGGCAGGATCGAGGTGCGGCGCCGATGCCGCGCCCGCCAGTCACCGAGGAGGCCACCGTGTGCCGACTGTTCGGACTGACCGCCGGGAGCACCCGCGTCCGGGCGACGTTCTGGCTCCTCGACGCGCCCGACAGCCTCGCCGAGCAGTCGCACGCCAACCCCGACGGCACCGGCCTCGGCACCTTCGACGCCGACGACCGGCCGGTCGTCGAGAAGCAGCCGCTGGCCGCCTTCGACGACGCCGCCTTCGCGAGCGAGGCGCGTGAGCGCGTCAGCACGACGTTCGTGGCACACGTGCGGCACTCGTCCGGGGCCGCCGTCGCACCGGAGAACACCCACCCTTTCGAGCAGGACGGGCGGCTGTTCGCCCACAACGGCGTCGTCGCGGGGATGGACGTCCTCGACCGCCATCTCGACGAGGACCGCCGCCTCGTGCACGGCCAGACCGACTCCGAGCGCCTCTTCGCGCTGGTGACGCGCGAGACCGCCCGTGCCGGTGGCGACGTCGGCGCCGGGATCACGGCCGCGCTGCGCTGGGTCGCCGACGAGCTGCCCGTGTACGCCGCCAACCTCGTGCTGACGACGGCCACCGACCTGTGGGCCGTGCGCTACCCCGACACTCACGCCCTGTGGGTCCTCGAGCGGCACCGGCCCCGGGGCCGGCTGCACCACCGGTCGCGGGCCGGCACACGCGTGGTGTCCGACGAGCTGTCCGACACCCCGAGCGTCGTCGTCGCGAGCGAGCGCCTCGACGAGGACCCGTGGCGGATGCTCGAGCCCGGGGTCCTGCTCCACGTCGACGAGCACCTGCGCGTGACCGAGGAGGTCGTCGTCGACCACGAGCCGCGGCACCGACTCACCCTCGAGGACCTCGGGGAGGCGGCCGCGTCGCAGCGCCCGACCGGTCGGGCCTGAGGCGTCGGGGCACCCGACCGTCACTGCTCGTCGGGTGGCGCCGGGGGAGGGCTCAGCCGCGGACGACGCGTCGGGCGAGGTCGGTCCAGCCGGCGAGGATGCGGTCGCGGTCGATGCCGAGGTCGAGCTGCTGGCGCAGGATCGGCACCTCGAGCGGGGCCAGGAGCGCGGTGGCGAGCACCGGCAGGTCGCCCTCGACCCCCGCGGACGCGAGGAGCACGCGCACGTGCGCCGTGTGGAAGGCGGCGGCCGGCAGGGAGCGGCCGTAGCGCCCGACGGCGGCCACGACGAGGTCGCCGTGCAGGAGGTTGCGGTCGAGGCGCGACTCGCCGAAGGCGAGCAGGCGGGTCAGGGGCGGGGCGCCCGGGCCCAGCGGTGCCGGCCCGGAGATGACCTGCTGCTGCCAGAGCGTCTCGCTGTGGTCGAGCAGGGCGGCCATGAGCCCGGCCCGGCTGCCGAACCGCCGGAACACCGTGCCCTTGCCGACATGCGCGGCGCCCGCGACGGCGTCCATCGTCACGGCGTCGACGCCGCACGACTCGACGAGGTGGTGCGCCGCGTCCAGGAGGGCCACGCGGTTGCGCGCGGCATCGGCCCGCTCCGCGCGCTCGGGCCGCAGCCCGAGGTCGACGGGCTGCCCCGGGCGGCGTCCGGCGGCGACGGGCGGACGGGTCGGTGACACCCGCTGATCGTAGGGGGAGCGGCGGACGGCGTCCGCCGGTTTTCGGTTCGACCGACCGTCCGGAGGGTTCGGGAATAGAAGCGGACCGGGGTCCGTTTGGCTCGTCATGACCAACGCTGCCACCCCCCGCACCCGTGTCGCCGTCCTCGTCGGGAGCCTGCGCACCGACTCGGTGAACCGCCGCATCGCCGAGGCCCTGCGCGACCGGGCGCCCGAAGGCGTCGAGCTCGAGATCGTCGACGGCCTCGGGGCGCTCCCGTTCTACAACGAGGACGTCGACGGTACCGACGTGCCCCCCGTCGTCGCCGACCTGCGCCGCGTCGTCGGCTCGGCCGACCGCGTCCTCGCCGTGACGCCCGAGTACAACGGCACGATGCCGGCCGTCCTCAACAACGCCATCGACTGGCTCTCGCGCCCCTTCGGCCAGGGCGCCATCAAGGGCAAGCCCTTCGCCGTCGTCGGTGCCACGCCGACCCCCTACGGCGGCAAGTGGGCCCACGAGGACACCCGCCGGTCGGCCCAGATCGCCGGCGCGCACGTCGTCGCCGACGTCGAGGTCTCGCAGACGACGATCGACACCGACGTCCTCGGTGACCCGGCCGTCTTCGCCCGGCTCACCGACGCCCTCGCGACACTCGTCGCCGCCGACGCGTCCGTGGCCGCCTGAGGCTGCTCGCCCGACGCGTCACGCACGACGCGTCCGCACCCCACCCCTACCCCCACCGCACCGGGGCCGGGCCGCACTGCCGGCCCGGCCCCGGTGCGTCACGGTTCCCCGGCGCGAACGGCCCTGCGGCGTAGACTCGAAGCGGCGCACGATCGCCAGGGCGACGCGGCCCCGACCCACGCGGCACGACCTCTCCCGACCCGATCGGGGGCGTCGGGGCGGCTCACCCGTGACCAACGGACCAGGAGGTGCCATGGGTGACAACATCGGACTGTGGGTGCTGCTCGGCGTCGTCGTCATCGTCGTCGCGGGGGCCGCGTTCATGCAGAGCCGACGCGGGGGCGACAACGACACGCTGAACCGGCACGCCGACGACACCGCGGTCGAGCGCGACCACCACCCCGAGGGAGCCGAGCGCTCCCACCTCGTCGGCAACCCGCCCATCGACACCATCACGACGCAGGGCTGGGGCGTCGCCCAGGCCGGCGAGGGTGCCGAGCCGGAGGAGCTGCCCGAGGACGTCCACCCCGAGTTCCACGAGGACCCGCGCCACCGCCGCCGCCACTGAGCCACCGAGCGGCGGTCGTCACACCGCACCGAGGGCCGCGTCCCACACGCCGGGACGCGGCCCTCGTGCGTCGCGACGGCCCACCCGCCTGACGGCCCGGCGCCGCTCACCCCTCTCTGCCATCGAGTGAGCACGAATCCCCAGCGCCCCCATCCGTCCCACCGCCACTCTCTCGACGGGGCGACCGGGTCAGGGCCGGGCAGACTGGGCGACATGGCGATCGTCGAGACGAACTGGGCCGGTAACCACACCTACACGGGACGCGTCGAGCGGCCTGCCAGCGTCGAGCAGCTCCAGGAGGTCGTCGCGCGCGAGCCATGCGTCCGGCCACTCGGGTCGCGGCACTCCTTCACCGACGTCACCGACAGCGACGGCGTGCTCGTCTCCCTCGAGGGCCTGCCGACGAGCGTGGAGGTCGACGCCGAGTCGCGCACGGCGACGGTCCGGGGCCGGGCCCTCTACGGCGACGTCGCGCGGGCCCTCGAGCGGCAGGGCTGGGCGCTCGGCAACCTCGCCTCGCTACCGCACATCTCGGTGGCCGGAGCCGTCGCCACCGGTACGCACGGGTCGGGCGACCGCAACCGCTCGCTCGCCGCGGCTGTCTCGGGCCTCGAGGTCGTCGGGCCCGACGGCGCGATCCGCACGCTGACGCGTGGAGACGCCGACCTGCCCGGCAGCGTCGTCGCCCTCGGCGCCCTCGGTGTCGTCACCGGCCTGACCCTCGACCTCGAGCCCACCTACCTCGTCCGTCAGGACGTCTACACCGGACTGGCGTGGGAACGCGTCGACGCCGACCTCGACGCCATCACCTCCGACGCGTACAGCGTCAGCCTCTTCACCCGCTGGGACGACGCGGGCATCTACCAGGCGTGGCGCAAGAGCCGCGAGGACTCGGCGCCCGACACCTTCTTCGGGGCGGCTCGTGCCGACCGCACGATGCACATGCTCGACGGCGGCCCCTCGGAGTCGGTCACCCGCCAGCAGGGCGAGGCCGGCCCGTGGCTCGACCGGCTGCCGCACTTCCGGATGGAGTTCACGCCGAGCCGCGGCGAGGAGCTGCAGAGCGAGTACCTGGTGCCGCGCGCCGCCGCGCTGCGGGCCATCGAGGGCCTGCGTGCCCTCCGCGACCGGATGGCGCCGGTGCTCCAGGCGTGCGAGCTGCGGACGGTGGCCGCGGACGACCTCTGGCTCAGCAGCTCCTACGGCCACGACGTCGTCGGCATCCACTTCACGTGGGTGCGCGACGTGCCGGCCGTGTACGCCGTGCTGCCGACGCTCGAGGATCTGCTCCTGCCGCTCGGTGCGCGCCCGCACTGGGGCAAGTGCTTCGTCGCCACGGCGGCCGATCTCGAGCCGCTCTATCCCCGCTTCGCCGAGTTCCGGGCCCTGCGCGACCGCGTCGACCCCGACCGCGTCTTCGGCAACGCCTTCCTCGAGCGCGTCATCGGCGGCTGAGCGCAGGCCCGGGTCAGGCTCCGGGTCAGGCGCGGGGTGGGTCGCCGACCGTCGGCAGGAGCCCGTCGCGCAGGCCGCCGGCGAAGGAGGTGATCTCGGGCAGCGCGCCGAGCAGGCACAGCTGGTAGGCGTGGTAGACGTCCGGCTTGCCCTCCCACACGGTGCTCGCCGGCTGGAGGGTGGGGGACAGCTCGTGACGCCACGAGCCGAGCCGCTCGTCGACGAAGTGGTCGCGGGCGTGGGCCCACCAGGTGTCGTACCACGTGCCGTACGTCGGGTCGCCCGTCGCGAGCTGGAGGGTGCGGGCGGCCGCGATGCCCTCGGCCACGACCCAGTGGAGGCGGTCGCGCACGACCGGGGTGCCCTCGAAGTCGGTGGTGTAGACGAACCCGTCCTCACCGTCCACCGACCACCCCTCGTGGACGGCGACGTCGAAGAGGGAGCGGGCGTCGTCGAGCAGCCACGCGGGCGCGGCTCCGTCGAGCCCGTGGCGCAGGTGCAGGCACAGCCGCGACCACTCGAGCAGGTGCCCGGTGGTGACGCCGTAGGGCCGGAAGGGGTCGCCGGGCCGGTCGCGGTTGTACCCGGGGTCGGGCACCCAGTCGGGGCTGAAGTGCTCGGGCAGGCGGAAGCCCCAGTCGCGGGCGAACGCGTGCACGACGCGTTCGACGATGCTGCGGGCGTGGTCGAGCCAGCGCGGGTCCCGCGTCACGTCCCACGCCGCGAGCATCGCCTCGACGGTGTGCATGTTCGCGTTGGCGCCGCGGTAGGGCTCGAGGTCGGTCCAGCCGCGGTCCCAGACGTCGACGACGAGGCCGTCGGTGTCGCGCCAGAAGCGGCGGTCGAGCACGTCGAGGGCCGCGTCGAGCAGGTCGTCGCCGGCGGGGTGCCGCGCCGCCGACGCGGTGGCGGCGGCGAGGACGACGAAGGCGTGGTCGTAGGCGCGCTTCTCGGTGACCTCGGGCCGGCCGGACGCGTCGGCCGACGCGTACCAGCCACCGGCGTCGGCGTCGGCGAGGACGCCGCCCGGGGCGAACGCGGCGACGCCGTGGTCGAGCAGGTCCCGGCAGCCGTGATCGCCCTCGAGGACGGCCAGGCCGGCCACGTGCGTCATCCGGGCGGTGATCCACGTCTCGACCGCGCTGCCCTCGGCGAGGCGGCCGGCGTCGTCGAGGCGGCCGAAACCGCCGGCGGGGTGCACGGCGCCCCGGGCGAAGGCGCGGAGGCCGCGTCGCTGCTCGGCGAGCCACGCGAGGTGCTCGCTGGGTTCCGGGCCGGCCGGGGACGTCGTCTCGGGTGCGGTCATGCCGCCAGTCTGCCGAGGGTCGGCTCAGAAGTCGCCGGCGTGGCTGCGCAGGCGCGTCAGCGTGTCGACGAGGTCGCGCACGTCGTCGGCCCCGAGGCCGGGCTGCTCGAAGACCTCGGCGTTGAGCGCCTTGGTGGCCCGCTCGGCCAGCTCGCGACCGCTCGGCGTCAGCGCGACGAGCATGGCGCGTCGGTCCTCGGGGTGGGTCGAGCGGACGACGAGGGCGGCGTCCTCGAGCCGGTCCACGGCGTTGGTGACGCTCGTCGGGTGCACCTGCAGGCGGCTGCCGATGACCTTCATGGGCAGCGACCCCCGGCGGCTGAACCAGAGGAGCATGAGCACCTCGTAGCGGGCGAAGGTGACGCCGAGCGGCTTGAGGGTGGCCTCGACGCGCGCCAGGACGATCTGGTGGGCACGCATGAGCGAGGTGATGGCGGCCATGCCGTCGGCGGCGGTGTCCCAGCCCTGCTCGTGCCACTGCTCGCGGGCCCGCGAGATGGGGTCGAAGCCGAGGCCGGAGCCGGCCGGCGCGCTCGTCTCCGCAGTCATGCGCTCATCGTAGGGGGGGTGACGCGTTGACGTCCATTATTTGGAAGTCCTAGTATTTTCGCCATGTCCGACGCAGCGCAGCGCGAGCTCCACCAGCCGTCCCACCACGTCCGCATCGTCACCGCCTCGAGCCTCTTCGACGGCCACGACGCGTCGATCAACATCATGCGGCGGATCATGCAGAGCCAGGGGGCCGAGGTCATCCACCTCGGCCACAACCGCTCGGTCCAGGAGGTCGTCGACGCCGCGATCGAGGAGGACGCCCAGGGCGTGGCCGTCAGCTCCTACCAGGGCGGGCACGTCGAGTACTTCGAGTACCTCGTGCAGCTGCTCCGCGAGAACGGCGCCGGGCACGTGCGCGTCGTCGGCGGTGGAGGCGGCGTCATCGTCCCCGAGGAGATCTCCCGCCTCCGCGACTCCGGTGTCACGATCTTCAGCCCCGAGGACGGCCAGCGCCTCGGCCTCGTCGGGATGGTCAACGGCGTCGTCGCCGACTGCGACTTCGACCCCTGGGGCGTCTCGGTCCCGACGCTCGAGGCCGTCCTCGCCGGCGACCGCGCCGCCGTCGCCCGCGCCGTCACCGGCGCCCAGGAGGGCCAGCTCGACGAGGAGCTGCTCGCCGGCGTCCGCGAGGCCGCGTCGCGCCGGCACGTGCCGGTCCTCGGCATCACCGGCACCGGCGGCTCCGGCAAGTCGAGCCTCACCGACGAGCTCGTGCGCCGCCTGCGCCTCGACCAGCAGGACAAGCTGCGGGTCGCCGTCCTCGCCGTCGACCCCACCCGCAGCCGCGGCGGCGGCGCCCTGCTCGGCGACCGCATCCGGATGAGCGCCCTCGACGGCGACCGGGTCTTCTTCCGCAGCCTCGCCACGCGCGGTAAGAGCCAGGTGCCGGCCCGCCTCGACGACATCCTCGCCGTGGTCAAGGCCGCCGGGTTCGACCTCGTCGTCCTCGAGACACCCGGCATCGGCCAGGGCGACGCCGCGATCGTCGAGCACTCCGACGTGTCCCTCTACGTCATGACGCCCGAGTTCGGCGCGAGCAGCCAGCTCGAGAAGATCGACATGCTCGACATGGCCGACGTCGTGGCCATCAACAAGTTCGAGCGCCGTGGCGCCGAGGACGCGCTGCGCGACGTCGGCCGCCAGATGGTCCGTAACCGCGAGGCCTTCGGCAAGGGCCCGGCCGACATGCCTGTGTACGGAACGAGCGCCGCGACCTTCAACGACGACGGCGTCACCGCGCTGTACCAGGAGCTGCGGAACCTGCTGTCCGACAAGGGGATGCCGGTGCAGGAGGGTGTCCTGCCGCACGTGTCCACCAAGCAGTCGACGCGCATCGCCACTGTCGTCCCCGCCGCCCGGGTCCGCTACCTCGCCGAGATCAGCGAGACGGTCCGCCGGTACCACTCCGACACCGCGCGGTTCGCGGCCGCGGCCTCGCGCGTCCAGCGCCTCGACCTCGTGCGCGGCGAGCTCGCCGACGCCGGGTCCGACGCGTCCGGTGTCGACGGCCTGCTCGACGCGGCGCGCACCGACGTGCCGCAGCCGGTCGCCGACGCGCTCGCCGGCTGGCCCGCCGTCGTCGAGTCCTACTCGGGCGACGAGCAGGTGGTGAAGGTGCGCGACCGCGAGCTCGTCACCAAGCTGACCCGGGAGTCGTTGTCCGGCAACACGATCCGTCGGGTTTCCCTGCCGCGGTACACCGACCACGGCGAGCTCGTGTCGTTCCTGCGCCGCGAGAACCTGCCCGGCTTCTTCCCCTTCACCGCCGGCGTCTTCCCGTTCAAGCGCGACAACGAGGACCCCGCCCGCATGTTCGCCGGCGAGGGCGACCCGTTCCGCACCAACCGCCGCTTCAAGCTGCTGTCCGAGGGCCAGCCCGCCACCCGCCTGTCCACGGCGTTCGACTCGGTGACGCTCTACGGCCGCGACCCCGACCCGCGCCCGGACGTCTACGGCAAGGTCGGCACGTCCGGCGTCTCGGTGGCCACGCTCGACGACATGAAGGTCCTCTACGGCGGCTTCGACCTCGTCTCGCCCACCACGTCGGTGTCGATGACGATCAACGGTCCCGCGCCGACGATCCTCGCCTTCTTCCTCAACACGGCCATCGACCAGCAGGTCGACGTGTTCCGCCAGCGCGAGGGGCGCGAGCCGTCCGCCGACGAGCGCGCCGAGCTCGAGGCGTACGCCCTCGCGAACGTCCGCGGCACGGT
Source organism: Intrasporangium zincisolvens (assembly GCF_034724055.1). NCBI lineage: Bacteria > Bacillati > Actinomycetota > Actinomycetes > Micrococcales > Intrasporangiaceae > Intrasporangium > Intrasporangium zincisolvens. Next base: position 56,434 of record NZ_JAWIIL010000002.1, read on the forward strand.
GCAGGCCGACATCCTCAAGGAGGACCAGGGCCAGAACACCTGCATCTTCAGCACCGAGTTCAGCCTGAAGATGATGGCCGACATCCAGGAGTGGTTCATCGAGAAGAAGGTCCGCAACTTCTACTCGGTCAGCATCTCCGGCTACCACATCGCCGAGGCCGGGGCGAACCCCATCAGCCAGCTCGCCTTCACCCTCGCCAACGGGTTCACCTACGTCGAGAGCTACCTCGCGCGCGGCATGGCCATCGACGACTTCGCGCCCAACCTCTCCTTCTTCTTCAGCAACGGCATGGACCCCGAGTACTCGGTGCTCGGCCGCGTCGCCCGACGCATCTGGGCCGTGGCGATGAAGGAGCGGTACGGCGCCGGCGAGCGCAGCCAGAAGCTGAAGTACCACGTCCAGACGTCGGGCCGCAGCCTGCACGCGCAGGAGATGGACTTCAACGACATCCGCACCACGCTCCAGGCGCTCATCGCCATCTACGACAACGCGAACAGCCTGCACACCAACGCCTACGACGAGGCGGTCACGACTCCCTCGGAGGAGTCGGTGCGCCGCGCGCTCGCGATCCAGCTCATCATCAACCGCGAGTGGGGCCTCGCGATGAACGAGAACCCGCTCCAGGGCTCGTTCGTCATCGACGAGCTCACCGACCTCGTCGAGGCCGCCGTGCTCAAGGAGTTCGACCGCATCACCGAGCGTGGTGGGGTCCTCGGCGCCATGGAGACCGGTTACCAGCGCGGCCGGATCCAGGACGAGTCGATGCTCTACGAGCACCGCAAGCACGACGGCAGCCTGCCGATCATCGGCGTCAACACCTTCCGCAACCCGCACGAGGGGGAGACGCCCCGCGAGGTCGTCCTCGCCCGCGGCACGGAGGAGGAGAAGCAGGGCCAGCTCTCGCGCGTCCGGGCCTTCCGCTCCGAGCACGAGGAGGAGGCACGGGCCGCGCTCGAGGAGCTGCGACGCGTCGCCATCGAGGGCGGCAACGTCTTCGACGTGCTCATGCGCGCGGCGCGGGTGTGCTCGCTCCAGCAGGTCACCGAGGCGTTCTTCGAGGTCGGCGGCCAGTATCGCCGCAACGTCTGACCCCGCCGAAGGCCCACGTCGTGTCGCTCGTCGACGACCTCGGCGCGCCGGTTCCCCTCGCGGGGCCGGCGCGCCGCGTCGTGTCGCTCGTGCCCTCGATCACCGAGGCGATCGCGGCAACGCTCCCAGAGGTCCTCGTCGGCGCCACCGACTGGTGCACGCATCCGGAAGGCCTCGCGGTGCAACGGGTCCGGGGCACCAAGAACCCCGACCTGCGCGCCGTCGCGTCCTTGGCGCCCGACCTCGTCGTCGCCAATAAGGAGGAGAACCGCGAGCTCGACGTCCGCCGGTTGCGTGAGGCCGGCCTCGCGGTGTGGGTCACCGACATCGAGACGGTCCCGGGTGCCCTCGACTCCCTGCAGCGCCTCTTCCTCGAGGGTCTCGGGTCGGGCGTGCCCGACTGGCTGGGCGCGGCGCGCGAGGAGTGGGACGGTCCCGTACCCGAGCCGACGCGCGAGGTCGCCGTCGCGATCTGGCGCGACCCGTGGATGGCCGTCGGGCGCGACACGTTCACCGGCGACGTCGTGGCCCGGCTCGGTTGGCGCAACGTCCTGGCGGGCGACCCCGAGCGCTACCCGCACGTCGACCTCGCCGACCTCGACCGCGACGGCGTCACCGTCCTGCTGCCCGACGAGCCCTACGTCTTCACCCCGGACGACGGCCCGGAGGCCTTCGCCCGCGCGAGCACCGCGCTCGTCAGCGGCCGACTGCTCACGTGGTACGGCCCGTCCCTCGTCGGCGCCCGGAGGACGCTCCTCGACGCCGTGGACCCCTTCGACGCCGGCTGAGGGAGCCGCGGGGCGGGGTGACGCGGGGCCGGTCGTGCCCGGGCCGGCCGGCGCCGGGGCCCGTCACCCGGGACGCCGGAAGGTCAGTCGTCGAGGACGACGAGGCCGGCGAGCAGCAGACGGCGGGTCAGGTCGAGGCCGACCATGTCGGCGCGCAGCACGCCGTCGTCGACGAGAGCGATGAGGGCGCCGACGTCGTGCTCCTCGACCGTGAGGTCGGGCAGCCGGCTGGTCAGGCGGGCACCGCCGTCGGGCTCGCCGCCGAGGCGGGCGTCGAGGTGCGGCCGCAGTCGCACGCACGAGTCGCCGCCGACGTCCTCGGCGGCCGTCACCTGGGCGAGCGGGCCGACCGGCGCCGCCCGCTGCGTGTCGCGCCACCGGCGCTGCAGGGCTGCGACGACCTCGCGCGCCGGCACGGCCTGCAGGGCCTCGACCAGGGCCTCGCGGGCCACCTCGACGTCGTCGACGACCGAGGCCGCGCGCGGTCCGCCGGGTGAGAGCGGCAGCGTGCTTCGCACCCGCTCGGCACGGCTCGCGGCCCCGACCGCGAGCGTCGCGAGCTCGTCGGCCAGGTGACGCCGCGTCCACACGTGGACGCCGATGGTGACGTGCGTGCTGACGCCGCCGAGGGCGGTCGCCGAGTGGATCCAGCCGCGCGGCAGGTAGAGCACGTCGCCGGGGCGGAGGGTGAACTCGTGCACCGGGTCGTGCCGGGCCGCCTCCTCGACGTCGGAACGGTGGTCGGTCCACGGGTCGTCGCGCAGGGGAGCGGGCCGCACCGGCGGACGCAGGCGCCACTGCTTCTCGCCGGAGGTCTGCACGACGAAGACGTCGTGCACGTCGTAGTGGTCGTCGAAGCCGCGGCTCTGCCGCGGCGTCACATAGGCGTTGGCCTGGACCGGGTGGCCCAGCTCGTCGGCCAGCTGCTGGGCGAAGTCGATGATGGGGCCCCACGTGCGGTGCAGACCCTGCAGGACGATCGTCGCGCCGGCAGCGAAGTGGCCGAGCAGCTTGTCGTCGCTGACCTGGTCGGCGATCCCGGCCCCGACGCCGCCGGCGGCCGTGAACTCGCGGTCGCCGAGCGTGCGGCCGTCACGGGCCACCCGCAGGAACGGGGTGCGCAGCCCCCGGCGCGACACGAGCTCGTCCACGTCGTCCCGGCCGAGCAGGTCGGCCGCGCCCGCGAGCAGCTCGTCCGACCGTGAGACGAGGGGCTGTCGGCCCCAGTGCTCGCTCGCGAAGCCGGACTGGGACAGGGGGACGAGGCGGGCGAGAGCCGAGTGCCCGTGCGAACGCATGGGCACCCGGCTCGTCGTGTCGGCAGTCATCGTGGCGCGGTCGCTCGTGCTCGCCGGCTCAGCCGGCGGTGCCGTCGGCACCGCCGTCCTGGGAGCCGGTGTCGGCCCCGCCGTCGGCGGGCCCCTCGGCGCCGCCGTCGGCTCCACCGTCGTGGGAGCCGGTGTCCGCGCCGCCGTCAGCCGGTCCCTCCGCGCCGCCGTCGGCACCGCCGTCGTGCGTGCTCGTGTCGGCCCCGCCGTCGGCAGGGCCCTCGGTGGTCGGATCCTCGGACGAGAGTGGCGTGTCGGTCATGGCGTCCTCCTCCACTGGGGTGGGCGGCGTCGATCGACACCGTCGCCCGGCCACCTACCCGTTCGGACGCCGGGTCACACGGGTCACGTCAGGTGGTCGAAGTCACCGCGGGTCCAGGCGGCGTGCCGGTCGGCCGAGGCCCGCAGGACCTCCTTGGCCCGTGCGCCGACGACGGCGCCGAAGTTGTTGTACAGCCGGTCGAAGTGCAGTCCCTCGAGCTGGGTGGCGATTCGCTGGACCACGTTGCCCGACAACGGGATCCGGTTCGGGTAGCTGCGCATGAAGCTGACCGAGCGTCCGTCGGGGTTGGGGAACACGGCGTCCCCGGCGAGCAGGACACCCCTCCCGTCGTTGCCGGTGGACCACTCGACCACGGCCTGCCCGCGAAAGTGCCCGCCGACTCGGTGCAGCGTCAGCCCGGGTGCCACCGCACGCGTCTGCCCCCACAGCTCGAGGAGCGGGTCGCGACGCCGGACCCACTCGCCGTCGCGCTCGTTGACGAGCACCGGCACGTCACCGAGGGCCCGGGCCCACTCGGTCTGGACGCCGTACATGTGGGGGTGGCTCGCGGCGACGGCGAGGACCGGGCCGAGCGAGCGGACCCGGTCGAGTGCCGCGTCGTCTACGTAGCCGACGCAGTCGAACAGCAGCACGCCCTCGGGCACCTGCACGACCATCGTCTGCTGGCCGATGCCGACCTCGGGCTTCGCGCGCAGGCCCCACAGGCCGGGCTCGACCTCCTTGGCGGTGATCCGCGTGCCCGCCTCGCGCAGCTGCTCGAGCGTCGTCCAGCGCTGGCCGTCGGCCGGTACCCACTGGCGCTCGTCCTCGCAGATGGCGCACGCCTCGGGCGGCTCCGGAAGGTCGTCGGTCTCGACGGCGCACGTCGCGCAGATCCACGTCACGCCACCACCCTGCCGCCTCGTGCCCGGCGTGGCCACCCTGTTTGCGGGAGGATGCACGGGTGATCCTGCACCTGCGCGCCGCCGTCGAGGAGCTATACGCCGAGAGCCCGTCGCGGTTCACGGCGCGCCGCTCCGAGCTCGCTGCCCAGGCCAAGGCCGCCGGCGACAAGCAGCTCGCCGCCGCCGTCACGGCTCTGCGCAAGCCGACCGTGGCCGCCTGGGCCGTCAACCACTTCGTCCGCACGTGCCGCGACGAGGTCGACGAGCTGCGCTCCTTCGCCGAGCTGCTGCGCGAGGCCCAGCGCACCCTCGACGCCGACCAGCTGCGCCTGCTCGGGCGCGAACGGTCCCGACGCGTCGACGCCGTCGCCGACCGCGTCGCGGAGGAGGCCGCTTCGGCCGGCCAGCGCGTCGGGGCGGGGGTGGCGCTCGAGGTGCGCGACACCCTGACGGCGCTCATCGCCGACGAGGACGCCGAGGCGTCGGTCCTCACCGGTGCGCTCGTCAAGGCGCTCAGCTACTCCGGCTTCGGCTCCGTCGACCTCGAGGACGCCCTCGCGCTGGAGGACCTCCCGCGCGGCCACGGCGCCGGGCGACCCTCGCTCTCGGTGCTCGACGGGGGCGGTGGCGACGCCATCGACCTCGAGGAACGGCGTCGCGCCCGGCGCACCGCCGAGCGCACCCGTCTCGTCTCGGCGCTCGAGGGCGCCCGCGAGTCGCTGCGCTCGGCCGACCGGCACGTCGCCGTGCTGACGGCCCGCGAGGAGGAGGTCACCGAGGGCATCGCCGACCTCGAGCGCCGCCTCGCCGCCGCCCGGGAGCGGCTGGTCAAGGTCGGGGTCGAGCTGGCCGGGGCGACGAGCGAGCGGGATGCCCACGAGGCGCACGAGGCGAAGGCCCGCCGTGCCCTCGAGGACCACGACGCCGCCGAGTGACGTCGCAGAGTGAGGTCTCAGACGCGCGGCTCGCGGTGGCGCAGCCGGCCCAGCCAGGCGGCCACCCGGCTGTGGTCGAGCTCGACCTCCGCGGTCACCTCGGGGGCTCCGACCTCCTCGGCATCGGGCGAGTCCGCGGGCTCGGGTGGCCGCTCGCCCGGCTGCTGCTGGGCGAGCTCGGGCAGCAGCTCGTAGGTGTGCGTGTAGATCTCGACGAGCGCGAGCAGGAGCGCCGCCACGGGCACGGCGACGAACGCGCCGCTGACGCCGAAGAGCGCCGCCCCGAACATCACCGACGCGAACGACACCGCGGGGTGCACGTCGACCGCGCCGGCCGAGATGTGCGGCTCGAGGGTGAGGTTCTCGATCTGCTGGTAGACGAGCGCGAAGGCGAGCATCGCCACGCCCTGCCACGGCTGCTCGCCCACGAGGCCGACGAAGACCGGCAGGGCTATGGCGATGTACGTGCCGATGGTCGGCACGAACTGGGCCACCAGCCCGGTCCAGATGCCGAGCGCCAGCCAGTAGGGCATCCCGATGATGAACATGAACAGCGCCGACAGGCCGCCGCAGATCGCGGCGAGCACGAGCCGCGCCGACACGTAGCCGCCGGCCTTGATGACGGCCAGCTGCCAGGCCGTGCTCATGACCTCCTGCTGCCGTGGTGGCACGAGCCGGGCCACCCAGCGGCGCATCCGCGGCTGGTCGGCCGAGAAGTAGAAGGTGAAGAAGGCGAAGGTCATGCTGCTGAACGCCGCCCCGACGACCGCTGCGACCGCGCCGACGATGCCTCCCGCGAGGCCGGTGGCCACCGTCGCGAGTGCCGACGTGCCGCTGCTGAGCTCGGCGAGGACGGTCTGCGCGTCGAGGTGCGTGTCGAGGTGCTCGTTCGCCCAGGTCGTGGCCCGCTCGACGATCGAGGGGATCGAGCGCACGAGCGTCGCGAGCTGGTCGGCGAGCAGCTGCCCGAAGGCGAGGAGGAAGACGACGATGGCCAGCAGCGTCGCGCCCATGACCACCGCCGTGGCGGCGCCCCGGCGCATCCGGCGCGACAGGCGTGCCACCGCGGGCTCCATGGCGATGGCGGCGAGCATCGACATGACGAGCGTGAAGATGACGCTGCCGCCGTCCTCGAGGACCCACCGCCCGAACGCCGCGAAGGCGACGATGGCGACGAGCACCCAGCCGGCCCGCCAGACGTTGCGCCGGTCGAGGTGCACGACGACGTGCTGCGCGTCGCGAGCGGGTGGCGACGGCGTCTCCGGCGGTGGGTCCACATGGCCCGGCATGCCTAGATCGTCTCAGGAACGGGCGCTCTGTACTGCCTGTCCGTGGTGGGTCGTGCCGATTTCGTATCCGTGCCCGGGACCGTGTAGTCTCACCGACGCACAGCAGGTCGAACACGGCCCCGCGACGCGGGTCCCGACGGTTCGGCCGTGCCCCAATAGCTCAGTCGGCAGAGCGTTTCCATGGTAAGGAAAAGGTCTAGGGTTCGATTCCCTATTGGGGCTCTGGTCGGTCGGTTCCCGGCAGCCCGCGCGAGCGGCTTCCGGTGCCGGCAGCCCATGGCGGGGTAGCTCAGCTGGTTAGAGCGCACGACTCATAATCGTGAGGTCGCGGGATCGAGCCCCGCTCCCGCTACCACAGGAGCGCGGCGGTCCACGGATTTCTCGATTCGGTGGCCCGTCGCGTAACCTTTAGCGTCGTCCGGTGCCGACGCGCGGGTCACCGCCGGGCACGCACAGCGACACGCGTCGCAAGACGACCCGATACATCCCAGCACGTTCCCGAAAGAGCAGGTTGCCGTGGCCAGCAAGAGCAGCGACGTCCGTCCGAAGATCACGATGGCGTGTGTGGACTGCAAGGACCGCAACTACATCACGAAGAAGAACCGTCGGAACAACCCCGACCGTCTCTCCTTCAACAAGTTCTGCCCGAAGTGCGGCAAGCACACGGAGCACCGCGAGACCCGCTGACGCGGACCCGCTCTACCCGCGTCACCTCACGACCGCTCCCTCGGCCACCGGCCGGGGGAGCGGTCGTCGTGTACCGGTCGATAGGCTGCCCGCATGCCGGTGAACGCAGACTTCCAGGGCCGGGTGTACCCGCCCACCGAGACCTACCGCGTCAGCGCGGCCAAGATCCGCGAGTTCGCCGAGGCGGTCGGCTCGGCCGACCCCGTCCACGTCGACGCCGACGTCGCCCGCTCCCGCGGCTACGCCGACGTCATCGCGCCGCCGACGTTCGCGGTCCTCATCGCCCAGCAGTGCGACGCCCAGCTGATCCGCGACCCGGAGGCCGGCATCGACTTCTCGCGCGTCGTGCACGGTGAGCAGCGCTTCACCCACCACCGGCCGCTCACGGCCGGCGACGCCGTCGTCGGCACGCTGCACGTCGACACCGTCCGCGAGGCCGGCGGTCACGCCATGGTGACCACCCGCACCGAGCTGGCCACCGAGGGCGGCGAGGCCGTCTGCACGGCCACGTCCACCATCGTCATCCGAGGAGCCGAGTGATGAGCAACGACACCACTGCCGGCGTCCGCGCCCTGTCGTCCGTGTCGGTCGGCGACGCCCTGCCGCCGCACACGGTGCACATCGATCGGGCGCGCCTCGTCCAGTACGCCGGCGCCTCCCTCGACCGCAACCGGATCCACTGGGACGAGCGGTTCGCCAAGGAGGTCGGTCTGCCCGACGTCATCGCCCACGGCATGTTCACCATGGGCTCGGCCGTCACGGTCGTCACCGACTGGGTGGGCGACGCCGGCCGCGTCGTGGAGTACGGCGTCCGCTTCACCAAGCCCGTCGTCGTGCCCTACGAGACCGGCGCCGATGTCGAGGTGTCCGGTGTCGTCAAGGCCGTCGACACCGAGACCGGCCGTGTCACGGTCGAGCTGACGGCCACGTGCGCCGGCGACAAGGTCCTCGGCCGGGCCCTCGCCGTCGCCCGTCTCGACTGAGCGGGCCACGGTGCGCGAAGAGCACGACGTCCCGCTGTCCGGGCTGACGACGATGCGGGTGGGCGGCCCCGCGGCGCGTCTGGTCACCGTCTCGACCACCGACGAGCTCGTCGACGCCGTCCGCGAGGTCGACGACGCCGACGAGCCGCTCCTGCTGCTGTCGGGCGGCTCCAACCTCGTCGTGGCCGACGAGGGCTTCGCCGGCACCGTCGTGCGGGTCGCGACGTCCGGCATCACGCCGGAGTCGGCCGACTGGTGCGGCGGGGCCGTCGTGCGCGTCGCCGCGGGCGAAGGCTGGGACGGCGTCGTCGACCGTTTCGTCGGCGAGGGCTGGGCCGGCGTGGAGGCCCTGAGCGGCATCCCCGGCCTCACCGGCGCCACACCCGTGCAGAACGTCGGCGCGTACGGCCAGGACGTCTCCCAGACGATCTACCAGGTGCGCACGTGGGACCGTCGCGAGCAGGTCGTGCGCACGTTCGCCAACGACGACTGCGCCTTCACCTACCGGCACTCCCTCTTCAAGGGCACCGACCGCTACGTCGTGCTCGACGTCGTCTTCCAGCTCGAGGTGGCCGACCTCTGCCGGCCGATCGCGTACGCCGCGCTCGCCGAGGGCCTCGGCGTCGAGCTCGGCACGCGTGTGCCGCTCGCCGACGCGCGGGCCGCGGTCCTCGAGCAGCGCCGGCGCCGTGGCATGGTCCTCGACGCCGACGACCCCGACACGTACTCGTGCGGGTCGTTCTTCACCAACCCGGTCCTGAGCCGCCACGAGTTCGACGACCTCGTCGAGCGCGTGGTTGAGCGGCTCGGCTACGAGGGCCCGACGCCACCGCGGTTCGGCGAGCCCGACGGACGGGTCAAGACCAGCGCCGCCTGGCTCATCGACCATGCCGGCTTCGCCAAGGGTTTCGGGCTGCCCGGCCCGGCATCTCTGTCGACCAAGCACACGCTGGCCGTGACCAACCGGGGCAGCGCCACGACCACCGAGGTGCTCGACGTCGCCCGACGCGTCCGCGACGGCGTGCGCGACGCGTTCGGCGTCACGCTCGTCAACGAGCCGGTCCTCGTCGGCGAGCGGCTCTAGCGAGCCGCGGGAGGCGGTAGCCGAACGGCCCCGGTTCCCAAGGGAATCCGGGGCCGCTAGCCGTGGTGCCGTCGTCAGCGGGTCAGCTGCACCCAGAAGGTGTGCGGCTGGATCTTCTTGTCCGTCGTGCTGACCTCGTAGGCCGGGCGCGCGTACTGCAGGCGCAGGTACGTCGACGTGCCGCGGTCGACCTTGAAGAAGAGCCAGCCGCGCTCGGACTGGCCACGCTTGGCCGGGGTCAGCGGGGTCGCCTTGTAGGCCTTGCCGAACTCGTTCGTGGGCGCGATCGTCTGCTTCGGGCTCGCCGCGACGAGGGAGATCATCGCCGGGTCGAGGGTGGCCGAGTAGCGGGAGCCGGCCGTGAGGTCGACCTTGACGCCGACGATCTCGAAGGCCTCGGCGCCCACCGGCTGGTTCGACGGGAACGGCAGGTTGCGCGAGATCCTCAGGGCCGTGATGGAGTGCCCGAGGTCGGGGTCCTTGATGACGGCCTTGATGTCCTTCGTCGAGAACGTCGCCGGAGCGGCCGGCGTCGTGGTCGTCGCCGAGGACGTCGTGTCGCTCGACGTCGACGACGTGGCCGGAGGCGTCGTGCCGGCGGCAGCGCTCGCGGTCGGGTCGGCCGTCACCGGGGCCTCGCTGCTGCAGGCACTGAGGGCGGTGAGGGCCAGGACGGGGGCGGCCAGACCCACGACGGCGAGGCGTCGCAGCCGGGCGCCCGAGGTGGGCTGGGGGCGTGCGGGGGCGGGGGTCTGCGTCTTCATCTCCCCGACAGCATGACTGCGCAGGCCAGCCCCGAGCAAACTCACGACGCCCCGTGGCCCCCCGCGACCGGCGCCCGGACGCGTGTCTGCCGGCCCGGTGCGTCCGGGTCTGTGCGGGTCTGGGGTGTGGCGGTCCTCACGTCGACACCGCTCGGACGGTCGTCGCGCGTGAGACCGAGCCTCACTCCGGCGCGTCGAGCCAGGCGGTGACGTCCTCGAGCGCCTGCTTGCGCACCCGCTCGGGCGCGAGGCTGCCCTCGATCGAGCCCCGGGCGAGGTCGGCGAGGCCGGCGTCGTCGAAGCCGAGCTCGCGGGCGGCAGCGTACTGGGCGGCGAGCCGGGTGCCGAACAGGAGAGGGTCGTCGGCGCCGAGCGCCACCCGCACCCCGGCGTCGACGATCTGCCGCAGCGGCACGTCGCCCGGGTCCGCGTAGACGCCGAGGGCCACGTTGCTGCCCGGGCACACCTCGAGCGTCACTCCGGCCTCGGCGACGGCGTCGAGCACCTGCGGGTCCTCGACGCAGCGCACGCCGTGGCCGATGCGGTCGGGGGACAGCGACTCGAGGGTCTCCATGACGGCCTGCGCGCCGAGCAGCTCCCCGCCGTGCGGCACGAGGGCCAGACCCGCCCGGCGGGCGATCTCGAAGGCGTGCGCGAACTCCGGGGTGCTCCCGCGCCGCTCGTCGTTGCTCAGGCCGAACCCAACGACGTCGCCGGCCTCCTCGCCCGCATGGCGCGCCGCGAGGCGCGCCAGCGTGCGCGCCTCCAGCGGATGGCGCATCCGGCTCGCCGCGACGACGACCCCGACCCCGATACGGCCCTGCGCCGACACCGCCCGCGCCTCGTCGAGCACGATCTCCAGGGCCGGGGTGATGCCGCCGACGAACGGTGCGTACGACGTGGGGTCGACCTGGATCTCGAGCCAGCGCGAGCCCTCGTCCGCGTCGTCCTCGGCGGCCTCGCGCACGATGCGGCGCATGTCCTCCTCGCCGCGCACGCAGCTGCGGGCGGCGTCGTAGAGGCGCTGGAAGCGGAACCACCCGCGCTCGTCGGTGGCCCGGGCCAGGCGCGGTGGCCAGTGGCCGACGAGGGCGTCGGGCAGGCGCATCCCGTGCCGGTCGGCGAGGTCACGAACCGTGTCGACGCGCATCGACCCGGTGAAGTGCAGGTGCAGGTGTGCCTTGGGCAGGGCCAGCACGTCGCGCGTCATGGCCGACAGCATCCCACCGCTCACCCGTCATCCCCCTCATCCCACCGCGCGTGAGCACCCGCCGGGCGCCTAGGCTCGCCGGACCGGCGCGCCGTGGCGCCGGAGGAGCACCGGGAGGGGTCGTGCGGGTGGGCAGGACGGCGTCGGCGACCCTCGCAGCCGTCGCGGCCCTGCTCCTCGCCGGCTGCGGCGGCACGCCCACGGCCGACGCGCCCCCGACGGCGGCCCGCGGTCGCGGGGGCGTCGACGCGGCTGCCCCCGCGGGGTCGGTCCTGGCGACGTTCCGCGTCGTGGGTGGGGAGACCTTCCGCGTCGAGCTGCACCGGCCCGACCTCGTCGAGCACGCCCGCCGCCTGCTCGCCGGCGGCGACGGGCCCAGCGTCCCGATCGGCGCCGTGGTCCGCGACGACCCGGGTCCCAACGGGCCGTGGTCCTGGCACCTCGACCCGGACTCCGTCGAGTTCGCCTTCAGCGCCGTCGACGCGTGCGACGGGTCGCCGTCCGACATCGAGAACGGGTTCGTCGTCTCTCCCGACTACTGCCCGCGGGCGGCCGAGGTCGTCGCCGTCGAGGACGTGCGCTGACGGCGTGCGCTGACGACGTGCGCTGACGTCGTGCGCTGACGCGCGAGGGCCCGCGGCACCGTGCGGTGCTGCGGGCCCTCGTCGTGCGGGCGACACGTGTCCTGCGTGCGGCACGCCTGTCCTGCGGCGCGGGACGCGTGCGCTCAGCGGTCCTCGGGCTCGTCGGCGATCTCGTCCACGACGTGCATGGCGGCCTCCTCGGCCGACGCCCCGGCGCCGTCGACCCCGACGTCGCGGCCCCAGGCCTGCTTCTCGTCGTCCTCGTGGGCGCCCTCGTCGTCGGCCACGAGCCGTCCGGCGCGCTCGTCGCCGACCTCGTTGTCGCCGAGCCAGTCGTCCTCGGCCGCGATCGAGTCGGGGTCGTCGCCACCGATGCGGTCCTCGTCGAGTCCGCTCTCGTTGTCGGGCCGGCCGTACGCCGAGTTGGGGTCGGGCACCTCCTGGCGGATCCGCTCCTCGATCGTCTCGTCCTCGCCCTCCTCGCGCGCCGTCGTGCCGTGGGCGGTGACGCCCTGCGGACGGTCGTTGGGGGAGTATCCGCGGTCGAGGACGTCCTCGAGGTCGCCGTCCTCGAGGGTGTCCTCGGGCTGTAGCTGGTCCTCGTCGTCGACGCTGTAGCTCGTCAGGTCGTCCTCGATGTTCTCGCTCGGCTCGATGCCGCTCATCGTGCAGCTCCTTCGGGGTCCGCGGCGCCACCGGAGGCGCCCTCGCTCCCTGCCCCTACCCCGGCGGCGCGGTCGGCCGTCAGCGACTCGGCGGCGGCGAGTGCGACGCAGGTCGCGACGCCGGCCATCGCGGTGCGGACGTCCTCGAGGGTCGGGAAGGTCGGCGCGAGGCGGATGTTGCGGTCGCGCGGGTCGCGACCGTGCGGGAAGGAGGCGCCGGCCGGCGTCAGGGCGATGCCGGCGGCCTTGGCCAGCCCGACGACGCGCGAGGCGGTGCCGTCGAGCACGTCGAGGTTGACGAAGTAGCCGCCGGTCGGGTGGCTCCACGTGGCCACCTCGAGGCCGTCGAGCCCGGCCGTCAGGGCCTCGTCGACGGCGGCGAACTTCGGGGCGATGATCTCGCGGTGCCGGCGCATGTGCGCCCGGACGCCCTCGGCGTCGTGGAAGAACTCGACGTGGCGCAGGTGGTTGACCTTGTCCGGGCCGATCGAGGCCATGGACAGGTGCTTGAGGTACCACGCGACGTTGGCCTGGCTCGCGGCGAGGACGGCCACGCCGGCGCCCGCGAAGGTGATCTTCGAGGTCGAGGCGAACATGATCGGACGGTTCGGGTTCCCCGACGCGGCCGCGAGCGTCAGGATGTCGGCGCTCTTGGCCTCGTGCTCGGTCAGGTGGTGGAACGCGTAGGCGTTGTCCCAGAAGATCGTGAAGTCGGGGGCCGCGGTCGGCATGGCCGCGAGGCGGGCGGCGACCTCCTGCGACACGACGGCGCCGGTGGGGTTGGCGTACGTCGGCACGATCCAGATGCCCTTGACGCTGGGGTCGTCCTTGACGAGCGCCTCGACGGCGGCCATGTCGGGGCCGTCGTCGTGCATGTCGACGGTGACCATCTCGATGCCGAGCTCGGCGAGCATCGAGAAGTGGCGGTCGTAGCCCGGCACGGGGCAGACGAACTTGACGGTCGGCTCCTGCGACCACGGCCGCGGGGAGTCGACGCCGCCGAAGAGGAGGAAGTCGACGACGGTCGTGTACATCATCGTCAGGCTCGAGTTGCCGCCGGCGACGACCTGGGACGACTCGACCCAGAGCAGCTCGGCGAAGATCTCGCGCAGCTCGGCCAGGCCCTCGAGCCCGCCGTAGTTGCGCACGTCCACACCGCCGCGGTCCTTGGTGGTCGTCGGCAGGTGCAGGAGGTCGTCCGACAGGTCGAGCTGCGCGCTCGAAGGCTTGCCGCGCGTCAGGTCGAGCGTGAGGGAGCGGCCCTTGAGGGCCGTGTACGCCGACTGCTGCTCCGTGAGGAAGGCGGCGAGGTCGTCGTCGGACAGGGACGCGAGAGGGCTGCGCGGGTTCGTCACGTCCTCGATCCTGCCACCGCGCCGCCGCGTCGGGCAGGGCGGTCCGCATACCGGTGGGCCCTCGGAAGGCGCTCGCTGGTGTCGCGACCGGCGACCTGCGAGGATGGCGGACGGCGCTCGTGACGGCCGGTTCGCGTCGGGCCGATCCGTCCCGTATGATCGTCGCTCGGACGGCTGACGCTGGCCATGCTGACGCATGCCGTCCCGCCCCGGTCACCCAAATGACCGTGGCGAAGGGCAATAGCTCAATTGGTAGAGCACTGGTCTCCAAAACCAGCGGTTGTGGGTTCGAGTCCCTCTTGCCCTGCGCATCCCAGTGATGTGGTCGTCGTGCAAGGCGGCACGCGGCTCCTGTCCCGGACACCCCGGGCCTGTCGCGGGCCGGTTTCCCAGGCAGAAAGTAGGAATCGTGACGGAGACGAGCGCCAAGCGCGGGTCCGGCCGGGCCGACAAGGCCCGTGGCGGCAACCCGGTGTCGCGGTTCTTCTCCGCGCTGAGCCTCTTCGTCCGGCAGATCCTCGACGAGCTGCGCAAGGTCGTGCGGCCCACGGGCCCCGAGCTCGTGCGCTACACGACCGTCGTCGTGGTCTTCGTCGTGGTCATGATGGCCCTGGTGTCGGCGCTCGACTTCGGTCTGAGCAAGCTGATCTCGTGGGTCCTCACCGGTTCGACGACCTAGGTCGGCCACCGGGGCTGGAGCGCGAGTCGCGTCCGGCCTCGCCACCGGGAGTCACCGCCAGCCGCTCCGGCTGGTCCACGAGCAAGGAAGCAGGTCAGAGCGTGTCCGAGCAGTTCGCCCCGCAGGGCGCCCCGAACGGCGAGACCACCGAGAACGACGTCGTCGACCCGGTGGTCGACGCGTCCGACGCCTCGGTCGACGCCGCGGGTGAGGACACCACCGACGTGACCGTCGACGAGACGACCGGCGAGGTCGTCGACGCCGAGGCCGACGACGCCACCGAGAGTGACGACGCCACCGACGGTGACGACGAGGCCGGCGACGACGCCTCCATCGAGGCCTCCGAGCCCGTCGAGAGCGCCGACCCCGTCGCCGACTTCAAGCGCGAGCTGCGCATGAAGGACGGCGACTGGTACGTCGTGCACTCGTACGCCGGCTACGAGAACCGCGTCAAGGCCAACCTCGAGACGCGCATCCAGACCCTCAACATGGAGGACTTCATCTTCGAGATCGAGGTCCCCATGGAGGAGGTCACCGAGATCAAGAACGGGCAGAAGAAGCAGGTCCGTCGCGTCCGGATGCCCGGGTACGTCCTCGTCCGCATGGACCTCACCGACGAGAGCTGGGGCGCCGTGCGCCACACGCCCGGTGTGACCGGCTTCGTCGGCAACGCCCACCAGCCCGTGCCGCTCTCGCTCGACGAGGTCTTCACGATGCTCGCCCCGACCTTCGAGAGCGCCGCCCCCGCTCGCGGCGCCGCCTCGGGCGCCGCGAGCGCCCCGAAGGACGTCCGCGTCGTCGACTTCGAGGTCGGCGAGTCGGTCACCGTCATGGAGGGCCCGTTCGAGACCCTCCCCGCCACGATCTCCGAGATCAACGCCGACACCCAGAAGCTCAAGGTGCTGGTCTCGATCTTCGGCCGGGAGACCCCGGTCGAGCTGTCCTTCGGTCAGGTCGCCAAGATCTGAGCGAACCGGTCCGCGCTCGTCGCGGTCCGCACCGTCCGTCCCCGCGGCACCCCGCGGAGGCATGCAACCGGGTCATCGCCCACGGCGTCGGCCCACAACGCAGAAGGTAGGCACCCATGCCCCCCAAGAAGAAGGTCTCCGGCTTCATCAAGCTGCAGATCCAGGCCGGCCAGGCCACCCCGGCCCCGCCCGTCGGCCCGGCGCTCGGTCAGCACGGCGTCAACATCATGGAGTTCGTCAAGGCGTACAACGCCGCGACGGAGGCCCAGCGCGGCAACGTCATCCCGGTCGAGATCACGGTCTACGAGGACCGCTCGTTCACGTTCGTCACCAAGACGCCGCCGGCCGCCGAGCTCATCAAGAAGGCCGCCGGTGTGGCCAAGGGTTCGGGCGAGCCCCACAAGACGAAGGTCGCCAAGCTCTCGCGCGAGCAGGTCCTCGAGATCGCCCGCCAGAAGATGGAGGACCTCAACGCCAACGACGAGGAGATGGCGGCGCGCATCATCGCCGGCACCGCTCGTTCGATGGGCATCGACACCGAGCTCTGAGCCCCGCTCGGAGCAGGCGTCACCACCGGCCGAACGGCACCCGGACCGGGTGCCGTCGGCCACGTGGGAGGACCAGCGCTGGTCCGCACCACGACTCCACCACCATGCAAGGAGCAGTTCCATGAAGCGCAGCAAGAACTACCGCGCAGCCGCCGAGCTCGTCACGCCCGGCAAGGTCTACGCCCCGCTCGAGGCCGTCCGCGTCGCCAAGCAGACCGCCAAGGCCAAGTACGACGAGACCGTCGAGGTGGCCTTCCGCCTCGGTGTCGACCCGCGCAAGGCCGACCAGGCCGTCCGCGGCACCGTCAACCTGCCGCACGGCACGGGCAAGACGGCCCGCGTCCTCGTGTTCGCCAACGCCGACAAGGCCGAGGCCGCGCGTGAGGCCGGCGCCGACTACGTCGGTTCCGACGACATGCTCGAGAAGGTCCAGGGCGGCTGGCTCGACTTCGACGCCGTCGTCGCGACGCCCGACATGATGGGCAAGGTCGGTCGACTCGGCAAGGTCCTCGGTCCGCGTGGCCTCATGCCGAACCCGAAGACCGGCACCGTGACGATGGACGTCGCCAAGGCCGTCACCGACATCAAGGGCGGCAAGATCGAGTTCCGCGTCGACAAGCACGCGAACCTCCACTTCATCATCGGCAAGGCGTCCTTCGACGAGTCCAAGCTCGTCGAGAACTACGCCGCCGCCCTCGAGGAGATCCTGCGTCTCAAGCCGGCCAGCTCCAAGGGCCGCTACATCGAGAAGGCCACCATCTCCACGACGATGGGCCCGGGCATCCCGCTCGACTTCAGCAAGACGCGCAACCTCCTCGCCGAGGAGGACCAGGCCTGAGCGCCTGACCTGCCCGTAGAGAGTGCGAGAGCCCGTCACCCCGGCTGGGGTGACGGGCTCTCGCGTTCTCGACGAGAGGCCTGAGCCGATGCTGGGTACGGTCGGCAGATGAGCCGACAGACACGCAGCACCAGACGTTGGGTCGTCGCGGGTGTCAGCGCGGGCCTCCCGCTCGCACTGCTGGCACCCCAGGCCGGGGCGCAGCCCTCGGCGCCGACCGCCGCGCCCGGGCAGTCCACGTCCACCGACCGCGGCTGGCACGGCCGCCCGACCCCGTTGCCCAAGGCCGCCGTCATGACAGGCTCGGGCGGCGCGGTCAGCTCGGTCGACCGCGACGCCTCGCAGGTCGGCATCGACGTGCTCGCCCGGGGCGGCAACGCGGCCGACGCGGCCGTCGCCACCGCGGCGGCGCTCGGCGTCACCGAGCCCTACAGCGCCGGCATCGGCGGTGGCGGCTTCCTCGTCTACTACGACGCGCACGAGAAGAAGGTCAGCACGATCGACGGCCGCGAGACGGCTCCGGCGACCTTCACCGAGAACACCTTCCGCAAGCCCGACGGCTCGGCGATGGACTTCAACACCGTCGTCAACTCCGGACTGTCCGTCGGGATCCCGGGCACCCCGGCCCTGTGGGCGAAGGCCCTGCGCGACCACGGCACCCTGAGCTTCAACGACGCGCTCAAGCCGGCGGAGCGACTCGCCGCCACGGGCTTCGTCGTCGACCAGACCTTCCACGACCAGACGGCCCAGAACGCGGCCCGGTTCTCGCGGTTCCCGGCCACGGCGCAGGTCTTCCTCCCCGGCGGCCAGCCGCCCGCCGTGGGGTCGAGGTTCACCAACCCCGACATGGCCAAGGCCTACCGGACGCTGCGCACCCAGGGTGTGGACGTCCTCTACCGCGGCCGCCTCGGCGAGGCGATCGTGCGCGAGTCGAACGCCCCGCACACCACGCCGGGCCAGGGCGTCATGGGCGGGCAGATGACCCTGCGCGACCTCGCTGCCTACCGGGCGCTGACGAAGGCGCCGATCCACTCGCGCTACGAGGGGCTCGACGTCTACGGCATGCCGGTGCCGAGCTCGGGCGGCATCGCCGTCGCCGAGATCCTGAACCTCATGAAGGCCTACGAGGACCGCACCGGCACGAGGACGTCCGACCTGTCCGACGTCGACTACCTGCACCGGTTCTCCGAGGCGTCGGCCACGGCGTTCGCCGACCGCAACCGGTACGTCGGCGACGTGCCGGACGTGCCGGTGTCCGAGCTCGTCAGCCCGGCGTTCGCCGCCGAGCGCGCCTGCCTCTTCGACCCGACCAGGGCCCAGCCGCGCCCGATCCCGTTCGGCTCGCCCGACGGCTCCTACACCTCGTGCACGCCGGGTTCGACGGCCCAGAAGGAGCCCTACGAGGGCCAGAGCACGACCCACCTGACGGCCACCGACCGGTGGGGCAACGTCGCCTCGTACACGCTGACGATCGAGCAGACCGGTGGCTCCGGCATCACGGTCCCCGGCTGGGGCTTCCTGCTCAACAACGAGCTGACCGACTTCAACTTCACGCCGCTGACCCAGGGTGTCCCGGACCCGAACCTGCCCGGCCCCGGCAAGCGGCCGCGCTCGTCGATGAGCCCGACCATCGTCATGAAGGACGGCGCGCCGTTCCTCGCGGTCGGCTCGCCCGGTGGCGCCACGATCATCACCTCGGTGGCGCAGACCATCCTCGGCTACCTCGACCGCGACCTCTCGCTCGTCGACGCGATCGCGGCACCGCGCCTCTCCTCGCGCAACAGCGCCTCGGGGGAGGGCGCCGAGCCGGCGTTCCTCGCCGGTCCGGCCGCGGCCGGGCTGCGCGCGCTCGGCCACACGCTGACCGACGCCGGAGAGATCGGTGCCGTGACGGCGATCCGCAGCCTCGGCCACGGGCTGTTCGAGGCGGCCGCCGAGCCGACACGTCGTGGCGGCGGCTCGGCCATGGTGGTCCACCCGGCCCCCTGACACGTCCTGCTCCCGCGCTCGCCACCTGCTCCCGTCACGGGAGCAGGTGGCGAGCGCCGTCTGCGGCCTGGCCGGCGCAGCCGTCGACGACCGCCGCACGTGGGCCCACCAGTCAGGTGGGCGACACGCCGATGAGATGCTTGACATCTCTGACGAAAGGGGCATAACGGCACTCGTTACTGGCTCGTTAACCAGATGCATCGGTCACAGGGGATCGGTGGCATGGCACTGAGTCAGGAGACATCCATGAGCACCATGCACCGGGCGGTCAAGGCCGCCCTCGTAGGGGCGGCCTTGGCCGTGTCGTCCGTCCAGCTCGCGGCCCCGGCCGGGGCCGCGACCCTCCCGAACGTCGGCGTCCAGTCGTACGCCTACGGCACGTACGCCGTCGTCGGGAGCATCGTGAAGTCCGGTCCCGTGGCCTACGCGGGCATCGGCTGCACCACGTCCTTCGGTCGCTCGGTCAAGGGCAGCGCGGCGGCCGTCAACGCCGCGCCGCTCGGCACCGTCGGCGCGACGTCCACCTCCGCCACCTCGTCGATCGAGAACGGACTCAAGGTCAGTCGCACGTCGGCGGCCACCGGGGCTGTCAACCTGCTCGGCGGGCTCGTGCGCTCCAGCGCCGTGACCTCGGCGAGCACGGCCGTCGTCAGCGGCGCCGGCACGTTCACCGGCGGCAACCGCTCCGAGCTGGCCGGTCTCGTCGTGGCCGGCCGCGCCCAGAGCGCGACGCCGGCGCCCAACACCGCGCTGTCCCTGCGCGGCTCCGACGGCGCGGCGTATGCCACCGTCTACCTCAACCGCCAGACCAAGACGTGGGTCGGCACGGAGTGGCGGGTCCAGACGATCGCGCTCCAGGTCGTCGTCAGCGGCAAGAACCCGCTCGGTCTTCCGATCGGCTCGAACGTCCTCGTCGGCGTCTCGAGCTCGTCGCTGACCAGGCCCGTGGTCGGCCTCGTGGGCGGCAGGGGCTATGCCACGAGCGCGACAGCGGCCGACGGTCGCGTCCTCTCGAGCCCGACGGCGCTCGCCCAGCCGTTCTGTGCCGGCAGCAGCTCGACGGCGACCGTCGCGTCGGCCACCGTGCCCGGCGTCGTCACGACCGGTACGACGACGACCACCGCCGACGCCACGGCGACGACGATCAGTCGCACCGTGCGTGTCATCGACCGGGTCTCCGGGCCCAGCGTCCTCGCCGGGCTCCTCGGCGCGACCACGATCGTCGCCGACACGTCGGCCACGCAGTCGAGCCCCGGAGGGGCGGTGGCCCTGGCCGATCGCAGCTCCTTCGTCGGGCTGGGCATCAAGGGCCTGCCGGGGATCAGCGCCGCGGTGCCGCCCAACACCGTCGTCACCGTGCCCGGCCTCGGCAAGGTGACGCTCCACAAGGTCACCCGCACCGCGAAGTCCATCGAGGTCGTCATGGTCGAGGTCGTCACCGACCGCGTCCTGGGGTCGCTGCCGACCGGCTCGGTCGTCCGCATCGGCTACAGCTACAGCGCCGTCGTCTGACACGCACGCAACGAGGCGCAACGAGGCGCAACGAGGCGCCGGGTCGAGCTGTCCGCCCGGCGCCTCAGGCGCGCTTGGGGCTCGGCCAGTTCCAGGCGGTGCAGCCCTTGAGGCCGTACGTCTGCTGCATCATGACCGGCGCGACCTTGCCCGCTCCGCCGCAGTACGCGTGCGCGTGCCCGATGCCGTGCCCGACCTCGTGGTTGACCAGATAGGTGCGGTAGCCGGCGACGTCCTTGCCGTAGGCCTCGGCGCCGAGCACCCAGCGTCGCAGGTTGAGGGCGACCCGGCCGGCGTTGTGGCAGCTGACCTGTCCGCGCGTCTCGAGCGGGGCGCAGAGGCGGTCGATCGTGTCGGGGCTGGCCAGGGTGATGCGCAGGTCGGGGCGGGCGCCGTTGTCGACCTGCGCCGGCGACAACCCGACGAAGCGCACGTGGTCGACGTCCTGCCAGCCGCGCGCGTCGGTCAGCGTCGACACGACGGTCCGGGCGTACTCGTCGCGGTCGACGCCGAGCCCGCCCTCGACCTCGAGGGTGAAGTGCACGACGCGCCCGCTCGTGGCGCGCTCGCGGATGGCGTCGGTCGGGACCGGCAGGAGCGTGAAGCGTCCGTCGCCCTTCTCGACGACCGTCGCCGGGGTCGGTGCGGGCGTGGTGGACGACGGTGTGGTGGACGACGTGCGCCGGCCGTCGGCCGCAGCGTCGGACCCGGGCAGCAGTGGCGAGGAGGGCACCGTCTCGACGGCGTCGAGGTGCACGAGGGGGCCGGTGCCGGCGGCGAGCGCGACGCCGGACACGACCGACAGGGCGCTGGGCGTCTGCGGCTCGCGGGCGCCCGCCCACGTCACCGACCAGACGTCAGCGGCGACGCACGCCACCACCGCCGCGCCGGCCCAGAGCCGGCGGCGGCGGATCGCCCGTGCCCCGGGGTGCTCGGCCCGGCGTCCTCGCCCGCCAGTCACCATGGGGGTCACGCTAGGTCCTGGCGCGCACGAATGCGAGGATGCCGGGGCGGACCCGCCGCGTCGCCCTTCCTCGATTTGGTCGTGCGAGCCCGAGACCGTAGTCTTGTCCGCGACCAATGACCGCCGGTTGGAGACGTGGCCACCACGACTCCCGAAGGTTCCGCACGATGCGGGCAACCAGCGCAGGCTGATCGAGCGAGAACGGCGCCATCGCGTGCCGTACGAGCCCCGAGCGCCCTGCGCCGGGGCTCTTTTCGTGCAGGCCCTACGGACTCCGACCGGCGTCACCACGCAAGGGAAGGAGGCCCAGATGGCAAACGCCGAGAAGACGGCAGCCATCGCCGAGATCACGGACCGGTTCCGTGAGTCCGGCGCGGCCGTTCTCACCGAGTACCGCGGTCTGACCGTGAAGCAGCTCTCGCAGCTGCGCAACTCGATCCGAGAGCACGCCACCTACGCCGTGGTCAAGAACACGCTGACGGAGATCGCCGCCAAGGAGGCCGGGATCACGGCCTTCGACGGCCACCTCCAGGGTCCGACCGCGATCGCCTTCGTCACCGGTGACCCGGTCGAGGCCGCCAAGGGCCTGCGTGACTTCGCCAAGGCAAACCCGCTCCTCGTGATCAAGGCTGGCGTCCTCGACGGCAAGCCGCTGAGCGCCGAGGACATCACGAAGCTCGCGGACCTCGAGTCCCGCGAGGTTCTCCTGGCCAAGCTTGCGGGCGCCATGAAGGGCTCGCTCAACAAGGCCGCCTACCTGTTCGTCGCTCCTCTGTCGCAGACGGCCCGCGTGGTCGACGCTCTGCGCCAGAAGGTCGAGGCTCAGGGCCCCGCCGCGCCGGCTGCCGCCGACGAGGCCACGACCGACGTCGCCGAGGGTGGCGACGAGAGCTGACGCGCCACGCGTCGCTCATCCACCAAATCGCCACTCACGGCAAGAAACAGGAAGGAAGCCATCATGGCTAAGCTCAGCACCGACGAGCTCCTTGACGCCTTCAAGGAGATGACCCTCATCGAGCTCTCCGAGTTCGTGAAGCAGTTCGAGGAGACCTTCGAGGTCACCGCTGCCGCCCCCGTCGCCGTTGCGGCCGCGGGCGCTGCCGGTGGCGGCGCCGCCGCCGCCGAGGAGGAGGAGAAGGACTCGTTCGACGTCGTCCTGACCGCCGCCGGCGACAAGAAGATCCAGGTCATCAAGGAGGTCCGCGCGCTCACGAGCCTCGGCCTCAAGGAGGCCAAGGACCTCGTCGACGGCGCCCCGAAGCCCGTCCTCGAGAACGTCGACAAGGCTGCGGCCGAGAAGGCCAAGGAGCAGCTCGAGGGCGCCGGCGCCACCGTCGAGCTCAAGTGAGCCGTCCCGGCTAGCCGGGGCTCCAGCATCACCGCGAAGGCGGGTCCGACCATCGGTCGGGCCCGCCTTCCGCATGCCCGGCCCGGTCAGGCGTTGGCGAGGGCGTCCTCGAGCGCGGCCAGGACGAGGGCGACGCGGTCGGGGCGGGCGTTGTGGCCCATGAGGCCGATGCGCCACACCGTCGCGGCGAACTGCCCTGCGCCGGCGCCGATCTCGACGTCGTGCCGCTCGAGCAGGTAGCGGCGCACGGCGGCCGAGTCGACGCCGTCC
This sequence comes from Intrasporangium zincisolvens, assembly GCF_034724055.1. Classification (NCBI taxonomy): domain Bacteria; kingdom Bacillati; phylum Actinomycetota; class Actinomycetes; order Micrococcales; family Intrasporangiaceae; genus Intrasporangium; species Intrasporangium zincisolvens. Next base: position 79,479 of record NZ_JAWIIL010000002.1, read on the forward strand.
GGTACCCGGACCGTCGTCAGCTCGGGCAGGCGCGAGCCCTCCTGGGCGAACAGCGTCAGGCCCATGGACTCGAGCCCGCCCTGCAGGAGGCGCCCGGCCTCCGCGTGCCGGTCCCAGACCTTCTCGAGGCCCTCGTCGGCGATGCGGCGCAGCCCGGCGTGCAGGCTGGCAACCATCGCCGTGGGCGCCGTGTGGTGGTAGGTGCGCTGGCCCTTGCCCTCGGCCTCGCCGACGTAGCCGCCGAGCAGGCCGAGGTCGAGGTACCACGACGACGGCTTCTCGACGCGTCGGGCGAAGGCCCGCTCGCTGATCGTGAAGGGCGCGAGGCCGGGAGCGACGCCGAGGCACTTCTGGGTGCCGGCGTAGCCGATGTCGATGCCCCAGTCGTCGGCGCGCAGCTCGATGCCGCCGATGCTGGTGACGGCGTCGACGAGCAGCAGCGCGTCGCCCTTGCCGGCGCCGAGGGCCGCGATGTCCGAGCGGACGCCGGTGGAGGTCTCGGCGTGGACGGCGGCGATGATCGCGGGGGAGGGGTGTGCGGAGAGGACGCGCTCCACGTCGACCGGGGTGCCCCACTCGTGGTCGACGCGCACGACCTCGGCGCCATGGCGTCCGGCGACGTCGACCATGCGCTCGCCGAAGAGCCCGTTGACGGCCACGACGACGACGTCGCCCGGGTGCACGGTGTTGACGAACGCGGCCTCCATGCCGGCCGAGCCGGTGGCCGACAGCGGCAGGGTGCGCCGGTTCTCGGTGCCCCAGACGTACCGGAGCAGGTCGCACGTCTCGTCCATGACGGCGAGGAAGTCGGGGTCGAGGTGCCCCAGCAGGGGAGCGGCCAGGGCGAGCGTCGCCTCCGGGTAGGGGTTGCAGGGCCCCGGGCCGAAGAGGTGGCGCTCGGCGATGGGCCGGCTCGTCGTGGTCGGCGCCGTCATGGGCGCGCTCCCGGTCGAAGCGGTGGTGGCGGTGGTCTCGTCGGTCGTCATCAGAATCCGGCTCCCGGGTTGAGGATGCCCTGCGGGTCGAGGGCGGTCTTGATGCGGTGGGTCAGGGCCATGACGTCGGGGCCGAGCTGCTCGGGCAGGGCCGCGCGCTTGAGCCGCCCGACGCCGTGCTCGCCCGTGATGGTGCCGCCGAGCCCGATGGCGAGGGTCATGACCTCTCGGAACGCGATGGCCGCGCGCTCGCGGGCAGCCTCGTCGCCCGGCGGGTGGACGATGACCGGGTGGGTGTTGCCGTCGCCGGCGTGCGCGACGACGGGGATCTCGACGTCGCGCTGCCGGGCGATCTCGGCGATGCCGGTGAGCAGCTCGGGCAGGCGCGGCACCGGCACGCCGACGTCCTCGAGCATCAGGGTGCCCCGGCGCTCGATGGCGACGATCGCGGCCCGGCGGGCGGCGACGAACAGCTCGCCCTCGTCGGGGTCGGTCGTCGTGAAGCACTCGCGCGAGCCGTTGGCCGTGCACAGCTGCTCCATGAGCGCGATCTCCGCGCCGCGAGCCTCGCCGGGGGCGTCGGACTGCGCCACGAGCAGGGCGCCGGCGTCGCGGTCAAGGCCCATGGCGCGGTAGTCCTCGACGGCGTTGATCGACGCGTGGTCCATCAGCTCCATCATCGAGGCGCGCAGCCGGCCGCCGATGGCCACGACGGCCCGGGCGGCGTCGGCGACGTCGTCGAAGGTGGCCACGAGCGTCGCCGGCGGGGCCTGGGCCGGCACGAGCCGCAGCGTGGCCCGGGTGACGACGCCGAGCGTGCCCTCGCTGCCGACGAAGAGCTTGACGAGCGAGAGGCCCGCAGTGTCCTTGATGCGCTCGCCGCCGAGGCGCACGAGCGTGCCGTCGGCGAGGACGACGTCGAGGCCGAGCACGTAGTCGGTCGTGACGCCGTACTTGACGCAGCACAGGCCGCCGGCGTTCGTGGCGACGTTGCCGCCGATCGAGCAGATCTCGAACGAGGACGGGTCGGGCGGGTACCAGAGGCCGTGCTCGGCGGCGGCGCGCTTGACCTCGACGTTGAGGGCGCCGGGTTCGACGACGGCGGTGCGCGTGGCCGGGTCGACGTCGATGGCCCGCATCCGCTCGAGGCTGAGCACCACGCACCCGTCGACGGCGTTCGAGCCGCCGGACAGCCCGCTGCCCGCTCCGCGCGGCACGAGCGGGACGCCGTGCTCGGACGCCCACCGCACCGTGGCCCGCACGTCGGCGGCGCTCGTGGCCCGCACCACCGCGAGGGGCGTGCCGGCGTCGGGGTCGGCGGTGTAGTCGAAGCGGTAGGCCGCGACGCTGTCGGGCCCGGTGAGCACGGCGCCCGGCGGGAGCGCGTCGGTGAGCCCCGCGAGGTCGTGCAGGTCGGGAGCGTCCTTGCTCACTGTCGTCACGGACCCACCGTAACGACGAACCCGGTTCGAGGTACGGGCGCGTGGCCGGTGCCGCGCAGATACCTCGAACCAGGGCTCTGGCGGCCGTGTTGCTGCGGGTAGGTTGACCCGCATGGGATGGCTGTCGCGCGCCAAGGGGTCCACCGACGACGCGGGCGCGCCCGGCGCCTCGTCCCCGGTATCCGCCCCGCCCACTCCTGCGGCCCCTGCTGATGCTGCGGCCTCTGCGGCCTCTGCGGGACCGGCCGCCTCCGCGCCGACCGGTCGCTACGGGCCGCTCGTCAGCGTCACCAGCTTCGACGTCGCCCCGCCCGAGCTCGAGTGGCAGCTGCCGCTCAACGGCGAGCTCTACCGTCTGATGCCCGGTTCGGACCGTCCGGACTACTCGCTGCTCGTCCTCGAGCGGCCGGTCCACTTCTACCCCGGGGACGGCTTCGACCTCGGCCGGGTCGAGCCCGAGCAGCGGGTGCAGGACCGCCGCGGCCGGCAGATGGTGCGGGTCCACGCGCTCCTGCTCTGCGCCCGGTTCGTCGGCCAGCAGCTGCACCCGGGGATGAAGGACCTCGCGGTCAACCTCGCCTACGTCATCGACAACTCGCTGGCACGCGACGCCGTCGTCGACTTCGGCAAGATCGAGTTCGCCGCCGTCGGGTTCCTCAGCGAGGGCCACCTGCCGCGCCCGGCCGACGCTCCCGACGCCGACACGGCTTCGACCGACGCGCCCGCAGCGAGCACGCCGACCCCCACCTCCGCGACCTCCGACGTCCCGGCAGCACCCGGGGCGGACGCCGCCGCCGAGCGCGTCGGAGCGGTGCTCGACGGCGTGGCCCGCACGCTGCACGCGGGTGTCGCGGCGGCCCGCGGCACGCACGTCGAACACCTCGCCGCGACGATCACCGTCGGGCCCGACCACCGGTTGACGGGCCTGTCGGGCAACGCCGACGGCCAGGCGCCGGTGCCGACGCCCGAGACGTTCGCGCAGGTCAACGCGGCCCTCGCGAGCCTGGCCGGCCTCGGTCCGGCCGGACGCGTCGCGTCGGTGTCACTGCGGGTCGAGGGCGACACCGCGAGCCACGAGGTCACCGCGACGCACGACTGAGGTCGCTGCGCCCCGGTGGGTCAGCCCGGCACGTCGTGGTAGGCGATGACGGCGTCGGGGTCGACGCGTCGGCCGGTGCTCAGCTCCCACACCCCGCCGTCGAAGCTCTCGAACACGAGCACCGCGTCCGAGCCGCTCGTGTACTCGACGAAGTCGCACGTGCCCTCGGGGCCGGTGCCCGTGTCGCCGGTGGCCGTGAAGGTCGCCGTTCCCGCCTCGTCGAGGATCCAGTCACGCCCGTCGAGGGTGACGCCGTCGAGGTCGGGCTCGGCGACGAGGTCGGCGCGCGTCGTCCACTCCACGACGGTCTCGCGCAGGCGCGGCCGGATCGCGACCCACTCGCGGGTGCCGACGCGGTCGCCCTCGACGCAGTGCTCCTCCCAGCGGCGCTCCTCACTGGTGAAGCGCAGGGTGCCGAGCACGAGGCGTGGCCGGCCCTGGACCTCCACGAACGCGCCGGGTGTGACCTGGGATGGCCGCAGTCGTGCCCGCATCCGGCCTCCTCGTCGCGCCCCGAGTGCGACGAGCGCCACACAGCGTTCTCCAAGGTTAGGGCTCCACGCGGCGGAATGGCGGACCGACGCCGACTCGCGCGTAACTTCGCCCGGAACCACTCGTTTCCCAGTCAACCGAGTCGAGACGGTCGAGAACGAGTAGGTGCCACATGGGTGTGGAGATCGCGGTCAGCGGTCTGACGAAGACCTTCGGGTCCCAGACGATCTGGAAGGACGTGACGCTGACGCTCCCCGCGGGGGAGATCTCGGTGATGCTGGGCCCCTCCGGCACCGGGAAGTCGGTGTTCCTCAAGACGCTCGTCGGGCTGCTCAAGCCCGACGCCGGGTCGATCGTCATCAACGGCCAGGACCTCACACGGCTGCGCGAGCACGACCTCTACGAGGTCCGCAAGCTCTTCGGCGTCCTCTTCCAGGACGGTGCGTTGTTCGGGTCGATGAACCTCTACGACAACGTCGCCTTCCCGCTGCGCGAGCACACGAAGAAGAGCGAGTCGGACATCCGCCGGATCGTCACCGAGAAGATGGACCTCGTCGGCCTCTCCGGCGCCGAGGGCAAGCTCCCGGGTGAGATCTCCGGTGGCATGCGCAAGCGCGCGGGGCTGGCCCGCGCGCTTGTGCTCGACCCCGAGATCCTCCTCATCGACGAGCCCGACTCGGGCCTGGACCCGGTGCGCACGTCGTACATCAACCAGCTCTTCATCGACCTCAACGCGCAGATCGACGCGACGTTCCTCATCGTCACGCACGACATCAACACCGCGCGCACCGTGCCCGACAACATCGGCCTGCTCTACCACCGGCACCTGGCGATGTTCGGGCCCCGCGAGATGCTGCTGTCCTCGGAGGAGCCGGTCGTGCGCCAGTTCCTCAACGCCCAGACCGTCGGCCCGATCGGCATGTCGGAGGAGAAGGACGCCGACGAGCTGGCCGCGGAGTCCGGTCAGGAGCTGCCCCCGCTGCCACCCATCGCGCTCCAGCTGGGCACGAGCGACGGCTCGCCCCGGCGTGCCGAGCGCCCGGCGGGCGAGTGGTGCCAGGCCAACGGGATCACCCCTCCGCCCGGGTCGTTCGAGTCCCACCGGGCCGGCGTGCCCGGAGTCCGCGCCGGGACGCCGTCCGCCCCGTCGGCGTCGAGCAGCTCCCCGACCGGCCCCGCGCAGCCGGTGCCGGCCGCCGCCCTGGACGGGGTGGGCTGAGATGGCTGCACCCCTCACCGGCGCCCTCCGGCAGTCGGGCTCGCTCTTCGCGCTCGCCCTCGACGTCATCCGCGCCCTGCCTCGTCGCCCGTTCCAGGTCAAGGAGTTCATCCAGCAGGCGTGGTTCATCGCCAGCGTGACGATCCTTCCGACGGCCCTCGTGTCGATCCCGTTCGGTGCCGTCATCGCCCTCCAGCTCGGCACCCTGACCCGCCAGCTCGGAGCGCAGTCCTACACCGGTGCCGCGAGCGTCCTCGCCGTCCTGCGCGAGGCGAGCCCGATCGTCACCGCGCTGCTCATCGCCGGCGCCGGCGGCTCGGCCATCTGCGCCGACCTCGGCTCGCGCAAGATCCGCGAGGAGATCGACGCGATGGAGGTGCTCGGCATCAGCCCGATCCAGCGCCTCGTCGTGCCGCGCGTGCTCGCCTCGATGCTCGTCGCGCTGCTGCTCAACGGGCTCGTGTCCGTCGTCGGCGTCGTCGGCGGCTACGTCTTCAACGTCATCGTCCAGGGCGGCACGCCGGGCGCCTACATCGCGAGCTTCACCGCGCTCGCGCAGCTGCCCGACCTCTGGACCGCCGAGATCAAGGCTCTGATCTTCGGCGCCATCTCCGCGATCGTGGCCGCCTTCAAGGGCCTCAACGCCGGCGGTGGTCCCAAGGGCGTAGGCGATGCCGTCAACCAGAGCGTCGTCATCACGTTCATGCTCCTGTTCGTCGTCAACTTCGTCATCACGGCCGTGTACTTCCAGGTCGTCCCGCAGAAGATCTGAGGCCACGATGACCACGACGACGAACCCCGCCCCGACGCCGTCCGGCCGCCCCCCGCGGTCCCGGACCGAGCGCCGCAGGCCCGTCGGCCCCGCTGCCGCCAAGGCCCTGCGCCTCGCGAGCGCGCCGGCGCGCGCGCGCGACTCGCTCGGCGAGCAGATGCGCTTCTACGTCCGCTCGCTCGCGTGGAGCGGCCGCACGCTGCGCCGCTACAAGAAGGAGGTCGTGCGCCTCCTCGCCGAGGTCTCGCTCGGCACCGGCGCGCTGTCGGTCATCGGCGGCACGGTCGGCGTCATCGCCTTCCTCGCCTTCTTCACCGGCACCGAGGTCGGCCTGCAGGGCTACTCCTCGCTCGACCAGCTCGGGACCGGCGCCTTCACCGGTTTCTTCTCCGCCTACCTCAACACCCGCGAGATCGCCCCGCTCGTGGCCGGCCTGGCGCTCGCGGCCACGGTCGGGTGCGGCTTCACCGCCCAGCTCGGCGCGATGCGCATCTCCGAGGAGGTCGACGCACTCGAGGTCATGGGCATCCCGTCGCTGCCCTTCCTCGTGACGACGCGCATGATCGCCGGGTTCGTGGCCGTCGTGCCGCTCTACGTCCTCGGGCTGCTCAGCTCCTACGCCGCGACGCGGTTCATCTCCACCTCGTACTTCGGCCAGAGCGAGGGCACCTACGACCACTACTTCCACCTGTTCCTGCCACCGGGCGACGTCTTCTGGTCCTTCGGCAAGGTCATGGTGTTCGCGGTCGTCATCATCCTCATCCACTGCTACTACGGCTACACCGCCTCGGGCGGCCCGGCCGGCGTCGGCGTCGCCGTCGGCAAGGCGGTGCGCACCTCGATCGTCGCCATCAACATCGTCGACTTCTTCCTGTCCCTCGCGATCTGGGGCGCGACGACGAGCGTGAGGATCGCCGGATGACCGCCACCGCGCCCGAGCGCGTCACCGACGTCAGCACCGACTCGACACCCGGCCCGCTCACCCAGCACACGCGAAAGCGGCTGGGGCAGAAGGCCTACGGGCTCGTCTTCCTCCTCGTCGTGGCGCTGCTCGTGGCGCTGTCGGTGGCCACCTTCCAGAAGCGCTTCACCCCGGTCGTCATGGTCACCCTCGAGACCAACCGGCTCGGCAGCCAGCTGCAGGAGAGCAGCGACGTCAAGCTGCGCGGCCTGCTCGTCGGCGAGGTCCGTAGCGTGTCGGCCACGCCCGACGGCGCCCGGCTCGAGCTGGCCCTGCAGCCCGACCAGGTCGACAAGATCCCCGAGAACGTCAACGCGCGCCTCCTGCAGAAGACCCTCTTCGGCGAACGCTACGTCGACCTCGTCACCGTCGCGGCGCCGAGCGCGAAGCCCCTGCAGGCCGGCGACGTCATCACCCAGGACCGCAGCACCGTCGGCATCGAGCTCGAGAGCGTCCTCGACGACCTCTACCCGCTGCTGCGCACCGTCCAGCCGGCCAAGCTCGCCACCACCCTCAACGCGCTGTCGACGACGCTCGACGGGCGCGGCGAGCGCATCGGCAACAACCTCCAGATGCTCGACCGCTACCTCAAGGCGATCAACCCGCAGATGCCCGTCATCCAGGACGACATCAGCCTGCTCGCCGACGTCAGCAACCTCTACGCCGACGTCAGCCCCGACCTCTTCCGGCTCACCGAGTCGCTGCGCGTCACCAACCGCACCATCGTCGAGAAGGACCAGCAGCTGGCCGCCTTCCTCGTGGGCACGGCCGGGTTCGCCAACACGACGGCGGGCTTCCTGCGCGACAACGGCGACCGCATCATCCAGGTCGGACGCGTGTCCCGGCCGACGCTGCAGCTGCTGTCCGAGTACTCGCCGATCTACCCGTGCATGGCCTCGGGGCTGGTCAACTGGCTGCCGCGCGTCAACCAGGCGTTCTCCGGCGGCGTCTTCCACATCACCCTCGAGGTCGTGCCGCCGCGCGATGCCTACAAGCCCGGCGAGGAGCCGAGCTGGCAGGAGAGGCGCGGCCCGAACTGCTTCGGCCTGCCGAGTCCGACCGGCTCCCAGTCGAACCCGTTCAAGGGCCACCACTTCGACGACGGCACGCAGCCCGCGGGCAGCGGCACGCCGTTCAGCGCGATCCCGCAGGCGCTGCTCGGCGGGGCGGGCGCGTCCGACTCGGGGTCGGCCGGCACCGCTGACGAGCAGCGGCTCGTCGCGGCGCTGCTCGCCCGTGACGACTCCGGCGACGCGAGCCCCAGCGGCATCCAGACGCTGCTCGCCGGCCCTCTCATGCGCGGAACGGTGGTGAGCACCCGATGAAGTGGAAGGGATCGCTCGTCAAGCTCGTCGTCTTCGCTCTCGTGACGCTCGCCGCCACCGGCGTCCTCGCCATGACGATCGCCAACATCCAGTTCGGCACCAAGGCCTCCTACACCGCCATGGTCACCGACGCGACGGGGGTCGTCGAGGGGCAGGACGTGCGCATCGCCGGCGTACGCGTCGGGGAGGTCTCCGGCGTCCACGTGGCGAAGGCGCCCGGAACGGGCCAGTCGGTCGCCCAGATCGACTTCACGGTGCTCAAGAGCTCGGTGCTGACCCAGGGCACCGAGGTCACCGTCAAGTACCGCAACCTCGTCGGCCAGCGCTACCTCGCGCTGACCCAGGGCACCGGCTCGCCGGCCGCGCTCGCCGACGGCGCGACGATCCCGCTCGCCCGCACCCACCCGGCGCTCGACCTCACGGTGCTCTTCAACGGCTTCAAGCCGCTGTTCGCGGCGCTGTCGCCCAAGGACGTCAACGAGCTGTCCGGGCTCCTCGTCGACACCCTCCAGGGGGAGGGCGGCAACGTCAACGCGCTGCTGGCCAAGACCGCGAGCCTCACCTCGACGCTCGCCGACCGCGACGCGGTCATCGGGCGCACCATCGACAACCTCAACGCCGTCCTCGGCACCGTCGACGCCCACGACCAGCAGCTGCTCGACCTCATCGACCAGCTCCAGCGGTTCACCAGCGGCCTCGCCGCCGACCGCGAGACCATCGGGCGCACCCTGACCGGCATCAACGACCTGTCCGCCGAGACCGCCGACCTGCTCGTCACGACACGTCCGCTCATCAAGGACGACGTCGCCCAGCTGCGGACCCTGTCGACGACGCTCAACAAGCCCGCCAACGTCAAGCAGTTCGAGGACTTCATCTCCTCGGCCCCGAAGCGCATCGAGACGCTGACCCGCACCGCGACGTACGGCTCGTGGTTCAACTTCTACCTGTGCCGCTTCGACACGAAGACCCCGATCCTGCCGGGCGTCACCCCCTCGTACGACGTCGCGGCCGCGAGGTGCCAGCCATGAGAACGCGCAGCAGTGTCCCCTTCCGCGAGCGCAACCCGGTGCCGATCGGCATCGCCGGGCTCGTCGTCATCGCCCTGATGCTCTACCTGGCGTTCAACGCCTCGAGCCTGCCGATCATCGGTGGCGGCACCGGCTACAGCGCGGCCTTCACCGAGGCCGGCGGCATCCGCCCCGACGACGACGTCCGCCTCGCCGGCGTCAAGGTCGGCAAGGTCACCGCCGTCGACCTCGAAGGCTCGCACGTGCGGGTCGACTTCGTCGTCACCGACGACGCGGCCCGCCTCGGCTCGCTCACCGGCGCCTCGATCCGGATGAAGACGCTCCTCGGGGCGAAGTACGTGGCGCTCGACCCCAAGGGCAGCGGGCAGCTCGACGCCGGGGCCCAGATCCCGACCTCGCGCACTGTCAGCTCCTACGACGTCATCAACGCCTTCCAGGACCTCACGACCACGACCGAGCGCATCGACACCGACCAGCTCGCGAAGTCGCTGACGGTCATGGCGACCGAGTTCCGCGACAGCCCGAAGTACGTCCGGTCGACGCTCGACGGCCTGTCGCGCCTCTCGCGCACCGTCGCGAGCCGCGACGAGCAGCTCTCCGCGCTGCTCCAGCGCGCCAACCGCGTCACCGGGCTGCTCAAGAGCCGCAACGAGCAGGTCGGCACGCTGATCCGCGACGCCGACGCGCTCATGGTCGAGCTGGCCAAGAGGCGTGAGGAGATCCGGACCCTCTTCCGCAACACCTCGGCGCTCGCCCAGCAGCTGACCGGCCTGTCGCGCGACAACCGGGCCCAGCTCAAGCCGGCCCTCGACGAGCTCGACCAGACCCTCGCCCTGCTCCAGAAGCACGACGCCGACCTCCAGAAGACGATCAAGCTCATGGCCCCCTTCACCCGTGTCTACGCGAACACCCTCGGCACCGGCCGCTGGTTCGACACGTGGGTCAGCAACCTCGTCGTGCCGGTCGGCACGCCGGGCCTGTCCCTGCCCGGCACGTCGCTGCCGCAGCTGCTCGGAGGTGGTCGCTGATGGCCGGCACCGGAGCCGCTGCCCGCTCGCGCTCGCTGCTCACGACACTCGTCGCCGCGGTGGCCGTCGTGGCGCTCGCCGCCGGGGCGTACACCTTCTGGCCGCGGGCCGAGCAGACGAGCGTCAGCGCCGACTTCACCCGGGCCGTCGGGCTCTACCCTGGTTCGGACGTGCGCATCCTCGGCGTCCGCGTCGGGCAGGTCGACACCGTGGTGCCCCAGGGCGACCACGTGCACGTCACCTTCAGCTACGACTCGAAGTACCGCGTGCCCGCCGACGCCAAGGCCGCGATCGTCGCGCCGTCGCTCGTGTCGGACCGGTACGTGCAGCTGCTGCCGGTGTTCACCTCCGGGCCGGCGCTGACGGCCGGCACCCGGATTCCCTTGGAGCGCACGGCGGTTCCCGTCGAGCTCGACCGGGTGTCGCAGAGTCTCGACGACCTCATGGTCGCCCTGGGCCCCGACGGAGCGAACAAGCAGGGCGCGCTCTCGCAGCTGCTCGAGACGTCGGCCGCCAACCTCGACGGCAACGGCACGAAGATCAACGGCACGGTCCACGACCTCTCCGCGGCCCTGTCGACGCTGTCCGGCAGCCGCGAGGACCTCTTCGGCACGGTGAAGAACCTCCAGTCCTTCACCTCGATGCTCGCGACGAACAACGACCAGGTGCGCCGCCTCAACAGCGACCTCGCCACCGTGGCCGTGCAGCTGTCGGCCGAGCGCGACGACCTGAAGTCCGCGCTGAAGAACCTCGGCGTCGCCGTCGACGAGGTGCAGTCCTTCGTCCGCGACAACCGTGCGGTCATCAAGACCGACCTCGACCGTGCCGTCACCGTCACCGGCTCGCTCGTCAAGCAGCGCGACGCCCTCGCGCAGGTGCTCGAGAACGCGCCGACGGCCCTGTCGAACCTGCAGAACGCCTACCACCCGCAGACGGGCACGCTCGACACGCGCAACAACGCCAAGGGCCTCGACGACCCGCTGCTGCTCGTCTGCTCGATCCTCACCGGGCCGACGAAGACCGGCAACACCAAGCTCTGCGACACGCTGCGCTCGGCGCTCATGCTCAAGCTCCCGCAGCTGCCGACCCTGCCGGGGGGCACCCTGCTGCGCGGCACGCCGCAGCCCGACGGCCTCGTCGACCTCCGTGGCGCCGACCCGTCGCTCGGTGGCCTCCTCGGGGGTGGCCGGTGATGTCGCCCGAGACCCGCCAGGAGACCCCGATGCGTCCGGTCCGGACCGTTCTCAAGGCCACCGCGACCGCCGTCGTCGCGTGCCTCGCCGTGGGCGGCTGCAACGCCTACGACCTGCCGCTGCCCGGTGGGGCCGGCGCCGGCGACGACGCCTACACCGTCACCGCCGAGTTCTCCGACGTGCTCGACCTCGTGCCGCAGTCGTCGGTCAAGGTCAACCAGGTCACCGTCGGCACCGTCGAGGACATCTCCGTCAACGGCTGGACCGCGACGGTGCGGATGCGCCTGCCGCGTTCGGTCGTGCTGCCGGACAACGCGACCGCCGAGCTCAAGCAGACCTCGCTGCTCGGCGAGAAGTACGTCGCGCTCGCGCCCCCCACCGGCGTCGCCCCCGAGGGCCGCCTCTCCGACGGCGACCGCATCCCCCTGGCGCGCACGACCCGCAACCCCGAGGTCGAGGAGGTGCTCGGCGCCCTGTCCCTGCTGCTCAACGGCGGCGGCGTGGCACAGCTCAAGACGATCGAGGCCGAGCTGAACAACGCCCTGCGCGGTCGCACCACCGACGTCCGCGACGTCATCGGCCAGCTCGACACCTTCGTCGGCGGCCTCGACGCGCAAAAGTCGGAGATCGTGCGGGCGCTCGACGGGATCGACCGGCTGAGCCAGACCCTCGCCGACCACCGCGACGAGATCGGCAAGGCCCTCGAGGAGCTGCCTAAGGGCCTGAAGATCCTCGCCGACCAGCGTCGCCAGCTGACCGCGATGCTCACGGCGCTCGACCGCCTCGGAGCCGTCGGCACGCGCGTCATCAAGGGCTCCAAGGCCGACCTCGAGGCCAACCTGCGTGCGATCAGCCCGATCCTGCGCCAGCTGAACAAGGCCGGCGACGACCTGCCCAAGAGCTTCCAGCTGCTGCTGACCTACCCGTTCCCGAACAACGCCCAGTCCACGATCCGGGGCGACTTCACCAACCTCTGGATCACCCTCGACGCCAACGTGGGGACCATCGCCGACAACCTCGGCATCGGCAAGCTGCCCTCGGGCGGCCTGCCCTCGCTGCCGGGTGTGCCACTGCCGTCGGTGCCCTCGGTGCCGAAGATCCCGGTGCCCTCGGTCCCGGGGGTGCCCGTGCCGACGACGCTGCCCGGGCTGCCCCTCGGCCAGTCGGCGTCGGGCTCCGGCTCCGACAGCTCGGCCTGGTCCTCGCTCTTCCCGACGGGAGGCTCCCGGTGATCACCCGTACCGTCCGCATCCAGCTGGCCGCCTTCGCCCTGCTGACCGTCGTGCTCGTCGCCGTGCTGTCGGCGAACTACGTCGGGCTCACCGACAAGATCATCGGCGGCAGCTACGTCGTGTCGGCCGACCTCGCCGAGTCCGGCGGCATCTTCGTCGGCGCCGAGGTCACCTACCGCGGTGTCACCGTCGGACGTGTCGAGGCAATGCACTTGTCCGGCAACGGAGTCCGCGTCGACGCGCGCCTCGACCGTGGCACCGAGGTGCCCAAGGACACCTCGGCCGTCGTCGAGAACCGTTCGGCCGTCGGCGAGCAGTACCTCGACCTGCAGCCGCGCACCGACCGCGCCCCCTACCTCGCCGAGGGCGACGTCGTGCCCCGCGACGACACCGCCTTCCCGATCCGCATCGACCAGCTGCTGCGCCACGTCGACCGCACGGTCGCCTCGGTGCCGCGCGACGCCCTCGTCACGACGGTCGACGAGCTGGGCAAGGCCTTCGCGAACGGCGGCTCCGACCTGCAGCGCCTCGTCGACTCCGGTGACGCGCTGACCACCGCGGCCACGCAGGCCCTCCCCGAGACGACGCGGCTCATCGACGACGGCCGCATCGTCATGACGACGCAGAAGAAGAGTGACGACGACATCCGCACCAGCGTCTCCGGCTTCGCCGACGTGGCGGACGCGCTCAGGCAGGCGGACCCCGACCTGCGCCTCGTCCTCGACCGCGGTGCCGTGGCCGTCAACCAGCTCGACGGGCTCATCGCCGAGAACAAGCAGAGCCTCGCGGCGCTGCTCGCGAACTTCATCACCATCGGCAACGTCACGACCGCCCGGCTCGACGGCATCGAGCAGATGCTCGTCACCTACCCCGACGTCGTCACCGGCGGGTTCACCGTCATCCCCGGCGACGGCACGGCCCACTTCGGGCTCGTGCTCAACGCCGACAACCCCAAGGCCTGCGAGGCGGGGTACGGCGGCACGAAGAAGGTCGAGCCGCACCAGACCCAGAACCTGCCGCCGACGAACTTCGACGCGCACTGTGCGGCGGCCCGCGGCTCGGGCGTCAACGTCCGCGGTGCCCAGAACGAGCCGAAGCCGCGCCCCGGTGGCCAGGGCGGTGCGAGCTACCCGATGGCCTTCGGGTCGACGCCGGTCGCGCTCGGCAACCCGGCCGTGACCTCCGACAGCCCAGCCTCGTTGTCCGTGCAGGCACCGGTCGCCCCGACCGGTGGACCCGGTTCGGCAGCGAACCCGACCAGCACCACCGACAACGGTCCGAGCTGGCTCTGGATGATGCAGGAGGCGCTCCGGTAGGCGCCGCACGGCACCATCCCGGGCACCCAGGCCTCGCGGCCGGTGACGGAAGGACACCCCTCGAATGACCACGGTCACCCACCACCCCTCCGGCAGGCGCGACCCCGCCTCCGACGACCCCCACGCGGCCGACGCGACGGACGCCCCCCACACGCCGCACGCTCCCGGCGCACGCGACGCGTCCCTGGACGCCGAGCACCCGGAGCAGCCCGAGCAGCCCGAGCAGCCCGAGCCGCAGGACGTCCGGCGCCCCCGGACGTGGCGGCCCACCCCGCGCGTCCTCTGGGCGCTCGCGGCGGTGCTCGCCCTCGCGGCGATCGCGGTCGCGGCGACGCTCGGGCGCGCCGCGTGGCAGGCCCGTCAGGCCGACGAGTCCCGGTCGGCCGCGCTCGCCGCCGGCAAGCAGATCGCCGTCAACTTCGTGACGATGCGGGCCTCGAGCTTCGACGCCGACACCAAGCGCGTCCTCGACGAGGCCACCGGCCAGTTCCGCACCGAGTACGCCTCGACGCTGGCCCAGCTCAAGCCCGTCGTCACGGCGAACAAGACGGTCTCGACCGTCGAGCGTGCGGAGGCCTCGCTCGTGTCCTCCGACGACGACTCGGCCCGCGTCATCGTCGGGGTCGTGGCTCCCACGACCAACGCGTCGACGAGCACCCCGGAGAAGAAGACCTACCGCCTGCGCCTCGACCTCGTGCGCGTCGGCGACGCCTGGAAGGTGAACGCCCTTGACTTCGTCAGCTGACACCCGCCGGACGCCGCAGCCCGCCGCGTCGGCCAAGACCCCCGCCCGTCGCCGCGTCGCCGGCTCGCGACGCCGCGAGCCCGCCGGCGCGGGCCGCCCGGAGGCGCTACGCACGGTCACCGCACCGGTCCCGGTCGAGGACCCGAGCACCGACCGGGTCGGCCACACGCCCACCGACGTGACCGACGCGGCCACCGGCCGCACCACCGAGGTGACCACGAAGTACGCGACCCGTACGCCGGAGGCATCCGAGGCCGACACACCCGCCGGGACCAGCGAGGCCGACGCATCCGACGCGTCCGACGCGTCGACCCCGCGCCGCCGGCTGTGGCCCGCCGCCACGGCGGCCGTCCTCGCACTCGCGCTGCTCGCGACGACCCTCGTCCTGTCGCTGCGCCCGAGCGTCTCCGACGCCGACCGCGGCGCGGCCGTCGGGTCGGCCCGC
This sequence comes from Intrasporangium zincisolvens, assembly GCF_034724055.1. Taxonomy (NCBI): domain Bacteria; kingdom Bacillati; phylum Actinomycetota; class Actinomycetes; order Micrococcales; family Intrasporangiaceae; genus Intrasporangium; species Intrasporangium zincisolvens. The sequence continues at coordinate 94,711 of NZ_JAWIIL010000002.1, forward strand.
ACGACGCTCGAGAGCCTCCTCAGCTACACCGGCACCACCTTCGACCAGCACGTCGCGCAGGTGACGCCGCAGCTCGCCTCGCCCTTCCGCGAGCAGTTCGCGAAGGTCGCCACGGCCGACATCAAGCCCATGGCGGTCAAGAACGGCGCGACCGTCCAGGCCAAGGTCTACGACGTCGGCGTCATGGACACCACCGGCGACGGCGGCGAGGGCACCACGGTGCGCGTCATGGCCTTCGTCAACCAGGCGACGACGACGAAGGCGAGCACGACCCCCGCGATCGACCAGAACCGGGTCATCGCGACGATGCGGAAGGTGGGGGAACGCTGGCTCGTCAGCGACCTGGCCGCATTCTGACGGGGGCTGGTCCCGGGCGCCCCCAGGGGTCGTCCGGGACCGGGGCCGGGGTGGCCCGCGGGTTGGCATACTGCCCCCTGTGAAGCTCATCCAGGCCAATGGTGTCCCCGAGTCCCTCGCCCGCGTCGACGCGCCGCAGGCCCCGCCGGTCCGGGTCGGACTCGTCCAACACGCGTGGGTCGACGACCCCGCCGCCCTCGTCGAGACGCTGCGCGACGGCGTCCGCACCGCCGCCGAGGCCGGCGCCTCGGTCGTCTTCCTCCCCGAGCTGACGCTGTCGCGCTACCCGGCCGACAGCCTGCCCGAGGGCACCCCGAACGCCATCGCCGAGGACCTCGAGACCGGCCCGACCGCCACCTTCGCGCGCGAGGCCGCCCGCGACTTCGCCGTGCACGTGCACGCCTCGCTCTACGAGAAGGCGGACGCCCCCGACGGCTCGGCCGACGGGCTCGGCTTCAACACCGCCGTCGTCGTGGCACCGAGCGGCGAGGTCGTCGCGCGCACCCGCAAGACCCACATCCCCGTGACGGCCGGCTACTACGAGGACAAGTACTTCCGGCCGGGTCCGCCCGACGCCGCGTACCCGGTCGTCGAGCTCGCCGACCCGGCGCTGCGCCTGGGCCTGCCGACGTGCTGGGACGAGTGGTTCCCCGAGGTCGCGCGCCTCTACTCCCTCGGCGGCGCTCAGGTGCTCTGCTACCCGACGGCGATCGGCTCCGAGCCCGACCACCCCGACTTCGACACCCAGCCGCTGTGGCAGCAGGTCATCGTCGGCAACGGCATCGCCAACGGCCTGTTCATGGTCGTGCCGAACCGCTACGGCACCGAGGGCCTCATCACCTTCTACGGCAGCTCGTTCATCTCCGACCCGTACGGGCGGATCCTCGTGCAGGCGCCGCGCGACGAGGCGGCCGTGCTCGTCGCCGACCTCGACCTCGCCCAGCGCCAGGACTGGCTCGACCTCTTCCCGTTCCTGGCCACCCGGCGCCCCGACTCCTACGCCGCGCTCGCCGAGCCGGTGCGTCCCGAGCACCGACGCGAGGTGGCCGGGTGACCACGCCGGTCCCCGACGCGTCGAGCGGGTCCGACGCACCCAGCGCGCCCGACGCGTCCGATGCTCCCGCCTGGCGGATGCCGGCCGAGACCGACCCGCACGACTGCACGTGGATGGCGTGGCCGAGTCAGGGCTACACGCTCGGCGACACCCCGGAGGAGGTCGCGACGGCCCGGGCCACGTGGGCGGCCGTCGCCGCGGCCGTCGCCGAGTTCGAGCCGGTGCGGATGGTCGTGACGCCGGCCGACCTGCCGGTCGCCGAGTCGCTCCTGCACCCGGACGTCGAGCTGGTGCCGGCCGCCCTCGATGACGCGTGGATGCGCGACATCGGCCCGACCTTCGTCCGCTCGGCCGACGGCACCCGCCTCGGCGCCGTCGACTGGGTCTTCAACGGCTGGGGCGCCCAGGCGTGGGCCAGCTGGGAGCACGACGCGCGGATCGGCACGTTCGTCGGCGAGATGGCCGGGGCGCGGCGGATCGGCTCCGACCTCGTCAACGAGGGCGGCGGCATCCACGTCGACGGGCTCGGCACGGTGCTGCTCACCGAGACCGTGCAGCTCGACCCGGGCCGCAACCCGGGCCTGGCCCGGGCCGACGTCGAGGCCGAGCTGGCCCGCACCCTCGGCGCCACGGCGTTCGTCTGGCTGCCCCGCGGCCTGACCCGCGACTACGACGAGTTCGGCACCCGCGGGCACGTCGACATCGTCGCCACGATCCCGAGCCCGGGCGTCGTGCTGCTGCACGACCAGCAGGACCTGAGCCACCCGGACCACGCGGTGTCGCGGCAGCTGCGCGAGCTGCTCGAGGACGCCCGCGACGCCCGCGGGCAACGGTTCGAGGTCGTCGGGGTGCCGGCGCCGCGCACCCTGTCCGACGCCGAGGGCCCCGTCGACTGGTCCTACATCAACCACCTCGTCGTCAACGGCGGCGTCATCGCCTGCACGTTCGGCGACCCCCAGGACGACGCGTCGCTCGGCGTCCTGCGCGAGGCCTACCCGGGGCGTCGCGTCGTGGGCGTGGACGCGCGGCCGCTCTTCGACCGCGGCGGCGGCATCCACTGCATCACCCAGCAGCAGCCCACCCTCTGACCCCGCCCTCGAACGGGCGCACGAACGGGCCCACGAACGGGCCCACGAACGGGCCGACCCCCGACACGTCGAGTGGGCACCTTCTCGCTGGAGAGGGTGCCCACTCGACGGGGTGGGTGGGGCGTCGAGCGACGCCCGTCCGACATGCGGGCGACGCGTCAGGCCTGCGGAAGGCGGCGGTGGACGTCCTCGCTCATCCGCACGACCGAGATGCCGAACTCGAGACCGATGCGCACGACGGCGAGCCAGATGATCGCGACGATCGGCCCGAAGATGAGCGCGACGAGGCCCGTGGTGAGGCTCGAGGCGAAGCCCCCGATGACGGCGAAGAGGTAACCGAGGCCCGCCCACACCACGGCGAGCACGTAGACGATGCGGACGATCTTCGGCGTCACGAACGTGTTGAAGGTGAAGTCGAACAGCGCCGGGAAGAAGCCGGTCGAGGAGTCGGCAAGGGCCTCGCCGCCGGCGGTGACGAAGGCGCCGGCGCCACCGCCGGGCTGGTGCGGCTCGTGGTGCGGCTGACCGGGCTGACCGGGCTGACCGGGCGAGCCAGGGCCGACGGGGGGCGGGGGCGGCATGCCCGGACCACCGGCACCCGACGCCGGCGGCGGAGGCGGAGCCGACGGCGTCGTTCCCGGAGCGGGGGCGCCGGTCGGGATCGGCTCGGTCCCGGGGGCGCCGCCCTGCGGGCCGGGACCACCGGGCGTCGGGGCGCCGGGGCCGGAGGATCCGGGCGCGGGGGAGCCGAAGGCACCCTGCTCCGGTGGGTTCTGGTCGGACATCGTGCGATCTCCTTCTCGAGAGGGGAGGGGCGGAGCCGGGGTCGTACCCGGAGCCGCGCTCCACCGCTCAGCCTAGGGACGACGCGGCGTGCCCGACAGGTCCGACGTGCCCCGACTCGCGCCCGTGGCGTGTCGCGCGACGAGGCCACGACGCAGGGCTCGACGGGCCTGCGACGGGCCCGCGCCCGGGTCCGCGAGGGGGCTGCGGCGTGCTCGCGACGCGCCCACGAGGCGAGTGGCTCTTGACGCGCCGCCCGTTGACCGTCATATTCGACGCGTTCGCTTCGCGAGCTCCCGGTCCGGGAGCGTGGCAGGCAGCCGCCGCGGCCGACACGGATGGAAATCCGTGGGCAGGTCCCCGGCAGGCGTCTCCGCTCTTGACCCGGCTGGACACTCCTGCCCTTTGGGGCTAGGCTGGGCCTTTGCGCTGCCCTTGCCCTCTCTCCGCGTGTCCAGTCAGGCTGACCACCGTGCCATCCGGTACGAGTTCTGACCCCGGGTCCCGCGAGCGGAGCCATGCGGCAACGCGGATCTGAAGATTCGAAAAGGCCCGTGGAAGGACCCTCCTTGGCTGCCTCGCGTACTGCGACGAACATGTCCACTGCACAGACCCCTTCGGGGCGTCTGTCCTTCGCGAAGATTCGCGAACCGCTCGAGGTCCCTGACCTCCTGGCCCTTCAGACGGAGAGCTTCGACTGGCTGCTCGGCAACGAGCGCTGGCAGGCCCGCGTCGCCGCGGCCAAGGCCGAGGGACGCACCGACGTCCCGGACCGGTCCGGGCTCGAGGAGATCTTCGAGGAGATCTCGCCGATCGAGGACTTCAGCGGCTCGATGTCGCTGTCGTTCCGCGACCACCGCTTCGAGGAGACGCGCAAGACGATCGAGTCGTGCAAGGAGCGCGACCAGACGTACGACGCCCCGCTCTTCGTCACCGCCGAGTTCATGAACGCCCAGACGGGCGAGATCAAGAGCCAGACGGTCTTCATGGGCGACTTCCCGCTCATGACCGAGCGCGGCACCTTCATCATCAACGGCACCGAGCGTGTCGTCGTCTCGCAGCTCGTCCGCAGCCCGGGCGTCTACTTCGAGCGCACGCCCGACAAGACGTCCGACAAGGACATCTACACGGCCAAGATCATCCCGAGCCGCGGCGCCTGGCTCGAGTTCGAGATCGACAAGCGCGACATGGTCGGCGTCCGCGTCGACCGCAAGCGCAAGCAGTCGGTCACGGTGCTCCTCAAGGCCCTCGGCTGGACCGAGGCCCAGATCCTCGAGGAGTTCGGCGAGTTCGAGTCGATGCGCCTGACCCTCGAGAAGGACCACACCCAGGGCCAGGACGACGCGCTGCTCGACATCTACCGCAAGCTGCGCCCGGGCGAGCCGCCGACGAAGGAGGCCGCGCAGACCCTGCTCGACAACCTCTACTTCAACGGCAAGCGCTACGACCTCGCCAAGGTCGGCCGGTACAAGATCAACAAGAAGCTCGGCCTCGACGCGTCGATCAACGACTCGACGCTGTCGATCGACGACATCGTCAAGACGATCAAGTTCATCGTCACGCTGCACGACGGCGGCGACTCGATGAAGGGCATCAAGAAGGGCGAGGAGATCGACGTCCGCGTCGAGGTCGACGACATCGACCACTTCGGCAACCGTCGTCTCCGCTCCGTCGGCGAGCTCATCCAGAACCAGGTCCGCACCGGCCTGTCCCGCATGGAGCGCGTCGTCCGCGAGCGCATGACCACGCAGGACGTCGAGGCGATCACGCCGCAGACCCTGATCAACATCCGCCCCGTGGTGGCCTCGATCAAGGAGTTCTTCGGCACCTCGCAGCTGTCGCAGTTCATGGACCAGAACAACCCGCTCGCGGGCCTGACGCACAAGCGGCGTCTGTCGGCCCTCGGCCCGGGTGGTATCTCCCGTGACCGCGCGCAGATGGAGGTCCGTGACGTCCACCCGTCGCACTACGGCCGCATGTGCCCGATCGAGACGCCGGAAGGCCCGAACATCGGCCTCATCGGCTCGCTCGCCTCGTACGGCCGCATCAACGCGTTCGGCTTCATCGAGACGCCGTACCGCAAGGTCGAGGGTGGCCACGTCACCGACGAGATCCACTACCTGTCCGCCGACGAGGAGGACCGCTACGTCGTCGCGCAGGCCAACGCCCAGCTCGACCTCGAGAACAACTTCGTCGACGAGCGCGTCCTCGTGCGCACCAAGGGCGGCGAGGTCGAGCTCGTGCCCGGCAACGACGTCGACTACATGGACGTCTCGCCGCGCCAGATGGTCTCGGCCGCGACCGCGATGATCCCGTTCCTCGAGCACGACGACGCCAACCGCGCGCTCATGGGCGCCAACATGCAGCGTCAGGCCGTCCCGCTCGTCAAGAGCGAGGCGCCGCTCGTCGGCACCGGCATGGAGTACCGCGCCGCGCTCGACTCGGGCGACGTCGTCCGCGCCGACAAGCCGGGCGTCGTGCAGGAGGTCTCCGCCGACCTCGTCACGGTGGCCAACGACGACGGCACGTACCAGACGTACCGCATCGCCAAGTTCGCCCGCTCCAACCAGGGCACGAGCTACAACCAGGTCGTCGTCGTCAACGAGGGCGACCGCCTCGAGGCCGGCTCGGTCATCGCCGACGGTCCCGCCACGGACAAGGGCGAGATGGCGCTGGGTCGCAACCTGCTGGTCGCGTTCATGTCGTGGGAGGGCCACAACTACGAGGACGCGATCATCCTGTCGCAGCGCCTCGTCCAGGACGACGTCCTCTCCTCGATCCACATCGAGGAGCACGAGGTCGACGCCCGCGACACCAAGCTCGGCCCCGAGGAGATCACCCGGGACATCCCGAACGTCTCCGAGGACGTCCTCGCCGACCTCGACGAGCGCGGCATCATCCGCGTCGGCGCCGAGGTGCGCGACGGCGACCTCCTCGTCGGCAAGGTCACGCCCAAGGGCGAGACCGAGCTGACGCCGGAGGAGCGCCTGCTCCGCGCGATCTTCGGTGAGAAGGCCCGCGAGGTCCGCGACACCTCCCTCAAGGTGCCGCACGGCGAGACCGGCACGGTCATCGGCGTCAAGGAGTTCCGCGCCGACCAGGGCGACGACCTGCCGCCCGGCGTCAACCAGCTCGTCCGCGTCTACGTGGCCAACAAGCGCAAGATCACCGACGGTGACAAGCTCGCCGGCCGCCACGGCAACAAGGGCGTCATCTCCAAGATCCTCCCGGTCGAGGACATGCCGTTCCTCGAGGACGGCACGCCGGTCGACGTCGTGCTCAACCCGCACGGTGTGCCGCGTCGTATGAACCTCGGCCAGATCCTCGAGCTGCACCTCGGCTGGGCCGCCTCGCGCGGCTGGAAGATCGAGGGCAACCCGGAGTGGGCCAAGGAGATCGCCCCCGACGCGCACGAGGCCCCGCCCGGCTCGCGCGTGGCGACGCCCGTCTTCGACGGTGCGTCCGAGGACGTCGTCACCGGTCTGCTCGACTCGACGCTGAAGACGCGCGACGACGTGCGCCTCATCGACGCCTCGGGCAAGACGCGCCTCTTCGACGGCCGCTCCGGCGAGCCGTTCCCGGAGCCCGTCGCGGTCGGCTACATGTACATCCTCAAGCTGCACCACCTCGTCGACGACAAGATCCACGCTCGCTCGACGGGCCCGTACTCGATGATCACCCAGCAGCCGCTCGGCGGTAAGGCCCAGTTCGGTGGCCAGCGCTTCGGTGAGATGGAGGTCTGGGCGCTCGAGGCGTACGGCGCGGCCTACACGCTCCAGGAGCTGCTGACGATCAAGTCCGACGACGTCCCCGGACGCGTCAAGGTCTACGAGGCGATCGTCAAGGGCGAGAACATCCCCGACTCGGGCATCCCGGAGTCCTTCAAGGTGCTCCTCAAGGAGATGCAGTCGCTGTGTCTCAACGTCGAGGTCCTGAGCTCCGACGGCACGACGATCGAGATGAAGGAGTCCGACGAGGAGGTCTTCCGCGCGGCGGAGGAGCTCGGCATCGACCTGAGCCGGCGCGAGCCGTCCAGCGTCGAAGAGGTCTGACCAGACCCATCCGACCCCGGCACGGGTGCCGCCCGCCGGCTCACCCACCACGAGCGTGGTGAGCGGCACCCGGGCCACCGGTCGACGAGACACCAGTCAGACCACAGAGACTTAACGAGAGTTACGAGAGAAGGAACCACGTGCTCGACGTCAACTTCTTCGACGAGCTGCGCATCGGCCTTGCCACCGCGGAGTCCATCCGCCAGTGGAGCCACGGCGAGGTCAAGAAGCCCGAGACCATCAACTACCGCACCCTCAAGCCGGAGAAGGAGGGCCTGTTCTGCGAGCGCATCTTCGGCCCGACCCGCGACTGGGAGTGCAACTGCGGCAAGTACAAGCGCGTCCGCTTCAAGGGCATCATCTGTGAGCGCTGTGGCGTCGAGGTCACGCGCGCCAAGGTGCGTCGTGAGCGGATGGGCCACATCGAGCTCGCCGCGCCCGTCACCCACATCTGGTACTTCAAGGGCGTCCCGTCGCGCCTCGGGTACCTGCTCGACCTCGCCCCGAAGGACCTCGAGAAGGTCATCTACTTCGCGGCGTACATGATCACGTCCGTCGACGACGAGCAGCGTCACGCCGACCTGCCCTCGCTCGAGGCGCAGATCCAGGTCGAGAAGAAGGAGATCGAGAACCGCCGCGACGCCGACGTCGAGGCCCGCGCGCAGCTTCTCGAGAAGGACATCGCCACGCTCGAGGCCGAGGGCGCCAAGGCCGACGCCAAGCGCAAGGTCCGCGACTCCGCCGAGCGCGAGATGAACAACATCCGCAAGCGCGCCGACCAGCAGGTCGAGCGCCTCGAGCAGGTCTGGGACCGCTTCAAGAACCTCAAGGTCCAGGACCTCGAGGGCGACGAGATCCTCTACCGCGAGATGCGTGACCGTTTCGGCCTCTACTTCGAGGGCGGCATGGGCGCGGCGGCGATCCAGAAGCGTCTGCAGTCCTTCGATCTCGAGGCCGAGGCCGAGTCGCTGACCGAGATCATCGCCACGGGCAAGGGGCAGAAGAAGACCCGCGCCATCAAGCGTCTCAAGGTCGTGTCGGCGTTCCAGACGACGACGAACCACCCGACCGGCATGGTCCTCGACGCGATCCCGGTCATCCCGCCGGACCTGCGTCCGATGGTGCAGCTCGACGGTGGCCGCTTCGCGACGTCCGACCTCAACGACCTCTACCGTCGCGTCATCAACCGCAACAACCGCCTCAAGCGACTGCTCGACCTCGGCGCGCCCGAGATCATCGTCAACAACGAGAAGCGGATGCTGCAGGAGGCCGTCGACAGCCTCTTCGACAACGGCCGTCGTGGTCGCCCGGTCACGGGCCCCGGCAACCGTCCGCTCAAGTCGCTGTCCGACATGCTCAAGGGCAAGCAGGGTCGCTTCCGCCAGAACCTGCTCGGCAAGCGCGTCGACTACTCCGGCCGTTCGGTCATCGTCGTCGGCCCGCAGCTCAAGCTGCACCAGTGCGGTCTGCCCAAGCAGATGGCGCTCGAGCTGTTCAAGCCGTTCGTGATGAAGCGTCTGGTCGACCTCGACCACGCGCAGAACATCAAGTCGGCCAAGCGCATGGTCGAGCGTGCCCGCGCCGTCGTGTGGGACGTGCTCGAGGAGGTCATCACCGAGCACCCGGTGCTGCTCAACCGTGCACCCACGCTGCACCGTCTCGGCATCCAGGCCTTCGAGCCGCAGCTCGTCGAGGGCAAGGCCATCCAGATCCACCCGCTCGTCTGCTCGGCCTTCAACGCCGACTTCGACGGTGACCAGATGGCCGTCCACGTGCCGCTGTCGGCGGAGGCGCAGGCCGAGGCCCGCATCCTCATGCTGTCGAGCAACAACATCCTCAAGCCGGCTGACGGTCGCCCCGTGACCATGCCGACGCAGGACATGATCACCGGCATCTACCACCTGACCGACGCCGTCGACGGTGGCGGTCCGGGTGCAGGTCGCGCGTTCTCGTCCCCGTCCGAGGCCCGCATGGCCTTCGACCGTGGCGAGATCCTGCTCGGCTCGGCGATCAAGCTGCGCCTGACCGACGTCGTGCCGCCGCTCGGCTACGCCCTCCCCGAGGGTGTCGAGGTCGGCGAGGACGGGATGCTTCCCGCCCTGACGCTCGAGACGACCCTGGGCCGCGCGATCTTCAACGACACGCTGCCGGTGAACTACCCGTTCGAGAACCGCCCGGTCGACCGCAAGCGCCTCTCGGCGATCGTCAACGACCTCGCGGAACGCTTCTCCAAGGTGCAGGTCGCCGCGTCCCTCGACGCCCTCAAGGAGGCCGGTTTCCACTGGTCGACCCGCTCGGGCTGCACCGTCTCGATCGCCGACGTCACGACGCCGGCCAACAAGACGGACATCCTCGAGGGCTACGAGACCAAGGCCGCCAAGGTCCAGACCCAGTACGAGCGCGGTCTGATCACCGACGACGAGCGTCGTCAGGAGCTCGTCGAGATCTGGACCCAGGCGTCCAACCAGGTCGCGAAGGAGATGGAGACCAACTTCCCGCGCACGAACCCCATCTACCGGATGGTGTCCTCGGGTGCTGGTGGTAACTGGTTCCAGATCCGTCAGATCGCCGGCATGCGTGGCCTCATGGCCAACCCGAAGGGCGAGATCATCCCGCGCCCGATCAAGGCGAACTTCCGCGAGGGCCTGACCGTGGTCGAGTTCTTCATCTCGACCCACGGTGCCCGAAAGGGTCTGGCCGACACCGCTCTGCGTACGGCCGACTCGGGTTACCTCACGCGTCGTCTCGTCGACGTGTCGCAGGACGTCATCATCCGTGAGGACGACTGTGGCACCGAGCGCGGGCTCAAGCTGCCCATCGCCGCGACCAACGAGGTCACGGGCACGCGGACCAAGAGCGAGGTCGTCGAGGCCTCGGTCTACGCCCGCACGTTCGCCGAGGACGTCGTCGGCAGCGACGGCACGGTCCTCGCCGAGGCCGGCTCCGACGTCGGTGACGTCGCCATCGAGGCGCTGTACCAGGCCGGGATCGACGAGATCAAGGTCCGGTCGGTCCTCACCTGCGACAGCAAGGTCGGCACCTGCGCGAAGTGCTACGGCCGTTCGCTCGCGACCGGCAAGCTCGTCGACATCGGCGAGGCCGTCGGCATCATCGCGGCCCAGTCGATCGGTGAGCCGGGCACGCAGCTGACGATGCGTACCTTCCACACCGGTGGTGCGGCCGCGGCCGACGACATCACCCAGGGTCTGCCGCGTGTCGTCGAGCTCTTCGAGGCCCGCACGCCCAAGGGTGTCGCCCCGATCGCCGAGGCCACCGGCCGCATCGAGATCGAGGACACCGACAAGGCTCGTCGCATCCTGCTCACGCCGGACGACGGCTCCGAGCAGCACGCCTACCCGGTCAGCAAGCGTTCGCGCCTGCTTGTCCAGGACGGCGACCACGTCGGGGTCGGCACCAAGCTCGTGCAGGGTGCCATCGACCCGAAGCAGGTGCTGCGCATCCTCGGCCCGCGTGCCGCGCAGAAGCACCTCGTCGACGAGGTGCAGGCCGTGTACCGCCAGCAGGGTGTGTCGATCCACGACAAGCACATCGAGGTCATCGTGCGCCAGATGCTGCGCCGCGTGACGATCATCGAGTCGGGCGACACCGAGCTGCTGCCGGGCGAGCTGGCCGAGCGTGGTCGCTTCGAGGAGGCCAACCGCAAGGCGATGGCCGAGGGCGGTCGCCCGTCCGCCGGTCGTCCCGAGCTCATGGGCATCACGAAGGCCTCGCTCGCGACCGAGTCGTGGCTGTCGGCCGCGTCCTTCCAGGAGACGACCCGCGTGCTCACGCAGGCCGCCATGGAGGGCAAGTCCGACCCGCTGCTCGGCCTCAAGGAGAACGTCATCCTCGGAAAGCTCATCCCTGCCGGTACGGGGCTGCCCCGCTACCGCAACATCAAGGTCGAGCCCACCGAGGAGGCCAAGGCCGCCATGTACTCGCTGCCGAACTACGACGCGTACGACTACGCGGGCTTCGGTGGCGGGTCCGGCGAGGCGATCCGCCTCGACGACGAGGCGCTCGGTCTCGACAAGTTCTGACCGGTCGCGACCGCACGGTCGCATCGCACGAACACCGTCCGCAGGGCCGGTTCCCCACCCGGGGAGCCGGCCCTGCGGCCGTTCCGGGTCGAGGTCGCCCGCGATCGGGCGCCCGGGGGCCGGTGGAGCCCCGACCGGCGAAAGCGGACAAAACGGACTAGCCTGCCCGGCAGGGTGATCGGACCGGCAGCGCCGGACTGCCGGACGCGCGCCCGTCGACGCGATGCCCCTGGAGGCCGCCGTGATCCGTCCGCCGCGTGTCCTGTCCAGCCCCCTGCGCACCCGGCCCGGGGCGCGTCCACGCAGCAGCGGGGGGCCCGAGCAGCGACGGCGGACGGCGGGGATCGTCGTCGCTGCGGTCGTCACCGTCGTCGCGGTCGTCACCGCGACGGCCCAGGACTCCCGGGCCGCCGGCTACCAGTCACGGGACGCCGCGCTCCGACGCGAGGTCGGCCGGGTCATGGCCGATCCGCGGGTCACCACGTCCTCGGCGCGGGTCGGCGTCACGGTGCAGGACGCGTCGACACGGGTGCCGGTGTACGTGCGCTACGCGAACACCCCGCTCATGCCCGCCTCGACGCAGAAGGTCTTCACGGCTGCGGCCGCCATGAACGTGCTCGGCAGCGGGTATCGGTGGACCACCGACGTCCTCGCGCCCAGGGCGCCGTCGGGGGGAGTGGTGAGCCGCCTCTACCTCAAGGGCCGCGGCGACCCGACGCTCATGGAGAAGGACCTCACCGCACTCGCGTCGGCGCTGCGCTCCAAGGGCGTCACGCGCGTCACGGGTGACATCGTGGGCGACCCCACCTACTTCGACGAGCAGCGCTACAGCCCGTACTGGTCGACGGCGTACGCGTCGGACTACTACGCCGCGCAGGTGTCGGGCCTGACGCTCGCGCCCGACACCGACTACGACGCCGGCACCGTGATCGTCAACGTCACCCCTGCGAGCGCGGCCGGGGCCCGGCCACGCCTCACCCTGACGCCGCCGTCGGCCGCGCGCACCGTCACCCTCGTCAACCAGGCCTCGACCGGGGCGAAGGGCTCGGCGACGACGCTGTCGCTGACGCGCCGCTCCGGCACGAACTTCGTGACGGTCAGCGGACGCCTCGCGGTCGGTCGGTCGACCGTCAAGAAGTGGGTCACCGTCAACGAGCCCGCGATCCTGGCCGCCCGGGCGTTCCGCGACCGTCTCGTCGCCGCGGGAGTCCGCGTCGACGGGGCCGCCGTCAAGGGCCGCACGCCCACCGGCCAGACGCTGCTGGCCCGGCATGCGTCGATGACCCTGGCCCAGCTGCTCGTGCCGTTCCTCAAGCTGAGCAACAACTCGCACGGCGAGGCGATCGTCAAGACGCTCGGTGCACGGACCGGGCGGCCGGGCAGCTGGGCCGACGGCACGGCGTCCGTGCGCGCCTTCGTCGCGCGGGTCGGCATCGACGTTCGGGGGCTGCGGTTCGTCGACGGCTCGGGCCTGGCCCGGGCCAACCGGCTCACCCCGAACCAGCTGGCCGCCCTCCTCGACAAGGTCCAGCGCACGAGCTGGGCCGGCACCTTCCGGGCGGCCCTGCCGATGGCCGGCAGCGACCCGGTCCGCTGGAGCGGCGGCACCCTCGCGAGCCGGATGGAGGGGACGGAGGCGGCCGGCAACCTCCGGGCCAAGAACGGGTCGCTGACCGGCGTGTCCACGCTCGCCGGCTACGTCACCGGTGCCGACGGGCGACGCTACGTCTTCGTCATGATGGGCAACTACGGCGGCTCGTCGACGCGGCCGGTCGAGGACCGTCTCGGCGTCCTGCTCGCGCGGTGGCGCATGACGAACGGCTGAGGCCTGCGGGGCGCGCTGCCGCGGCGCCGTCCGGCTCTATAGGCTGACCCGCATGACCGAGCCCACGGCCGACGCCCCGACCGACACCGGCAGCGACGCCGGCAGCGACAACTCCCTCGCTGCCCCCGCTGCCCCCGCCGAGACCGCGCCGGCCGGTGCGACCGGCGGCGCCGACGCCGGCGCCCCGGCCCCGACGATCATCATCCTCACCGAGGAGGCGCTCAAGCCGGGAGACGTCGACAAGATCGTGGCCCTGCACGAGGACGAGGCGCCGACCTATCGCGTGCTCGTCCCGGCCGACACCGAGCGCAACCTGCTCTCGACGTTCCTCAACCACCTCAGCCTCTTCGAGATGCGCGAGGCGATCGACACGCTCCGCCCGGTCGACCGCCAGGAGGCGCGTGTCGACGCCGACACCGCGCTGTCGACGACGCTGTCCGAGCTCGCCCGCCACGAGGCCACTGCGACCGGCGAGATCACCGCCGACGACCCGGTGCCGACGCTTGTCGAGGAGGTCGCGCGCCTCGGCGCCGCCGAGGTCGTCATCGTCACCGAGCCGCACGCCGTCGAGGACACCTTCCACACCGACTGGGCCTCCCGCGCCCGCGAGGTGCTCGGCGTCCCGGTCCTGCACATGTACGCGGGGGACTGGCGTCTCGGCTGAGCCGGCCACCCATCGCTCCGGGCCCTGCGGCCCCGGGCGTCGCGGGGGTGCCCAGACCGATTTGGTCGCCGTGCCGCCCGCCGGTACGCTTGAACACTGTGTCTGAGGCATGCCCTCAGGCATGCGCGATGACGGCCCTCGTGCCCTGTCCACCGCCTCCGGCGGCGCGACATCACCGGGGTCCAGAGCACACCTCCCGCCGGGCAACCCGCGCGGGCCGACCCGGTCGGTCCCGTGGGGAGTGCAGGGGGGAGAACCGGCACGGACAGCCCCGGGACACACCCGACCTCGGGGGTCGAAGGGCCGAACAGCCAAGGAGCCGCCCACCAGGGCGACTGACAACAAAGCAACGTTACGGAGTCACAGGTTGCCTACCATCAACCAGCTGGTCCGCAAGGGCCGCCAGGACAAGGCCTCCAAGGCCAAGACCCCGGCGCTCAAGGGCTCGCCCCAGCGTCGTGGTGTGTGCACGCGTGTGTACACGACCACCCCCAAGAAGCCGAACTCCGCCCTCCGCAAGGTCGCCCGCGTGCGCCTGTCGAGCGGCATCGAGGTCACGGCCTACATCCCCGGCGTCGGCCACAACCTGCAGGAGCACTCGATCGTGCTCGTGCGCGGCGGTCGCGTGAAGGACCTCCCCGGCGTCCGCTACAAGATCATCCGCGGCACCCTTGACACCCAGGGTGTCAAGAACCGCAAGCAGGCTCGTAGCCGCTACGGCGCGAAGAAGGAGAAGAGCTGATGCCTCGCAAGGGACCCGCTCCGAAGCGCCCGCTCGTCGTCGACCCCGTCTACGGCAGCCCGCTGGTCACCCAGCTCGTCAACAAGATCCTCCTCGACGGCAAGAAGTCCATCGCGGAGACCATCGTCTACGGCGCCCTCGAGGGTGTCCGCAGCAAGACGGGCACCGACCCGGTCGCGACGCTCAAGCGCGCGCTCGACAACGTCAAGCCGGCCATGGAGGTCAAGTCCCGCCGCGTCGGCGGTGCGACCTACCAGGTGCCGATCGAGGTCAAGCCGGGCCGCAGCACGACGCTGGCCCTGCGCTGGCTCGTGGGCTACTCGCGTCAGCGTCGTGAGAAGACGATGACCGAGCGCCTCATGAACGAGATCCTCGACGCCTCCAACGGCCTCGGTGCCGCGGTGAAGCGTCGCGAGGACACGCACAAGATGGCCGAGTCGAACAAGGCCTTCGCGCACTACCGCTGGTGACCCCAGCCCGCGCCGGGTGGCGCGGCCCCGCTCATGGCGGGTCGACGCGCCACCCGGCCGGGAACACCGGCTCCTGCCACCCGCGTTGAACGGGTGCCCCCACCGGGCAACGCCCGCGGCGCCTCGAGACCGAGGCCCGTGGGCACGAGACGGATGCGGGAAAACCGCAGACTTCACTACACGAATGAGACGAGACAACTGACGTGGCACTTGACGTCCTGACGGACCTGAACAAGGTCCGCAACATCGGCATCATGGCGCACATCGACGCTGGCAAGACCACGGTGACGGAGCGCATCCTCTTCTACACCGGTGTCAACCACAAGATCGGTGAGACGCACGACGGTGCGTCGACGACCGACTGGATGGAGCAGGAGAAGGAGCGCGGCATCACGATCACGTCTGCCGCCGTGACCTCCTTCTGGGAAGGCACCCAGGTCAACATCATCGACACCCCCGGACACGTCGACTTCACGGTCGAGGTCGAGCGCTCCCTGCGCGTCCTCGACGGCGCGGTCGCGGTGTTCGACGGCAAGGAGGGCGTCGAGCCCCAGTCCGAGACGGTGTGGCGCCAGGCCGACAAGTACGACGTGCCGCGCATCTGCTTCGTCAACAAGATGGACAAGCTCGGCGCCGACTTCTACTTCACGGTGCAGACGATCAAGGACCGCCTCGGCGCGGAGCCGCTCGTCATGCAGCTGCCGATCGGTGCGGAGAACGACTTCCTCGGCGTCGTCGACCTCATCTACAAGCGCGCCCTGGTCTGGCCGGGCGACGCCAAGGGTGACGTCACGATGGGCGCGAAGTACGAGATCCAGGAGATCCCGGCGGACATGCTCGACAAGGTCGAGGAGTACCGCCAGGTCCTCGTCGAGCGCGTCGCCGAGTCCGACGACGACCTCATGGAGAAGTACCTCAGCGGCGAGGAGCTGACCCCGGAGGAGATCAAGGCCGGCATCCGCAAGCTGACGGTCAACTCCGAGCTCTACCCGGTGTTCTGTGGCTCCGCCTTCAAGAACCGCGGCGTGCAGCCGATGCTCGACGCCGTCGTCGACTACCTCCCGTCGCCGCTCGACGTCCCGCCCATGATCGGTCACAAGCCGGGCGACGAGAGTGTCGAGCTGACGCGTGCGCCGAGCAAGGACGAGCCGTTCTCGGCCCTCGCCTTCAAGGTCGCCACGCACCCGTTCTTCGGCACGCTCACCTTCATCCGCGTCTACTCGGGCCACATCAGCTCGGGCACGAGTGTCATCAACTCGACCAAGGGCCGCAAGGAGCGCATCGGGAAGCTCTTCCAGATGCACGCCAACAAGGAGAACCCCGTCGAGGAGGCCCTCGCCGGCCACATCTACGCGGCCATCGGCCTCAAGGACACGACGACCGGCGACACGTTGTCGGACGTCAACGAGCAGATCGTGCTCGAGTCGATGACCTTCCCCGACCCCGTCATCCAGGTCGCCATCGAGCCCAAGACGAAGGGCGACCAGGAGAAGCTCGGCACGGCCATCCAGAAGCTCTCCGCCGAGGACCCGACCTTCCAGGTCCACCACGACGAGGACACCGGCCAGACGATCATCGCCGGCATGGGTGAGCTGCACCTCGACATCCTCGTCGACCGCATGAAGCGCGAGTTCAAGGTCGAGGCCAACGTCGGCAAGCCGCAGGTGGCCTACCGCGAGACGATCCGTCGCGCCGTGCTCAAGTACGACTACACGCACAAGAAGCAGACCGGTGGCTCGGGCCAGTTCGCGAAGGTCCAGGTGTCCTTCGAGCCGCTGGGCGAGACCGAGGACGGCTCGATGTACGAGTTCGTCAACGCCGTCAGCGGTGGTCGCGTGCCGCGTGAGTACATCCCGTCGGTCGACGCCGGAATCCAGGACGCCATGCAGTACGGCGTGCTCGCCGGGTACCCCCTCGTGGGCATCAAGGCGACCCTGAACGACGGTGCGTACCACGACGTCGACTCCTCGGAGATGGCGTTCAAGATCGCCGGCTCGATGGTCCTCAAGGAGGCCATCCGCAAGGCCGACCCGGTCCTGCTCGAGCCGATGATGGCCGTCGAGGTCCGTACGCCCGAGGACTACATGGGCGACGTCATCGGTGACATCAACTCCCGTCGTGGCCAGATCCAGGGCATGGAGGACATCAGCGGAGCCAAGGTCGTCAAGGGCCTCGTCCCGCTGTCCGAGATGTTCGGCTACGTCGGTGACCTGCGGTCCAAGACGCAGGGTCGCGCGAGCTTCTCCATGGAGTTCGACTCCTACGCAGAGGTCCCCAAGGCCGTTGCCGAGGAGATCATCAAGAAGACCCGCGGCGAGTGACGACGGGTCATCCCGGTAGTCTCTTTCTTCGGAAATCCCAACCCATCGCGCCACGTCCTGCCCTGGTCGTACGGCGTAACACTAGAAAGTCCTGAGGAGGACACACAGTGGCGAAGGCAAAGTTCGAGCGGACCAAGCCGCACGTCAACATCGGCACCATTGGTCACATCGACCACGGCAAGACGACGCTGACGGCTGCGATCTCCAAGGTCCTGCACGACAAGTACCCCGACCTCAACCCGCAGTTCGCGTTCGAGGACATCGACAAGGCTCCCGAGGAGCGCCAGCGCGGTATCACCATCTCGATCGCGCACATCGAGTACCAGACCGAGGGTCGTCACTACGCCCACGTCGACTGCCCGGGCCACGCCGACTACGTGAAGAACATGATCACGGGTGCGGCTCAGATGGACGGCGCGATCCTCGTGGTCGCGGCGACCGACGGCCCGATGCCGCAGACGAAGGAGCACGTCCTCCTGGCCCGCCAGGTCGGCGTCCCCTACATCGTCGTGGCCCTCAACAAGGCCGACATGGTCGACGACGAGGAGATCATGGAGCTCGTCGAGATGGAGGTGCGTGAGCTCCTCTCGCAGTACGAGTTCCCGGGTGACGACCTGCCGGTCGTCCAGGTCTCGGCGCTCAAGGCGCTCGAGGGCGACGAGAAGTGGGGCCAGTCGGTCCTCGACCTCATGGACTCCGTGGACAACTACATCCCGGAGCCCGAGCGCGACATCGACAAGCCGTTCCTCATGCCCGTCGAGGACGTCTTCACGATCACCGGTCGTGGCACCGTCGTCACCGGTCGTATCGAGCGCGGCATCCTCAAGGTCAACGAGGAGGTCGAGATCGTCGGCATCCACACCGGCCCGCCGGCCAAGACGACCGTCACCGGTGTCGAGATGTTCCGCAAGCTCCTCGACGAGGGTCGCGCGGGCGAGAACGTCGGCCTGCTCCTTCGTGGCACGAAGCGCGAGGACGTCGAGCGTGGCCAGGTCGTCGTGAAGCCGGGTTCGATCACCCCGCACACCGACTTCGAGGCTCAGGTCTACATCCTGTCCAAGGACGAGGGCGGCCGTCACACGCCGTTCTACGACAACTACCGTCCGCAGTTCTACTTCCGTACCACGGACGTGACGGGTGTCGTGCACCTGCCCGAGGGCACCGAGATGGTCATGCCCGGCGACAACACCGAGATGACGGTCGAGCTCATCCAGCCGATCGCCATGGAGGACGGCCTCAAGTTCGCCATCCGTGAGGGTGGCCGCACGGTCGGCGCCGGTCGCGTCACGAAGATCATCAAGTGATCTGACGCTGCACCTGCAGCACCAGCTTCATCGGTAGGGCCCGTTCCGCTTCGGCGGGGCGGGCCCTTCCGCATGCCCAGTCCGGTTGCGCGTGGTCGTGGTCGAGGTTATCTGGCGCGGCCGGGCGCGACATCTCACCTCGAACCGCCGATGCCTCCGTCGGGTCGAGGTGTTCGGACGCGTCCCGGCGCGGCGCACCACCTCGACCTGCTCGTCCCGGTCTGCGGGCGTGGCGGGGCTCAGCCGTCGAGGACGGCGAGGGCGCGGCCGATGGCGCTGATGCTCTCGGTCGTGATGGGGTCGAGGACGAGCTGGACGTGCTCAGCGCCGGCCTCGGCCATCGCGTGGAGGTGCTCGGCCAGTGCTCCGGGACCGCCGCTGACGGGCGTCACCGACGCGGCGTACCCGGAGTCGCCCATGACGCGGCCCGCCCCGCCGGCGAGCTGGACGAGGACAGCCGCCGTCGCGCCGACGGGATCGGTCCGACCCGCCGCCGACACCGCCGCGTCGACCCGCGCCTTGAGCCGTGCGAACTCGGCCGGGGAGTTGGCGTAGTCGCTCCACCAGGTGTTCCAGAGGTCGACGTGGGGCAGCCCGATGCGCAGCATGCGCGGCCCGGTCGAGCCGAGCATGAGCGGCGGCCCGCCCGGACGCGTCGGACCGGGGTCGAGGACGCAGTCCGTGAGCTCGTGGAAGCGGCCGTGGTGGTCGATGCGCCCCTCGCGCAGGAGGGTGCGGATGACGGTGAAGGCCTCCTCGAAGCGCGTGACCCGCTCGTCGAACGGGAAGCCGTACGCGGTGTACTCCCGCTCGTTCCAGCCAGCCCCGAGTCCGAGCACCAGACGGCCGCCCGAGATGCCGTCGACGGTCGCGGCCATCTTGGCGAGCATCGCCGGCGCGTGGAAGGCGGTCGAGGCCACGAACGGCCCGATCTCGACTCGCGACGTGACGGCGGCGACAGCAGCGAGCGAGGTCCACACCTCCCACGGCCCGCGGGTGAGCCCACCCGGCAGGTCGTAGAGCAGGTGGTCACCGAGCCAGAGCGAGTCGAGCCCGACCTCCTCGGCCGTGCGGGCCATGGTGAGCAGCTCGGGCCACTCGACCCGCCGCTCGACCTCGGGCAGCTGAACGCCGACCTGCAGGGGGCGGCTCATCGGCACAGGTGCGGACGGTGGGTGCTCATGCCCCGATCCAACCCGAGGACGCCGCGACGGTCACGCGCTCCCGGCCCGAGGGTCACTGACCGAGGGCCACGAGCACGATGGTGTCCGAGTCGGCCGCCAGGTAGGCCTTGGCGCGGAAGGACCCCTCGGCGAAGGCGGCGTCGAGCGCGTCGGAGCGCAGCAGCCGCCCGGCCGGCAGGGCCGAGCGGACGCCGCCCTCGACGTCGGGGGTCTCCGTCGTCGGTGCGGGGGAGTCGGCGCGCAGCGCGGACGCGGCGTCGGGTGACAGCCGGACAACCGCGTCGATCCAGTACGTCGACGGGCCGGGTGCGTCACCGCCGAGCGTGCCCGACATCCACGTCGCGGAGACAGGCGCCCCCAGCGCGGTGAAGCGCTTCGTCAGCGGGTCGAGGTCGTGGCGCACCTCGCCGGTGCCGGTCTTGGTCGCTGCGCTCACGGTGCTCCTCGTTCGGTCGTTCGGCGGCGTGGGGGACGACGTGCTGCACGCGGCGGTCGCCAGGGCGAGCAGGGTTGCGGTCACGGACATCGTCACTGAGGTGACGCGTCGGGCACGGGTCATCGGCTGCTTCCTCGTTCGTCGGCGCGGTCCTCACGACCGAGACCCGGGGTGCGCTCGACGTCGCCCGGACCGACGTGGACGGTGGGCGGCGGCGAGCCGACCGGCCACGTGACCGTCCGGGTGACGTCACCGCTCGACGGGAACGGCTTGGCCCAGCCGATCTCGGTGAACCGGCCGTTCTCGTTGTCGCCGGCCCCGCTGGCGATGTCCTTCTGGTCCGGGTTGAAGTTGTAGTAGTCCTCGGCGTGGATGGTGACCTTCATCGTCACCTGGCCGTTCTCGACCGTGACGTCGGCGCTGCTCCACTGCTGGTAGCCGCCGATCGTCTTCTGCCAGTTCTCCGTCTGCGGGTAGGCGGTGGCGGGGTGGGCGTCGCCCGTCATGCTGAAGTGCGTGTTGCCGTGGCGCACCATCTCGTCGACGGCGGCGGCCGTGCGCGACACCTCGCCGTCGACGTTACGGGCGATGGAGGGGTCCTCCTTGTAGCCCTCCTCGTAGTCGAACCGTGCGGGCTCACCGTCGTTGTCCCAGTAGTGGGCGTACATCGCCGTCGCGTCGTCGAGGTCGGACTTGAGGGCCCGTCCAGCCTCGAGCTTCGCCATCCACTCGAGCTTGGCGAGGTGGTCGTGCCATGTCGCGTCCTTCGAGTCGTACTCGAAGCCCTCGTCCCACTCGATGTCGGGCTTCTTCGGCTCCCCGAAGTCGTAGCCGTCGACGGGACCGCCCGTGCCCGTCGTGGCGGGCGGCGGGGGAGTCGACGGCGTCGGAGCGGGTCCGGGCGAGGGCGACGGGGTCGGGCCGAACGACAGGGGCACCACGGCGCCGAGCGGGCCGGCGGCGCCACCGCCGGTGCCTCCGCCGGAACCGTGGCCGCTGGCGGAACGCTGCCTCGCGGCGTTCTCGCGCAGCTTCGCCCCGAGGCCGTGCAGGGCACGTTCGAGGGCGTCGATGCTCGGGGCCGACGCCCGCCAGCTGCCGCGGAAGGCCTCGAAGTCGCCACCGCCCCAGGCAGACCCGAGCGACCCGAACGCGTGGTCCACGGCCGTGCGTGCTGCCCGGGCCTCGCCCGCGCAGAGGTCGAGCTGACCCGCTGCCCGCTCGAGGGCGTCGGGATCGGCGCCCTTCCTGTACACGACCACGATCGAGCCTTCCCCTGTGACGACGGCCGCGCGACGACTCCCGCGCGACGACTCCCGCGCGGCGACGCGGGTGGCTTCCTCCTCAGACCCTAGGCAGCAGAGCGGTGCCCGGCCAATGGGGAGCGCTACCCACCTGTTCCTCAGCCGGTGCGGGCGGGCCGCCAGAACCACGGCGTCACGACGCCGAGCACGTCCGCGACAGCGTCGCGCACCGTGTCAGCATGGCGCACGACGACCGGTCGGCCGTCGTGCAGCACCTGCTCGCCGAGGGCGACGTGCAGCGACCGGAGGGCGCGCATCGTGTTCGACGCGTGGGGCGGCACGGGCCCCGGTTCGCCGGAGTCGAACAGTGCACGGACGCGGTCGAGCCAGGCCACTGCACCCCCGGGGTCGAGCGCCGGGTGCGTCAGCACGAGCGCCACGGCGTACGCGACGCGGTCCTCCTCCTGGTCGTGCCACACGGCGTCCGTGGGCTCCACCAGCCGCGCCGCGAGGGCGTCGAGCAGCTCGTCGGGATCGCCGAGCCCGACCGCACCGCACGCCCCGTAGAAGTCGGCGCCGTGGGCCACGGCGTGCACCCAGCCGAGCTCGGGGTCGTGGCCACGCAGGTCGCGCTCGCCGACCCACCACCGCGTCACGGCAGGCACCCAGGCCGGGTCGCCGCTGCCGCCGGCGACGAGCGCCGCGAGGACGAGGGGCGCGAAGGCCCGGGCCTCGACGCGCGGGTGGTGCAGCCGCTCGAGCATCGCGCCTGCGAGCCAGGCGCGGTCCTCGACGCCCAGCGTGCCGTCGCGCACGAGCCGTGCGAGCGCGCTGAACGCCCCGTCGTCGCGCACGGCGGGGTCGGGTGAGCCGAGGTCGTCGACGAGTGAGGTCAGCGCGGCATCAGGCATGCCGCCGATCCTGTCAGGCCGACGGCGTGCGGGCGGGCGCCGGTCGGTAGGGTCGGGAGCCATGGCGCACTCCTTCGACACCGACTCCGAGGCCCAGGGGCTCATCGACTACGTGGACGCGTCGCCGACGCCGTTCCACGCGTGCGAGCAGGCGGCGCGCCGCCTCGCCGAGGCCGGCTTCACCGAGGTCGTCGAGACCGACCCGTTCCCGACCGAGCCGGGGCGCCACTGGCTCGTCCGGGGCGGCTCGCTCATCGCGTGGGACACCACGGGGGCGCACGCCTCCGGTTCCGGACCGGCCGCGGGTTTCCGCGTCGTCGGGGCGCACACCGACAGCCCGAACCTGCGGGTCAAGCCGAACGCCGACCACGTCAAGGCCGGCTGGCAGATGCTCGCCGTCGAGCCGTACGGCGGCCTGCTGCAGAACTCCTGGCTCGACCGCGACCTCGGCCTCGCCGGGCGCGTCACCGTCCGCACGGCGTCCGGCGTCCAGGAGCGCCTCTTCCACGACGGCGACCCGATCCTGCGCGTGCCCCAGGTGGCGATCCACCTCGACCGCACCCAGAACGACGCCCTCACCCTGAACCGGCAGCAGCACCTCGTGCCGGTCTGGGGCGTCGGCGACACCCCGGGTGACTTTCCGGCCTACCTCGCGGCGCACGTCGGCGTCGACCACGAAGACGTCCTCGCGTGGGACGTCATGACCCACCCGGTGCAGCCCTCGGCCCGCATCGGCCGCGACCGCGACCTCATCGCCGCACCGCGCCTCGACAACCTCGCCACGTCGTACGCGGGAGTCCGCGCCATGGTCGACGCGTCGGCCTCCGAGCCGGGCCACGTGCCGGTGCTCGTCCTCTTCGACCACGAGGAGATCGGCAGCACGTCCGAGCGCGGCGCGGTCTCGACGCTGCTGCCCTCGGTCCTCGAGCGCATCGTCCTCGCCGGCGGCGGCACCCGCGACGACTACTTCCGGGCGCTCGCGGCCACCGTCATCGCCTCGGGCGACATGGGCCACGCGACCCACCCGAACTACTCCGAGCTGCACGAGCCGCTGCACCAGATCCGCGTCAACGGCGGGCCGGTGCTCAAGGTCAACACCAACCTGCGCTACGCCACGGACTCCGTCGGCGCCGCGGCGTTCCGGCTCGCGTGCGAGCAGGCCGGTGTGCCGATGCAGACCTTCGTGACGCGCAGCGACCTGCCGTGCGGCTCGACCGTCGGTCCGGTCACCTCGGCCCTCACCGGTGCCACGACCGTCGACTTCGGTGCGGCGGCCCTGTCGATGCACAGCGCTCGCGAGCTCATGGGGGCGCGGGACCCGGCGATGTACGCGGGAGCGCTCAGCGCCTTCCTCGCACCCGCCTGAAGGCCCGGCCCGACGCGTCGGGCCGGCGTGGGAGGATCGACGCGTGCAGCTGACCGTGCCCGACCGGCCGACGCTGGTGTACGACGCCGACTGCGGCTTCTGCACCCGCAGCGCGCAGTTCGCGCGGCGCTGGGTCGACCGTCGCGGGCGCTACGACGTGCGGCCCTGGCAGGAGCTCGACCTCGCCGCGGTCGGGCTCAGCCCGCAGGACTGCGACGAGGCGGCCCAGTTCGTCACGGCCGACGGCTCGATCCGGTCGGGTCACCGGGCCGTGGCGAGTGCCGTGACGCACGGCGCTCCGGCCTGGCGACCGCTCGGCTACCTCCTGCTCGCGCCGGGAGTCTCCGCCCTCGCGGCCCGGGTGTACACGTGGGTCGCCGACCACCGGTACCAGCTGCCGGGCGGCACCGCCGCCTGCGCCCGACCGGCGCCCGACGCAGGCAGCGACGCCGGCAGCGACGCCGGCAGCGACGCTGCCTCCGGCTGACCGCCGGGGGAGGGGCGCCGCCTCCGAGCTCCTCCGAGGTCCCCCGAGGTCCCGCGTGCGACCTGCGACGACGCGGCCGACGCCCGCCCGGCAGGACCGGCGACGCGCCACGGTCGGGGGTGGTCCGGGCGGTCCCCGTCTCGATTTGATAGGGCCCGTGCCCCTCTGGCACACTGTTCAGGTTGCTTGACGCGCGTCGCTGACCCATGTCGGCGTCGCCGCCCCTCGAGAGCCTCCTGACGGGGACTCGCCAGGACTCCTCTCGGAGGCCCGAGGGAAGCGCAATGCAACCCGGTTCGGCCGGGACTCACGACGAAAGTGGCACTTCCGTGCGCACTTTCTCCTCGTGGAGAGGGCGACACGCCCGACCTCGGGGGTCGGAGGCCAAGGGAACCGGCAGTCAGAAGCGAGAGAGAGACGTTCATCAGATGGCGGGACAGAAGATCCGCATCCGGCTGAAGTCGTACGACCACGAGGTCATCGACAACTCGGCCCGGAAGATCGTTGACACAGTGACGCGCGCCGGCGCGACCGTGGTGGGCCCCGTCCCGCTGCCGACGGAGAAGAACGTCTTCGTCGTGATCCGGTCGCCGCACAAGTACAAGGACAGCCGCGAGCACTTCGAGATGCGCACGCACAAGCGCCTCATCGACATCATCGACCCGACGCCCAAGGCCGTCGACTCGCTGATGCGTCTCGACCTGCCGGCGGACGTCAACATCGAGATCAAGCTCTGAGGCGGTTGGTGAACATGACGACTGTTGCTCAGCAGAAGACCATCAAGGGCGTTCTCGGCGAGAAGCTCGGCATGACCCAGGTGTGGGACGCCGACAACCGCCTCGTGCCCGTGACCGTGGTCAAGGCCGGCCCCTGCGTCGTGACCCAGGTCCGCAGCGGCGACGCCGACGGCTACGACGCCGTCCAGATCGCCTTCGGCGCCATCGACCCGCGCAAGGTCAACAAGCCGATGACCGGCCACTTCGAGAAGGCCGGCGTGACGCCGCGCCGTCACCTCGTCGAGCTGCGCACCGCCGACGCCGGCGAGTACGAGCTCGGCCAGGAGATCACCGCCGAGTCCTTCGAGGCCGGCCAGCGCGTCGACGCCACCGGCACGACCAAGGGCAAGGGCTTCGCCGGTGTCATGAAGCGTCACGGCTTCCACGGCGTCTCCTCGTCGCACGGTGCGCACCGCAACCACCGCAAGCCGGGCTCCATCGGCGGCTGCGCCACGCCGGGCCGTGTCTTCAAGGGCATGCGCATGGCCGGTCGCATGGGTGGCGTCCGCCAGACGACCCAGAACCTCCAGATCCACGCCGTTGACGCCGAGAAGGGCCTCCTGCTCATCAAGGGTGCCGTCCCCGGCCCCCGCGGTGGCATCGTCCTGATCCGCACGGCTGCGAAGGGTGCATGAACGACATGGCAACCAAGACGCAGAACCTGCCCGCCGAGATCTTCGACGTCCAGACCAACGTCCCGCTGATCCACCAGGTCGTGGTGGCGCAGCTGGCCGCCGCTCGTCAGGGCACGCACTCGACCAAGACCCGCGGCGAGGTCCGCGGCGGTGGGCGCAAGCCGTACCGCCAGAAGGGCACCGGTCGTGCCCGTCAGGGCTCGACGCGTGCGCCGCAGTTCGCCGGCGGTGGCGTCGTCCACGGTCCGCAGCCGCGCGACTACTCGCAGCGCACCCCCAAGAAGATGAAGGCCGCCGCCCTGCGCGGTGCCCTCTCCGACCGGGCCCGCTTCGAGCGCATCCACGTCGTCGACTCCATCGTCACGGGCGAGCAGCCCTCGGCGAAGGACGCCGCGGTGTTCCTCGCCGGCCTGACCGAGCGTCCGAACCTGCTCGTCGTCATCGAGCGCGGCGACGACGTGACGTTCAAGTCGGTCCGCAACCTGCAGAACGTCCACGTCCTGGTCTCCGACCAGCTCAACACCTACGACGTCCTCTGCGCCGACGACATCGTGTTCACCCAGGCCGCCCTCGACGCCTTCGTCGCCGGCAGCACCAAGGGTGCCGAGGCCGACAAGGAGGCCACCAAGTGAGCATCCACGCCAAGGACCCCCGCGACATCCTGATCGCGCCGGTCGTCTCCGAGAAGTCCTACGGGCTGCTCGACGAGGGCAAGTACACCTTCATCGTCGACCCGAGGGCCAACAAGACGGAGATCAAGATCGCCATCGAGCAGATCTTCGACGTCAAGGTCGACAAGGTCCACACCCTGAACCGTCAGGGCAAGAGCCGTCGCACCCGTTTCGGCATCGGCAAGCGCAAGGACACCAAGCGTGCGATCGTCTCCCTCCGCGAGGGCACGATCGACATCTTCGGTGCGGGCGCCTGAGACCGACGAAGAATCGTAAGGACTTAACGAACATGGGTATCCGCAAGTACAAGCCGACCACACCGGGCCGTCGCGGCTCGTCGGTCGCCGACTTCGTCGAGATCACGCGCAGCACCCCGGAGAAGTCGCTCGTCCGACCGCTCTCCAAGACGGGTGGCCGCAACAACGCCGGACGCATCACCACGCGTCACATCGGTGGCGGTCACAAGCGCGCCTACCGCGTCATCGACTTCCGTCGCCACGACAAGGACGGCGTGCCGGCCAAGGTCGCGCACATCGAGTACGACCCCAACCGCACGGCGCGCATCGCGCTCGTCCAGTACGCCGACGGCGAGAAGCGCTACATCCTGGCGCCGAACCGCCTCAAGCAGGGCGACCCGATCGAGAACGGCCCCGCGGCCGACATCAAGCCGGGCAACAGCCTGCCGCTGCGCAACATCCCCGTCGGTACGGTCGTGCACGCCATCGAGCTCAAGCCGGGTGGCGGCGCCAAGATCGCCCGTTCCGCCGGTGCGCGCGTCCAGCTCGTCGCCAAGGACGGCCCCTACGCGCAGCTGCGCATGCCGTCCGGTGAGATCCGCAACGTCGACGTGCGCTGCCGCGCCACCGTCGGCGAGGTGGGCAACGCCGAGCAGAGCAACATCAACTGGGGCAAGGCCGGCCGCATGCGCTGGAAGGGCAAGCGCCCGACCGTCCGTGGTGTCGCCATGAACCCGGTCGACCACCCGCACGGTGGTGGTGAGGGCAAGACGTCCGGTGGTCGTCACCCCGTCAGCCCCTGGGGTCAGGCCGAAGGCCGCACCCGCAAGGGACACAAGGAAAGCGACAAGCTCATCGTGCGTCGCCGTCGTACTGGCAAGAAGCGCTGATAAGGAGCCTTTGGAATGCCTCGTAGCCTGAAGAAGGGCCCCTTCATCGACGACCACCTTCAGAAGAAGGTGGACGCCCAGAACGAAGCGGGCACCAAGAACGTCATCAAGACCTGGTCGCGTCGTTCGGTCATCAGCCCGGACATGCTGAACCACACCTTCGCCGTCCACGACGGCCGCAAGCACGTCCCGGTGTTCGTCACCGAGTCGATGGTCGGCCACAAGCTCGGCGAGTTCGCACCGACCCGCACGTTCAAGGGTCACGTGAAGGACGACAAGAAGGGTCGTCGTCGCTGATGGCCATCGAATCCAAGGAAGTTGTCATGGAAGCCAAGGCTTCGGCCCGGCACGTCCGGGTCAGCCCGCAGAAGGCCCGCCGTGTCGTGGACCTGATCCGCGGCAAGGCCGCGACCGACGCCGTCACGGTGCTCACGTTCGCCCCGCAGTCGGCGTCCGACCCGGTCAAGAAGGTGCTCGAGAGCGCCATCGCCAACGCCCGGTTCAAGGCCGACAAGGAGTCGGTGGCCTTCGACGAGCGCAACCTCGTCATCACGGCCGCCTTCGTCGACGAGGGCCCGACCATGAAGCGTTTCCGTCCGCGTGCCCAGGGCCGCGCCGGTCGCATCAACAAGCGGACGAGCCACATCACCGTCGTCGTCACCCAGCCCGAGAACACGAAGGGAGCCCGCTGATGGGTCAGAAGGTCAACCCCCACGGCTTCCGTCTGGGCATCACCACCGACCACAAGAGCCGCTGGTTCGCCGACTCCACCAAGCAGGGTCAGCGCTACCGCGACTACGTGAAGGAAGACGTCGCCATCCGTCGCCTCATGGCGACGGGCATGGAGCGCGCCGGCATCGCCTCGGTCGAGATCGAGCGCACCCGTGACCGCGTCCGCGTCGACATCCACACGGCCCGCCCGGGCATCGTCATCGGCCGCCGCGGCGCCGAGGCCGACCGCATCCGCGGCGAGCTCGAGAAGCTCACGGGCAAGCAGGTCCAGCTGAACATCCTCGAGGTCAAGAACCCCGAGATCGTGTCCCAGCTGGTCGCCCAGGGCATCGCCGAGCAGCTCTCGGCCCGCGTGGCGTTCCGCCGCGCCATGCGCAAGGGCATGCAGTCCGCCCAGCGCGCCGGCGCCAAGGGCATCCGCGTGCAGGTCTCCGGCCGCCTCAACGGCGCCGAGATGAGTCGCACCGAGTTCTACCGCGAGGGTCGCGTCCCGCTGCACACCCTGCGTGCGCAGATCGACTACGGCTTCTACGAGGCCCGCACCACGTTCGGCCGCATCGGCGTCAAGGTGTGGATCTACAAGGGCGACATGACGGCCAAGGAGCTCGCTGCCCAGCAGGCTGCCGCTCCGCGCCCGTCGCGTGGTCCGCGTCGTGACGGCGGTGACCGTCCGAACCGCGCCCGTCGTGGTGACCGCAACGAGACCGCCGCTGCTCCGGCAGTGAACGAGACCGCTGCTGCCGAGGCCCCTGCCGCGGCCAGCACCGAGAATGAGCAGGCCTGACCATGTTGATTCCCCGTCGAGTCAAGCACCGTAAGCAGCACCACCCGGATCGTCACGGTGCTGCCAAGGGTGGAACGAAGATCGCCTTCGGTGAGTACGGCATCCAGGCTCTCGAGCCGGCCTACGTCACCAACCGCCAGATCGAGTCCGCTCGTATCGCGATGACCCGCTACATCAAGCGTGGCGGAAAGGTCTGGATCAACATCTACCCGGACCGTCCGCTCACGAAGAAGCCCGCCGAGACCCGCATGGGTTCCGGTAAGGGTTCGCCCGAGTGGTGGGTCGCGAACGTCAAGCCGGGTCGCGTCATGTTCGAGCTCTCGGGCGTGGCCGAGCCGGTCGCCCGCGAGGCCATGCGTCTCGCGATGCACAAGCTCCCGATGAAGTGCCGCTTCGTCCAGCGTGAGGGTGGTGACAACTGATGGCAGTCGGAACGAAGGACCTGGCTCCGAACCAGCTGCGTGGTCTCGATGACACGAAGCTCGCCGATGAGCTGAAGAAGGCCAAGGAGGAGCTGTTCAACCTCCGGTTCCAGTCCGCCACGGGCCAGCTGGACAACCACGGTCGTCTGCGCGCGGTCAAGAAGGACATCGCGCGGATCTACACCGAGATGCGCGAGCGCGAGCTCGGCATCGGCTCGGCCCCGGTCGAGGAGGCTGTCCCGGCCAAGGCCGAGGACGACAAGGCCGAGAAGAAGGCCAAGAAGGCTGACAAGAAGGCCGAGAAGAAGGCCGACAAGAAGGCCGAGGCCGACACGGCTGAGGAGACCCAGGCATGAGCGAGAAGGACACCGTGACCACGGACGCGACCACCGGTTCGACCAGCGAGCGCAACAACCGCAAGACCCGTCAGGGCTACGTGGTGAGCGACAAGATGGACAAGACCGTCGTCGTCGAGGTCGAGGACCGCGTCAAGCACGCGCTCTACAGCAAGGTCATCCGTCGGACCTCCAAGGTCAAGGCGCACGACGAGAAGAACGAGGCCGGCCTCGGCGACCGCGTGCTCATCATGGAGACGCGTCCGCTCTCCGCGACGAAGCACTGGCGTGTCGTCGAGATCCTCGAGAAGGCCAAGTAAGCCACCCCCCATTTCCGTTCGGCAAGGCTCACCCGGGTGACCGGGTGAGAACCAGCACGACGACAGGAGTTAGACAGTGATTCAGCAGGAGTCGCGACTGCGCGTCGCCGACAACACCGGTGCCAAGGAGATCCTGTGCATCCGTGTTCTCGGCGGTTCGGGCCGTCGATACGCCGGCATCGGCGACACCATCGTCGCCACCGTCAAGGACGCCATCCCGGGCGGTAACGTCAAGAAGGGCGACGTGGTCAAGGCCGTCATCGTCCGGACCGTCAAGGAGCGTCGTCGTCCCGACGGCTCGTACATCAAGTTCGACGAGAACGCCGCGGTCATCCTGAAGAACGACGGTGACCCGCGTGGTACCCGTATCTTCGGTCCCGTCGGCCGTGAGCTGCGCGAGAAGAAGTTCATGAAGATCATCTCTCTCGCGCCGGAGGTGCTCTGACCCATGGCGAAGATGAAGATCAAGAAGGGTGACCTCGTCCAGGTCATCTCGGGCCGCAGCCAGAAGAACGGCGGCGACCGGGGCAAGCAGGGCAAGGTCATCGCGGTGTACCCGGAGACGCAGCGCGTGCTCGTCGAGGGCATCAACCGCGTCACCAAGCACGTCAAGGCCGGCGCCACCGCGCGTGGCACCCGCACCGGTGGCCTGACCCACACCGAGGCCGCGATCCACGTGAGCAACGTGGCCGTCGTCGACCCGGAGTCGAAGAAGCCGACCCGCGTCAAGACGCGCGTCGAGACGGTCGAGCGAGGCGGTCGCCAGAAGGCGTCCCGCGTGCGCGTCGCCGTGAAGTCGGACAAGGACCTCTGAACATGACGCAGACCACCACCAAGCCGCGCCTCAAGCAGCGCTACCAGGACGAGGTCAAGGCCGCGCTCCAGGAGCAGTTCGGCCACGCCAACGTCATGCAGGTCCCCGGCGTCGTCAAGGTCGTCGTCAACATGGGTGTCGGTGACGCGGCGCGTGACAGCAAGCTCATCGAGGGTGCTGTCCGCGACCTGACCGCGATCACCGGCCAGAAGCCGATCGTGACGCGGGCCCGCAAGTCGATCGCCCAGTTCAAGCTCCGCGAGGGCATGCCGATCGGTGCGCACACGACGCTGCGCGGCGACCGCATGTGGGAGTTCCTCGACCGTCTCGTCACGATCGCGCTCCCGCGCATCCGTGACTTCCGTGGCCTGTCGCCGAAGCAGTTCGACGGCAACGGCAACTACACGTTCGGCCTGACGGAGCAGTCGATGTTCCACGAGATCGACCAGGACCGCATCGACCGCGTCCGTGGCATGGACATCACCGTCGTCACCACGGCCACCAACGACGACGAGGGTCGCGCGCTGCTCAAGCAGCTCGGCTTCCCCTTCAAGGAGAACTGACATGGCCAAGACCGCCCTGATCAACAAGGCGAACCGGAAGCCGAAGTTCAAGGTCCGCGCCTACACGCGGTGCCAGAAGTGCGGTCGCCCGCACTCGGTGTACCGCAAGTTCGGCCTGTGCCGCATCTGCCTTCGCGAGATGGCGCACGCGGGCGAGCTGCCGGGCGTGACCAAGAGCTCCTGGTAATCCACCGGTAGCCACCCAAAGACCAGCCAAAACCTCTGGCACCGTAGGTCGGCCCGGAGCGCCCGCAAGGCGCCCCGGTGTCCGAAACCCCGGTGAGGAAGGGCAAAGAGCCCACCATGACCATGACTGACCCGATTGCGGACATGCTGACCCGCGTCCGGAACGCCAACTCGGCGCACCACGACGTCGTCTCCATGCCGTACTCGAAGCTCAAGAAGAACATCGCCGAGATCCTCCAGGCCGAGGGCTACATCGCCTCCTGGAAGATCGAGGAGGCCGAGGTCGGCCAGACGCTGACCATCGACCTCAAGTACGGCCCGAACCGCGAGCGCTCCATCGCCGGCGTGCGTCGCGTGAGCAAGCCCGGCCTGCGCGTGTACGCCAAGTCGACGAACCTGCCCAAGGTCCTCGGTGGCCTCGGCGTCGCGATCCTGTCGACGTCGAACGGTCTGCTGACCGACCGCCAGGCACACGAGAAGGGCGTGGGTGGGGAAGTCCTCGCCTACGTCTGGTAAGGGGACGCTGACATGTCGCGAATCGGACGACTCCCTGTCTCCATCCCCACGGGTGTGGACGTCGCCGTCAAGGGCCAGGACGTCACCGTCAAGGGCCCCAAGGGTGAGCTCTCGCTGACCGTCGTCACGCCGATCACCGTCGAGGTCGCCGAGGGCAACCTCGAGGTCAAGCGGCCCGACGACGAGCGTGACTCGCGCGCCCGCCACGGCCTGACGCGCTCGCTCATCAACAACATGGTTCTCGGTGTGACCGAGGGCTACGAGAAGAAGATGGAGATCCACGGCACGGGTTACCGTGTCGCCGCGAAGGGCTCGGACCTCGAGTTCTCGCTCGGATACTCGCACCCGATCCTCATCCAGGCTCCCGCCGGCATCAGCTTCGCCGTCGAGAACCCGACCCGCTTCTCGGTGCAGGGCATCGACAAGCAGCTCGTCGGTGAGGTCGCGGCCAACATCCGCAAGCTGCGCAAGCCCGACCCGTACAAGGGCAAGGGCGTTCGCTACGCGGGCGAGCAGATCCGTCGCAAGGTTGGAAAGGCCGGTAAGTAAGCCATGGCAATGATCATCAAGCGCGGCAAGTCCAAGGCTGCCGCCCGCATCCGTCGCCAGGTGCGCGGTCGCAAGAAGATCGCCGGCACGACGGCCCGTCCCCGCCTCGTCGTCTCGCGCTCCAGCCGTCACCTCTTCGTCCAGGTCGTCGACGACACGATCGGCAAGACGGTCGCCTACGCCTCGACGATGGAGGCCGACCTCCGCGCGTTCGACGGCGACAAGACGGCCAAGGCCAAGAAGGTGGGCGAGCTCGTCGCCGCCCGCGCCAAGGACGCCGGTGTCGAGTCCGTCGTGTTCGACCGTGGTGGCAACAAGTACCACGGCCGCGTCGCGGCGATCGCCGAGGGCGCCCGCGAAGGCGGTCTGGCCCTGTGAGCAACTTCGTGAACGCAATTGTTGAGATGAGGAACATCTGATGCCCGGACAGCAGCGTCGAGGCACCGGCCCCGCCGGTGGCGGCGAGCGCACCGAGCGCGGAGACCGCCGTGACAACCGCGGTGGCCGCGACAACCGCGACAGCCGTGACGACAAGAACCAGTACGTCGAGCGCGTCGTGACCATCAACCGCGTCGCCAAGGTCGTCAAGGGTGGTCGTCGCTTCAGCTTCACGGCCCTCGTCGTCGTCGGTGACGGTGACGGCACCGTGGGCGTCGGCTATGGCAAGGCCAAGGAAGTTCCCTCGGCCATCGCCAAGGGTGTCGAGGAGGCCAAGAAGAACTTCTTCAAGGTCCCGCGCATCCAGGGCACCATCCCGCACCCCGTCCAGGGTGAGGCCGCGGCCGGTGTCGTCATGCTCCGTCCCGCCGCCCCCGGTACCGGTGTCATCGCCGGTGGCCCGGTGCGTGCGGTCCTGGAGTGCGCCGGCATCCACGACGTCCTCTCCAAGTCGCTGGGCTCGGACAACGCCATCAACATCGTGCACGCGACCGCGCAGGCCCTGCGTGACCTCGAGCGCCCCGAGTCGGTGGCTGCCCGCCGCGGCAAGACCCTCGAGGAGGTGGCCCCGGCCGCCATGCTCAAGGCCCGTGCTGCTGGTCTCGCCGAGGCCAAGGCCGCGGCCGACAAGGCTGGTGCGTGATGGCTCGTCTCAAGGTGACCCAGACCCGTTCCGAGATCGGTGGCAAGCAGAACCAGCGTGACACGCTGCGCAGCCTCGGTCTGAAGCGCATTGGCGACGTCGTCGTCAAGGAGGACCGTCCCGAGATCCGCGGGATGGTCAAGACGGTGACGCACCTCGTGACCGTCGAGGAGGTTGACTGACCATGGCTGAGGCCAAGAAGACCGAGGGCTCGGCCCTCAAGGTCCACCACCTGCGTCCGGCCCCCGGCGCCAAGACCGCCAAGACCCGCGTCGGTCGTGGTGAGGGCTCCAAGGGCAAGACCGCTGGTCGCGGTACCAAGGGTACGAAGGCCCGCTACCAGGTCCCGGAGCGCTTCGAGGGTGGCTCGATGCCGCTGCACATGCGCCTTCCCAAGCTCCGTGGCTTCAAGAACCCGTTCCGCACCGAGTACCAGGTCGTGAACCTGGACCGCCTGCAGACCCTCTTCCCGGAGGGTGGCCAGGTCTCGGTCGCCGACCTCGTGGCCAAGGGCGCCGTCCGTGACGGCTTCCCGGTCAAGGTGCTCGGCACGGGTGAGATCTCCGTCAATGTGCAGGTCGAGGCGCACAAGTTCTCGGCTTCCGCCAAGGAGAAGATCGAGGCCGCCGGCGGCTCGGTCACGCCCCTCGCGGGCTGACCACCACCCGGTCGGACTCGATCCGGACCCACCCCACACCTCGTGTGAGCAACGCCCCGGGCAGTCGCACCGCGGGTCGACGTGACGTCGACCACCGCGGAGCGGTGCCCGGGGCGTTGCGCCTTTGCGTTAACCTTCCACGGATTGCATGACTCAGGCCGCGCCACCCGCGCGGCACCCCCAGGAGGACCCTGTGCTCGCCGCCTTCGTCCGCGCGTTCCGCACCCCGGACCTGCGCAAGAAGCTGCTCTTCACCCTCGGCATCATCGTGCTGTTCCGCCTCGGCTCCCACGTGCCCACGCCGGGCATCAGCTACAGCCTGGTGCAGCAGTGCCTCCAGGCCAGCAAGGGACAGTCGGGCGACCAGAGCGGGTTCCTCAACCTCGCCAACCTCTTCTCCGGTGGCGCGCTCCTGCAGCTGTCCGTGTTCGCGCTGGGGATCATGCCCTACATCACGGCGAGCATCATCATCCAGCTGCTCACGGTCGTCATCCCGCGCTTCGAGGCGCTCAAGGAGGAGGGCCAGTCGGGGCAGAGCAAGCTGACGCAGTACACGCGCTACCTGACGATCGGCCTCGCGATCCTCCAGTCGGCGACCCTCGTCACCTTCGCGCGCAACCCCTCCAGCCTCTTCGGCGGCAGCTGCCAGTCGATCATGGTGGACCAGTCGATGGTCACCATCGTCATCATGGTCCTGACCATGACGGCCGGCACGGGCCTCATCATGTGGTTCGGCGAGCTCGTCACCGACAAGGGCGTCGGCAACGGCATGTCGCTCATGATCTTCACGTCCATCGCGGCCGGGTTCCCGGGCTCGCTCTGGGCCATCAAGGAGAACAAGGGCTGGGGCACGTTCCTGCTCATCATCATCCTCGGCATGTTCGTCATCGCCGCGGTCGTCTTCGTCGAGCAGTCCCAGCGCCGCATCCCGGTGCAGTACGCCAAGCGCATGGTCGGACGCCGCATGTACGGCGGCACGTCCACCTACATCCCGCTCAAGGTCAACATGGCCGGCGTCATCCCCGTCATCTTCGCCAGCTCGCTGCTGGCGCTGCCCGGACTCGTCGCGCAGTTCAACAACCGCGCCGACGGCAACAACGCGGCGTGGGTGACGTGGGTCCAGGCCAACCTCGTCAAGGGTGACCACCCGATCTACATGGCGGTCTACGTCGGCCTCATCCTCTTCTTCACGTTCTTCTACGTGTCCATCACGTTCAACCCGACCGAGGTCGCGGAGAACATGAAGAAGTACGGCGGCTTCATCCCGGGTATCCGGGCCGGGCGACCCACGGCCGAGTACCTCAACTACGTCCTGACCCGAATCACCGTGCCGGGTGCCATCTACCTCGCGCTCGTCTCGCTCATCCCGCTCGTGGCACTCGTGCTCGTCGGTGCGAACCAGAACTTCCCGTTCGGTGGCACCTCGATCCTCATCGTCGTCGGCGTGGGACTCGAGACGGTCAAGCAGATCGAGGCGCAGCTCCAGCAGCGTCACTACGAAGGGTTCCTCCGCTGATGCCAGCCCCCACGCGACTGATCATCCTCGGCCCGCCCGGCGCCGGGAAGGGCACCCAGGCCGCTCGCATCGCCGAGCGCCTGTCGATCCCGGCGATCTCCACCGGCGACATCTTCCGCTCGAACATCAAGAACGAGACCGAGCTCGGGCTCAAGGTCAAGGACATCCTCGCGTCGGGGGGCTACGTGCCCGACGAGGTCACCAACGAGATCGTCGAGGACCGCCTGTCCTGGGACGACGCCGTGAACGGCTTCCTGCTCGACGGCTACCCCCGCACGTCGGGCCAGGTCGACGCGCTCGACGCCATGCTCGCCAAGCACGACCACGCGCTCGATGCCGTCATCGAGCTCGTCGTCGACGAGGACGCCGTCGTCCAGCGCCTCCTCAAGCGTGCCGAGATCGAGGGCCGCTCCGACGACACCGAGGAGGTCATCCGCGAGCGCCAGGCGATCTACCGCAAGGAGACGGCGCCCCTGGCCGCGCACTACCAGCTCGCCGGCCTGCTCGTGCAGGTCGACGGCATGGGTGAGGTCGACGAGGTCACCGACCGCGTCATCACCGCCCTGCCGCAGCACTGAGCGCACCCGCGCCCTCCACCCGAACGAACCACCCCGAAAGACGACGAGCAGACCTGTGTTCGGACGCAACCGACTGACCGGCCGCACCGACGAGCAGCTGCGCCTCATGCGTGAGGCGGGGCTGCTCGTAGGGCGCACCCTGGAGATGCTCCGGGGTGAGGTGCGCGAAGGCGCCACCACGCTCCAGCTCGATGCCCTCGCCGAGGACTTCATCCGCAGCCACGGCGGCATCCCGAACTTCCAGCTCGTCCCGGGCTACCGGCACACGCTGTGCACGAGCGTCAACGAGGAGGTCGTCCACGGCATCCCCGGCGACCGTGTCCTCCGGGCCGGTGACGTGCTGTCCGTCGACTGCGGCGCCGAGGTCAAGGGCTGGAACGGCGACGCCGCGTTCACGACCGTCGTCGGTGGTGCCGAGGCCGCGCGTCCGGAAGACGTCCACCTCATCGACGCGACCGAGGCGAGCCTCTACGCCGGCATCGCGGCGATGCGCGTCGGGGGCCGGCTGTACGCCGTCGGCGACGCCGTCGAGGCGAGCATCGAGGCGGCCGCCGAGCGCGACGGCCACACCTACGGCGTCATCGACGAGTACGTCGGCCACGGCATCGGGCCGCAGATGCACATGGACCCCCAGATCCCGAACTACGCCGTGCGCGAGAGCGGCCCGAAGCTCGTCGACGGGTTCACCGGGGCCATCGAGCCGATGGTGACCCTCGGCACCAGCGACACCCGCGTCCTGGCCGACGACTGGACCGTCGTCACCACCGACGCCTCCCGCGCGGCCCACTGGGAGCACTCGGTCGCGGTGCGCCAGGACGGGCTGTGGATCCTCACGGCCGTCGACGGCGGCCAGGCGGCGCTCGAGCGCCTCGGCGCCCCGTACGCGCCGCTCGACTGACCCGAACCCCACCGGCCCACCGGCCCACCGGGTGCGTCGCACCGCGTAGCGTGCCGCCCGTGACCCTTCCCCGCAGCACCCCCTCCGCCCAGGACGTCGACGCCTCGGGCCTGCTCGCGTTCGTCGACGCCGTCGAGGCCGGTCGCCTCGGACTGCACAGCCTCATGGTCGCCCGGCACGGGCACGTCATCGCCGAGGGCTGGTGGCGTCCCTACTCGGCCGACCGTGTCCACCTCGGCTACTCCCTGTCCAAGACGCTGACGGCCACGGCCGTCGGCTTCCTCGTGCAGGAGGGGCGCCTCTCCCTCGAGGACCGGGTGCTGTCCCACTTCCCCGAGTACGACCCGGCCACGGTGCCGGCCGGGTGGCACGACGTGCGGGTCAAGCACTGCCTCTCGATGACGGTCGGGCACGAGGAGGACGCGTGGGCCCACGTCTTCGACCGGATGAGCGGCATGGCCGCGGCGGAGCACGACGACTGGGTGCCGCGCGTCCTCGCGACCGAGCCCACGCGCGAGCCCGGCACGCACTTCGCCTACAACCAGGTCGCCACCTACCTGCTGTCGATGATCGTCGGTCGCGTCACCGGCGTCGGCCTGGCCGAGACCCTGCAGCCCCGGCTGCTGTCCCCGCTCGGGCTGCCCGACGTGCCGTGGCACCGTGACCCGCTCGGGCGCGAGCTCGGCTTCACCGGCGCGCACCTGACGACCGAGGGCATCGCGTCCGTCGCCCAGCTCTACCTCGACCTCGGCCGCTGGCAGGGTCGGCAGCTGCTGTCCGACGCATGGGTCGAGGAGGCGAGCCGTGGCTTCGGGCCGCTGCCCGAGGACCCCGGCATGGAGCCGGACTCCTCCCGCGGCTACGGCTACTCGTTCTGGATGCAGCGGCACGGCTTCCGCGGCGACGGCGCCTTCGGCCAGTTCCTCATCGTCCTGCCCGAGCACGACACCGTCGTGGCCATCACCGCCGAGCAGGACCGCACGCAGCCGACGCTCGACGCGCTGTGGGAGCACGTCGTGCCGGCCATCGGGCGCCCGGGCTCGCCGGCCGCCGACGCTGCCCTGGCCGATCGGCTTGCGGCACTTGAGATCCCGGCCATGGCGGGGGAGGCGCTCGGGCCCGACTACGCCGAGTTCCTGCGGTCCGACGCCTCCGACCTCTCGGCCGACTACACGGCAGTGTCGGTGGCCCGGGCGGAGGGCGGGCAGACGCTCGGGCTGCTCCGGCGCGACACGTGGCTCACGGTGCCGGTCGCCTCGGGCGGCTGGCGCGAGTCCGAGCTCGTCGGCGGGGGAGCGAGGCTGCCCGTCGTGGCGAGCGGCGGCTGGGTCGACGAGGACACCTTCCGGGCCGAGGTCATCGCGATCGAGACCCCGCACCGGTTCCGGGTCGAGGCCCGGCTGCGCGGCGGCGACGCAGACCTGACGTGGCGGATGGTGCCGCTGACCGGCCGCGACCCGCTCTGGCTGGCCACCCGCTGGGCCTGAGCCCGTACCCGGACACCGGCCTGACACGGGCCTGGTACCAGCCCGGCGCCGACCTTCCCGGGAAATCGGGGGGTGCGTTGTCGGTGGGGAGGCGCAGAATCGGGTGGATACGACGACGCGTCGGAAGGGGACGGACATGGCCGGGGACGAGCAGGCAGTCGAGCGCACGGCGGCAGGACGGGGGGACGCGTCGGTCGACGTCGGCGCCGACGTCCGACCCGATGCGTCGGGGGCCGCGGCCACCGGGGTGGCCCCGGGCGCGGCGACGCGGGCCGTGCCCGTCGGCGGGGTGCCCGAGGGGCACAACCCGTGGCCGGCCCTGTGGGCCATGGTCATCGGGTTCTTCATGATCCTCGTCGACTCGACGATCGTCTCGGTCGCGACGCCGGCGATCATGCGCGGCCTCGACTCCGACGTCAACGGCGTCATCTGGGTCACGAGCGCCTACCTGCTCGCCTACGCCACGCCGCTGCTCATCACCGGGCGGCTCGGCGACCGGTACGGGCCGAAGAACCTCTACCTCGTCGGGCTGGCGGTCTTCACGGCCGCGTCCCTCTGGTGCGGCCTGACCACGACGATCACCATGCTCGTCGTGGCCCGGGTCGTGCAGGGCCTCGGCGCCGCGATGCTGACGCCGCAGACGATGGCCGTCATCACCCGCACGTTCCCCGCCACCTCCCGTGGCCAGGCGATGGCGCTGTGGGGCGCCACGGCCGGCGTGGCCATCCTCGTCGGCCCGATCGTCGGTGGCCTGCTCGTCGACGGGCCGGGCTGGGAGTGGATCTTCTTCATCAACGTCCCGGTCGGCATCATCGGCTTCGTCCTCTGCAGCCGGCTCGTGCCGCACCTGCAGACCCACAGCCACACCTTCGACTGGCTCGGCGTCGTGCTCTCGGCCGTCGGCATGTTCCTGCTCGTCTTCGGGGTGCAGGAGGGCGAGACGTACGACTGGGGCACCATCAGCGGCTTCGTCTCGGTGCCGCTGCTCATCGGCGCGGGTCTCGTGATCCTCGCCCTGTTCGTCGTCTGGCAGGCCCGCAACCGCCGCGAACCGTTGCTGCCACTGGGGCTGTTCCGCGACCGCAACTTCTCCCTGGCCAACATCGCCATCACCACGATCGGCTTCTCGATCACGGCGATGGGCTTCCCGTTCATGCTCTACGCGCAGGTGGTCCGGGGCCTGACGCCGACGCAGTCGGCCCTCCTGCTCGTACCGATGGCCGTCATCAGTGGTGGCCTCGCGCCTGTGGCCGGTCGGATGGCCGACCGGGTGCACCCGAGGGGCATCACGGCGGTCGGCATCGCGCTGACGTCAGCCTCCCTCGTGTGGGTCGCCCTCATGATGAAGCCGGAGACGCAGACCTGGCAGCTGCTCCCGCCGATGGCCCTCATGGGCCTCGGCAACGCCTTCATGTGGGGGCCGCTCGGGGCGACCGCCACCCGCAACCTGCCGCTGCGTGCGGCCGGCGCCGGCTCCGGCGTCTACAACACGACGCGCCAGGTGGGTGCGGTGCTCGGCAGCGCCGCCATCGCCGCGCTCATCGAGGCCCGCCTCGCCGCCGACCTGCCCGGCATGACCGCCGGCGCCGGTGGGATGCAGCAGGCCTTCGGTCGTGCGCTGCCGCCGCAGGTGCGCGAGGGCTTCTCGAGCGCCATGAGCGAGGCCATGCTCCTGCCCGGGCTCGTCCTGCTCGTCGGTGTCGTCGCCGTCCTCTT
Source organism: Intrasporangium zincisolvens (assembly GCF_034724055.1). Lineage (NCBI taxonomy): Bacteria > Bacillati > Actinomycetota > Actinomycetes > Micrococcales > Intrasporangiaceae > Intrasporangium > Intrasporangium zincisolvens. The sequence goes on from NZ_JAWIIL010000002.1 coordinate 135,402, forward strand.
CTTCGAGCGCCCGCAGACCCACCCGGCCTGAGGCGCTGAACGTCCGAGGCCGCGAGCATGTCTCGCGCGGCGGCGCGGCTGCGTCAGCGTCCGAGGCGTCCGGCGCGGCGGCGTCAGCGTCCGAGGCGTCCGGCGCGGCCGCCGACGTGGACGACGAGCCGCTCGGCGACGACCCGGGCGTTGGCCTGGAGCACGTCGAGGGGCACCCGCGGGAGGTTCTCCTCCCAGTCGATGAGGGGTGAGCCGCGGAACTGGAGCATCCGTGCAGGGCGGCCGAGGAAGAACAGGTGCAGGTGTGCGCCGCCGTCGCCGTACTTGGCCAGCTGGACGCGCCCGACGCTCGGCACGTGCTCGACCCCGTCGGAGACCGCGACGACGAGCTGGCCCATCTCGGCCGCGAGGTCGCCGGGCAGTGACGGCAGGTCGTGGTGCTCGAGCGGCATGAGCATGAGCATGATCGGCAGCCCGGTGTCGGTGGTGAGGGTGAGGCGCCAGCGGTCGTTGCTCCAGACGAGCCGGGCGTCGGCGTCGGGCGTGGCCTCCGCGGCCTTCGCACCCGGCTGGGCGCACCAGCAGTCGGCCGACCGCTCGCCGCGTCGGGGCGGTTCCTGGTCGGCGGGCGGCTGCACCGGCTTGAGGCGGAGGCTCTCGACCTCGTAGGGGTAGATGTCCCAGCCGGGCATCTCCTCGACGGCGACGGGCAGCCGGCCGTCCGGACCGGCGGCTGCGGCGATCCGCGCGTAGTAGTCCTCGACGCTCTCGGCCGCCTCCGGTGGCGCGGTGACCGCGTCCGTGACGTCGGGCGGGGTCCTGGCGTCGGTGCGCTCGCTCATCCCGCCAGTATGCCGTCGCCCCTGTTCGTGTGCCGCGCGTGCGCCGGGGCGCGACCGGGCGGGCCGGCCGCGCCCCGGCGTCGGGCTCGCTGGAAGGAGCGGACGACGCGGGTGTCAGCTCGGCTGGGGCGTCGTGCAGCCGATCCGGGGGTCGATGCCCACGTAGTTGAGCGGGCCGGCGACGATCGTCACGGCCGCGCTCGCGACGCGGCTGCAGTTCGGCGCCGAGGAGCCGAAGTAGCCGCGCTGGAACGCGGCGATGATGCCGACGAGGAGCCAGACGAGAACGACGATGGAGCTGATGCGGGTCCCTGAACGCCTGCGGACTGCCATGGTGACCTTTCGTGGAGGGCTCCGCCGGAGGGCGGAGCGGTCGGGACGGCGGGTGCCGGGCCGTACGGTGACCGGGCCGTCCTGACGAGCGGGGGCGGCCGCGGTCCCCACCAGACCGGCGACGTGGTCGACGCCCCCGCGTGGACCACCACGGGACGCGTACCCGATCCGCCGGTCATGCCGTCACCGTGGACGGCGGCTCCGTGCGGAACGCCCCGACGGTGCGATTCGCGGGGCACGATGGAGGCGTGGGACCCCTCACCGACTACCTCGCCGACCTGCCGGAGCCGGAGCAGCAGGCCCTGCGCCACGTGGCCGACCTCGCCCGGCGCCTCGCCCCCGACGCCGAGGAGGGCACGAGCTACGGCATGCCGGCCCTGCGCCTCGGCGGCCGGCCGCTCGTCGGGTTCACCGCGGCGAAGGGCCACCTGTCGCTCTTCCCCTTCAGCCCGGCCGTCGTCGACGCCGTCCGCGGCGACCTCGACGGCTTCTCGCTGTCGAAGGGGACGATCCGGTTCGGCGTCGACCAACCGCTTCCGGACGCCGTCGTCGAGCGCGTCGTCGCCCTGCGCCGGGCCGAGCTGGACGCCTGAACCCCCGTCCTGCCGCGGGGCGAGGGAGGCCGGCACCCTCAGAGGCCTCAGAACAGGTGCGCGTCGAGGGTCGCCCTGGCCTGCGACACCCACCACGCGAGGTCGTCACGTTCGCGCTCGCGCTTGTCGGGGTCGGGGTGCAGCGCGGCGTCGAGCGCCTTGTTCCATCCGAGCCAGACGAGGCCGGCGAGCAGTGCGAGGCGCATCGCCGGCTCGTCGTGGGCCGGGCCGAGGGCGTCGGCGTACTCGGCGAGGACCTCCTCGCGGCTGGCGTCGACCACCTGGGAGCATCCGGCGACGAACCGGGCGACGTCGACCGCTCCCGGCCCGTGCACCGCCATCGCCCAGTCGATGAGGACCAGCCGGTCGCCCTCGAACGCCATGTTCACCGTCGCGAGGTCGCCGTGCAGCAGCGTCGACGGCCGGCGCAGCAGCGCCTCGGCGAGCGGTCCGGGGTCGTCGAGGAGTCGGGACACGGCGTCGGCGACGTCGTGGGGGACCTGTTCGCCGAACAGCTCCCAGCCGCGCAGGGTCGCGGCGGCGAGTGGGTTCCCCTCGTCGACGTGGGCTCGCATCCGCGTCGGGGCGAACAGGGCGAGGTGGTCGGTGAGCGGCGTGAGCCCCTCGACCGGCCGGCCCAGGAAGGCCAGGTGGAGGTCGGCGACGCGCCGGACCATCCAGCGGACCCGGGAACGGTCGAGCCGGTGCTCCCACGTCAGCACCTCCCCGCCGAGGTCGCGCATGACGACCACCGTGGTGTCGTCCTCCACCCAGGCCCCGACGACCGGGTGGCCGACGCCGGAGGGCAGCCGGTCGAGCAGCCCGGTCGACCACGCGACGTACTCGGACCCGACCCGCTCGCCCCGGCTGGCCATCAGCAGGTCGTCGCGCGGTGAGAACCGCTTGACGACGAGCCGGCGTCCGTCGGCGAGGACGACCCGTTCGAGGGAGGCCCCCGACTTGCCGGCGTGGCCCGCGAGCGTCGTCCGCGACCGGGCGTGCTCCACCTGCTCCCGCAACGACGTCGAAGCGTCGGGCATCGAAGCGTCGGGCATCGAAGCGTCGGACATCGGACCGTCAGGGACTGGCACGGCCCACCTCCGACACCCTCGCCCGAACCCGCCCGACGAGGGCGCGCCGGCTCGTCCACCGGATCATCCGGGGACGCTCCTGCGATCCAGTCTGCGTGCTCCGGGGGAGCACGGCGACGATTTCAGGAACGGCGGGATCTGGCGTAGTCTTGTGCGTTGGGTGTCGTGTGCCTCGACGCCCGTTGTTCGTCTGCGCCCTGTGCGCGGACACCACGGCACATTCGAGGTCGGGCCACACCGCGGTCCGGCCACCGACAGATTGATGGAGGACATGGCCAAGAAGGACGGTGTCATCGAGATCGAGGGCACGATCGTCGAGGCTCTCCCGAACGCGATGTTCCGGGTCGAGCTCACCAACGGTCACAAGGTGCTCGCCCACATCTCGGGCAAGATGCGTCAGCACTACATCCGGATCCTCCCCGAGGACCGGGTCGTCGTCGAGCTCTCGCCCTATGACCTGACCCGCGGTCGGATCGTCTTCCGCTACCGCTGATCGCCTGGGCCGGAGCGCGCGCACCCACGGGTGCGGGTCGCCCCGGCACGAGCGTGAGGCACCACTCCGATTCCCCAACCAGCACCTGCGCGTCACGGGTCGACCACGGCCCGCGAGGAGCAGGAGCGCGATCTGAAGACAGCAGGCAGATGAAGGTTCAGCCGAGCGTCAAGAAGATCTGCGACAAGTGCAAGGTGATCCGCCGCAACGGGCGGGTCATGGTGATCTGCGAGAACCTGCGCCACAAGCAGCGCCAGGGCTGAGCAGACCCACCACCTTCGCCGTCGACAGTCTTCGACAGCACGCAACACATGCATGACAGCAGCACCCGGCCCCTGATGACCGACCGTCGAGTCGGCGCAGGATGTCACCCCCGGCACGGAGGCCGGGGACCGGCGGTCGTCCTTCTGCGAGGCGACCGGGCACCGGACCGGTGACTGCTCCAGACCTCCGCGAACACAGAAATCAGGAGAACACCCAACATGGCACGTCTTGTTGGCGTCGACCTTCCGCGCGAGAAGCGCGTCGAGGTCGCTCTGACCTACATCTTCGGTGTGGGTCGCACCCGTTCCAAGGAGGCGCTGGTTGCCACCGGCGTCGACCCCAACACCCGCGTCAAGGACCTCGGTGAGACCGAGCTCGTGGCGCTTCGTGACTTCCTCGAGGGCAACTTCCGCCTCGAGGGCGACCTTCGCCGTGAGGTCCAGGCCGACATCCGTCGCAAGGTCGAGATCGGCTCCTACGAGGGTCTTCGTCACCGTCGCGGTCTGCCGGTGCGCGGTCAGCGCACCAAGACCAACGCGCGCACCCGCAAGGGCCCGAAGCGCACCGTGGCCGGCAAGAAGAAGGCCAAGTGACGCTGACCGCCCAGCGGTCGCGTCTCACCGACACACTCTGACGTAGGAGAAACATGCCTCCCAAGGCTCGTACGACGAAGGTTCGTCGTAAGGAAAAGAAGAACGTCGCCCACGGGCACGCTCACATCAAGAGCACGTTCAACAACACCATCATCTCGATCACGGACCCCACCGGCGCCGTGATCGCGTGGGCCTCTGCCGGCCAGGTCGGCTTCAAGGGCTCGCGCAAGTCCACCCCGTTCGCTGCCCAGATGGCGGCCGAGGCTGCGGCCCGGCGCGCGATGGAGCACGGCATGCGCAAGGTCGACGTCTTCGTCAAGGGCCCGGGCTCGGGCCGCGAGACGGCGATCCGCTCGCTGACCGCCACCGGCCTCGAGGTCGGCGCGATCAGCGATGTCACGCCCACGCCGCACAACGGTGTCCGTCCGCCCAAGCGCCGTCGCGTTTGATCCGGCCTGAGCGAAGGAAGTAGAGAACCATGGCTCGTTACACCGGCCCGATCACCAAGAAGTCGCGTCGTCTCAAGATGGACCTCGTCGGCGGCGACAAGAACTTCGAGCTCCGCCCGTTCCCGCCCGGCCAGCACGGCCGTCGCCGGATCCAGGAGAAGGAGTACCTCACCCAGCTCCAGGAGAAGCAGCGCGCTCGCTTCACCTACGGGGTCATGGAGAAGCAGTTCGTCCGGTACTACAAGGAGGCGGCCCGCCGCCCCGGCAAGACCGGTGAGAACCTGCTCCAGATCCTCGAGTCCCGTCTCGACAACGTGGTCTACCGCGCGGGCCTGGCCCGCACGCGTCGCCACGCGCGTCAGCTCGTGACGCACGGTCACTTCGAGGTCAACGGCGTGCGCGTCGACGTCCCGAGCTACCGCGTCGAGCAGTACGACATCATCACGGTCCGCAAGCAGTCCGTCGAGAGCTTCCCGTTCGAGCTGGCCCGCCAGACGTTCGGCGAGCGTCCCATCCCGGCCTGGATGCAGGTCGTCGACGGCTCGCTGCAGATCCTCATCCACCAGCTCCCGGTGCGTGCGCAGATCGACTCGCAGCTCACCGAGCAGCTGATCGTCGAGCTCTACTCGAAGAACTGACGCTTTCCGGTGCGTGCCGCGGGGTCCTCCCGCCGGCACGCACCGGACGCGTCCGCGGGGTCAGGTCGCAGACCGAGTCGACCAGGCCCGCCCGGCTCGCGACCGGGCAGTTTCACGAGGCGTCATATGGCGGGCGCCCGTGGGAAGGAACTGAACAGTGCTCATCGCACAGCGTCCCGTGCTCTCCGAAGAGGTCGTGGTCGAGAACCGCAGCCGCTTCACCATCGAGCCGCTCGAGCCGGGCTTCGGCTACACGCTCGGCAACTCCCTGCGTCGCACCCTGCTCTCGAGCATCCCGGGTGCCGCGGTGACCTCCATCCGCATCGACGGCGTGCTCCACGAGTTCACGACGGTGCCGGGGGTCAAGGAGGACGTCACCGAGATGATCCTCAACATCAAGGGCCTCGTCGTCTCCTCGGAGCACGACGAGCCGGTCGTCATGTACCTGCGCAAGCAGGGTCCGGGCGTCGTCACCGCTGCCGACATCACGCCGCCGGCGGGTGTCGAGGTGCACAACCCCGACCTGCAGATCGCGACGCTGAACGACAAGGGCAAGCTCGAGATGGAGCTGACGGTCGAGCGTGGCCGTGGCTACGTGTCGGCGCAGCAGAACAAGTCCGGTGACCAGGAGATCGGCCGCATCCCGGTCGACTCGATCTACAGCCCGGTGCTCGCCGTGACCTACAAGGTCGAGGCGACCCGTGTCGAGCAGCGCACCGACTTCGACAAGCTCATCGTTGACGTCGAGACGAAGAACTCGATGACCCCGCGCGACGCCATGGCCTCGGCCGGCAAGACGCTGGTCGAGCTGTTCGGCCTGGCCCGTGAGCTCAACGTCGAGGCCGAGGGCATCGACATGGGCCCGTCGCCGACCGACGCCGCGCTGGCCGCCGACCTGGCGCTGCCGATCGAGGACCTCGACCTCACGGTGCGTTCCTACAACTGCCTCAAGCGCGAGGGCATCCACACCGTGGGTGAGCTCGTGGGCCGCAGCGAGGCCGACCTGCTCGACATCCGCAACTTCGGTGCGAAGTCGATCGACGAGGTCAAGGCCAAGCTCGCCGGTATGGGCCTCGCGCTCAAGGACAGCCCGCCCGGGTTCGACCCGTCGGCCCTCGTCGAGGGCTACGGCGACGACTACGACGACGACGACCAGTCGTTCGTCGAGGACGAGCGTCTCTGACCCACCCTGCCTGACCAACGCCTCTGACCATTTCTGACCGGGTCACCACGCGCGAGAGCGCAGCCCGGGCAGTCCTCCTAGGAGATACGAAATGCCCACGCCCACCAAGGGTCCCCGCGTCGGTGGCGGCCCCGCCCACGAGCGGCTGATCCTGGCCAACCTCGCGACGTCGCTCTTCGAGCACGACCGCATCACGACGACCGAGGCCAAGGCCAAGCGCCTGCGCCCGCTCGCCGAGCGTCTCATCACGTTCGCCAAGCGTGGCGACCTGCACGCGCGTCGTCGGGTTCTCACCGTCGTGCGTGACAAGGGTGTCGTCCACCGCCTCTTCGCCGAGATCGCCCCCGACATGGCGGCTCGCGAGGGTGGCTACACCCGCATCACGAAGATCGCCCCGCGCAAGGGCGACAACGCCCCCATGGTCGTCATCGAGCTCGTCCGCGAGCCCCTGTCGGCCAAGAAGGCGACGGTCAAGGAGGCCGAGGCGGCCACGAAGCGCGCTGCCAAGCAGAGCGAGTCGAAGAAGGCCGCTGCCGACACCAAGGCCGCCGAGGACGCCGAGGCTGCCGAGACGGCCGCCGTCGAGGTGCCGAAGGGCGCCGTCGTGGCGAACGAGGACGGCTCGGCCCCCGAGGGCTACACCGTCAAGGGCAACGCCGACTCCGGCAAGTACCACGAGCCGGACGGCCAGTGGTACGACCAGACGATCGCCGAGTTCTGGTTCAAGTCGGCCGAGGACGCCGAGGCCGCCGGCTTCACGAAGGCCGGCGCCGGCTCCTGAGCCACCTCGCACCACAGCGAAAGAGCAGCTCGTCCAGTCGGACGAGCTGCTCTTTCGCTGTCTCCGGAGGGACGATCGACCTGTTCTCCCGGCTCTCCGGGGGAGGGGCGGGCCGCCCCTGCGGTCACCAGTGGTGGGCGACGTCGACGACGAGGCGCCGTCCGCCGTCGGCGTCGGCGAGCACGAACGCGCGCATCGGCAGGCGGGCCCGCACGCCGAGGCCGTAGTCGGTGTAGCCCTCGAAGCTGCCGACGTTCTTCAGCTGCCGGAAGGTGCGCCAGCCGGTGAAGGTCCGCGTGCTCGTGCCGAGGGTCGAGGGCGCGTCGACGGTCACCTGGAGGCGGGCGCCACCGGCGACGGGCACCGGCAGGCCGCTGCCCGGCCCGGTGACCGCGCTGACGTAGCGGACGCTGTAGCCCACGCGGCCCCGGCCGGGTGCGAGGTCGAGGACGAGCCGGTCGAAGCAGGCGTGCTGCCCGGCGCGGGCGCCGGTGACACGTCCGCTCCACAGTGCGGCGGGGCTCGTCGCCTTGGCGAGCGAGCCCCAGGTGATGCCGCAGTAGGGCGCGGCGGAGGCGTCGGGTGACGCGGTGGCGGCGCCGGCGGTGGCCGCCAGGACGGCGGCCGCGGCGGCGACGGCGAGGCGACGGCGTGGTGTCGCGAACATGTGAGCCCCCTTGGTGCGGTGGGGTCGGGCCCCGTGCCCGGCCCCACCTGTAGACGGCTCACGGAAGCCGCCGGTTGACACCGGTCGGACGCGCCGGTGCGGCGGGGTGCGCCCCGTGTGGCCGGACAGGTCGCCGGATAGGTTGTCCGGCATGACGGGCGACGTGACGCCGGACGAGCCGGGGGTGGCGGAGGCGCCGGAGACCCTGCGGATCCGGCTCGACCTCGCCTACGACGGCACCGACTTCTCGGGCTGGGCCCTCCAGCCGGCCCGGCGCACCGTCGAGGGCGTCCTCAGTGAGGGACTCACCACCGTGCTGCGCCCCACCGACCCGCTGCGGCTCACCGTCGCGGGCCGCACCGACGCCGGCGTGCACGCGCGCGGGCAGGTCGTGCACGTCGACGTCGACCCGGCGGGGTGGGCGGCCCTGCCCGGGCGCTCCGACCGCGCGCCCGGTGAAGCCCTCGTGACGCGTCTGGCGGGCGTGCTGCCGGCCGACGTCGTCGTACGCCGCGCGGCGCCGGCGGCCCCCGGCTTCGACGCCCGCTTCGCCGCCCTCGAGCGTCGGTACGTCTACCGGCTGGCCGACCCGGGCGCCGCCCGCGACCCGCTACGGCGCCTCGACACCGTCGTGTGGCGCAAGCCGCTGGACGTCGAGGCGATGGACGCCGCCTCGCGCGGCCTCGTCGGCCTGCGCGACTTCGCCGCGTTCTGCAAGCAGCGCGAGGGAGCCACCACGGTGCGCACCCTGCTCGAGTTCTCGTGGCAGCGGCTCGAGGACGGCGTGCTCGCCGCCACGGTGCGGGCCGACGCGTTCTGCCACTCCATGGTCCGCTCGCTCGTCGGCGCCGTGGTGCCCGTCGGCGAGGGCCGGCGCCCCGTCGCGTGGCCGGCCGGCCTCGTCTCGCGGGGCGGACGGGCGAGCGAGGTGCACGTCATGCCGCCGCACGGCCTGAGCCTCGAGGAGGTGCGCTACCCCGACGACGCGGGCCTGGCCGCGCGCGCCCGGCAGACGCGCGCCCGCCGCGGGGCCGGCGGCGAGCACGGCGCCCAGCCCCTCGAGTAGCCCCTCGAGTAGCCCCTCGAGTAGCCGCACGGACAGCCCGACGGCAGGTGCGAGGTGTCGGGCGCGGTCGACGTCGAGGTCGACATCCAGGTCGACATCCAGGTCGAGGCGTCCCGCCCATCGGCGCTCACAGGGCGTTCCCACGGGCCCTGTGGTTGGATCTTCGGCATGATCGCGCGCCCCTCCCGCCTCGCGACGGCTCTCGCCGTGACGTGTGTGCTCGTCCTCGCCGGTTGCTCCAAGGACGCCGGAGCCACGGGCGGTGCGTCCGGTGGCGCCTCGGCCGCAGCCACCTCCACGACGAGCATGGCGAGCACGACGAGCACGACCCCGGCGAGCGGGTCGGGCGCGACCTCGGCCGGCACCGGTACCGCCGCCGGTGACGCGGTGCCCGGCCGGTCCGCGACCTTCACGGTCGTGCCTCCTGAGGGCTGGGCCGAGGCCACCGACCGCGCCAACGGCGTCAAGGACATCGACCTCGTGCTGCTGTCCTCGAAGAAGGTCGGCAGCTTCGCCAACAACCTCGTCGTGCTGAGCAGCCCCGGCGACGAGCAGACCCTGCGCGACGAGCTGGACAAGGGCCGCACGCAGCTGCAGGCGGCCGGTCGCACCGTGTCCGCCGCCCCCGACCAGCAGGTGGACGGCGTGACCGCCACCGGCTTCACCTCGACCTTCGAGGAGCAGGGGATCAAGGTCGTCGCCCGGTCCTACGGACTCGTCCACCAGGGTCGTGTGTTCCTGCTGACCCTGTCCTCCTCGCAGGAGGACGCCGACCACGCCCTGACCGAGCTCGACGAGATCCTCTCGTCCTGGTCGTGGTCCTGACGACCGCCACCCGACACCGACACGCCCTCGGACGTCCCCTCGTGAACCGACTCGGACCCGCCCTGCCCGCGCTCGCCCTCGTCCTCGGCCCTGCGCTCCTCGCCGGCTGCTCCGCCGACCCGGCGCCGACGCCGCCCAAGCCCACCGACACCGGCACGGTGATCCTGCCCACCTCGAAGGTGCCGACCACCGACAGCGGCGGACACCTCATCGAGCCGCTGCCGACGAACCTGCCGCAGGCCGCGCTCACCGACGACCGCGTCCGGGGCATGGACTACAGCTACCCGATCCCGGCCGGCTGGGCGTCCGGCGAGCGCGACCTCACCCCGCGCCCCGACACGCTCGTGCAGCCGCAGGACACCGACGTGCCCGGCTTCGTCGCCGTCGAGCAGCCGTTCGAGGTGGGCTCCCTCGGGCTGTCCGGCGTCGTCGACAAGCTCCGGTCCGGGTTCGAGCAGAAGGGCTTCGCGCCGAAGGCCGCCCCGGAGCGGCAGGTGGCCGGCTACCAGGCGCAGGGCATCGTCGTCGACCAGTCCGAGGACGTGCGGCACGTCTACTACATCGTCGTGTACACGCAGAAGGCCTTCGCGATCCGCCTCACCTACGACCCCCACGACCCGACGGCGCTCGCGGCCTACGAGGCCGTCCTCGACGCGTGGTCGTGGGGCTGACCCCGCCGGTGCGGCCTCTCGGGGATATCCGCGTGACGGCGCCCGGTCCGATGCGTCAGGCTTGACCCTCGTGGGTCACGTCGACGTCAACTCGGTCTCCTTCAGCCTGCCCGACGGCAGGCCGCTTCTCGGCGACGTCTCGCTGCGGGTGGGGGAGGGCGCCAAGGTCGCGCTCGTCGGCCCCAACGGCACCGGCAAGACGACGCTGACACGCATCATCGCCGGCGACCTCGCCGCCCACGACGGCGCCGTGACGCGTTCAGGTGGCCTCGGTGTCATGCGCCAGTTCGTCGGGTCGGTCCGCGACGACTCCACGGTGCGCGACCTGCTCGTGTCGGTGGCGCCCGAACGGATCCGCGTCGCGGCGCAGGAGATCGACCGCACCGAGCTGCTCATGATGGAGCGCGACTCCGAGGACGACCAGATGGCCTACGCCCACGCGCTCGTCGAGTGGGGCGAGGCCGGCGGCTACGAGCAGGAGACGCTCTGGGACCAGTGCACGACCGCCGCGCTCGGCATCCCCTACGACAAGGCGCAGTGGCGCGCGGTCAACACCCTCTCCGGCGGTGAGCAGAAGCGTCTGGTGCTCGAGGCGCTGCTGCGCGGCCCCGAGGAGGTGCTGCTGCTCGACGAGCCGGACAACTACCTCGACGTGCCCGGCAAGCGCTGGCTCGAGGAGGCGCTGACGGCCTCGCCGAAGACCGTCCTGTTCATCAGCCACGACCGCGAGCTGCTCGACCGCGTCGCCACGCGCATCGCGACGCTCGAGCCGGGGGCTGCCGGCGCGACGCTCTGGGTGCACCCCGGCCGGTTCTCGACGTACGCGCAGGCGCGCGAGGACCGCAACGCGCGACTCGAGGAGCTGCGCCGGCGCTGGGACGAGGAGCACGCCAAGCTCAAGGCGCTGGTGCTCATGTACAAGACGAAGGCCGCCTACAACGACGGCCTCGCCTCGCGCTACCAGGCGGCGCAGACGCGCCTGGCCAAGTTCGAGGAGGCCGGCCCGCCGGAGGCGACGCCGATGACCCAGCACGTGAAGATGCGCCTCACCGGCGGGCGTACCGCCAAGCGCGCCGTCGTCGCCGAGGGCCTCGAGCTGACCGGCCTGATGAAGCCGTTCGACCTCGAGGTCTGGTACGGCGAGCGCGTGGCAATCCTCGGCAGCAACGGCTCGGGCAAGTCCCACTTCCTGCGGCTGCTCGCCTCCGGCGGCACCGACCCCGAGCGCGAGCACCAGCCCGTCGGCGACATCCGCCCCGAGCCGGTCGCCCACGAGGGCAGCGTGCGGCTCGGCTCGCGGGTACGCCCCGGGTGGTTCGCCCAGACCCACCAGCACCCGACGCTCGTGGGGCGCACCCTGCTGGAGATCCTGCACCGCGGCGACGAGCACCGCGCCGGCAAGCCCCGCGAGGAGGCGGCCCGCGCGCTCGACCGGTACAACCTGGCCCGCAGCGGCGAGCAGCGGTTCGAGTCGCTGTCCGGCGGACAGCAGGCGCGGTTCCAGATCCTGCTGCTCGAGCTGTCGGGGGCGACCCTGCTGCTGCTCGACGAGCCCACCGACAACCTCGACCTCCAGTCCGCCGAGGCCCTCGAGGAGGGGCTCGACCGGTTCGACGGGACCGTCGTCGCGGTGACGCACGACCGGTGGTTCGCCCGGGGGTTCGACCGCTACCTCGTGTTCGGACAGGACGGCCGGGTGTACGAGTCGGACGAGCCGGTGTGGGACGAGGGACGCGTCGTCCGCCCTCGCTGACGTCGGCTGGCGCTGACGTCGCCTGACGTCGGCTGGCGGTGACGCCGGCGGGCCCCGGCGGTAGCGTCGGGGCATGGCCGACTCACCGCTGCTGACGCTGTTCGAGGTCCCCGTCGTCGGTGCCCCGATGGCGGGCGGTCCCTCGACGCCCGACCTCGCGGCGGCGGTCAGCGACGCCGGCGGGCTCGGCTTCCTCGCCGGCGGCTACCTCGGCGTCGACCAGCTCGCGCGCCAGCTCGCCGACGTGTGGGACATCACGAGCCGGCCCTTCGGCGTCAACCTCTTCGTGCCGGAGTCGGCCAACACCCATCCCATGCGGCGGGGCCTCGACGGGGCGGAGCGTGCCGCCGCCGTGGCGGGCTACCGCGAGCGGCTGCTGCCGGACGCCGAGCGCCTCGGCGTCGACCTGCCCGTGCCCGAGGCGGGCGACACCGACGACTGGGAGCGCAAGGTCGACCTCCTCGTGCGCGAACGGGTGCCGGTCGTGTCGTTCACCTTCGGGCTGCCCGACGCCGCGGTGCTCGGGGCGCTGCGCCGGTCGGGCTCGCTCACGGTCGCGACCGTCACCGACCCGGGGGAGGCACGCGGCGCCCTCGAGGCCGGGGTCGACGGCCTCGTCGTGCAGGGTCATGAGGGCGGCGGCCACCGGGGCACCCTCGACCCGCAGGGAGTGCCCGACGAGGCCGACCTGCTCGACGTCGTGTCCCAGGTGGCCGCGCTCGCCGACGTGCCGGTCGTCGCGGCCGGTGGCATCGCCGACGCCAGCCGCGCCGCCGCGCTCCTCGCGGCCGGTGCTGCGGCCGTCCAGGTGGGCACCGCGCTGCTGCTGACGCCGGAAGCCGGTACCGGGCTCGCCTACCGTCGGGCGCTCGCCGATCCGGCCTTCACGACGACCCGCGTGACGCGCGCGTTCTCCGGGCGCCTGGCGCGCTCCCTCGAGACCGACTTCGTGCGCGAGCACTCCGACGCCGCACCGGCGGCCTACCCGGAGGTGCACCACGTGACGGTGCCGCTGCGTCGGGCCTCGGCCGCGGCCGACCGCCCCGACCACCTCGCGCTCTGGGCCGGCACCGGCTGGCGCCGCGCCCGCCCGGTGCCCGCCGCCACCGTCGTCGCGAGCCTCCTCCCGCGCTGACGGGCGTCCGCCCCGGCCCCGTACGAGTCGTCCCCCGGTGGGCCCATCCGCGCGCCTCCTGCTCGCCTTCCTGCTCGCCTTCCTGCTCGCCTTCCTGCTCGCCTTCCTGGTCGCCTTCCTGCTCGCCCTCCTGCGTCGAGTGAGCACCCCGTCACTCCTGTCACGTGACGCGAGTGACGGGGTGCTCACTCGATGCAGGAAGAGCGTGGATCTACGGTGTGGCCATGGCATCTGCGCAAGGAAACCTGGACTGGGTCCCGGCGGGGGAGCGTCCCGACCTGCTGGCACGTCCTGTGGCCGACGCCCTGACGTTCGTCCCGGAGGCCCGGGTGGCGCCCATCGACGCGGCGCTCGCCGACACCGCTGCGTTCTGCGCGGCCTACGACGTCGCGCCCGAGGCGTCGGCCAACTGCGTCGTCGTCGAGGCGCGCCGGGGCGAGGTCACGACGCTCGCCGCGGTCATGGTGCTCGCGACCGACCGGGCCGACATCAACCGGGTGGTGCGCAAGCACCTCGGGGCGCGCAAGATCTCCTTCGCCGACCAGGCGGTCGCCGAGTCGCTGACCGGGATGCAGCAGGGCGGGATCACGCCCGTCGGCCTCCCGGCGGACTGGCCGGTGCTCGTCGACGCGGGTGTGGTGGCGGCCGGGCCCGTCGTCATCGGGGCCGGGGTGCGGGGGGCCAAGCTGCTGCTCGACGGGGCGAGCCTGGCGGGACTGCCGAACGCCGAGGTGGTCGCGCTGGCCGTGCCCGCCCCCGCGCCGGTCGTCGACCCCGCGGGCTGAGCACGGGGGACGGCGCGGGGGCGGCGTGGTGCGCAGAGCGCGCCCACGCTCCGACGAGCCGCGAGGGGGGCGGCTCAGCCGGCGGCGTCCCAGAGCAGGCGCGAACGCTCGGCGGCGGTGGTCCCGCCCCAGATGCCGAACGGTTCGGGCACCCGCATCGCATGGTCGAGGCACTGGCGGGCGACGGGGCAGGAGGAGCACACGGCCTTGGCGGCGTCGGTGCGCTCCCGGCGGGCGACCTGTCCGAGGTCGGGGTCGTCGGCGAAGAACTGCTCGACGTCCGCCCCGCGGCACAGGCCCTGCTCCTGCCACTCGTAGGACTCGTGCACGGGTCGAGGAAGTCGCGTCACGGTCATGGGTCGGTCCTTCCGGCCTGGTGGCCGCTCGCGCGGCCGGTGTTGCGGTTCGGGTCGGGCCGGCCGTTGCGTCGTCCAGGCCAGCGGACTGGCACCCATGAGCACGATCGGACCCTGCACACCAAACTTATGCACAACTCATGCACTTGCACAAGATCGCTGCGCAAGTTTATGGTGAGCAGGTCGAACGGGCCGCGCGCCGGGACGACGGGAATGTCCCGCGCAGCGCGGCACCGGACGGTAGGAATGTTTCGGTGAGGCAGGCATGAGTGATGACGTGACGGCACAGGACGGGACCGCCCAGGAGGGCGGCCCCGACTCCGACGTGCCCGGGCGCCATCTGCCGGAGCTGAGCTGGTCGGTGGGTGCGGTCGCCGAACGGCTCGGGCTCTCCGCCTCGACCCTGCGCTCGTGGGAGCGCCGCTATGGCCTCGCTCCGACCCACCGCACGCACGGCGGCCATCGCCGCTACGGCCCTGCCGACGTCCAACGCGTCCAGCTCATGGCGCGCCTCACGTCGCAGGGCGTGCCCGCCCAGGTGGCGGCCGAGTCGGTCAGCGCCCTCACCGACGCCGCCGTCGCTGCGCGGCTCGCCTCGTCCGACGCCTTCGACGCCGTCTTCGGCGCCGCCCCCGGCCTCGACCGCGAGGGCGCGCGCGGGACCGGTCGCGACACGTCCGACGACGTGCCCGAACCCTCCTTCGCCCCGGAGGCGATCGTCGAGGGGATCATCGGAGCGGCTCTCCACCTCGACTCCGGCACCCTGGTGGCCTTCTACCGCCAGGCACTGCGCCAGCTCGAGTTCCGCGACGCGTGGTCGTCCGTTTTCGCCCCCGCGCTGCGCCTCGTCGGGGAACGCTGGGGCGACGGCTCGCTCGGCGTCGAGGGTGAGCACCTGGCGAGCGAGCTGCTCCAGGGCGAGCTGCGCTCGGTCGTGCGCGCCAACCGCAAGCGGGTGTCCGGAGTGCCCGTGCTGCTCGGCAGCGCCGACGACGAGCACCACCACCTGCCGGTCATCGCCGTCGAGGCCGAGCTCGCGCGTTGCGGGGCCCCCAGCGTCTTCCTCGGCGCGCGGGTGCCGGCCCGCTCGATGGTCGATGCCCTCGTGCAGACCCGCGCCCGCGTCATGTTCCTCTGGGCCTCGTTGCCCCGCCCGGAGTCCGAGCCGTTCTGGCGGCTGGTCTCCGACGCGGGTCGGCCCGTGACGGTCGTGCTCGGCGGCCCGGGGTGGGCTGAGGAACCGCCCGAGGTCGGCCACGGCGTCGACGTGCGTCTCGTAGGCGACCTCGAGGGTGCCGTCGACCTGCTGCTCGAGGTGAACGAGCGAGGCGCCCGCGCCTGACGCCATTCGCCACTCCGCAAGAAATGGGCGTCCGCTGCAAAAAGTTGCAGCCAACCCCTAGCGAGTCGGACGAATGGGGCGCTACGTTGCCGGGTGGCCGGCGAGGGGACCCTCCACGAACGCGTGGCGACCTGCCGGCGCCTCACTGCACGAAGGAGTGCACATGCGTCGTAGGCCGGCTCTGACCGCCGCCAGCGTCTCCGCCCTCGTCCTCGCCGGCACGGTCGTGCCCCTGGCCGGGACCACGACCGCCCGCGCCGCAGAGCGCACCGCGACGCTCGTCGGCTCGCTCCAGAGCGAGCTCGGCTGCCCGGGTGACTGGCAGCCTGACTGCACCGACACCGACCTCGTCCGCCAGGCCGGCACGAGCACCTTTGCCGCGGAGTTCGACGTGCCCAAGGGCTCCTACGAGCTCAAGGTCGCCATCGACCACGGGTGGGGCGAGAGCTACGGCCAGGACGGCGGCGGCTCGAACGTGCCCCTGGTCCTCGAGGGCCCCGAGCGACTCCGTGTCACCTACGACGACACGACGCACGCCATCGGCATCGCGCCCACCGACCTGCCGGGTGCGGCCACGAAGGCCGACATCGCGCTCGCCGGCCAGTCGCTGCGCACCGGCTCGACGCGTGAGCGCTTCTACTTCGTCATGGCCGACCGGTTCGCCGACGCCGACCCCGCCAACGACCGCGGCGGCCTGACCGGCGACCGTCTCGCCACCGGGTACGACCCGACGGACATGGGCTTCTACCACGGTGGCGACCTCAAGGGCGTCATCGGCAAGCTCGACTACATCAAGGGCCTCGGCACCACGGCGATCTGGCTGACGCCCTCGTTCAAGAACCGCCCGGTCCAGGGCTCGGGGTCGAACGCGAGCGCCGGCTACCACGGCTACTGGGTCACCGACTTCACCCGGATCGACCCGCACCTCGGCACGAACGCCGACATGAAGAACCTCATCGCGGCGGCGCACGCCAAGGGCATGAAGGTCTACTTCGACATCATCACGAACCACACGGCCGACGTCATCTCCTACCAAGGCGGCCAGTACACCTACATCCCCAAGGCCGACAAGCCGTACAAGGACTCCCAGGGCAACGCCTTCGACGACGCCGACTACGCCGGCAAGGACACGTTCCCGGCGATGGACCCGGCGACGTCCTTCCCGTACAAGCCCGTCGTCGCCGACGCCGACAAGGACGTCAAGGTGCCGGCGTGGCTCAACGACGTGACGCTGTACCACAACCGCGGTGACTCGACGTATGCCGGCGAGTCCGCCACGTACGGCGACTTCTCCGGCCTCGACGACCTCTTCACCGAGAACCACAAGGTCGTCACGGGGATGGAGGACATCTACAAGACGTGGGTCGACTTCGGCGTGGACGGATTCCGCATCGACACCGCCAAGCACGTCGACATGCCGTTCTGGCAGCACTTCTCGCCCGCGATCCTCGACCACGCCAAGCAGGCCGGCAAGAACTTCTTCATGTTCGGCGAGGTGTACGACGGAAACCCTTCGTACACCAGCCAGTTCACGACCAAGGGCAAGCTGCCGGCCACGCTCGACTTCGGCTTCCAGGGGGCGGCGCTCGGTTTCGCGCAGAGCAAGGCGACCACCGGCGTCCGTGACCTCTTCGCCGGCGACGACTACTACACCGACACCGACTCCAACGCCTACGAGCTGCCGACCTTCCTCGGCAACCACGACATGGGCCGCGTCGGTGCGATGCTCCAGGCGGCCGGCTACGCCGGCAAGGAGCTTCTCGACCGCGACTCCCTCGCGACGTCGCTGATGTTCCTCACGCGTGGCCAGCCGGTCGTCTACTACGGCGACGAGCAGGGCTTCACCGGTCCCACGACCGACTTCGGCGACAAGCGCGCCCGGCAGGACATGTTCGCGACGCAGACGGCCGACTACGCCGACGACACGATCGTCGGCAGCGCCGACAAGGCCGGCACCGGCGCGCACTACGACACGAGCGCCCCGCTCTATCGGCAGATCGCCGCCCTGTCCGCACTGCGCCAGGCCAACCCGGCGCTCGCCGACGGCGCGCAGGTGCACCGCTACGCCAGTGACAGTGCCGGCATCTACGCCATCAGCCGCATCGACAAGGCGGCCAAGCGTGAGTACCTCGTCGTGGCCAACAACGCGACGACGGCCAAGCAGGCCACGTTCCAGACCTACTCGGCGCGGTCGAAGTTCAGCCCGCTGCTGGGCGGCCCCGGCGACCTGCGCGCCGACGCGTCGGGCCGGGTCACCGTCAGCGTCCCGCCGCTGTCGGTGAAGGTCTTCCGCGCCGACTCGACGATGGAGGTCTCGCGCACGGCCCCGCCGGTTTACCCGCTCTCGCCGAGCGCCGGCGGTGTCGTCGGCGGACGCGCCGAGATCTCGGCCGCGGTCCCGGGCGACACCTTCGCCGACGTCACGTTCCTCGCGCGTCCGGCCGGCACGTCGGCCTGGACGACGCTCGGCACCGACGACAACGCGCCGTACCGCGTCTTCCACGACCTCAGCGGCTTTGCCAAGGGCACGCTCATGGAGTACCGCGTGCTCGCCCGCGACCTCGCCGGGCACGTGTCGGCGACCTCGACCTATGGCG
The DNA here is from genome assembly GCF_034724055.1 of Intrasporangium zincisolvens. Lineage (NCBI taxonomy): Bacteria > Bacillati > Actinomycetota > Actinomycetes > Micrococcales > Intrasporangiaceae > Intrasporangium > Intrasporangium zincisolvens. The sequence goes on from NZ_JAWIIL010000002.1 coordinate 153,850, forward strand.
TTGTCGGCGACCCTGCGCCGGCGGGCGGTAGCGGTGGTGGCGGCGGCGTCGGCCCGGTGACCCAGCCGGACAACGTCAGCGTGCCCGGCAGCCTCAACAGCGAGATGTCCTGCCCCGGCGACTGGCAGCCGGCCTGCGACCAGGCGCAGCTGACCCTCGACCCGAAGGACGACATCTGGAAGGGCTCGTACTCCTCGATCCCGGCCGGCGACTACGAGTACAAGGCCGCGATCAACAAGTCGTGGGACGAGAACTACGGGGTCGGCGCCGCCAAGGGCGGTTCGAACATCCCCGTCACGGTGCCCGCCGGCAAGCCGGTGAGCTTCTACTACGACCACCGCACCCACTGGGTCACGAGCGACGCGCAGGGCCCGATCATCACCGCGCCCGGCTCGTTCCAGAGCGAGCTCGGCTGCCCGGGCGACTGGTCACCCGACTGCATGCGCTCGTGGCTGCAGGACCCCGACGGTGACGGCACGTACACCTTCAGCACCGACGCCATCCCCGCCGGCAGCTACGAGTTCAAGGTGGCGCACGGGCTGAGCTGGGACGAGAATTACGGTGCCGGCGGTGCCGCGGGCGGTTCGAACGTCGCGTTCTCGGTGCCGTCCGACGGCGTCGTCACGACGATCAGCTACGTCCTCGCGACACACCAGATCTCGGTCAAGACCTCGCGCGCCGGAGCCGCGCCCGACCTGACGAAGGCCAAGGCGTTCGTCGTCGGACCCGACCTCGTCGCGTGGCCGGCCACCGGCCTGCCGGCGGGCACCGACCCGGCGACGCTCTCCTGGCGCCTGCACTGGTCGGCCACCGGTGGCCTCGGCCTCGATGCCGAGTCCGTGACGGGTGGCTCGGTGGCGACGCTGACGCGTGACCCGGCCGGACTGCCGGCCGCGCTCACGACGGCGCACCCGGAGCTCAAGGGCTACGTCGCGCTGCGCGCCGACAAGGCCACGTCGCGGCAGATGGCCGACATCCTGCGTGGCCAGGTGGCCGTCGCGATGTACGACTCGTCGGGCGCGCTGCTCGACGCGTCGGGTGCCCAGACGGCGATCGCGCTCGACGCGTTGTACGCAACGCCCGCGAGTCGGGGCGCCTACGGCGTCAACGTCTCCGGCGGACGCGTCGGGTTCCGACTGTGGGCGCCGACGGCGCAGGACGTCACGCTGCTGACGTGGGCCGCGGGCTCGGCCGACCAGCCGGTCGCCACGGCACACCGCACGCCGATGACGCGCTCGACGGACGGCTCGTGGTCGACCTCGCTCGGCGCCGCGGGCCGCAACGCCCGGTACCTCTACGAGGTCAGGGTGTGGGCCCCGAGCACGCAGAAGGTCGAGACGAACGTCGTCACCGACCCGGCCTCGGTGGCCCTGACGCCGAGCTCGGCGCGCTCCGTGGCCGTCGACCTCGCCGACCCCGCGTTCATGCCCTCGGCCTGGCGCACGACCCCGTCGCCGCGCCTCGCCAAGGACGTCGACTCGACGATCTACGAGCTGCACGTGCGCGACTACTCGATGAGTGACGCCAAGGTGCCGGCCGTGCTGCGCGGCAGCTACCTCGCCTTCGCTGAGAACGGTGACGGGCGGGCCCACCTCAAGGCCCTGGCCAAGGCCGGTCTCAACACCGTGCACCTGCTGCCGACCTTCGACATCGCCTCCATCGAGGAGGACAAGGCCAAGCAGCAGACGCCGCAGTGCGACCTGGGCTCCTACGCCCCGGACAGCGACCAGCAGCAGAAGTGCGTCACGGCCGTCGCGGGCAAGGACGCCTTCAACTGGGGCTACGACCCGTACCACTGGAGCGTCCCGGACGGCTCGTACGCCTCGAGCACCCAGGCCGCCGACGGCGGGCAGCGCATCTCGCAGTTCCGCACCATGGTGGGCGCGCTGCACCAGGACGGCCTGCGGGTCGTGCTCGACCAGGTCTTCAACCACACGTCGGCCTCGGGCCAGGCCGACCAGTCGGTGCTCGACAAGGTCGTGCCGGGCTACTACCACCGGCTCAATGCGACCGGCGCCGTCGAGACGTCGTCGTGCTGCCAGAACGTCGCCACCGAGCACGCGATGGGCCAGAAGCTCATGGTCGACTCGGTCGTCTCGTGGGCGCGCAACTACAAGGTCGACGGCTTCCGCTTCGACCTCATGGGCCACGCCAGCCGCGACAACATGCTCGCGGTTCGCTCGGCGCTCGATGCCCTGACGACGGCCAAGGACGGCGTCGACGGCAAGGCGATCTACCTCTACGGCGAGGGCTGGAACTTCGGCGAGGTCGCGAACAACGCGCGCTTCACCCAGGCCACCCAGGGCCAGCTCGGCGGCACCGGCATCGGCACCTTCAGCGACCGGCTGCGCGACGCCGTCCGCGGTGGTGGCCCGTTCGACGAGGACCCGCGCCGTCAGGGCTTCGGCTCGGGCGAGTCGACCGACCCGAACGGGGCGGCCGTCAACGACGGTGCCGCGACGCGTCTGGCGCACGACACCGACCTCGTGCAGCTCGGCCTCGCCGGCAACCTGCGGGCGTTCGAGTTCCGCAGCCAGGAGAGCGGGCAGGTCGTGCGGGGTGACAAGGTCGACTACAACGGGGCGCCGGCCGGCTATGCCGACCAGCCCGACGAGGTCGTCAGCTACGTCGACGCGCACGACAACGAGACGCTCTTCGACGCGCTGACGTACAAGCTGCCGGTGGCGACCTCGATGACCGACCGGGTGCGCATGAACACCCTGTCGCTCGCGACCACCGCTCTGGCACAGACGCCCTCGTTCTGGCACGCCGGCGCCGACCTGCTGCGCAGCAAGTCGCTCGACCGCGACTCCTACGACAGCGGCGACTGGTTCAACCGCCTCGACTGGACCGGCGCGGACAACGGCTTCGGGCACGGGCTGCCGCCCGAGGGCCCGAACTCGAACAAGTGGTCGTACATGAAGCCGCTCCTCGCGAGCCCGGCCCTCAAGCCGGCCGCGGGCGACGTGCAGAAGGCGAGCGCCATGGCGCAGGACCTGCTGCGCCTGCGGTTCAGCAGCCCGCTGTTCCGCCTGGGCTCCGCCTCGGCCATCGAGTCGAAGGTGTCGTTCCCCGTGTCGGGCACGGCCGACGCCCACGCCGGCGTCGTCGTCATGCGCGTCGACGACACGAAGGGCGCCGACGTCGACCCGCGCCTGGACGGCCTCGTCGTCGTGTTCAACGCGACGCCGGACGCCGTGTCGCAGAAGGTGCCCGGGCTCACCGGCGCGCTGACGCTGAGCCCGGTGCAGGCGGGTGGGGCCGACGCGGTCGTCAAGCAGTCGACGTGGAACGCCGGGACGTCGACGCTCACCGTCCCGGCCCGCACCGTGGCCGTGTTCGTCCAGGCGCACTGAAGGACGGTCCGGCCGCACGACGACGGGCCCCGGGGAGACGTGCTCTCCCCGGGGCCCGTGCGTCCGACGGCCCATTGACAGGTCCTGCCTGCCCACCCTCGAGCCGGACGCGTCGGGGCGGGTCTACGTTGGACCGGTGACCGACATGACGTACCGACAGCTCGGCGACAGCGGCCTCACCGTCTCGACGGTGGGCCTCGGCTGCAACAACTTCGGCCGCCGCATCGACCAGGAGGCGACGAACGCCGTCGTGCGCACGGCGATCGACGCCGGCGTGACCCTCTTCGACACGGCCGACATCTACGGTCAGGGGGCGAGCGAGGAGATGCTCGGGCTCGCGCTCGGCGCCGAGCGCGAGAACGTCGTCGTCGCGACGAAGTTCGGTATGGACATGCAGGGCTCGAACGGGCCCGACTGGGGCGTGCGTGGCTCGCGGCGGTACGTCCGCAAGGCCGTCGAGGCGAGCCTGCGCCGCCTCGGCACCGACTGGATCGACCTCTACCAGCTGCACCGCCCGGACCCCGTCACACCGATCGAGGAGACCCTCGCCGCCCTCGACGAGCTCGTCCGCGAGGGCAAGGTGCGCTACATCGGCAGCAGCAACTTCACCGGCTGGCAGGTCGTCGACGCCGACTGGACCGCCCGCGCCGCCGGCACGACGCCGTTCGTGTCGGCCCAGAACGAGTACTCGCTGCTCGAGCGCGACGTCGAGGACGAGCTCGTGCCCGCGTGCGAGCACGTCGGGGTCGGCCTGCTGCCGTTCTTCCCGCTCGCGAGCGGCCTGCTCACCGGCAAGTACCGACGCGGTGAGGCCGCCCCCGAGGGCACCCGACTGGCCGGCAGCGCCGAGCGGCTCGCCGGCGCCGACTGGGACACCGTCGAGGCCCTCGAGGCGTTCGCAGCCCGCCGCGACCTCCGGCTCATCGACGTCGCCATCGGTGGCCTGGCCGCGCAGCCGGCCGTCGCGTCGGTCATCGCGGGCGCGACGCGTCCCGAGCAGGTGCTCGACAACGTCCGCGCCGGCGGCTGGGACCCGAGCGCCGACGACCTCGCCGAGCTCGACGACCTCACCGCCCCGCCCGCCTGACCCGAGCGGCCGCTCGGTCCGACATCCGACACCGACGCCCGACGCCTCTTCATCGAGTGAGCACACCGCCCCACGCGCCTCACGCCTCCCACCTTCCCTCCATCGAGTGAGCGCTCCGTCCCACGCGTCACACGTCTTCGTGTGGCTGGTGTGACGGGGTGCTCACTCGATGGGGGAGGTGAGGCGGGCCGACGCGGCAGTGTCTGCGTCGGGGGAGTCGAGCGGGTCGGTGGACGCACGGGAGTCGGTGGGCGCATCGGCCGCCGCGGGTGCGGTGGCGCGCTCGACCTCGGCGCGTCGGGCCGCTCGGTAGAACACGGCGCCGACCATGCTCACGGCACCGGCGCAGACCATCGCGACCTGGGTCGAGGTCGCGTCCGCGAGCACGCCCATGGCCGACGCGCCGACGGCGAAGGCGGCCGAGGCGACCATGGAGTTCATCGACAGGACCGTCGCCCGGTTGCGGGCCTGCGCCTCCCGGTGGAGCAGCGTCGAGTGCGCCGGACCGGCCGACCCGTGCAGCAGGTAGGTGACCGCGTAGGCCGCGACGAGCGCGGCCGGCCCGGCGACCAGGCCCATGACGACGGCGCCGAGGCCGTTGAGGATGCGCGCGAGGATCGCGGTGCGGGCCACGCCGATGCGCCGGCTCGACCATCCGGACAGCGCCGCCCCGACGGCGAAGATCGCCCACCCGGCCGCCGCGACCGGGCCCATGATGGCGCCGGCGCGCTCCTCACCGCCGACGAGCTCGGCCAGGCGGATCGGCTGGAAGGTCTCGAAGACGATCATCGCGATCGACCAGAACACCTCGACGAGGACGATCCCGCGCAGCACCCGGTTGGCGCGCAGCATGCCGAGCCCCTCGCGGACGACGACCGGCGCCTCCCGAGTCGAGGCGATGGCGCGTCGCAGGCCGGTGGCGTCGACGTGCTCGCTCGACGGGGGCTCGCGCAGCAGGACGAGCACGGCGAGGAGGTGCACGACGTTGAGCACGACGAACACGGCCACCGGAAGTACGAGGGCGGAGGCGCCGGCGAACGGGTGCCACCACACGAGGCCGCCCGACAGGAGCGCCCCGGCGGCGATGCCGCCGCCGAGGACGGTGCCCTGGGCGGCGAGCGCTCCGTCGACGTCGGCGCCGGGCGTGCTGGCGTGGACGGTGTCGACGAACCAGGCCTCGAGCGGGCCGGAGTCGAGGGCGCGGAAGACGCCGGTGAGGACCGCCGCGAGCAGGAACATCCAGTACGTGTGGGCGGCCAGCAGCAGGGCGCTCGCGACGACGTTGACGACCGCCGACACGACGAAGACCGGTTTGCGGCCGAACGCGTCGGCGAACCCGCTCGTCGGCAGCTCGAGCAGGAAGATCGTCAGCCCGGCGGCCGACGAGGCCGTCAGGGCCTGCGCCACGGTGAGGCCCCGCTCGAGCTGCCACAGGGTCAGCAGGCCGACGACGAGGCCGACGGGGAACCAGCGGGTCAGGGTCAGCGCGAGGAAGACGCGTCGGGCAGCGGTGGGGGACAGCACCGCCTGTCGGGCGGCGCTCATCGACGGCCTCGCTCCGCCGACGCGTCGCCGCTCGTGCCGCCGCTCGTGCCGCCGCTCGTGCCGCCGCTCGTGCCGCCGCTCGTGCCGCCGCTCGTGCCGCCGGGCGGACGGTCGAGGTCGATGGGGTAGGCGAAGGCGTAGACGGCCACACGACGCGCGCTCGGGTTGCCCTGGCCGACGCGGCGGTAGCGCTCGATGAGGTCCCACATCTCCTCCCGCAGCTCCTCGAGCGCCTCCGGCGTGACGAGCACCGCGGCGTCGCTCGAGCCGCAGGCGTCCTGCCAGGCGGGGGGCCAGGTCATCGACACGTCGAGCCAGCGGTCGTACTGCTCGGAGAAGTGCCGCGCGTAGTCGCGGGTCAGCCAGTTGAGGGCGGTCTCGGAGTCCTCGTCGCCCTCGAAGTCGCTCGGGTGCCACGAGTGGAACTCCGAGCCGGCGCGCCAGAGGCGGCGCTTGCCCTCGCCGTCGCCGGTGTCCTCGACGAGGCCGACCGACTCGAGCTTGCGCAGGTGGTAGCTCGTGGCCCCGGAGTTGGTGCCGAGGGCGTTGGCGAGGTCGGTGGCCGTGGCCGGACCGCTGCGCCGCAACGCTCCGAGGAGCCGTGAGCGCAGGGGATGGGCCAGGACGCGGAGGCTCTCCGGGGTGAGCCAGATGTTGTCCGGCGTCGGGGGGTGTGCAGCCATAGTGTGCACACTACCTTTGCACAATCTGTTTGCACAAGAGTTCTGCACGAAGCCGGAAGTGGTGCATCGCCGCAGGTCAGAGCAGGTTTCAGGGGGTCGGTGCGACGATTTGGCCGCAAGCCGCCTCCTCCGTAAACTGGATGACTGTTGTGCTGGACCGCAGGGTCATCGCCCCGGCGGCACGCATCCATCGTTTGAAGCGAGAAGGCAGACTCCATTGCGTACGTACACCCCGAAGCCCGGCGAGGTCACTCGCACGTGGCACGTCATCGACGCGACCGACGTCGTGCTCGGTCGCCTCGCGAGCCAGGCTGCGATCCTGCTGCGGGGCAAGCACAAGCCGCAGTTCGCGCCGCACGTCGACACCGGTGACTTCGTCATCATCATCAACGCCGACAAGGTCGCCCTCACCGGCGCCAAGCTCGAGCAGAAGAAGGCCTACCGCCACTCGGGCTTCCCGGGCGGCCTGCGCTCCACGTCCTACACCGAGCTGCTCGCCAAGAGCCCGGAGAAGGCCGTCGAGAAGGCGATCCGGGGCATGCTCCCGAAGAACTCGCTGGCCCGCCAGCAGCTGTCCAAGCTCAAGGTCTACCGCGGTGCCGAGCACCCGCACGCGGCCCAGCAGCCCGTCCCCTTCGAGATCACCCAGGTCGCGCAGTAAGGCCCGGCGCCGCCGCTGCTGCGTAGAAAGCGAACAGACACCGTGACTGACATCATCAACGAGGGCGTGCTCGACACCGACGAGCCCGAGCTCACCGAGTACACCTCCGAGTCCGACGCCTCGGCGTCCGGCGAGGCCAAGCGCGCCCGCCAGGTCTCGACGCCCGGCGCGGCCACCGGCCGCCGCAAGCAGGCCATCGCCCGCGTCCGCATCGTGCCGGGCACCGGCGAGTGGAAGATCAACGGCCGCGCCCTCGAGGACTACTTCCCGAACAAGGTGCACCAGCAGATCGTCCGCGAGCCGCTGACCATCCTCGAGCTCGAGGGCTCCTACGACGTCCTCGTGCGCGTCCACGGCGGCGGCCCCTCCGGCCAGGCCGGCGCGGTCCGCCTCGGCGTGGCCCGCTCGCTCAACGAGGTCGACTCCGAGCTCAACCGCCCGGCCCTGAAGAAGGCCGGCTTCCTGACCCGCGACGCCCGCGTCCCGGAGCGCAAGAAGGCCGGTCTCAAGAAGGCCCGCAAGGCGCCGCAGTACAGCAAGCGCTGACCCGTCGCGCCCACCCGGGCGCCCGCGTCACGCCCGAAGGCCCCCGAGCACCGCTCGGGGGCCTTCGTCGTACGTTCCGTGCCCCTCGTGTGGGCGCGACGCGTCAGCTCACGGTCGCGTGCGACAGGTCGCAGCGGTTCGTGTCGTTGGACCACGTCGCCTGCATGGCGAAGGAGCCCTGCGCCGTCGACACGTTGCCCGCGCCGCCCGCCGAGCCCGGCGAGATCCAGGCGCACTCGTCGGCGTTCTCCTGGCCGGAGTAGGTGCGCGAGGTCGTGTTCGTCCAGCCACCGGCCGGGTTCTGGTCGGTGATCGTCTCGGCGTACTCGTGGCCCTCGACCATGGAGTAGCCGTCGTCGGTGCCGACAGCGCCCGCGTTGACGAAGTTCTGCCCGCAGCTGGTGCCCATGTCCATGACGTAGGGCATGTTCGTGAAGGCGATGTCGCCGTAGGCCGAGGCCGAACCGACGTACGGGTCACCGTTGTAGTCGTGCCACGCGCAGAAGTTGCCCGACGCGGTGTTGAAGCCGTCCGGGTGGGTGCCCGTGGGGGAGAGCACGACGTACTGGGCGTACCGGTTGCTCGCCGCGGTCGTGTTGCCGAAGTGCCCGGCTGCCTTGACGGCCTCGTCGCCGAGCTGCTTGGCGGTCGCCGAGGACGGGGCTGCGGTCGACGGGTCGTACCAGACGCCGGCGAGGTTGCCGCCGGTCGGGTAGCCGACGTGGGCCGAGCCGGCCGGGCACGACGTGGCGCCCTTGGCCACGAGCGGTCCGTCGCAGTACTGCGTCATGACGCCGCTCCACGCCTCGCCGTTCGTGCCCAGGCCCTTGAAGAGCTTCTGGACGAGGGGCGCACCCGTCTTCGGGTCGCCGGTGAAGGTGAGGTTGCCCGACGCGTCGGAGCCCTGGGTGCCCCACTGGCTGCCCCAGAAGACGAGGTAGACCTTCGGGGTGCCGCTCGTGACCCCGGTGCCGTCGACGCCGCCGCCGTAGGAGAGCGTCTTGCTCGCTGCCGGCTTCGCGCCCTTGGTCTGGGCCTCCCAGCGGTGCATCTGGGTGTTGAGCTCACGCGTCGGCACGCTGCCGTGGCGGTACGGGTGACCGTAGGCGGGGGAGTACGGGTTGGTGACACCGCCGGACGTGGCGGACGTGGCGGACGCGGCGGGCGCGGCGGGCGCGGCGTCGGGGCTGCTCGCGGTCGCGCTCGTGGCGCCGAAGGCCGTGCCGAGGGCGAGCGCGGCTGCCGAGGCGGCGACGGCGACCGAGAGGCGACGGGAACGTCGAGTGCTCATGCGGGTCCTTTCACAGGGAACTCCCGGGGGGTGGCGGGATGTCGGACATCGTCGTGGCGCTCGTCTGTGAAAGTGGTGGGAGCCGGCTGCCAGTTCCCTGCCACTTCCTCCCGGTCCGGACAGGGGTGTACCGTCCGCAAGCGGGATGAACCGGCCCCGCCCGCCTCGTGCGGTGGTCGACGGGTACTGGCGGTATCGTCGTGCGAGCACATGACCTGGGTCGGCCCGTGGGCCACCCGACCGGGAAGGCACAACGCGTGGCTCGACTCTTCGGCACGGACGGCGTCCGTGGCATCGCCAACCAGGACATCACCGCCGAGCTGGCCCTCGACCTGTCGGTCGCGGCCGCGCACGTGCTCGGCGAGGTCGGGGAGTTCAACGGACACCGGCCCGTGGCCGTCGTCGGGCGCGACCCCCGCGCGTCGGGTGAGTTCCTCGCAGCGGCGACCATCGCCGGGCTCGCGTCGGCGGGCGTCGACGTGCGCGACGCCGGCGTGCTGCCGACGCCGGCCATCGCGTACCTCGTCGCCGAGCAGGACGCCGACCTCGGCGCCATGCTGTCGGCCTCGCACAACCCGATGCCCGACAACGGCCTGAAGTTCTTCGCCCGGGGCGGGCACAAGCTCGCCGACGATCTGGAGGACCGCATCGAGGCGCGCCTGCGCGCCGACTGGCAGCGCCCCGTCGGGGGCGCCGTGGGCCGGATCACCGTGCTCGAGGACGGCGCCGACCGTTACGTGCGCCACCTGCTGTCCGTCCTGCCGCACCGCCTCGAGGGCCTGCACGTCGTCATCGACGCCGCCCACGGGGCCGCGTCGGAGGTGGCCCCCCGCGTCTTCCGCGAGGCCGGCGCCACCGTCACGACGATCGGCTGCGAGCCCGACGGCATCAACATCAACGACGGCTTCGGCTCCACCCACACCGACGCCCTCAAGGCGGCCGTCCTCGAGGCCGGCGCCGACCTCGGGATCGCCCTCGACGGCGACGCCGACCGCTGCCTCGCCGTCGACGCCGCGGGCCGCGAGGTCGACGGCGACCAGATCATGGCGATCCTCGCCCTGGCCATGAAGGAGCAGGGCGTCCTGCGCGGCGACACCCTCGTCGCGACCGTCATGAGCAACCTCGGCATGATCCACGCCCTCGCCGACGCCGGCATCAGCGTCGTGCAGACCGCCGTCGGCGACCGCTACGTCCTCGAGGGGATGAAGGAGGGCGGCTACGTCCTCGGCGGCGAGCAGTCCGGCCACGTCGTCATGCTCGAGCACGGCACCACCGGCGACGGCACCCTGACCGGCCTCATGCTCGCCTCACGCGTCGCGGCCAGCGGGCGCCCGCTGTCCGACCTCGCCACGGTGATGTCGCACTTCCCGCAGGTCCTCGTCAACGTCAAGGACGTCGACAAGTCGGCCCTCGAGGCCAACTCCGTCGTCGCCGAGGCGGTGCGCGTGGCCGAGGGCGAGCTCGGCAGCACCGGTCGCGTCCTGCTGCGCAAGTCGGGCACCGAGCCGGTGGTGCGCGTCATGGTCGAGGCCGCCGACGGCGACCAGGCCCGGCTGCTGGCCGACCGCCTCGTCGGGGTCGTCAAGGCCGAGCTCAGCCTCTGACGCGTCGCGTCGACAAACGGGATGCCCCGGCGGGGCGTGCTGCGTAGGGTCGCGTCATGCCCGACGCCACCAGCGAGCCCGCCACCACCACCGACGCCAACCCGCTGCTCGCCCCGAGCACGCTGCCGTTCTCGCTCCCGCCGTTCGCACAGATCCGCGTCGAGCACTACGGCCCGGGCTTCGACGCCGGTATGGCGCAGCACCGCGACGAGGTGGAGGCGATCGCCGGCAGCGTCGAGCCGCCGACCTTCGAGAACACCGTCGTCGCGCTCGAGCGCTCGGGCCGGCTGCTGAGCCGGGTCAGCCTCGCCTTCTTCGGCACGTCGAGCTCTCTCGCCACCGACGCCATGCAGGCGCTCGAGGAGGAGTACGCGCCGCGGCTCACCGCCCACGGCGACGCGGTCCGGCTCGACCCGCGCCTCTTCGCGCGCATCCGGGCCGTGCACGACGACGCGGACGCCATGGCGTCCCTCGACGACGAGTCACGCCGGCTCGTCGAGCGGCACCTGACCGAGATGACCGTCGCCGGTGCCGGCCTCGACGAGGAGGCCAAGGGCCGACTGCGCGACCTCAACGGCCGGCTCGCGACGTTGAACACGCGCTTCGAGAAGCAGCTGCTGTCCGACTCCAACGACCTCGCCGTGCTCGTCGAGGACGCCGCGCACCTCGACGGCCTCACCGCAGGCGAGATCTCGGCCGCGGCCGAGGCGGCCCGCGAGCACGGCCACGACGGTGCCTGGCTCATCACGCTCGTGCTGCCGACGAGCCACCCGCACCTGACCTCGCTGACCGACCGCGACCTGCGCCGCCGCATCCAGGTCGCGCAGACGAGCCGCGGCAACCGTGGCAACGCCGACGACACCACGGACCTCGTCCTGCAGATCGTGCGGCTGCGGGCGCAGCGGGCGCGGCTGCTCGGCTACGACACCCACGCCGCCGCGACCCTGGCCGCCTCCACGGCGCGTTCGCCCGAGCGCGTCATGGAGCTGCTCGGCAGGCTCGCGCCCGCCGCCGCCCGCAACATCGAGCGGGAGCGCGAGCTGCTCGAGCGGGAGGCCGGGCATCTGGTGGAGGCGCACGACTGGGAGTTCTGGTCGGAGCGGGTTCGCGCGTCGACCTACGACGTCGACCTCGCCGAGATGCGTCCGTACTTCGAGGCCGAGCGGGTGCTGCAGGACGGCATCTTCCTCGCCGCCGAGCGGCTCTACGGCCTCACCTTCCACGAGCGCGACGACCTCGTCGGCTACCACCCCGACGTCCGCGTCTTCGAGGTGCACGATGCCGACGGCACACCGTTCGGCCTCTACCTGCTCGACCTCTACACGCGCGACACGAAGAAGGGTGGCGCGTGGATGAACAGCCTCGTCCACCAGAACACCCTGCTCGGCCAGCCGAACGCCGTCGTCGTCAACAACCTCAACGTGCCCAAGCCGGGCGCCGGCGAGCCGACCCTGCTGACCTACGACGAGACCCGCACCTTCTTCCACGAGTTCGGGCACGCGATCCACGGACTGCTCGCCCGCGTCACCTACCCGCACTTCGCGGGCACCCGCGTGTTCCGCGACTTCGTCGAGTACCCGAGCCAGGTCAACGAGATGTGGATGCTCTGGCCCGAGGTGCTCGGCAGCTATGCGGTGCACCACGAGACGGGGGAGCGTCTGCCCCAGGACCTCGTCGACCGGCTCGTCTCCGCGCAGTCGTGGGGCGAGGGGTTCGCCACGGGGGAGTACCTCGCGGCCGCGCTGCTCGACCAGGCCTGGCACGCGCTGACGGTCGAGCAGGCGGAGGCGGTCACCGACGTCGAGGCGTTCGAGGCGCAGGCCCTGGCGAGGGTCGGGCTCGCGCACCCGCTCGTGCCGCCGCGCTACCGGTCGACGTACTTCGCGCACACGTTCTCCTACGCCTACGACGCGCAGTACTACGCCTACATCTGGAGCGAGGTGCTCGACGCCGACACCGTGGCGTGGTTCCGCGAGAACGGGGGCCTCTCCCGCGACAACGGTGACCGCTACCGCCGGTACGTCGTCGGCATCGGCGGGTCGGTCGACCCGCTCGCCTCCTACCGGGAGTTCCGTGGCGCCGAGGCCGACATCCGCCACCTCCTCGAGCGTCGCGGCCTCGGCTGAAGGGCTGCTGGCAGACTCGGGTCGTGAGCCACGTCAACGTCGTGCCGCTCTCGCGACGCATGCAGCCTCGGGACCCGCACGAGGAGCACCGCGTCGCGACGCCGCTCGAGCTGTTCTTCGACCTCGTCTTCGTCGTCGCCATCGCCAGCGCCGCGGCGCAGTGGCACCACGGACTTGCTGCCGGACACCTCGGCGAGCTCGTCAACTTCGTCATGGTGTTCTTCGCCATCTGGTGGGCGTGGATGAACTACACGTGGTTCGCCTCGTCCTACGACTGCGACGACGTGCCCTACCGGCTCCTGACGTTCGCGATCATGGCCGGGTCGCTCATGCTCGCCGCCGGCATCCCCGAGCTCTTCCTCACCGAGCAGTCGGGGCTCGTCGTCGGCGGCTACGCGCTGATGCGGTTCGCCATGGTCGCGATGTGGCTGCGCGCCGCCCGGAGCCATCCGGAGGGCCGGCGCACCGCGCTGACCTACGCCGTGGGCATCTCCGCCGTGCAGGTGCTGTGGATCGCCCGGCTCCTCATCCAGGACCGCACGGCGCTCCTGGTGACGTTCTTCGCCCTCGTCGTTCTCGAGCTGCTCGTGCCGGTCGTCGCCGAGCGGAGCGGCATCACGCCGTTCCACCCGCACCACATCGCCGAGCGCTACGCCCTGCTGACGCTCATCGTGCTCGGGGAGGTCGTCCTCGCGTCGGTGCAGGCCGTGCAGGGAGCGCTGGCCACCGGTGCGGCAGTGGGCCTGGTCGCGCTCGTCGTCGGCGGCCTGCTCATCGTCTTCTCGATGTGGTGGCTCTACTTCAAGCGCGAGCACGCCGGCCTGTTCGAGGGATCCATCGCCAGCGTCTTCCTCACCGGCTACGGGCACTACCTCGTGTTCGCGTCAGTGGCGGCGACGGGTGCGGGACTCGCGGCCGCGGTGGACGTCTTGCAGGGCGAGGCGCAGGCGTCGGCCCGTGTCGTCGGTCTGGCCCTCACCGGCGCCGTCGCCGTGTACGTGTGGTGCCTGACCGCCATGCACTCGATGGCCGGGGCGCCGGCCGCCGAGCGACGTGTCGGCGTCGGCGTGGGCCTGCTCGTGCTCGCCGTCGCGGCGGTGGCGCCACCGGTCGGTGTCACCGTGCTCGTCACCGGTCTCGTGCTCGCGGCCGCCGTGGCCCACCACGTGTGGAGCACCCGCGAGCGGGACGTCGCCTGACGCGTCAGGCGACGTGGCGCAGCAGGCCGGTGTCGACGTCGTAGATGAAGCCGGCGACCTGCGTGCCCGCGGCGATGAGGGGGTGGGCGCGCACCCGGGCGAGGTCCTCGCGCAGGGCCCGCTCCTGGTCGGCGATGGCGTGGAAGTGCATCCACGAGGCGTCCTCGCCAGCGCTCGCGCCGACCCGCTCGCGCAGCTCGGCCTCGGTGTTCGAGGCCATGGCGCACCGGGTGTGCGGCACGACGAGGATGCGCTCGACGCCGAGCAGGTGCGTCGCGAGCACGAGCGCCTCGAGCGCGTCGGAGCCGACGCGTCCGCCGGGGTTGCGGAAGATCTTCGCGTCGCCGGGCTTGAGGCCCACGAGCTGCAGCGGGGCGATGCGCGAGTCCATGCACGTGACGATGGCGACGCCCGCGCGGGCGATGCCGTCGAAGCCGGCCATGTCGAAGTTGTCGGCGTACTCGCGGTTGGCCGCGACGAGGTCCTCGAAACCCTTTGGGGCGGAAGCGTTCTCGGTCACTGCAGTTGTCTCCTCGTTCACTCGAGGCCGGGGCGCTTGGCGATGGTGAAGGCCACCGGCTTGCTCACCTCGGCGAAGAAGTCGTTGCCCTTGTCGTCGACGACGATGAAGGCCGGGAAGTCCTCGACGTCGATCTTCCACACCGCCTCCATGCCGAGCTCCTCGTACTCGAGGACCTCGACGTGCTTGATGCAGTCCTGGGCCAGGCGCGCGGCCGGACCGCCGATCGAGCCGAGGTAGAAGCCGCCGTGCTCGTGGCACGCGTCGGTGACCTGCTTGCTGCGGTTGCCCTTGGCGAGCATGACCTTGCTGCCGCCGGCCGCCTGGAACTGGTCGACGTAGCTGTCCATCCGGCCGGCCGTCGTCGGGCCGAAGGACCCCGAGGGCATGCCCTCGGGAGTCTTGGCCGGACCGGCGTAG
This sequence comes from Intrasporangium zincisolvens, assembly GCF_034724055.1. NCBI lineage: Bacteria > Bacillati > Actinomycetota > Actinomycetes > Micrococcales > Intrasporangiaceae > Intrasporangium > Intrasporangium zincisolvens. Next base: position 168,888 of record NZ_JAWIIL010000002.1, read on the forward strand.
TACACGGGGTGGTCCTTGAGGTACTGCGGCATGCCCTCGCCGGCGTCGAGGCGTTCCTTGATCTTGGCGTGCGCGATGTCGCGGGCCACGACGAGTGGGCCGCTGAGCGACAGGCGCGTCTTGACCGGGTGCCGGCTCAGCTCGGCGAGGATGTCGTCCATCGGCTGGTTGAGGTCGACCTTGACGACGACGTTGCGGCTCGTCGAGCTGACGCCGACGGCGTCGTCCTCGTGCTCGCCGAGGTCGACCGAGCCGGCGTCGGGGAGGAAGCGGGCCGGGTCGGTCTCGAGCTGCTCGATGAAGACACCCTCTGGCGTGATCTTGCCGAGCGCCTGGCGGTCGGCCGAGCATGACACGGCGATGGCCACGGGCAGCGACGCTCCGTGGCGGGGCAGGCGCACGACGCGGACGTCGTGGCAGAAGTACTTGCCGCCGAACTGTGCGCCGATGCCGAACTCGCGGGTCAGCTCGAGCACCTTCTCCTCGAGCTCGGTGTCGCGGAACGCGTGCGCCGTCATCGAGCCGGTCTTGGGCAGGGTGTCGAGGTACTTGGCGGACGCGTACTTGGCTGTCTTCAGGGCGAACTCGGCGCTCGTACCGCCGATGACGATCGCCAGGTGGTAGGGCGGGCACGCCGCGGTGCCGAGGGAGCGGAGCTTCTCGTCGAGGAAGCGCATCATGGCCTCCTCGTTGAGGATGGCCTTCGTCTCCTGGTAGAGGAAGCTCTTGTTCGCCGACCCGCCGCCCTTGGCCATGAAGAGGAACTTGTACGACGTCTCGTGCCCCGGCAGCGTGTCGGCGTAGAGCTCGATCTGCGCGGGGAGGTTCGAGCCGGTGTTCTTCTCCTCCCACGTCGTCAGCGGTGCCATCTGCGAGTAGCGCAGGTTGAGCCGCGTGTACGCGTCGTACACGCCCTCGGCGACGGCCCGCTCGTCGGTGCCCCCGGTGAGCACGTGCTGACCCCGCTTGCCCATGACGATGGCGGTGCCGGTGTCCTGGCACATCGGCAGCACGCCGCCGGCGGCGATGTTGGCGTTCTTGAGCAGGTCAAGGGCGACGAACTTGTCGTTGTTGCTCGCCTCGGGGTCCTCGAGGATGTTGCGCAGCTGCTGCAGGTGGCCGGGTCGCAGGTAGTGCGCGATGTCGTGCATCGCGGTCTCGGTGAGCAGGCGCAGCGCCTCGGGGTCGACCTCGAGGAAGGTGCGGCCTCCCGGCCCCTCGACGGTGCGCACCCCCTCGGTGGTGAGGAGGCGGTACGGCGTCTCGTCGGCGCCGATGGGCAGCAGGTCCTCGTAGGCGAACTCGGCCACGACAGCTCCTTGGTGCGTCGGTTGCAGCTGCGGCGCCGCCCCGCGGGTGGCGCCCGGACCCTGCGGCACGGGCCGGCGAGGCGGCCGCAGACGCGAAAGTCCCCTCCCAGCCTAGTGATGGCCGGGAGGGGACTGTCGCGCAGGTGGTGCCGGGCGGGCCCTCAGCCCTTGACGGCGCCGGAGGTCATGCCGCGGACCATGAACCGCTGCAGGGCGAAGAACACGATGAGCGGGACGATCATCGTGATGAACGCGCCGGCAGTGAGCAGCTCCGCGCCCTGGCCCTGTGTGCCGAGCAGCTGCTGGAGCTTGACGATGACCGTCGTGTTGCCGCTGTTGAGGAACAGCTTGGCGATGAGCAGGTCGTTCCACACCCAGAGGAACTGCAGGGTGGCGAACGCCGCGACGGCCGGGATCGACATCGGGAACACGAGGCGCCAGAACGTCTGGTAGTGCGAGCAGCCGTCGATCTTGGCCGACTCGATGACGCTCTTGGGCAGGGTGCTCATGTAGTTGCGCAGCGTGTAGATGCACAACGGCATGCCGAAGCCGGTGTGCAACAGCCACACGGCGATGTACTGGCCCGAGATGCCGAGGCCGCGCGGGCCCAGGATGTTGAGCATCGGCTGGAACGCCACCTGGATGGGCACGACCATGACGCCGATGATGAGCAGGAAGATGAACTCCTTGAACGGGAAGTTCATGAACGTGAAGGCGTAGGCCGCGAACGCCGCGAACATGATGGGGATGACCGTCGCGGGGATGGCCACGACGATGCTGTTGATGAAGCCGGTTGCGAAGTCCTGCCCGCTCCAGACGCCTTGGTAGTTGCTCGTCGTCCAGTTGGCGCTACCGGGGTTGAACAGGGCCGTCCACCACCCCGACGACGCAGCGTCGTCGCGGGTGCGGAAGGAGGTGACGAGCAGACCGATGGTCGGGATCGTCCAGAGGAGCGCGAAGATCGTCATCGTGACGATCGAGAACGGGCTGAGCGGCCGCCCGTCCTTCATGAGTCGCCTGCTCATCGGTTCGCCTCCTCGTCCTTGAAGTGCTTGATCTGGTACCAGATCAACGGGATGACCGCGACGAGCAGGACGACGACGATGGCCGTGGCCTGACCAGCCTCGCTCGCGGCGAACAGCTTGTTGAAGAAGAGGTTCGCGATGACGTTGGTGTTGTAGTTGCCGTTCGTCGTGACGTAGACGATGTCGAAGACCTTGAGCACGAGGATGAACACCGTCACGAAGACCGTGATGATCGTGCCCTTGATCTGCGGGACGACGACGCGCCAGAAGATCTGGAACTCCGTGGCGCCGTCGATGCGCGCCGCCTCGATGGTGTCGTCGGGCACGCCCTTGATCGCCGAGGACAGCAGGACCATGGCAAACCCGACCTGCAGCCAGATGAGGATGACCATGAGCAGGAGCGAGTTGAGCTTGGCCGTCGAGATCTGCAGCCAGGTCTGCGGGTCGCCGCCGAGGCCGGTCCAGATCGCGTTGAGCAGGCCGGTCTGGGGCTCGCCCGGGTTGTTGTAGGCGTAGACGAGGCCCCAGATGGCCGAGGCGCCGACGAAGGAGATCGCCATCGGCATGAACACGAGGCTCTTGGCGACCTTCTCCCCGAGCGCCGACAGCTTGTCGGACAGGACGGCGACCCCGACACCGAAGCCGACGACGACCGCCGGCACGATGATGAGCCACAGGATGTTGTTGAGGATCGAGTTCCAGAACTCGCTGTCGCCGAAGATCGTCTTGTAGTTCTGCAGGCCGACATAGGCGGTGCTGTCGGCGTTGGCGAACGAGTAGTTGATGGTCTGGAACGTCGGGTAGATGAGCATGAGTGCGACGAAGAACAGAGCCGGCAGCAGGAAGGCGTACGGGATCACTCCCTCGGACAGCCGCGAGGGCAGGCCCTCGACGAACATGTTGAGGAAGAAGAAGATCGCCCCGGCGCCGCCGACTCCGGCGATGATGGCCAGCAGGCCGATGATGACCTTGTTGCCGAACCACTGCGGGTAGAAGCCGAACGCGAGGAACAGGTTGCCGAGGAACCAGACCACGACGACCATGCCGATCAGGCCGAGGGCGATCTTGAGTGGCTTGGCCCGCAATGAGGCCTCAGGGTCGCTCGGTCGCGACCGACTTCCTTGCGTGATGGAAGCGGTGTCGGCGGTCATGACTTCGGCCAGGAGTTCTCGATGTTGTCGACCGTCTGCTGGGTCGGCTGGCCGTTCATCCACTTGACCATCTCGGTCCAGAACGTGCCCGATCCGACGGCCTTGGGCATGCTGTCGGAGCCGTCGTAGCGCAGGGCGCTCGCGGCGCCGGCCAGGGCAGCGATCTCCTTGGTGGTCTTGTCCGGGTAGTTGCTCGCGTCGAAGGTCTTGTGCGGCGAGAGCCACCCGCCGGCCTTGGCCCACTCGGCACCGAACTTGTCGGAGGTCAGGAACTGCATGACCTTCTGGGCGTCGGGGTCGCCGCCGTTGAAGAGCCCGGCGATGTCGCCACCACCGAGGACGACGGGGCTGTCGTAGCCGCCCTGCCACTGCGGGAAGACCATGATGCCGACCTTGTTGTCGAGGTCGGCCTGGACCGGCTTGGGCAGGAAGGTCGTGATGAAGTTGCCCTGGCGCAGGAGCATGCACTTGGGCGGGGTCTGGAACGCCGGGTTCATGGCGTCACCGAACGCGGTGTTGAGGATGCCCTTGGGGCCACCGAAGGAGTTGTTGCCGTCCTTGATGATCTTGCCGACCTCGTCGAACGCCTTGACGACCCGGGGGTCGTTGAACGGGATGCGGTGGGCCACCCAGTCGTCGTAGACGTCCGGCCCGTACATCGAGAGCATCAGCTGCTCGACCCAGTCGGTGCCGACCCAGCCGGTGGCCTGGTCCGAGCCCCACGCCTCGCACCACGGTGAGACGCCGCCCGCCTTCACCTTGTCGACGACCTGGGACTGGAGGTCCTGGAAGGTCTTGAACCGCGTCGGGTAACCGGCCTTGGTCCAGGCGTCCTTCGGGTACCAGAGGATGCTCTTGAAGGCCATGCGCATCGGGGCGCCGTAGACGCGTCCCTTGTAGCGGCCGGCGTCGAGGAACCCACTGATGAGGGTGCGGTTGAGCTGGTCGTAGTCGAGGAAGGTGTCGATCGGCTGGATCTTGCCCTGGGCGGCGAACTCGAGCAGGCCACCGGGCTGCGGGAACAGGCCGATGTCGGGGGAGTCGCCGGACTGGACCTTCTGCTTGATCGTCGTGGTGAAGTCCTGGTCGGACGTGTAGTTCACCTTGATGCCGGACGCCTGCTCGAACTTGGCGAGCGAGGCGTTGAAGTTCTTCTCCTCGTCGCCGCCGAAGGCGCCGAGGATGGTGACGACCTTGTCGTTGGGCGCGCTGCCTCCCTGCGCCACCGCGTTACCCGTGCCACCGGCACCGCCGCCACCGCTGGCGTTGGGGTTCTGCAAGCACCCGGACAACAGCGCCATCGCGGCCGCGACCGCACCCGCCGTCGTGAGGGCCCGTCTCGGAAAACCGGTCATGCTCGCTCCTCGTCGTTGAGTCGTGCCGTCGATCCCCACCGAGCAACGTGAGCAGAGTCACGTTTTCGTAGTCCATTCCTACCGTGACGGAGGGAGGCGGTCCAGCGTTGCTATCGCACCGTGATCTTGCGGTCGGTGGTGCCGGAGCGCTCGGTGGGACGTATGGGGCACCGCGCTCATACCCACACCCCCGTCCCGCGCCGCGGTGCGGGACCGAGGCGCCGGTGGAATGCGAAGGGGCCCCCACCGCAGTCGCGGTGGGGGCCCCTTCGGTGTGTCGGGCGGACTCAGACGCAGCGTCCGTTCTTGCAGTCGTGGTCGAACAGCGCCCGCGCGAGCACGGTCGTCATGTCGGCTGGGGTGGGCGCCGAGTAGAAGTCGGAGTAGGTCATCTTCGAGATCGCCGTCAGCGCCGTGGCGTCGACGTCGGGCCCGATGCCGATCGTCGTGATGGCGATCGGTTTGTTCGGGTCGCTCGCGGCGCGCAGGTTGGCCTTGAGCTGTTCGAGGGAGATGCCGTTGGGGTCGTCGTTGCGGCCGTCGGTGAGGATGACGACGGCGTTGACGCGCTCGGGGTCGTACTGCGCCTTGGCCTTCTGGTAGGCGGCCCAGATCGTGTCGTAGAGGCCCGTGCCACCGCCGACGTTCTTCGACAGGGTGGCGGCCGCGGTGGCGACCTGCGCCCGGTGGTTGTCGTCGTCGAGGGGGCCGATCGGGGCCAGCTCGCGCCAGTCCTGGCCCTTGCCGCCCTTGTCGATGGAGAAGACCCAGAGGCCGAGCTTCGTCGTCTTCGGCAGGGCCGACAGGGCGATGCCGGCGGCCTCCTGGGTGATGGCGACGCGCGTGCTGTCGCCCACCTTGTCGTTCATCGACCCCGACACGTCGAACACCGACAGGAGCGAGAAGTCGGTCGTGGCCGACTGCCACGTGTCGGTCGCGGCCGACACGGTGGCGGCGTCCGGGGTCGGGCCGATCTTGACGTCGCCGATGCTGCCGGTGGGCGTCGGCATCGACACCGGCACCGAGCTGGAGCGGATGCCGTACTGCGCGAGGATCTTGGCGGCCTCCGGCGTCATGAGGTAGGTGCGGAGCATCTCCACGGCCTGGGCCTTGACGGGGTCGGTGGCGACGTTGATGAGGGAGAACTCGAACGCGGGCGTCCCCTCGCTCGGGGTCACCGACACCATGCGGTGGTCGGGGTAGAGCCGGTTGTGGTCGATGAGGTCGGCCTCGGCGACGGGGAACGAGCCCGCGTCCTCGGGCTTGGCGTTGTACGTCGAGAAGAGCTCGTCGATCGAGGCGGCCGCGCCCTTGGCGAGCTTGGGGATGACGACCCGGCCCTGCTCGGCGCTCAGCTGGGGCAGCGCCGAGGCCAGGGTCAGCATGCCGGCGGTCGTCGAGCGCGGGTCGCTCATCCGGATGGGGGAGTCGGAGCCGACGAGCTCGAGCCACGAGGGCTGCCCGTCGAGTGCCTTGGCCCGCTCGGGGTCCATGGCGATAACGAGAGGGCTCTTGGCGAAGGGCCGGGCGACCTTGGCGTTGATCTTGGCGGACTCGTTGACGCGCTCTACCCAGCGCTCGGAGTCGGGGATCCACCCGTCGGGGCGGTTCGGCTGGCCCTGGCCGAGGCCGATCATCGCCTCGATCGGGGTCTTGCTGCGCACGACGAAGTCGACGCACGGCGAGTCGGGGTCGGCCTGGTACTCCTTGGCGAGCGCGAGGACGGCGGGCTGCGCCGCCTCGGACACCCACAGCGAGACCGGCGTGCGCTCGGGGCAGGACTTGCCCGGGGTGCCGGTCAGCGCGGCGACCGGCGCCTGGTCGCGACCCTGCCACCACATGAACCCGCCGGCTCCGCCGCCGGCGACCACGAGCGCCAGGGCGAGCACGACGGCGATCCGCCGGATGCGACGGCTGCGGGCCAGCTTGGCCTCGAGCGCCTTACGGGCGGCTCGGCCCTCGAGAAGGCTCTGCTCGTACGGGCCGAGGGGGCGACGTGGAGGGGGCGGGTTGGACACGGGGTTTCCTCACATGAGGACGCCCCGGTGCCGGGGCGTCGGGGTGAACCACCGAGCAACGGTACCGGGCGGCTCGCGCAGAATGGTGCCTGAACTGCCGCGCGTTTGTCGAATGCCCGAAATGTCCTATCGCAGCGTGGATCTCGTCGGCGCGAACGCCCCCGCGCGCTGCACCGTCAGGGCCCCGGTCAGCAGCGCGCGCTCGACCGACGGCCTCACGTCGGACAACGTCGCGGCGTGCAGCCGCTCGCGGGCCGCCGCTCCGCCGAGCAGGCCGGCGTCGAGCAGGCCTGAGACGAGCCCGGCCATGAAGGAGTCCCCGGCGCCGACGGTGTCGACGACGTCGACGCTCGGCGCGGGCAGCGACACCTGCTCGCCGGTGGCCGTGACCCGCACGAGGGCGCCCTGGCCGCCGCGCGTCACGACGACCACGGCCGGGCCGAGCCCGCCCCAGCCGCGCACGACGTCGTCGAGGGACTCGCCGGGGCAGAGCCACTCGACGTCCTCGTCGGACAGCTTGACGACGTCGGCCAGGGCGACGGCGGCCTCGATGACCCGCCGCGCGTCGGCCGGGGCGCCCATCAGCGTCGGGCGGGCGTTGGGGTCGTAGGAGACGGTGGCACCGGCGGCCCGGGCCGCCTCGAGCACGGCGCGCACCTCGTGACCGCCGGGCTCGATGACGGCGGCGATGCTGCCGGTGTGCACGTGACCGTAGGCCTGCAGGTTCGGCACCGGCGCGACGTGCCACTCGAGGTCGAAGACGTAGGTTGCCGCGCCCGACGCGTCGAGCGTCGCGTGCGCGAGCGAGGTGGTGGCGGCGTCGCGGGACCCCTCGGTCAGGGTGACGCCGCGCTCGGCGCAGTGTGCGGCGATCCGCTCGCCACGGGCGTCGTGACCGATCCACGTGGCCAGGTCGACCGGGTGCTCGAGGGCAGCCAGGCCGAAGGCGACGTTCGCGGGGCTGCCGCCGACGTGCTCGGCCGTGGTGCCGTCGGGGGTCGTGACGGCGTCGACGAGCGCCTCACCGACGACGAGCGTGCGGGCGTCGGACACGTGCGCCACCTCAGGCGTCGACCATGTCGGCGCTGCCGAACCAGCCCGGACGGTCGAAACGGTGCTCGCTGTCGATGGTGCGGATCGTGCCGCTGCGCGAGCGCATGACGAGGGAGTTGGTCCGAGCCGACTTGGCGCCGTAGCGGACTCCGCGCAGCAGCTCGCCGTCGGTGATGCCGGTGGCCACGAAGAAGCACTCGCCGACGACGAGGTCGTCGGTCGACAGCACCCGGTCGAGGTCGTGGCCGGCGTCGAGGGCCCTCTGGCGCTCGTCGTCGTCCTTGGGCCACAGCTTGCCCTGGATGACACCGCCGGTGCACTTGATGGCACAGGCGGCGATGATCCCCTCCGGCGTGCCACCGATGCCGAGGAGCAGGTCGACACCGGTGCCGGGGCGGGCCGCCATGACGGCGCCCGCGACGTCGCCGTCGACGATGTAGCGGATGCGGGCGCCGGTGTCGCGGATCTGCTGGGCGAGGCCCTCGTGGCGTGGCCGGTCGAGCATGACGACGGTGACGTCGGCCGGGGTCTCCTTCTTGGCCTTGGCGATCCGGCGGATGTTCTCGGCGACGGGCAGCCGGATGTCGACGACCTCGGCCGCCTCGGGCCCCGTCGCGAGCTTGTCCATGTAGAACACCGCCGACGGGTCGTACATGGCGCCCCGGTTGGCGACGGCCATGACCGCGACCGCGTTGTTCATGCCCTTGGCCGTGAGCGTCGTGCCGTCGATGGGGTCGACCGCGACGTCGACCTCGGGACCCGTGCCGTCGCCGACCTGCTCGCCGTTGAAGAGCATGGGGGCGTTGTCCTTCTCGCCCTCGCCGATGACGACGACGCCGCGCATGCTGACGGTGGAGATCATGGCGCGCATCGCCTCGACGGCGGCGCCGTCGGCTTTGTTCTTCTCACCGCGGCCGACCCACCGGCCACCGGCCATGGCGGCGGCCTCGGTGACCCTCACCAGCTCGAGGGCGAGGTTGCGATCGGGCTGGCTGTGCTTCATCGGGTCCTCCGTCGGCGCAGAACGAGTCCGCGCCAGCCTAGCGGTGGCCGGACCCGCGTTTGGACGGCGTCCGCGCGTCGGGGACGATGGGGGCATGAGCACGACCTCCACCCCCTCGCCGACCGACCTGCCGGGTCAGCAGCCGGTGGAGGAGCCTGCCGCGCCGCGCAGCCGGTACTCGATGGGCACGCTGCCCAACATGCTGCGCTCGATGCTCGTCATCGGCCTGTTCGTCCTCGCGCTCGTGGCCATCGTGCCGCGCACCGACCACGTCGACCGGCCCGCTGTCGACGCGCTCGACAAGGCCCGTCAGGTCGCGGCCCAGGCCGCGATGACCGTCGAGCTGCCGCAGGGCCTCGGCTCCGGCTGGGTGCCGACCGTCGCGTCGTACGCGCCCGGCACCGAGAAGGTCCGCACCTTCACGACGGTGTGGACGACGCCGGATGGGGCGGACATCAGCCTCAAGCAGGCCGTCAACCCGACCGACGGCTGGCTGCGCCGGTCGGTCAACGACGGCGACGCCGCGGGCACGGTGCAGGTGTCGGGCCGCAGCTTCGAGCGGTTCACCGCCTCGGACGCCGGCCAGGTGGCCTACGTCGTGCGCGGCACCGGCGCGACGCAGCCGACCGTCGTCGCCTCGGGCAACGCGTCCGAGGACGAGCTCAAGGCGTTCGTCGCGGCGATGCGCCCGGTGCAGCCGGCAGCGGCACCCTGACGCCGGGGCCCTGACGCGTAGGGCGGCCGCCGCTCAGGACTCGTCGTCGAAGACGGCGTCGTCGGCGTGCAGCGGGCTGCCCGGTGCGGGAGCCGGGGCGTCGCCGCCACGGGTGGCCTGCTCGATCTCGGCCTGGGCGCCGTCGAGCCACGTCGCGCAGTGCGCGGCCAGGGCCTCGCCCCGGCGCCACAGGTGCATCGAGTCCTCGAGCGGGGCCTGACCGGCCTCGAGCCGCGCGACGATCCCGACGAGCTCCTCGCGGGCGTCCTCGTACCGCATCCCCGCGATGTCGGGGAAGTCGGCGGTGCTGGCGGTGGGGGATGCGTCGGACATGCGCGCCACCCTACGGTGTCGGGCCGACGTCGCCGTCGACGTGCGGGGTCGCCCGGGCCTGTCCCGAATCCGCCTCGGGGGTGGCCTTCGTCGCGGCCTTCGCGGCCTTCGTGGACGCGGCCTTTCGGGCCGGGGCGCTGCGTGCGGTGGTCTTCGCCGCCGGCTTCCTCGTCTCCGCGGTCTTTGCTGCAGCGGTCTTCGCGGCGGTGGCCCTGGTTGCGGTGGCCTTGGTCGCAGGGGCCTTGCCGGCGACCGTGCGCGCCGTCGTCTTCTTCGGCGTCGTGGCGGCGTCCTCGGTGCCCGTGCTGACCGGCCGGACGCCGAAGTCGCCGCGGGCGACGCGGACGCGCAGCAGCTCGCCGACGCCGACGTCGTCGCGGTCCATGACGACCCGGCCGTCGCGGTGCTGCACGACGGCGTAGCCGCGCTCGAGCGTCGACTGCGGCGAGAGCGCGACGACCTGCCGACGCAGGTGCTCGGCCTCGTCGGCCGCCCGGTGCAGGCGCGCCTCGAGACGCGTCGCCGCCCGCTCCCGCAGGGACGTCAGCTCCACGCGGCGCTGGCGCACGAGAGCGACCGGGTCGGCCATGACGGGGCGCGAGACGAGCGCCCGCAGCCCCGAGCGCTCGTGCTCCAGGCGTCTGGACAGGGCCCGGCGCAGGCGCTCGCGGCCGGTGTCGACGGTGCCGCGCTCGTGGGCGGCGTCCGGCACGACCCGCTTGCCGGCGTCGGTGGGGGTGGAGGCGCGCCAGTCGGCGACGAGGTCGAGCAGCGGCTGGTCGACCTCGTGGCCGATGGCGCTGATGACGGGGGTGCGGGCCTCGGCGACCGCGCGGACCATCGCCTCGTTGGAGAAGGGGAGCAGCTCCTCGAGGGCGCCGCCACCACGGGCCACGACGATGACGTCGACGTGGGGGTGCGCGTCGAGCTCGCGCAGCGCGGCGACGACCTCGGTGACGGCGCTGGCGCCCTGCACCGCCACCTCGCGCAGCTCGAAACGCACTGCGGGCCAACGGCGCCGGGCGTTCTCGACCACGTCGCGCTCAGCGGCCGAGCCTCGTCCGGTGATGAGGCCGACGCGCTGCGGCAGGAACGGGATCGGACGCTTGCGGTCGGCGTCGAAGAGGCCCTCGGCGGCGAGCGTGCGCTTGAGGATCTCGACGCGGGCGAGGAGGTCGCCGATGCCGACCGGGCGGATCTGCCGGGCCTCGAGCTGGAGGGTGCCGCGCTTGGTCCAGAACGTCGGCTTTGCCTGGAGCACGACGCGCGCGCCCTGCGCCAGCGGTACGGCCATGGCGTTGACGGCGTTCATCGGCACCGACACCGACAGCGACATGTCGACGTCGGGGTCGCGGAGGGTCAGGTAGGCGGTGCCGCCGCGCGGGTTGAACTGCACGACCTGCCCCTCGACCCACAGCTGGCTCATCCGGTTGACGTAGTCGCTGATCTTGAGGCTGAGCACGCGCACCGGCCAGGGCTGCTCGGCGGTGGTGTCGGCCGCCTTGTCCGGCAGCGGGTTCGGCAGGCTCACGCGGGCAACGATAAGGCGTTGCGGCGACATGACCGCCTCCATACCGTCGAGCCGGTGACGACACCGCTCGGGACGGACGCGACGACCTGGCTCGCCGACACCTTCGACGTCGGCTCACCGACCGGGTCCCGGTGGGTCGCGCGCGGGGCCATGGGCGTCGTGCACCGGCTCGACACGACGTCCGGTTCGTTCGCGGTGAAACGGGCCTTCTGGCAGGAGAACCCGCCCGACGCGGCCCAAGCGCTCGCCGAGCGCGAGGTCGACCTCGTCGAGCGGGCCTGCGGCGTCGGCGTGCCCGCCCCGCGTCCGGTGCGGTCGCGGGCGGGCGAGGTCGTCGCCCACGATCCGGACGGCGTCGCGTGGCGCGTCCACGAGTTCGCGCCGGGGGCCGTGCCGGACCGGCTCCGACGAGGACGCGCAGCAGTGGGTCCTCGGCTGCGGCGCGCGCGTCCACGCCCTCGACCTCGCCCCCGGGGCGGGCGAGGAGGTGCATCCCTTCTACACGACGGTCGACGTCGGCTGGGCGGCCCTCGCCGACCGCGCCGTGGATGCCGGCGCCGACTGGGCGCCGCGGCTGGCCGGCCGCTCCGCCGAGCTCGCCGACCTCGCGGCCTGGGCCTCGGCGACGCCCCTCGGCCCGACCCGGCGCTGCCACCGTGACCTCAAGGCGAACAACACGCTGCTCGAGCCCGACGGGCGGCGGTGGCTGCTCGACTGGGAGGACGCCGGGCCGCACGACCCTGCGCGTGAGGTGGGCACGGTCCTGCTCCACCACGTCCCCGACGAAGGGGTGCTCGGGCGCCTCGCCGCCGCCTACGGGGCGGCGGGCGGGGTGGCGCTGCCCGAGGGCGCCGAGGTCTTCGCGAGCGGGATCGCCGTGTGGCTCAACTTCCTCGGCGGGCAGGTCGGCGTGCTCCTCGACCCCGACGCAGGGGCGGAGCACCACGCCTTCGCGACGCCCAAGGTGCGCGGCCTGCTCGACGACGTCCCCGACGCGTCCACGCTGGAGCGCTGCGGGCGCCTCGTGGCTCGGGCCGCCCGCGACGGGGCCCGTACGATGGGCCCATGAGCGCCACCCCCGAGACGCCCGCCCCGACCACCGGCACCGACGTGCCCGACGCCGCTGCCGCGTCGAGCAAGAAGGTCCTGCTCGCCGCGCCCCGCGGCTACTGCGCGGGCGTCGACCGGGCCGTCGTCACGGTCGAGAAGGCCCTCGAGCTGTACGGCCCGCCCGTCTACGTGCGCAAGCAGATCGTGCACAACAAGCACGTCGTCACGACCCTCGAGAAGCGCGGCGCGATCTTCGTCGACGAGACCGACGAGGTGCCCGAGGGCGCCACCGTCATCTTCTCGGCCCACGGCGTGGCCCCCGTCGTCCACGAGGAGGCCCGCGCCCGCAGCCTCAAGACGATCGACGCCACCTGCCCGCTCGTGACGAAGGTGCACCGCGAGGCCGTCCGGTTCGCGAACGACGAGTTCGACATCCTGCTCATCGGCCACGAGGGCCATGAGGAGGTCGTCGGCACGAGCGGCGAGGCGCCCGAGCACATCACGCTCGTCGACGGCCCCGACGACGTCGACAACGTCACGGTCCGCGACCCCGAGAAGGTCGTCTGGCTCTCGCAGACCACGCTGTCGGTCGACGAGACGATGGAGACGGTCAAGCGCCTCAAGGAGAAGTTCCCCGCGTTGCAGAGCCCGCCCTCGGACGACATCTGCTACGCCACCCAGAACCGCCAGCTGGCCGTCAAGCAGATGGCCAAGGACACCGACCTGATGATCGTCGTCGGCTCGCGCAACTCCTCGAACTCGGTCCGCCTCGTCGAGGTGGCCCTCGAGCACGGCGCCCGCGCCGGGCACCTCGTCGACTACGCCGACGAGATCCAGGAGGAGTGGCTCGAGGGCGTCACGACCGTCGGTGTCACGTCGGGCGCCAGTGTGCCCGAGGTGCTCGTGCGCGACGTGCTGTCGTGGCTCGCCGAGCGCGGGTACGGCGAGGTCGAGGCCGTCATCGCCGCGGAGGAGTCGCTGCTCTTCTCGCTGCCGAACGAGCTGCGTCGCGACCTCAAGGCCCGCAAGGGTGAGGACGCCGGCACGGTGCGCCACGACGCCGCGTTCGAGGACGCCGGCTCGCTTCACTGACGCGCACCCACCAGTCGGCCCGATGGCGTCGGCCGCGGGTCGGCGCCCGGCGGGTCAGCCGCCGAGCGCGGACGTCAGGGCCGGCTGCAGGTCATCGAGGCTGTTCGTCGCGACGTACTGCCCGCCGGTGATGGCGATGACCTGCTTGAGCGCCCCGGCGTCGGCCTTGCCGCCGATGTCGACGACGACGAGCCGGACCGGCCGGGCCGGGTCCTTGGCTGACGACAGCTGCTGCTTGAGCAGGTCGAGGTTCAGGCCGAAGTCGTCCTCGTTCGGGCCGCCGGTGACGATCACGACGGAGTTGGTGTAGCCCGGACGCCAGTAGCCCTTGGCCTGCGCGTACGTCGCGGCGATCGAGTCGTAGAGACCGCGGCCACCACCGACGGCCGAGCCGAGGCCTGCAACCGACTTGTCGAAGGCCGCGAGGCGCTGGCCCTGGCCGAGGCTGCCGTAGCCGACGAGCGGCTTGTAGTCGTCGGCCTTGTCGCCGACGTGCAGCGAGTACACCCACAGCGAGGCGAAGGTCGTCGGCGACACCGCGGCGGTGGCCCGAACGGTGGCGCGCTGCACCGTGCCGAGGCGGGTCGCGCCGCTCTCGGTGCGGTCGAGCATCGAGCCCGAGACGTCCACGGCGAGCAGCGCCTGGGTCTTCGGTGCCGAGGTGTTCCAGAGCGTCGCCGCCTTGGCCACCGACGCATCGGCCGGGGCGGAGCCGACCGTGATCGTCCCGCGCAGGGCAGAGGGCTCCTTGGGGTCGTCCCCACCCGGCGTGCGCAAACCGCTGTCGCGCAGGATCTTCCGCGCCTCCTCGGTGTGGAGGTAGCTACCCAGGGCGCTGACGAGGCGGGTGGTGGCGGCGTCGTCGGACAACGAGGCGAGGGAGTACTGGGCCGGGCCGGTGCCCTCCGTCGGGGCGACGGCCGTGAGCGGGGCGTCGGCGTGCGCCGCGTTCCAGGTCGTCAGCTGTGCCTCGGTGGTCACGGCGCCGGACGGGGTCTTGCCGTCCAGGCCGTCGAGCGACACCGTGCCCGTGCCGCCCTTGGCGGCGCGCGAGACGACGGCGCCCAGCGTGCTGTCCGACGTCGATGCGGCGACCGCGCCGAGCGCGAGGCGCCCGACGGTCGAGCGGTTCGGGTCGGGGACGCGGACCGGTGTCGTTCCGCCGAGCACCGCGCCCCAGGTCAGGTCGTCGCCGAGTGCCTGGGCCGCCCCGTCGGGCATCGCGACGACGACGGCGCTGGTCGCGAACGGCTGTCCGGCGGTGGCCTTGACGCCCGAGATGGAGGCGGCCCGCCCGAACCACGCGTCCGAGTCGGTGATCCACGCGTCGGGGCGTCCGGCGCCGATGAGCGATCCCGCCACGGCGAAGGGCTCGGCCGGCTCGAAGGTGTAGGCGGCGCAGGGGCTGTCGGAGTGCTTGCTCAGGGCCTGGGCGGCCGCGGCCACGGCCGGTGCGACGGCCGGTGCGACGGCGACGCGCACCTTCGCCGGGTCCGCGCACGAGGTCGGGCGGGCGGCCACGCCCGGCACGGCCGTCGGCACGTCGCGGCGGGTCAGGAACGCCCACGCGCCGACGGCGACCCCTGCGACGAGAACGACGGCGAGCAGCGAGCCGAACACCTGGTGGCGGCGTCGGCGGCGCAGCCGGTCGCGTTCGGCGGCCTCGGCCCGCTCGCGGCCGTCGATGAGGCTCTGCTCGTAGGGGCCGATGCGACGGCCCGTGCCTGCTGGTCGATCCTCGGGTGCCGGCCCCCCGCTGTCGGTCACTGTGCGCCCACTCCCACGCGCCGTATTGTCCGTGGCTGCCCGCGCGGGTGTCCACTATCGCGCTATACCGGACATTTCGCCCAGTCGCATCCCGGAGGCCCAGTGGAGGCGCGCGTCAGGGTGTCGTGGGGGTGCGCGTGCGGCGGTGGTGACGCCTCAGGCGGTGTCGGCCGTGCGCCGGGCCGAGGTGTCGCCCTCGTGGCGCAGGAACGCCTCGTCGCGCTCGGCGCGGGAGTGCTCGCCGAGCGCATCGTCGAGATCGGGGCCCTCGGTGAGCTCGGTGAGCTCGGCGGCGCTGAGGGAGCGCGGTGCGGCCTCGAGCGGCGTGAGCTCGGTCGGCTGTTCGGTGGCCAGGTGCAGCTCGTGCATGCGTCGGGCGGTGACGAGCACCCGCGACTCGAGGGTGCCGACGAACTTGTTGTACTGCTCCACCGACCGCGCCAGCGACTGGCCCATGCCGCTGACGTGACCGCCGAGGGTGGCGAGCCGGGCGTAGAGGTCCTGGCCCAGGGCGAGCAGCTCGCGGGCGTTCTGCTCGAGGGCGTCCTGCTGCCAGATCGCGCCGACGGTGCGCAGCACCGCATAGAGGGTGCCGGGCGAGGCGAGCACGACCTTGCGGGTCAGGGCGTGCTCGTAGAGGCCGGGGTCGTCGGCGAGGGCGGTGGCGAGGATGGCCTCGCCGGGCACGAAGCAGATGACGACCTCGGGGGAGCGGGTGAAGGCGGTCCAGTAGGCCTTGGCGGCGAGGCCCTCGACGTGCCGGCGCAGCGCCGTGGCGTGCGCGGCGAGCAGCTCGCCGCGCTCGAGGTCGGAGACGGTGTCGCCGTGCGCCTGGAGGAAGTGCGCCATCGGCGCCTTGCTGTCGACGACGACGTGCCGGCCGCCGGGGAGGTTGACGACGGCGTCGGGGCGCACCGTGGCGCCGTGCCGGCTGACCCGCGTGACCTGCTCGTCGAAGTCGCACCGGGCGAGCAGCCCCGACACCTCGAGGACGCGCCTCAGCTGCACCTCGCCCCAGGCGCCGCGGACGGTGGACGCGTTGAGGGCGGTGGCGAGCGTCGCGGTCTCCGAGCGCAGCGACTCGGTGGACCGGCTCACCTCGGTGAGGCGCTCGCCGAGCTGGCCGAACTGCTGGGCGCGGTCGCGCTCGAGGACGCCGACGTGCCGCTCGACGCGTCCGATGGTCTCGCGCAACGGCGCGAGGACGGCCGCCGTGGCGTCGTCCTCGGCGCGCGAGGCCTCGAGGTCGTCGACGCGCTCACGCAGGACGTCGCGGGCCGCCTCGGCGGCCGCGGTGCGCGACACGAGCGCGGAGCGGACGGCGAGCCAGGCGACGAGCGCACCGGCGACGAGGCCGATCACGAGGCCGGTGAGCAGCGACGAGGTCTCCATGGCCCCACCGTCCCAGAGAGGTCCGACAGGGCCGTGGAGCCCACGCGCTCAGCCGAGGTCGAAGTGCTGGTAGTCCTTGTACGACCACGAGCCGCCCCACACGCCACCCCGGGAGACCACCTGCCTGGTGATCGTCGAGGAGGCCCAGATCATGCCGGGGTCGTGCAGCTTCCGGTTGATCCAGCGGGTGCCGTTCGGCGGGTACCAGACGCCGTTGGCCGCCTTGTACGGGTTGTGCATCGTGTTGACGTCGATGGCCGTGCCGTAGGAGTGTGGCGACATCCGCGAGCTGTTGCCGGTGACGCGCCGACAGTTGAACGCCGACGTGTTGTCGGCCTTCATCATCTCCGTGTCGCTTCCGTACCACTTGTTCGGGTTGTCCATCCGGCGGATCTTGAAGCCGGCGAGGTAGGCCGCCCGGAAGATGGCCGCCGTCTGGCCGACCTTGTCCCACCGCACGATGAGCATGCCGCGACGGACCACGCCGTCGTAGCCGCGGAAGTTCATCTCGACGACGCGCAGCCTGCTCGGCCCGACCGGGCAGCCCGAGCGCCACGTGTAGCGGACGTCGGCCGCCGTCACGGGGCGGGCGGTGGCCCGGATCGGGTCGCTGGTGGCGGCGACGGCGAAGGCGCCGAGGGCGGGCACGGCGCCCAGGGGCAGGGCGCCGAGGGACGTGGTAGGCACCGACGCCGGGGTCGAGGCCGGGATCGAGGCCGGCGTCGCGGGGTGCTCGGGGGTCGCGCCGGACGCCGCGGGCGCGGTCGTCGTCAGTGCCAGCGTCGTGAGGGCCGCGGCGGCGAGGCCGCCGCCGCGCAGGAGGGATCCAGCCATGAGTCGTCCTTCGGGTCGGTCGGGTGGGTGACCTGCGTCCGTGCGGAGAGGGGCGGAGACCGTGCGGATGTCCGCTTCATACCCTTTGTCCCCGTGTGGTCCACGGCACGCACCGTCCGGCGGGGCGGCGTCCGGGGGGTCTGCTAGACAGGCGGCGTGAGCGAGTACGACGACGCGATCCGACTGGCGCCCGGCCCCACCGCCGACCAGCGGACCGGCACCTTCCACGAGGACTGGATGATCGGCAACGCCGTCAACGGCGGGCTCGTCATGGCCGCAGCCCTGACGGCGCTCGGCCAGCACCTGGACGCCGACCCCGCCGAGGCCACCCGGCACGTCGACCCCGTCGTGCTCTCGGCGTACTTCATGACCGCCTCGCAGCCGGGGCCGTTCACGGCCACCACCGAGGTGATGCGCTGCGGGCGAGCCCTGTCGACGGGCCAGGTCAGCATCGCCCAGGCGGCCGGCGCGGATGGTCCCGTGGAGCGGATGCGCGCCATCGCCTCGTTCGGCAACCTCGACGACGTCGACGTGCAGCGCCAGTCCGACCCGCCCGACATGCCGCCACCCGAGCAGTGCGTCGGCGCCGACCAGGCGCCGCCCGACTTCCTGGCCCACGCCCGCTTCCTCGAGCGCCTCGACCTGCGCCTCGACCCCGCCACGGCCGGCTGGGCGATGGGCCGCCCGTCGATGCGGGGCCACATGCGGGGGTGGCTTCGGCTGCGCGACGGCCGCGAGCCCGACACGACGCTGCTGCTCCTCGCCCTCGACGCGCTGCCGCCGGTCGCCTTCGACCTCGGCCTCTTCGGCTGGACGCCGACGCTGGAGTTCACCGGCCACGTCCGGCGCCGCCCGGCTCCGGGCTGGCTGCGCGTCGCGCTGTCGAGCGAGAACCTCGGCGGCGGGATGATGGAGGAGGACGCCCGGATCTGGGACTCCACCGGTGCCCTCGTCGCCCAGTCGCGCCAGCTCTGCGGCGTCCGGTCCGCGCCGGCCGGCGCCTGACGGCGGGCAGGCCCACGCCATGGGCGTCCACCTCGTCTACGAGACCCACGCGACCACGGAGGACAACGAGCACGGGGTCGCCACGGGCTGGCTCCCGGGACGCCTGTCGGCCGCCGGTCGGCACCAGGCGGAGGACCTCGGACGCCGGCGGGGCGGCACCGGCGTCGCCGCGGTGTACGCCTCCGACCTCGCGCGGGCCGTCGAGACGGCGCGGATCGCGTTCGGCGACAGCGACATCCCGGTGCACGTCGACGCGCGTCTGCGCGAGTGCGACTACGGCCGGCTCAACGGGGCGCCGGTCACCGACGTGGCCGTGTTGCGGCGTCGCTGCATCGACGAGCCCTTCCCCGGGGGCCAGAGCTACCGCGACGTCGTCACCCTGACGCGCTCGTTCCTGGCCGACCTCGTGCGCGACCACGACGGGCAGTCGATCGTCGTCGTGTCGCACTCGGCCAACCGCTGGGCCCTGCAGCACCTGCTCGACGGCACGCCGCTCGAGGACCTCGTCGACGCGCCGTTCGACTGGCGTCCGGGGTGGGACTACACGGTGCCCGCCGCGCCCCACGCCTGACGCGTCGGCACCCTGCGTGGGCCGGCGGGCTGTCGCCAAGCGGTCGCCGCGTGGTCGGCGCGTGGTCGGCGCTGGTGCGTGCCCGCACTAGACTCCTGTCCTCGTGGCACTCACCATCGGAATCGTCGGTCTCCCCAACGTCGGCAAGTCGACGCTCTTCAACGCGCTGACCAAGAACAACGTGCTCGCCGCGAACTACCCGTTCGCGACGATCGAGCCCAACGTCGGCGTCGTCCCGCTGCCCGACAGCCGCCTCGGCGCCCTCGCGGGGATCTTCTCCTCGGAGAAGATCCTCCCGGCCACGGTGAGCTTCGTCGACATCGCCGGCATCGTGCGCGGCGCGAGCGAGGGGGAGGGGCTCGGCAACAAGTTCCTCGCCAACATCCGCGAGGCCGACGCCATCTGCCAGGTCGTGCGCGCGTTCGAGGACGGCGACGTCGTCCACGTCGACGGCAAGGTGAGCCCGGCCAGCGACATCGAGACGATCCACACCGAGCTGATCCTCGCCGACCTGCAGACCCTCGAGAAGGCCGTGCCCCGCCTCGAGAAGGAGGCGCGGATCAACAAGGACAAGAAGGCCGCCCTCGAGCTGGCCCAGGCCGCGCAGAAGGTGCTCGAGGAGGGCCACACCCTCTACGCCAAGGGCCCCGCGGCCGGTGTCGACCTCGCCGAGGCCAAGCAGCTCGGCCTGCTGACGACCAAGCCCTTCATCTACGTCTTCAACCTCGACGAGGACCAGCTTGCCGACGCCTCGCTGCAGGAGTCGCTGCGCGAGCTCGCCGCACCGGCCGACGCCGTCTTCCTCAACGCGAAGCTCGAGATGGACCTCATGGAGATGGAGCCCGACGAGGCCCTCGAGATGCTCCAGAGCTTCGGCGCCGAGGAGTCGGGACTCGACCAGCTGGCCCGCACCGGCTTCCACACCCTCGGGCTGCAGACCTACCTGACGGCCGGGCCCAAGGAGTCGCGGGCCTGGACCATCGGCAAGGGCTGGACCGCTCCGATGGCCGCCGGCGTCATCCACACCGACTTCCAGCGCGGGTTCATCAAGGCCGAGATCGTCGGGTTCGACGACCTCGTCGAGGCCGGCTCGATGAACGCCGCCAAGGCTGCCGGCAAGGTCCGCATCGAGGGCAAGGACTACGTCATGCAGGACGGCGACGTCGTGGAGTTCCGCTTCAACGTCTGAGGCCGACGCCTACAGGTGGAGCGCCCTCTCGATCTGGGCCACCGTCGCCGCGGCGATCTGAGCGTGGCCGGCGGCGTTCGGGTGGTCCCCGTCCGGGGCCAGGTAGTGGGTCTCGTCGTAGGCGTGGTCCGGACCCTTGAACGCGGTGCGCAGGTCGACGTAGGCCGACGACGTCGCTGACGCGGTGGACGCGATGACGGCGTTGACCTGGTCGGTGACCTCGGCCGCGGCGGCGACGTACGCCTCGCCCTGAGCGGCGGCGTACTGGCCGCCGAGCCAGACGCTCCAGTAGTCCAGGAGCACGACGAGCACCGGATGGCCACTCGTCAGGGCATGCACCCGGGCGACGACGGCGGCCAGGTTCTTCTCGATGACCGGGACGGTCGGCTGGTAGCACGCGACCGACGTGCCGCACGAGGACGAGTAGCCCACGTCGTTGGCGCCGACCTCGACCTCGACGACGTCCGCGGCGCGGACCCGGTCGATGACCGCCGGATCGCTCTGCAGCTGGGTCAGGACGTCGTCGGTGGTGTAGCCGCCGACCGCGTCGTTGGCCACCGTGACCGTGCGGTCGGGAGGTGAGGCGAGGTCCTCGCCCGACAGCTGCGGGTAGGGCGTGCACCCGCAGGCGCTGCCGGCCGGCACGGAGTCGCCGAGGGCCACGATCGACCAGGTGCGCGCGGTGGTCCCGGAGGGGGAGGGGCTGTTCGCAGCGGAGGCTTCAGGGCCGGCCGGGGCGCCCTCGGACGGGGCCGAGCACCCCGCCGCGAGGAGTCCTGCCAGAGCCAGCGCCACGACGTGGCGCGTCGACCGACGTGCGCCCACGCGCGGAGTGTAGGCCGGTCGGCTGGCGCGAGGCTGGGACCGGTTCCCGGTCCCGATCCGCGACCCGATGCGGCCTCCGCCCGACGTGGTCGTCCGGCCATGAGGCGTTGCGGGTGCTCGCGTGCCATGCGAGGCATCTCGTCGAAATGCGCTCTCGCGCAGGGTTTTTCGCGAATCTCTGACTCGTCGGATGTCACCCTGTGATCCATCTGTTGCGGGTTCGGGCACTCGTCCCTATGGTGGGAAAGCGCTTTCCGATGATGCGCACGCACAGCTGCACGTGCCACACAACAAGGAAGTTGGTGTCATGAGAACAGCAGGACGCATGGGCTCGACCGTCGCGGCACTCGTCGCCGCGACCCTGCTCACCACCACCGTCGGGACCGACCCGGCACAGGCCGACCGCGGCCGACCTCGCGACGTGCACCCCGCCCTCGCGAAGGACCTCGTCGCCTACTACGACTTCGACCACCCGGCGGCCGGCGACGCCGGCGCCGAGGCCGACCTCGGGCCGTCGGGCACGAGCATCCGGCTCGTCAACGGCGGGGCCGCGATGCGGGTCCCCGACCGGGCCTACCCCGGCAGCGGCAACGCCGTGCAGACCCGTCAGGTGGACCCGACCGTCGCCGGCAACGACGACTGGAAGGCCGGCACCTGGTCGGACACCGGCGTCAGCACGCTGCGCGCCTTCAACGGGGCGTCGGGGGCCACCCTGATGGGCTGGTTCAAGGTCGACATGGACGGACCCGCGCTCAACTCGAACACGACGAGCCCGGCCGACCGGTACAACGCGATCGGCCTGTCCGGCGTGCTCACCGGCGACTCGGAGGGCCACAACGTGCGGGCCCTGCTCGAGCTCATCGACGTCGGCGGCGAGCTGAAGCTCGTGGCACTCGGCCGCAGGCTCGACGGCGGTCTGTCGCAGACCTTCGCGGCGAGCCAGGACTGGCGCACCATCCTGCCGCGCGGGCAGTGGGTGCACCTGACCGCCACGTTCGACTTCACGACGGGGTCGATGGCGCTCTACCGCAACGGCCGTCCGCTCGAGGGCTTCTACACCCGCACGGACGACCCGTGGCGGCTGTCCGGGCCCGGTCCGTACGTGACGACCGCGACCGACCCGCGCGGCATCAAGATCGGCGGCAGCTTCCCGCAGAACACCCGGGAGCAGAACCCGTGCGACTGCCGCATGGACTCGCTGATGTTCCTCGACGCGCCGGTCTCGGCGGGTGACGTGAGGAAGCAGTACGAGTTCATGACCGAGTGACCGCCCCACCACGCATCGACCAGGAGGTAACCGTGCTCCACCGCAACACGAACCCACCGCGCCGTCGCCTGCGCGCCCTCGGGGTGTCCCTCGTCGCCGTCGCGACGGCGGCCACGCTCGTCGCCGCCCCGTCGCACGCGGCGGACGTCATCAGCGACCCGATCAAGGCCATGCCCTCGCAGTCCCAGCTCGGGCTGGTGCTGAGCGAGTACGCCTCGTTCCCGCAGTCCACGCCGAACCCGCCCCCGACCGACCAGCGCCTCGTCCGGGTGGCTCGGCTCAACACGATCATGGAGGTGCCCGACGGCTCGGGCCGCCGGGCCGTCCCAGACCTCAACGGCAACCTCTACCTCGTCCGCGACGGCAAGCCGCACGTCTACCTCGACGTCGCTAAAACCTTTGCGCCGCAGTTCTTCTCGGGGCGCGGCCTCGGGCAGGGCTTCGGCTACGTCGCCTTCGACCCGGAGTTCCGGACCAACGGCACGTTCTACACGATGCACACCGAGAACGCCGCGACGACGACGGCCGTCCCCGACTATGCCCAGCCCAAGACGATCTACCACGGCGTCGTGACGGAGTGGACCGCCAAGGACCCGTCGGCCGACACCTTCTCCGGCACCCACCGCGAGGTGCTGCGCATCGGGTTCGCCGGCCAGATCCACGGCATCCAGGAGATCAACTTCAACCCGACCGCCGAGCCCGGCGACCCCGACTACCGGCAGCTCTACCTCGCGGTCGGCGACGGCGGGATGGGCTTCAACAACGGCGACCCGCAGAACATGGCGATGCCCCACGGCAAGCTGCTGCGCATCGACCCCAACGGCCACAACTCCGCCAACGGCCAGTACGGCATCCCGGCCGACAACCCGTTCGTCGGGCGGCCCGGCGCGCTCGGTGAGATCTACGCCGTGGGCTTCCGCGACCCGCACCGCTTCAGCTGGGATCGCAACACCGGCCGGATGTACCTCGGCCACATCGGCGAGCACGCCATCGAGTCCATCTATGAGGTGCGCGCCGGCGACAACATGGGGTGGAGCGAGCGAGAGGGGTCGTTCGTCTTCGACAAGACGACGACGAACCCGTGCGACAAGCTGCACCCGCTGCCGGCCGACGACGCCAAGAACGGCTACACCTACCCCGTCGCCGCCTACGACCACGACCCGGCAGCCGGTTGGGACTGCAAGAGCGACGTCGGTGTCGCCGTGGCCGGTGGGTTCGTCTACCGCGGCGCGGCCATGCCGCAGCTGCGCGGCAAGTACGTCTTCGGCGACCTCGTCGACGGCCGCGTCATGTACACGGAGACGTCGCAGATGCAGCGCGGCAAGGGCCTGGCGACCATCCACCAGCTGGCGCTGTACGACACCGCGGGCAACCTCGTGACGATGCGCGACCTGTCCACGCCGGGCTCCGTCGGTGACCCGAAGCGCGTCGACCTGCGGTTCGGCACCGACGCCGCCGGCGAGCTCTACATCGTCTCGAAGGCCAACGGCAAGATCTGGAAGGTCACCGGCAGCAAGGTCGTCGCGGACGGCGCCGTCGGCGACACGACGCTGCGGCCGGCACCCTCGCTGTCCGACTGGGCGCCCGTGACGCCCTCGAAGTGGCAGTTCACCAAGGACGAGGTGATCCTGGCCGAGGCCGGCGAGAGCCGGCCCGGCCCGCGGCGCCCGTTCGAGTACGCCGTCGTGAGCAAGGGCGCGCCGTGGTCCTCGGTCGACATCCAGGCCGACGTCCGCCTCGACACCCCCGTGGAGGTGACCAACCGCGACGTCATCATCGTCTTCGGTTGGCAGTCGGACACCAAGTTCTACTACGCGCACCTGTCGACCGACAACACGATCTACCCGCACAACGGCATCTTCAAGGTGGACGACGCCGACCGTGAGCGGATCGACGACCAGTGGAACGGCCGCTCGCGCGGCGCCAACCCGAGCATCACCGACGCCGACTGGCACAAGGTGCGGGTCGTGCACCTGCCGCGCACGGGCGAGATCGCCGTCTACGTCGACGGACGCAAGGACCCGGTGCTGACCGCGAGCGACAAGACCTTCGCCTCCGGGCGCGTCGGCTTCGGCTCGTTCGACAACGAGGGGAGGCTGCGCCGGATGGTCGTCACCGGCACCCCGGCCGCCTGAGCCGCCGAGGTCGGTCGCACCCCCCCACGAGGCCCGCCGTCACACCCGCGACGGCGGGCCTCGCCCACGGAGCGAATCGCCCTGTCCTGGGGCGCTCCTGTGCCCGAGCGGGCGCACCGCCTGTCACGAGGGATGGGTGGACTCGCCGCCGAACGGTTCGAAGTCGGGGGTCATGAGGCGTACCGCCGGCCGCTCGCGCGCGTGCCGTTGGCCCGTCGCTAGGGTTCGGCGCATGAGCGACGACGTGACGATCCTGCACAACAACCGCTGCTCGACCTCGCGGTCGGCCATGGAGCGCCTCGACGAGGCCCACGTGCAGGCCGAGGTCGTCGACTACCTGCGCCACCCGCTCGACGCCGCCGCGCTCGAGGACCTGCTCGACAAGCTCGAGGACGCCCCGACCGACCTCGTGCGCCGTGACCCCCACTTCGCCGAGCTCGGCCTCACCGACGCGGACGTCGCCACCCGCGAGCAGGTCGTCGAGGTGCTCGTGCGGCACCCGCGGCTGCTCCAGCGTCCGGTCATCGTCAAGGGTGACCGCGCCATCATCGGCCGGCCCAAGGAGCGCGTCGCGACCTTCCTCGCCGAGTGACCGTGCTCGCTCCGTCGGTCCGGCCCGACATCGGCGGGCAGGACGTGTAACGCGACCGGTGGTCGCGCCGATGGAACGGCTGAAAGAGGCGCCTCCCGGACCCCCGAGCGGGAGGCGCCTCTTCGCGCGTCCGGCGTCAGTCGGGCTCCGCACGTGACGCGTCAACGCCCCGACGGTCCGACGCGTCAGCCCGCCTGCTGCTCGTCGAGCCCGGAGACTCCCGGAGCCTCGCCGGGCGCGCCCGGCCCCGACGCGCCCGCCGCGGCGCCGCCGGCGCGCCCCGACGCGTCGGTGCCGACGGTGCCAGCGGTGCCACTGCTCCGCCCGGGCTCGCGCATGAACGCGCGCAGCGCGTCGGCGAACCGCTGCGGCTCGTCGAGGTGCGGGAAGTGCCCGGCGCCCTCGAACAGCTCGATGCGGCAGCCCGGGATCGCCTCGCGGGCCAGGGCCGCGTGCGCCGGCGGGATGATGAAGTCGCGGGTGCCCCACACCACGAGGACGGGCAGGTCGACGAGGTCGGGCAGGTAGTCGGTGGCGCTGACGCGCTGGCCGCCCGGGTCCATGACGGCGCGCGTCGTGGCGAGGAAGGCCCGCCGGCTGTCGGCGTCGCCGAGGGAGGTGAAGCCCTCCCAGGCGGCCCGCACGTCGTGGCTCGCGCGCCAGCCGGCCAGCGACAGCACCCGTCCGACCGCCGCCGCGCCGCCGCGGACCCACGGTGAGGCGATCACTGGCAGCACCCACTCGGCCCCGGGCAGGGTGGCCGAGCGCAGGACGGGGTTGACCTGCCGGCCGAGGCCCCCGCTGCCGACGAGCACGAGCCGGTCGACGCGGTCCGGGAACAGGTAGCAGAACTCGAGGGCGATGCCGCCGCCGAGCGAGTGCCCGACGATGGTCACCCGGTCGATGCCGAGCCGGTCGATGAGGTCGCGCAGGGTGGCCGCGTGGGCGGCGACGGAGTAGTCGCCGATGTGCTTGGCCGACGCCCCGTGGCCGAAGAGGTCGGGCACGACGACGCGGAAGGAGTCGGCGAGGGTGTCGACGAGGTGGCCCCAGTAGCGGTGCGAGCCGAGCAGGCCGTGGACGAACAGGATCGTCTCTCCGGTCCCGACGTCGACGTAGGAGAGCGCGTGCCCGTGCAGGGTCACCGTCATCGGCTCGGACGTGCTCACGTCGATCTCCTCCGGAGGCGCTCGCTGCGCCGCCTCCCCCTCCTACTCAGAGTAGGTCGAGCGCGGACGCGACGCGGGAGCTTTGAGGCCGGCTTCACAGAACGGTCACCGACGCTCGCTGACGCCCGACGCGGCAGGCCGGCGGCGGGATGCGTGGGGTCCATGGGGCCTGCGGTGCCGGTGGGGCGCTGCCGCCGGCCCGTCGGGAGAAAGGACGGCCGGCCCTGTAACGGCCAGCTCCCCGCCGGCGATGGTGCAGGTGAACGAGGCGCCACTCGACCCCCCGAGCGAGTGGCGCCTCGTCATGTCTCCGGGCGGGGCCCGGCTCTCAGCCCGGGCTGACGACGAGGAACGGCAGACCCGTGCACCGCAGGGCCGTCCACCCGCCGGGGCCGACGACGTCAGCGCCCGCCGGGTCGAGCCACGCCGCGAGCGGCAGGTCGCGCACGAGGTCGCCGGTGACCCACGCGGCGTCCGAGGAGGTGACGACGCGTCCGGCCGCGTTGACGAGCAGGCACGTGTCCTCGACGTCGTCGAGGACGTCGAGCAGCTGCTCCTCGAACCAGGCCACCAGGACGTCGGCGCCGACGACGCCGGCGAAGCGGCCCCCGAGCAGCAGCGGCTGGGTGAACGTCAGCGTGTACTGGTCGGTGCAGAGGTAGTCGACGTACGGCCCGGTCACGTGCCGCTGGCCGGTCGCCAGCGGCTTGGAGTACCAAGGCAGCTCGGTGTAGTCGCGGAAGCCGACGGCCCGCGGGTCGGTCTCGGCCGCGAGCTTGCCGACGACCGGGCCGCCGGACGACTGCTCGGCGGTCCACCACTCGAGCCAGTACGGCGCGTCGGCCAGGACGCCCGGCGCGAACACCGCCCCGGCGCCGGCCACCGGCGTGCCCGGCTCGGTGAGCAGCCCGTGGCACCACGCCTCGAGGCGAAGATCGGCGCGCCTCGGCGGGGCGGCGCCGTCGAGCTGGGAGGCGACCAGGGTCCCGAGGTCGTCGAGGCGTCCGAAGAGTGCGGCGCCGAAGCCGGAGACCCAGGCGGCGACGTCCGCGGCGTCCGCCACGGGGGTCGGCGTGGGGGTCGGCGTGGGGGTCGGCGCCGGGGTGGGCGCTGGGGTGGGCGCTGGGGTGGGCGCGGGGGTGGGCGCTGGCGTGCTCATCGCGGCCTCCTCGTGCGCATGCGGCGGTGCAGGGCCTTGACCGCCTCGAACAGCTCCGTCACATGATCCTCCGCCTCGCGCCGTGCCGCGTCCGGATCGCCCGAGGCCACCGCCGCGACGATGGCCTCGTGCCGGTGCGCGGACTGCTCCTCCTGGGCCGACAGGCCGGCGCCGCCCGCCTCGAGGTCGGCCAGCCAGAGGACCGGCCCGATCTCGCGCTGGAGCGCCATCTCCTCCCGGGTGAGGCGCGCCGACTGGGCCGCCGCCGCGAGCTCGAGGTGGAAGGTGCCCTCGTGGCGGGCCGCCTCACTCGGGGCGTCAGGGGCGGATCGCTGTGCCGCCAGACGCGTCAGGCGGGCGAGGTCGTCGGGGTCGGCGCGCCGGGCGGCGAGCACCGCGCAGTGGCCGCTGATCGCCCCGTAGTGGTCGGCGAGGTCGCGCAGCTCGCCGAGGCCGGTGTGCGACAGGCGGGCCAGCAGCGCGGCGCGCCCGCCGTCCTGGGGGGCCTTGACGAAGGAGCCGCCACCGCGACCGCGCCGGGTGACGATGAGGTCGTCGTCGCGCAGCGTGCCGAGGGCCTCGCGGACCGTCACGGTGGCCACCCCGAAGCGCTCGGCGAGGTCGCTCTCCGGGGGCAGCATGCTCCCGTCGGGCAGCAGCCCGAGGGCGATCGCCTCGCCGAGCCGGCGTCGCACGGCGTCGGCCCGGCCCTCCGCGGGCAGCGGCGCGAAGACCGCCGCGTAGGGGCCGAGCGGCAGGGACCGGTCCGCCATGCGACGTCCTCCTAACGGTTTGGTCATACCGGTTGCGGCTAAACATATGGAGCCATATGTTTTCCGCCGAGACAACACACCCTAGATCGAGGGAGTGCCATGCAGGCCCCGACCGGCTCGACGCCCGCCATCCGCCTCGAGCGGCTGCGCAAGGAGTTCACGGGCACCCCGCCCGTCGTCGCCGTCGACGACATCGACCTCGAGATCGCCCAGGGCGAGTTCTTCTCCATGCTCGGCCCGTCCGGGTCGGGCAAGACCACGGTGCTGCGCATGATCGCCGGCTTCGAGGAGCCGACCTCCGGCACCGTCGAGCTCGCCGGGGCCGACGTGACGCGCCGCCAGCCCTACGACCGCGACGTCAACACCGTGTTCCAGGACTACGCGCTCTTCCCGCACATGAGCGTCGCCGAGAACGTCGGGTACGGCCTCGTCGTCAAGAAGGTCGCCCGTGCCGAGCGGCGCACGCGGGTGGCCGAGGCGCTCGAGCAGGTGCGCCTCGGCGACCACGGTGCCCGGCGCCCGGCCCAGCTCTCCGGCGGGCAGCGCCAGCGCGTCGCCCTGGCCCGCGCCCTCGTCAACCGGCCCAAGGTGCTGCTGCTCGACGAGCCGCTCGGGGCCCTCGACCTCAAGCTGCGCGAGCAGATGCAGGTCGAGCTCAAGGCCATCCAGCGCGACGTCGGCATCACCTTCCTCTTCGTCACCCACGACCAGGAGGAGGCGCTGACGCTCTCGGACCGCGTCGCGGTCTTCAACGCCGGCCGCATCGAGCAGGTCGGCACCGCCCACGAGGTGTACGAGAGCCCTCGCACGGCGTTCGTCGCGGGCTTCGTCGGCACCTCCAACCTGCTCACGGGGGAGGCGGCGCGGTCCGTCATCCGCCGCGAGGGCTCGTTCGCGATCCGCCCGGAGAAGCTCGTCGTCGTGCCCGAGGTGGGCGCGGGTCGCTCCGACGGCAGCCCCGAGGCGGCCGGCACCCTCGAGGAGGTCGTGTACGGCGGGCCGGTCACCCGGTACGTCGTCGCCCTCGACGCCGGGGGTCGCCTCACCGCCCTCGAGCAGAACAGCGGGGCCCGTGCCCCGTCGGCGCCGCGGCGAGGGGACCGCGTCACCCTCCACTGGGACCCCGCGCACGTCATCGACGTCCCCAGCACCCCGGCTGCCGTGCCCGCGGCCGCCGCGCCCGGCCCCTCGGGGCCTGGATCGACAAGGACCGACTCATGAAGGAGAACGGCGTGCGTACGTCACACAAGTCGCTCACCGGCGTCGTCGCGGCCGTGGCCGCGCTCGCCCTCGCGGGATGCGGCTCGACCGCCGGCGGGGGCGGCGGCAGCAGCGCCGCCCCGGGGGGCATGCAGGTGCCGGCCCTCAAGGCCCTCGACAAGCTCGGCACGCCGGAGGGCGAGGTCAACGTCCTGGCCTGGCCCGGCTACGTCGAGGACGGCAGCAACGACCCCAAGGTCGACTGGGTCACCGACTTCGAGAAGTCGTCCGGCTGCAAGGTCAACATCAAGACGTTCGGCACCTCCGACGAGGCCGTGCAGCTGATGCGCACCGGCCAGTACGACGTCGTGTCCGCCTCGGGCGACGCGACGCTGCGGCTCATCGCGGCCGGGGACGTCGAGCCGGTCAACACCTCGCTCATCACCAACTACCCGGACATCTTCGACGCGCTAAAGATGAAGCCGTGGAACTCGGTCAACGGGGTGGCCTACGGCATCCCGCACGGTCGCGGAGCCAACCTGCTCATGTACCGCACCGACCTCGTCAAGCCGGCCCCCGACTCGTGGTCGGCCGTGTTCGACCAGGCCGGGGCGCAGAAGGGCAAGGTCACCGCGTACGACTCGCCGATCTACATCGCCGACGCCGCGCTCTACCTCATGGCGACCAAGCCCGACCTCAAGATCAAGGACCCCTACGCCCTCGACGAGACCCAGCTCGCCGCGGCCGTCGACCTGCTCAAGACGCAGAAGGCGAACGTCGGCGAGTACTGGAGCGACTACCTCAAGGAGGTCCAGGCCTTCAAGAACGGCACGTCGACCGTCGGCACGACGTGGCAGGTCATCGCCAACCTGGCCAAGGACGAGAAGGCGCCGGTCGAGGCGTTCCTGCCCAAGGAGGGTGCGACCGGCTGGTCGGACACCTGGATGGTCGGGGCCAAGTCGCAGCACAAGACGTGCGCCTACAAGCTCATCGACCACCTCGTCTCGCCGAAGGTCAACGCCCAGATCGCCGAGTACTTCGGCGAGGCCCCCGGCAACCGCAAGGCCTGCGCTGAGACGGTCGACAAGAACCACTGCGCGACCTTCCACGCCGAGGACGAGGCGTACTTCAGCAAGGTCCACTACTGGACGACGCCGATCGCCACGTGCCTGGACGGGCGTACCGACGTCAAGTGCACCGACTACGCGACGTGGTCCAAGGCCTGGACCGAGATCCGCAACAGCTGACCCGCACGGATCGACCACCGACCGGCATCCACTGACCGCCGACCCCCGAGGAGGCGACGATGAGATCACGCAGGGCGCTGCTGGCGCTGCTCACGCCACCCATGCTCTGGCTCGTCGTCGCCTACCTCGGGGCGCTCGCCGTCATCTTCGCGACGGCGTTCTGGACGACCGACCCGTTCACCAACCTCGTGGTGCGCACCTTCACGCTCGAGAACTACCGCGAGCTGCTCACCCCGACCTACCTGGGGATCATCGGGCGCACCCTGCTCATCGCCGTGCTCGTCACCGTGCTGTGCGTCCTCATCGCCGTGCCGTTCGCGTTCTTCATGGCGCGGGTGGCGCCGCGACGGCTGCGGGCGCTGCTCCTCGCGGCCATCCTCGTGCCGCTCTGGGCCAGCTACCTCGTCAAGGCCTACGCGTGGCGCACGATGCTGCAGCCGGGCGGGGTCGTCGACAGCGCGTTCGGCGCGACGCCGGGCTACGGCTTCGCGGCCGTCGTCCTGACGCTGACCTACCTCTGGCTGCCGTACATGATCCTGCCGGTGTACGCCGCCTTCGAGCGGCTGCCCGAGAGCCACCTCGAGGCCAGCGCCGACCTCGGCGGGCGCCCCGGCGCGACGTTCCGACGCGTCGTCGTCCCGTCGCTGCTGCCCGCGATCGCGGCGGGCTCGGTCTTCACGTTCTCGCTCAGCCTCGGCGACTACATCGCGGTGCAGATCGTCGGCGGCAAGCTGCAGGTGCTCGGCACCACGGTGCTGCAGAACATCACCCTCGACCTCCCGTTCGCGGCGGCGCTCGGCACGGTGTCGGTGCTCATCATGGTCGTCTACCTGCTCGCGGTGCGGCGCACCGGCGCGCTCGAGAACCTCTGAGGAGCCGCGATGAGACTCACCCGCGCCACCCGCATCGCCCTCGGCGCGTTCGCGACGCTCGTGCTCGCCTTCGTCTACGTGCCGCTCGTCGTCATCGGCATCAACTCCTTCAACAGCGACCGCACCTTCGGGTGGCCCCCGCCCGGGTTCACGACGCAGTGGTGGAGTGCCGCGCTGCGCGCCGAGGGTCCGCGCGACGCGCTCGTCACGTCGGTCAAGGCGGGCCTCGGGGCGACGGCGATCGCGCTCGTCCTCGGCACCCTGCTGGCGCTCGCGCTGTCCCGCTACGACTTCTTCGGCAAGCACTCCATCTCGGTCCTCGTCGTGCTGCCGATCGCGCTGCCGGGCATCGTCACCGGTATCGCCCTGCAGTCGGTCATCCAGAACATCCTGACGCCGGTGTTCGGCATCGGCGCCGGGCTGTTCACGATCATCGTCGGTCACGCGACGTTCTGCATCGTCCTCGTCTTCAACAACGTCACGGCGCGGCTGCGGCGGCTGGGTGGCTCGCTCGAGCAGGCCTCGGCCGACCTCGGGGCCCGGCCGCTCACGACGTTCCGACGCGTCACCTTCCCGCTGCTGCGCTCGAGCCTCGTGGCCGGTGCCCTCCTGGCGTTCGGGCTCTCCTTCGACGAGATCGTCGTCACGACCTTCACGGCCGGGCCCGAGAGCCCGACCCTGCCGATCTGGATCTTCGACAACCTCTTCCGACCCAACCAGGCGCCGGTCGTCAACGTCATCGCCGTCGTGCTCGTCGTGCTGTCGATCCTGCCGGTGTGGCTGGCCCAGCGCCTCGGTGGCACGGACGCCACCGAGAGCCGCCTCTGAGCAGGGCCCGAGGCGGCTCCCGGCGGTGACCGGTGCCCGGTGAGGGTCGCCTCAACCGGCACGCTTCGCGGTGAGGAGCAGGTACTCCCAGCGCATCAGCCCGTCGGCGTCGGTGGCCTCGCGGGCGAGGTCGGCCATCCCCGCGTCGAGGGCGGCGACCCGGTCCGGGTCCTCGGCGATGGAGCGGTAGGTGGCGACCGTCGGGCCGTAGGCGGTCTTGAAGAAGTCGCGGAACGCCTCGGGGGAGTCGAACCGGACGTCGAGCAGCCGGCGCGTGGCCTCGACGTCGGTGACGCCGTCGCCGAGCAGCGCGCGCACGTGCGACTCGTCGCCCCAGAGCGGCGCCGGCCGGGCCCCGGGCGGGGGCGGCGGCGCGAACGGCTTCATGACCCCGAAGAGGCGGCCGATGAACCCCGACGGGGTCCAGCTGAGCAGGGCGATCCGTCCCTGCGGGCGGGTGACCCTGAGCAGCTCCGCGGAGGACCGCTCGTGGTGCGGCGCGAACATGACGCCGACGCACGAGAGCACGACGTCGAAGGACGCGTCGGGGAACGGCATCGCCTCGGCGTCGGCGACGTGCCACTCGACGTCGAGGGCTGCCTCGGTGGTGACGCGGCGCCCGACGTCGACGAGGGCCGGTGCGAGGTCGGCGGCGACGACGGTGGCGCCGGTCCGCGCGGCGGGCACCGTCGCGTTGCCGGTGCCGGCGGCCACGTCGAGGACGCGGTCGCCGCGGTGCACGCCGGCGGCGTCGACGAGGGTGGCGCCGAGCGACGGGATGACGTCACGGGCGACGGCGGCGTAGTCGCCGAGGCCCCACATCGTCGCGTGGCGCGCCTTGAGGGCGGCGTCCTCGGCGTCCGGTGTCGTCGGGATCGTGGTGGTGGTGCTGGTCGTCATGCTGGTGTCCTCCGGTGCCGGGCCCACGGTGTGCGGGCCCTCTGCCGTCCACTGTCCGGTGCCGGCCCCGACCCGCGTCAGTCCAGAAGATGGACTGACGTGGTACACGTCCGGGACCGATACTGGGTGGGGCCCGGGCCGCACGATCCAGGCGCCGGCCGGAGGTGGCACGGAGGTGTTGCATGGGGACTCACGATCCAGGCGCGGGGCAGTACTGTCCGATCTCGCGCACGCTCGACGTCGTGGGGGAGCGGTGGACGCTGCTCATCGTGCGCGACATGCTCGTCGGCGCGACGCGCTTCAGCGACCTCGCCCGCGGCCTGCCGGGCCTGTCGCGGACGCTGCTGTCCAAGCGGCTGCGGCACCTCGAGAAGCACGGGGTGCTCGAACGACACGGCCAGCACTACGTGCTCACCGGCGCCGGGCGGGCCCTCGAGCCGCTCGTCTTCGGCCTCGCCGAATGGGGTGCCCGCTACCAGTTCGGCGACCCAGAGCCCGAGGAGCTCGACGCCCAGCTGCTCGTGTGGTGGATGCACACCCGCGTCGACACGTCCGGGTTGCCGGGGGAGCGGCACGTGCTGCACCTGCGCTTCGCCGACGACGCGCGCCGGTTCTGGATCCTCGTCGACCACGGGGTGCCGTCCGTGTGCATGAGCGACCCGGGGTTCCCGGTCGACGTGACGATCAGTTCGGACGTGTCCTCGCTCTACGCCGTGTGGCTCGGGCGCGTGCCGCTGCCGGTCGCGCTGCGCGCCGGGTCGGTGCTCGTCGAGGGACCGACCACCGTGACGCGCCATCTCGACGAGGTGCTGCGCCTGTCGCCCGTCGCGCCCTTCGTCGCCGCGATGGCCTGAGCGGTCCTCAGACGGCGCAGCCGTCGGGACCGCACGACGCGTCGACGCTGCCGGTCGGGTCCGTCGCGCCCGTCGGGCCGACCATGACGAGCGGGTTGGCCTCGCGCCACACCTGCTCGAGAGCCTGCGTGAACAGCTCGGTCGGCTGGGCGCCGGAGACGCCGTACCTCCCGTCGAGGACGAAGAACGGCACGCCCCGGATCCCGAGGCGCTGCGCGTCGGCGACGTCGGCGCGCACGGCGTCGAGGTGGGTGTGCGCCTCGAGGGCGCGCTCGACGTCGTCGGCGGCCAGGCCCGCGTCGGTGCCGACCCGCACGAGGACGGCGCGGTCGCCGATGTCCTCGCCGTGCTCGAAGTGCGCCGACAGGAGCGCCTCCTTGACGGCGTCACCGACGCCGTGGGCCCTGGCGAGGTGGAGCAGCTCGTGACCGGGCAGGCTGTTCGCGACGACGACGCGGTCGAAGTCGTAGGACAGCCCCTCCTCGGCCGCGATCTGCGTGACCTGGTCGAACATGGACCGCACCTGCTCGCGCGACATCCCCTTGCGCGAGACGAGGTAGTCGAGCTCGGTGCCGTCGTGGTGGTCCGGCAGCGACGGGTCGAGCTGGTAGCTGCGCCACGTCACCTCGACGTCGTCGCGGTGCGGGAACGCCGCGAGCGCCTTCTCGAACCGGCGCTTGCCGATGTAGCACCACGGGCACGCGATGTCCGACCAGATCTCGACCTTCATGACGTGCCCAACCACGACGCGCCCGGTTTGCTTCCCGCGTGCGGTCGCACACCGTCACGGCCGACGCCCCCGGAACGACAGCGCGGCTCGTCCCACCGTGGGGACGAGCCGCGCCGTCGATCGGATCGGGCCGGGAGGTCAGGCCTCGTCGGGCTTCGCCCCGTCGGGCTTCGCCCCGTCGGGCTTCGCCCCGTCGCGGGGCGTCTCCTCGGACGCGTCGTGGGGCGTCTCCTCGGACGCGTCGGCGGACGTCTCCTCGGACGCGTCGGCGGACGTGTCGCGCGAGATGACCCGGGGAGCGGCGCGGGACGCGTCGTCGTGTGGCACCTCGCCATCGGGGGACAGCTCGGCCGCCGCGGCCTGCAGCGGCGTCGACGCACCGGGACGCAGAGCGGGGTCGGGGAGGTCGATGTTCTCCGGGAAGTGGCAGGCGACCGCGTGGCCCGGCCGCAGCTCGACGAGCGGCGGCGTCTCGGTCTTGCAGACCTCCTGAGCCTTCCAGCAGCGGGTGTGGAAGCGGCAGGCCGGCGGCGGGGCGATCGGGCTGGGCACGTCGCCCTCGAGGCGGATCCGCTCGCTGCGGCCCCGGCGGCTGGGGTCGGGGATGGGCACCGCCGACATGAGCGCCGTCGTGTACGGGTGCATCGGACGGGCGTAGAGCTCGTCGCGGTCGGCGATCTCGACGAGGTTGCCGAGGTACATGACCGCGACGCGGTCGCTCATGTGCCGCACCACCGAGAGGTCGTGGGCGATGACGACGTAGGTCAGGCCGAGCTCGTCCTGGAGGTCCTCGAGCAGGTTGATGACCTGCGCCTGGATCGACACGTCGAGCGCCGACACCGGCTCGTCCGCGACGATGAGCTTCGGCTTGAGGGCGAGCGAGCGGGCGATGCCGATGCGCTGGCGCTGGCCGCCGGAGAACTCGTGCGGGTAGCGGTTGTAGTGCTCCGGGCTCAGGCCGACCAGCTCGAGCAGGCCCTGGACCTCGCGCTTGACGCCGTGCTCGGTCTTGACGTTCTGCAGGCGGAACGGCTTGCCGACGATCGTGCCGACCGTGTGCCTCGGGTTCAGGCTGCCGTACGGGTCCTGGAAGATCATCTGCACGTCGCGCCGCAGCGGACGCATCTCGCCGACGGACGCGTGCGTGATGTCGCGGCCCTCGAAGAGGATCTCGCCCTTGGTGGGCTCGAGCAGACGCGTCAGCATCCGGCCGGTCGTCGTCTTGCCGCAGCCGGACTCCCCGACGAGCGAGAGCGTCTCGCCCTTGGCGACCTCGAAGTCCAGGCCGTCGACGGCCTGGACGGCGCCCACGACCCGCTGGAGCAGGCCGCGTCGGATCGGGAAGTGCTTGGTGAGGCCGGTGACCTTGAGCAGCGGCTCGGACTTCTGCGCGGCGGGAGTCGGTGCGGTGGCGGGGGAGGCGGTCACGCTGCGGCTCCTCGGGTCGGCGCGCTGGACGCGCGGGTCGGGACGGTCACGCCGGCGTCGGCACGGGCGCCCGTCGGTGCGCTCGGTCGGATGCTCACAGGGTCGGCCTGACCTCGTCCAGCCAGATGGACCTCCGCTGGTCCACCGAGAGGTGGCAGGCGGCCCAGTGGCGCGGCAGGGACTCCTCGAACGGCGGGCGGACGGTCTCGCTGCGGCCCTCGGTGCGGTCGCGGTAGGCGCAGCGCGGGTGGAACGGGCAGCCCGAGGGCACGTTGATGAGGCTGGGCGGCGAGCCCTTGATCGGCCGGAGCCGGTCGGTGCGTGCGCGGTCCAGTCGCGGCATCGAGCCGAGCAGGCCCCACGTGTACGGGTGCTGCGGCTGCTCGAACACCTCGGTCGCGGCGGCGTACTCGACCGAGCGGCCGGCGTACATGACCATGATGTCGTCCGACAGCTCGGCGACGACGCCGAGGTCGTGGGTGATGATGACGACCGCCGAGTTGAACTCGGCCTGCAGGTCGCGGATGAGGTCGAGGATCTGCGCCTGGACGGTGACGTCGAGGGCGGTCGTCGGTTCGTCGGCGATGAGCAGGTCGGGGTCGCACGACAGTGCCATGGCGATCATGGCGCGCTGGCGCATGCCGCCCGAGAACTGGTGCGGGTAGTCGTCGACACGGCTCGCCGGCTGGGGGATGCCGACGCGGCCGAGCATGTCGATGGCGTGCTTCTTGGCCACCGCCGAGCTGACCTTGTTGTGGATCTTGTAGGCCTCGATGATCTGGTGGCCCACCGTGTAGAACGGGTGCATCGCCGACAGCGGGTCCTGGAAGATCATCGCCATCTTCTTGCCGCGCAGCGAACGGACCGTGTCGGGCTTGGCGCCGACCAGCTCGGTGCCGTCGAGCCGGATGGAGCCGGTCATCCGGACCGTGCCGGGCTTGTGCAGCCCCATGATCGACATGCTCGTGACGCTCTTGCCCGAGCCGGACTCGCCGACGATGCCGAGGGTCTTGCCGCGGGCGAGGTCGAAGGACAGGCCGTCGACCGACTTGACGATGCCGTCGTCGGTGGGGAAGTGCACGCGCAGGTCGCGGACCGACAGGAACGCGTCGGGTGCGGGGGCGCCGAGGCCACCGATGCCGTCGAGCGTATTGACCGAGGCCTTCCGACCGCGGCCCTTGGTCGCCTCGGTGGACCCGTCGGTCTTCCGGTCGGCCGTCCGGCCGGTGCTGTTGTCGGTGCTGTTGTCGGTGGTCTGGCTCATGAGGTGCGCACCCTGGGGTCGACGGCGGCGTAGAGGAGGTCGACGATGAGGTTGGCGAGGATGACGAACACCGCGCCGAACAGCGTCACACCGAGGACCTTGGGAAGGTCGTTGTTCGTGATGGCCTGGACGGCGTAGTAGCCGATGCCCTGCAGCGAGAACGTCGTCTCGGTGAGGACGGCGCCGCCGAGCAGCAGGCCGAGGTCGAGACCGAAGATCGTGAGGATCGGGGTCAGGGCCGAACGCAGGCCGTGCTTGGTGACGACGTCGCGCTCCTTGAGGCCCTTGGCCCGCGCCGTGCGGATGTAGTCCTCGTTCATCGTCTCGAGCATGCCGGCGCGGGTGAGTCGGGCGTAGCTCGCGGCGTAGAGGAAGGCCAGCGTGATCCACGGCAGGAGCATCCGGTGGACGAGGTCGAGGGGACTCGTCGCGTCCATGGGGCTCGCGCCGCCGGCGTAGGTCCACTTGAGGCCGTAGCTGAAGATCGTCAGCGACAGCAGGCCGGTGAAGAAGATCGGCAGCGAGACGCCGGCGAGGGCGATGCCCATGAAGGCGCGATCGAGCACCGAGCCGCGTTTGAGCGCGGAGATGACGCCGGTGCCGACGCCGCCGATGAGCCAGAGGACCGCGGCTCCGGCCGCGAGGATCGCGGTGACGGGCAACCGGTCGAGGATGTCGGGCAGGACGGGGTTCTGGGTGATGAAGGAGTAGCCGAGGCACGGAGCGGGGCAGTGGTCGGTGCCCGCGCCGGTGTTGTAGTCGGCGCCGGCGACGATGCCCTTGACGAAGCGGCCGTACTGGACGTAGATCGGGTCGGTGAAGCCGAGCCGGACCGCGGTCTCGTGGATCTGCGCCTGGCCGGCACTCTTGCCGACGTAGCGCGAGGCGAGGTCGTCGGCAGTGGCCCCGCCGATGCGGGGCACGAGGAAGAAGATGGCGAAGACGACCGCGCTCACGATGGCGAGCAGCAGGATGGCTCCGAGGAGCCGGCGGATGAGGTACGTCAGCACTGTGGGGCGGCCGGGTGCGGTGGCGGACGGTAGTGACCGTCCGCCACCGCACCTACGCCTTCACCTACTTTCGGTGGAAGGAGGTCGGCCCGGCGGGTCCGGCGTCAGGCCCGAGGGCCCGACGCCGGACGCAGCGGGTCACGGGTTGGTGACACCGGCAGCGGCATAGTCGTAGTACGAGTAGCCGTTGTTGACGAAGATGTTCGACACGGTGTCCGGCCGGAACAGCAGCGCCTTGTTCCAGATGCCCGGGATGACCTGGGCGTTCTCCATGACGACCTTGTCGATCTGGCCCCAGATGGCCTCACGCTTGGTCTTGTCGTTCTCCGACAGCGCCTGGTCCATGAGCTTGTCGACCTCGGGCAGCTTGATGCCGAGGTTGGTGTTGCCCGCCGGACGGATGACGCGGCTGTCGACGATCTGCTGGAGGAAGCCGAAGCCGTCCGGCCAGTCAGCACCCCAGCTCATGACCATGAGACCGAGGTTGTTCGCCTTGGCGAAGTCGGGCTTGCCGGCGTACAGCTTGAAGTAGTCACCAGCCGGGTAGGCCTTGAGCGTCAGCTTGATGCCGACCTTGGCGAGGGCCTGCTGGAGCGACTCGGCCGTGGCCTTCTCCTTCGGCCGCTCGGGACGGTAGGAGATGTTCGTCGAGAAGCCGTTCGGCTGGCCGCACTTGGCCAGGGCCGCCTTCGCGGAGTCGACGTCGCCCTGCGGCTTCGACTTCGCGTTGTACATGTCCATCGCCTGGTAGCCCGGGACGACCGGGGGCAGCAGGCCGGTGGCGATGTCGGCGCCGACGTTGCCGCCGTACGCGCGCTGGTAGCCCGTCTTGTCGTAGGCGAAGATGACGGCCTTGCGGCAGTCGGCGTTGTTGAACGGCGCGACGTCGCTGTTGATCTGCGTGTAGCTGGTGCGCGCGCTCACGACGTTGTCGGTCTTGGCCTTGAGCGACGGGTCGGCCAGGATCTTGCCCTGGGCGGCCGCCTGCACACCCGTGCCGGCGAGGTCGATGTCGAGGTCACCGGCCATGAGGCGGTTGTCGAGGTCGGCGGCGTTGACGCCGATCTCCACGGTGATCTTGTCCGGCAGCGCCTTGCGGCCGGTGTCCGGGTCGCTCTTCGGGTCGTACGCGTCGTTGCGGACGAGCTCGATGCGCTTGCCGGTCTCGTACGTCGAGAACTTGTACGGGCCGGACGCGATGACGTGCTCCTTGTACTTCGTGCCCGTGTCCTTGGCCTGCGGCACGGGGGCCGTGGCGGGCAGCTGGGCGAAGTAGTCGAAGGCGGCGAACGGCTTGTTGAGGTGGAAGACGATCGTCTTGTCGTCCGGCGTCTCGATCGACTTGAGGTCGTCGAGGTTCTTGTCCTTGTAGACCGAGTAGTTCGCCGGGATGTCCGCGAGGAAGTCGTTGAAGTACGTCGGGCCGTTCGGGAAGGTGTTCTTGTCGAGCTGGCGCGCGACGCCGTACTTGATGTCCTTGCTCGTGATCGGCGTGCCGTCCTCGAACTTGATCCCGTCGCGCAGGGTGTACGTCCACGTCTTGTTGTCGGCGCTCGGCTTGCCGAGACCCGTGGCGAGGTCGCCGACGAGCTGGTTGCCCTGGTCGCCCGGCGCCGCCTTGAAGGACACGAGGGTGCGCGCGTAGTTGCGCAGGAAGTCCCACGAGAGGCCGTAGTAGGTGTCACCCGTGTCGACCGAGTCCCAGTCGCTCGAGATGCCGAACCGGAGGGTGCCACCCTTCTTGTCGGTCGGTCGGACGACCGCGTTCAGGGCCGCGTCGGCGGCCGGGGCCGCTCCGGCGCCACCGCTACCCCCGCTGGGGGAGGTGCCCGGGGTCTGGCTGCCGGCGCAGGCAGACAGTCCCAGGGCGAGGGCGGCCGCGGTCGCGACCACCATCACGCGAGTGTTCTTCATGAGTGGATGCGCTCCTTCTGTTACGGGATGCGGGTGCGGTGGTTACCGCGACCGCGGGTCGAGGGCGTCCCGGAGGCCGTCCCCGAAGAGGTTGAAGGCCAGGACCGTCACGAAGATCGCGAGACCGGGCCAGAGCATGAACCAGGGGTCGATCTGGTACCACTGCGCGGCGTCGGAGAGCATGCCGCCCCACGTGGCCCGGGGGGCCTGGACGCCGACGCCGAGGAACGACAGACCCGCCTCGAAGAGGATGTTGCTCGGGATGAGCAGCGTCGAGTACACGAGGATCGGCGCGAC
Source organism: Intrasporangium zincisolvens (assembly GCF_034724055.1). Lineage (NCBI taxonomy): Bacteria > Bacillati > Actinomycetota > Actinomycetes > Micrococcales > Intrasporangiaceae > Intrasporangium > Intrasporangium zincisolvens. The sequence goes on from NZ_JAWIIL010000002.1 coordinate 209,746, forward strand.
GAGGTTCGGCAGGACCTCCTTGGCGAGGATGTGCGGGGTGCGGGCGCCGAGGCTGCGGGCGGCGTCGACGAACTCCCGCTCGCGCAGCGACAGGGCCTGCCCGCGCACGATGCGGCCGATGTAGGGCCAGTTGAAGAAGCCGATGATGAAGATGATGACGACGATGCGCAGGGAGTCGCCCTGCAGCCCGAAGGCCTGGTCGGGCACGACGCCTGCGAGGGCGATGGCGAAGACGAGGAGCGGGAAGGCCAGGAAGACGTCCATCGTGCGGCTGATGAAGGTGTCGATGACCCCACCGAAGTAGCCGGACACGACGCCGAGGATGGTGCCGATGACGACGGACAGCAGCGTCGCGAGGAAGGCGATGAGCAGCGAGATCTGCGCGCCGTAGACGACGCGGCTGAAGATGTCGCGGCCGTTGACCGGCTCGATGCCGAAGAGGAAGTCCCACGACATGCCGCCGTACGGGGCGATCGGGATCTGCAGGTTGGGGTCGATGAGCTCCTGGTGGAACTCGTTCGGCGGGTGGCCGAGCAGGCCGACGATCAGCGGCGCGCAGATGGCGCCGAGGATGAGGAGCAGCACGAAGATGCCGCCGCCGAGGGCGACCTTGTCCCGCTTGAGCCGCGCCCACGCGATCTGGCCGAGCGAGCGGCCCTCGATCTTGCGCTCGCCCTGCGCCACCGCCTCCGGCTGCGCCGACGTTGCGCCGGGTTCCACCTCAAGGGGTGTGCTCACGAGCTTGTACCTCCGGGTCGTGACTTGCGCGGAGGGCGAGGTGCCTTCCGGACGTGCGAAGCGACCGCCACACTAGGCCCCCCGTGACCGCGGGCAACATCTTTCAGCGACGAAACACCGGCGGCAACCGAGTTGGCCGAATCGTGACAGGGCGGAGATCTTCCGGCGATCTGCCCCGCACGGGCGAAGGATTCCGCAGGTCGGCGCCCGTTTCCGGGCGCCGACCCGCAGCCGTCCGCACCCGCAGGGCGGGCCCGGCCCCAGCCGGTTCCCCGTGGACTGGCAGGTGGCTCTCAGGCGTCGGTCTCGTCGTCGAAGCGTCCGAGGACGCGCTCGAGGAGATCCTCCATCGTGACGATCCCGACCGGCCCGGACGGGCCGTCGACGAGGGCGAGCTGGGCGCGTTCGCCCCGCAGCACCGAGAGCGCGTCGAGCAGCGAGAGCCCCGACGCGACGCGCACGACCGGAGCCGTCACCGTCGTGACCGGCGCGTCCGGCACGGCCCTGACGACGTCGCGCACGTGCGCGAGACCGACCGGACGGCCGTCCTCGGTGACGACGAGCCGTGAGCGCCCGGACTCGCGCGAGACCGCCTCGGCGTCGGCGCACGAGGCCGTCGTCGGCACGCCGACGACCCGCTCGATCGGCACGACGGCCTCGGCCAGCGGCGTCGTGTCGAGGGCGATGGCGCCGGCGAGGACGCGGTGCTCCGGCTCGGCCAGCTGGCCGTGCTCGTGGGCGCTGGCGAGGAGCAGCTGCAGCTCCTTGGGGCCGTGCACCTGGGCCAGCTCGTCGACCGGCTGGACCCGGACCAGCCGCAGGCAGGCGTTCGCCATGGCGTTGAGCAGGCTGAGCGCCGGTCGGACCACCCACGCGAAGCCCCGGAACGGCAGCGCGAGGAGCACCGCCGAGCGCTCGGGGTGGGCGATGGCCCACGACTTCGGGGCCATCTCGCCGACGACCATGTGCAGGAACACGACGATGCCGACGGCGAGCACCACGGCGATCGGGTAGGCGGCCGCCTCCGGCAGGCGCAGGAAGGTGAACACCGGGGTCAGCAGCTCGGCGACGGCCGGCTTGGCGAGCGAGCCGAGGCCGAGGGTGCACAGGGTGATGCCGAGCTGGGCGCCGGCGAGCATGAGGGAGAGCTCGCGGGAGCCCTTGACCGCCGAGCGGGCGGCGACGCTGCCCTTCTCGGCGAGGTCCTCGAGGCGGTGCCGCTTGCTCGCGACGAGCGCGAACTCTGCGGCGACGAAGAAGGCGTTGAGGACGAGCAGGAGCAGCGAGACGAGCAGGGCGGTGGTCACCGGTCGGCCTCCGTCCGCTCGACGGCCGGGCCGTGGTCGGCGTCGTCGCCGCCCAGCTCCTGCAGGTCGGACATGAGGTCGAGCACCTCGACCCGGACCGAGGAGGGCACGTGTCGCTCGACCCCCTCGACCGTGACGCGGACCGAGACGGGCAGGCGACGCGGCTCGTGCTCCTGGTGGTCCTCGCGGTGCTCGCGGTGCTCGCGCACGTCGCGCTCACCGCTCGACACGGGATCGGCTGCAGCAGAGGCGCCCTCGTCGTCGCTGCCGGCGTCGTGGCGACGGTCGGCGACCTCGCGCCTGGCCTCGACGACGACGACGTCGCCCGCGACCGCGGTGCGGCCGAGGTGCTCGAGGACGAGCCCGCTCAGCGTGGAGTACTCGTCGCCGCTCTCGAGGCGCAGACCGGTGGCGGTGTCGAGCTCGTCGAGACGCACGTGGCCCGGCGCGAGCCAGGCGTCGTCACCGGTGTCGGCGACGCCGGCGGGGACGGCGTCGTCCTCGTCGAGGATCTCGCCGACGACCTCCTCGGCGATGTCCTCGAACGTGACGATGCCGGCGAAGCCGCCGTGCTCGTCGACGACGACGGCCAGCTGCCGGTGGTCGGCGCGGATCTGCTCGAGGACGCGGGGCAGCGGGGCGCTCGTCGGCACGACCGTCGGCTCGGGGACGACCGACCCGATGCTTGTCGTGGCGCGCAGCGACGGCTCGACGGCGAGCACCTCGGCGATCCCGGCGACACCGACGATGTCGTCGCCGTCGCGGCCGGTGACCGGGAAGCGGGACCAGCCGGTGTCGAGCAGCTCGACGAGGCGCGAGACCGGCTCGACGGCGTGGACCGTCGTGACCCGCACGCGCGGCGTCATGACGTCACCGGCGTCGAGCTCGCGGAAGCGCAGCCCGCCCTCGAGCACCTCGGACAGGTCGTCGTCGAGCAGCCCGCCGGCGTGCGACTCGTCGATGATGCGGGTGAGGTCCTCGGCGGTGGCGCCGTGCTCGAGCTCCTCGACGGGCTCGATGCCGACCTTGCGCAGCAGCGTCGTCGAGGCGCGGTCGAAGAGGCGCACGAGCGGGCCTGCGAGCGTCAGGTAGACGAGCGTCGAGCGGCTCAGGGCCCGGGCCAGCGGCACGGTCCGGGCGATGGCGAGGTTCTTCGGGGCGAGCTCGCCGAAGACCATCTGCACGACGGTCGAGAAGACGAGCACCGCGGTGACCGACAGGCTCAGGCGCGCCGCGTAGGACATCGACGGGTCGAGCAGCTCGGCCAGGCCGGCTCCGACCAGGGGTTCGGAGACGTAGCCGACGAGCAGCGCCGTGACGGTGATGCCGAACTGGGCGGCCGACAGCGTGAACGACAGCTGGGAGGTGACGCGCAGCGCGCGCTCGGCGGCGGCGTCACCGTCGTCGGCGAGCTGCCTGAGGGCGTTGCGGTCGACGGCGACGTAGGCGAACTCCTGGGCCACGAAGTAGCCGGTGGCCGCGGTCAGGGCGAGGATCAGCAGGATGCCGAGGGCGATGCCGAGAAGGGTGCTCATGCGATCACCACCCCGGTGAGCGGGTGGTGGGACTGGGGCGGCCGGACGGCGTCCGGCGAGGGACTATGGCCCTCCTGGGAGCCGTCGCGGGACCCGCGCGACTCGTGCCTGGTGTGTGATCGCATGAGGTGATCCTAAGTTACGGCGCGGCTCAGGACGGTGACGGCGACCCGGCGCCCACCCCGAGGCGGGCGGCGGCCCGCGAGATCTGGTGGGCCAGCTCGACGTCGAGCTGGGTCAGGCCGCCCTCGGAGTGCGTCGAGAGGGCGAAGACGAGCGTCGTCCACCGGATGTCGATGTCGGGGTGGTGGTCCATCGACTCCGCGTCGGCCGCGACCTCGTCGACGAGGCGGATGCCGGTCGGGAAGTCGGGCGCAGTGAAGCCGGCCCGGATCGTGTCACCGTCACGCGTCCAGTCGGGCAGGTCGCCGAGCTGCCGCGTGATCTCCTCGTCGTCGAGTCGTCGTGCCATCGCCCCAGTAAACCCCTCTCGGCGCGGCCGGGCCCGTCCGAGCGGCGGGGCTACCAGCGGATGAGGACGCGGTAGGCGGCAAGGTGCAGATGGTCCGGGTCGCGGCGCGCGAGCCACAGCACGTTGTCAACGGCCACGGCCTGGGTCAGCGCCCGGGCGAGATCCCGGTCGAGCCCGGCGGCCTCGGCCAGGCGGTCGAGCCGGCGCCGCAGGTGCGCGTCGGGGTCACCGGTGGCCGCCGCGTCGGTTAAGCGGTTGCGCAGCGCGGCCACCACCTCGACCTCACGGGCTCCCGCGTGCGGGAGCGGGTCGATGACCACCCAGCCGCGGGGGTCGCCGGGTGGGGCGGCGAGGACGTTCTCGTAGTGCAGGTCGTAGTGCACGAGGGGGAGGGACCCGTCGGGACCCCGCGACTCGTCGACGCCGAAGGCATCGAGGGTGTCGAGCGCGCGCTCGATCGCGGCGCCGGGCACCTCGTCGGGCGCGTCGCCACGGTGGTCGCGGATCGACGCGGCGAGGCGGCGCAGGTCGTCGGCGACGCGCGGCAGGCCCTCCGGTGCGGGCACGTGGCCGAGGTCGGCCAGGCACGACGCCAGCACGGCGTCGGCCTCGCGCGTCGGCGGGTGCTGCGCGTCGGTGACCTTGACCACCCAGCGCTCGACGTCCGGGCCCAGCACCGGCCACACGCGTCCCATCCAGCCCGGGGTGGTCGGTCCGTCCGGGCGGATCGCCCACCGGTCGAGCAGGTGCGGCGGCGGCCCGTCGTCACGGGCGTCTGGCGGTCGATTCACGGGACCAGCGCGCCCGCCGGATCGTCCCGAAGGTCGCTCGGGCGGTTGCGCCCGCATCGGTGTGGCACGATCTACGACGCCATGAGCACGACTGCACCCGTCCCCGCGCGCCTCGTCGTCGGCGCGGCGCTCGTCGACGACCTCGCCCGCCCGACGCGTCTGCTGGCGGCCCGTCGCACCGAGCCCTCGGCGCTCGCCGGGGGCTGGGAGCTGCCCGGCGGCAAGGTCGAGGCGGGGGAGGAGCCGCTCGCCGCGCTGCACCGCGAGGTGCGTGAGGAGCTCGGCGTCACGGTCCGCGTCGGGGAGCAGGTTCCCGGTCCGCTCCGCGAGGCCACCTGGCCGCTCGGCGACAGGTACGAGATGCTGGTGTGGCTGGCCGAGGTGCTCGAGGGCGATCCGTCGCCGCTGGAGGACCACGACGAGCTGAGGTGGCTCGGCGTCGACGACCTGCGTGACGTCGCCTGGCTGCCGGCCGACCTGCCCATCGTCGAGCAGATCGAGAGCATGGTCCGTGCGGGCCGGGCCCCCTGACCGTCCCGTTCCATCCCCTTTTGTCCTGCATCGCCCCGGCACGTCCGGTGGTCGGAAGCACCGCCCAAACCCTGAGAGACTGTCCCTCATGCCCCAGAAGACCCGTGCGGACATCCGTAACGTCGCCATCGTCGCCCACGTCGACCACGGCAAGACCACCCTCGTCGACAAGATGCTCTGGCAGGCCGGCGCGTTCGGCGAGCACCAGCACGTCGACGAGCGCGCGATGGACTCCGGTGACCTCGAGCGCGAGAAGGGCATCACGATCCTCGCGAAGAACACCGCGATCCACTACACGGGCAAGGCGGCGACCGACCGGGGTCTGGCCGACGGCGTCACCATCAACATCATCGACACCCCCGGCCACGCCGACTTCGGTGGCGAGGTCGAGCGCGGCCTGTCGATGGTCGACGGCGTCGTGCTGCTCGTCGACGCGTCCGAGGGCCCGCTGCCCCAGACCCGCTTCGTGCTGCGCAAGGCGCTCGCCGCGAAGATGCCGGTCATCCTCTGCATCAACAAGGTCGACCGGCCCGACTCGCGCATCGCCGAGGTCGTCGACGAGGCCTACGAGCTCTTCCTCGACCTCGATGCCACCGAGGAGCAGATCGACTTCCCGATCGTCTACGCGTCGGCCAAGGCCGGCCGCGCCTCCCTCGAGCGTCCCGCCGACGGCGGCCTGCCGGAGGACGAGGACCTCGAGTCGCTCTTCGCGACGATCCTCGAGACGATCCCGGCGCCGACCTACGACGACGAGGCCCCGCTGCAGGCGCACGTCACCAACCTCGACGCGTCCAACTTCCTCGGCCGCCTCGCCCTGCTCCGCGTGCACAACGGCACGATCAAGAAGGGTCAGCAGGTCACCTGGTGCCGCCACGACGGCTCGCAGCAGCGCGTCAAGATCACCGAGCTGCTCATGACCGAGGCCCTCGAGCGCAAGCCCGCCGAGGAGGCCGGGCCGGGCGACATCATCGCCGTCGCCGGCATCCCCGAGATCACCATCGGCGAGACCCTCGCCGACCCCGAGAACCCCATCCCGCTGCCCCTCATCACGGTCGACGAGCCGGCCATCTCGATGACGATCGGCACGAACACCAGCCCGATGGTCGGCAAGGTGCGCGGCTCCAAGGTGACCGCCCGCATGGTCAAGGACCGCCTCGACAAGGAGCTCATCGGCAACGTGTCGCTGCGCATCCTCCCGACCGAGCGTCCCGACGCGTGGGAGGTCCAGGGCCGTGGTGAGCTCGCGCTCGCCATCCTCGTCGAGCAGATGCGTCGCGAGGGCTACGAGCTGACCGTCGGCAAGCCGCAGGTCGTCACCCGCGAGGTCGACGGCAAGGTGCACGAGCCGGTCGAGCGCCTCACGATCGACACCCCCGAGGAGTTCCTCGGCCCGATCACGCAGATCATGGCCGCCCGCAAGGGCCGCATGGAGCAGATGACCAACCACGGCACCGGCTGGATCCGCATGGAGTTCCTCGTGCCGAGCCGTGGCCTCATCGGCTTCCGCACCGAGTTCCTGACGGAGACGCGCGGCACCGGCATCGCGCACCACGTCTTCGAGGACTACGAGCCGTGGTTCGGCACCATCACGACGCGCACGAGCGGCTCGCTCGTCTCCGACCGCACCGGCGTCGTCACCTCCTACGCGATGGTCAACCTCCAGGAGCGCGGCGTCCTCTTCACCGACCCGACGACCGAGGTCTACGAGGGCATGATCGTGGGCGAGAACTCCCGCGCGGACGACATGGACGTCAACATCACCAAGGAGAAGAAGCTCACCAACGTGCGCGCCTCGTCCTCGGACAACTTCGAGAAGATCGTGCCGCCGCGCAAGCTCAGCCTCGAGCAGAGCCTCGAGTTCTGCCGCGAGGACGAGTGCGTCGAGGTCACGCCCGACGCCGTGCGCATCCGCAAGGTCGTCCTCGACGCGAACGAGCGAGCGCGCACCGCTGCCCGGGCCCGGTCGGCGGCACGCGCCGAGGGTTGATCCGGCGTGGCGGGCGTGGTGAGAGCGCTTCGGCAGTCCTTCGTGTCCCGGCGGGCCGCGGTGGCCGGCCTCGCCGCCGTCGTCCTGTCGACGGCGGCGGCCGGCTGCTCCGGCTCGGGTGAGGCCGGTTCGGCCACCGACGTCGCCCGCTCGTCGCCCTCGGCGGGCGCCAGCAGCGATGCGGCCCCGGCGCCGGGCGGCACCCTCAAGGTGCTCGTCGCCGGCGACGTCGCGACGTGGGACCCGCAGCTGATGTACGTCGGTCCCGAGGCGTTCTTCGCCCAGCGCGTCTTCGCCCGGGGCCTGACCGCCTACGGCACCGGCGAGCACCAGCGCGACGTCGTGCCCGACCTCGCCACCGACACCGGCACGCCCAAGGACGGCGCGAAGACCTGGACGTTCACGCTGCGCGAGGGACTCACGTGGCAGGACGGCTCGCCGATCACGTGCGAGGACGTCAGGCACGGCATCGCCCGCACCTTCGACCGGCGCACGCACGTCGGCGGCACGAACTACGCCAGCTTCCTGCTCGCCATACCGACCAAGGTCACGCTCGAGGGCCTGGAGAAGCCCGTCTACGAGGGGCCGGGCGACAAGAGCCACCAGAAGGACTTCGACCAGGCCGTCGGCTGCAACGGGCGCGCCATCACCTTCCACCTGCGCGACGCCGAGCCCGACTTCCCGCAGGTCGTGGCCCTGCCGGAGTTCGCCCCGCGCAAGGCCTCCAGCGACCGCAAGGACGACAAGACCTCCTACGACGTCATGTCGAGCGGCCCGTACAAGCTGGAGCAGCCGTGGAAGCCCGGCGAGGGCGGTACGTTCGTGCGCAACACGAAGTGGGACCCACGCACCGACCCCGTGCGCCAGGCCTATCCCGATCGCATCGAGGTCACCGCCGGCCTCGGTGAGTCCACCGTCATCCAGCGCCTGCTCAACCAGAGCGACGACGACTCGAACGCGGTGTCGTGGGTCCAGGCGAGCCCGACCCTGCGCAACCAGGCCGGCACCGACCTCCAGGCCCGCCTCACGTTCCCGTACACGGGCAGCGTCGACTACCTGGCGCTCAACATGCGCAGCACGGTGATGTCGAATCCCGCTGTGCGCAAGGCGTTCTCGCTCGCGACCAACCGCGCCACGTACGTCACCGCCAACGGTGGCGACGGCGCCGGCACGCCGACGTGGTCGATCCTGTCGCCCGCGGTCGACCCCTCCACGGTCGAGGTGCCGAGCGGCGCCAAGGTCGACGGCGACCCCGAGCAGGCCCGCCGCGTGCTCCAGCAGGCCGGCGTCAAGACGCCGGTGCGGGTGCGCGTCGTCTACGCACGCTCGGTCCTCGGCGACAAGGCCTACGCCGCTCTCGCCGCCGGCTGGGAGCGCGCCGGCTTCGACGTGCAGCTGACCGGGGTCCCGCCGGAGGAGTACTACGAGACGATCGAGCGCAAGACCTCCGGCTCGTCCTTCGACGTGTTCCGCGGCGTCTGGACGCCCGACTGGCCGTCGGCGTCCGGGGTCCTGCCGGCCCTGTTCGACTCGCGCATCAACATCGACTCCAGCGGCCCGGGCCAGGACGTCGGCTACTTCGACGACAAGACCGTCAACGGGCTCATCGACAAGGCCGAGACCACCGCCGACCCGGCGCAACGCGAGAAGGTCTGGATGCAGGCCGACTCCGCGCTGCGGGGCGCCGGTGGCTACGTCGCGCTCTCGGCGACCAAGGCGCTCTACCTGCACGGCGCGGGCGTCGTGCACTACGAGGACCACGCGGTCGGCGGCATCGTCGACCTCGCCACCGTCGCCGTCCGCTGACGCGCGTCCGACCCCTTCCCGCAAGCGAGGAGGCCTCGTGGCCCGGCTCCTGTTCGTCCACGCCCACCCCGACGACGAGACGCTGACGTGCGGCGTCGCGATGGCCCACCACGTGGCGCGCGGCGACGAGGTGCACGTGCTGACGTGCACGCTGGGGGAGGAGGGCGAGGTCATCCCCGCCGACCTCACCCACCTCGAGGGGCACCCCGACGACGCCCTCGGCCCGCACCGGTACGCCGAGCTCACCGAGGCGCTGCGCCGCATCGGCGCCACGATGCACGTGCTCGGTGCCGACCCGGGGTCCGGGCGCCTGTCGCGCTACCGCGACTCCGGCATGGCCGGTTCGCCAGCCGCGGCGCGGCCGGGCGCGTTCGCCGGCGCCGACCTCGACGCGGTGGCCGGGCTCGTGGCCGACGTGCTGCGCTCCGTGCGTCCAGATGTCGTCGTCACCTACGACGAGCACGGGGGCTACGGCCACCCCGACCACGTGCGCACCCACGACGCCGTCCGGCGCGCGCTGCAGCTCCTCGAGTCCGAGGAGCTGCCGGGCCGCACCTTCGAGATCCTGACCCCGCAGTCGTGGGCCCGCGCCGACCGCACCTGGCTGCGCGAGGCCGACCCGGCGACGCTGGCCCGCCCCGCCGGCCTGCCGCCGCTCGTCCTTCCCGACGACGCCGACCCCTTCCCGCCGTCGGTCGTGCCCGACGACCGCGTCACGCACGTCGTCGAGGACGCCGGCGCCCGACGCGTCAAGAACGACGCGCTGCGGGCGCACGCGACCCAGGTCATCGTCGCGAGCGAGGACGTGCACGCACTGTCCAACCTCATCGCGGCCCGCACGTCGGTCCGTGAGGGGTTCCGACGCGTCGACACCCTGACATGGGAGACCGTCGGCGCGGCCGTGCCGGCCGGCGAGGCGGGCCTGCTCGCCTGAGCGCGGGCCACGGCTGTGACGCCTGGGACTGCGTGCTCACCCGACAGGTGAGGGGGGCGGCCGTGTCCGAATGGGAGGCGGCCGCGTCCTTCCTGCATCGAGTGAGCAGCTCGTCCCACCCGTCACACCGCACGCGTCACGGGGCGGCAACGAGTCGGTCACGTCCGTGGCACGCCGCGCCACCTCGCGCTCCCGCGCCTCCCGCCGGGTTACCGTTCCTGCCACCTGACCCGCACCGACCCGCACCGACCCGCACTGAACTGCACCCGAAGCCGTGCCACCGCGCGGCGCCGCGCACGGAGAACCATGGAGACCTGGCAGCCCCAGCCCCGCCGCGAGAGCCGCGGCACCGCCCTGCGCCTCGTCGTCGCCGCAGTCGTCCTCGGGGGCGCCTACGTCGGCCTCGGCTACTGGTCCTCCGAGCACCTGCCCTCGAGCGTCACCGTCGGCGGCATGCAGGTCGGCGGCATGACGCCGGAGCACGCGGTGGCCCGGGTGCAGCGCGGGGCGGCCGAGGTCCTCGCACGTCCCATCGCGCTCAGCGTGCCGGGGCGTGAGGACCCGCTGCAGGTCGTGCCCTCGAAGGCCGGACTGCACGTCGACGTCGACCGCTCGCTCGAGGGCCTCACCGGCTTCACCCTGAACCCCACCCGCATCTGGGACCGGCTCACCGGCACGGTGCAGCGGCCCCTGCTCACGAGCGCGGACGATGACCTCCTGCAGGCCTACGTCACGACGCTGGCGCCCACCGTGGAGCAGCAGCCGCACCAGGGCGGTGTCGCGTTCGGCGGGGGCCGCGTGTCCGTCGACCCCTCCCGGCCCGGTGCCACCCTCGACGTCCCGGCCACCAAGCTCGCCCTGCGCCTCGCCTTCCCCGACACGGCCGTGGCCACCGCGGCGGTCCACGTCGTGCGGCCCGACGTCGCCGCCACGGACATCCAGCGGTTCGCCGACACCGTCGGCGCGGCCGTCGTCTCCGCACCCGTGACGCTCGTCGCGGGGGCGAACCGGGCCGTCGTCGGCCCGTCGGCCTTCGCCCCGTTCGTCTCGGCCAAGCCGGACGGCAACGGCGCGCTGGAGCTCGTCTTCGACCAGCCGGGACTGGCCCGCCTCGTCGCCTCGCGGGTCAAGGTGCCGACGAAGGTCGCCACGAACGCGCGATGGACCCTTGGCACCGCCGAGACGCCACCGACGCTCGTGCCCTCGGTCGACGGTGCGGCCGTCGACGAGGACGCCGTCGCCAAGCGCTTCGCCACGGCGATCAGCGGTTCGAACCGCGTCGTCGACGTCGGTGCGGTGGCCGCCGCGCCCGCCTTCACGACGGCGGACGCCCAGGAGGCCGGTGTCACGACGGCGGTGTCCCGGTTCGACGCCGCCTTCCCCAAGGGCGACGCGGCCCTCACTCGCCGCCTGGTCGCCGCCACGCAGCGCCTCAATGGCACGTACGTCCCGCCCGGGGGCAGCTTCAGCCTCCGCTCCGCCCTCGGCGAGTGGGCCATGACATCGGGTGAGACGTGGGACCCGGAGAGCGCGGTCGTCGTCGACGGCCACGTCCTCCAGGGGACCGGTGGCGGCATCTCCCCGATCCCGACGCTGGTCTACAACCTCGCCTACTTCGCCGGCGTGCCGATCACGGAGGCGAGGGCGCACGCGTCCTTCCAGTCGCGCTACCCCGTGGGCCGTGACGCGGCCGTCTACTGGCCGTCGGTCGACACCGCGTGGAAGAACGACTCGCCGTACGGGATGCTCCTGCAGGCCTGGGTGACCGACGGCGTCGTCCACGGCCGCCTCTGGAGCACGAAGGTGTGGGAGGTGCACTCCGTGCCGGGTGTGCGCACGGACGTCGTCGAGCCCCGGACGGTGAGCCGGGGCGACCTCTCGTGCATCCCGCAGCAGCCCGTCCAGGGGTTCGTGGTGACGGTGACGCGGCAGTGGTACCGCCCGGGCTCACCGGAGCTCGTCCGCAGCGAGCCGGTCACGACCCGCTATGCGGCGCAGGACCACGTCGTGTGCACGAACCCCTTCGTCACGCCGCCCTGACCGCGGCGACGAGCTGACCCCGGGGTCTGGCCGACCCCGTCAGGCCTCGGGCTTGGCGAGGTAGGTGTACTCGTGGTGGGTCTCGAAGCCGAGCCCGTTCCAGAACGCGACACCGTCGGCGTTGTCGCCGGACACCTGCAGGTAGATCGCCGGCATGTTGTTCTCGCGCGCCACCATGGCGATCGCCGACACGATGGTCGAGGCGATGCCGCGACGGCGGTGCTCGGGGTGCACCCAGAGGCCGAAGATGCCGGCCCAGCCGGGCTGGATGGCCATCCGGGCGATGCCGACGATGCGCGTGCTCGCCTCGTCGCGGACCGACAGGAACAGCTGCCCCTCACTGCCGGTGAGGACGGCCTCGGTGGTGCCCGGTACGACGCGGCGCTGCTCGGCGTAGGCCATGAGCCACTCGGGCGACAGCTCGGCGTCGGCGTTGACCGGCACCGACTCGGTGGTGAGCGGCGGCACCTGCGCGGACAGGGCGGTGAGCACGAGGACCCGCGACCAGTCGGGGCGGCCGGCGCCGGCCTCGTAGCCGCGCTCGAGGAGCGCCTGGCCGAGGGGCTCGTCGGCGACGTCGAAGCCGCTAGGACCGTGCACCTGGAACAGGGCCGGTGCGTCGTGCTCGGCGTACCAGGCCTCGGCGTAGTCGATCGCCTTGTCGATGGGGAGGCTCGGATCGCCTACGACGAGAACGGAGTTCGCGCGGCCGGTGAAGCCCGACGCGGAGCGGAGCACCCAGTCGCCGAGGCCCTTGCGCTCGGTGGGCTGCCAGCCCCGCGCCATGAGCTTCTCGAGCTCGTCGGCCGACACGCGCTGGTGGGCCCGGCCCGGCTGGCTCGCCGGAGGCGGGACGTCCTTGGCGGCGATGACGTCGGCCCGGATCAGCTTGACCCGCTCGGTCGCCTGCCCGCCCTGCGCGCCCTGCGCGGCCCCGCCGACCCGGGCGTCGACGACGAGGAAGTCGTCGTTGCGGGCCACGAGCTCGCCGACGAAGTCGGTGGCACCGGCGTCGCTGCCCTCCTGGAGGCGGTAGCGCACGACGACGCGGCCGCCGACCGTCAGGCCGGCCGTGACCCGGTGCCCGGTGGTGTCGGTGGAGGCCGAGGAGCCTGCCGCGGAGGCGCTCTCGTGGTGGCCCAGGGGGCTCTCCTCGGGACCTGTCTCAGCAGCGGGGTCGTGCATGGGCTCGCCAGTCATGTCCGGCATACTAGGCGGTGCAGCAGCCCACCCCGAACGCTCCCAGGAGGTCCCCTCCCCATGACCTACGTCATCGCCCAGCCGTGCGTCGACCTCAAGGACCGCGCGTGCATCGAGGAGTGTCCGGTCGACTGCATCTACGAGGGCAAGCGTTCGCTGTACATCCACCCCGACGAGTGCGTCGACTGCGGCGCCTGCGAGCCGGTGTGCCCGGTCGAGGCCATCTACTACGAGGACGACGTCCCCGAGCAGTGGGCCGACTACTACAACGCCAACGTCGAGTTCTTCAACGACCTCGGCAGCCCGGGCGGTGCCGCCAAGCTCGGCATCATCGACAAGGACCACCCGCTCGTCGAGGCCCTGCCGCCCCAGTCGCACGACGAGTGACGCACTCGGCTGACGACACGGTGGCCCCCACCCAGACCTTCGGACCGGCGCCGCTCGACCTGCCGGCCTTTCCCTGGGACTCGCTCGCGCCCCACAAGGCGCGGGCGAGCGCGCATCCGGGGGGCCTCGTCGACCTCTCGGTCGGCACGCCCGTCGACCCGACGCCCGACGTCGTCCGACGCGCGCTGGCCGACGCCGCCGACGCGCCGGGCTACCCGCTGACCGTCGGCACCACCGACCTCCGGGCGGCGATCGTCGAGTGGTTCGCGCGCCGTCGCGGCGTGCCCGGGCTCGGCACCGACGCGGTGCTGCCCACCATCGGCAGCAAAGAGCTGGTCGCCTGGCTGCCCCTCCTGCTCGGGGTCCGCCACGGCGACGTCGTCGGCATCCCGGAAGTGGCCTACCCGACCTACGACATCGGCGCCCGCCTCGCCGGGGCCACCCCGCGCGTCGTCGGCTCGCTCACCGGGCTCGGCCCCCTGACGCCGTCCACGACGCCGAAGCTGCTGTGGCTCAACAGCCCCGGCAACCCGCACGGCCAGGTCCTCGGCGTCGGCCACCTGCGCAAGGTCGTCGACTGGGCGCGCCGCCACGGCGTCGTCGTCGCGAGCGACGAGTGCTACGCCGAGCTCGACTGGCGCGAGGGCCAGTACGGCACGGCGACGCCGAGCATCCTGCACCCCGACGTCTGCGACGGCGACCACACGGGCCTGCTCGCGGTGTACTCGCTGTCCAAGCAGTCCAACCTCGCGGGGTACCGCGCGGCGCTCGTCGCCGGCGACCCGGCGCTCGTCGGGCGCATCCTCGAGGTCCGCAAGCACGCCGGCATGATCATGCCCGCGCCGGTCCAGGCCGCGATGGCTGCGGCCCTGCGCGACGACGCCCACGTCGAGGCCCAGCGGGCCGTCTACGCGCGGCGTCGGGCCCTGCTGCTCGAGGCCGTCACGCGGGCCGGGCTGCGGGTCGACCACTCCGAGGCCGGCCTCTACCTGTGGGCCACCCGCGACGAGGACTGCTGGTCGACGGTGGCCGACCTCGCCGAGCGGGGCGTCCTCGTGGCGCCGGGGGCCTTCTACGGCAGCGCCGGTGCTCGCCACGTGCGCATCGCGCTGACCGCGAGCGACGAGCGCATCGCCGCCGCGTGCGAGCGGCTCTGAGGCGCGGCCCTCGGCCGGACCGGTTTTCTCTCGTCAGGTGACGCTGGGGTAACGTCGCTGCGGAATACGAAGACTCAGCGCCTCGTGCCCGGGGCAACCAGGAGGAACGAAGTGACGAAGGCAGTGGACGCGACGCTCAAGGTCGCCGACAAGGAGCTCACCTTCCCCGGAGTCGAGGCCGTCGAGGGCAATGACGGGCTCGCCGTGAGCTCGCTGCTCAAGGAGACCGGCGTGGTCACCTACGACGTCGGCTTCGTCAACACCGCGTCGTGCAAGAGCGACATCACCTACATCGACGGCGACGCCGGCATCCTGCGCTACCGCGGCTACCCGATCGAGCAGCTCGCCGCGCACTCGACGTTCACCGAGGTGTCCTACCTGCTCATCTACGGCGAGCTGCCGACCCCCGAGGAGCTGACCCGCTTCGAGGACTCCATCCGCCGGCACACGATGCTGCACGAGGACCTCCGCGCCTTCTTCAACGGGTTCCCGCGGGACGCGCACCCGATGCCGGTGCTCTCCTCGGCCGTCTCGGCGCTCGGCACCTTCTACCAGGACAGCCTCGACCCGTTCGACCAGGAGCAGGTCGAGATCTCGACGGTCCGCCTGCTCGCCAAGCTGCCGACCATCGCGGCGATGGCCCACAAGAAGAGCGTCGGCCAGCCGTACATGTACCCGGACAACTCGCTCTCGCTCGTCGAGAACTTCCTCCGGATGACCTTCGGCTACCCGGTCGAGCCCTACGACGTCGACCCGACGATCGCCAAGGCCCTCGACCTGCTCTTCATCCTGCACGCCGACCACGAGCAGAACTGCTCCACCTCGACGGTCCGCCTCGTCGGCTCGGCGCACGCCAACCTCTTCAACTCCGTCTCCGCGGGCATCCACGCCCTGAGCGGCCCGCTCCACGGCGGCGCCAACTCGGCGGTGCTCGACATGCTCGACGACCTCCACGCCTCGGGCGACGACCCGAAGAAGTTCATGGAGAAGGTCAAGAACAAGGAGGGCGGCGTCCGGCTCATGGGCTTCGGCCACCGGGTCTACAAGAACTATGACCCGCGCGCGGCCATCATCAAGAAGTCGGCCGACGAGATCCTGGCCAAGCTCGGCCACGACGACCCGCTGCTCGACCTCGCCAAGGGCCTCGAGGAGATCGCCCTGGCCGACGACTACTTCGTCGAGCGCAAGCTGTACCCGAACGTCGACTTCTACACGGGCCTCATCTACAAGGCGATGGGCTTCCCGACGAAGATGTTCACCGTCCTGTTCGCCATCGGCCGCCTGCCGGGCTGGATCGCCCAGTGGCGCGAGATGATGAACGACCCGGAGACCAAGATCGGCCGCCCGCGCCAGATCTACACCGGCTCGCCCGAGCGCGACTACCCGCAGCGCTGACCGACAGGCACAGCGCAGCACCAGCACCAGACGCCTCCGGCACCGAACGACTCGTTCGGTGCCGGAGGCGTCCGTGCACCGGGGTGCTCGTGCCTTGGCGCGGAGCTCGGCACCGAACGACTCGTTCGGTGCAGCCCGGGATGGGGCAGGGTGGGGGCATGGCGACGTACACGGTCAACGACGCGGCGGTGGCGGCGGTGCGCGAGCGCATCGACCGGCGGCAGTACGTGCTCGACAGCGACTGGGGCCAGGTGCAGCCCGACGCCGAGGCGCAGAACGCCTATCTCGAGCGGCACTCCTGGGAGGAGTACGCGTCGTGGCACCTCGGCCTGACCGAGGGCGCGAACGAGGGCACCAAGGCCCGGTACGCCTTCGTCTGCGGCGACCTGCGCCGGGTGCACCGCAGCGGGCTCATCGCCTGCGTCTACCGGGCCGCGGAGTGGCGCCACAAGAAGGTCGAGCTCGCGGCGCACGACCTGCTCCAGCACCTCGACGCCGTCGCCGGCATCGACTGACGCGCGCCTTCTCGCCGGCTCGCCTGCGGTCAGGCGAGGGTGATGGTGACCGTGGTGCCACCCGAACCCGGTGACCAGCCCTCGTCGCCCTTCGAGCGGTCCCAGACGCGGTCGCCGATCGCGACGCGGGTCGCGCCGTACTGCTCGGCGCGGGCGACGCCCCAGTGCGCCACGGCCCACGCGAGGGTCGCGGTCGGTGCGGTGACGACGACCTTGCCCTGCTCCGTGCGCACCGCCGTGATGCCCATCTGCTCGGCGAGGTCGCTCGCGACCCGGTCCGGCCCGACGCTCGTCTTGGCCGCGTCGAGACGGCAGGTGAGCCCGGCGGGGGAGTGCCCGGTCAGCGTCGAGGCGAGCACGCGGCCCTGGCCCTCGTGGTCGCGGTAGGCCTCGGGGAAGCCGCTGCGCTGGACCTTCTGGGCGATGGTCGTGATGTCGGCGGTCTGGTAGCCCTTGAACTTCACGAGGGCGTCGTAGAACGCGTTCGTCGCGTGGACCATGTCGAGGATCTGCTTCTCGGTGCCCCAGCCCTGGCTCGGCCGCTGCTGGAAGAGGCCGAGGGAGTCGCGGTCGCCGTAGCGCAGGTTGCGGATCTTCGACTCCTGGAAGGCCGTCGTCAGCGCGATCGTGGCGGCCCGCGGCGGCAGCTCGCGCTTGACGGCGAGCGCGGCGATGAGCGCGGCGTTCGCGGTCTGCTCCGGGTCGAAGGTCTCGGTCACGCCGCCGGCGGTGATGGTGCACGTCGGGTTGACGACGCTGGTGTAGAGGAAGCGCGCCCCGAACCAGACGCCGGCGGCCACGAGCGCGACGACGACGAGCACGACCACGCCGCGCCGCCGGCGTCGGGCGGGGCTGGGCCGGGGTGCGCGGGACTCGGCGAGAGTCGGGCGCTGGCGGGTCGGCATGAGGTCCTCGTCGTCGTCGGCGTCGCTCGCCGGGTCGTGCGGTGCTGCGGGCGGGTCAGTCGTTGGCGTGGAGCGCGGCGTTGAGCGCGATGCCCGTACCCGCGCGGTCGCGGGCCTCGACGGCGCCGGTCACGCTGTTGCGGATGAACAGGAGGTTGCTCGACCCCGACAGCTCGCGGGCCTTGACGACCGAGCCGTCGGGGAGGGTCACCTTGGTCCCCGCCGTCACGTAGAGACCGGCCTCGACGACACAGTCGTCGCCGAGGGCGATCCCGATGCCGCCGTTGGCTCCGACGAGACAACGCTCACCGATGCTGACGCGTTCCGTGCCGCCGCCGGAGAGCGTGCCCATGATCGAGGCGCCCGCCCCGATGTCGGAGCCGTCGCCGACGACGACGCCCTGCACGATGCGGCCCTCGACCATCGAGGTGCCGAGCGTGCCGGCATTGAAGTTGCAGAAGCCCTCGTGCATGACCGTGGTGCCGGGGGACAGGTGGGCGCCGAGCCGGACGCGGTCGGCGTCGGCGATGCGCACGCCCTGGGGCACGACGAAGTCGGTCATCCGCGGGAACTTGTCGACCCCGTACACCGACACGTGCTGACCGGAGGTGCGCAGCCGCATCCGGGTCTGCTCGAAGCCCTCGACGGGGCAGGCGCCCACGCTCGTCCACACGACGTTCGGCAGGACGCCGAAGACGCCGTCGAGGTTGACCGTGTTGGGCGCCACGAGGCAGTGCGAGAGCAGGTGCAGGCGCAGGTAGGCGTCGGGGGCGTCGGCCGGGGCGGCGTCGAGGTCGATCTCGACGAGCCGCACCTGGGTGCGCACCCGGCGCACCGTGTCCTCACCGGCGAGCGACGCGAGCCCCGCCGGGGTGCCCGCGTCCGCCGGTCGGGCGCCCAGCGCCGGCTCGGGGAACCACGTGTCGAGCACCTGCCCGCCGTCCGTGATCGTCGTCAGTCCGTGACCCCATGCGCTGCGCTCCGACATGCGCGAAAGGATAGGGCCGCGCCGGCGCTGGTCGAAACCCGGCGGCCGGTCCGTCCGGCTGGCGGGCAGCCGCCCCCGCTAGCCTTCCCGGTATGCCGCAGCCGACCCCGTCCACCGAGCCCGTGATCGCCGAGCGCACCGAGCCGACGTCCTCGACGCCGTCCGGAGCGCCTGCGCTCGACCTCTCCAGCGACGTCACCTCCCTCGTCGCGGCGATCTGCGACATCGAGTCGGTGAGCCAGGACGAGCAGGCGCTCGCCGACGCCATCGAGGCCGCGCTGCGACCGCTGGCCCACCTCGAGGTCGTCCGTGACGGCAACACCGTCGTGGCCCGCACCGACCTCGGCCGCGCCGAGCGGGTCGTCCTCGCCGGCCACATCGACACCGTGCCGCTCACGGCGGAGCCGAACCTGCCCACCCGGCGCGTCGGCGAGGACCTGTGGGGCCGCGGCACCGTCGACATGAAGGGCGGCGTCGGCGTCATGCTCCGCATCGCCGCCCAGCTGGCCGGACCGAACCGCGACCTCACCTTCCTCTTCTACGAGTGCGAGGAGATCGACGCGAAGTACAACGGCCTGGCCCGGGTGGGACAGAACCGCCCCGAGCTGCTCGCCGGCGACTTCGCGGTGCTCCTGGAGCCGACGAACGGCGCCATCGAGGGCGGCTGCAAGGGAACGCTGCGCGCCGAGGTCACCACCACCGGCGTCGCGGCCCACTCGGCCCGACCGTGGAAGGGGCACAACGCGATCCACGACGCCGCCACCGTGCTGTCGCGCCTCAAGGCCTACGAGGCCGAGACCATCACCGTCGACGGCCTCGACTACCACGAGGCCCTCCAGGCCGTCGGCATCAGCGGCGGCATCGCGGGCAACGTCATCCCCGACCGCTGCACCGTCACCGTCAACTACCGCTACGCCCCCGACAAGGACTCGGCCGAGGCCTTCGCCCACGTACAGCATGTCTTCGAGGGCTTCGAGGTGACCCTCGCCGACGCCGCCGATGGCGCGCGTCCCGGCCTGCAGCTGCCGGCGGCCAAGGCGTTCGTCGAGTCGCTCGGCGTGCCCGTCGACGCCAAGGAGGGCTGGACCGACGTCGCCCGGTTCTCGGCGCTCGGCATCCCCGCCGTCAACTACGGTCCCGGCGACCCGAACCTCGCTCACATGGACGACGAGCACTGCCCCGTCACCCAGTACGTCGACGCCGAGGCCGCGCTGCTGCGCTGGCTCGGCTGACGCGTCGGGGCACGGCACCGGCACGTAGGGTGACGCTGTGACTGACGACGAGCACGCCTCCGCCGACGAGCCGACGCCGACGCGTCCGGACGCGCCGGCCTCGAGGCCGGGCGGGCGCGCCGAGACCCGGCGCCAGACCGGCCCGGTCACCCTGCGCCGGGGGCAGGTGCCCCCGACGACCACCGACCAGCGGCTGCTCCAGACGCCGCAGCGCACCGACTGGCTGCACGCCGACCCGTGGCGGGTCATGCGGATCCAGTCCGAGTTCGTCGAGGGCTTCGGGTCGCTGGCCGAGCTCGGGCCGGCCGTCGCCGTCTTCGGCTCGGCCCGCACCGGTGTCGACGACCCCGCGTACGCGATGGGCGTCGAGGTCGGTCGCCGCCTCGTCGAGGCCGGCTACGCCGTCATCACCGGCGGCGGACCGGGGGCGATGGAGGCCGCCAACCGCGGCGCGTACGACGCCCGCGGCACGTCGGTGGGCCTCGGCATCGAGCTGCCCTTCGAGACCGGCCTCAACGAGTACGTCGACCTCGGCATCAACTTCCGGTACTTCTTCGCCCGCAAGGTCATGTTCCTCAAGTACTCGCACGGGTTCATCGTCCTGCCGGGCGGCTACGGCACGCTCGACGAGCTCTTCGAGGCCCTCACCCTCGCCCAGACGCAGAAGGTCACGGAGTTCCCCGTCGTGCTCATGGGCGCGTCGTACTGGTCCGGGCTGCTCGAGTGGCTGCGCGGCACCGTCCTCGGGCAGGGCATGATCTCGCCCGCCGACCTCGACCGCCTCGTCGTCACCGACGACCCCGCCGAGGCCGTCCGCGCCATCCGCGCCTTCGACGGGCCGGGCCGGACGCCGTCCGACGAGGACCGCGCCGGCACCGACGCCGAGGGCGAGGGGGCCGCGTCGTGAAGTGGCTCATCCTCCTCGTCGGCGTCGTCGTCGTGTGTGCGGTCGTCGCCATGATCCTCGGTCTGGCCGGCGGCGGTCTCGGCCGGCCGACCGCGTCGCTGTCGCACGAGCCGCTGCCCGAGGACCCGATCGCCGACGACGACTTCGACGACCTCGTCTTCGACATCGCGGCCCGTGGCTACCGGATGAGCCAGGTCGACGGCGTCGTCGACCGGCTCCGCAGGGAGCTGCGCGAGAAGGACGAGCAGATCGCCGTCCTCCGGGGCGAGGAAGGCGAGGCGACCGAGCCGGCCGAACCCGCCGAGCCGACCGAGGCGGCCGAGCAGCACGAGCCGACCGGGCCGACCGGGCCGGCCGAGCCGACCGAGGCGGCCGAACCCGCCGAGCCGACCGAGGCGGCCGAGCAGCACGAACCGGCCGAAGCGGAGCCGGAGGCCGACGCCGCGACGGCGAAGGACAGCCGCACCGCATGAGGGACCTCGCCCCGAGCCTGTCCCGCCGGGCCTTCGTCGGGTGGGTGCTGGGCCTCTACGCCCTGGCGCGGGTCGTCACGACGACGATCCTGCTGCTCGTCATGCGCCACCAGGTGCCGAGCGGCATGACGGGCGGCGACGACGTGCCGGTCACCTACTTCCCGTTCACCGCGCTCTGGGACGGGCAGTGGTACCAGACCATCGCCCACGACGGGTACCCGTCGACGCTGCCGGTCGACGAGCTGGGCTCGGTGCGGCAGAACGCCTGGGCCTTCTACCCGCTCTTCCCGTACGCGGCTCGGGCCCTCATGGCCACGGGCCTGTCGTTCCCCGCGGCGGGCTCGACGATCGCACTGCTGTGCGGGTTCGGCGCCGCGGTGCTCATGGGCCTGCTGCTGCGCGACCGCATCGGTGACCGGGCGGCCCTCGTCGTCGTGCTGCTCTGGGCGAGCTTCCCGGCGTCGGTCACCCTGCAGCTGGCCTACACCGAGGCACCGGCGATGCTGCTGCTCGTCGCCTACCTCTACGCCGTGGCCCGTGAGCGCTGGCTCGTCGCCGCCGGGGTGGCGATCCTGCTCGGCCTGACGCGTCCGGTCGCGGTGCCGCTCGGCGTCGTGACGCTCGTGGCGCTGTGGCTGCGCTGGCGCGCTCGCGGCGAGCGGCCGGTGACGCGCGGCGAGTACGTCGCCGGGCTCACCTCCCTCGTCGCGTGCGGCGTCGCCGGCTTCCTGTGGCCGGCGATCGCCTGGTGGGGCACCGGCGAGCGCGACGCGTACACCCGCACCATGGGGTCGTGGCGCGGCTCGGGCACCGTCGAGCCGTTCACGCCGTGGCCGGGGATGGCCCGGTACGTCTTCGGCGACACGTGGGGACCGGTCCTGCTCTGGGTCGTGCCGATCGCGATCGTCGCACTCGTCGCCGGCCCGTGGGCCCGGGCACTCGGCGCCGAGCTGCGCACGTGGTCGCTGGCCTACCCGGCGTACCTCGCGGCCGTGCTCGACCCGTTCACGAGCATCTTCCGCTACCTCGTGCCGCTCTTCCCGCTGCTCGTCGTCGTGGTCGGCGCCGGCTGGCAGGACCGGCGCGGCACCACGTGGACCCGGCTGCTGCTGCGCGCCGTGCCGCTGCTCGTCCTCTTCGTCGTCGGTCAGTGGTTCTGGGCCGACATCCTGTGGCGCTACGTGCCGTCGCCGAACGGCGACTACCCGCCGTGACCGGGGGCCCGAGCGTCAGCGTCCGGTGTAGACCGGCTTCTCCTTGGCGAGGAACGCGTCGACGGCCGCGCGGTGGTCGGCGCTGTGGCCCGTGTAGGCCATCAGCTCGGCCTCGTTGGCGAGGGCGTCGGCCAGCGGCGCGGTGGCGCTGAAGGCTACGGCCCGACGGATCGAGCCGTAGGCCAGCGTCGGCCCGGTGGCCAGCGTCGCCGCGAGCTCGCGGACGGTGGCCTCGAGCTCGGCGGCCGGCACGACGCGGTTGACGAGGCCCAGCTCCAGCGCCTCCTGCGGTGAGACGGTCCGCGGGAACATCAGCAGGTCCTTCGCCCGGGCCGTGCCGACGAGCCGCGGCAGCGACCACGACGCGCCCGAGTCGCACGAGAGCGCGATGCCGGCGAAGGAGGTGTTGAGGCCGGCGGTGTCGGCCGCCACCCGCACGTCACAGGCGAGGGCGAAGCTGAGACCCGCACCAGCGGCCACGCCGTTGAGCGCGGCGACGACCGGCTTGTTCATCGTCGCGAGCGCGGTGACGATCCGGTTGTAGTGGCGGGTCACCGTCGTGGCGAGCGTGGCGCTCTCGTCGGTGAGGCTGCGCACGTGCTCCTTGAGGTCCTGCCCGACGCAGAAGGCCCGGCCGGTCCCCGTGAGCACGACGCACCGCACCGACGCGTCGGCGGCGAGCGACTCGAGGGCCGCGACGAGCGCGTCCTTGAGCGCCTCGTCGAGCGCGTTCATGGCGTCGGGGCGGGACAGGCGCACCCACGCGACGCCGCCGTCCACCTCGACGACGAGCGGACCGGCGGCGTCGGTACCGGGCACGCCGGTGGCGTCCGTGGTGGCGTCGGGAGTCAGGTCGTCACGGGGTGCGGTCATGGGCGTCACTCTGTCCCATCGGGGCCGCCGACGGTAGGTCGGACACCCCCTCGTGCGGTTCGTCACGTCCCGGATTAGGTCTCGGAATCGAGACACGGAATAATGGGACCAAAGCGCGAGGATTCCTAGGGAAGGGGAACCATGGCAGCAATGAAGCCGAGGACCGGAGACGGACCGCTGGAGGTCGTCAAGGAGGGTCGCGGCATCGTGCTGCGAATGCCTCTCGAGGGCGGCGGCCGGCTCGTCGTCGAGATGACCCCCGACGAGGCTGCGGCTCTGCGCGACGCCATCCAGGGTTGCGACGGCGTCAGCTGACGCCGTCCGGCGAGGGATCCTCGCTCCAGGCTCCGACGGCCCCCGACCTGTAGGTCGGGGGCCGTCGTTCGTCCCGGCCGGGGGAGCGCGGTCCGGCCGGGGGTCAGGGGACGGCGACGCCGAAGCGGTCGGCCACGGCGGCGGCGACGTCGACGAACGCCTCCCGGGTCGCCGGCGCCAGGTTGGACAGCAGCGTGCGCCCGCCGGTCTCGAGGGCCGGGTCCCACGGGATGTGGGAGACGTGCGCGCAGCGACGGGAGAAGTGCTCCGTGATCGCCATGACGGCCGGCTCGCCCGGATGGGTCACGGCGTTGACGACGACGACCGCAGAGGACACGAGGTCGCCGAAGCCGTGCGCGTCGAGCCAGTCGAGGGTCTGGGCGCCGGCTCGGGCTCCGTCGAGCGCCGGGCGCAGCACGAGGACGAGCTGGTCGGCCTCGGCGATGAGCCCCTGGTTGGCGCTGTCGAGGATGCCGGTGCCGGTGTCGAGCAGGACGAGGTTGTAGTAGACGTCGAGCAGCGACACGACCCGCCGGTAGGCCGGACGGTCGAGGGCCTGGCTGATGCTCGCGTCGTCGTCGGAGGCCAGCACCTCGAGGCGCGACTCGTCGCACTGGGAGGTGTAGCGGCGCATCGCGCCGAACGTGTCGATGGCGTCGGCGTCGGACAGCAGGTCGGTGATGGTGCGCGGGCAGTCGCCGGCGATGCGGCGGGCGAGGTTGCCGGCGTCGGGGTTGGCGTCGACCGCCACGACCCGGTCGCCGCGGCCCTGGGCGAAGGTCGCGCCCAGCCCGACGGTGACAGTCGTCTTGCCCACGCCGCCCTTGCGGCTCATGACGACGATCCGCCGGGTGCCCTCGATGGGCGCCCGGACCCGGGACTCGAGCGCGTCGTGGTGGCGTTCGGCCGCGCCAGGGCCGGGGGTGACCCGCCCTCCGGTCAGCGTCGCGACCCGTCGCCGCCACCCGGTGCGCGCCGTGGCACGCTCGCGGCCGAGGAGGCTCTCGTCGGTGAACGCCTCGGCGGTGAGCGGAGCGGCGGGCGTGGCCGGCGGTGCGCCGGCCGGTGACGCCGCGGCGTCACGGACCTCGCGAGGTTGCGCCGGACGCGTCTGGCGGGCGAAGAGCCCGGCACGGGAGGAGCGCTCGGCGCTCGCGGCCGCGGTCGCCCGGGCGACCGCGGCGAGGTCGCTGGCCGTCGGGCCGGAGGCCGTGGGGCGCTCGGGCGTGGCGGAGCTCTCGGGCTGCCCGGGGGAGCGGGGAGCGTCGGCCCCCGGGGCCGGTGGGGTGGAGGGTTGCTCGATCGTGCTCATGCGCGCCCGTCTCCCGTGACGAGCCGGGCGCGTGGCCCGGCAGCAGAACGAACCGTGAGGAGGCCAAGGCTAGCCCTCGGGATGCGCCCGGAGGCGGGTCGACGCCGACATCCGGGACACGCGCGGGCGGTCTGTCCCGGTACGTCCCGGAACGTCCCGCGACGTGGCGTCCGAGGGGTGGGCGCGGGGTGGGATCGGGGTGGGCCGCGATGGTCCGGCGGGTGACGGGGGAGCCGCGTGGGAAGGGTGTGGCGGGGGTGACGGCCCGCCGGCGAGTCAGCCCTTGACGGCGACGAGCAGCCCGTCGCTGACCGGCAGCAGCGCCACGGTGAAGCGGTCGTGGTCGCGCATCGTGCGCCCGACCTCGCGCAGCGTGCGGGTCTCGGGGTCGCGCCGGGCGGGGTCGGACTCGTCGTCGGACCACGTGAGCACGAGGGTGCCGCCGGGGCGCAGCAGTCGCGCCGCCTGCTCGACGTAGTCGGGGTACTCCTCCTTGTCCGCGTCGACGACGACGAGGTCGTAGGCGGCGTCGGTCATGCGGGGCAGGACGTCGAGGGCGCGGCCCGCGATGACACGGGTGCGCTGGTGGGCCACGCCGGCGGCCGAGAAGGCGTCACGGGCCGCGCGCTGGTGCTCGGTGTCGAGGTCGATGGTCGTGAGGACGCCGTCGGCGGGCATGCCGCCGAGCAGCCAGAGGCCGGACGCGCCGGCACCGGTGCCGACCTCCATGACGGCCTTGGCGCCGGTGGCGGCCGCCAGCACCTGGAGGGTTGCCCCGACGCCGTTGCCGACAGGGCGGGCACCGAGCTCCTCGCCGCGCAGGCGGGCCTGCTCGACGTGCTCGCTCGGGGCGACGAACTCCTCGGCGTGCGACCACGCGGCGACCTTCTGCGAACTCATGGCCGCAACCCTACTGCGGCGAGGACACGGGATTCCGGACGCCGCCGGGCCCCGTCGTGCCTATGGTGCGGACATGGACGAGACCGATCCGCCGACGACGCCGCCGGAGCTCGACCGACCCACCGGCGAGCACTGCCGCCCGCCCGGCGTCGACGACGCCACCGTCGAGGCGCTCGGCAAGCTCTCGGAGGCCTTCGAGGTCGTCGAGGACGCCCGCGGCCACCTCTACCGGTTCCACCGGCTGACCGGCACCGCCGACCTCGCCCTCGGCGAGGCCGTCGAGATGCTCCGTGCGGCCGGCCACACCGACCTCGCCGACCGCATCGACCGCGAGCTCGTCGGCCGGAACGTGCTCGAGGGCCGCTGGACCTTCCAGGTCATCGAGGAGTACGACGACGACTACTACGCGACGTTCCGGCGGTTCGAGCGGGAGGCGCGCGAGGCCCTCGTCGGGGGTCGGCGCCACCTCTTCGAGGCGGAGATGAAGAACCGGGAACGGACGCCGGGGCTGCGCCACCACGAGGCGGTCCCCGACGACGCGAGCGAGCAGGGCACCCGCAGGGCCGCCGGCGCCCGGTCCGACGCGGCCGGTCGGAGCGACACCGGGGAGTGGGGCGACGGCCACCGCTAGGCTTACCGCTCGGCGACTCACAGCGTGCGCACAGGTTCCGGCTGGTAGCCGGACAGCGCGATCGGGCACCTTGAGGGGGAACGAATCAGCGGCGCGGCGCGTTCACGTCGTTGAACCGATCCTCTGAAAGGCCCCAGGCTCTCTCGTGACCAGCAGCGTGACGTCCACCCAGCCCACCTCCACGGTGGCGCCGGCCGAGTCGACGTGGACCCCTCCCACGTGGGAGGAGATCGTCGAGCAGCACTCGGCGCGCGTCTACCGCCTGGCCTACCGCCTCACGGGCAACCCGCACGACGCCGAGGACCTCACCCACGACGTCTTCGTCCGGGTGTTCCGTTCGCTCCACTCCTACCAGCCCGGCACCTTCGAGGGCTGGCTGCACCGCATCACGACCAACGTCTTCCTCGACAAGATGCGCCGCAAGCAGCGGATCCGCTTCGACGCGCTGCCCGACGACGCCGCCGGCCGGCTGCCGAGCTACGAGAAGGGCCCGGAGCAGACCTACCACGACGCCCGCTTCGACGACGACGTGCAGCGCGCGCTCGACGCCCTGGCGCCGGAGTTCCGCGCCGCCGTCGTCCTGTGCGACATCGAGGGGCTCTCCTACGAGGAGATCAGCGCGACGCTCGGGGTCAAGCTCGGCACCGTCCGCTCGCGGATCCACCGTGGCCGCGCCCAGCTGCGCGAGGCCCTGGCCCACCGCGCCCCCGACGCCGCCCCGGCCACGCCGAAGGCCGCCAAGCCGGCTCGTGCCGGCCTGCGCCTCCCCGGTCGCCGTGTCGCGGCCGGCACCCGCTGACACCACCCGCTGACCACCACCCGCTGACCACGACCCGATGCCCGCCCCGACCCCGAACCGCCTGGAGGTGAACCCGTGACGCCGCACCTGCGAGGTTACGTGCGCGCCTACGTGGACCGGGCCCTGCCGCCGGCGATGCTGCATCTGTACGACAAGCACCTCGTGTGCTGCCTCTCGTGCCGCGACGCGGTCGACCGGGAGCGCCGGATCGTGGCGTCCCTGCGCTCGGACACCGGCGTCCCGACGTCGCTGCGCTCGGCACTGCTCGGCCTCGCGGCCACGCCGCCGGCCGCCGACCCCGAGCGTGACGGCCCGCGGATCCCGCTCGCGCCCGTGGGGGTTCGAGGCGCCCTGCCGACCTACGACCCCGTCCCTACCGTCCACCCGGGCGCCCCGGCGCTGCACCGCTCGCCGATGCGCGCCGCGGTCGTGGCCTCGATCGCCGCGGGCGCGTCGGTCGCCGCGGCGTGGGGCCTGGCCGTCTCGCCCGTCCCGGGCAGCACGCGCGTACCCGCCTCCCGCGTCCCCGTCGCGAGCTTCGGCGCGGGCTCGGTCGGTGGTGGCCTGACCGCCCTCACGGTGAGCCGGTCGACGTCCCTCGGCTCCACGTCCGGGCCCGACGCGTCGCTCACGAGCCGCCTCGGTGCGGTCACCGTGCCGTACTGGGTCGTGACCAACCGCGTCGTCAACCGGGCACCGCAGCTGGGTCAGGTGCGCTTCTCCGGCGCGGGTTCGGCAGAATCGACCCCATGAGCGACGAGCCGCGCAGGCCCGACCCCGAGCACCCCGGTGCTCCCGAGCCCGGTGGCGCGCCCGATGCCGACCGCACCACGGTGCACGGCAGCGAGCGCACCGGCATCATCGACCTCGGCGACACCCAGCAGATTCCCGACGCGTCCGGCGCGCCGGGTGCGACGACTCCGGGGGCGCCGGCTCCCGCCGTCGCGGGTGCCCGCGGCGAGGAGTCGGGCTCCGACGCCTGGTTCGACGTCTTCGGGGGCGACCCGGCCGACGCGCCCGGTGTGCCGGCCCGCGCCGACGCCTCCTGGGGCAGCGACCGCGCCGACGCCGCGGCCGAGGCGGCGCACCGCGCGTCGTACGCGCCGCCGGTGGCCGCGGACGAGCCTGCCGCCGCCGGTACGGCGGGTGCGTCGGAGGCTGCGGCGTCGGGCGATGCCGAGGCCATGACGAGCTCGACCCCGAGCGGCTACTGGGCCGCGCCCACCGGCTCGCCCGTCACGGTGCCGATGGCGCCCGCCGAGAGCGACGCCCCGGACACGGGGCCCGGGCCCGCGGTCACCACCTCCACCACCACCAGGCGCCGGCGCCGTGGCGTCCTCGTCGCGGCCGTCGCGGGACTGTGCCTGCTCTCGGCGGTCGTGGGAGGCGTCGCCGGGCAGCTGCTCGGCGACCGCGTCTCACTGACGAGCGGATCGACCCTGCCCGCCCCCGGCGTCGGGGCCACGGCCCGGCCCGCCGGCAGCGTCGCCAACATCGCCGCGACCGCCCTGCCGAGCGTCGTGACGATCAAGGTCGACGGCGGCAGCGAGGGGTCGGCCACCGGGTCCGGGTTCGTCATCGACCGCAAGGGCCACATCCTCACGAACAACCACGTCGTGTCGGCCGCCAACGGCCAGATCGACGTCATCCTCAGCAACGGCGACAGCGCGAAGGCCACCGTCGTCGGCAAGGACGCCTCCTACGACCTCGCCGTCATCAAGATCGACCGCACCGACCTCACGCCGCTCACGCTCGGCGCGTCCGACAAGGTCGTCGTCGGCGACCAGGTCATCGCGGTGGGCGCCCCGCTCGGGCTCGACCAGACCGTCACCACCGGCATCGTCAGCGCCCTCAACCGCCCGGTGCAGCCCGGCGACCCGGGGGAGTCGACCTACATCAACGCCATCCAGACCGACGCCGCGATCAACCCCGGCAACTCCGGCGGTCCGCTGCTCGACATGGCCGGCCAGGTCATCGGCGTCAACTCGGCGATCGCCCGCGTGCCCGGCACGAGCGGCTCCACCGGCGGCAGCATCGGCCTCGGCTTCGCCATCCCGAGCGACCAGGCGCGGCGCACCGCCGACCAGCTCATCGCGACGGGCAAGGCCACCCACCCGATCATCGGCGTCAAGCTGAGCCGCACCTTCAGCGGCGAGGGCGCCGAGGTCGACGACAGCAGCGGCGCCGTGACCTCCGGCGGTCCCGCGGCCAAGGCCGGCGTCAAGCCGGGCGACATCATCATCGCCTTCGAGGGCAAGCGCATCCGCACGCCCGACCAGCTGATCGTCGGGATCCGCTCCCGCGCCGTCGGCGAGACGGTCACGCTGCGGGTGCTGCGCGAAGGCAGGCAGACCGACCTGCAGATGACGCTCGAGGCCGACCCGGACAACTGAGCCTGTTCCCGGCGCGCTTCCGTATGATGTCGCGCGCCGGCCTGCAGGAAAGCGAGGAAGAGTGTTCGACATCAACGGGTGGGAGCTGCTCCTGCTCGGCGTCCTCGCCGTCATCGTCCTCGGCCCGGAACGCCTTCCGGAGTACGCCGCGAAGTTCGGCCGGTTCGTCCGGCAGGCGCGCGCCATGGCCGACCGGGCCAAGGAGCAGCTCAAGGACGAGATGGGTCCGGAGTTCTCCGACATCGACTGGCGGGCCTACGACCCGCGCCAGTACGACCCGCGCAAGATCGTCCGCGACGCGCTCAGCGCGCCTGACGACGACGCCGAGGTCGCGCCGGACAAGCCGGTCAGCACGCCCCGCGGCCATGACCCGTCCAAGCCGACGCCGTGGGACGCCGACGCCACGTGAGCCGGTCCCGGAGGTCCCGCCGGGGCGTCCGGAGCGCGACTCGCGAAAGAATCTGACCCAGAGGCATCGGGTGTCGGTGGCGGGGGTTATCGTCACCCCTTGATGCCTCACGAACCCGCCGCGCACCCGCCTGCCTCCGTCCGGTCCCTCTGGCGCCTGCGGGGGTACCTGCGGCCGCACCGATGGGCCCTCCTCGTCATGTTCGTCGCCTCGCTCGCCGGCGTCGGGCTGTCCATCGCGCTGCCCCTCGTGACGCGCGCCATCATCGACGGCCCGATCACGCACCACGAGCTCGGCCCGGTCCTGCCGCTCGGGCTGCTCGCCCTCGGCCTCGGGGTCCTCGAGGCGGTGCTGATCTTCCTGCGCCGGTGGGTGCAGTCCAACGCCGTCCTGGGCCTCGAGACCGACCTGCGCCGTGACCTCTACGAGCGGCTCCAGGCACTGCCGATGAGCTTCCACACCCGGTGGCAGTCGGGCCAGCTGCTCTCGCGGGCCACCACCGACCTCTCGGCCATCCGCCGGTTCAGCGGGTTCGGGCTGCTCTTCCTCGTCGTCAACGTCCTCCAGCTCGCCGTCGTCACCGGCGTCCTGCTGTCGATGTACTGGCCGCTCGGGCTCGTCGTGGCGGCCGTGTCGGTGCCGATCATCTGGCTCTCGATGCGCTTCGAGAAGGCCTACGTCGTCATCTCGCGCCAGGTGCAGGACCAGCAGGGCGACCTCGCCACGCAGGCCGAGGAGGGGGCCGTCGGCATCCGCGTCATCAAGTCCTTCGGCCGCAGCGACCACGTCGCCGGGCGCTACGACGCCGCGTCCCTCGAGCTGCGCGCCACGAGCATGGACAAGGTGCGCCTGTCGGCGAAGTTCTGGACCTTCCTCGAGGTCATCCCCAACCTCGCCGTCGTCGTCGTCCTGCTGCTCGGCGCCATCGGCGTCGGCCGGGGCGCCTTGACGCCGGGCGAGCTCGTCGCCTTCATCACCCTCATGCTCTCTCTCGTGTGGCCGGTCTCCTCGCTCGGCGTCATCCTCGCGATGGCCCAGGAGGCGATGACCGCGGCGGCACGCGTCCTCGAGATCTTCGACACCGAGCCCGACATCGTCTCCGGCGAGCACGCCGCGCCGCCTCGGCGCGGCCACCTGCGCTTCGAGCACGTCGACTTCGCCTTCCCCGACGCCCCCGACCAGCCGGTGCTGCGCGACGTCAACCTCGACCTGCCGCCCGGCCAGACCCTCGCGCTCGTCGGGGCCACCGGCACCGGCAAGACCGCCCTGACCTCGCTCGTGCCCCGCCTCTTCGACGTCACCGGCGGCCGCATCACCATCGACGGCGTCGACGTGCGCGACCTCGACCTCGCGGCGCTGCGCAGCCTCGTCGCGACGGCCTTCGAGGAGCCGACCCTGTTCTCGATGAGCGCCCGCGAGAACGTCACCCTCGGGCGGGTCGACGCCGGCGACGACGAGGTCCTCGCCGCGCTCGAGATCGCCCAGGCCGGGTTCGTCCACGACCTGCCGTGGGGCCTCGACACCCGCATCGGCGAGCAGGGCATGTCGCTGTCCGGCGGCCAGCGCCAACGCCTCGCGCTCGCCCGCGCCGTCCTGTCGCGCCCGGCGGTGCTCGTCCTCGACGACACCCTGTCCGCGCTCGACGTCCACACCGAGAAGCTCGTCGAGGAGGCGCTGTCGCGCGTGCTGTCCGACACCACCGGGCTAATCGTGGCCCACCGCGCGTCCACGGTGCTGCTCGCCGACCGCGTCGCCCTGCTCCAGGACGGCACCATCACCCACGTCGGCACGCACCGCGAGCTGCTCGACTCGGTCCCGGCCTACCGCGACCTGCTCGCCGCCGACCCGGTCGACGGTCCCGTCGACGAGGAGGTGTCGGCATGAGCACCCCGACGCAGGAGCAGACCTGGCGCGGCGTCGCGTCCGACGAGATCGAGGGCGAGCTGACGGCGGAGACCTCCGCCCGCCTCGCCGGACGGTCGCGCCGGCTGCTCGGCGACGTGCTCCGGCCGTGGCGCCGGGCCCTGGGCTGGCTCATCGTCGTCGTCGTCGTCGAGAACGCGGCCCGCCTCGCGATCCCGTACCTCGTCAAGGAGGGCATCGACGTCGGCATCCCGCCGATCAGCGCCTCGAACGACCTCGGGCCGCTGCTCGTCATCGTCGGGCTCGTGCTCCTCGCGACGATCACCCAGGCGGTCGCGCGCAACCTCTTCCTCGTGCGCTCGGGCCGCATCGGCCAGGACATCCTCCTGTCGATCCGACGCCGGGTCTTCCGCCACTTCCAGCGCCTCAGCCCGGCCTTCCACGACCGCTACACCTCCGGACGCGTCATCTCGCGGCAGACGTCCGACGTCGACGCCATCTACGAGATGCTCGAGACCGGTTTCGACGGCCTCGTCACGGCGGCGCTGACCCTCGTCGGCACGTCGGTGCTGCTGCTCGTCCTCGACGTCAAGCTCGGCCTCGTCGCGCTGCTCTGCGGGCCGTTCCTCGCCTGGTTGACCAACTGGTTCCGCAAGGCGTCGGCGCGCAGCTACCGCGCCACCCGCGAGAAGGTCGCGCTCGTCATCGTCCACTTCGTCGAGTCGATGAACGGCATCCGCGCGGTCCAGGCCTTCCGCCGCGAGCCGCGCAACCAGGAGATCTTCGACGACGTCAACGACCAGTACCGGCAGGCCAACCTCGTCGCCTTCCGGCTCGTCGCGTGGTTCATGCCGGGCATCCGGCTCATCGGCAACATCACCATCGGCGTCGTGCTGCTCTACGGCGGCTACCTCGCCTACCACGGCGAGGTCACCGTCGGCGTCCTCGCGGCGTTCCTGCTCTACCTGCGGCAGTTCTTCGAGCCGATGATGGAGATCTCGCAGTTCTACAACACCTTCCAGTCGGCCTCCGCCGCCCTCGAGAAGCTGTCCGGGGTCCTCGAGGAGGAGCCCGACGTGTCCGAGCCGACCGACCCGGTGCCCCTCGTCGACGCGCGTGGCGAGGTCCACTTCGAGCACGTCCGGTTCGAGTACGTGCCGGGCACGGCGGTCCTGCCCGACCTCGACCTCACCGTCCCCGCGGGGCAGACCCTCGCCCTCGTCGGCACGACCGGCGCCGGCAAGACCACACTCGCCAAGCTCGCCACCCGCTTCTACGACCCCACCAGCGGCACGGTGAGCCTCGACGGCACCGACCTGCGCCGCGTCACCTCCGCGGACCTGCACCGCGCGGTCGTCATGGTGACCCAGGAGAACTACCTGTTCAGCGGCTCCGTCGCCGACAACATCCGCTTCGGGCGCCCCGACGCCACCGACGAGCAGGTGCAGGCGGCGGCGCGGGCGCTCGGGGCGCACGAGTTCATCTCGGCGCTGCCCGAGGGGTACGCGACCCCGGTCTCCAACCGGGGCGGCCTGCTCAGCGCCGGGCAGCGCCAGCTCGTCGCGTTCGCGCGGGCCTTCCTCGCCGACCCGGCGGTGCTCATCCTCGACGAGGCCACGTCGTCCCTCGACATCCCGTCCGAGCGGCTCGTCCAGCAGGCGCTGCAGACGATCCTCGCCGGGCGCACGGCGATCGTCATCGCGCACCGTCTCTCGACGGTCGAGATCGCCGACCGGGTCATCGTCATGGAGCACGGGCGCATCGTCGAGGACGGTGCGCCGGGAGAGCTCATCGAGGCGGGGTCGGGCCGGTTCGCCGGGCTGCACCAGGCGTGGGTCGCCTCCCTGGCCTGACCCACCCGGGAATCGAAAGAGCAGCTCGTCCCGCGGACGAGCTGCTCTTTCGATGCGGTGTCGGAGAGCCCGGGGTCAGCGACCCACGGGGGACAGGCCCAGGGAGCGTCCGGCGAGGCCACGGGCCCGGTTCGCCAGACCGCGGGAGATGCCGCGCAGCGCGACGCCCGCCGCCGAGTCGGGCGCACCGAGGACGACCGGGGTGCCGGCGTCACCGCCCTCGCGCAGCCGGGTGTCGAGCGGGATCTGGCCGAGCAGGTCGACCGGCGCGCCGATGCTGCGGCTCAGCGACTCGGCCACGGCCTTGCCACCCCCGGAGCCGAAGATCTCCTGGCGGGTGCCGTCGGGCAGCTCGAGCCAGCTCATGTTCTCGATGACGCCGGCGATCCGCTGGTGGGTCTGCAGGGCGATCGAGCCGGCCCGCTCGGCGACCTCGGCGGCGGCCTGCTGCGGCGTCGTGACGACGAGGATCTCGGCGGTCGGGATGAGCTGGGCCACCGAGATGGCGATGTCGCCGGTGCCGGGCGGCAGGTCGAGCAGGAGGACGTCGAGGTCGCCCCAGAAGACGTCGCCGAGGAACTGCTGCAGGGCCCGGTGCAGCATCGGGCCGCGCCAGACGACGGGCTGGTTGCCGGGCACGAACATGCCGATCGAGATGACCTTCACGTCGTGGCTGATCGGCGGCAGGATCATGTCGTCGACCTGCGTCGGACGCTGCTCGACGCCGAGCATGCGCGGCACCGAGAAGCCGTAGACGTCGGCGTCGACGACCCCGACGCGCAGGCCCTGCTCGGCCATCGCGGCGGCGAGGTTGACGGTGACCGAGGACTTGCCGACGCCGCCCTTGCCCGAGGCCACGGCGTAGACGCGCGTCAGGCTGTTCGGCTTGGCGAAGGGGATCTCCTTCTCGGGGGCGCCGCCGCGCAGCTGCGAGCGCAGCTCGGCGCGCTGCTCGTCGCTCATGACGTCGAGCTCGACCTCGACGGAGGTCACGCCCTCGAGGGCCAGTAGCGCGTTGCTGGAGTCCCTGGTCAGGGTCTCCTTCATGGGGCAGCCGGAGACGGTGAGGAAGATGGCGAGGGCCACCGCGCCGGCGTCGTCGATCTCGACCGACTTGACCATGCCGAGCTCGGTGATCGGCTTGCGGATCTCGGGGTCGTTGACCTTCGACAGCGCCGTGAGAAGGGCGTCACGGCTCGGCAGTGCGGGGACGGACATGTGCTCCATCGTAGGTCGCGCCCGCACGGCCCCCGACCACGGGCCGTGTCTACCGCGACACACCGGGCCGGTGGCCGGCGCGTCCGGTGCGTCCGGCGCCGCCCGCGTGTCGGTCGGTGGCCACTCGCCCCGGTGGCTACTCGGTGCGGTGCGGGGCGGCCGGCTCGTCGACGCGATGGATCAGGGCGCGCTCCTCGAGCTCGTCGAGCAGGCCGCGCAGCTCGGAGCGGACGAAGTCGCGGGTCGCCTGCTCGCGCAGCGCGAGGCGCAGCGAGGCGACCTCACGCGTCAGGAACTCGGTGTCGGCGAGGTTGCGCTCGTCGCGGGCGCGGTCCTGCTCCAGGGCCACCCGGTCACGGTCGGCCTGCCGGTTCTGCGCGAGGAGGATGAGCGGCGCCGCGTAGGAGGCCTGCAGGCTGAGCATCAGCGTCAGGAAGATGAACGGGTACTCGTCGAAGACGAGGCCCTTCGGGGCGAGGAGGTTCCAGCCGACCCAGGCGATGACGAAGATCGTCATGCCGATGAGGAACTGCGCCGTGCCCATGAAGCGGGCGAACTTCTCCGACAGGACGCCGAACGCCTCCTGCGAGAACGACCACGTCAGGAGCCGGGCACGCTGCTCGCGCGGCTGGTCGAGCTTGTCGAGCTTGTCGCGCTTGTCGATGCGGCCCGAACGAGATCCGCCGCGGCGCTCTGCTCGCTCGCTCACGGGCGCACCTCCAGCTCGTGCCGCTCCTCACGCCAGTCCTCCGGGAGGATGTGGTCGAGGACGTCGTCGACGGTGACCGCGCCGATGAGGCGTCCGTCGTCGTCGACGACGGGCAGCGACACGAGGTTGTACGTCGCGAGGGTGCGGGTGACGGTCTCGAGCGACGCGCTCGCCGGCACCGGCTCCATCTCCTTGTCGATGATGCTGCCGACCGCGCCGTGCGGCGGTTCGCGCAGCAGCCGCTGGATGTGCACGAGGCCGAGGTAGCGGCCGGTCGGCACCTCGAGCGGCGGGCGGCACACGTAGACCATCGAGGCGAGGGCCGGGGCCAGCTCCTCGCGGCGGACCATGGCGAGGGCCTCGGCGATCGTCGCCTCGGGGCCGAGCACCACGGGCTCGGTCGTCATCATGCCGCCGGCGGTGTTCTCGTCGTAGGACAGCAGCCGGCGCAGGGGAGCGGCGTCCTCGGGCTCCATGAGCTGCAGGAGCGTCTCGGCCTGCTCGGGCGGCAGGTCGGCGAGCAGGTCGGCGGCGTCGTCGGGTTCCATCGCCTCGAGGACGTCCGCAGCGCGCTCGGTGTCGAGACCGGCGATGATCTCGACCTGGTCGTCCTCGGGCAGCTCCTCGAGGACGTCGGCGAGACGCTCGTCGTCGAGGGCTGCGGCCACCTCGGCGCGACGCTTGGGGTTGAGGTCGTGGATGACCTCGGCGAGGTCGGCGACCTTGAGGTCGTCGTAGGTCTCGAGGAGGCGCTCGGCGCTCTGGGCGGCGGCCTGGTCGTGCAGTCCCGTGACGTCGCGGATGTCGACGAGCATCGTCTTGCCCGAGCGGCGCCGGGTCAGTCGCGAGACGGCGCGGGAGGCCGACGAGACCCCGGACACCTGCCGGACGAACACCTTGACGCCGAGCCAGTCGCGTCGGGGGCCCTGCTCGATGGCGAGGTCCTCGACGACGGCGTCGGCGAACCCGGCCTCGACGGCCTCGGGGGTGCTGACGCGCACCGGTCGGTCGAACAGCTCGGCCGCGACGAGCACCTCGTTGGTGCGCTGCTCGAACCGGCGCATGTTGACCAGGCCGGTCGTGATGACGGCTCCGGCGTCGATGGAGGTGACGCGCGTCATCGGCACGAAGACGCGTCGACGCCCCGGCACCTCGACGACTAGGCCGATGACGCGGGGCTGGGGGCGGCCGGAGGGAAACATGACGACGACGTCGCGGACCCGCCCGACCTGGTCACCGAGCGGGTCGAAGACGCTCAGGCCGGTCAGGCGCGCGACGAAGACGCGGGTGCTTCCACTCATGGGCCCAAGGCTATGGGGTCACGACGGACGCCGACGTCCGCCACGTCGCTTGCGCATCTTGGCTCGTTCCTTCGCGGCCTTGCGTCGCGCCTTCTCCTCGGCCCGGGCCTGCTGGCGCTGGGCCTTCTCCTCGCCGCGTCCGCCGAGGTGCCACGGCCGCCAGGCGGTCGTCGTCGCGGCAGTGCGCGCGGGGGCGGCGCGGTGGGCGTCGGCGGAGTAGGCGCCGGGCGACTCGAGCGGCTCGCCGAAGGGCACGAGCGCGGTGACGGTGCACTCGGCGGCCCAACGCGTCAGGGAGTCGTCGACGGCGTTGAGGCGCGAGGCCTTGAGCAGGTCGGCGGCGCGAGCCCACTGCTCGGTGCCGGGGTCGAGGACGTGCACGGTGGCACGGACGGTCAGCAGGCGGCCGCCGGTGTCCTTGCTGCGCAGGACGAGGCGGACCTCCTTGGGCAGCCACGGCAGCGGCTGCTCGCCGGGACCGCTGACGACGAGCGCGGCGCCGTCGTCCCACACGTGCCAGGCCGGCCAGGCGCGGTCGTCGGCGACGTCGATCCACAGCAGCCCCGACTTGCCCATCGCCTCGCCGAGCAGGGCGCTGAGGTTGGCGGCCGGCTGGGTGGGCTCCTCGGTCGGTCGGGTGCTGGCGTCGGTCACAGGCCCCACCCTAGTGATCCGCGCCTCATGCCGGCCGGGCGTGAGCGCGGTCATAACGGACGCGGCCGGGCCGACGCTAGGTTGACGGCCATGCGCAGCGCGAAGGACTTCTTCCGTCCCCTCGCGGTGGGCGCGCCGGCTCCTCTCACCGAGGTGCCCGCCCGTCCGTCGCGG
The DNA here is from genome assembly GCF_034724055.1 of Intrasporangium zincisolvens. Taxonomy (NCBI): domain Bacteria; kingdom Bacillati; phylum Actinomycetota; class Actinomycetes; order Micrococcales; family Intrasporangiaceae; genus Intrasporangium; species Intrasporangium zincisolvens. Next base: position 247,664 of record NZ_JAWIIL010000002.1, read on the forward strand.
GTCATCCACTTCTTCGACCCGAGCAACGAGAAGATGGCGGCCAAGGTCCCCGCCCTCGTCGGCACGGTCGACGTGCTGCTCGGCAACCTCGAGGACGCCGTCAAGGCCGACCGCAAGGAGGCGGCCCGGGCCGGCCTCGTCGCGATCGCCAAGGCCACCGACTTCGGCGAGCACACCCAGCTGTGGACCCGCGTCAACGCCCTCGACAGCCCGTGGGCGCTCGACGACCTCACGACGCTGGTCACCGAGATCGGCGACAAGCTCGACGTCATCATGGTGCCGAAGGTGCAGGGTGCCGAGGACATCCACTACGTCGACCGGCTGCTGGCCCAGCTCGAGGCGAAGGCCGGGCTGACGCGTCCGATCCTCGTGCACGCGATCCTCGAGACGGCGCGCGGCATGGTCAACGTCGAGGAGATCTGCGGGGCCAGCCCGCGCATGCAGGGCCTGTCGCTCGGACCCGCCGACCTCGCGGCCGACCGCCGCATGAAGACGACCCGCGTCGGCGGCGGCCACCCCGGCTACCTCGTGCGCGAGGACGCGTCCGGCGACGACGTCCACGCGACGCGTCCGGTGCACCAGCAGGACCTCTGGCACTACACGATCGCCCGGATGGTCGACGCCTGCGCGATGCACGGGATCTACCCGTACTACGGGCCGTTCGGCGACATCACGGACGTCGTCGCGTGCGAGGACCAGTTCCGCAACGCGTTCCTGCTCGGCTGCGTCGGCGCCTGGTCGCTGCACCCGGTGCAGATCGAGATCGGCAAGCGCGTCTTCAGCCCGTCGGTCGAGGACGTGCGCCACGCCCGGCGCGTCGTCGCCGCCATGGGCGACGGCACGGGTGCCGTGATGCTCGACGGCAAGATGGAGGACGACGCGAGCCTCAAGCAGTGCCTCGTCATCGTCGAGCTGGCCGAGCGGCTGGCCGCCACCGACCCCGGCCTCGCCGGGCTCTACGCCGAGCCGGCCGACACGAGCCAGGAGGCCTGAGCCGCAATGGGACCCGACCAGACCACGTTCCGACCGCGGCGTTCCGTGCTCTACATGCCGAGCTCGAACGAGCGGGCGCTCGAGAAGGCGAAGACGCTGCCCGTCGACGCCCTCATCCTCGACCTCGAGGACGCCGTCGCGCCTGACGCCAAGGACGCCGCCCGCGAGAACGCCTGTGCGGCAGCCCGTTCCGGCGAGTACGGCCGGCGTGAGGTGACGATCCGCGTCAACGGTCTCGGCTCGCAGTGGCACGACGCCGACCTCGCCGCCGCGGCCGCCGCAGGCCCCGATGCCGTCGTCGTGCCCAAGGTCGGGTCGGCCGACGAGGTGCGCGCCCTCGTCGCGGCCCTCGAGGCGGCCGGGGCCCCGGACCACACGCGACTGTGGGCCATGGTCGAGACGCCGGCCGCGATCCTGCACGCTGCCGAGATCGCCGCCGCCTCAGATCGCCTCGCCTGTCTCGTGCTCGGCACCAACGACCTGTACAAGGAGCTGGGCGCCACGTTCGCGCCCGGCCGCGCCGCCGTCATGACGAGCCTGCAGCTCGCGGTGCTCGGCGCCCGGTCGGCCGGAGTGGCGGTGCTCGACGGGGTCTTCAACGACGTCAAGGACGCCGACGGTTTCCTCGCCGAGGCGCGGCAGGGCCGCGAGATGGGCTTCGACGGCAAGACCCTCATCCACCCGGGCCAGGTCGAGCCGGCCAACGCCGTCTTCGCGCCGAGCCCCGATCAGGTGGACGACGCGCGCGCCGTCATCGCCGCGTTCGAGCAGGCGCAGGCCGAGGGGCGAGGCGTCGCGACGCTGAACGGCCGCCTCATCGAGAACCTCCACGTCGACACGGCTCGCAAGGTCCTCGCCACCGCGGACGCCATCGCCGCGCTCTCGTGAGCGCCGGCCCGGTCAGGTGGTGCAGCTGAGCCTGAGCAGTCCGCGCTCGTCGGGATCGACCAGACCGTAGACGAAGGCGTAGTCGGTGCCGGCCACCGGCACGCGGTGGTCGAGCGGGACCGTCGTGCCGCCGCCCTCCACCGTGCACGCCTTCGCCCGTGCGGACACGACGGCCAGCGCGGTGGTCCTGCCGCGCTCTGCGGGGATCGAGTCGAAGTCCTCGTAGAGGACGCTGCCCTTTCCCGAGGTGGTGAGCCGGCCGGCCCGCGGGGCGGGCATGCACAGGATGCTCTGGTCCCACATGCCGGGGTCGTCGACGTCGACACCGGAGACGACCTTGATCCGGCAGACGCCCTTCTGCCCGCTCTCCCACGAGGCCGGCGCGAGGGCCCAGATGCGCTCGCGGTAGCCGTTGTCGTAGGCGAGGACGGGTGTGAGCAGCCCCTCGACGTGCACGACGTCCTGGCCGGGAACCGAGGCGGTTTCCACGTTGTCGATGCTGCGCTGGGCGGCGGGCAGGGTCGGCGTGACCGGCAGGACGTGCGGCGCCACCTCGCTGGCTCGCGTCGTCGGAGGCGGCACCGAGAGGCCGGGCACGGCGTCGGTGCCACCGCCGCCGGCCGGTGCCGGCACCGCGGCGGGGCGAGATGCTGCGGACGGGTCGCCCGGTGGGCCTGACCGGAACACGGCCACCCCGCCGGCGACGGTGAGGAGGGCCACGCCGGCGGCTGCGACACCGGTGAGGTACCGCGGGCCACGGGCCCGTGCGTCGCGCGCCCGCGTCGACCCGGTGCCGGACCGGGTGCCGGACCGGGTGCCGGACCCGGGGCGGTCGAGGGCGGCGTCGAGTCCGCCGCGCAGGCGGCCGGTGTCGACGTCCAGCGCGGTGCCGGCCTGCTCGAAGAGGTCCCGGAGGTCGGTCTTGTCGGTGACGGTCATGGCTGCTCCAGGTGTCGGTGTAGGTCGTCGATGCCGCGGGACACGGCCGACTTGGCAGCGCCGACGCTGGTGCCCATGGCGTCGGCGATCTCGGAGTAGGAGAGGTCGAGCCAGAAACGCAGCGTCACGGCCTCGCGCCTGCGGCGGGGGAGGTGGCCGAGCGCCGCGACGAGCCGGCGACCCTCGTCGGAGGCGAGCGAGAGCGACTCGACCGAGGGCACGACCCGCTCGGCCTCACGGTGGTGCAGCCGCAGGACACGCACCGTGCGCACGTGGCGCCGGCCGCGGTCCCGAACGAGGTTGAGCACGGTGCGGTTGAGGTAGGCGCCCGCCTGCCGGACCTCGCCGTCGAAGCTGTCGCGGCGCGCGTACAGCCGGCAGAACGCCTCCTGCACGACGTCCTCAGCGTCCTCGGCGCCGAGGAATGCGGCGAAGCGGACGAGCCGCGCCGCGTTCGCATCGAACACGGCGGCGAAGGCGTGCTCCGTCGTGGCGCCGGTGACGCCCGTGACCCCTGTCATCACTCTCACGTCTACACCACGAACGAGATCCGTGATGGTTGCCGCGAGTCCTGGTGCTCGTTCAGGTGACGGCGTGCAGCTTCTCCGGGTTGCGCACGCCGTGCAGGGCGACGGCCCGGTCGCCCTCCACGGTGAGGAACCACACGGAGTCGACCCCCTCGGCGGTGAGGAACACGACGGCGTCCTCGCCGTTGACCACGCGCATCTCCGCACCGGTGACGAGCTGCGCCTCGGGCCGGTTCATCACGGCGGCAAGCCAGCGGATGACCTTGTCGGCGCTGTGGATCGGGCGCAGCGCCGCCTTGCGGATGCCGCCGCCGTCGCTGACAAGGGTGACGTCGGGCGCGAGCACCTCGAACAGCGCATCGACGTCGCCGGTCGTCGCGGCGGCGAGGAAGCGCTCGACGACCTGCCGGTGGCGTGCCGCGTCGACGACGCCGCGCGGGCGGCGGGCCTCGACGTGCGAGCGCGCGCGGTGCACGAGCTGGCGCACGGCGGCGGGGGAGCGGTCGAGGGTCGTGGCGACCTCGGGTGCCGGCATGCCGAACACCTCGGTCAGCACGAAGGCGGCCCGTTCGAGGGGACTGAGCGACTCCAGGACGATGAGCATCGCCATCGACACGTCGTCGGCGAGCTCGGCGGCGGCCGCGCCGTCGTCGCGGGGGTCGGTCGCGACCGGTTCGGGCAGCCACGGCCCGACGTAGGCCTCCCGACGTGAACGCAGCTGGCGGATCCTGTTGAGGGCCAGACGCGTCGTCACCGTGAGCAGGTAGGCGCGCGGCTCGTCGATCGTGTCGAGGTCGACCTCGCGCCACCGCAGCCACGCCTCCTGCACGACGTCCTCGGCGTCGCTGTGGCTCGACAGGATCCGGTAGGCGGCGCCGACGAGCGAGCCGCGGTGCTGCTCGAAGACGGCGGTCGCCGCGTCGCGTGAGTCGACCGCACCACCCGTGGGGCGGTTCGGCGTCGGGGGCGTCGTCATCGGTCATCACCTCGGGGTCCGTGGGGTCGGCGGCCGGGTACCGCGATCATCGCAGCGTCCGGCGCGGGTTTCACCGGGTGGACACGCGCCGGCCCACGACTGTGACATCGCGACGACCCAGCGGCAGGCAAACGGACATTTCGGACGCGCCACGCGGGGGCGAGGTTTCCCGGTGAGGCCTCGCTCGGGTGAGACTGGGGTGGTGACGACGTCCGAGACGCGCCGACCGAGCCCTCCCGCGTCGGGACCCCGGCCGTCGGGAGGGCGCCGCGTGGCACCGAACGGGGAGCCGCCCCTGCGCCTGACGCGTCGGGGCGCCCTCGTCCTCGGCGGCCTGGGCGTCGCCGCGGTGGCCGGGGGCGGCTGGGCCCTGGCCTCGGCGACCGGGACCGACACCCCGGTGACGATGACGCCCGAGTCGCGCTCGCACCCGGTGGCGCTCGACCGCGAGACGCTCCGGCGCCGCACCGCGATCGGGGGAGCGGCGCACGTCTACGAGGTCGACGGCCGTGCGACGCCGTACTACGTGCAGGACGCCTTCGCGGCGACGCTTGCCGCGTGGATGACGACCCACCGCACCCTGACCGGCCAGCGCCCCGACGCCCTGCACTCCTACGGCGGGTGGACCCAGGGCACGGGCACGTCGTGGCACCACTCCGGGCAGGCGCTCGACATCGCCCGCCTGCGCACCGGCGGCGCCGACGTCGCCTCGCTGCGCTACGACCGCTGGCGCGACGACACCGCAGCCGAGGTGCGGCGCCGGATGCGCACCTACTGGCAGGTGGCCGCCGGCCTGCACCTGCACTTCGCCGACGTGCTGACCTACCTCTTCGACGCGTCGCACTCCAACCACATCCACGTCGACAGCGGACGCTTCGGCCCCGGCGGGGTGCCGCGGCTCATCCCGCGCTCCGGTGCGCAGGTGCAGGCGATCCAGGCGATGTGCGTGCACGTGTGGGGACGCTCCGGGGTGCAGACCACCGGCGAGCTCGACGCCCCGACGCGCGACGCGACGACGGCGATCCTGCGCGACCACGGGGGCGTCGGCGAGCTGACGGACGGCGTCGAGGCGTGGCAGGCGTTCCTGCGCGCGACGATCCGCGAGGCCCGCGACGCCTGAGCGTGCACCGCCACCCTAGGATCGAGCGCATGCCCAAGAGCGTGCTGACCCCGCAGTCGCAGGACTTCCCCCGTTGGTACCAGGACGTGGTCGCCAAGGCGGAGCTGGCCGACAACGGCCCGGTGCGCGGCACCATGGTCGTGCGACCGTACGGCTACGCGATCTGGGAGCGGATGCAGGCCGACATGGACCGGCGCATCAAGGAGGCCGGCGCCCGCAACGCCTACTTCCCGCTGTTCATCCCCGAGTCCTACCTCAAGCGCGAGGCCGAGCACGTCGAGGGATTCAGCCCCGAGCTCGCCGTCGTGACGCACGCCGGTGGCAAGCAGCTCGAGGAGCCAGTGGTCGTGCGCCCGACGTCCGAGACGGTCATCGGCGAGTACATGGCCAAGTGGACCCAGAGCTACCGCGACCTGCCGCTGCTGCTCAACCAGTGGGCCAACGTCGTGCGGTGGGAGCTGCGCCCGCGAATCTTCCTGCGCACCAGCGAGTTCCTCTGGCAGGAGGGGCACACCGCGCACGCCTCGGAGGCGGACGCACGGGCCTACGCCCGGCGGATCCACGCCGACGTCTACGCGGCGTTCATGCGCGAGACGCTCGCGATGCCCGTGGTGCTCGGCGTCAAGACCGCGCGCGAGCGGTTCGCCGGTGCGACGAACACCCTTGCGCTGGAGTCGATGATGCGTGACGGCAAGGCCCTGCAGATGGGCACGAGCCACGAGCTCGGCCAGAACTTCGCCCGCGCCTTCGACATCACCTACCTGTCCGAGCAGGGCCGCCAGGAGCTGTGCTGGACGACGTCGTGGGGCACCTCCACGCGGATGCTCGGGGGCCTCATCATGGGTCACGGCGACGACGCCGGCCTGCGGCTGCCGCCGCGGCTCGCGCCCGTGCAGGCGCTCGTCATGGTCGTCAAGGACGGCGAGGGCGTGGCCGAGGCAGCCCGCCAGGTCGTCGCCGACCTCCTCGCCGCCGGCGTCCGGGCCGAGCTCGACGACCGCACCGACACCGCCTTCGGACGACGCGCCGTCGACGCCGAGCTCAAGGGCATCCCGGTGCGCGTGGAGGTGGGTCCGCGCGACCTCGCCGAGGGGTCGGTCACCGTCGTGCGACGGGTGGCCGGCGGCAAGACGCCGGTGTTGCTCGGCGCACTGGTCCCGGCCGTGACGGCCGCGCTCGACGAGGACCACGACGCCCTCTACGCCGAGGCGCTCACGCGCCGCGACACGGGTACGAGTGCCGTGACGACGGTCGAGGACGCCCTCGAGGCCGCCCGCACCGGGTGGGCCACGATTCCGTGGGCGACCCTCGGCGTCGAGGGTGAGGCGCGCCTCGCTGCGTCGGCCGTCACGGTGCGCTGCCTGACGATGCCCGACGGGTCGGTGCCCGACTCGGAGGACGCGGACGGCGTCCTCGCCGTCGTCGGCCGCGCGTACTGACCACGCAGCGACAGCACGCCGAGAGGCGGCGTGGGCGTCGTGGGCGCCGTCACGCCCCGCCGGGAAGGTCCGGGCGCGCGGCGTCGTTGAGGTGGTGGAGAGGACGGTGGACGCGTGAGCGAGCAGAGCAGTGACGAGACGGTGACGCCGGGGCGGGCGGCGTCGCAGACGACGACGGCCCAGCCCGAGGTGCTGACGCCGCTGCTGCGCGACCGCGAGAGCGTCATGGTCTACGACCGCGAGCACGAGCTGTCCCCGGACGCGCTCCGGGCCATCCTCGAGGCCGCCCGGTGGGCGCCGTCGGCGGGCAACTCCCAGCCCTGGGGGTTCATCGTCGGCCGCCGAGGCGACGCCACGCACGACGCGATGCTCGAGGTGCTGACCCCGCCGAACCGCGTGTGGGCGCCCTCGGCGTCGGCGATCGTCTTCACCCTGCACCAGGTGGCCACCGACGAGGACCACGAGGTGTCCTACAGCGACTACGCGATGTTCGACCTCGGCCAGGCCGTCGCCCACATCACGGTGCAGGCCCGCTCGATGGGCCTGCAGGTGCGCCAGTTCGGTGGCTTCGACCACCGCGCCGCCACCGAGGCGTTCGCGGTGCCGCGCCACTGGGCCGTGACGACCGGCATCGCGCTCGGGCTGCCCGCCCGGGGCGGTGAGGACGAGCAGATGCCCGACTGGGTGCGGACCCGGGCCCGGCTCCCGCGCTCGCGCCTGCCGCTCGAGGAGTTCGTGCACTCGGGAAAGTTCGGCCACCCCGCGGACTTCCTCACCGACGCCGACGGCTGACGTGCCTCGAGCGACGGCCCAGGACGGGGGCCACGCCACGAACGCGTGGCCCCCGCCGGGCCGTCCCGTACCCACCGGCCGGTGTCACCAGCGGGACGTCGCGGCGGCCATGAGGTCGCCGAAGAGCAGGCCGTGGTCCACCTCGAAGCCGCGGCGGGTGAACCAGTCGCCCATGTTGCGGGCGTCGCGCTCGAGGAACTCCGGGCCGTGCGGGTTGCCGATGACGTCGACGACCTGCGGCCAGTCGATGAGGACGAGGCGCGAGGCCTCGCCCTCACCTTCGAGGAGCACGTTGTACGGCGACAGGTCGCCGTGCGCCCAACCGAGCTCGGCGAGCCGGAGCATCGCCTCGCGCAGCTGCTCGAAGAGCGCCGGCAGCAGCTCCGGGTCCGGACGGGTCTGCGCGAGGCGCGGTGCGGCCTGCCCGTCTGGGGAGCCGATGAACTCCATCAGCATCTCGTCGTCGGACATCTGCACCGGGTAGGGCACCGGCAGCCCCTCGTGCCAGAGCCGCACCAGCGTCTCGAACTCGGCGAAGGCCCAGAGGCCGCTGATCAGCTCCTTGCCGAACGAGGTGCGGGTACGGATGGCCCGTGTCTCGCGCGACTTCCGGACGCGCCGCCCCTCGAGGTAGCCCGAGTCGCGGTGGAAGAGCCGGTTCTTGCTCGACCGGTAGCGCTTGCCGGCCATGAGCACGTCGCGCTCGGGCGAGCCCGGCACCCACCGTCGCACGAGGTGGACATCGGCCTCCTTGCCGGTCTTGAGGACGCCGAGGTCGGACTCCACGGCCCCGAGGTCGGTGATGACCCAGTCGGGCCGCGGCTTGGGGCCGTGCGTGGCGCCGTCCCAGGACGACCACCGCTCACCCTCGGGAGGGCCGTCGGGGTCGGTGTCGACGGCGAGCTGCTGGACGTCGCGGTCGGAGGGCCGGCCGTCGGTCAGCCGAGGATCGAATACCTCGTACTCGTCCTCGTGGAATGCATTGAAAGACAAGGGAACTCCAAGGAAGAAGTGAACTGGGCAGGCGTGCCCGGAACCGTGATGGACATGTCACCCTCCTTGGGTCGGTGTGGACAGCCGTGTGCCGCCGCGCTCGGGTAGAGACTGGCGCGGCGGCACACGGTGACGCAACCGGTTTTCCGGTGCGCGGTCCGGCGTCAGCCGGTGATCTTGCCGTAGCGGTACGGCAGGAAGGTGCCGTAGCCGGAGAAGTACGGGTACGGGACCGTGCGCGCGATGGCGCCGTGCGAGCCGGACTCCTCGCTCGCGTAGTACGACGTGTGCGCCGAGTTGGCCCAGCCGCGGAACAGCACGACGTGACCGGACGCGCCCGCCGACCCGGGGCCGCCCTTGAGGAGCACGTCGCCGGGGCGCAGCTCGCCCTTGGTGATGCGGTGCGAGACGCTCGGCAGCGTCACCGTCGACAGCGCCGACGACAGGTGCCAGGCCATGGAGACGAATCCCGAGCAGTCCGTGCGGTACTGGCGGCCCTGCGGGTCGCCGGTGTAGCGGTTCATGCTGTAGGGCACGCGTCGGTCGGTCCAGTACTTGGCCCGGGCCAGCACCTCGGTGCGCGAGATGGTCCCGCCGACCGTGGAGCCCCCGCTGGGCGGCGGGGTGGGCGTGCACGACAGGACCCGCTTGATTCCCATCGCCTTCATCGTCTGCGGGCCGGCCTGGCCACCCGTGGGGATGCCGTGCGCCTTCTGGTACGCCTTGACCTTGCTCGTCGTCACGGGGCCGTAGACGCCGTCGGCCGATGCGCCCGCCTTGGTCTGCACGGCCTTGACCTTGGCGATCACCTTGGGCTGGGTGGCCGCGCCGGCGACGCCGTCCTGGGTGAGGCAGTTGTCCTTCTGGAAGGCGCGCACCGCGGCCTTCGTGCCCGAGCCGTTGACGCCGTCGATCGGCCCGGAGTAGTAGAGCAGGCCCCAGAGGTCCTGCTGCAGCTGGCGGGTCGTCAGCGAGCTGACGGCCTGGGCCGGGGTGTCGTGCCCGATGACGGCCACGGCCGTCAGGGCGAGTGCAGCCAGCAGCGCCGTGACGAGGCGTGCGGCCCGCGGCGCCGGAGCCCGGTGCGCGGAGGTGGTCGAACCCATCGTGTGTCCCTTCGTCGACGGGATCCCCCTGTGGACCCCGCGCCCGACCGTAGGGGCGTCCGGTCCCGCGCGGAATGGGGAGCACTCCCCGTGCGGGGCCCTCTTGGCGCGATCCGTATCAAAGTGACCCGCCGCGGCTCTACCGTGGCAAGGAGCAGGTTCGTCTCGGAGGTGAGCCAGGAATGCCGTCCGCGTCCTTCGATGGGGGAGTGCGCATTCACACGCCACCGGGTTACGACGCCGTCCCCGTGCCCGACCGCACGCGCGACCTGCCGCTCCCGTCGTCGGACGCGGCGCGCAAGGAGGGCGTCGTCGCTGCCCTGCAGGGCGACGAGTTCGACGTGGTGCAGCGGATCGCATTGTCCCCGAGCGTGACCCGTGATCTCGATGCTTCCACCTCCAACCGCGTGGGGACAGTGGCGATCGATGTCGACGTCGCCCCCGACCAGGACGCCGTCGTCCTCGTCGAACGCGACGGCGTCTGGTCCTGGCACCTGCCCGCCGAACGCACGCGCGACCTCGGCGACGGGCCACGCACGGTGAGCTTCCGCATCGATGTGCAACCGGTGGGTCCGGCCCACCCGAGGGGAGGAGCCCCTCGCAGCGGGCGGGCCACGCGTGGCGTCGGGACCCCTGCGGCAGAGCGCGGCCTCATCGGCGACCTCGTCCACGGGGCTGCCGAGGCGATCGTCCTGCGCTTCGTCGCGCCGCTGCTCGGCCACGTCGTCGACCACCTCGAGGCCTCGACCCGCACCGGCCTCGTCCACGTCACCGGCGAGCCGCTCGAGGAGTGGCGCCCCGTCGACACGCTCGCAGGAGTCCCGCTGCCGACGGACCGCCCACCGCGCGTCCTGCTGCTCGTGCACGGCACCTTCTCCTCGACCGCCGGGGCCTTCGGGGCACTGTCGCTGGCCCCCGGAGCCGGTGGGTTCGTGCGCACTCTCGTCGAGGCCTACGACGCCGTCGTCGGCTACGACCACCGCACCCTGAGCCTCGACCCGGAGCAGAACGCCCGCGACCTGCTCGACCGGCTCCGCGTACCGGGCGTGCGCGACGACCTCGTCATCGACGTCGTGACGCACAGCCGCGGCGGCCTCGTGACACGGTCGTTCATCGAGGAGGTCCTGCCCGGGTCCGGTTGGGGCGCAACGGTGGACAACGCTGTGTTCGTCGCGTCCACCCACGGTGGCACGCATCTGGCCGACCCGTCGCGCTGGCACGACCTCGTCGACCTCTACATCAACCTCGTCACCATCGCCGCGAGCGGGCTCGGGCTCGTGCCCGGGGCCGCACCGTTCGCGGCGGTCGTCGGCGGGGTCGTGCGCGCCGTCGGCGGCCTCGTCAAGGTGCTCGCTGCGGCGGCGACCTCGGGCGGCGAGCACGCCGCCGTGCCCGGGCTCGCGGCGATGGTGCCGGGGGGCCCCTTCGTCACCGAGCTCAACGCCGTCCAGCCGGGCCAGCCGGCCCCCGGCACGAGCTGGTACGTGGTGAGCAGCGACTTCCATGCGACCCTCGACGGGCACGACGCGCCGTCGCGGCTGCCGAAGGAGCTCGCGACCTGGCTCGCCGAGGGGTTCCTCGACGGTCTCTTCCACGGCCCGAACGACCTCGTCGTCGACGTCGCGTCGATGTCGGCGATCGGCCCGCCGAGCGGTGGCTACGTGCGCGACTCGCTCGCTCTGGGCAGCAACGGACGTGTCACGCACGTGGACTACTTCGCGCAGCTCGAGGTCATCGGTGCGCTGTCGCAGTGGCTGCCGCTCGGCCTCGGTGCGGGTGGCGGCGACGACGCGTCCCTGCCTGGCTGGATGACCGGCGGCGCCGAGGGGATGCCACCCGCCGTGGGTGCCGAGCCGCCGGAGGTCGGTGCCGAGCCCGACGGCGGCGGGCCGCGCGACCTGGCTCCGGCGCCGCCCACACCTGCGCCGCCCCCGCCCGCACCGCCTCCGTCCGCGCCGCCCCCGCCCGCACCGCCTCCGTCCGCGCCGCCCCCGTCCGCGCCGCCCCCGCCCGCACCGGCGGACTCCCGTGCCATCCCGCCCGCGCCGACCGTGCCCGCACCCGCCCCGCCGCGTGTCGCCGCGGGGCGGGGACTGGGGACGAGCCTGGCCCGCGCCGTCCGCAGGGCCCTGGACCGGATCACTGCGCCTCGGACGACGAGCAGCAGGCCCGCCGAGCCGCCGTCTCCCGCGCCCGCCGCGGCGCCCACGACCCGCGCCAGCCTCGGGGCCGAGATGCCGTCGGTCCTGACGCCTGGGCAGGTGTTCACGGTGCGGGTCCGGCTCGCCCGCGGCCGGCTCACCCCCACCGAGGGCACCGCGAGCGTCACCGAGACCGTCGAGGTCGTCGCCGAACGGCCCGTGTCGGTGCAGGTGCTCGCCAAGGACAACGTCGAGGTGCTCGAGCGCGAGCCGAAGGTGTTCGGCCTGCCGTCCGGCGACTGGGCCAGCGAGCTGACGTTCACCGCGCGCCCCCTCGCCGACGGACCGGTTGCGGTTGCCGTCGTGCTGCGCCAGGGCTGGGTGCCCGTGGCGAACGTGACGCTCGAGGCCACGGCCGGCGCCGCGTCGGTGCTCACGCCGCCGCCGGTGAGCGCGACGGTGCATCCCGGCATCGACGCACCCGAGCTCGACGGCTTGCCCTGCCTCGACATCGTCGAGTGCCGACGGCCGAACGGGGACCGGGTCTACTCCTACGCGGTGCGCCTCGTGCCGGGGGAGGAGCCGAGGCTGTTCGAGTCCGAGCCCGTCGTCGGGCGTGACGACTTCGTGCGCGAGCGGATCGCCGAGGTCGAGCACGTCATCCGCGACCCCGACCTCACCGACTCCCGGCGCCTCAAGCAGCTGCAGAACACCGGCTCGCTCCTGTTCGACCAGTTCTTCCCCGAGGACATGCGCGCCTACCTGTGGGCCAACCGCGACCGCGTCACCGACCTCATCGTCTACACGGACGAGCCGTACGTGCCCTGGGAGCTGTTCCACCTCAAGCCTGCCCGCGGCAAGCGCGGGGTGGAGCCGAGGTTCCTGGCCCAGGGGGGCCTCGTGCGCTGGCAGCTGGGCAGCTTCCCGCCGCAACGGATCCGGGTCCGGTCCGGCAGGGCCCGCACCATCTGCCCCGAGTACGCCGACCCCATGTTCAAGAACGACGTCGGCCTGCTCGAGGCCGCGTACCTGCATGAGCGCTTCGGGGCGCGGCCCGTCACCGCCACGCCCGACGGAGTCGAGCGCGTCCTGCGTGGCGGGTCCTTCGACCTGCTGCACTTCTCCGGTCACGGCGCCGCCGACGCTGCAGAGATCGCCGATGCGAAGGTGCTGCTCAAGGGGCGGCGCCGGGGGCAGGAGGTGCTACAGGAGTTCCTCACCTCCACCGACGTCTCGCAGAACGTCGCGTGGGCGGCCGGGCAGCCCGGGCCCGTCGTCGTGCTCAACGCCTGTCAGACCGGGCGTGGCGGCGAGCTGTTCACGACCGTCGGCGGGTTCGCCAAGGCCTTCCTCGACGCCGGGGCGTCGGCCTTCGTCTCGTGCCTGTGGTCGGTGCACGAGGAGCCGGCCCGCGTCTTCGTCGAGACGCTCTACGACGAGCTGCTCCGCGGCACACCGATGTCGCGGGCCACCGCCGCCGCGCGCACCGCCGCCCGGGAGGCGGGCGACCCCACCTGGCTCGCCTACGTCGTCTACGCGCGGCCCGATGCGGTTCTCGAAACCGCTTGAGCCGCAGCCTCGCCCGACCCAAACTCCACCGACACGTGCACCACCCGTACCACCACCCGCGTCACCTCCACCCCTCGAAGTAGGAAGGAACGGCCATGGCACGCAAGGCCCTCTGCGTCGGCATCAACGAGTTCGCGTCGCTCCCGCGGACGAGCTGGCTCAACGGCTGCGTCAACGACGCCAACGACGTCGCGGCAGGACTTCGCGCGTTCGGGTTCACCGCGCGCAACACGACGGTCCTCACCGACGCCGACGCCACGAAGAAGAACATCATGGCCGCGCTCACCGACCTCGTCGGCAAGGCCAAGGCCGGCGACACCATCGTCTTCACCTTCTCCAGCCACGGCACGCAGGTGCCCAACGAGCCGGGCGGTGACTACGAGCCCGACGGCCTCGACGAGGCGTTCGCGTGCCACGACATCCGCCAGCGCGGCAACCAGTGGGACCGCGACACCGTCATCGTCGACGACGAGCTGCACGACCTGTTCGCGTCGGTGCCGAGCGGCGTCCTGCTCGAGGTGCTCCTCGACACGTGCCACAGCGGCACGGGGCTGCGCGACCTCGAGGAGGTCATGCAGGCCGCCGTCCTGGGCCGGGCGCCCCGGTTCCTGCCGCCGCCGACCCCGGCCGGCCTCGAGCAGGTCCGCTCGATCCGTGCCCTCGCGCCGCCCCGGACCGTCGACCGCAAGGCCCTCGTCGAGCTGACCAAGGGCCGTCGAGCCGGCGCCAAGCCGGTGCTCTTCGCCGCGTGCAAGCCCGACCAGACGGCGGCCGACGCCACCTTCGACGGCCGCTCCAACGGCGCGTTCACCTACATGTTCCTCCAGGCGCTCAAGGGCAGCCCCACCGCCACCCGCACCGAGCTGCTGCGCTCGGTCACCTCCGGCCTCAAGGGCGGCGACTTCAGCCAGCGGTCGACGCTCGAGGGTCCGGTCGCCTCGAAGAAGGTCGGGTTCGGCCAGCCCTGGTGACCGACGACACAGGTGGGCACCCTCACACGCGAGGGCGCTGCGAGGGTGAGCGACGCGGCGGCATACTCGGTCGCAGCCGACCCCGGCACGATGCAGCCCAGACGCAAGGTGGCGATCCGAGCATGTCCCGACTCCAGCAGACCGACGGCCTCACCGAGGAGCAGACCGAGCTGGTCAAGCTCGTGCGTGAGTTCGTCGACGAGCAGATCATCCCGGTCGCGACCGAGCTCGAGCACCGCGACGAGTACCCGACCGAGATCGTCGAGGGGATGAAGGAGATGGGGATCTTCGGGCTGATGATCCCCGAGGAGTACGGCGGCCTCGGCGAGTCGCTGCTCACCTACGCCCTGTGCGTCGAGGAGATCGCCCGCGGCTGGATGAGCGTCAGCGGCATCATCAACACCCACTTCATCGTCGCCTACATGCTGCTCCAGCACGGCACCGACGAGCAGAAGCAGCACTACCTGCCAAAGATGGCCACCGGTGAGATCCGCGGCGCCTTCTCGATGAGCGAGCCGGGTTGCGGCAGTGACGTGTCCGCGATCAAGACCAAGGCCGTCAAGGGCGACGACGGCGAGTGGACGATCAACGGCCAGAAGATGTGGCTCACCAACGGCGGCTCGGCCAACCTCGTGGCCGTCCTCGTCAAGACCGACACAGGCGCCGACTCGGTCTACAAGAACATGACGACCTTCCTCGTCGACAAGGAGGCCGGCTTCGGCGAGACCGCCCAGGGCATCACCGTGCCCGGCAAGATCGAGAAGATGGGCTACAAGGGCGTCGACACGACCGAGCTCATCCTCGACGGGCACCGCACCACCGACGCGCAGATCCTCGGCGGCGAGCCGGGCAAGGGCTTCTACCAGATGATGGACGGCGTCGAGGTGGGCCGCGTCAACGTCGCAGCCCGCGGCTGCGGCGTCGCGCGGCGGGCCTTCGAGCTCGGCGTCTCCTACGCCCAGCAGCGGGAGACCTTCGGCAAGAAGATCGTCGACCACCAGGCGGTGCTCTTCCGCCTCGCCGACATGGCCGTCAAGGTCGAGGCGGCCCACGAGATGATGGTCAAGGCGGCCCGCACGAAGGACTCCGGCCAGCGCAACGACCTCGAGGCCGGCATGGCCAAGTACCTCGCGTCGGAGAACTGCGCCCAGGTCGTCGAGGACTCCTTCCGGATCCACGGCGGCTACGGCTACTCCAAGGAGTACGAGATCGAGCGGCTCTACCGCGAGGCGCCGATGCTGCTCATCGGCGAGGGCACCGCCGACATCCAGCGGATGATCATCGGCCGTCGCCTCGTCGAGGAGTACAAGCTCAAGGCCTGAGGCCGTGGGCGCGAGATGCCCCGAGGTCCGACCTGCCCCGAGGTGCCCTGAGCGCAGCACCCGGGATGCGAGGATGGACGTATGAGCCTGCAACCGAAAGGGCCGGGGGGACGGCCACGATTCGCGACGCTCTCCCTCGACTACCCCATGTCGCTCGGCATCTTCGACAAGTACGAGGACGCCCAGAGAGCCGTGGACACCTTGTCCGACAAGGCGTTCCCGGTCGAGAACTGCCTCATCGTCGGCACCGAGCTCAAGCAGCTCGAACGGGTGACCGCGCGTCTGACGTGGGGCCGCGTCGCCCTCGGCGGCATGCTGTCCGGCGTGTGGCTCGGCCTGTTCGTGGGCCTCATCCTCATGCTCTTCACCCAGACGTCCAACCCCCTCAGCCTCCTGCTGCTCACCGTCGGGTACGGCGCGGCGTTCGGCCTCATCTGGTCGCTCGTCGGCTACTCCTTCACCCGCGGGGCGCGCGACTTCTCCTCGGTGAGCCAGGTCGTCGCCACGAAGTACGAGGTGTTCTGCGAGCACAAGTTCGCCCAGCAGGGCCGGGCGATCCTCGCCGAGGCCGGCATCGTCGGCGTAGCCCGCACGACGCATACCCCGACGTCCGCCACCCACCCGGCAGCGGCGCCGTCCTCGACGCCGGGCGGGCCGTCGGGCACGACGCCGGACGACGCCCCCCGCTCCGACCCGCCCGCACCGCCGAGCGCGTAGGGGTGCCGACGCGTCGGGGCGTGGAACGGTTCGCGGCCCCGACGTGTCACCACGGGTGAAGGACCACCCGATGGAGGAGCTCCCGATGCCGACCCGCCCGCCCCGCAGCACCCCCGCCGACGCCGCCCGTCCCCGGCCAGCGGGCCCGCTCCGACGCGTCCTGCTCGTGGGCGCTGTCCTCGCGGCGGGGTCGGCCTTGGCCGCCTGCGGCTCGACGCCCTCTCCGGGCACCGGCGCCACGACGCCTCCGGCGGCGACGGCAGGGCCGAACCGCCCCGTCACCGCCCAGCCCGTCGACGCCGACGGCGCCCTGTTGTGCCCGAGGAGCCTTGCCTCGGCCGATGGGCTCACGGTGCCGCAGAAGCCGCAGGGGCTCGACGGCAACGCCCGGCTCCTGCCCGAGCGCGACCCGGCTTCGCTCGTCGTCTGCGCCTACCCGACGATGACGGTCACGTCGTCGGCGCCGCCCACCGCGCCGTACCGGCTCACCCAGCGCACGCTCGCCACGGCCGAGCAACGGCGTCAGGTCGTCGACCTGCTCTCCTGGGCGCCACGGTGGAACGGCCAGGAGAACGTCTGCACGATGATGGCCGGCGACGAGACGGCCTACCTCGTCGGTGTGCGCTACGACGACGCGATCGTCTGGGTGGCCGCGAAGGCCGACGCCAACGCCTGCTCGAAGGCCACGAACGGCGACTTCACGTCAGGCGCCCCGCTCGGCGTCCCGCTCCGCGCCCTCCTCGCCGCAACTCCCGATCCGGCCGGGGCGCGTTGTGACGCAAGGACGTTCGGGCGTCTGGGCGACGACCACACGCTCGCCCCGGAAGGGGCGCCGCTCGTGACGGTGTGCCGTGTCGCCGCCGACGGCAGCACCAAGCCCACCGCCCTCGACGCGTCCAGGTCGGCGCAGGTCGTCGCCGCGCTGCAGGCGCTGCCGACGCGTCCGACCTCGCACACGTGCAACGGCTCGGGCGCGGCCACCGACCGGCGCTTCCACCTCGTGCTCACCTACCCGCAGGGCCCGGCCGTGCGCGTCGACGTCGACCCCGACTGCGGGCCGCCCGTCCGGGGCGGCGGCGTCGAGTCTGCGCAGGTGGGGGAGGTCGTGGGGCTCGTCGAGCAGTGGAGCCCGCGCATCCCGGGACCGGACCCGAACGGCGCGGTCTCGTCCGGCGGGAGCGGGGCCGGGGTCATCAGCCCGGAACGGCCCGTGGCGCCCGACGCGACGTCGGGCACCACGGGAGGGTCGAGCGGTTCGAGTGGCTCCAGCGGCTCGGGCGCGGTGCCGGGCAGCCCCGGCAGCGGCATCGGGACGGCGACGCCGACGGATGTCCCGCTGACGCCCTGACGCCCTGATGCGGATGGCTCAGGCGGTGACGCCGCGCTCGGCCCAGACGCGCGCGATCCAGGCCTCGACGTCGGCGCTGCTGCGCGGCATCGCGGCCGAGAGGTTCTCGCAGCCGTCCTCGGTGATGAGCACGTCGTCCTCGATGCGCACGCCGTTGCCGCGGAGCTCCGCCGGGACGAGCTCGTCGTCCGCCTTGAAGTAGAGGCCCGGCTCGACGGTGAGGATCATGCCCGGCTCGAGGATCGCGTCGTTGTACTCCTCGCGGGTGGCGAGGGCGCAGTCGTGGACGTCGATCCCGAGGTGGTGGCTCGTGCCGTGGACCATCCAGCGCCGGTGGTACTGGCCGTGCTCGGCGTCGAGGGTGCCCTCGACGTCGACGCCCTCGGGCAGCAGGCCCCACTCGTGCAGGTGCTCGGCGATGACGCGGATCGCGGCGGCGTGGACGTCGCTGAACTTGTTGCCCGGCTTGCAGGCCGCGATGCCGGCCTCCTGGGCGGCGTACACGGCGTCGTAGATCTTGCGCTGCGCGTCGCTGAAGGTGCCGCTGACGGGCAGGGTGCGGGTGATGTCGGCGGTGAAGAGGGAGTCGACCTCGACGCCGGCGTCGAGCAGGAGCAGGTCGCCCTCGCTGATGTCGCCGGTGTTCTTGATCCAGTGCAGCGTGTTGGCGTGGTCGCCGCTGGCGCAGATGGAGTCGTAGCCGACGCCGTTGCCGTGGTGGCGGGCGTGCAGGCCGAAGACGCCCTCGACCCAGCGCTCGCCGCGGCCACGGCGGACCGCCTCGAGCAGGTCGGCGATGACGGCCTCGAAGCCCTGGTGCGTGCCCTCGATGGCCGAGCGCATCTGCTCGACCTCCCAGTCGTCCTTGGCGAGGCGCAGCAGGGAGAGGAAGTGGGCCAGCGCGTCGTCGGCCTCGCGCTCCTGCTCGGTGCGCGACTCGACCTCGGCGGCGTCCTGCGACTCGGCGGCGGCCGCGCGCGCCTTGTCGACGCGCTCGGAGACCTCGGCGTCGGCGTCACGCACGACGCGGACCGTGACCGAGCCGGCGTCCTTGGCCACCGCGTCGGCGAACTCGTCGATGTGGCGGGCCGTGAGGCCGAGCTCGGACTCGGCGTCGGCGAGCGTCGGGCGGGCGCCGACCCAGAACTCGCCGTAGCGCGAGTCGCCGAAGAACTCCTCGGTGTCGCGGTCGGCGAGCGGTCGGAAGTAGAGGACCGCCTCGTGCCCGGCGTCGTCGCCCTCGCCGGTCGGCTCGAGGACGAGCACGGCGTCGGGCTCGCGGTCGCTGCCGAGGCCGGTGAGGTGGGCGAACGCGCTGTGCGGACGGAAGACGTAGTCGCAGTCGTTGCTGCGCACCTTGAGGCCACCCGCGGGCACGACGAGGCGCTCGCCGGGGAAGGCGGCGCTCACGGCGTCGCGACGCCTGGCGGCCCAGTCGGCGGCCTCGGACCGGGGCGCCACCCCGGTGGTCCGCGGCGCCCAGCCGGAGGCGACGAACGCCCGGAACTCGTCGGTCGTCGGGCGCTTGCGGCTCGGTGAGGTCTGCTGCTTCTCGCTCATCACCGGCTCATGGTGCCACGAACCGGCGGGTACGCCGTAGCCGGTTTCCGGCACCCGCGGCAGCGGGACGGACGGCCCCGTGACCGCGCGCCGCGCGACCCGCGTCGGGACCCGCGTCGGGACCCGCGTCGGGACCCGCGTCGGGACCCGCGTCCACGCCGGGGGGCCCGCGTCCGCGTCGGCCCGGTGTCCTAGGGTCAGGGAGGTGGCGCGCACCGACCGACCGACCCGGCCGACGACCGCACGACGGGCCCTGCCCTCGCTCCGCGCGAGCACCCGTCGGGCCATGCGGCCGAACGGCCCACCGACCGACGAGATCCCCGTCTGGACCAGTCCGGACGGGGTCGACCGCGAGACCTCGCTGGCCGTCATCGACCTCGCGATGCGTGCGGGTGTCGCGATGCTGTCCACCGGGGCCGCGGCCGCCGACGTCACGGCCACGGTCCTCATGCTGACCAGGGCCTACGGCCTGTCCGCCGTGCACGTCGACGTCACGTACACCTCGGTCTCGGTGTCCTACCACCGCGGGCCGCACGCCGACCCGATCACCGTGCTGCGCATCGTCCGGTTCCGCGTGCAGGACTACACGCGCCTCGAGAGGCTGCGCGACCTCATCGTCGGCCTCGTCCAGGACCCCGTCACCGTCGACGAGGCGCGGGTGCGCTTCGACGCCGTCATCACGGCCCCCCACCCGTACCGGCGCTGGGTCGTCACCGTCGCTGGCGGCGTGCTCGCGGCGGGCGCGGCCGGCCTGCTCGGGGCGGGCTGGCTCATCATCCTGACGAGCTTCGTCACCGCGACGATCGCCGGCCGCGCCATCACCTGGCTCACCGGGGCCGGGGTCTCGGCGTTCTTCGCCCAGTGCGTCGGTGCGGCCATCCCGACCGCCGTCGCCACCCTGGTCGTCGTCGCGGGCTCCCACGGCCTCGACCTCGCCGAACAGGTCTCGCCCTCGCTCGTCGTCGCCTCGGGCATCGTGCTGCTCCTCTCCGGGCTGTCGATCGTCGGCGCCGCCGAGGACGCGCTCGAGGGGTACTACGTCACGGCCGGAGCGCGCGCCTTCGAGGTCATCGTGCTCTCCCTCGGCATCGCCGTCGGCATCTCCGTCGTGCTGGCCGTCGGCTCGCGGCTCGACTACCCGATCGCCATCTCGTCGCAGACCCAGCTCATCGGCAACCTCACGGTCCAGGTGGTGTGCGCGGCGATCATCTCGGCGGCGTTCGCGGTGTCGTCGTTCGCGAGCGGGCGCGCGGTCGTCGTGGCCGCGCTGGCCGGCGCGCTCGGCTGGCTCGCGCTGGCCGGCGCCGAGAGTCTCGACTTCGGCGCGGTGGCCGCCTCGGCCATCGCCGCCCTGCTCACCGGTTTCGCGGCGCGGCTCGTGTCACGACGGCTCGGCGTCTCGGCGCTGGCCGTCACCACGGCAGCCATCGTGCCGCTGCTGCCGGGACGGATGGCCTACGAGGGCATCTCCGCCATCGTCACCAACCCCGACGGCAACGGTCTCGCCACCGGGATCCCGACGCTGCTGCAGGCGTTCGGCCTGGGTCTGGGCCTGGCCGCCGGGGTCTCGCTCGGCACGTACTTCGCCGGGCTGCTCGAGGCCAAGAAGCAGGGCGTGCGGCCCCGACCGGCGGCCGGAGCCACCCTCCCGTCCGACCCCGACCGCGACGCCGCGGCCAGCACCGCGCCGGTCCTGTCCGACACGGGTGAGCTGTCGGCCGTCCTCGAGGAGGCTGCCGCCAGCGGCGACGCGTCGGCGTCCGGTGTGTCGGTCACGCTGGGAGCCACGTCGGCGTCGGCGTCGGGGGCGTCGGGAGGCGCGGCACTGGGCGCGTCGGAGACGACGACGTAGCGGGAGGCGTCGGTGAGCGATCCCACGGCGTGAGCAAGCCCACGGCGTCCGGCGGTGTCCCGACGCGTGGGGCTCGGGCAGGCTGGGGACCGTTGGCCGTCGGTGTCTGGCAGATGGAGGAGCGATGCAGTTCGGGCGCAGCTACGAGGAGTTCGAGGTCGGCGCGGTGTACAAGCACTGGCCCGGCAAGACGGTCACCGAGTACGACGACCACCTCTTCTGCCTGTTGACGATGAACCACCACCCGCTGCACCTCGACACGCACTACGCGGGCGAGACGACGCAGTTCGGGCAGAACGTCGTCGTCGGCAACTACGTCTACTCGATCCTGCTCGGCATGTCGGTGGCCGACGTCTCGGGCAAGGCCATCGCCAACCTCGAGATCGAGTCGCTGCGCCACGTCGCGCCGACCTTCCACGGCGACACGCTCTACGGCGAGACCCGCGTCCTCGACAAGTGGGAGTCGACCTCGAAGGACGACCGCGGCGTCGTCCACGTCGAGACGATCGGCTACAAGCAGGACGGCACGGTCGTGTGCATCTTCCGGCGCAAGGTCATGGTGCCCAAGGAGTCCTACCTCGAGGCGCGCGGCGGCGAGCAGCCCGGCCGCCCGACCCCGGTTCCGGACCGCAACTGGCCCGGCCCCGACCCCGCCTCCCAGGCCTGACCCCACCGTCCCTGACCGCCACCGCCGCCCCTCCTCGTGTCGGCCCCGCAACACACCGAGTAGTTGCCAATTCGGGCTGGAATAACCCGAACGGGTTGGCGACTACTCGGTGTGTTGCGGTCGTCCACAGCCCCGGGGGCCGCACGGCGCCGTCCACAGGAGCAGTCCCTCGTCGCTGCGCACGTTGTTTGAGGGCCCGACGATCGGCGCATGGACTCCCGACTCCAGGCCCTCGCGGGTGAGCAGCACGGCGTCTTCTCGGCAGCAGAGGCGGGGCGCCGGGGCATCGGACCCACCGGCCTGCGGGCGGCCGTGCGCGCGGGCGAGGTCATCAGGGTGCGGCGCGGTGCGTTCGTGGCGCGGGCGCCGTGGACCGACGCCGACCGCGACGAGCGCTACCGGCTGGCGGCCATGGCGGTGGCCCGCACTCGACCCGGTGAGGTGCTGAGCCACCACGCGGCACTGGCGCTGTACGGCCTGCCGCTCTGGCGGTACGACGCCGACCGCATCGATCTCTCGGGATCTGTCGGGCAGTCGGTGCGGCGGGATGGCGTGACCCTGCACCCGCGCACCGGTGGATCGACGCGCGAGCTGCTGGGGCTGCCGGCGGTTCCCGTCGCGACCGCCCTGGTCCGCGCCGCCCTGACGATGGGGCACGAGTGCGCGGTGGTGGCCGGCGACGCCGCCTTGCACCGTGGCCTGGTCGAGCTGCACGAGCTGCTGGACGCCGCGGCGAAGGTCTCGCCGCACGAAGGCCGGAGGCGGGCGCTCGCGGCGGTGCTGCGCATGGACGGCAAGGCGGAGTCGGTGGGGGAGTCGCGAACGCGAATGATCCTGCAGGACCTCGGCCTGTCTTTCGAGAGCCAGGTGCTCATCACTGACAGCGATGGGTTCGCCGCTCGCGTCGACTTCCTCGTCGAGGGCGTCGTGCTCGAGTTCGACGGCAAGGTCAAGTACCAGCGCGCTCGCGACGACCTCGACGGCACGCCCGCCGATCCCGGTCAGGTCGTGTGGCTCGAGAAGCGTCGCGAGGACCGGGTACGGCGCCTGGGCCATCCGTTCGAGCGCGTCATCTGGTCCGAGCTCGACCGCCCCGGGCTCATCGGTGCCCGGATCCGCGACGCCCGACCGCGGCGTCGCTCCGCCTGAGTGCTCCCGCCCGGTCTCGCGCCGTCCCCCTTACCGGCCGCCAACCCACTTCGCAACACACCGAGTAGTTGCCAACCCGTTCCGGTTATTCCGGCCCGACTTGGCAACTACTCGGTGTGTTGCGGGGTCAAGCACGGACGGCGGGGACGGTGGCTGGGGGTGAGGACGGCGGGGTGGTGGCGACCACGAGCACGGCCTCGCCCCTACGCTGGGCCCGTGAGCACGGTCAGGGGAGGGGCGCCGGTCATCGACCTGCACGCCCACTCGACGGTCAGTGACGGCACCGAGACGCCGTCACAGCTGCTCGCGTCCGCCTCCGCCGCCGGCATCGACGTGCTCGCCCTCACCGACCACGACACGGTCGGTGGCTGGGACGAGGCGGCCGCCGCGGCAGCGGAGCACGGCGTCGGCCTCGTGCGCGGCATCGAGGTGTCGTGCACGTGGCGCTACGCCTCGGTGCACCTGCTCGGCTACCTCACGGACCCGCACGACGCCGACCTCATGGGGGCACTGGGCCGTGCTCGCGAGAGCCGGGCGACGCGCCTGCAGCGGATGGTCGCCAAGATGGCCGCCGACGGCATCCCGGTGACCTACGAGCAGGTGCTCGCGCAGGTCGCGCCGGGTGCCACGCCGGGGCGTCCCCACATCGCCGACGCGCTCATCGTCGGCGGCGTCATCGCGCACCGCGACGAGGCGTTCCGCGAGTGGCTCACTGACGACTCGCCGTACTACGTCGGGCACTGGTCGCCCGACCCGATCCAGGCCGTCGAGCTGGTGCGGGCCGCGGGCGGCTCCCCAGTGGTGGCGCACCCGTTCACGCGCACCCGCAGCGGCGGCCTGACCGACGACCTGCTCGAGCGGATGGCCGACGCCGGCCTCGTCGGCCTCGAGGTCTTCCACCGCGACCACGGGCCCGAGGAGGTCGCCCGCGCCACGGCGCTCGCCGACCGGCTCGGGCTCGTCGTCACCGGCTCGAGCGACTACCACGGCAGCGGCAAGCTGAACCGCCTCGGCGAGAACACGACGAGCCCCGAGGCGCTCGCGGTCATCGAGGCGCGCAGCAGCGGCGTCACGCAGGTGCTGCGCCCGTAGCCCTGGTCCGACGCCGGACCGTGAGCAGTGCGCGCTTCCTCGACCGGTGCGCGACGCGTCGTGCACCGCTGCCGGAAGTGCGAACCTCTGACGCGAACGGACACCCGACGCGTCGGTCGGGGTGGCGGGTCGCCGGCCGGTGAGGGCTGAGCCGCCTGCCCGGCACTCAGGGGTCGACGCGCTCGAGGAGGACCGCGGTGCCGAGCCCGGCCGCGCCGCTGACGGCGGCGACCCCGTAGCGGCCGCCGCGTCGTTCGAGGGCCTCGACGCATGCCCCGACGAGGATCGCCCCGGTGGCGCCGAACGCGTGACCCATCGCCATGGTGCCGCCGTCGGGGTTCATCCGGTCGGGCCCGGCACCGAGGTCGCGCCGGAAGCGCAGGCACAACGCCGAGAAGGCCTCGGCGAACTCGAACACGTCGATGTCGGCGGGCCGCAGACCCGCCCGGGCCAGCACCTGCTCGACGGCGCGCTGCCCTGCGGTGAGCATGATCACGGGGTTGCAGGCCGTCGACGCCGCAGCGACGACCCTCGCGCGGGGCGCCACCCCGACCTGCTCCCCGGCCCGACGCGTGCCGAGCAGCAGGAGCGCCGCGGCGTCGGCGACGGCGGGAGAGGTGCCCCCCGTGTGGAGGTGCTCGATGCGGGGGAGGGGCGCCCGACCCGGGCCGCGCCCGTACGCGTCGAGGGCCACGGCGTCCTGCCCGTCGGCCCCGAGCGCCACGAAAGCGGGTGGCAGGGCGGCCAGGGTCTCGGCGCTCGTGCCGGGCCGGACGAGCTCGTCGTGGTCGAGACCGGGGCCGCGGTCGTCGGCCGGGACCGGCACGAGGGACCGGGCGAACACGCCGTCCGCGCGGGCTCGTGCGGCCTTCGTCTGGGTCTCGAGCCCGTACGCGTCGAGCTCGTCGCGGGTGAAACCCTCGAGCGTCGCGTTGAGGTCGGCGGCGATGCCCATGTGAACCGAGCCGACGCGCCGCACGACCGCAGGGTCGGCGTAGAGCGGCCCGCGGTCGGAGAACATCGGCACCCGCGACACGCTCTCGACGCCGCCGGCCACCGCGAGCGAGAGGTCGCCGGCACGCAGCCGCGCGGCGGTCTGGCCGACGGCGTCGATGCCGCTCGCACAGAACCGGTTGACTGTCGCGCCCGGGACCGAGTCGCCCCATCCCGCAAGGAGGTTCGCGGTGCGGGCGAGGTTGGCGCCCTGCTCGTCGCTCTGGGTGGCGCAGCCGAGGGTGACGTCGTCGACGCGTTGCGGGTCCAGGGTGGTGCGGCGAACGAGGGCGTCCTGCAGGTGGACGACGAGGTCGATGGCCGTGCGGCCGTGCAGCGAGCCGCGGGCGCTCGCCCGACCCCGCGGCGTCCGCACGAAGTCGAGGACGAACGCGTCCGAGCCACCAGGGCTGCCCGCGTCGGGGGCTGTCGTCGTCACGCCGCCTCCTCGCCCGCGTCGCCGGCGTACCCCACGGGCCGACCCGTCCCCTGCGCTGAAGCGGCCCCTGCCGCAAGCCGACCCGTGGAGTAACTCTGCTAGTTGTAGTACGGTCTGGCGTGGGAGGCAAGGCACGTCGCCCTGGCGACGCTGACGAGCCCGGCCCCGACGCCGCGAGGCCGGCCGGGCAAGGAGGCACCGATGACGCACACGACAGTGTGGGTGCTCGGCGGATACCAGAGTGACTATGCGCGCAACCTCAGCCGGGAGGGGAGGTCCGTCGCCGATCTCACGTCAGAGATCGTCGGCGGAACCCTCTCCACCTCGGGGGTGCCCGCCACCGACGTCGAGGTCGTCCACGTCGGCAACGCCTTCGGCCAGCTCTTCACCGGACAGGGCCACCTCGGCGCCATGCCAGCCACCGTCGAGCCCGACCTCTGGGGTCGGCCGGCCACCCGCCACGAAGCGGCCTGCGCGTCGGGCGGCGCGTCCGTCCTCGCCGCCATGGCCGACCTCGAGTCCGGCCGCTACGACTGCGCGCTCGTCGTCGGCGTCGAGCTGGAGAAGACCGTGCCGGGCGACGAGGCCGCCCGCCACCTCGCGGCGGCCGCCTGGGTCGGCCACGACGGCGAGGGTGCGACGTTCATGTGGCCGCACGTCTTCAGCGGCGTCGCCGACGAGTACGACCGCCGCTACGGCCTCGACGAGGAGCACCTGCGCGCCATCGCCGCCCTCAACCTCGCGGCCGCCCGCCGCAACCCGAACGCGCAGACCCGCGCCTGGGACGTCCCCGATCTCACCGACGCGTCGGTCGCCGGCGACGACACCCGCAACCCCGTCGTAGAAGGCCGGCTGCGCCGCTACGACTGCAGCCAGGTGACCGACGGCGGCGCCGGCGTCGTCCTCGTGTCCGACGCGTGGCTGCGCGCCCACCCGGACGCCAGGCCGGCCGCCCGCGTCCTCGGCTGGGGCCACCGCACCGTCGGCCTCGGGCTGAGGCAGAAGCTCGAGCGCGACGCCGACGACCCCTATGTCATGCCCCACGTGCGCGACGCCGTCACCGACGCCTTCACGCGCGCCCGCGTCACCCTCGCGGACGTCGACGGTTTCGAGGTGCACGACTGCTTCACGCCCACCGAGTACCTCGCCATCGACCACATCGGCCTCACCGGACCGGGCGAGTCCTGGAAGGCCGTCGAGGACGGCTCGATCGAGCTCGGCGGCCGGCTGCCGGTCAACCCGGGCGGCGGCCTCATCGGCGGTGGCCACCCCGTCGGCGCCACCGGCGTCCGGATGCTCGTCGACGCCGCCCGGCAGGTCAGCGGCGCGGCGGGGGAGTACCAGGTCGAGGGGGCGACTACCTTCGGCACCTTGAACTTCGGCGGCAGCACGGCCACGACGGTCGCGCTCGTCGTCGGCGCGGCGCCCGACGGGCGCGGCAGGCGCACCTGAGCCACCAGGAGCGCCAGCGCCACCAGATCACCACCACCAGCCCGCAGCACCACCAGCACGCAGCACCACCAGTACGGCCCGCACAGCCAACCGCGGCGCAAGGAGACTCACATGGACGTCGAGATCGTCGGCCGGATGCTGTCGACGCTGCCCCCCGACGACGACCATCCGTACCGCACCGGCCCCTGGCGGCCGCAGACCACCGAGTTCGTCGCCGACGACCTCGAGGTGGTCCAGGGCGAGGTGCCCACCGACCTCGACGGCGTCTACCTGCGCAACACCGAGAACCCGGTGCACCCGTCGCTGAAGAACTACCACCCGTTCGACGGCGACGGCATGGTGCACGTCGTCGGCTTCAGGGAGGGAAAGACCTTCTACCGCAACAGGTTCGTGCGCACCGATGGGTTCCTCGCCGAGCAGGAGGCCGGGCAGTCGCTGTGGGCCGGCCTCGCCGAGCCGCCGTACCTGTCGCTGCGCGAGGAGGGCTGGGGGGCACGCGGGCGGATGAAGGACGCGTCGAGCACCGACGTCGTCGTGCACCGCGGCACCGCGCTCACGAGCTTCTACCAGTGCGGCGACCTCTACCGCCTCGACCCGACCACCGCCGAGACCCTCGGCAAGGCGACGTGGAACGGCCGGTTCCCCTTCGACTGGGGCGTGTCGGCCCACCCGAAGGTCGACGACCGCACCGGCGAGCTGCTCTTCTTCAACTACGCCAAGGACGACCCGTACATGCACTACGGCGTCGTCGACGCGTCCGACGAGCTCGTGCACTACATCGACGTGCCGCTGCCAGGCCCGAGGCTGCCGCACGACATGGCCTTCACCGAGAACTACGTGATCCTCAACGACTTCCCGCTTTTCTGGGAGCCGGAGGCCCTGCGGCACGGGGCGCACGTGGCACGCTTCCACCGTGACCTGCCGAGTCGCTTCGCCGTCGTGCCGCGCCGCGGGCAGACGCGCGACATCCGGTGGTTCGAGGCCGACCCGACCTACGTGCTGCACTTCGTCAACGCCTACGAGGACGGCGACACGATCGTCCTCGACGGCTTCTACCAGGGCGACCCCTCGCCGCGCGACAACGGCATGGGCAACCGGTGGGAGCGCGCGTTCCGGTTCCTCGCCCTCGACCGGATGCAGTCGCGGCTGCACCGCTGGCGCCTCGACCTGCGCACCGGGCTCGTCCGCGAGGAGCAGCTCTCCGACAGCATCACCGAGTTCGGCATGATGAACGGCAGCTACGCCGGTGGCGACTACCGGTACGCCTACGCCGCCACGGGCAAGCCGGCGTGGTTCCTCTTCGACGGCCTCGTCAAGCACGACCTGCACACCGGCAGCGAGGAGCGGTACGCCTTCGGCGACGACGTCTTCGGCAGCGAGACCGCGATGGCGCCGCGCATCGGCAGCACCGGCGAGGACGACGGCTACCTCGTCACCCTGACCACCGACATGCGCGCCGACGCGTCCTTCTGCCTCGTCCTCGACGCGGCGCGGGTGTCCGACGGGCCGGTGTGCACCCTGCGCCTGCCCGAACGCATCTCGAGCGGCACGCACTCCACCTGGGCACCGGGCGCCGAGCTGCGCCGCTGGCGCGAGACCGACCGGGCGGCCGATGCCATCGGTCTCTGAGCGTTTCGTGCCGCGTCCTGCCGACGCCGACGTGCCCGGTGGCCCCCTGCCGCCCGGACCGCTCGACCCGCCCACCCTGCCGGCCCAGTCGGGCGATGCCCCGACGCGCCTCGACCGCGGCTCGACGAACTCGATCGGCCGCATGCTCGGCCTCGTCGGCGACGAGTGGACCCTGCTCATCCTCCAGCGGGCGCTGCGCGGGGTGACGCGGTACGGGCAGTTCCTCGAGCAGCTGCCGATCTCCAACGCCGTGCTCACCGCTCGTCTCGCGGCTATGGAGCGCGACGGGGTGCTGACGCGCGTCGTGTACCAGCAGCGGCCGGTGCGGGCCGAGTACGTGCTGACGGCGCGCGGACGGGCGATGTGGCCGATTCTCATCGCGATCTGGGAGTGGGAGCGGCGGTGGGTCACCCGTCACGCGCAGACGCTGCCCGACATGGAGCACACCGCGTGCGGCCGGCACTTCTCGCCGGTCCTGGAGTGCACGACGTGCCGGGCGACGGTGACGATCCGCGACATCGAGGGCCGGTTCGGACCGAGCGGATCGTGGCAGCGGTCCGTGCCCGGTGGAGCGACGCGTCGCCGCCCGGCGAGCGAGGCACGCACCGACGCCGGGCTCTTCCCCGAGACGATGACGATCTTCGGCAACCGGTGGTCGGCGGCCATCACCGGTGCGGCCATGCGGGGCGTCCGACGCTTCGGCGACTTCGAGGAGGCGTTGGGCGCGCCCCCGGCGGTCGTCGCGGAGCGGCTGCGGGCCTTCACCGACATCGGCTTCCTCGCCCCCGTGGCGGGGGAGCGCCCCGACCGGTTCGAGTACCGCCTCACCGAGAAGGGCCGCGCCTTCTACCCACCCGTCGCGCTCGCCCTCGAGTGGGCAGAGCACTGGTACGTCGCGCCCGAGGGGCCGGCCCTCATGCAGCGGCACCAGGCCTGCGGCGCAGCCCTGGCCGTGCGCCTCGCGTGCGACGCGTGCGGCGAGCTGCTCCACGGCAGCGACATCCGCGTCGTGCCGCGGGACGGCTCGGGCCCGCGGCGCCCGAGCCTCACCTAGCCCGGGCCCGGCCCGAACCACGGACCCGATCACCCGACGCACCACCGGACCCACCGAGCCCTCCGACCCGACAGGAGCCCACCCGATGGCGATCGCACGAGGACTGCACCCGGACGACAAGGTCGCCGACTACCGGGCGCGCGGCTGGTGGAGCGGCGACACCCTCGACGGGCTCTTCCGGCAGCGCGTCACCGAGCGGGGCGACGCGCTCGCGGTCGTCGACCCGGCCAACCGCGAGGCACTGACCGGCTCCGCCCCGCGCCGTCTCACGTGGTCCGAGCTCGACGCCGAGGTGACGTGGCTCGCGGCCCGGCTGCTCGAGCTGGGCCTGCGCCGTGGTGACGTGCTCGGCGTCCAGCTGCCCAACACCGTCGAGCTCGTCGAGGTGTACCTCGCGGCGTGGACCCTCGGCGTCGTCGCGTCGCCGCTGCCGGTCCAGCTGCGCGAGCGCGAGGTGGCCGGCACCGCGCGCCAGGCCGCGCCGGTCGCGTTCGTCACGACCGGACGCGTCGGGGAGCACGCCCTCGCGGCCGAGGCCGCGCACGCGCTGGCCGGCGTCGCGTCGGTGCAGACCGTCGTGGCGTTCGGCCCCGATGCCGACACGGCCGACACTCCGGAGGGCGTCGTCGTCTGGAACCCGGAGCCGGCGTCGGAGCAGGACCGCGCCGCGGTGGCCGCCCACGTCGCCGCCGACCCGGGCGACCCCAACGACGCCGTGACGATCTGCTGGACCTCCGGCACCGAGAGCGAGCCGAAGGGTGTGCCGCGCTGCCACATGGACTGGCTCGCGGTCGGCGTCGCCACCACCGAGGCGCCCCGCGTCACCGTCGAGGACGTCCTGCTCAACCCCTTCCCGATGGTCAACATGGCCGGCATCAGCGGGATGTTCCTGCCGTGGCTGCTCAGCGGCTGCGTCCTCGTGCAGCACCACCCGTTCGACCTGCCGACCTTCCTGCGCCAGGTCGCCACCGAGCACGCGACGTACACGTGCGCCCCGCCGGCGCTGCTCTGGATGCTCCTCGGCAACCCCGAGCTGCTCGCCGCCCTCGACACCTCGAGCCTGACCCGCATCGGGTCGGGCTCGGCCCCGTTGCAGCCGGCGATGGTGCGCGGCTGGCAGGACCGCGGCATCAGCGTCATCAACTTCTTCGGCTCGAACGAGGGCATCGGGCTGCTCTCCAGCCCCGAGGACTTCCCCGACCCCGACGACCGCGCCCAGTTCTTCCCCCGCTTCGGCGCGCCCGGTGTCACGTGGTCCACCAGCGCCGGGGAGTGGATGCACACCCGCCTCGTCGACATCGTCACCGGCGAGGAGGTCACCGACGCCGGCCGTCCCGGCGAGCTGCGCATCAGCGGCCCCACGGTCTTCGCCGGCTACCTCGGCGGCGACCACCTGCCGAGCCCCTTCGACGAGCAGGGCTACCTGCGCACCGGCGACCTGTTCGAGATCGCCGGCGATCAGGGCCAGTTCCTGCGCTACCTCGACCGGGCGCGCGACCAGGTGATCCGCGGCGGCATGAACATCGCCCCGGCCGAGATCGAGGGGCTCGTCGCCGCCCACCCTGCCGTGGCCGACGTCGCCGTCATCGGCGACCCCGACGACGCCCTCGGCGAGCGGGTGGCGGCCGTCGTCGTCCTGCGCGACGGGCAGTCGCTGACGCTCGAGGACCTCGTCGCGTGGCTGCGCGAGCAGCAGGTCGCCTCGTTCAAGCTGCCCGAGCGCCTCGAGGTGCGCGACGCGCTGCCGCGCAACCCGGTGGGCAAGGTGCTCAAGCGGATGCTGCGCCGGCCCGGCGCCCCGGACGTCCGCGAGCCCGTCCCGTGACCGACGCGTCACGCGGCGTCGACGCGTCGGGCGGGGTGGACGCGTCACGCGAGGTCGACACGTCACGCGAGGTCGACGCGTCGGGCGGGGTCGAGCACGCCCGGGCGCTCGCCGCAGGGCTGCGGGTGCCGGTCGTCGCGGCCCCGATGTTCCTCGTGTCGGGACCCGAGCTCGTCGTCGCGGCCGCCCGGGCCGGCATCCTGGGCGCGTTCCCGACGCAGAACTGCCGCACGGCCGAGGAGCTCGACGGCTGGCTCGCGCAGGTGGCAGCCGGCGTCGGCGGCGCGCCGTGGGCCGTCAACCTCGTGACGCACCGCAGCAACGCGCGCCTGGCGGCCGACCTCGAGCTCGTCGTGCGGCACCGGCCACCGGTCGTCATCACGGCGCTCGGATCGCCCGCCCCGGTCGTCGAGGCCGTGCACGGCTACGGCGGGGTCGTCGTCGGCGACGTCGTCGACCTCCGGCTCGCGCACAAGGCGGTCGACGCCGGGGTCGACGGGCTCGCGTGCATCAGCGCGGGCGCAGGCGGGCACACCGGCCACCTGTCGCCGTTCGCGTTCGTGTCGGCGGTGCGCGGGTTCTTCGACGGCCTGGTCGTGGTGGGCGGCGGGGTCGCCGACGGGTTCGGCGTCGCGGGGGCCGTCGCGGCCGGGGCCGACCTCGTCTACATGGGCACCCGGTTCCTCGCCACCCGCGAGAGCCGGGCCGCCGAGGAGTACAAGCGGATGGTCGTCGACTCCGCGAGCGGCGACCTCGTCGTCAGCGACGGCGTCACCGGGGCTCCGGCGTCGTGGCTGCGCCCGAGCCTCGTGGCCCACGGCCTCGACCCCGACCACCTCGTCTTCACCGGCGACCGCACCTACGACGTCGCCCAACCGCAGCCGAAGCGGTGGGCCGAGCTGTGGGCCGCGGGTCAGGGCGTCGGCGCCATCACCGGCGTCGCGTCGGTGGCGGAGGTCGTCGACGCGCTCCAGACCGAGTTCCACGCCGCGGCAGACCGGCTCGCGGCCGTGGCGCGGACCGGCGGAAGCCGATCCTGACCCCTGTGGGTGTCGCCCGACGGATGTCGGGGGAGGGCCGTAGGGTGTCGGCGTGACGACGGGACCGGCAGAGCAGACGACCTTCGCCGGCATGCCGACACCCCTCTACACCGGATCGCCGTCCAAGCTGCTCGCCTGGCTCGACTGCCCGCGTCGCTACCGGATGCAGTACCTCGACCGTCCTCGCCCACAGGCCCGGCCGCAGCGGGCGCACACGTCGGTCGGCATCGCCACGCACAACGTGCTGCGCGACTTCTGGGACCTCCCGGTGTCCCAGCGCACGCCCGCCGGGGTCGCCGAGCTCGTCCGCTCGTCGTGGATCGACGTCGGCTTCCGCGACCCCGAGCAGTCGATGGCCTGGCGCCTGCGCGTCCGCGACCTCGTCACCGACTACCTGCGCCACAGCGACCGCGACAACCAGCCGGTCGGCATCGAGCGCAGCGTGTCGCTGAAGACCGACGAGATCGCCGTCACCGGGCGCATCGACCGCCTCGACGACCGCGACGGCGATCTCGTCGTCGTCGACTACAAGACAGGCCGGCAGGTGCCCACCGACGACGACGCGCGCACGTCGCTGCCGCTCGCGCTCTACGCCGTCGCGGTGGCGCGGATGTTCCGCCGGCCGTGCCTGCGCGTGGAGCTGCACCACCTGCCGAGCGGCACCGTCGCGAGCCACGTGCACACCGAGGAGTCGCTGGCCCGCAAGGTCGCCGAGGCCGAGTCCATCGCCTCCGACCTGAGGCGCGCCGACGCCGACTTCAAGGACGTCGGCGTGGAGTCCACCCGCTTCGCGCCGCGCACCTCGCCGCTGTGCTCCTGGTGCGACTTCCGGGCGCACTGCCCCGAGGGCCAGCAGCAGGGCCCCGAGAAGTCCGACTGGGCCGGGCTCGACCGCGACGACGTCTGACCGCCCGCCGGGGCCAGGCTCCGGCCCGCCCGCCACGTGGTCGCTCGCCGTGGTCGTGGGCGCGATCTGACGCGGCAACGTGCTAGGTGGTCGCTTGTTGCGCTCGGCGGCGATCCGAGGCATTCGCGACGCGGGCGACGTGCCGTCGTGTCGGCTCCGTCACGCTGCGGGCGCGCCCGCGGACGATCTCGGCCTTCTGGGCCCTCGACCTGACACACTGACGCCCATGGCCGCCCGTTCCCGCCAGGACGCCAGCACCGCCCCGACCACCCGCCGCGAGCCCGCGGAACGCCCCTCCGTGCTCGCCGTCGCGAACCAGAAGGGCGGCGTCGCCAAGACCACCTCGGTCGCGAGCCTCGGCGCCGCCTTCGCCGAGCACGGCAGACGCGTCCTGCTCGTCGACCTCGACCCGCAGGCCTGCCTCACCTTCTCCCTCGGTGTCGACCCCGACACGGTCGAGAAGTCGGTCCACGACGTCCTGACCGGTGGCACGCCGCTGGCCGACGTCGTCGTGGCGTGCGAGGAGGGCGTCGACCTCGTGCCCTCCACGATCGACCTCGCCGGCGCCGAGGCCGCCCTCATGCCGCGCCCGGGCCGCGAGTACGTGCTGCGCTCGGCGCTCGAGGACCTGCCGACGCTCTACGACGTCGTGCTGCTCGACTGCTCGCCGAGCCTCGGCGTGCTCACCCTCAACGCGCTCACCGCCGCCGACGGCCTCGTCATCCCGATGCCGTGCGAGATGCTGAGCCATCGCGGCGTCGGGCAGCTGCTCGACACCGTCGCCGACGTGCAGCGCATCCTCAACCGCGACCTGCAGGTGTGGGGCATCCTGCCGACGCTCTTCGACGGCCGCAGCAACCACGCCCGCGAGGTGCTCGCCGACGTGGGTGAGCGCTACGACCTGCCGGTGCTCGACCCACCGATCCCCAAGACGGTCCGGTTCGCGGAGGCGCCCGCGGTCGGCCGCTCGATCCTGTCGACGGCCCGCACCTCGCGCGGCGCACAGGCCTACCGCGACGTCGCGGCGTCGCTCCTGCCGCGCCTCTGAGGCGTCCGTCACACCGTCGCGCGTCCGGCGCGTCCGGGGGACCCAGAGCCGGTTCGTGGATCTGCGCCGCCGGGAATGTTTCCGGGGACGGGTGACGCTGCACCTCAGAGCGTCGCCAACCCCTGTGAAGGAGAAACCCTGTGATTTCCACGCCCGCACTGGTCGCGCCGAGCGCCGGAGCCGCCTTCGAGGCCCGGACCGTCGAGCACCGTGATCTGCGTGACGACGACGTCCTCATCGACATCAAGTTCGCCGGCATCTGCCACAGCGACATCCACCAGGTCCGGGAGGAGTGGGGCGGCGCGATCTTCCCCATGGTCCCCGGGCACGAGATCGCCGGCGTCGTCTCCGCCGTCGGCGACGGCGTCACCCGCTACAAGGTCGGCGACCGCGTCGGCGTCGGCTGCATGGTCGACTCGTGCGGTGAGTGCGAGTACTGCAAGGACGGCGAGGAGCAGTTCTGCACCCAGGGTGCCGTCATGACGTACAACGGCCGCGGCTACGACGGCGAGGCCACCCAGGGCGGCTACGCCCAGCAGGTCGTCGTGTCCGAGCGGTTCGCGGTCCGCATCCCCGAGGGCCTCGACCTCGACGTCGCCGCGCCGCTGCTCTGCGCCGGCATCACGACGTACAACCCCCTCAAGCGCTGGGGCGCCGGCCCCGGCAAGAAGGTGGCCGTCGTCGGCCTCGGCGGGCTCGGCCACATGGCCGTGAAGTTCGCCGCGGCGCTCGGCGCCGAGGTGACGGTGCTCAGCCGCACCCTCGGCAAGCAGGAGGACGCCCGGGCATTCGGGGCGAGCGACCACCGCGCCACCGCCGACGAGCAGACGTTCGAGGACCTCAAGGGCAGCTTCGACCTCATCCTCAACACGGTCAGCGCCAACCTGCCGGTCGACGCCTACCTGTCGCTGCTCAAGCCCCTCGGCGCGCTCGTCAACGTCGGCGCCCCGAGCGACCCCGACACCTTCGCCGCGTTCTCGCTCATCGGCGGCAGCAAGGTGATGGCCGGCTCGAACATCGGCGGCATCGCGCAGACCCAGGAGATGCTCGACTTCGCGGCCGAGCACGGCATCGGCGCGAGCATCGAGACGATCTCTGCCGACGAGGTCGACGCCGCCTACGAGCGCGTCGTCGCCGGCGACGTGCGCTACCGCTTCGTCATCGACACCGCCACGATCAACCCGCAGTCCTGACGCGGGCGTCCGGGCCGTATGCTCCCACGGCCCGGACGCGAGGGGCCGGCACCGAGACCCGGTGCCGGCCCTTCGTCGTGTCCGGGCGCCGACGCGTCCGGCGTGTCGACGCGCCACGTGGGCTGACGCGTCCGGGCACCGACGCGTCCAGGCGCGGACGCGTCAGGCGGGCTGGACGC
Organism: Intrasporangium zincisolvens; assembly: GCF_034724055.1. Taxonomy (NCBI): domain Bacteria; kingdom Bacillati; phylum Actinomycetota; class Actinomycetes; order Micrococcales; family Intrasporangiaceae; genus Intrasporangium; species Intrasporangium zincisolvens. The sequence continues at coordinate 283,584 of NZ_JAWIIL010000002.1, forward strand.
GTCAGGTCGTCTCGGGGTCGAGGGCGGGCAGCCCGTCGATCGACGTCGCGTTCTTCTCGGCCCGGTAGGTGGTCAGGCTCTCGGGCCCGCGGCGGCCGGCCCACGAGGTGAGCAGGTCGCGCTGCTCGGTGAACTCGTAGAGCGGCACGGCGAACCCGCAGGAGTCCGAGACCCGGTCGACGTCGACGACGACCACGCCGCGCACACCCGGCAGCTCGACGCCGAAGCGTGCGGCCCACGCGTCGAAGCCGTCGTCGCCCGGGCGCACGTGCCGGCCCCTCCCGTGCAGGCGCACGATGTTCGGCGGTCCCTCGAAGGCGCAGAACATCAGCGTGATCCGCCCGTTCTCGCGCAGGTGGGCGGCCGTCTCGGCGCCGCTGCCGGTGAGGTCGAGGTAGGCGACCGTGTGCTCGTCGACGACGAGGAAGGTGCCGTCGAGGCCCTTCGGCGAGACGTTGACGTGCCCGTCGGCGGCGAGGGGTGCCGTCGCGACGAAGAACATCCGCTGCGCCTCGATGAACGCGCGCAGCCTCCCGTCGATCGACGCGTGCAGCTTCATCGCGGCCTCCTCACCGACCGTTGCCGGTCGTCACCCGAGCGTCTCCACGACCGTCACTCGACGGTCACCGACTTGGCAAGGTTACGAGGCTTGTCGATGTCGAGGCCCAGGGATCTCGCGGCGTGGAGGGCAAGCAGCTGCATCGGGACCATGAGCAGGATCGGGTCGAGCTCGGTCTCGTTGCGCGGCACGTCGATCCGCTGCGCGTCCACCGCGCCGAGCCGGACCCCGGGGTGGGTCACGGCGACGACCCGGCCACCGCGCGCCATGACCTGCTCGGCCGCCGCGAGGTTGCGGTCGGTCAGCTCGTCGTCGGGGATGACCGCGACGGTCGGGCGCGCCGCCTCGATGAGCGCGAGCGGGCCGTGCTTGAGCTCGCTCGTCTGGTAGGCCTCGGCGTGCCGGTAGGAGACCTCCTTGAACTTCTGGGCGCCCTCGCGCGCGACCGGGAACCCGCGGACCCGGCCGATGAAGAAGAGGCTCTCGGCGCCAGCCAGCTCGCGCGCGATCCCCGCGATGTCCTCCTCCTGCTCGAGAACCGCCGCGATGTCGGCGGGGAGCCGCTCGAGGCCCGCGATGATGCGCTGCCCGTCGGCCACCGACAGATCGCGCACCCGGCCGAGCAGCAGCGCGAGCAGGGCGAACCCGACACCCATGTGGGTCAGGGCCTTGGTCGAGGCGACCGCGATCTCGGGGCCCGCGTGCAGGTAGATCCCGCCGTCGCACTCGCGGGCGATCGTCGAGCCGACGACGTTGACGAGGCCGACGACCTGGCCACCCTTGCGCTTGATCTCGCGCACCGCGAAGGCCGTGTCGGCGGTCTCGCCCGACTGGCTGACGGCGACGTAGAGCGTGTCCGGCTCGATGATCGGGTTGCGGTAGCGGAACTCGCTCGCCGCCTCGGCGTGCGCGGGGATGCGCGCCAGCTCCTCGATGAGCAGGGCGCCGAGCTCGCCGACGTAGTAGGCCGACCCGCAGCCGAGGATCTTGACGCGTCGGAACGCCCGCAGCTCGCGCGGGGGGAGGTTGAGCCCGTCGAGGCGGGCCGTGCCGAACCGGGCGTCGAGGCGGCCACGGAGCATCCGGGCGACGGTCTCGGGCTGTTCGGCGATCTCCTTGGCCATGTAGTGGCCGTGGTCGCCGAGCTCGACGTCCTCGTCGGCGACCTCGATCGTCGTGGGCACCCGGCCCGTGTCGTGGGTCTCCCGGGTGAAGGTGCGGTAGTCCCGCGCCGTGACGACGGCGAGCTCGCCGTCCTCGAGGTGCACGACCGAGGACGTGTGCCGCACGAGCGCGGCGACGTCGGAGGCGACAAACATCTCCTTGTCGCCGACACCGAGGATGAGCGGCGAGCCGTTGCGGGCCACGACGAGGCGGTCGGGTGCGTCGGTGTCGAGGACCGCGACGGCGTAGGTGCCGACGACGTGCTCGAGCGCCTCGAGCACGCGGTCCTCGAGGTCTCCGGCGGGGGAGCGCGCGACGAGGTGGGCCAGCACCTCGGTGTCGGTGTCGGAGGTGAAGGTGACGCCTTCGCGCTCGAGCCGCTCGCGCAGGGCTGCGGCGTTGTCGATGATGCCGTTGTGCACGACGCTGACGCGGCCGTCCTCGCTCGTGTGCGGGTGGGCGTTGTCCTCGGTGGCGGGCCCGTGCGTCGCCCACCGGGTGTGGCCGATGCCGACGGTGCCGGGCAGGCGTCGCGGCAGCGCGGCCTCGAGCTCCCGGACCCGCCCGACGCGTCGCACGACGGTCTGGCCGTTCGGGCCGGCGACGCTGAGACCGGCGGAGTCGTAGCCGCGGTACTCCAGTCGGGTTAGGCCCTCGACGAGGACCGGGGCGGCCGGCTGGCGGCCGACGTAGCCGACGATTCCGCACATGGGTTTCTCCTTGGGGGTGGCGGTGGGTCACGGTGGGTGACGACGGTGGGTGACGACGGTGGGTGACGAGGTGGGGCGACCCGGCGGTCAGCCGTAGACGATGCGGCGCAGCTGCCGCTCGGACAGCTCGGGGGCCGCGACGAGGCGGGCCCGCAGCTCGGCCGCGATGCTCCGGAACGCCTCGTCGTTGCGGACGCCGTAGGTCTGCAGCTCGCGGTGGCGCCGGCGCACGTAGGCGTCGACGGGCTCGGCGTAGTGGGCCAGGACGTCGCCGATGACGCGGGCGGCCTCCCCGTGGGTCAGGCCGGACGAGTCGGCGACCCTCGCCACGAGTTCCGGATCGAGCACGAGTCGACTGTGCACGACCGAAGCCCTGAGTGCCAAGAATCTGCCCGGAATCGGGCAGGATCCAGGGAGTCCGGGCGCCGATCGGGCGCCGGACATGCCGAGAGGCCGCGCCCCGGAACGGGACGCGGCCTCTCGGCTGCTGCTCAGTGCATCGGATGCCCGACGCCGCCCACCGTGGTCGGCAGGGGCGAGCGGGTCACTCGCCGCCGGTCGTGGCGGGCGCGGTGTCGGCCTGCTGGCCGGACCGGCCCGAACCGCCGCGGCGACGTCGGCGACGCGGGCGCGACGAGCCCTCCTCGGAGGACCCGGCGGACCGCTCACCCGACGACGCGGTCGAGGACTCGCCCTCGGCCGACGGGGCCGCACCGGCGGCGGCCGCGCCGCCACCGCGCGTGCGGCGTCGGTTGCGCTGGCGGGGCGGGCGGCTCTCGCCGTCCTCACGCGCCTCGCCCGAGGCGTCACGGCCGCCGGCGCGTCCACCACGGGAGCCACCCTGCGAGGAGCCCTGGCCCTGGCCGCCCCGGCCCTGGCCGGCACCCTTGCCGTGGCGCTTGCCGGTCTCGCCGAGGTCCTCGAGCTCCTCGGCGGCCAGGCCGGCGCGGGTCTGCTCGGACTTGCGCAGGTAGCCCTTGGCGCTGGTGGGGATGTCGAGGTCGGAGAAGAGGTGGTCCGAGCTGGAGTAGGTCTCCTGCGGCTCGGGGATGCCGAGGTCGAGCGTCTTGTTGATGAGCGCCCAGCGGTGCAGGTCGTCCCAGTCGACGAACGTCACCGCCACGCCGGTGTTGCCGGCGCGTGCCGTGCGACCGATGCGGTGCAGGTAGGTCTTCTCGTCCTCGGGGCACTGGTAGTTGATGACGTGGGTGACGTTCTCGACGTCGATGCCGCGGGCCGCGACGTCGGTGGCCACGAGGATGTCGACCTTGCCGTTGCGGAAGGCGCGCAGCGCCTGCTCGCGGGCGCCCTGGCCGAGGTCGCCGTGGATCGCGGCGGCGGCGAAGCCGCGCTCTACGAGCTCGTCGGCGACCTTGGCGGCGGTGCGCTTGGTGCGGCTGAAGATGATCGTCAGGCCGCGGCCGTTGGCCTGCAGCATCCGCGAGAGCATCTCGACCTTGTCGAGGGCGTGCGCGCGGTAGACGAACTGCTCGACGGCCTTGACCGTGTGGGCGTTCTCGTTGTCGTCGCCCATCGCGCGGATGTGCGTCGGCTGGGACATGTAGCGGCGCGCGAGCGCCACGATGGCACCCGGCATCGTCGCGGAGAAGAGCATCGTCTGGCGCGAGGCGGGCGTCAGCGCCATGAGGGTCTCGACATCGGGCAGGAAGCCGAGGTCGAGCATCTCGTCGGCCTCGTCGAGCACGACGGTGCGGGCCTGTGACAGGTCGAGGTGGCCCTGCTTGGCCAGGTCGATGAGGCGACCCGGGGTGCCGACGACGACCTCGACGCCGGTCTTGAGCGCCTCGATCTGCGGCTCGTACGCGCGACCGCCGTACACGGTGAGCACGCGGATGCCGCGGCGCTTGCCGGCGCGCTCGAGGTCGCCGGCCACCTGGACCGCGAGCTCACGCGTCGGGGCGACGGCGAGGGCCTGGGGCTTGCCCGGACGCGTCAGCGCCGCGAAACCCTCGTCGCCGGGGGCGACGACGCGGTTGAGGATCGGCACGCCGAAGCCGAGGGTCTTGCCCGTGCCGGTCTTGGCCTGGCCGATGATGTCGTGGCCCGAGAGGGCCACCGGCAGCGTCATCGCCTGGATGGGGAACGGGTGGGTGATGCCGGCGTCGGCGAGCGAGGCGACGATGTCGGGGTGGACGTCGAAGTCGGCGAAGGTCAGCTCGGGTGCCACCTCGGCCGCGGTCTGCGCGGCCTCCGTGGCAGCGTCAGTCGTAGCTTCCGTGGCAGCGTCGGTGGTGACCTCGGCCGGTGTCTCGGGGGCGGCCGGGGTCTCGTTGGTCTGGGTCATGTGCATCTCTCGATCGGCACGAGCACCCCGCAGGACGCGGGAGCTCAGTGGCGGGACGGGCCGATCGGGAAGTGTCTTGACGGGCAGATCCCCGCGTCGTGGCGGGCTCCGCCGGTGCGCGGGAGAGTGTCCGCGAGCACCATCTGGGCGATCCATCGGGCCGACCGGGCACCGAGTTGTCCGGCACAGTCTACCGGCAGCACGCCTGAGCGCCCGAATCCACGCCGGTAGGTTGGGCCCATGAGCGATGCGGCCCCGACGACGCCCACCGACGACCCCGGCTACCTCGCGGCGGTCACCGACCTGCTCGGAGTCCTCGCCTATGGCGAGCTGCGCGCCTTCAGCCAGCTCGCGCGCGACGCCGAGCAGGCCCCGACGCTGCGCCAGAGTGCGGCGCTCGCGCGGCTGGCGGCGCACGAGCTGCGCAACTACGAGGTGCTGGCCGACCGCCTCGGGACGCTCGGGGTGACACCCGAGGACGCGATGGAGCCGTTCGTCCCGGCCGTCGACTTCTTCCACGAGCGCACCAAGCCCTCGGACTGGCTCGAGGGTGTCGTCAAGGCGTACGTCGGCGACGGCATCGCCCAGGACTTCTACCGGGAGATCGCCCAGTACGTCGACCCCGACACCCAGGCCCTCGTGCTCGGGGTCCTCGAGGACACCGGGCAGGCCGACTTCGCCGTCACCGTCGTGCGCGAGGCCATCGCGGCCGACCCGCGGGTCGGCGGACGCCTCGCGCTGTGGGGCCGCCGGCTCGTGGGGGAGGCGATCACCCAGGCGCAGCGCGTCGGGGTCGAGCGCGACTCGCTCGCCGGCATCCTCGTCGGGGCACCCGGGCGCCCGGGCGCGGACCTCGCCGAGCTGGGACGGATGTTCGCCCGCCTCACCGACGAGCACACGCGTCGGATGGAGCGGCTCGGCCTGTCGGCGTGAGGTGCCGGCATGGTCCCGACATGACGGAAGGGCCCGACCGCACGGTCGGGCCCTTCGATTGTGCTGCTGGTCAGACCGTCTTGTGGGTGACTCGTCCGTAGATCACGATGATGATCGCTGCGACGACTGCCCCGAGGATCAGGGGGATCCACGCGATGCCACTTGCGTTCGAGTAGCCGAACTGGCGAACGATGAACGTGACGATGACGTTGGCAACGATGCCGATGAGGATGGTGACGAGCAGCGAGATGTTCTGCTTGCCGGGAACGAGGAGCCGGCCCAGTGCGCCGATGATCGCACCGACGACGATGGCCACGATGATGGTCCACAACATGTTGTGCTCCTTCTGATCGCCCTAGCGACCACTCAGTCTGCGTGTGGCAGACATAGATCCAACATCGTCAATCTCCCACCAGATGAGTCTGATGTGGTGGATGTGACGGTGAATTGTTCGTAACTGGCACGTACCCCCATCAGGGGTTCGTCGATCAGCACCGCTCCAGGGCGACGAAGGTGGACGTTCCGGTCGCGAGCTGCGCTGTGGCAGAGGCGAGGTGGCGGGGCGTCAGCGGCGCCGGCTGTCGCTCGCGACCATGCCGTAGCCGACGATGAGCGCTGCGGCGACGACGGCGCCGATGAGGAACGAGGTCCAGTCGATGCCGGACGTCTGCGAGCCCGAGGCCGCCTTGTAGATCCAGGCGCCCACGAGGGCGCCGAACGCGCCGAGCACGACGGTCGTCGTGACGCTGGTGTCGTGGCGTCCGGGCAGCGCGGCGCGCGCGAGGGGACCGATGAGGGCTCCTGCGACGAGGGCCGCGACGAGCGTTGCGGTCATGCTGGCTCCTCCTCCGGGCGGGGACCTCGAGCCCGCTAGCCGGTACGTACCCGGTCAGTGTCCGTCACCAGCCGGACGGCGCCTGTCGGCGCCACCCGGCCGGTGACCGGCTGGACCGGCTCGATCGGGCTCCGGGTCAGGAGGCGCCGAAGCCGACGCCGCTGCGGCGCTCGGCACCGGTCGTCACGTAGCCGAGCGACGAGACGGGGACGAGGATGCGCCCGCCCTTGTCGTCGGTCAGCTCGAGGACGTCGCCGTTGGTGCGGGCGGCCTTGACGGCAGCCAGGAGCTCGTCGGAGCTCAGCGTCGTCTCGAAGGTGATCTCGCGTGCCACGTTCTGCACGCCGATGCGGACCTCCACGTCAAACCTGCTTTCTCGGTTCGTCCTTCGGTGGTGCGCGGACCGTGGCCCGCGCCTGTGGCCACCTTAACCAGCGGTGCTGCCGACGGATTCCCGCGACGTGCCGGACGCGTCGTCGGAAGCCGCCCCGGACCGGGGGAAGGCGCCGAAGCCGCGGCGGATCAGGGAGCCGGTGATGCGCACCGCCGTCTCCTTGGACAGGCTCGCCTCGTGGGTGAGCCAGTGTCGCGCCGACGTCTGGGCGAGCCCGACGAAGGCGACGCCGACGAGGACGGCCTCCTCGCGCGTCATCGAGGTCTCGCTGCTGATGATCTCGGCCATCGCCTCGGCGCAGGTGAGGTCGATCTGGTCGAGGCGCGCCCGCACGGCCGGCTCGTTGGCGAGGTCGGACTCGAAGATGAGGCGGAAGGCCGCACCCTCCTTGCCGACGAAGTCGAAGTAGGCCCGGGTCATCGTGTTGATGCGGGCCTTGTTGTCGGACAGGGCGAGCGCGTCGCGGACGAGCTGCTCGAGCTCGCCGGCGTGCTGGTCGATGAGTGCGAGGTAGAGCTCGAGCTTGCCCGGGAAGTGCTGGTAGAGAACGGGCTTGGACACCCCGGCCCGCGCGGCGATGTCGTCCATCGCCGCGGCGTGGTAGCCGTTCTCGACGAAGACGGCGAGCGCCGCCTCGAGCAGCTGCGCGCGTCGCTCGGAGCGGGGGAGCCGCTGTCCGCGGCCCGGCGTGATGGTCTCGTCTGCCATGCGTCCTGGGGGCACTCTCTGTGTGGTGCTCGTCGTCCGCGGGCGCAGACGACCGTGTCGTTTCTCACCATACCGAGCAGTACGGTGATGGCATGCCGACGGATCCGCTGGTCAAGACGGGTCGCCCGCTGTCGAAGGCCGAGACGACGCGGTACGCCCGTCACGTCCTGCTGCCCGACGTGCGCCTCGAGGGGCAGGAGCGGCTCGCTGCCGCGCGGGTCCTCGTCGTCGGTGCCGGGGGTCTCGGGTCGCCCGCGCTGCTGTACCTCGCGGCGGCCGGCGTCGGCACCATCGGCGTCGTCGACGCCGACGTCGTCGACCTCACCAACCTGCACCGGCAGGTCATCCACTCCGACGCCGACATCGGCCGGCCCAAGACCGAGTCGGCCGAGGCGGCGGTGCACCGGGTCAACCCGCACGTCACCGTGGTGCGCCACGACGTCGCCCTCGACTCCTCCAACGCCCTCGAGATCATCGGGGGCTACGACCTCGTCGTCGACGGCACCGACAACTTCCCGACGCGCTACCTCGTCAACGACGCCTGCGTCATGCTCGGCAAGCCACACGTGTGGGGCTCGATCCTGCGCTTCGACGGCCAGGTGTCGGTGTGGTGGGCCGGCCACGGCCCCTGCTACCGCTGCGTGTTCCCCGACCCGCCGCCGCCCGGCTCGGTGCCGAGCTGCGCCGAGGGCGGCGTGCTCGGCGTGCTGTGCGCGGCCGTCGGGTCGGTGCAGTCGACCGAGGCGATCAAGCTGCTCCTCGGCATCGGCGAGCCGCTCACGGGGCGGATGATCGTGCACGACGCGCTGCGCCAGACGTGGGACACCCTGACGGTGCGCCGCGACCCCGAGTGCCCGGTGTGCGGTGACGAGCCGACGGTCACGGAGCTCATCGACTACGTGCAGTTCTGCGGCGTGCCCGGCGCGGCCCACGACGACGAGGACGCCCTGCCGGCCGTCACGGTGCAGGAGATGGCCGACGAGCTGCGCGGCGAGGCGCCGCCGCTGCTCGTCGACGTGCGCGGGGAGGAGGAGCGGGCGATCGCCGTGATCCCCGGGGCCGTGGCGATCCACCTCGACCTCTTCCGCTCGGGCGAGGCGTTCGAGCAGCTGCCCCGAGACCGACGCGTCCTCATCCACTGCAAGGTCGGCGGCCGGTCCGCGGAGGCGACCCGCCTCGCGCTGCGGGCCGGGTTCTCCGACGTCGCGAACGTCTCCGGTGGCGTCGTGGCGTACGTGCGCGAGATCGACCCGTCGCAGCCGGAATACTGAGGCGCGCGTTCCCGCTCGTCCGGCCCGGCCGACGCGTCGGGCACGCTGTGCCCTGAACGTCCCACTCCCGAAAGGACCCCGGTGGCTCTGGAGGACCACGCCGACCGCGTGCTCTCGCTCGTCGCGTCGATCCCGTCCGGCCGCGTGCTCGCCTACGGCGACGTCGCGAAGCGCCTCGGCGGCATGGGGCCGCGCACCGTCGGCTCGGTGATGAGCCGGTACGGCTCCGACGCGCCGTGGTGGCGGGTCATCCGCTCCGACGGACGCCCTCCGCAAGGGCTCGAGGACGAGGCGCTCGAGCACTGGCGAGCCGAGGGCACGCCGATGGTGCGCGGGCTCGTCGAGGGCGGCCGGGCCGACATGGGCGCGGCCCGCTGGGACTTCGGGGGCGCGTCCGCGGCGGGTGGCGGCGGCGCCGGTGCGCGCGGCGGACTCCACCACGTCGAGATCTGGGTCGAGGACATCGCGGCGGCCGGGCGCGAGTGGGGCTGGCTGCTCGGCCGGCTCGGCTACCACCTCGGCGACGACTGGGGCCACGGCCAGGCGTGGGAGCTCGGGTCGCTCTACGTCGTCGTCGAGAGCGGTCCCGACGTCGAGAAGGGCCGGCACGAGCGCAAGCGCGCCGGGCTGAACCACCTTGCCTTCCATGGCGGTTCGCGAGCCGAGGTCGATGCGGTCGTCGACGCGTGCGCCGAGGGCGGGTGGTCGCTGATGTTCGCCGACCGGCACCCGTTCGCCGGAGGGCCGCAGCACTACGCGGCCTACCTCGAGAGCGGCGAGGGGTTCGAGGTCGAGCTCGTCGCCGACTGAGGTGCGGTCAGCGGCGGTCGGGCTGTTCGCGCCGACGCACGCGGCCCGGTCGGATCCCCCGGGGATAGGGGCGGTCCGGGTGGGGGAGGGCGTCGTGCACGATCCGGGGCAGCTGCGCCAGCGGGCGGCGCTCCTGCTCCTGCTTCCACTGCTCGTGCATCCGGGCCCGGTCCTCGAGGTCGAGCCGTGCCAGCACCTGCCCGACCGCAGCGAGGATCGAGCCGCGCAGCAGCCAGGACGACGTGTCCTCCCTGGCTCGCACCAGGATGAGCTCGGCGAGGATGGCCTGCGTCTCGCGCAGGATGTCGAGACTCTCCGCGAGGGCCTTCTCGGTGTCCGTCTCGCGCCCTTCCGACTCGGCGATGACGAAGCCCCCGAACGCGCGGAGGCAGTCGGCGCAGTCGTGCAGCACCACGGCGAACGCCCCGCGCAGCTCGTCACCGTACGGGTCCTCGGGGGCGTCTCGTGGGGGCAGCTCCGCGAGCAGGAGGGTGAACAGGGCGCGGATGGCCAGGAGGCACTGCTCGAAGGTGTCGAGGGCCGAGGCGAGGACGGGCTCGACGTCGACGGTGCCCAGGGCCCTCGGGTTGAGGCGCCGGCTCTCCCTCAGGTGCCCGATCGTCTCCGTGGCGCGGGCCACCTCGCGGTTGGCCGAGCGGACCCGGTCGACCCACGCCTCGACCTGGTCGCGGCTCACCGGACCCTTCTCGAGGGCCTCCGCGGCGTGGTCCAGGGCGGAGGCGCCGGCCTCGACCACGCGCAGCAGCGCCTGCCGCGCCGGGCCGATGGGCATGGCCGGCGGGTAGGCGAGGTTGAAGGCCACCCCGACCGCGGCGCCGATGAGGGTGTTGACGATCCGGGTCTCGGAGGCGATGTCGTGGTTGCTGACCCCGAGGATCAGCATGGCGCTGATCGGGGTCTCGAGCGCCTGCTCGCCGAGGCGCAGCACCTTGGCCAGCAGCAGGGACGCGGCGATCGCCGCGGCGAGGCTCCACCAGGTCAGGCCGCTCCACGTCGACAGGAGGGTGGCCACGAGGATGCCGGACAGCACGGCGCCGACCCGGACCGCGCCCATCCTGATCGTCGAGAAGGCCGAGGCCTGCACGACGAGGAGTGCCGTGAGCGGCCCGGTGAGGTCGGGGGTGCCCGGGGTGATCGCCTGCGAGAGCACGTAGGCACCCACGGCTGCCGCCGTGAGACGGAAGACCGTTCCGAGCGTGGGTCGCAACCGGGCCGGCACCTCGCGCCACGTCGCGGGGTGGCTCGGCCAGGCGCGGGCGGCCAGACGGCTTCGCAGGGAGTCCGCGCTGCTGGTGTCTGGTGACATGGGCTGCCCCCGGAGGTGCGATGTGGTGCCGCGGCTGGGCGGAGCGTCCTGCCGTCTGCCCCACGCGCATCGTACGAGATGCAGCCCGGCGCCCAGTCGTGCCACGTGCGGCGGGACCGTCTGTCAAGACTTGATTTGTTCAAGAAGAACCGAAAGACTCGGATCATGTCCGGCACCGACGTCGAGGAGCTGCTGCGCGGGTCGAGCCTGCGCGTCACCCGCCAGCGCGTCGCCGTGCTCGAGGTCCTGCGCGACCACCCCCACGCCGACACCGACTCGGTGATCCGCCGCGTGCGCGAGGTCGCCGGCGACGTCTCCCACCAGGCCGTGTACGACGTCCTGCGTGCCCTCACCGACGCCGGCCTGCTCCGGCGCATCCAGCCCGCCGGCTCCGTCGCGCGCTACGAGGTGCGCGTCGGTGACAACCACCACCACGTCGTCTGCCGCTCGTGCGGTGTCATCGCCGACGTCGACTGCGCCGTCGGTCATGCCCCGTGCCTCACGGCGTCGGAGGACCACGGCTTCGTCATCGAGCAGGCGGAGGTGACGTACTGGGGCACCTGCCCCGACTGCGTCGCCGCCGCCTCCTGAGGCCGCCACAGAGCCCCCAGCCACCTGACCACCTGAAGTGCCCGCAACCGAAAGTGAAGGACCACCAGTGTCTGACGTGAAGCCCGAAGAGCAGACCGTTCCCCAGAACGCCGAAGTCGGGGAGATGAACGAGCCGCAGGCACAGTCCTGCCCGTTCGGCCACGGCAAGGAGCCGGTCCCGGCCGCGGGCGGCACCAACCGCCAGTGGTGGCCCAACCAGCTCAACCTCAAGATCCTCGCCAAGAACCCCGCCGTCGCCAACCCGCTCGGCGAGGACTTCGACTACGCCGAGGCCTTCAACCGCCTCGACCTCGCCGCCGTCAAGGCCGACATCGCCGCGGTGCTCACCGACTCGCAGGACTGGTGGCCCGCCGACTTCGGCCACTACGGCCCGTTCATGATCCGCATGGCCTGGCACAGCGCCGGCACGTACCGCGTACAGGACGGCCGCGGCGGCGCGGGCGCCGGCCAGCAGCGCTTCGCCCCGCTCAACTCCTGGCCCGACAACGGCAACCTCGACAAGGCCCGCCGCCTGCTCTGGCCGGTCAAGAAGAAGTACGGCCAGAGCCTGTCCTGGGCCGACCTCATGGTCCTCACCGGCAACGTCGCCCTCGAGTCGATGGGCTTCCAGACGTTCGGCTTCGCCGGCGGCCGCCCCGACGTGTGGGAGCCCGACGAGGACGTCTACTGGGGCCCCGAGACCGAGTGGCTCGGCGACGCGCGCTACACCGGCGAGCGCGACCTCGAGAACCCGCTCGCCGCCGTCCAGATGGGCCTCATCTACGTCAACCCCGAGGGCCCCAACGGCAACCCTGACCCGCTGAGCGCCGCCCGCGACATCCGCGAGACGTTTGCCCGGATGGCGATGAACGACGAGGAGACCGTCGCCCTCATCGCCGGCGGCCACACGTTCGGCAAGACGCACGGCGCGGCCGACCCGCTGGAGAACGTCGGCCCCGAGCCCGAGGGCGCCCCGCTCGAGGAGCAGGGCCTCGGCTGGAAGAACGCCTACGCGTCCGGCAAGGGCAAGGACGCCATCACCTCCGGCCTCGAGGTCACGTGGACCACGACCCCGACCCAGTGGGGCAACGGCTTCTTCGACAACCTCTTCGGCTACGAGTACGAGCTGTCCAAGAGCCCCGCCGGTGCCTCGCAGTGGGTCGCCAAGGACGCCGAGGCGACGATCCCTGCTCCCGACGAGGGCGGCGCGAAGCGTCTGCCGACGATGCTGACGACCGACCTGTCGCTGCGCGTCGACCCGGCCTACGAGAAGATCTCGCGCCGCTTCCACGAGAACCCCGCCGAGTTCGCCGACGCCTTCGCCCGCGCCTGGTTCAAGCTGACCCACCGCGACATGGGCCCGATCGAGCGCTACCTCGGCCCCGAGGTGCCGCAGGAGGAGCTGCTCTGGCAGGACCCGCTGCCCAAGGCCGAGGGCGAGCCCGTCACCGCCGAGGACGTCGCCGCGCTCAAGGCGAAGATCGCCGACGCCGGCCTCACGACGGCCCAGCTCGTCAAGGCCGCCTGGGCCTCGGCGTCGACCTTCCGCAGCAGCGACAAGCGCGGCGGCGCCAACGGTGCCCGCGTGCGCCTCGAGCCGCAGACCGGCTGGGACGCCAACGACCCGGCCGAGCTCGCCACGGTCCTGCGCGCCCTCGAGGGCGTCCAGGCCGACTTCAACGGCTCGTCCGACCGAAAGGTCTCGCTCGCCGACCTCATCGTCCTCGGCGGCAACGTCGCGGTCGAGCAGGCCGCCGCCGCGGGTGGCGTCACCGTCGAGGTGCCGTTCCGCGCCGGCCGCGTCGACGCCTCGCAGGAGCAGACCGACGTCGACTCGTTCGGCTACCTCGAGCCGAAGTACGACGGCTTCCGCAACTACCTCGGCAAGACCGGCCGCGTGCCCGCCGAGTACCTGCTCCTCGACAAGGCCAACCTGCTCGGCCTCTCGGCCCCGCAGATGACGGTGCTCGTCGGCGGCCTGCGCGTCCTCGGCGCGAACACCGGCGGCTCGACCGTCGGCGTCCTCACCGACCGCCCCGGCACGCTGAGCAACGACTTCTTCGTCAACCTGCTCGAGCTCGGCACGACGTGGACGCCGACCTCCGAGGCGGCCGACCAGTTCACCGCGACCAACGCCGCCGGCGCCCAGACGTGGACCGGCAGCCGCGTCGACCTCGTCTTCGGCAGCAACTCCGAGCTGCGCGCCCTCGCCGAGGTCTACGCCAGCGACGACGCGAAGGAGAAGTTCGTCCGCGACTTCGTCGCCGCGTGGTCGCAGGTCATGGAGGCGGACCGCTTCGACGTGAAGTGACGCCCGCCTGACGCGTCACGACGCGTCACGCTGCATGGGAGGGCCCGGCACCACCTCGGTGCCGGGCCCTCCGGCCTGCCCGGACAGCTCGGACGCTGATCGGACGCTGATCGGACGCTGATCGGACGCTGCTCAGACGCTGCTCGAGGCGCGTGCCGTGCGGCCGTCCGGCGACTCGACGACCACCTCGACGGTGAGCGGCGCCACCGCCGGGAACCACACGGCGTACCGACGCGCCCCAGCCAGCCCCTTGACCCGGACCGCGTGCACCTGCCCGTCGGCCGGGAACAGCGGCAGGCCGACCGGGATGTCGGCGAGCACGAAGTCGGCGCTCGCGACGACGACGAGCGGGAACAGCGGTCCGATCGGCGGCCGGAAAGGACCCAGCGGCCCGGCCGGGGTCAGCGGTCCGACAGGTGGACGGACGACCGGCGGGCGCAGCGGGCCCACCGGCGGCAGCGGCCCGACGACAGGGCCCATGGGTGGCAGCGGCCGGTCGGGCACCGGCTGAACCGGCCCGAGGACGGGCCCGACGATCGGCCCGAACCGACGCTTGAGCGCGCGCACGTGCAGGACGACGCCTTCCGCCGCGGCGGTCGGCGCGTCGGTCTCGACGGCCGCGAGCACCCCCGTCGGCCGGGCGACGAGCCCCGTGATCGTCACCGTGAACGGTGGCGGCGGCACCCAGGCCGGGACCGTGACGGTGCGTTCCGTCGTGCGCCCGAACGGGTCGATGAGCCGCAGCGTCACGTCGACGGGATCGGTGGCCACGGGCCGGGTGAACCACACGGCGAGCGGTGAGCGGCCCGAGGCGCGGGCGCCGCGCTCGAGCACCGTCGAGCTCGAGGCCGCGGCGGGCGGCGTCGTCAGGGCGGTCTCGTCGAGCGACTCGAGCGGCACGGGCGCGACGACGTCGGTGGCTCCCGGGCCGGTGGTCGCGCCGAGGCGGTGCGACCCGCTCGCGGTGGCCCGGGCGGGGGCGCTCGTGGACGACCGGACCACGACGCCGCGGTGGTTCGAGCCCCAGATCTCTGCCGTCGGCACGTCGAGGTCGGGTGGTTCGGCGGGTGGCACGAGCACCGAGACGACGTCGGAGGCGTCGGACGTCTGGCCGCGCACACCCTCGACGGGCAGGGTGTCGACGGGCCGCGCCACCGCGCGCACGAGCCACGGGTCCCACGCAGCCACGCCGAGGCTTCCGGTCCAGCTGCCTTGGTACACGGGCGAACCCGTGACCGGGTCGGGGCCGCCGACCGTCGCGGTGACCACCGCGACCGGCGGCCCCATCGACTCGCGGTCGCGCGCCGCGGCCTCGGAACGCGTGGCGAAGACGAGGAACCGGTCGACCGGGATGCGGCTGGCCGAGAAGAGCGCGAGCGTCACGGTGCCGTCGTCGTTCGGGTTCGCGCGCACCAGCGGCGGTGCCGGGCGGCGCAGGCGCGGGGCGATCGCGGCCTGCAGGTGCAGGTGCGCGTCGACCGTGCCGGTGCCCGGCCACGGCGGCTCGATGCCGGTCATCGTCTGGGTCGTCACGGTGAACAGGTGGATGTCGGTCGAGCCCTTCGGCAGCTGCACGTCGTGCGCCGTCACCGACGCGTCGACCTCCGCGAGCCGTCGGAACGCTGCGCGACGGGCGGTGTCGCTCATCCGGTCGTAGGCGTCCCAGAGGGCCGCGAGGCGCAGCCCGGGGGACGGCGACCCGGCCGAGCCCACCGGGACCGGTGGCGGCGTGTAGAGCCCGCCGGCCGCCTTGACCAGCGCGGTCTCGGACACCTCCCACACGATCGAGGAGCGCACCGGCGCGCCGGCGGGCAGCGACCACCGCACCCGCACGTGCGAGCAGCCCTGCGCGTCGAGGGTGCTGCCGAGCGGCACGCCGGGCGGCGCGGGCGGCGGGAGCGGGGTCACGGGCACCGGGCTTGCGGCCACGGCACGAGCCGGGTTCGGTGCGCCCGGCACCCACGGCGTCGGGGAGGCCCCCACGGTCAGGTGGCTGCGCAGCCACACCTGCACGCCCCACCGCTGCGTCGGCGTCCAGTCGAGCGAGGGGATCGGCACCTCGAGGGCGTAGCGTCGCCCGCCGTCGCCCTGGCCGGGTCCGGCGAGCACCTCCTCGGTGCCGTCGGCCGACAGGCACACGACGCTGCACCCCGACGGCGCCGGGGTGTCGGTCGGGAAGGCCAGGGCGAAGTCGCGCCGGAAGCAGCCGGCCGGCGTCGCGAGGTCGGGGTCGAGGCCCGCCGGCGGGGGCGACGAGGCGCTCGCCATCGGGTAGAAGAGCGCCGCGCCGACCACCTGGGCCGGGGTGCGCTCGCTCCAGTCGACGGCGGTCTCGAGCCGCACGCTCGACGGGCAGGCGGCGGCGTTGCCGGTGAAGGTGCTGTCGAGGGCGAGCGAGATGACCCGGGGCGCCTGCGGGCCGGGCTCGTCGCCGGCGTAGGGCACGTCGCGCCACGCCGACCACAGGCCGTGGATGTCGACGAGCGTCGCCGCGTAGCCGACGTCGCGGCCCCCGCTGCCGATGGGGATGTCGGCGGCGCCGTCGACGAAGGCGATGCGGTCGTGCCCCGGATCGCCCTCCGGCCCGTCCGGGCTCAGGGTCAACGGCCGCACACCACCGGAGTCGCGGGGCGGCGCGAGGCACTCGCTCGTCAGCGACGACGCGTCCCAGCGGGCGAGCACGCCGGCCGACACGCGTCCGAAGCTGACAGTCGTCGGCAGGGCGTCCCAGGAGACGCGAACGCTCTCGCGCCAGGGGTCGTCCGGGTGCTGCGGTCCGACGAGTCCGGCCCGCCCGGCGGTGAGGCCCGTGGGCGGCGCCGTCGCCGTGTGTGGCCCGACGACCGGGGCGTACGCCGCGAAGGTGCCCTTGCGGCGTCGGGGCGGGGGCGTGCGCGAGTAGTCGGCCGTCACCATGAAGTCGAGGCGCTCCGCGATGTCGGGCCAGCCGTCGAACGGCAGCTTCGTGTCGACCGTGTACGTCGTGCCGAAGCCGGTCGCGAGGTTGAGCAGCGGGTCGGTCTGGGCCGGCAGCGTCAGCAGCGACAGCGGCCGGATGACGGCCGACGTGTCGAGGCTCGACGTGCGCGGCCCGTTGCTCGGCCCGGCGACCGCACGCGTCTCCTCGAGGGTGCGCTGGGTCCACTCCTGCACGCTCGCGCGGTAGAGCGGCTCGAGCTCGGGCAGCAGCTCGACCTGCACCTCCTTGACGAGGCCGTCGGGGTCGGCGGAGACCCACGGCGGCGCGGCCCGTCCGGACTGGGTCATCGGCGACCACCCGAGCGGCGGTGCCCCGCGCACGAGACGGTCCACGGCCGCGTCGCGCGGCGGCTTGAGGTCGCTGACGAGCCCCTGGTCGGTGGTGTCGTAGTCCGTTGCGGGCCAAGGCTGCTCAGCCGGGACCCCGACCACCTCGAGGCGTTGCCAGCCCGGGTCGTTGACGACGTCGACGAGGCTGCGGATGCGGACGCCGGTGACCGACGCGTTGTCGACGCGGGCGAACGTCGCCCCGGAGCAGCGCAGCCCGACCTTCGTGGGGCCGCTGCCGACCGGTACGACGGCTGCGGCCACGACGTCGGCGAGGCTGCCGGTGAGGCGGTGCAGCGTGACGCGCACGGGCCGGGTCGCGTCGGACGGGGTCACCGACAGCTCGACGACGGCGGCCTCGACGTGCCATGCCGTGATCGGCGCCTCGCCGGAGCCGCCCGGCGTGGTGACCGTGGCGACCTTGGCCAGCGGGTCCTTGGGGATGCGCGCCCACACGGTGAACGGGGCGCGGGGCACCCCCAGGCGCGGGCTGCACGCCCACCACACGTGCAGGTCGCGTGAGCGTCGTTTCGCCTCCTCGAGCTGGCGGCCGGAGGGCATGAGCTTGTCGGCGAGGGGCGACTGCGACCGGTGCACCTGCTCCACCTGGGCCTCGACGACGCGCCCCCAGTCGACGCGCATCGCCTCGGCGCGGAAGAGCCGGCTGCTCGCGAGGAGTGCCATCAGTCCTCCACCTCCCACGGGGCCCGGAGCAGGCCCATCCGTACGCAGGTCCGACGTTGCTCGGCCGCGCCCGCGAGCGGGTCGGCGGACACGACGAGGTCGAGGCGCACCTCCTGCCCGCGCGAGCCGGGCGCGAGCACGGCGATGGCCCTGGTGTCGCCCGGGCAGCGGACGATCCGGGTCACGGTCGCCCGTGGCAGGTCCCCACCCGCCACGGGCGCCGTGCTCCCCTGGAGTGAGAGCCAGTCGTCGCGAACGCCCTTCCACCACTTGTGGGTCGGGTCGCTCGCGTCGATCGGGCCGGTGACCACCTCAGGCATGATGCGCGAGCGCCACAACGGCTCGCTGCACTCGACGACGAGGGCCACGGGCTGCGGCACCGCGTCGCCCGACCACAGCACCTCGACGGCCGGGAACGAGGGCACCTCCGGCACCGAGAGCCCCGCGGCCTGGTAGGCGGTGTCGACATCGTCGCCGCTCGGTCGCAGCGCCAGCGTGGACAGCGCGGCGCCGGTCGGCACGAGCCGCCCCCGCACCGTCGCCGGCGCCACGTAGGCGACGAGGTCGTCGAGACCGAGGAACCGCGACGTCGTGAACCCGATGCGGTGGATGCGGTTGTCGGTCGTGGTGCCCTCGCCCGAGGCGACGGCGTGCACGTCGACGAGGTAGTCGGTGAGCGGCTCGAAGTCGTAGGGGAGCGTGAGCACCTCCTGCAGGGTCCGCTCTCCGCTCGCGTCGATGCAGCGGATCCCGTCACCGCCGGCGGCCACGACGTCGCGCACCGCGTCCTCCCACGGCGTCAGCACCTGCAGGCCGGTCGCCGGGGTCAGCAGTGCCTCCGGGTCGAGGGTGATGTCGTAGGCCGAGCCGGGGTCGGCCGAGCCGGGGGCCGGCGGGTGGGCGCCCGACGCCGACCGCACGACGGCCTTGAGGGTGCGGCCGTGCGCGTCGTAGAGGGCGGCGACCTTCTGCGTCGCGAAGGCGATCCGCACCGGCTCGCGGCAGAACACGCCGACGTCGTCCATGCCCGGCGCGGTCGCGACGAGCCATGGCGAGAGGACCTTCGGGTAGGCCGAGGCGGCGTCGGTGCGGAACCGGAACGACTGGGTCACGGCGGGCTGCACGGTGCCGGTGTCGGTCGGCGCCGGCTGCGCGTCCTGCTTCAGCCAGGCAGCGGTCCACGTGACGGCCACGGTCCACGTCTGGCCCGGCTCGAGGAGGGCGCGGTCGTCGGGGTCCTGGGTCAGGGCGGTCTGGAGGGCGTCCTGGTCGGCCGAGGACGTCGAGCTGTCCCAGTCCTCGCGCCACGCCTCGGAGCCGACGAGACCCGTGGCGGCGACGACGTAGAAGGGCTCGTCGAGCTTGGCCGCCACCTCGGGGCGCCAGCCGACGACGACGCTCGCCGTCTCCTCGGGCAGCTTGTCCAGGTCCACGAGCACGAACATGAGCCCTGAGCCCGACGTGGCGCGCAGCCGCGCGGCGTAGAGCCCGGCCCGCAGCACCGGGTCGACCCACGGCCCCGACGCGTCGAGCCACGGCGCCGGCAGCGGGTGGCCCGCGCCCACGAGGTCGCCCCCGCTGACGGGGCGGTCGAGCAGCACCGAGCGGTCGGCCGCCTCGGCGCGCAGCACGAGCCCACCGCCGACGGCCCGTTCGGGCACGAGGAGCAGGAACGTCGCCCCGCGCAGGCCGCCGTCCGGGGAGAACCGGACGGCGTCGCGCAGCTCCTCGGGAACGAACTTCGTTCTGGCCCAAGCCTCCTTGACCTCTTCGCGGTCCTCGTCGGTGCCGAGCGGCGCCGGGTCGAGGGAGTCGCGACGCGGGCTGCGCAGGATCGCGCCCCGGCACCCGACTCCCGCCTCGCCGGCTTCGGGGCTCCACGCGGTCGTCGCACGGGCGGCCATGACGTCGGGCAGAGGGGTGCCGGCGTCGATGAGGTCGAGGGTCGCCGCGTCGCCGGTGGTCCACGCGGACGCGGACGCGCTGGCGGTGAGCGCGGTGCCGGCCGCGAGGGAGACGGGCAGGCGGGCGTCGGAGCGGCGCACCTTCCCGCCCCTGCACGGCACGGCGTCGGCGAGCACGACGGCGGGGTCGGTGCCCTGGAGCAGGTCGACGTCGGGGTCGCCGGTGCGCCACGGCTCGGTGACCCGCATCAGCGCCTGCACCGGCGCCGAGCGCGTCGTGCCCGGAGGGTCGGGCCACGCCACACCGTCGAGGCGCCAGCCCGGGACGCTCGGCCCGGCCGGCTTGCCGTCGAAGGTCCACAGCACCGGCGCCGCGGGCGCGGCCGGGTGGCAGACGGTGCCCCAGCGCTCGGTGACGCTCGTCGTGAGCTGTTCGCCGTAGGGGATCGCGCGGGAGAAGGGCGTCGGCAGCCAGTCGAGCAGGGCCAGCGCCGTCGTCGGCACCGCCGTGCCCGCCGGGGCGCCGGTCCACCAGACGCTCGGCGTCTTGCCCGTCGGCGGCGGGGGGATGAGCGCCCCGCCGGTCAGGGTCACCGACGAGACGTCGTAGCGCCACCAGCGATCGCCGATGCGGCTCCACGGGTTGGCAGCGGCGCCGTTCTGCCCCAAGGGGTTTCCGCCCATGACGCAGTTCACGGCGACGCGTGGCGGCGTCGAGAACGTCAGCACGGGAACGGCGTCGATCGGCACCACCGGCATCGGCGGAGGCGTGGTGGCGTCGACGTCGACGCCGTCGCCGATCTTGGCGTCGACGGCCCGCTCGGTGGCGGTGCCCTCGACGAGCGCCGGGGAGCGCGACACGAGGGCGAGCCCGGCAACCAGGGGCTTGGCCTTGGGGTTGTCCTCCGGCTCGGCACCGATCGTCAGCGAGACGCAGCCCTTGATCGAGAAGAAGAACAGGTCGATCTCGCCGCACACCTCGCCGTGCACGTACGGGTCGTCGCGGACCACGCCGCCCACGGTCCGCTTGCCGACCATGACGGTCAGCTCGGCCGACGCCCCGATGCTGATGACGAAGAGCCGCAGCTCGCCCCGGGCGTAGATCTTGCCGGCGATGAAGAACGGGTCGAACCCGACGATGGCGTCGAAGCCCGCTGCCACCTCGAGGTAGAGGCCGACCGACTTGCTGCCCATGAGGACGGCGCTGATGTGGAACCCGGTGGCGATGGCGAGGCCGTTCGGCGCCGCGGGCAGGCCGTCGACGGGCAGCTGCGCGTGGGTGATCCCGTTGCCGTGGATCATGAGGTAGCCGCTGCCGGTGATGACCTCGAGCACCTCGACGGTGACGCGGTCCTGGTAGTTGCCGAGCTCGACGAGCCACGACTCGACGTCGTTCGTGTCGAAGAACGCCGTGACCGGCACGCGCACCTTGAGGATCTTCTCGATCTGGTACTCGGCGACGATGCCGATGGTGATGGTGCCGCGGCCGAAGTCGAGGTCGAGGACGGCGAGGAACGTCGCGCTCTGGTTGGCGTCGTTGAGGGCCGGCGGCATCTTGATGACGTCGGCCTTCATGACGAACAGCAGGCGCGGCCCCGGCACCTCGACGATGACCAGGCCCTTGAGGTGGATGACGTAGCCGCCCTCGAGCGTGCCCACGAGAACGCCTGCGGCGAAGGCGAACCCGCCCTGGTGCAGCTCCCAGCCGGCGCCGTTCATGACGCCGCCGGGCCGGCCCAGCTGGTCGCGCAACCAGTCGAGGGCGGGCACCTGGCCGGTGCCCTCGATGCGCTTGTGGTTGATGCCGACGCCGACGAGGAAGCCGTAGATGCCGAGGCCGGAGTTCCCGAGCACGAGCGGCACGGGGAACTCGATCTCGGCCCCGAGCAGCACGCCGCTGACGCCGCCGGCCTGGCGGAAGGTGAAGGTCAGGCTGCCGCGGATCTTGACCGGCACGATCTGCACGTCGAGTGCACCGGAGAAGCCGCCCGGCTCGATCGACACCTCGCCACGCCCGGTGATGACGTTGGGGATGTCGATCGACGCGGCGAGCTTGGTGATCTGCAGGTCGAGCGGGGGCCCGTCGACGCGGGCCCGCACGCGGATCGTCTCGATGGTGATGATGCCGAGGTCGAGCCCGAGGCCCACCTCGACCTCGAGGTAGGTCGGGTTGTCGCGGCTGACCCGCACACCCATGATCCGCAGCACGCTGTCGAGCGGCGGCACCGCGTGCATCGACCCGGCGGGGATGTCGAGCGAGTAGCCCTTGCTCGGGTCGAAGACGGGCAGCGGCACGTAGTCGAGCGACCCGCCCGAGCCGGTGCCCCACTGCGACCGGACGCCGATCGCCTTGTACCGCGTCGTCACCGGCATGTTCGGGTCGATCCGCACCAGGGTGAGGTCGAACCAGAACGCCACCTCGACGTCGAGCAGCACGCTGACCGCCGTGCCGCGGTCGCTGACCGTCGTGATGCCGTCGGCGCCGAGGACGCCCTGCGACACGATGACCTCGGCGCCGCGCAGCGTCAGCCGCTTGGTGTGCAGCAGGTCGCTCGCCCCGAGCGCGACCGAGCCGAGCGCGACCACGGCCCCGGCAGCGGGTGACAGCTCGGTGGCCGCCGACGTCAGCGGGGCGAGGACGCTGAGGGCCCCGAGGATGTTGAGGGTGACCGGGTGCGCCTGCGAGTCCCGCATCTCGGCCAGCCCGTCGAGGTCGCCCTCCTTGGCGCGGAACTCGCCGGTGATGTCCCACGAGCCCTGGTCCTCGGCGATGCGCAGCCGCACGAGGAAGGTGCAGATGCCGTCGTTCGGGTTGGGCCGGTCGCCGGCCCGCAGCGGCTCGGCGCCGTGGGCGGCGAGCCGTCGCTCGGTGGCGGTCTCGATGTCGAACTCGCCGTAGACCTCGCACCGCACGAAGGTGCTGCGGACCAGCTCGACGCGGGCGCCGAGCAGGTGGAAGCAGTCGGGTCGGCCGGGCTGGTGCGGGGCCGGGTCGTCGTCGCGGGTGGGCGGTGGCGGGTCGCGGTGCAGGTCGGCGGTCACGGTGACCGGCGCGGGTCCCGCGGCGGAGGTCGCGGTGGCGTGCCACCAGCGCGGCGCCGCGGGGTCGCTGCTCACCTGGGCCGGGCCGTGCCCGTGGGCGGTGCCCCGCGTGGCGTTGGTGTAGCCCGCGGCGGCGAGCGCGTCGAGCATCGCGGTGATCCGGCGCTCGCTCAGCGCCTGGTTGTGGCCGGGCTGCTGCTCCGGGCCCTCGTACGAGGCGAACCCGTCGACGGTCAGCGCGGTCCCGGCCCCCACGACCGACCGGCGCGCGGTCGCGTCGGTCATGAACGACGGACCTGCTGAGGGGTGGGTCCGGTCGGTCGCGGGGGAGACGCTGAGGTTGGCGGGGTTGACGGCGTAGTCGTGCCCCTCGCTCGGGCTCGGGTGGTCGAAGAGGAAGTAGGCGTCGAGCTGCTGCTGCGCCGCGCTCGTCGTCGTGGCGGTGACGCTGACGGTCGCGCCCGAGCCGACGTCGATCTCGGCCTCGGTGGCGGCCGACTGGCTGCCCGGGCTGCCGCCGGTCCACGACCAGTCGGCGGCCACGCCGCTCGCGAGCGCGACGCGGGCGCTCGTGCCGGTCTGCGAGACGATGACGACCCGCGTCGCCTCGTGCGAGGTGTCGGTGACGGTGACCGGCATGCCCGTCGCGCCCGGGGTCACCGGTTCGGTCCGCCGCCCGACGCTGAAGGTGCGCACCGTCGTGTGCGCCCCGGCGTCGGTGACGGTCACGGTGACCGCGACGGTGCCGGTGGCCGGCGTCGTCACCGCGGTGCGGTCGGTGTTCGCGGGGGTAGCGGTGACCCCGCCGACGACGATCGTGCTCGACAGGGGAGCGAGCCCGCCGTCGGCGTCGACGAACAGCGTCGACTGCTCGGGCAGCATCGCCGTCCCGGTGCCCGGGTCGTCGACGAGCTCGCCGGTGGCCGTGCGGAAGTGGACGCGGACGTTCGGGTTGGTGCCGCGGTTGACGACCTCGGCCTCGAAGACGCCGGTGACGCCCTCGTGCACGCCGATGCCGACCCACAGGTTGCGCACGCCTGCGCTGACGGCGATTCCCTCCATGCCGTTCGGCGCCACGAAGAGGCGCGCCTCGGGCAGGTAGAAGCCCTGCCAGTCGCCCGGCATGGCGCGGGCGCCCGCCGGGACGCCCGGTCCGGCGGTGCCCGACAGGTCGAGCACCGCGGTGCGGAAGGCGAACCCGACGCAGTCGCTCGGCCCGACGAGGGCGTACGGCGGGTCCATCCGGATGAACTCGTAGATCTGGTCGACCGGGGTGCCGGACGTCGTCGCCGAGAGGATGTCGACGCCGACCGAGCCGCCCGAGAGCTGCTGCACCCGGAAGCGCACCCGCGGCACGACGAACCCGACCTGGGGCTTGGCCGGGTCGGCGCGCAGCTGGCCCTGGCCGTCGAGCATCGCGCCGCGCAGGAACGGCACGTGGAACAGGAAGCCGGGAGAGGTGATCCGCAGCCGCCAGCCGCCGTCGCGGGTGCCGCTCGGGCCGCTCTTGTGCAGCGAGAAGTCGCCGTCGACGTGCGGGTCGGTGAACTCCACCGGCGTGCCCGTCGAGCCCTGGCTCGCGCCGAAACCGCCGGTGCGCGGGTCGAGGGCGAGGGTGCGGGTGAGGTCCTGGTCGAAGGTCCAGACGTCCCACGTGCCGTCGGCGTCGCTCACCTCCGTCGGCCCCGAGGTGTTGAGGTCCTGGAGCAACGGGCGCAGCCCGTCCAACGCTCCGGAGTTCTGGACCGGTTGCGGCAGGTCGTCCCACATCGACATCGGCGTCACGTCCCCGAACGGGTGAGCACACAGGGCGATGAAACGCCTTCGACGGTACGCCCGGCCGCACGGGGCCACACCGAAAACGGAGAAACCACCCGACTCGCCCATCGCAGGGTGGCGTCGGGGTGTCGGCGGGGCGTGATGGAATCCTCCGGTGGTCATCCTGCGTCGCGCCCCGGTCCCGGTCGCGCGGCAGGTGCGCCTCGACGCCTCCCAGCAGGCGGCGCTCGACTCCGACGCGCGCGTCCTCCGGGTGCTCGGCGCGCCCGGCACCGGCAAGAGCACCCTCGCCGTCGAGATCGTCGCCGACGCCGTCCGCCGCCGCGGCCTCCGCGCCGACCACTGTCTCCTGCTCACCTCGAGCCGCTCGGCGGCGGCCGAGCTGCGCCAGCGGGTCACCGCCCGCCTCTCCGGCACCACCACCGAGCCGCTGGCCCGCACGTGGCAGGCGTTCGGCTTCGGTGTCCTGCGCGCCGAGGCCGCGCTGCGCGGCGATCCCAGCCCCCGCCTTCTCAACGGTCCCGAGCAGGACGTCATCCTGCGCGACCTGCTCGCCGGGCACGCGTCGGGCGAGGTGCCCGGCCCGGACTGGCCGGACGCCCTGCGCGAGGCCCTGACCACGCGCGGCTTCCGCAACGAGCTGCGCGACCTGCTCATGCGTGCCGTCGAGCACGGCCGGGGCCCCGACGACCTGCACCGCCTCGGCGTCGAGCACGACCGCCCCGAGTGGGTGGCCGCCGCGCACGTCCTTCGCGAGTACGACCAGGTCACCTCCTTCAGCCGGCACGGCTCCTACGACCCGGCGTGGGTGCTCACCGCCGTCGCCGAGCGCCTCGAGGACGACCCCGACGCGCTCGACCGGCTCCACGCGCGCCTCGACCTCGTCGTCGTCGACGAGGCGCAGGAGGTCACGGCCGCGGCCGCACGCCTGCTGGCCGTGGTCGCGCCCTCCGGCCCGCGCGTCGTGCTCCTCGGCGACCCCGACGTCGCCGTGCAGAGCTTCCGTGGTGCCGACCCGCGCTTCCTCGCCCACGGGTGGGAGGCGCTCGCCGACGCCCCGCGGCGCCCGGCCGCGTCACCGGCGTCCACCGACACCGTCGTGCTCGAGCACGGCCACCGGCTCGGGCCGGCCCTCGACGCCGTCGCTGAGCGGGTCTCGCGGCGCATCGGTGCTCTCGGCGGTGGCGACCAGCGGCGCCACGAGCCGCGCCACGAGCCCGACGCGTCGGACGACGACCAGCGCGTCGCCGTGGCCCTGCTGCGCTCGGCCGCCCAGGAGGCGAGCCACGTCGGCAGCCTCCTGCGCCGGGCCCACCTCGTCGAGGGCGTGCCGTGGACCGACATGGCCGTCATCGTCCGTGGCTCGGGCCGGGCCGACACGATGCGCCGCACCCTGGCCCAGGCCGGCGTGCCCGTCACCGCGGGCACCGCCGAGACCCCCGTCCGCGACGAGAGCGCCGTGCGGCCGTTGCTCGCGATCCTGCAGGAGAGCCTTGCGGTGGCCCGCGCCGAGGTCGGCGGCGGGCGCCACGCCATCGACCCCACCATCGCCGCCGACCTCGTGCTGTCGGCCGTCGGCGGTTCCGACGCCGTGGGCCTGAGGCGGTTGCGGCGCGTCCTGCGTCAGGACGAGCTCGCCTCGGGCGGAGGCCGATCCAGCGACGAGCTGCTCGCCGACCTCCTCCTCGAACCACAGCGCGCGCACCTGCTCGGCTCGGTCGGGCGCGCCGCCGCGCGCGTCGCCGACGCCATCGCCTCCGGGGCCGCCGCGGCCCGCGTGACGCCCGAGGGTCGCTGGGGCTCCGGCGTCACCGCCGAGACCGTCCTCTGGGCCGTGTGGCAGGGCGCCGGCGTGGCCGAGGCGTGGCGGCGCACGGCCCTCGCGGGCGGCCCGCCCGGTGAGCGCGCCGACCGCGACCTCGACGCCGTCCTCGCCCTCTTCGACGCCGCCGGCGCCTACGTCGACCGGCTGCCGACGGCGGGTCCCGACAAGTTCCTCGACCACGTGCTCGGGCAGGACGTCCCCGGCGACACCCTCGCGGCCCGCGGGCAGGCCGGCGGGAGCGTCGCCCTGCTGACGCCCCAGTCGGCCGCCGGGCGGCAGTGGCGCATCGTCGTCGTCGCCGGGGTGCAGGAGGGCGTGTGGCCCGACCTGCGGCTGCGCGGCTCGGTGCTCGGCTCGGAGGACCTCGTCGCCGTCGTCGCCGACCGGCCGCTCGGCTTCCGCGCCGCCCAGGCCCAGGTGCGCTACGACGAGACCCGCCTCTTCCACGTCGCCGTCACCCGCGCCACCGAGCGCCTCCTCGTCACCGCCGTCGGCAACGAGGACGAGCAGCCCTCCGTCTACCTCGACCTCGTCGACCCCCCGGAGGGCGAAGGCGTTGCGGCAGAGGTGCGCCCGCACTCCGAGGTCGCTCGCACCATGACCCTGTCGGGCCTCGTCGGCGAGCTGCGCCGCGAGGCCGTCAACCCCGACCCGGGCGTGGCCGAGCCGGCGCTCGCCGTCCTCGCGGCCGCCGCCCAGGCCGGCGTGCGCGGCGCCGACCCGGCGTCGTGGTGGGCGCTGCGCTCGCTCACCGACGACCGCCCCGTGCGCCGACCCGACGAGCCGGTGCCGGTGTCGCCCTCGAAGGTCACCTACTTCTCCGACTGCGGCCTGCGCTGGTTCCTCACGGCGGTCGGCGGTGAGGGCACCCAGCTCGGTGCCGCGTCGGTCGGCACGTTCGTCCACGACGTCGTCGCCGAGCTGCCCGACGCCTCGCTCGCCGAACTGCGCGCCGAGGTCGACGCGCGCTGGGGGCGGCTCGGCCTGCGCCCGGGCTGGACCACCGAGCGCACCCGCCGCGAGGCCCACGACATGGTGGCCCGCTTCGTCTCCTACCGTGACGGCACGGAAGGGGCGTGGCAGCGGGTCGGCATCGAGAAGGACTTCCGCGTGCCGGTGGGGCGCGCCCTGCTCGGCGGCCGGGTCGACCGCATCGAACGCAACGCCGCCGGCGGCATCCGGATCGTCGACCTCAAGACCGGGTCGTCGAAGCCGTCACGCGCCGAGCTCGCCGCGCACGGCCAGCTCGGCGCCTACCAGGTGGCCGTGCAGGAGAACGGCTTTCCCGAGCTCGGCACCGACAGCGCCGGTGCCGCCCTCGCCTTCATCGGCAAGGCCGGCCTGTCCGGCCTGAAGCCGAGCGTGCTCGACCAGCCGGCCCTCGACGCGAGCCCCGACCCCGCGTGGGCGCGGGCCCTCGTCGAGTCGACGGCCGAGGGGATGGGTGCGGCGGAGTTCGTCGCGGCCCAGGGCAAGGCGTGTGAGACGTGCCCGGTGCGCTCGTCGTGCCCGGTCCAGCCGGAGGGGGACGCACTGTGACGACCACGGCAGGCACCATCATCGACGGGGCGTCGGTGCGCGACGGGGGCGGGTCGGTCGAGGAGGCCGCGCCGCGGCACTCGGCGCTCGACATCGCGCACGCCCTCGGCATGCCGCCACCGACCGCCGAACAGGGCGCCGTCATCGAGGCGGGCCCGCGCCCGCTGCTCGTCGTCGCCGGAGCCGGCTCGGGCAAGACCGAGACGATGGCTGCACGCGTCGTCTGGCTCGTCGCCAACGACCTCGTCGCGCCCGACCAGGTGCTCGGCCTCACCTTCACCCGCAAGGCCGCCGCCGAGCTGAGCCAGCGCATCGGCAAGCGCCTGCGCGGCCTCGTGCGGGCGGGGCTCTGGGAGCCGCCCGCCGACGACGGCACCGGCGCCGAGGTGCTCGGCGGCACGCCGACCGTCTCCACGTACCACGCCTACGCCGGGCGGCTCGTGCGCGAGCACGCCCTCCGCGTCGGCATCGAGCCCGAGTACCGCGTCCTCACCGAGGCCGGCGCGTGGCAGCTCGCGGCCGAGGCTGTCGCACGGTGGGACGGCCCCATGGAGGACGTCGTCAAGAGCGAGTCCACCGTCATCTCGGCCGTCATGGCGCTCGCCGGCGAGATGGCCGAGCACGTGCGCACGCCGTCCGAGGTCATCGAGCACCTCGACGCCGTCATCGCGCGGCTCGAGTCGCTGCCCGACGGCGAGGGCCGCGGCAGCACCACCCCGGCCCGCGACGCCTTGGCCGTCCTGCGCGAGCGGCGCACCGTGCTGCCCATCGTCCAGGCGTTCCTCGACCTCAAGCGCGAGCGCGAGTCGCTCGACTTCGCCGACCAGATGGCCGTCGCCGCAAGGCTGTCCGGCTCGGTCCCGGCCGTCGGAGCCACCGAGCGCGAGCGGTTCCGCGCGGTGCTGCTCGACGAGTTCCAGGACACCTCCGAGGCGCAGCTGGCCCTGCTGCGCTCGCTCTTCCACCACCGCGACGTCGCGCTGACCGCCGTCGGCGACCCCAACCAGTCGATCTACGGCTGGCGCGGCGCCTCGGCCACCACGCTGCTGCGCTTCCCGGGCGAGTTCGCCGACGCGTCGGGCGCGGCCTCGGTGCTGCCGCTGTCGACGAGCTGGCGCAACGACGCCGCCATCCTCGAGGCCGCCAACGTCACCGCCGGCCCGCTCGCCACCGAGCACGTGCAGCCGCTCCGGGCGCGCCCCGACGCCGGTCGCGGCGCCATCTCGGTGGCCCGCCTCGACACCGCCGAGGCCGAGGCCGAGCACGTCGCGGCGTGGATCGCGAGCCGCTGGGGCTCCCCGTCGGGGCGGCGCACCGGCCGGTCCGCGGCGGTGCTGTGCCGGCGTCGGTCCAGCTTCCCCATCGTCCTCGAGGCCCTGCGCCGCCAGAACCTCCCCGTCGAGGTCGTCGGGCTCGGTGGCCTGCTCGTCACTCCGGAGGTCAGCGACCTCGTCGCGGCCCTCTGGGTCGTGCAGGACCCCACGCGCGGCGACATGCTGATGCGCCTGCTCACCGGGCCCGTCGTCCGGCTCGGCGCCGCCGACCTCGCCGGGCTCTGGTCGTGGGCGCGCGAGCTGCACTCGCGGCCGTGGCGCGTCGGGGCGGCACCGACGACCCAGGGCGCGCTGCCCCTCGAGGCGCTCGCCGACGCGTCGCCCTCCGGACGGGGCGAGCCGCCCACCCCCGACGCCGCTGGGGACGCCGCCGACGCGCCGGACCGGCGCGGGTCCGACCTCGCCTCCGACAGCGCCGACACCGCCACCCTCGTCGAGGCCCTCGACGAGCTGCCCCGGCCGGGCTGGACCGGTCGCGACGGCGCCCGCATCGGCGACGAGGCGCTGCGCCGGCTGCACGACCTCGCCGACGTCGTGCGCCGGCTGCGGCGCCTCACCGCGCTGCCGCTCGTCGACCTCGTCGGCGAGGCCGAGGTGGCCATCGGCCTCGACGTCGAGGTGCTGGCCCGCGCCGAGCACACGGCGTCCACCGCCCGCGTCCACCTCGACGCCTTCGCCGACGTCGCGGCCCGCTACGCCACGAGCTCGGACCGCCCGACGCTCTCGGGGTTCCTGTCCTGGCTCGACGCCGCGCGCGACCAGGAGCGCGGCCTCGACGCCGGTCACGTCGAGTCCGACGCCGACGCCGTCCAGGTCCTCACCGTCCACGCGGCCAAGGGCCTGGAGTGGGACGTCGTCGCCGTGCCCTCGCTCGTCGAGGGCGTGTTCCCGGCCCACTCCGCCACCTCGGTGTCCGTCGTCGACGACGCCGACCCCGTCGAGTACGCGTGCGCCGGCGAGCCCAAGGACAAGGGCTGGCTCGTCGGCCTCGACTCCGTGCCCTACGACCTGCGCGGCGACCGCGACGGCCTGCCCTTCCTCGACTGGCGCACCGTGCCCGACCGCAAGGGGCTCAGCACCGCCATCGAGACCTTCGTCCTCGACGGCGGCCGGCACGCGGTGGCCGAGGAGCGGCGCCTGGCCTACGTCGCGCTCACCCGCGCCCGCTCGGAGATGCTCCTGTCGTGCCACGTCTGGGGCGTGACGAAGAAGACCCTCTCGGTGCCCTCGCGCTTCCTCACCGAGGTGTGCGAGGCGATGCCCGACGAGGTCACCCGGACCCACTGGGAGCCGGCCCCGGAGCCGGTCGTCGACGACAAGGGCAAGGCCGCGGCGCCGACCAACCCGCACCTCGCCGTTCCCGTCTCCGCGATGTGGCCGCACGACCCGATGGGCGACCGGCGGGCCGCGCTCGAGGGCGTCGCCTCGCGCCTGGCCTCGGTCATGGACTCGGGTGTGCCTGTGCCGCAAGGCGACCCGCGGGTCGACGACCTGCGCCTGCTGCTCGCGGAGCGCGCGGCGCGGCGGGCCCGAGGGCAGGAGCCGGTCGTCGACGTGCCGCGTCACCTGTCGGCGTCGGCCGTCGTGTCGCTCGCTCGCGACGTCGAGGCCTTCGCCATGTCGCTGCGCCGCCCGATGCCGCAGCCGCCGGCCGTCGCGGCCCGGCAGGGCACGGCCTTCCACGCGTGGGTCGAGGAGCACTACTCGAGCGCGGCCATCGTCGACCTCTTCGACCTGCCCGGCAGCGCCGACGAGGGCGCGGCCGACGACGCCGACCTCGACGCGATGAAGGAGCACTTCCTCGCCGGCGAGTGGGCCGGGCTGGTGCCCGAGGAGGTCGAGCTGTCGATCGAGACCGTCATCGACGGCATCGCGGTGCGTGGCCGCGTCGACGCCGTGTTCCGGCGCCCCGACGGCGGCTTCACCGTCGTCGACTGGAAGACCGGCGCGCGTCCCACCGGCCGTGACGCCGCCGTCCGGGCCCTGCAGCTCGGTGCCTACGCCCTTGCGTACGCCCGACTCCGGGGTGTGGCAGCGGAGCGGGTCGACGCGGCCTTCTACTACGCGGCCGAGGGCGTCACGGTGCGACCGGAGGTGCCGGGGGAGCAGCAGCTGCTCGACCTGCTGCGGACCCTGCCCGACTGACGCCGGCCGGACCCACGCGGCTCAGCCGGCGCGGCCCGGCCCCGTCGAGGACTCGGGCAGGGCCTCGACCTCGTCGATCTCGAAGGGTGAGGAGTCGGCTGCGTCGACGTACGGGACGGGTTCGGAGCGGCGCGGGGCCGGGGCGTCCTGCGTCTGCAGCTCCGTGTCGGGCTCCTGCGACGGCTCCTGTGCCGGTTCCTGTGCCGGATCCCCGACAGGGGCGCGAACCGCGTCGGACGGGCCCTCGTCGACGGGCGGTGGCACGTGCACCGAGGGGTCGATGAGCACGGTGTCCGCGCCCCGGAACGGTGGCGCAGGTGCCGCGTCGGGGCCGGACGCATCGGACTCCTGCGACGGCCGGGTGTCGGAGTCCACCTCGTCGGGCCCGGCTCCGTCGTGCAGCAGCGGGGCCATCGGCACGGCCTGGGTCTCGGATCCGGCTCCGTCGTGCAGCAGCGGCGCCATCGGCACCGCCTGGGTCTCGGATCCGGCTCCGTCGTGCAGGAGCGGCGCCATCGGCACCGCCTGGGTCTGCGGTGCGGGACCGTCGCGCAGCAGCGCGGCCATCGGCACCGCCTGGGTCTCGGCGAGCATCGGGAAGGCCGGCCCGGGCTCGGCGTCGGTGCTCCGGTGGGGCCGCTCGGGGTCGTCCGGGTCGAGGTCGTCGGGGTGCGTGTCGGCGTCCGAGTGCGCGGCGCGGCTCCGCTCGCTGCGCGCGGCGTCCTCCCGCTCGTACTCGGCGTCGAGCTCCTCGACGTGCGCGTCGAGCTCGCGGAGCAGGGCCGCGGTGCGCTCGACCGCGTCGGTGCGGCCCTCGGCGGAGGCCTGCAGCAGGGTGGTGAGCGCAGCCATCTCGGCGGCGAGGCGGGCCCGGCGCACCAGGTGGCCGTCGGGCCGCTCGACCCGCGACTCGGCATAGGCGGCGAGGACGGTGTCGAAGGTGTCGGGGTCGAGCGATGCGACGAGGTCGGCGAAGTCGTCGGCAGGGTCGCCGACGCGCGACTCCTCCCACGCGAGCAGGCCCACGACGCGCCCCGTCGAGGCGTCCTCGTCGTCGTCGAACTCGGCGAGCACGTTGGGGCCGGTGAACGTGCCGTGCACGGCCGTGGGGGCGAACCGCCACACCGAGACGTCCTCGAGCTGACGCTCCCAGCGAGTCAGCAGCCCGGTCGGGACGTGTCCGGTGGCGGCGGCCCGGTCGAGGTCGGACAGCCGCCGGTGCCGGTGCGTCTCGGCGTCGTAGGTGGGTCGGCCGGCCTCCTCGTAGAGGAGGTGCTCGACGTTGTGCACGTGGGCGAGCGCACGACCGACGGCCTCGGCGAGCGGGCCGGGCTGCAGGGCCGTGAAGTCGAGCGGACGGCCCTGCAGGCGCGGGTACACGGCGGCACGGCCCTCGGCGACGGGCGCGTGGCCGTGGTAGGCCGGCACGGCGAGGTCGAGGCGCCGGGCGAGCAGGGCCGAGAGAGCGACGACGTCGTCGAGCTGCGCTCCGGCTCCGGGCGTGCGCGGCACCTTGACGACCCACTCACGCTCCTGGCGGTCGCGCACGTGGGCGATCTCGAAGCGGTCGTCGGCGAGCGCGGCGACGCCCCGGACCGAGACCGGGTCGAGGCCCGGCACGGCAGAGCTCGCCAGGGCGGCGAGGAACAAGGGGCTGCGCGTCACGCGCCCACGGTAGGCCGCGCGTGCACCCGATCGTGGGAGGCGGGGTGTGCGCGCC
Source organism: Intrasporangium zincisolvens (assembly GCF_034724055.1). Lineage (NCBI taxonomy): Bacteria > Bacillati > Actinomycetota > Actinomycetes > Micrococcales > Intrasporangiaceae > Intrasporangium > Intrasporangium zincisolvens. Next base: position 316,780 of record NZ_JAWIIL010000002.1, read on the forward strand.
CGGTCGCGCCGCCGGGTCGCTGCCGCCGCGGGGACGCCCCTGCGCGGGGTCGCGGAACGCGTCCTAGGGTGGGGGCGTGGCCCAGGTCGACGACACCCTGCACGATCTCGCGCTCTCCCGGGGCACCCTCGACCGCGTCTCCCACGAGCGAGCGCGTCCCGATGCCGTGGAGACACTCCTCACCGACCCGCGCACCGTCGTCGTCGAGGTCCGCGGCGATCGTCTCCACACGGTCGACGACGGACGTGGTGCGCTCGCCCTGTCCTCCCGCACCCCCGAGCCCGGCGACGCCGACCGGCTCGTCCTGCACCTCGGGCGCGACGCCGACGGGGTGGCCCACGTGGCCGTCGTCGTGCCGGCACCCGACCGGGCGACGGACGGGACCGACCCGGCCCAGCCGTCCGACGCGTCGGACGGCTGGCTGACGCTGCGGCAGGCGGCCGAGGCGATGGACGTGCGCGACGCCGGGGTCTTCACCACGGCGCTCGCCCTCGCCCACTGGCACGCATCTCACCGGTTCTGCCCCCGCTGCGGTGCGCCGACGGAGGCCGTCCAGGCCGGCTGGGTGCGCCGGTGCACGGCCGACGGCAGCGAGCACTACCCGCGAACCGACCCCGCCGTCATCATGTCGGTCGTCGACCCCGACGACCGGCTCCTGCTCGGCCGGGGCCCGCAGTGGCCGGAGGGGCGTTTCTCGGTGCTCGCCGGCTTCGTCGAGCCGGGGGAGTCCTTCGAGGCCGCCGTGGCGCGCGAGGTCCGCGAGGAGGTCGGCATCGGCATCGACGGCGCCCGCTACCTCGGCAACCAGCCGTGGCCGTTCCCCTCGTCGGTCATGATCGGCTTCGCGGCCACGACGACCACGACCGACCTCGTCCTCGACCTGGCCGAGATCGTCGAGGCCCGGTGGGTCACGCGCGCGGAGTACCGCGACCTGCTCGTGGGCGGCACGATCCGCACGCCGAGCGGGATCTCCATCGCCAAGCGGATCATCGAGCGCTGGCTCGGCGCCACCGTCGAGTCGGTCACCGGTGGCGCGTCGCCGCGCTGGTGACGTGCGCCGGACGCGTCAGCTGGCGAGGCGCTGCTTGACCTCGGCGAGAGAGGGGTTCGTGGCAGCCGTGCCGTCAGGGAACACGACGGTGGGGACGGTGCGGTTGCCGGCGTTGACCTGCTCGACGTAGTCGACGTGCTCGGGGTTGGCCTCGAGGTCGATCTCGGTGAACGGCACGCCCTCACGCGTCAGCTGGCCCTTGAGCCGGGTGCAGTAGCCGCACCACGTCGTCGTGAACATCGTGATCGAGCCCTCGTCGGGGGTGACCTTCGGCATGCCGTTCCTTCTCCTCGTCCGGCCTGCGTGCGGCCGGAACTGCGTCGCCGCACGCTTCTCGTGCCGGCTGGGGACGACCCGTCGCACGTGTCGTCCCTCGATGCAAGGATGACTCCATGGCCTCGCGCGGTGCAAAACGACCCCGGAAGATGGACATCGGGGTCTACGAGGCCGAGGTCCGGCGCCTGCAGTCCGAGCTCGTTTCCTTCCAGGAGTGGGTCCGGGCCACCGGGCAGCGCGTCGTCGTCGTGTTCGAGGGGCGCGATGCCGCCGGCAAGGGTTCGTCGATCAAGCGCATCACCGAGTACCTCAACCCACGCGTCGCCCGCATCGCCGCCCTGCCCGCGCCCACCGACCGCGAGCGCAGCCAGTGGTACTTCCAGCGCTACGTCTCGCACCTGCCCGCGGCCGGCGAGATCGTCCTGTTCGACCGCTCCTGGTACAACCGCGCCGGCGTCGAGCGGGTCATGGGCTTCTGCACCGACGAGCAGTACCACCGCTTCCTGGCCCAGGCGCCCGTCTTCGAGCAGATGCTCGTCGAGGACGGCATCATCCTGCGCAAGTACTGGTTCAGCGTCTCCGACGTCGAGCAGGAGCGGCGCTTCCGGTCGCGTGCCAAGGACCCCATGCGCCAGTGGAAGCTCTCGCCGATGGACCTCGAGTCCATCACCCGGTGGGAGGACTACTCCCAGGCCAAGGACCTCATGATGGCCGCGACGAGCACCCTCTGGGCGCCGTGGCACGTCGTCGAGTCCGAGGACAAGCGGCGCTCGCGGGTCAACGTCATGCACCACCTGCTCACCTCCATCCCGCACGAGCCGATGACGCCCGACGTGCCTCCGGTGCCCAAGCGTCCGGCCCCGCGCGGGTACGAGCGCCCGCCCCAGGGCGACCAGAACTACGTGCCCGACCACGCCGCCGACGTCCTCGCCGCCGCGGCCGAACCCCACCGCTCGAAGGGTGATCCCTCCTGAACCCCGCACGCCCCGCAGGCCCCGCACCTACCGCCGCGCCGGCTCGCTCGGCCGACGACATCCTCGCCGGCCTCGACCCCGAGCAGCGCGAGGTCGCCGTCGCCCCGGCCGGCCCCCTCTGCATCCTCGCCGGTGCCGGCACGGGCAAGACGCGCGCCATCACGCACCGCATCGCCTACGCGGTCCACTCCGGCGCCCAGCAGCCCCAGCGCGTCCTCGCCCTGACCTTCACGGCCCGCGCGGCGGGGGAGATGCGCACCCGCCTGCGCGGCCTCGGCGTGGGTGGGGTCCAGGCCCGCACCTTCCACGCCGCGGCGCTGCGCCAGCTGCACTACTTCTGGCCGCAGGCCATCGGTGGGGCGGCCCCGGAGGTCATGAGCCACAAGGCGCCGGCCGTCGCCGAGGCCGCCTCGCGGCTGCGGATGCAGTTCGACCGCACGACGATCCGCGACCTCGCCGCCGAGGTCGAGTGGGCCAAGGTCAACCTCCTGACGCCCCAGTCCTACGCGACGCGAGCCCGTGAGGCCCGCCGCGAGCCCCCCGGCGTCGACCACACGGCGATGGCGCGCCTCTTCGAGGCCTACGAGGACGTCAAGCAGCGCCGCGGCGTCATCGACTTCGAGGACGTCCTGCTGCTCACCGTCGGCATCCTCGACGAGCGCGACGACATCGCTCGCACGGTCCGCTCCCAGTACCGGCAGTTCGTCGTCGACGAGTACCAGGACGTCAACGACCTCCAGCAGCGGCTGCTCGACCTCTGGCTCGGCGAGCGCACCGACATCACGGTCGTCGGTGACCCCGCCCAGACCATCTACTCCTTCACCGGGGCCAGCCCGCGCCACCTCGTCGGTTTCCCCAAGCGCTTCCGCGGGGCGCACGTCGTGCGGCTCGTGCGCAACTACCGGTCCTCACCGCAGATCGTCACGCTCGCCAACACCATCGTCGGCTCGGGCACCCAGGCGGCCCGCGAGGGAGCGGTACGGCTGCAGGCCCAGGGCGAGAACGGCCCCGTTCCCGAGCTGCTGTCGCACGCCGACGACCCGGCCGAGGCCGCAGCGGTCGCCGCCCGCATCCGTGCCCTCGTCGACGACGGCCACGAGGCGGCCGAGATCGCCGTGCTGTTCCGCACCAACGCCCAGTCCGCGGCCTTCGAGTCGGCGCTCACCGACGCCGACGTGCCCTACCTCGTGCGCGGCGGCGAGCGGTTCTTCGCGCGCAAGGAGGTGCGCGACGCGATCCTGCTGCTGCGCGGGGCCGCCCGCAGCGACGACGGCGAGAAGTCGCTCGGCAGCATCACCCGCGACGTCATCACCGGCGCCGGCTGGTCGCCGGAGCCCCCGTCGGGCGGGGGAGCGACGCGAGAGCGCTGGGAGTCGCTGAGCGCCCTCGCGACGCTGGCCGACGACATGACGGCCGCCGCGCCCGAGGCCCGTCTGCCCGAGCTCGTCGCCGAGCTCGACCGGCGCGCGGCCGAGCAGCACGCGCCGGCCGTCCAGGGCGTCACGCTCGCGAGCCTGCACGCGGCCAAGGGCCTCGAGTGGGACACCGTCTTCCTCGTCGGCGCCTCCGACGGCCTCATCCCGATCTCCATGGCTGACGGCCCCGACGCGGTCGAGGAGGAGCGTCGCCTCCTCTACGTCGGCCTGACCCGGGCCCGTCGCCGGCTGCTCATCTCGTGGTCCTCGGCGCGCACCCCCGGCGCCCGCGCCACCCGACGCGTCTCGCGCTTCCTCGCGCCGGCCACCGACATCCTCGGGTCCGGCGCCCGGGCCGAGGCCCGCAGCGGCGGCGGCTCGCGCCGCTCCGCCCCGAAGCAGGCACGGCTGGCCTTCTGCCGCGGCTGCGGCACCGAGCTGACCACCGCCGCCCAGCGCAAGACGGGCCGGTGCGACGCGTGCCCGCCCACCTACGACGAGGCCACCTTCGAGCGGCTGCGCACCTGGCGGCTGGCCGTCGCGCGCCTGGCGAGCGTGCCCGCGTACGTCGTCTTCACCGACGCCACACTGACCGCAATCGCCGAGGAGGCGCCCTCCGACGACGCCGGGCTCGCGGCCATCAGCGGCGTCGGGGCCCGCAAGATCGAGCAGTACGGCGCCGACGTGCTCGCCATCCTCGGCGGTGCAGACCCAGAACCACTGCTGGAAAGCCGTTCTGCCGCAAAGGAATCCGCGATTCCTTGAGTTCGCGTGAAAAAACTTCGGAAATCTTCGTTAAATGAGTTGTTCGGCAACTCACGCCCCGCGTACCCTTTAGGACGTCAAGCCCAGTGGCTCAGGTGGCCAGCTGGGGTTCGCGAGACAGAGATAGGAGGGTCGGCCTGATGGACATCACCACGATGACGATGAACGCAGTTTCCTGCGTCCTTTCCGTGCGTCCGCGCGTTGCCGGCCCGATCCGTCTTGCGCACTCCACGTTCGAGGGCCAGGGGACCGCTGTGTCCGCCGCCGCCCAGGGCGGTCGTGTCGCCGCTCTCCGCGCCCCGATCACGGGAGACGTCTCGGTCCTCGGCCGCACGTTCGCCCCCGCCTACAAGACCACCGATGTCGTTCGCTCCCGCTCTGGGAGGCCACCGGTCTGACACCCAGACCTCAGCCTCACTCCAGGCCGCGAACCCGACATCACCGGGTCCGCGGCCTTCGTGTTTCCCGGACACGTTTCAGGACCGATTGCCGCTCCACCGCAGTAACCGCCACCACGCAGCGGCCCCCGACCGGGCGCCGCGACAGACACGACAGATCAGGGACACAGAGATGACTCCTCGGATGCCGAGCAGCAGGACCGAGACCCGCACCACCGGTGCCGGCCTTCGGACCCGAACCGAGAGCACGACGACAACGAGTGAGCAGGGGCGCCTCACCACGGGAGCCCCGGAGACGGAGGTGAGAACGATGCAGCTGAGCGAACTGATCGACATGAGGACCGAGGCCGAGCAGGTCGGCGAGACCATCCCGTGCCGCGACTACGACGCCGAGCTCTGGTTCGCCGAGCGACCGGAGGACGTCGAGTTCGCCAAGACCCTCTGCGGGCTCTGCCCCGCACGGGTCCAGTGCCTCGCCGGCGCCCTCGAGCGCCAGGAGCCGTGGGGTGTCTGGGGCGGGCAGCTGCTCGTCCAGGGCGCCGTCGTCGCGAGGAAGCGACCCCGCGGCCGTCCGCGCAAGCACCCCGTGGCCGCCTGATCCCCCTGTGACGCGACGCGACCCACATGGATCACCGGACCACCGACCACACGACCACCAGCATTCTTCCCAGACGAGGAGACCGTCATGAACCAGCTCGAGATGCTGGCTCGCGACCGGATCAACCAGCGCAGTCAGCGCCAGGAGCGCAGCGGCATCCGTCGCAGCGCCCGGCTGATCGCGCAGGAGATCCGCGCCAGTCGACGCCACAACCAGAAGTGACGCCGGTCCCGGCCGACCGGGACGTCACGACCAGCACCACACAACTGAACGCAAGTGAGCGAGCCGCGGGTGACGCGCACGTCACCCGCGGTTCCGCGTTCCCGGGCGCGGTCCCCTCCCCGACGCGTCCGCCCGCCTCCCGCTGAACGGAGTGCAACTCCGCCCGCCTGCCTGCCCGCAGGTTGTGGCGTGGCTCCCACACGACGCGCGTCCGCGGCGGATACTCGAGGTGAGGAGAAGGGAGATCCCCATGGTCACCTCGCACACCGACGCAGCGCAGGACGCCGCGTCCACCAGCCCCACCGACGCAGACTCCGCCGACGCCCCCATGGTGTGCGGCTCGTGCGGACGCGTCGCCTCCCGCGCCGAGGCGCTCCTGTCGTGGAGCCGAGGCACCGAGCGCGGCCGCACGACGTGGACGTGCGTGGCCTGCAGCCGCGAGAACGTCCGCTCCATCGAGAGCAAGCTGGACCCGGCCTGGTGGTGAGCCGCGGCGCTCGCGATTGTCCCTGAGTCGCCCTGCGGCACAGCACGTTTCGTCGGGTGTGCTGCTCCGCCCACGATGTCGCACACGCTGACGCGGCAGTGCGCTCAGGCGTCGGTACGCGCGCCCGGGTCCTCGGTGTTCGGCAGCTCCTCGATCGGGGGCAGGTCGGCCCCCGGCAGGAGGGCGTCGACTGCCTCGCGTCCGTGCACCGTCCCGCCGAGCTGCGACAGCACCCCGATGCCCCCGCCCCAGACCCGGTGGATGAGCAGGTACTCCCGCGGCAGGTTGAGCTTGAAGGCGACGGCGTAGTTCGGCTGGCGCGGGTCGTTGATGTGGGCGAAGACCCCGCGCAGCCACTCGCGGCTGAAGGTGAACTCGTCGGTGCGGAACGGCGCCATGAACGGCTCGAGGTAGTCGAGCAGCCGTTGCGCGTCGATGTCGATGCCCGAGCGGACGAAGCCCAGCTCGCGCAGGCCCTCGAGGACCTCCTCGGCGCTGCCGCTCAGGCCCGTCGTCAGCAGCGGGCCGATCTCGGCGGGCATGCCGCCCGGCAGCCGGTTGACGGCGCCGAAGTCGATGATGCCGAGACGGCCGTCGGGCGTGATGCGGAAGTTGCCGGGGTGCGGGTCGGCGTGCAGCAGCCCGGCGCGGGCCGGCCCCGCGAGGAGGAACTCGAGGTAGAGCTGCGACGCGGCGTCGCGCTGCTCCGGCGTGCCCGACTCGATGATGCGCGAGAGCGGCAGGCCCTCGAGCCACTCGGAGACGATGACGTGCTCGGCGCCCTCGACGACGTCTGGCACCGCGAACTCGGGGTCGTCGCGGAACGCGGCGGCGAAGGCCCGCTGCGACTGCGCCTCGAGGCGGTAGTCGAGCTCCTCGGCCATCCGCTCGCGCAGCTCCTCGAGGATCGGGCCGAGCTCGATGCCGGGCACCCAGCCGGCGGCCACCTTGGCCACGCGCGAGATCTGGCGCAGGTCGCTCATGAGGGCCGCGCCGGCACCGGGGTACTGGATCTTGACGGCGACCTCCCGGCCGTCCTCCCACACGCCCCGGTGCACCTGGCCGATCGAGGCCGAGGCCACGGGCTGGTCGTCGAACGAGATGAACCGAGTGGGCCAGCGGGCGCCGAGGCTCGCCCGCAGCACGCCGTGGACCGAGCTCGTCGGCATCGGCGGCGCGCTGTCCTGCAGCTTGGTCAGCATGACCCGGTAGGGCCCGGAGAGGTCCTCGGGCAGGGCCGCCTCGAAGATCGACATGGCCTGCCCGAACTTCATGGCGCCGCCCTTGAGCTCGCCGAGCACCTGGAACAGCTGCTGGGCCGTGCGCGCCTGCAGCTCGGCCGTGACCATCTCGGCCGGACGGCCGCCGATGCGCTTGCCGAGGCCGAGGGCGGTGCGGCCGGCGAACCCCAGCGGCACCGAGGCGAGCTTGGCCGAGCGCACGACGGCCTTGCGGGGCAGGTCGGTCATCGGGCACCTCCTGGGTCTGGCTCGCGGCGTCGGTCTTCCGGCTCGCTCCCGACTCTAGATGTTCGGGGCCACGGTTCGGACGGACGGCCCGGATCCCCGACCTCAGGCGGGGCGAAGAGCCGCGGCGTCGGCTCGGTCCGGGTGGGCCGTGCACAGCGGGTGCGGGCTCCATCGCCGGTGGTCCATGCGTGGCCACGGCAGCCCGACCTCCACGGAGACCCCGCCGGGCAGCACGTCGCCGCGCAGCACCCGACCGGCGAGGAGCGTCACGGCCCCCGCGACCAGCTGGGAGAGCCCGGGTGCGAGCGGCTCGCGCCACGGCGAGGTGCCGGTGACCCGGACGCCGGCCGGCGCCGGGTCGTCGTGGCGCATGGCCTGGGTCAGGACGGTCGGCCACGCGTCGTCGCGGTCGGTCCGGTGCCGCTCCAGGCACCAGAGGCACGGGCCGGAGCCGTCCGCCGTCACGAGCGGGCCAACGGTGGCCGCGGGCCCGGCGCCGCTCACCGGCAGGTGCGGGACGCCGTGCCGCAGCCAGACGTCGCCCCGGCGCGGGTCGACGAGGGGAGCGCCGACGAGCACCACGAGGGCGGGCGCGTCGCGGCCGGGGTCCGCGACGGCGACGTCGACGTCCGACCGTTCGCTGACGACGAGGGCGGACCCGGCGTCGCACAGCGCGGCGGCGACGTCGGCGGCCAGGGACGCGTCGCCGTCGACGAGGACGCGGCGTCGTTCGGCAGTGGAGGACGGCGAAGCGGAAGGAACCGGTCCCGGGGCCTCGACGCCGTGTGGACCGCGCGGCCCGGTGCCGACGACCCGCGCCGCGTCGACGAGGACGCCGAGGGACGTGGCGAGCAGGAGGACGTCGCGCCAGCGCCTGCGGGCGACACCCGCGTCGGCCGCGACGGCGTAGGTCTGCTCGCGTGTCAGGGACCCGTCGAGGCCGGCGAGCAGGGCCGCCTCCTGCGGTGTGACGCCCTCGACGACGGGCGCGCCTGGCCGCAGGCCGAACTGGACCTCGCCGGGCCGACGCACGTAGGGGCGCAACCACGCCGGCAGGCGGGGACGGTCGGGGACCGGGGAGGGGGACATCGGGACCTCCAGGGCAGCTCGGGCGGTGGACCGGCGCCCGTCGGGCGGGTGTCCGGGTCCGCTCAGGCTGGCAGGGGCGCGTCGGGACGCGGGCGCGTCGTCCACAGGTCCCGGGCACGCACGAGGGGCGGGACCCGTTCGGGTCCCGCCCCTCGAAGTACGGCGTCAGCGACGCCGTCGCGACCTGGTCAGGCCTTGCCCAGAATGCGGTTGAGGTTCGTGCCACAGACGGGGCACTGGCCCTTGGCCATGCGGCGACCGTTGTCGGAAACGACAACCTTGCCCTCGGCCTCGCGCTTCTCCTTGCACTTCACGCAGTAGAACTCGCCCTTGTAGGTCTCGTCAGCCATTGGTGTCTCCTTGTAGCTGGCGCCCATCCGACGGGCGCCTCGACTCCTGCAACCCTAGAGCACGCTGAGCACGAAATCATGCTCATCCCCCGCTGGGCGCGCGCGTCGCCGATGAGGTACAAGCCGTGCTCGGCACCGCTCTCGCCGCCTCGGGCGCCGGTACGACACGGTGAGCACGACGTGAGCACGGCGTGAGCACGGCGTGAGCACGACCCGAGCACGACCCGAGCACGACCCGAGCCGGGCCGCGTGCAGGGGGCGGGCGGGTCCCGCGAGCTGCGGCACCCCGGCGCCCGAAACCCCATCGAGTGAGCACTCCGTCACTCCCGTACCAGTGACTGGCGGGAGGGAAGTGACGCGTGGGGCTGGGTGCTCACTCGACGAGGTGGTGCCGGCGGGGGCTGAGTGACGGGTGGGGCGGGGTGGTCACTTGATCAGGTGGTGCCGGCGGGGGCTGAGTGACGGGTGGGGCGGGGTGCTCACTCGACGGGGGGAGGCGATGGGTGCATCTCCGGGGCGGCGGTGGGTAGGGGGAGGCGACGCGGGCAGCCGGGCGGCTCCCGCGAGTCCGCTGCGTGCTCCCGCCCGCTGTCGGCGGGCTGGCCTAGCCTGCCCCTATGGCAGTCGCGTCGCGCGAGGTGGTGCACACGGTGGTCGACGGTGTCGCCGTCGAGGTCCGCCGCAGCCCGCGTCGTCGCCGCACGGTCTCGGCCTACCGCCAGGAGGGGCGGCTCGTCGTCCTCGTCCCGGCGCGGATGAGCCGCGCCGAGGAGGGGGAGTGGGTGCGCACGATGGTCGCCCGCGTCGCGGCGTCGGAGAAGCGCCGGCAGCGCAGCGACACCGACCTGCAGCGCCGGGCCCTCGAGCTGTCCCGCGAGCACCTCGGCGGTCGGGCCGTCCCCTCGAGCGTGCGCTGGGTCGGCAACCAGGCGAGCCGCTGGGGCTCGTGCACGCCGGCCGACGGCACGATCCGCCTGTCCGACAAGCTGCACGGCATGCCGTCGTGGGTGATCGACTACGTCCTGCTCCACGAGCTCGCCCACCTGCTCCAGCCCGGGCACGGCCCGCAGTTCTGGGTGCTGCTCCAGGGCTACCCGCGCCTCGAGCGGGCGCGTGGCTACCTCCAGGGCGTCTCCGCGGCGGCCGGGCTCGACCTCAGCGACGACTGACAGCCGGCAGCCACGGCCTCGTTCCGGTGGGGGTGCGGGCCGACGCGTCAGCCGTGCAGGGCGCGCAGCCCCGCGTCGACGAGCGGCCGCAGCTCGTCACGGGTGCCCTCGGGCAGGTCGTCGACGGGCCACCAGCGCACGTCGAGCGACTCCTCGCTGACGCGGGCTCGGGCGTCACGGGGCACCACCGCGGCGAAGCGCACGTCGAGGTGCTCCCGACATCTGCCGAAGTCGCCGACGAGCTCGTGCCGGTCGAGCTGGACGATCCCGGGCAGCACGGTGAGCCCGTCGATGCCCGACTCCTCCGTGGCCTCGCGACGCGCCGCGTGCCACACCGACACGTCACCGGCCTCGTAGTGTCCGCCGAGCTGGAACCACGCCAGCGCCCGGCGGTGGTGGGTGAGCAGCGTCGACGTGCCCTCCGCGTCGAGCACGACGACGCTCCCGGTCAGGTGCGCGGGCGGACCCTGCTTGCTCATCGCGTCGGGGTGCGCGGCGAGGTGGGCCAGGAACTCGGCGCGGAGGCGCTCCTGCCCGGCGTCGGGGGCGTCCCACGCCTCGAGCCGCTCGACGGCATCGGCCCGCAGGCGCAGCCAGGCGCGCTCGACGTCGGCCGAACCGTCAGCCTCGCGCGCACTCGCCGGCCCCGGGTGCCGGGCGGCGGTCACCGCGGCGGGCCGGGCTCGTCGCGGGGCTCGTTGCCGGGCTCCTCGCCCGACTCGTCAGGCGCGTCCGACGTGCCACTCCGGTGCTCGCGGTCGGCGTCCTCGAGGATGCCGCGCAGGACGGCGTCGAGGTCACCGAGCTCGCCGGCACCGGAACTCTCGCCCGGGCCGGCGGCCGAGCCGCCCTGGACACGCTCGACGTACCCGATCGGGTCGTCGAGGTCGGCCGACGTGGGGGCGAGGTCGGGGTGGGCCCAGCGGCCGTCGCGCAGCTCGGCACCGCCGGCGCTCTCCAGCGCGGCCCAGAGGTTGGCGGCGTCGCGCAGCCGTCGCGGTCGCAGCTCGAGGCCGACGAGCCCCGCGAACGTCTTCTGCGCCGCGCCCCCGACCCGACGCCGGCGGATCGTCTCGGCGAGGGCGGCCGACTGTGGCAGGTGCCGCGCGGTGGCGCGGTCGGTGACGTGGTCGACCCACCCCTCGGCGAGGGCGAGGAGCGTCTCGAGCCGGTCGAGGGCCGCCTGCTGGGCGGTCGTGGGCTGGGGGCGGAACAGGTTGCCCTGCAAGGCGGCCCGCAGCGCCTCGGGGTCGGAGGGGTCGATCGTCGACAGCGCCGACTCGATGGCGTCGGTGTCGATCGTGATGTTGCGGGCGTAGTCGGACACGGCCGACAGCAGCTGCGGCCCGAGCCACGGCACCTCGGCGAAGAGCCGGATGCGGGCGGCCTCGCGGACCGCGAGGTAGAGGCGCACCTGCGCGACGTCGATCTCGAGGGAGTCGGCGAGAGCCGCCACGTTGCCCGGCAGCAGAGCGACGAGGCCGGGCTCGGTCAGGGGGAGCCCGACCTCCGTGCCGCCGACGACCTCGGTGGCCAGCGTGCCGACGGCCTGGCCGAGCTGGGCCGAGAACATCTGCCGGCTGAGGTTGCCGAGCATCGGGGCCCACTGGTCGACCATGGCACGCGGGTCGAAGCCGGCCGGCAGCCCCGGCGGGAGCGCGTCGCCGAAGGCCTCGGGACCGAGCTCGCCGACCTGCTTGCGCAAGGCATCCGACGTCGCGGCGGTGACCCCGTCGGAGACCGGCTCGATGAGCTCGAACCAGCGCGGCATCGTCGCCTCGACCCACTCGGCCCGGCTCAGACCGGTGGCCCGCCAGGCCGGCGTCGACAGCGTCGTCTCCTCGTCGAGCCACAGCGAGGCGACCGACACCGCGTCCATGACCGCCCGCGAGGCCGCGTCGTCGTGCACGTCGTTGCCCTCGGCAGCACTCACGTGCTTGCGGGCGACGTCGGTGGCGAGGTCGCGCGAGCCGGTGGGGGAGTCCTGGGCGGCCATGAAGCTGCCGAGCTGGGCGCGCATCGCGGCCTGCGTGGCGGGGTCGGTGAGGTCGACGCCCATGCTGCGCATCGCCTCTGCGAGCTCGGGGTTGCCCGCAGCCTCGCCGAGGACGTGCTCGAGCATGGCGCCAAGGTCACCGGTGGGCAGGTCGCCGGTGGGCAGGTCGCCGCCGGCGCCCGGCCGGCGCAGCGGCAGCCCGAACGGGCTGTCGGCGCCGAAGAGGCTCGACGGGTCGGGGGGCACCGCAGGCATCGACGGCATCGAGGACTCGCTGGACTGGCTCGGCTCCGACGCCCCGGCGTCGGGGGTGCGGCCCTCGTCCTCGGCCTGCGCGTCCTGCTCGTGCTGCTCGTGCTGCTCGTGCTGCTCGTGCTGCCCGTCGCCCGGTCGCTCGCCCGGCGCGTCGCCCTGCCCGGCGTCCTGTCCGTCGTCCTTGCGGGGGCCCTGGTCGTCGGCCATCCTGCTCATCCCCATCGCCGCTGTCGGTTGTCTATCCAAGACAACCACGGACGCGTCCGGTTGGTTCCCCCGCCGTCGCCCACAGCGGGCGCATCCCACGGCCGGGCAGCATACGATGGCCCGCGTGACGGTCACCCTTGCCGAGATCCGCGAGGCACCCCTGTCGGTCGACGAGGTGCTCGCGAGCGTGTCCGACCCCCGCGCGGGCGGCACGTGCCTCTTCGTGGGGACCGTCCGCGACCACGACGGCCCGGCCGACGCGTCCCCGGACGCCTCTGATTCCCCGGAGGCCAAGGGCGTCAGCCACCTCGACTACACGGCGCACCCGCAGGCCGCCGACGTCGCGCGCGAGCTCGCCGAGAAGCTCGCGGCCGACGGCCGGGTCGTGCGGATCGCCGTCGTCCACCGCGTCGGCCACCTCGAGGTGGGCGACGTCGCGGTCGTCGTCGGCGTCAGCGCCGAGCACCGGGGCGAGGCGTTCGAGGTGTGCCGCACCCTCATCGACGAGTTCAAGGCGAGCGTCCCCATCTGGAAGCACCAGCAGTTCACCGACGGCGCCGACGAATGGGTCGGACTGCCGTGAGGACCATCAAGCGGGTGCCGGCCGACCAGCCCGGCACGTTCCCCGGCGCGCCGCTCGACGGCTCGGGTCCGGGCGGCGCGGGCGCGAGCACCGTCGACGACGGCCGGCTGACGCGCGGCAACAAGGTGGTCCTCGGCCTCTTCTTCGCCTTCCTCGTGGCGATGGTCGTCGGCTCGCTCGTGCACCTGCCCTACGCCGTCATGAGCCCCGGCCCGACCCAGGACACTCTCGGCGTCTCGGCCGACGGCAAGAAAACCCCGATCATCTCGGTCTCGGGCCTGCCCACGTACCCCACCGACGGCGCCCTGCGGTTCACGACGGTCCGCGTCGAGGGTGGCCCCGGCTACCCGGTCGACCTGTGGGACGTGCTGCGCGCGTGGATCGACCCGGCCCGCGATGTCTACCCGGTCGACGACGTCTTCGACCCGAAGGTCAGCGAGGAGCAGGTCGCCGAGGAGAACGCCGTCCAGATGGCCGGCTCGCAGGAGGAGGCCACCGCCGTGGCTCTGCGTGCGATCGGCAAGGACGTGCCGACGCACATCGTCATCGCCCAGCTGAGCGAGCAGTCCAAGGCCAAGGACCTGCTCAAGCCCAAGGACCGCATCGTCCGTGTCGGCGACACCGAGATCACCTCGGCCGACGACGTCCGCACCGCGCTGCAGCAACGCCGCCCCGGCGACACCGTCGAGCTGACGGTCGTGCGCGACGGCAAGGACGTCACCGTCAGCGTCCCGACGATCGAGGGCCAGGGCGGACGCACCGCGCTCGGCGTCGTCCTCAGCCTGGAGCACGACTTCCCGGCCACGGTCAAGATCGACGCCGGCTCGATCGGCGGCCCGTCCGCCGGCCTGATGTTCAGCCTCGGCATCTACGACAAGCTGACGCCCGGTGCGCTCGCGAACAACCACCAGATCGCCGGCACCGGCACCATCGACGACAGCGGCAACGTCGGCCCGATCGGCGGGATCCGCCAGAAGCTCGCCGGTGCCCGCGCCGACGGCGCCACGTGGTTCCTTGCGCCGGCCGACAACTGCGACGAGGTCGTCGACCACGTGCCCGACGGCCTGAACGTCGTCAAGGTGTCGACCTTCGACCAGGCCAGGAGCGCGGTCGAGGCGATCGCGAGCGACAAGACGGGCTCGCTGCCGCACTGCTGAGCCGGCGCTGACCCGGCGCCGCCGGGTCGTCGCGACCCGGCCGGGCGGCCGAGATGGGCGGTCAGTCCGCCAGCGTCGCGCGCAGCGCCTCGACGAGGCCCGGCGCGAGGTCGCGTCCGGTGGCCACGGCATCGTCGGAGTCGTGCTCGCGCTGACGCAGCAGGCAGATCGAGGAGCCGTCGCGCAGCACCGCGACGAGCAGGCGCACGTCCTTGCGGTCGGGGTGGGAGGCGAGGGCCTCGACGGCGTCGTCGGGCCGGTTCGGCAGGTCACGCTCGGCCTCGGGCGGCACGACCATCCGCTCGATGGCGAAGGCGCAGCCGTCGACCTCCGCCGGCCAGGCGATCCGGCCGAGCAGCGTCTCGAGCGAGCTCGTCTGCGCCAGGCCCTCCTGCTCGATGGCGGTCAGCGCGCCCTCGGCGAGGTCGGCGGGGCCCATGCCGGCGCGGAGCTGGGGTTCGCGCTCGAGCAGGTCGGCGGTGCGCACGAGCGCGAAGAGCCGGGCGGGTTGGTCCCAGCCGGACGCTGCGACGTGGCGCTCGGTGTCGAGGGCGGCGACGGAGAGGGGATCGATGACGGGCTGGGAGGTCACGCGTCCATGCTGCCGCATGACGCCGCCACCACCGTCCTCGGACCCGCCCACCACCTGTCCACGACCCGCCCACGGCCCGCCCACGTCACGGTGCGGTATCGGCTCGGCGAAGCGCACGGGTCGCCGGGTTATGGTTTGGCTGGCGGCCCCGGCCGCTGCCGTCGGCGGAGCCGAACCCGCCCGACCGCCCTGCCCGCCCCAGCACCCGAGGCAACTCCACGTGAGCGACAGCAACTTCGGTCCACCTCCGCGCAACTTCGACGACGGCGACGCGGGCCCCCCGCGGCGCCCCGACGGCCCGACGTTGACGCCCGCACGGCGTCCGCTCGTCACCGCCCTCGTCGTCGCCGGGGCCCTCGTCGTGGTCCTGGCGATCGCGGCCCAGTTCTGGACCGAGGTGCTCTGGTACCAGTCGGTCTCGTTCTCCTCCGTCTTCACCACGCAGCTGGTGACGAAGGTCGTCCTCGGCGTCGTCGGCGGCCTGCTCACCGCCGCCGTCGTGTGGTCGAGCATCCACGTCGCCTACCGCACGCGTCCGATCTACGCGCCGTCGCCCGACACCCAGGCGATGGAGCACTACCGGCAGCTCGTCGAGCCGATGCGCCGCACGGCCACCGTCGCCGCCCCGCTCGCGATCGGTCTCTTCGCGGGGCTGTCCGCCGCGACGCAGTGGGACACCTTCCTCCTGTGGCGCAACGGCAGCCCGTTCGGGGCCACCGACCCCGAGTTCCATCTCGACGTCGGCTTCTTCGTCTTCGACCTGCCGTGGATCAACTTCGTCATCGCGTTCCTCACGATGATCCTCGTCATCGGCTTCATCACCGCGGCCTTCACGCACTACCTCTACGGCGGCATCGTCGCGAGCCAGAGGATGCGCTCGACGCAGGCGGCCCGGGTGCACCTGTCGGTCATCGCCGCGGCCCTCGTGCTCGTGCGCGGCGTCGCCTTCTGGGTCGACCGCTACAACCTGGCCACGGCGCAGAGCACGAAGGTCACCGGCATCCAGTACACGCAGGCGCACGCCGACATCCCCACCAAGGGGATCCTCGCGCTGGCTGCCGTCATGTGCGCCCTGATGTTCCTCACCGTCATCTGGACCCGGTCCTGGCGCCTGCCGGTCGTCGGCGTCGCGGTGCTGGCCGTCATCGTCGTGGCCGTCGGCGGCATCTACCCGGCACTCATCCAGTCGCTCAAGGTGCGCCCGTCGGAGAAGTCCCTCGAGGTGCCGTACATCAAACGCAACATCGACGCGACGAGGGCGGCGTACGGCTTCGACAAGATCGACGTCAAGCCCTACGACACCAAGACCGTGGCGCAGCCGAACGCCCTGCGCAGCGACGCCGCCACCGTCCCGGGCATCCGCCTCATCGACCCGAACATCGTCAGCCCGACGTTCAAGCAGCTCGAGGCGAGCAAGGGCTACTACCAGTTCGCCGACGTCCTCGACGTCGACCGGTACAAGATCGACGGGAAGTCGCAGGACACCGTCATCGCGGCCCGCGAGCTAGACCTCAACGGTGTGCCCGAGGGGCAGCGCAACTGGCTCAACGACCACACGGTCTACACCCACGGCTACGGCGTCGTCGCGGCCAAGGGCAACACCCGCGACGACGACGGCGCACCGACCTTCTTCGAGTCGCAGATCGGCACCCAGGGCGCCCTCGGCAAGTACGAGCCGCGGATCTACTTCGGCGAGTACTCGCCCGACTACTCGATCGTCGGCGGTGGCAAGAAGGAGTTCGACTACCCGGACCCCAAGGGCACCGGGCAGATCCAGTACGCCTACCAGGGCACGGGCGGCGTCCAGCTCGACGGGCTGCGCCGGCTCGCCTACGCGATCAAGTACCGCGAGATCAACTTCCTGCTCTCCGACGCGGTGACGAACGATTCCCGCATCCTCGACTACCGCACGCCGCGCGAGCGCGTGCAGCGCGTCGCCCCGTGGCTCACCCTCGACGGCAACGCCTACCCGGCGGTCGTCGACGGGCGGGTGCAGTGGATCCTCGACGGCTACACGACGTCGGCCAACTACCCCTACTCGCAGACCACGACCCTCGACGCCGCCACCGAGGACGCCGTGACGAGCACCCGCACCGCGGTCCGTGCCGTGCAGGGCGGGCAGGTCAACTACGTGCGCAACTCGGTCAAGGCCACCGTCGACGCCTACGACGGCTCGGTCACGCTCTACCAGTGGGACGAGCAGGACCCGATCCTCAAGGCCTGGATGGCGATCTTCCCGGGCACGGTCAAGCCGTTGTCCGACATCAAGGGCTCGCTCATGGAGCACCTGCGCTACCCGGAGGACCTCTTCAAGGTCCAGCGTCAGCTGCTGCAGAAGTACCACGACAACGACGCGAACTCCTTCTACGGCGGCCAGAACTTCTGGCAGGTGCCGGAGGACCCGTCCCAGACGGAGTTCGTCCAGCCGCCGTACTACCTGTCGCTCGCGATGCCGGGCCAGTCGAGCCCGGCGTTCTCGCTGACCTCCACGTTCATGCCGACCGGTGACCGGAACGTCCTGTCGGGCTTCCTCGCCGTCGATGGCGACGCGGGGTCCGAGACCGGCAAGAGGTCACCCCAGTACGGCACGATGCGGCTGCTGGAGACCACCGGCGGCACGGTCAACGGGCCCGGTCAGGTGTACAACGCGATGCGCAGCTCCGCGGTGTCCTCCAAGGATCCGGAGCTGCCGACCACCCTGGCGCAGTACATCGGCACGACCAACTCCAACGGCAACTCCGTCATCTTCGGCAACCAGCTGACGCTGCCGGTCGGCGGTGGCCTGCTCTACGTCCAGCCGATCTACTCCCAGGCCAAGGCGCAGTCGGGTTCCTACCCGCGCCTGGTCGCCGTCGCCGTCTCGTTCGGCAACAAGATCGCCTGGGCCGGCTCGCTCGACCTCGCCCTCAACGACCTCTTCGAGGGTCAGTCGGGCGCGTCGGCCGGCGACACGGGCACGAACACGCCGTCGACGCCGGGCACCGGCGGTACGCCGACCCCCACGCCCACCGGCACGTCGACGCCGAACCCGACGACGTCGCAGCCGGCCCCGACGGGCACGCCCGACGCGGCGGCGCTGGCCCAGGCGATCAAGGACGCCCAGGCGGCCTACACCGAGGGGGAGGCGGCGCTCAAGCGCGGCGACTTCGCGGCCTACGGGCAGGCGCAGGCGCGTCTCGAGCAGGCCCTGCAGCGGGCCGCGGCGGCCGCTCCGCAGGGCAGCGCGACGAAGAGCCCCTGAGGATCCGTCGTCCGGAGCGAACGCACCGGGGCCGTACCCGACCGGGTACGGCCCCGGGCTCGTTCTCCCGGCCTCGTTCTCCCGGCCTCGTTCTCCCGGGCGCCTCGGGCGCGTCGTCCGCCGTTCACGTCCCGGGCCTAGCCTGACGTGTCGTGCTGAGCTCACCGGGGTCGCTGCTGCGAGCGTGGCGCCGGGCGAACGGTCGCACCCAGGCCGAGCTCGGTGAGCGACTGGGCGTCACGTCTGCGGCCGTGAGCGCCTGGGAGACCGGGGTCCGCGGCATCCCGCTGCCCGCCCTGGAGGAGCTCGACGTCGTCCTCGCGGCCGGGGGCTGCCTCGTCGGCCTGTGCGTCGCCGTCGGCACGATGCTGCTGGAGCCGCGCACCCGCTGGGCGCACGCGTTCCACGACGACACCGGCCCGGTGTGGGCGTGGATCAGGCCGCGGTCGGCCGGGCGGGTCCGGGGGCTCGCGCGCCTTCGCGTGTTCGCCTTCGGACTCGACCACGAGGTCGGGCCCGAGGGCCTCTTCATGGTCGCGCCACGCCTCGACCCGAACTGGGCGGTCACGGTGCAGACGGAGGAGCCCGTGTGGGTCGACTTCGGCCGCGGGGTGCCGCCGGACTGGCTCGGTGTGCCGACGGTGTCCTCGGTCGGGCTCCGGGACGTCGTGCTGACCCACCCGGGCGACCCGATGCTCGACCTGCTCGTGGACGGTGTCCAGCGCCTGGCCGGGGGAGACGTGACCGCGCTTCGGGCGCGGCTGCGGGGACTCGTGGACGCTGCCCGCTGGGACGCTCTCGAGGCGCAGTGGCATCGGGGCACCGACCTCCAGCCACCCCGCGGCGTCCACGACCCGGCGCCGCCACGAACCCCCGAGGGCTGGCGTGCCCTCCACCGGCGCCTACGTGAGGCCCGGGGGTTGTCGCAGGCCGATGCCGCGCAGGTGGCCACGCGCCTGCTCCGGGGCGAGGACCGGCGTCCGGCCGTACCGGGGACGGCGCCGTCGGCGGTCTCGGCCATGCAGATCCACAACTACGAGACCGGCCGGCGCGGTCGGGTGCCCCACCTGGCGGCCCTGCTCGACCGGTCGTACGACGCGTTCGGCACCAGCTGCTTCGAACCCGTGCGCACCTCCGACCTGCGCCCCGGGGCGGTCGCCGCGGCCGTCCCCGACTTCTGGATCGGACCCGTCACGGTGGTGGCGCGTCCCGTGGGGCGCGCCGCCGTGCCCGGCCCGATGACGCTGCGGTGGCGCGGCCGGCTCCGCCACGTGCTGCTGTGCTCGGCGCCGGTGACGTTGGGCTGCCTCCGGCTCGCCGACGACGGCGACCTCACCGTCTCGCTGCCAGCGGGCTGGCGGCTCGACGTCTGGATGGGTCACGACCCGGGAGCGCGGGAGCTGGTCACCGACTGGGTGCCGGTGAGCCCCGAGGTGGGCCGGGCCGCGCTCGAGCGGGTCCTGGCCAGCGTGCGCCTCGCCGTCGGGGTGTCCGAGGAGGACCTGCGACGGGCCATCCTCGGGGCCGCAGGCGGTCCGGTTCAACGTCCTGCTGCACCGGAGTCAACGATCTCTTGCACCTCAACAGCCGGTTGCACGACGCCCCGGTACGGCCCGGCTCGTTAACGCGGAGTTCGTCCCCGCGCCGCGTCGATTCAGGCGCCCGTCCCTAGGTTCCTCGGTGTCCGTTTCGTCCACCGATGGGGATCGACATGCAGACGACGCCGGCCGTCCGGGCCCGCCAGCTCACCAAGTCCTTCGGCGAGGTCGTCGCCCTGGACGGGGTCGACCTCGATGTCGCCGAGGGCGAGGTGCACGGGCTCGTCGGGCCGAACGGCGCGGGCAAGACGACGCTTCTCGGGCTCGTGCTCGGTCTCGCGGTGCCCGACGCCGGCACGCTCGAGCTCCTCGGGGAGCCCGTCGGGCGGGCGTTGGCCGTGCCCGACGGGGTGGCCGGGTTCGTCGACGGCCCGGGGCTCTACCCGACCCTGACCGCCCGCCAGAACCTCGCCGCGATCACCCGCCTCCGCGGCCGCGGGACGGCTCCCGGGGCGGTGACCGACGCGCTGGAGCAGGTCGGCCTCGGCGCCGTCGCCGACGACCTGGCTCGCGGGTTCTCCCTCGGCATGCGCCAGCGGCTCGGGCTCGCGGCCGCCCTGCTGACCGAGCCGCGTCTGCTCGTCCTCGACGAGCCCGCCAACGGCCTGGACCCGGCCGGCAAGAACCACGTGCACGGCGTCATCGCCCGTCTCGCCGACGCCGGTACGGCGGTCGCGCTGTCGAGCCACCGCATGGACGACGTCGCCGCGCTCTGCTCGGAGGTGACGCTCCTGGCCACGGGACGCGTGGTGTTCACCGGGTCGGTCGACAAGCTGGCCCTCGAGAGCCGCGACGTCGACTACCGGGTCGTCACCTCCGACCCCGGCAAAGCCGCCCGGCTCGCCCTCGAGGTGCCCGGCCTGCGTAAGCCGCCGGCGGACGAGCGGCCCGGCCGCCCGCCGAGCCGCGGGCTGGTCGTGCGCGGCAGCGTCGCGTCGATGGACGAGCTCGTCGCGCGGCTCGTCGGCGCCGGGGTGGCGGTGCGCGAGCTGGCGCCCGTCGTGACGCCACTCGAGTCCGCCTACCTCGCGCTCACCGACGGCACCGACGGCACCGACGGCACCGACGTCACCGACGCCACCGACGCCACCGACGCCACCGACGCCACCGACGCCTCCGACGACACCGACGCCACCGACGCCACCGACGCCACCGACGCCACCGAGGAGACACGATGAGCGCGACGACGGCCGTCGCCCGCGAGAAGGTCGCGGTCCGCGGCGCCTCGAGGCCCCGACCGGCGGCGCTGTTCGAGACGTACCGCTTCGAGCTGCGGAAGACCCTGTCGCTGTGGCGGATCCGCCTCGTGCTGGTCGCGGCTCTCATCGGCCCCGGCGTGCTGGTCGCCGTCATGGGCAACCAGACCTCGCTGCCCGCGGACACCGTGTTCGGGCGGTGGATGGGCACGAGCGGATGGGCCGGGCCGCTCGTCGTCCTCGACGCGGCCTGCTCCTACGGGCTGCCGCTGCTCACCTCCCTCGTCGCCGGCGACGCGTTCGCGGCCGAGGACCGCATCGGCACGTGGCGGCACCTGCTCATGGCCGTCCGGTCGCCCCGGCGCATCTTCGCCGCCAAGGCGCTCGCCAGCCTGACGGTCATCTGGCTCGTCGTCCTGCTGCTCGCCGTCTCGAGCGTCGCCGGCGGCCTGCTCGGCGTCGGCAACCACCCGCTCATCGGTCTCGACGGGTCAGTTCTTGAGCCGGCCGCCGCGGCGCGCTGCGTCGCGCTCGCCTGGCTCCTCGTGCTCGTACCGACCGCGGCCTTCGCGGCGCTGGGCCTGCTCGGCTCGGTCGTGCTCGGCCGCTCGCCGATGGGGCTGCTCGTGCCGGCGGTGGTCGCGTCCGTCATGGCCCTGGCCCAGCTGCTGCCGCTCCCCGTCGCGGTGCGCATGGCGCTGCCGACCCAGGCCTTCGTCGCCTGGCGCGGCCTGTTCACCGAGCCGCCGCAGGCCGGGCCGCTCGTGCTCGGCCTCGTCGTCAGCCTCGCATGGGCGGCGCTCGCCACGGCGGTGGCCCTCCGGCTCTTCCTGCGGCGCGACTTCACCGACCTCGCCCACGACGGGTCGGGCCGCCGGGCGGCGCTAGCCATCGCCCCGCTCGTGGGCCTGACCGTCGTGACCGGCCTGGTCGTCGCCGTGGCCGCCCCGGGCGGCGGCACGGGCTCCGGCATCGAGCGCCCGAAGCTCGAGGCGTCGCTCGCCACGTCCTTCGCCCACCTCTACCGGCTCCAGGCCGAGGAGCTGCACCGGGCAGCGGTCACCGAGGCGCAGCTGGCCACGTCGGCCTCGTGCGACAAGGGCGGCAGCCGCCACGAGGACACCGGCCCCGGCGCGGACTGGCGCTGCGTCGTCACCTGGCACCTGCCCGGCGCGAGCGCCGTCGGCACCGCCATCTACCAGCTCGACGTCACCGCCGATGGGCGGTACGTCGCCGACGGGGACGGACCCAAGGAGGTCAACGGCAGCTTCACCGTCCGCTCCTCCCGCGGCGACGCCCCCAACCCGCTGTGGCAGCTCGACGGCACCGTCGACCTGCTCGACCCCACCCCGAAGGGATGACCCACCCATGCACGTCACCAGACACAGACGCGAGCACGCCCAGCGCGGCGCCGCCTTCGCCCGAGGCCGTCGGGCCCGGATCGTCCTCGCCTCCACTGCCGCCCTCGTCGTGGCCGGCACCGCCGTCGAGGCCTACGCGAGCACGGTCGGGTTCGGCGACCAGCAGGTCGGCACCGAGTACGCCGCCGGGCTGCAGATCTCGTCCAACCAGGTCGTCAAGCCGTACGGCGAGCGCCTCGTCACCCAGCTCGGCAAGTTCATGGGCTCGACGGTCAGCGCCGACGGCCGCTACCTCGCCGCCACGAGCAACGACCGCTCGATCTCGGTGCAGGTCTTCGACCTGCGCACCTACAAGCTCATCTGGACCGTCGGCAGCGCCGCGACGGCCAACCAGAAGGTGTCCGACAACAGCGTGGGACAGGAGGGCCCGACCTACTCCCCGGACGGGAAGTTCCTCTGGGTGCCGCAGGCCACCGGCCTGACCCGCTACCCGGTGAACGCCGACGGCACGCTCGGGGCCGGTACGAAGGTCGCCATCCCCGCCGTGGGCGGCGCCCAGGCGCTCACCGGCAAGGCCGTCTTCTCGCCCGACGGCTCGCGGCTCTACGCCGCCGTCAACGGGCAGAACCGCGTCGTGCTCATCGACCCGGTCGCCGGCACCGTCACGCGAAGCTGGGCCACCGGCATCGCCCCTCGCCACCTCACGTTCGTCGGCGACAAGCTCTACGTCAGCAACGAGGGTGGCCGTTTCGCCGAGCCGGGGGAGACGACCATCAACTCCTACGGCACCCAGGTGCCGGCCGACGGCAACCTCGGCACCTCCACGACCGGCACGCTCAGCGTCATCGACACGAGCGCCCCTGAGGCACAGGTCCGTTCGATCCCGGTGGGGCTGCACCCGACCGCGATGTACGCGTCCGGCAAGGCGCTGTTCGTCACCAACACCTCCGACGACACGGTCTCGGTCGTGAACACCGACAGCGACAAGGTCGTGCAGACCATCAGCACGCAGCCGTGGAAGGGCTCGGAGGTCGGCTACCAGCCGAACGGCGTCACGCTGACGCCTGACGGGCGCCTGCTCGTGACGCTCGGGCGCGCCAACGCCGTGGCCGTGTACCGCTACCACGGCGACCCGCAGGAGCCGGTCAACTTCATCGGCCTGCTGCCGACCGACTACTACCCCTCGGCGGTCGCGGGCGTCGGTGGGCAGGTCGTCGTGACGAACACGCGGGGGATCGACGCGCGTGGCCCGCTCATCACCTTCAAGCAGGGCCCCGGCACCGACCCGGCCACCGGCCACGGGACGCACGGCACCACGGCGTCGCTGACCCGCTTCACGCTGCCGGGCGACGACGCGATCGCCCGCGCCACCGGGGCCGTGTTCGCCCAGAACGGCTGGGGCCCCGGTGACACCGACGTCAAGCAGGCCACGGGCGACAAGCAGAAGGCCGTGCCCGTGCCGAAGCGCATCGGCGACCCGTCGACGATCAAGCACGTGTTCGTCCTCGTCAAGGAGAACCGGACCTACGACCAGGTGTACGGCGACGACACCCGCGGCAACGGCGACGCCTCGCTCGCGCAGTTCGGCGCGACCGTCACCCCGAACCAGCACGCCCTCGCCAAGCAGTTCGGCCTCTACGACAACACCTACGACGTCGGCACCAACTCGGCCGAGGGCCACAACTGGCTCATGCAGGGCGACAACCCGGAGTACACGGAGTCCAGCGCCGGCGAGTACACGCGCAGCTACGACACCGAGGACGACGTGCTCGGCCACCAGCGCTCCGGGTTCCTCTGGACGGCGGCCACGGCGGCGGGCCGGACCGCCCGCAACTTCGGTGAGTTCATGATGTGGGAGAACAAGCCCGCGGGCGCGACGTGGCAGAAGTACTACTGCGCCACCAGGAGCGTCGACGGTGGTGGCGACCCCGCGCAGCTCGTCGACCCGTCGCTGCGGCTCGACGTCCAGTCGCCGATCCCGTCGCTCAACGCGATCTCGAACCACGACTCGCCGATGTTCGACACGAACATCCCCGACATCTACCGGTTCCAGATCTGGAAGCAGGAGTTCGAGAAGAAGGGCCCGGCGAACCTCAACATGATGTGGCTCTCGAGCGACCACACGGGTGGTGCGCCCGACGCCAGGGCGCAGGTCGCCGACGGTGACCTCGCGGTCGGTCGGGTCGTCGACGAGATCTCGCACAGCCGCTACTGGAAGGACTCGGCGATCTTCG
Organism: Intrasporangium zincisolvens; assembly: GCF_034724055.1. Taxonomy (NCBI): domain Bacteria; kingdom Bacillati; phylum Actinomycetota; class Actinomycetes; order Micrococcales; family Intrasporangiaceae; genus Intrasporangium; species Intrasporangium zincisolvens. Next base: position 341,463 of record NZ_JAWIIL010000002.1, read on the forward strand.
TCGTCGAGGACGACAGCCAGAACGGCGCCGACCACGTCGACGGCCACCGCGCCCCGATCCAGGTCATCAGCCCGTACGCGGCGCACGGCAAGGTCATCAGCACGTACTACTCGCAGATCTCGATGATCCGCACCATCTCGCAGATCCTCGGGGCCCAGCCGCTCAACCAGAAGGTCGCCGCGGCCTCGCCGATGTTCGACGCCTTCCGGTCGACGCCGGACTACACGCCGTTCGACGCGGTGCCCAACCAGGTGCCGCTCACCGAGGGCGTCGCGACGGCGCCGACGTGCGGCGTCGACACCCTGGGCCGCACGGGTGCCGCAGCCGATGCGGTCAACGCCCAGGTGGCCGCGGAGACCGCCGTCCCGGCCGCACAGAAGCACGTGGCCGCGGCGTGGGACGCCTGGCGTCAGTCGAAGAAGCTGGCCGGCAACGGTGCGGTCGCCGACTTCGCCAACCCGGAGCAGATGAACCGCTTCACCTGGTACCAGGCGCACGGGTGGAAGACGCCGTACCCGGGCGACTCGTCGGTGCTCGCGCCGTCGCAGGTGCCGGGCGCCGACCTGCCGCCGGCGGAGAACGAGTGACCTGACGCCCTGATCGACACGGATCGAAACGCACTGGGGCAGCATCCGATTCGGGTGCTGCCCCGGTCAGCGTCCCCCGGGTGACGGCATCCGCGCGGCCCGTGCAGCGGTGACGGACGGGGGCCCGCAGGGCCGATTTGGTCTTTCCCGGGGGAGTCGTCTAGGGTTAAGACATACCGACGCGGGGTGGAGCAGCTCGGTAGCTCGCCGGGCTCATAACCCGGAGGTCGCAGGTTCAAATCCTGCCCCCGCTACCAATCGCGTCAGGCGAGACGAAGGCCCGGACCATCTGGTCCGGGCCTTCGTCATGTCCCGGCGACGCTCGCCCGATGTCCGTCGGCCACGCGCCTGGCGAAGGCGCGCACGGGCGTGCACCGTCCGGCGTGCAGCGCTCGGGAGAGGGCGCCCGCTCAGTCCTGGGCGGCGCGCGACGCGGCGATGACCGTCGTGAGCGAGCGGTGCAGCTCCTGCAGCTGCGACACCTCCATGCCGAGCCGGGCGATGACCTGCGGCGGGACGCCGAGGGCCTGCTCGCGCAGGTCGCGACCGGCCGGCGTCAGGGTGACGTGGAGGGCTCGGTCGTCGGTGGGGTGCGGGTCGCGGCGCACGAGCCCGGCGCCCTCGAGGCGACGCACGAGCGGTGACACGGTCGCCGGCTCGAGGCTGAGCAGGTCGCCGATCTCCTTGGCTGTCAAGGGAGCCCGCTCCCACAGCGCCAGCATGACGAGGTACTGCGGGTGGGTCAGCCCGAGCGGCTCCAGCACCGGCCGGTAGAGGCCGATGACGTTGCGGGCCGCGACCGCGAGGGCGAAGCACACCTGCTGGTCCAGGCGGAGCAGGTCGTCGGGGGAGTGCGTGTCGGCTGCCCCTGCCGCCCCGGTGCCTCCGGCGTGCTCCGCCCGGGTGGCGTCGTGCTCTGGTGCCGTCACGGCGTCTCCTGTCCTCGTGGCTCTCCCGACAGGATAGTATGTGCACTAATCATCAGTGCACTAACGATCTTCCCGAGGTGGTCCTCCATGCCGCGATCCTCCCGCACCGGGCGCCTGTCGCTCGCCTACCGCGTCGGCTACGCCCTGCGGATGCTCGGGCTGTCGATCTTCGGCCCGGCGCAGCTCGGCGAGAGCAACGACCCCAAGGAGCGGCTGCGTCGCGAGCGGGCCGCGCGCGAGGCGGCGGCCGCCGCCGCCCACGGCGACGCCCGGCGCTGACGCCCCGCCTGACGCCCCGCCGGACGCCCCGCCGGACGCGACGCCGGACGGGACGCCTGCGGCCGGGCTCTGACGCCCGAGCACCCGCGATGCCGGTTCCGCAAGAAATCGGCGATCCGCCGGCGTGCCGGCTCGTCCTCTGCCACAGTGCTCGCCTCGGGACCGTCCGTCCGGTTCACCCGGCGCCCCTCGGAGGTGGTCGATGCACCCAAACGCATCCGCACGACGTGCGACAGGGGGTCGACGCGCGCGCCACGCGAACCGGTGGAACCGGGCCACGGCCGTCATGACGCTCGTCGCGACCACGCTCGCCGGCGCGCTCCTCGCTGTGGCGCTCCCGGCCGGACCGGCCGCAGCCGCCACCGCGCCACCCCGAGCCATGTACGTCTGGCAGTGGCAGGACCCGCAGGCTGTCGTGTCCGTCGCCACGCAGCGCGGCGTCGGGACCCTCTTCGTGGCCGTGCCCGCCGATCTCGCGACCTCGTCCCAGCTGCCCGCCGTCCGTGCGCTCGTCGCCGCAGCAACGGCGAGCGGGCTGCGGGTCGACGCCCTCGGCGGAGACCCGGGCTGGGTCGACCAGCCGACGTGGGCGCTCGACCACTGGCTGCGCCCCACCCTCGCGACCGGCCTGTTCTCCGGCGTGCACGTCGACGTCGAGCCGTGGACGACCTCGGCCTGGACGAAGAAGCAGGGCACGACGGTGTCGCGCTACCTGACGCTCCTCGACACCCTCGTGGCCGCTGCCAGCCCCCGACCCGTCGAGGCCGACATCCCGTTCTGGTTCGACGGCGTCACCGCCGGCAAGCGCTCGACCCTCGACCGGGAGGTGATGCGCCGGGTCGCCGGCGTCACGGTCATGGCCTACCGCAACACCGCGACCGGCACCGACGGGACGATCGCCCTCGCCGCCACCGAGCTCGCGGTCGGCGCCTCCCTCGGCACGCCGGTGCGCGTCGGCCAGGAGACGATGTTCCTCGGCACCGACCCGGTCTCGGTCAAGCAGACGTTCTACGGCCAGACGCTGACCCGGATGGAGTCGCAGCTGGCGCTCGTCGACGCCGGGGCCGGCGCCTACGCGGCGTACGCCGGGATCGCCGTCCACGACTACACGGCGTGGTCGGCGATGGCCCCCTGACGCGTCGTGCGGCCGAGGGCCCTGGGACGGGCCTCAGGTTCGGCTCGTGACCAGGCTCGTCGCGGGCAGCTCGAACCAGCGCAGGTGGTCGAAGTCGACGTCGACGCTGCCGGCGTCGCACGTCACCGGCTGCGCCTCGGCCAGGACGCGTCGTGCGTCGGCGAGGTGCTGCTCGAGGGCCTCCTCGCCGAGCCGGTCCGCGTGCCGCGGGTAGCGCAGGCCCTCGGGCCCGAAGGAGACGTCGCGCAGGCGCAGCGGCGGCTCGACCGGGCCGTTGCGGTGGCGCCAGAGCCCCGTCGCGGGCTCGAAGGAGTAGTCGCCGAGGAGGCGCCAGCCGTCGCGGGCCACGAGCCGGACCGCCTCGATGACGTAGTCGGCCACGGCGTCGGAGATGAAGTAGTTGAAGTTGATGCGCACCCAGCCGGGCTTGATGCCCTCGCAGCCGCGCCCGATCTCGCGCTCGAACTCCTGGGAGCGCTCGAGGTCGATGCCGAGCAGGTGGTGGCCGTACGGGCCGGCGCACGAGCAGCCGCCGCGCGACTGGATGCCGAAGAGGTCGTTGAGCACGGCGACGACGAAGTTGTGGTGCAGGTACGGCCCGCCCGGGGCGTGCACGACGAACGAGACGATCGACAGGCGCTCGGCGTCGAGGTTGCCGAGGATCTGGATGGCGGGCTCCTGCGTCCAGACCTCGACGGCGCGCCTCAGGAAGGCGTCCTCACGGGCCCGGATGGTCTCGACCCCGACGGCCTCCTTGAGCGCGAAGACGAGCCCGGCGCGGATCGACTCGACGATGGCCGGCGTGCCGCCCTCCTCGCGGTGGGCGGGGTCGGCCAGGTAGTCGTGCGCGGTGGGGTTGACGTAGGCGACGGTGCCGCCGCCCGGCACGTCGGGGACGCGGTTGGTCAGCAGCTCGCGGCGCACGACGAGCACGCCAGGCGTGGCCGGCCCGCCGATGAACTTGTGCGGGCTCAGGAAGATGGCGTCCTTGCGGGCGAGCTCGCCCGCGACGCCACGGCCACCGCGTCCGTACATCTCGATGTCGACGTAGGGCCCGGCGGCGGCGAAGTCCCAGAAGGCGAGGGCGCCGTGCTCGTGCAGGAGCGTCGAGATGGCGTCGGTGTCGGTGACGATGCCGGTGACGTTGCTCGCCGCGGAGAACGAGCCGATGCGCAGCGGCCGGTCGGCGTACTGCTCGAGCCGGGCGCGCAGGACCATTAGGTCGACGTGGCCGTCGAGGTCCTGCGGGATGACGACGACGTCGGCGACGCACTCGCGCCACATGACCTCGTTCGAGTGGTGCTCGTACGGGCCGATGAAGATGACCGGGCGCTGGTCGGCGGGCACGAGATCGCTGGCGTGCCAACGGTCCTCGAAGTTGGACGGCACCCGAATGCCGAGGATGCCGACCAGCTTGTCGATGGCGCCGGTGCAGCCGGACCCGGCGAAGACGACGACGGTCTCGTCGTCGCCGCCGACCGCGTCGCGGATGGTCCGTCGGGCGTCCTCGCGCAGCCGCGTCGTCTGCAGGCCGGTGCCGGAGCTCTCGGTGTGGGTGTTGGCGTAGCGGGGGAGCACCTCGTCGCGGACGAAGTCCTCGATGAACGACAGCGCGCGACCGGACGCCGTGTAGTCGGCGTACGTGACGCGGCGCGGACCGTAGGGCCCGACCATGACCTGGTCGTCGCCGATGACGGAGGCCCGGATCGTCGCGAGGAGCGACTCGGATGACTCGATGGGGGTGCCGTCCATGACGTAACCATACTCCGAGTCATGCTAAATCGCCAAAGCATAACTAGACGTTTTGGCATCCGGTGCCGCAGAGACGGCTGGGCGCCTCGGAAGCCGAGGCGCCCAGCGTGCAGCCCGTGGGGGGCCGTTCTGCTCGTTACTTGCCGCTGACGCAGACGACCGTGCCCGTGCCGCCAGTGCTGTCTGCCGCCGTGTACGCGCTGTTGGCGCCGTGCTGGTCGCACAGGTCCAGCGCCGCCTTCTCGGACGTCTCGGCATCCTTGGCCACGAACGTCACCTTGCCGAGCGAGTCGGCGGAGCCGCAGTCGACCCGCTTGAAGTCGTCCGAGCCGTCCGCGGCGACGCACTGGCCGACGGCGACGCCGTGCGTCGGGTCGTCGGCGAGCATGTAGCCCAGGCCGAACTTCACGGCGAGCAGGACGACGACCGTGCCGAGCGCCGAGAGGATCTTCTTGCGCTTCGAGCCCGAGTCCGAGCCCTTCGGCGCCTCGGGCGCCTGCGGCGCCGGCGGGACGGGCTGGGCGGCGGCCTGCGTCCCGTCCGGCGTGGCGGCGGGTGCGGCGGGTGCGGCGGGTGCGGCGGGTGCGGCGGGTGCTGCGGGCGCGTCGGGCGTCGCGGGCGCGTCGGGCGCCGTGGCGTCGGAGGTGGGCTGCTCGGGCATGGTGAATCGCTCCTCATGGAGAAAGGTCGTGACCCCTGGTGGTGGCCTCGTCGGGCCCCGACGGCGACGTGCGCGGTCGGCCAGCAGATCATGGCGGGTCGGAGCGGCCCGTGGTGCCCGGATGCATCCAGGACCGATAACGACTTCGCAAAAGTTGTCGCATAGGGTCGAGCGCGTGACGTCGATCTCCTACCCGCTCGCGGAGCGCACGCTGGCCAACGGCCTGCGCGTCATCGTCAGCGAGGACCACGCCGTGCCCAACGTCGCCGTCAACCTCTGGGTCGGCGTCGGTTCCCGCCACGAGGCGCCCGGCCGTACGGGCTTCGCCCACCTCTTCGAGCACCTGATGTTCCAGGGCAGCCGCAACGTCGCGTCGGGCGAGCACTTCTCGGCGCTCATGGACGAGGGGGCGCGGCTCAACGCGACGACGTGGTTCGACCGCACGAACTACTTCGAGACCGTCCCCACCGGCGCCCTCGACCTCGCCCTCTGGCTCGAGGCCGACCGCCACGGCTACCTCCTCGACGCCGTCAACCAGGAGAACCTCGACAACCAGCGCGACGTCGTCAAGGAGGAGAAGCGCCAGCGGTACGACAACGTCCCCTACGGCACGGCCCTCTTCGACATCTACGCGACGGCGTTCCCGGCCGACCACCCGTACCACCACCCGACGATCGGGTCGATGGAGGACCTCGACGCCGCGACCGTCGACGACGTCCACGCCTTCTTCCGCGCCCACTACGGCCCGAACAACACCGTCCTGACGCTCGTCGGCGACGTCACGCCGGAGGACGGGTTCGCCGCGGCGGAGCGCTACTTCGGCCACCTGCCCGCCATCGACCTGCACGAGCGGCCGCGGCTGCCGCAGCTGGCCCCCCTCGCGGCGCCGGTACGCCTCGACCGCGTGGGCGACGTGCCCAACGACCGCCTCTACGTCGCCTTCCGGCTGCCCGTCGACACGACGCCCGAGTACCACGCGTGCCAGGTCGCCGTCGACGTGCTCGGTGGCCTCGCGAGCTCGCGGCTCATCCGCCGCCTCGTGCGCCGCGACGAGACCGCCGTGGCCGTCGGGGGCTGGACGATGGGGCTCGTCGACGGCGTCGGGCTCGGCGCGTTCACCATCGACGTCGCCGAGGGGGCCGACGTCGAGCGGATCGAAGAGGTCCTCTGCGAGGAGATCACCGCGCTGGCCGAGCACGGCCCCGACGCCGAGGAGATGGAGTCGGTCGTCGCCGACACCGAGCGCTCGTGGCTCAGCGCCCTCGCCAGCATCGAGGAGCGCGCCGACCACATCAGCCACCACGCCCTGCTCACCGGCGACCCCGGGTACGTCAACGCGTTCGTCGACCACGTACGCGCGGTGACGCCGGACGAGGTACGTGCCGTGACGGCTGCCTGGCTCGCCCCGGAGTCGCGCGCCGTCGTGCGCTACCTCGCCGAACCCGGGGCCACTGCGGGCGACGAGGGGGAGGAGGCGGCATGAGCGCCTCGACCCCCGACGCCTCGACCCCCGACGTCACGCGCCTCGACGCCACCGGGACCGACGCCACCAGTGGCGTCGCGCGTCCCGCCGTCGACCCGCCCCAGCCGTGGGCGTTCCCCGACCCGGTGACGCACGACCTGCCCAACGGCCTGCACCTCGTCACCTACGACGTGCCCGGCCAGTACGTCCTGTCGGTCCGCCTCGGCCTGCCGGTGTCGCTGCGCGACGAGCCGCGCGACCGCGAGGGCGTCGCGACGATCATGGCCCGTACCCTCGACGAGGGCACCGAGCAGCACACCGCCGACGAGTTCGCGCGCCTGCTCGAGCGCAAGGGCGTCGGGTTCGGCGCGGGCCTGTCCGACGCCGGTCTGTCCGTCGACCTCGACGTCGTCAAGGGCAACCTCGCGCCGGCCCTCGACCTGCTGCGCCAGATCCTCACCGAGCCGGTCTTCCCGCAGTCCGAGGTCGCGCGCCAGGTGCGCACCCGGCTCGCGGAGATCGAGCAGGAGCGGTCGGTCGCGGCTCACCGGGCGATCCTCGAGTTCGTCCGCACCTTCTACGACGCCGACGACCGCGCGTCCCGCCCCACCGGTGGCACCCGCGAGAGCGTCTCGGCGATCACCCGCGACGACGTCGTGGCGTTCCACGCCGAGCACGTCGTCGCTGCCGGCGTCACCATGGTCGTCGCCGGCGACCTCGAGGGTCTCGACGTGCCCGCCCTCGTCGAGGCCGCGCTCGGCGGCTGGCAGCACGGCCCGCGCGAGCGGGGCCGGCACCTCGACACCGGGGCCACCCTGGCCGCGGACCGCTCCCGAGTCGTCTTCGTGCCGCGGCCCGGTTCGGTGCAGACCGAGCTCGTCGTCGGGGCTCCCGGGCCCGACCGGTCGGTCGAGGGCGGCTGGGCGCCGTTCCCGGTGCTCGGGTTCGTCCTCGGCGGGTCGCCGAACGCGCGCGTCGACGCCGTGCTCCGCGAGGAGAAGGGCTACACGTACGGCATCCGGTCCAGCTTCCGTCCGCGACGCCGTGGCGGCCTGTTCCTCACGACCGGGTCGGTGCGCTCCGACTCCACCGAGGACGCCGTCCGCACGCTGCTCGAGATCCTCGGGGGCGGCTCGGCCGGCTTCAGCGACAAGGAGATCCGCTCCGGCGTCGACTTCATCTCGAAGACCGCGCCGGGGCGGTACGCCACCGCCGACACCATCGCCGACGAGGCCGTCGGCATGGCGCTCGACGGCCGCACCACGGCCTTCACGACCGAGAACCTCCGCGACCTCGCCACCGTCGACGCCGCCCGCGTCGACGCCGCGTTCCGGCGCTTCGCCGCCGGGGCGGGGATCACCGGCGAGGGGCCCGGCGCGGGATGGACGATCGTCCTCGTCGGCGACGCCGACGCGCACCTCGAGGCGGTCCGCGGGCTCGGTCTGGGCGAGGTCACCGTCGTGCGCGACGCAGCCCGCTGAGGGGCCACTGAGCCGCTCGCAGGGAGCCGCGCGCAGGGCGCCGCTCGCCCGGCGTCAGGCGAGCGGCTGCTCGAGGACGTAGTCGTCCTCGTACTGCCCGCCGACGAGGAACCGCTTGGTGCCGACGCGCTCGAAACCGCTCTTGGCGTAGAAGCGCTGGGCGCGCTCGTTCTGCTGGTTGACGCCGAGCCAGACGCCGGCGGCGCCGGTGGAGCGGGCCCAGCCGATCGACTCGGCCATGAGGCGTGACGCCGTGCCGCCGCCGTGAGACGAGGGCAGCACGTAGATCTTGCTCAGCTCGACGGTCGGGCGGTGCCGAACCGCCGCCCGCACGTCGTCGTCGGCGGGCTCGCCGGCCACGAGCATCGCGTACCCGACCGCCGCACCGTCGTCCTCGGCGAGGAGCAGGTGACGCGCGGGGTCGGCGAGGTACTCGGCGAACCGCTCGCGCGAGAGCACGTCGGCGATGAAGGCATCCACCCGCTCGCGCGCCATGCTCGGAGGGCACGCGAGCCCGAAGGTCTCGGCCGCGACGTCGGCGAGCGCCGGAACATCGGCGGGCAGCGCCTGGCGCACGAGCAGGACCATGGCTCAGGCGTTCTCGTGGCCCGCGCCGCGCTGGACATCGCGCTCCGCGTGCTGGTCGGACGGCATGCCGATGCGCTCCAGCACCGTGTCGTGGAGCAGCCCGTTGGTGGCCACGGCGTTGCCGCTCCAGCAGCCGGGGCGGCCGTCGAGGCCGGTGAAGCGGCCGCCGGCCTCCTGCACGATCGCGACGAGGGCAGCCATGTCGTGCACGGCGAGCTCGGGCTCGGCGGCGATGTCGACGGCGCCCTCGGCGACGAGCATGTAGGACCAGAAGTCGCCGTAGGCGCGCGTGCGCCAGCAGTCGTCCATGAGGTCGAGGAAGTCGTCGCGCCGGCCGCGGACCCGCCAGCCGGACAGGGAGGAGTAGGACAGCGACGCGTCGCCGAGGCGCCCCACCTGCGAGACGCCGATCCGCTTGGCCGACGACAGGGAGCGGCCGGTCCAGGCCCCGCTGCCGACCGCGGCCCACCAGCGGCGGCCGAGGGCAGGGGCGGACACGATGCCGAGGACCGGCTCGTTGTCGACGACGAGGCCGATCAGGGTGGCCCACACCGGGACGCCTCGGACGAAGTTCTTGGTGCCGTCGATGGGGTCGATGATCCAGCGCCGCGGTCCGTGCCCCGTGGTCTCGAACTCCTCGCCCTGCACGGCGTCGCGCGGGCGGGTGCGCTTGAGCTGGGAGCGGACGAGCTCCTCGGCGGTGCGGTCGGCGTCGGTGACGGGGGTGAGGTCGGGCTTGCTCTCGACGACGAGGTCGGCGGCACGGAAACGGCTCAGCGTCACGCGCTCGACGGCGTCGGCGAGCACGTGGGCCAGGCGGAGGTCGTCGTCGTAGGAGGTCACCGGCTCAACCTAGCCTGCGGTGGGGTCGTGCGACGGGCAAGCCCGCGCCGGGGTCGCCGCGGCATGTCCCACGGGCGTGCCGGTGGCGCGAACACGACTGCGGCTCAGCGCTCGTCGCCGGAACGGCTCGACAGCAGGCGGCGCAGGGAGGTGAGCCGCGACGGACCTGCCGGGCCCGCGTGCCCGCCGGCCACCCACGCGTCGAGGGCGCACTCCTCCTCGTCGTGCGTGCAGCCGCGGGGGCACTCGGCCGTACCCTCGGCGAGGTCGGGGAAGTGGTCGATGATGCGGTTCGGGTCGATGTGCGCGAGCCCGAAGGAGCGCACACCCGGGGTGTCGATGACCCAGCCGTCGTCGTCGGGCAGGCGCAGCGCCACGGCGTTGGTCGACGTGTGCCGCCCGCGGCCGGTCGTGTCGTTGACGTCGCCGGTGGCGCGCATCGCCGTGGGCACGAGCCCGTTGACGAGCGTGCTCTTGCCGACGCCTGAGTGCCCGACGAGCACCGAGACGCGGCCGGACAGCCGCTCGCGCAGCTCCTCGAGCCCGGTGAAGCCGTCGGCGGTGCGCGCCGTGACGACGTGCTCGACCTCGAGTGGCGCGTAGTTGGCCAGGAACGGCGCCGGGTCGACGAGGTCGGCCTTGGTCAGGGCGAGGAGCGGCTCAAGGTCGGCGTCGTAGGCGGCGACGAGGCACCGGTCGACCATCCGGGGCCGTGGCTCCGGGTCGGCGAGGGCCGTGACGATGACGAGCTGGTCGGCGTTGGCCACGATGATGCGCTCGTACGGGTCGGTGTCGTCGGCGGTGCGCCGCAGCACCGACCGTCGCTCCTCGATGCGGACGATGCGGGCCAGGGCGTCGGGGCCGCCGGCCAGGTCGCCGACGAGGGCGACGTCGTCGCCCACGACGACGCGGGTGCGGCCGATGTCGCGGGCCTTCATCGCGGTGACGACGCGCTCGGGCTCCTTCTTGCCGAGCGCGCCCTTGGGCACGAGGCACGTGTAGCGGCCCCGGTCGACGCCGATGACCATCGCCACGACGGCGTCGGCGTGGGCCGGACGCTCCTTGGTGCGGGGCCTCGAGCCCTTGCGGCTGGGACGGACGCGGACGTCGCCCTCGTCGAGGTCCCGCCAGCTCATCGGGGCAGCACCACGGAGGCCGCGCCGGCGAGCATGCCCTGCCAGAGGCCGACGAAGTCCGGCAGTGTCTTGCGCGTCGTGCCGATGTCCTCGACGCGGACGCCGGGCACGCGCAGGCCGATGATGGCGCCGGCCGTGGCCATGCGGTGGTCGTGGTAGGTGCGGAACCGCCCCCCGTGCAGGGCCGCCGGGGCGATGCGCAGGCCGTCCTCGGTCTCGGTGACGCGGCTGCCCAGGGCGCCCAGCTCGGACGTCAGCGCGGCGAGGCGGTCGGTCTCGTGGCCGCGAATGTGGGCGACGCCGCGGATCCACGTCGGGCTCGAGGCGAGGGCGGCGAGCGCGGCGACGGTCGGCGTCAGCTCCGCGGCGTCGTGCAGGTCGATGTCGAGGCCGGCGAGCTCGTCGCCGCCGCTCACGGTGAGGCCGGTGCGGTCGAGGCGGACGTCGGCGCCCATCGAGTCGAGGATCTCGCGGAGCATGTCGCCCGCCTGGGTCGTGTGCTGCGGCCAGCCGGGCACGCGGACCGTGCCACCGGCGACGAGCGCCGCCGCGACGAACGGCCCGGCGTTGGACAGGTCGGGCTCGACCGACACGTCGAGCGCGTTGATCTCCGACGGCTCGACGCGCCACGTGTTGGGCTCGCTGTCGTCGACGATCGCCCCCGCGTCGCGGAGGGTCTCGACGGTCATGAGGATGTGCGGCTCGCTCGGCACCGGCTTGCCCTCGTGGTGCACGGTGACGCCCTCGTCGTAGCGCGCGCCCGCGAGCAGCAGGCTCGAGACGAACTGCGAGGACATCGAGGCGTCCATGGTGACGTCGCCGCCCGCCAGGCCACCGCGGCCGTGCACGGTGATCGGCAGGTGGCCCTCGGCGTCGTCGATGTCGGCGCCGAGCGCGCGCAGGGCGTCGACGACCGGGCCCATCGGGCGCACCCGGGCCTGCGGGTCGCCGTCGAGGAGCACCGGGCCGTCGGCGAGCACGGCGACGGCGGGCAGGAAGCGCATGACCGTGCCGGCGAGGCCGCAGTCGACCCGACCGCCGCCGCGCAACGTCTCGGGTGGCGTGACGAGCCAGTCGTCGACGGCGCCGGGCGTGGCGTCGCCCTCGGTGGGGACGTCGTCGATGCGGACGCCGAGGCTGCGCAGCGCGTCGGCCATGAGGAGCGTGTCGCGCGAGCGCAGCGGCGCCCGGAGGCGGGAGCGGTCGCTCGCGAGGGCCGCGAGGACGAGGTAGCGGTTCGTCAGCGACTTGCTGCCGGGCAGCACGACCGTCGCGTCGAGCGGGCCGTGCGCCGACGGCGCCTCCCAGTCGCCGTCGGGGTCGGCCTCCAGGGTGCCCGTCGCCGGGCCGCGGTGGGCCGGCTGCGCCCCGCGGGGGTCGTGCAGGTCGTGCGGGTGGGACTGCAGGTGCTCTTCGGGGAGGGGATCAGCGGGACTCAAGTCAGCTCACGACGTCCTGGGCTCGATGGGCGAGGAGGCGGGCCTCGCGCGCGGCGGTCGCCTTGGCGTGACGCGCCTCGCGGCGGGTGGTCTTCGTGGCGTGCTGGGCGCGCCAGGCGAGGCCGGGGCGACCCTCCGTGTCGACGGCCGCGAGGAGCAGGCCGCCGAGCAGGCCGACGTTCTTGAGGAAGAGGCTGCGGCTCGCGGCCTTGCGCTCGGGGTCGGTCTCCTCCCAGAACGCGTGCTCGATGGCCGTCGTCGGCACGATCGAGGCGGCGAGCACGGTGGAGGCGAGGCGGGGGAGGCGGCCGGTGGCGAGCAGGAGGCCGCCGCCGAGCAGCGCGGCACCGTTGACCCGGACGACGAGGTCGGGGTCCTTGGCCGCGCGGGCCACCTTGTCGGCGCCCGGCACCTGGTCCGGCACCTTCTCGAGCAGGTGCGCCGCCTGGTCGGTGCGCGCGGACGGGTTGCGCAGGGCGTCGACCCCCGCGGCGATGAACACGGACGCGAGCAGGGGACGAGCGAGACGGCGGACGATCATGACCTTCCTCCTCCGGCCGGACCGTGCGTGACGGACCTCGGCCATCGTGGACCAGTGGGACCTACGGTAGCGACATACCCGAGCCGGCACGCCCGGTGCCCACCGCTGGACCCCCACCGCTGGACCCCCACCGCTGGACCCCCCACGGTGGCCGGCGCGCAGGCGCGTCCCGACGCGGGTCGGGTGACACCCCGTGGACCTAGGCTGGGCCGCATGTGTGGGAGGTACGCCGCCAGCGCCCGGCCGGACGAGCTCGTCGAGGCCTTCGACGTCGACGAGGACCACAGCGGCGAGCCGGCGCGCAGCATCCTCAAGAACCCCCAGAGCCCGCCCGCCGGCGAGCCCGACTGGAACATGGCCCCCTCCAAGCAGGCGCCCGTGGTGCTGACCCGGGCGCCGCGCCCCGCCGACCGCGAATCCGACGCGGACGCCGCCCCGACGCGTCAGCTGCGCCTGCTGACCTGGGGCCTGGTGCCGTCGTGGGCCAAGGACGTCAAGATGGGCCTGCGGATGACGAACGCGCGGGCCGAGTCGGTGCTCGGCAAGGGGGCGTTCGCCAAGGCTGCGCTGTCGCGGCGGTGCATCGTGCCGGCCGACGGCTGGTACGAGTGGCAGGTCTCGCCGACCGCCGTCGACGCCAAGGGCAAGCCGCGCAAGCAGCCCTTCTTCATCCACCGCGCCGACGGCGAGAAGGTCGGGTTCGCCGGCCTCTACGAGTTCTGGCGCGACCGCGACCGGCCCGACGGCGACCCCGACGCGTGGCTCACGACGTTCACGGTCATCACGACCGCCGCCGACCCGGGCATGGACCGCATTCACGACCGGCAGCCGCTCGTCCTCGAGCCCGACCAGTGGGAGCGCTGGCTCGACCCGGCGGAGAAGGACCCCGACTACGTGCAGGGCGTGCTCGAGTTCGCGAGCCCCGGCCGGTTCGAGGCCTACCCGATCGGTCGCGGCGTGGGGGCCACGGCGAACAACGGGCCGCACCTGCTCGACCGTGCCCCCGCCGAGGAGCTCGTCGGGGTCCTCGACCCGATGACGGGCGAGGTGATCGGGTCGTGACCGGAGCGCTCGACGAGGCCGTCGGGGGAGTGCGGCCGCGCGTCCGTGAGGTCGCGACGCCGCAGGGCCCTGCCCGCGTCCACGTGTGGCGCCCGGTCGGGGCGGGTGCCACGGTCGTCCTCGGGCACGGCGCCGGTGGCGGGCTCGGAGCGCTCGACCTCACGGTGGCGCGCGAGGTGCTGGTGGCCTCGGGCCGGGCGGTGGCGCTCGTCGAGCAGCCGTGGCTCGTCGCCGGCCGGAAGGTCGCGGGGCGGCCCCCGACGCTCGACGAGGCGTGGGTGCCCGTGGTCGAGGCGCTGCTGTCCGGGCGCGGACGCCTGCCGCGTCCTCTCGTCGTCGGCGGCCGCAGCGCCGGGGCCCGGGTCGCGTGCCGCACGGCCGCCGCGCTCGGTGCCGACGCCGGGCTGCTGCTCAGCTTCCCGCTGCACCTGCCCGGCCGTCCCGACCGGCTCCGCGCCGACGAGCTCGCCCTCGCCCCCGACCCCACGTGGGTCGTGCAGGGCACCCGCGACACCTTCGGCACGCCGGAGGAGGTGCGCCCGCACCTGCCGCCGGGGGCCACGCTCGTCGAGGTGCCCGGCGCGCACAGCTTTCCCCGGGGGTCGCGGGCCCGGCTCGTCGCCGAGCTGACGCGGATCGCGGGAATGCTCCCCGGTGCGTGACCGTTGCACGGGGCATGGTTCCCAGCCCCTGCGTCGCCCCTGAGCGCCCGTCCGGCCTGCCCGCGCAGGGCCGCCGCACCGGCGCAGCCGTGACGACCCGCCCGGCGCGACTAGGCTGGGAGGCGATGGCAAAGGACAAGCAGACCGACCCGACGGCCCCACTGGGCCTCGTGGAGCCCGGCCCGGGTGCCCCCGGGCCCCATGAGAGCGACACCGCGACCGAGACCGCCGCCGAGACCGCCGCCGAGGCCCAGGCCCGGGCGGACGCGTCCGTCGACGTCAAGGCCGAGTCCTCCGAGGATCGCCGCGCCCGCTTCGAGCGCGAGGCGATGCCGCTGCTCGACCAGCTCTACAGCGCCGCGCTGCGCACGACGCGGAACCCGAGCGATGCCGAGGACCTCGTCCAGGAGACCTTCGCCAAGGCGTACGCGGCCTTCCACCAGTACCGCCCGGGCACGAACCTCAAGGCCTGGATGTACCGCATCCTCACCAACACCTACATCAACAGCTACCGCAAGAAGCAGCGCCAGCCGCTCGAGTCCGACGCGTCCGACATCGAGGACTACCAGCTGGCCCGCGCCGAGTCCCACTCGTCGTCCGGGCTGCGCTCGGCCGAGGCCGAGGCGCTCGACCACCTGCCGGACAGCGACGTCAAGCGGGCCCTGCAGGCGATCCCGGAGGAGTTCCGCCTCGCGGTGTACTTCGCCGACGTCGAGGGCTACTCCTACAAGGAGATCGCCGAGATCATGGAGACGCCGATCGGCACCGTGATGAGCCGTCTGCACCGCGGGCGGCGCCAGCTGCGCGAGCTGCTCTCCGAGTACGCCGCCGGGCGGGGCTTCGCCCAGGCCGGCGCCTCCAGCGCGACGAGCGGGGCGGCCTCGAGCGGCCGCCCGGGCACGGAAGGAACCGGGTCATGAGCCACCACGACACCACCGGTGGGGACAGCGGGCGCACCGACTGCTCCGAGGCGCTGCTGCGGGTCTACGAGTACCTCGACGGCGAGCTCGGTCCGGAGGACTGCGCCAAGATCCAGGCGCACCTCGACGAGTGCGGACCCTGCCTCAAGGAGTACGACCTCGACACGACGCTCAAGGCGCTCATCAAGCGTTCGTGCAGTCGCGAGGAGGCTCCCGACTCGCTGCGCACGACGATCATGTCGCGCATCTCGATGACGGTCATCACCGTCGAGCGGGGTAAGTAGCCCGCAGCCGCCGGTCCCTGGGGTCGCCCGGGAACGACAAAGGCCCGCCTCCCGTCCGGGAGGTGGGCCTTTCGACGTCTCTGGCTCAGGCGTTGGGCTTGCGGCCGTGGTTGGCGGCGTTGCCCTTGCGCGAGCGACGCTTGCGGGCGCGCTTGCTCATCGGGGTCTCCTCGTGGATGCTTCTGGGGTGCTGCCCTCATCGGGCATGGGGCAGCAAGTCTCCCACACGCGTGACGCGGTACCGAATCCGCAGGGGGTCTGCGCGCACAAACGTAAAATCTTGGTATAGATCCGGGCGCAACCGACCGGTCCTACTTCCGTGCGCCTTCAGGCTGGTGCCACGATGAAGCAGAGGGAAACCTCTGTGTTCTTGTGCTACCGCGGCAACGTCCCTCCATGGCGCACGCATCCGGAACATCACCACCTGAAGGAGCCCCCCACCATGTTCGCTGCCCTCCTGTCTTCCTTGGCCTCGAGTGACTTCACTGCCAAGACCCTCACGTTCTTCGCGAATGTCTGGACCTGGGGCTGAGCGCACCCTCGTCCACATCCTCGGTTCGGTCCCGTCCCGCTTGCGGTTGCGGGACCGAACTGTTGTCGTCTACCCCTAGTACGTGACCACGAGACCCGAGGCGCAGCCGCCCTCCCGGCTGCTGCCGTACTACATCGCCCTCGTCGTGGCCGTGGCGCTCGCCGTCGGGGTCCTCTCCTGGGTCTACGGCCGCCGCCCTGAGGTCGGGCCGCTCCTCCTGCTGTCGGCGATGAGCGTCCTCAGCTACACGGTTCGTGAGCCGTCGGTCACCTCGCGCATCGGCTTCTCGTTCGCCTCGATCATCCTGCTCGCCTCCGGCGTCATCCTCGGTCCCTTCGGCGCCTGGTTCGTCGGCCTCGTATCGCAGGCCGTCGAGCGCGACCATCGGATCCGGTGGTTCCAGCGGCTCTTCAATGCCGCGATGACGAGCATCATCGGCGCCGGCGGCGCGATGGTCTACATCGTCTGCGGGGGTGCGTCCTCCCTCGACGCGGTCACCGGGTTCTCCGGCCTCGCGACCAGGGTTGGGCTGCCGCTCATGGTCGCCGACGTCGTCCAGTGCCTCATCAACGCCGTCCTGCTGGCCGGTGCCGTCACGCTGTCGCAACAGGTGCCGTTCTGGGTCTTCGTCCGCCGGATCCTCGTCAGCTCGGGCGTCGCCTACATCGGTTACGGCGTCATCGGCTTCCTCTTCGTCGTCCTCTGGTACCCCGCCGGCCTCGGGGCCTTCAGCGCCCTGCTCGTCATGGCGCCGCTGCTCGCGGCCCGGTGGGCCTTCGTGCAGTTCGGCGAGGAGCAGCGTTCCCACGAGCGGGTCGTCGAGACGCTCGTGACCTCGCTCGGCACCAAGGAGCCGCCCGCCGTCGAGCGCAGCGCCCGGGTGGCCCAGCTCGCGGAGTGGACCGCAGAGGAGCTTGGCCTCGGCCCGCGCCAGATCGCGACCGTCACCTACGCCGCAACGCTCCACGAGATCGGCCACCTCGGCGTGCCGACGCGCCTGCTGCGCAGGTCTCCCGGCGCCCTGACGGAGTCCGAGCGGCGCGTCGTCGACCGGCACAGCGTCATGGGCGCCCGGATGATCGAGGGCATCGACTTCCTGGAGGACGCCCGCTCCGGTGTCCGCCACCAGGGTGAGCGGTTCGACGGGCACGGGCTCCCCGACGGGCTCACCGGCGCCGACATCCCCGTCGCGGCGCGCGTCGTCGCCGTCTCCACGGCGATCGAGGCGGCCATGGCGGAGGATGTCGTGGGTGGACAGCCCTCGGCCGAGCTCTACCGGATGCTCACGACCGACACCGGTCGCTTCGACCCGACCGTGGTCGACGCCGCGTGGGCGGCTCTCGACAAGCACGGCCTGCCGACCGGTGCAGGCACGGTGAGCCCCGCGTGAGGCTGGCGCTCTACCGCGACCCCGTGGCGCTCGTCGTCGGCCTGCTCGGGCTGGTCCTCAGCGTCGCGGTGACCGTGGGCACCGGCGACTCGCCCGGCCTCGACGGGCAGGTCGCCTTGCTCGTCACCGCGGCCTTCGCGTTGACCATCGTGCTCGGGGAGTGGTTCCAGCTGTCGGCCCCGGGCTTCCGCGGGTCGGCGCCGATCTCCACCGCAACCGCGCTCGCCTTCGCCTTCGCCGTCCACGTCGGGAACGTCGAGGTGGCGTTCTCGACGCCCTACGTCCTGGCGGTGACGTCGGTGTCGATGGCGCTCGGGGCGGGCGCGCGGGTGCTGGGGGGGCGGGAGGTCAGCCTCGTCGAGACCACCGGCCGCTTCGTCGCCGTCGCCGTCGCGGCCCTGCTCTACCGCAACATGCACCTCGGCCAGAGCCCCGGCGGGCCGCCGCACGACGACGCCCTCGTGCCCTGGCAACGGGCCATGCTCATGCTCGCCATCTGCGTCGCGGCCCTCGTCGCCGACACGCTCTTCACCTCGGTCCTGCGCGCCATGGCAACGGCCGACCTCCGGCGCACGTTCGTCGACGAGGCCCGGTCCTCGTTCGCGCTGTCGGGTGCTGTCGCGGTCACTGGGGTGCTGGTGGCGCTCGCCCTCCCGACGCTCGGGGTCATGGCCCTGCCGCTGTTCATCCTCCCGCTCGTGCTGACGCTCTTCGCGTTCCGTCGCTACGTCAGCATCCGTGCCACCTACCTGCAGAGCATCCGGACGCTCTCGCGCCTCACCGACGCCGCCGGCTACACCCCGTCGGGGCACTCGGAGCGGGTGGCGGCCCTCTCGGTGCGCGTCGGCCGGCAGCTGGGTGTGTCGGAGCGTGACCTGCTCGACCTCGAGTACGCGGCCCTGCTGCACGACATCGGCCAGGTGGCCCTCGTCGAGCCGATCCCGGGCGGGGCCACGGTGCTGGCCGCGCCCGCCGACCAGCGGCGGATCGCCGCCGACTCGGTGGCCATCGTCCGCGAGACCGGCGTCTTCGAGGGGGCGGCCCGGATCCTCGAGCACCAGACGACGCCGTACCGGCAGGTGCGAGAGCTCGGTGAGGAGATCCCGCTGACGAGCCGCATCCTCAAGGTCGTCAACGCCTACGAGGACCTCACGGCCGGCGCCAGGAGCGCCCGGGCCCGTGAGGCGGCGGTCGAGCGCATCTACCTCGGCCTGGGGTACGAGTACGACCCGCGGGTGGTGGACGCACTGCTCGGCATCCTGGGCTCCACGCACCAGGACTGACACTCGACTGACGCCCGCCGACGCCGGTCGACGGGCCGTGGCAGCCGTGAGACGGCCGTCACAGGTCGTCGCCGACCCTTGGGTGGCGCGTCGGGGCGTGCCAGACTGTCGGGAATCGGGCAACCCCCGGACGCGTACGACGACGTGCAGGCAAGACCCCCGCACCGCTCCACCCAGCGAGGGCAGCCCTGCCCTCTTCTCTCCCACGCGAACGAGGTGTTCCGTCATGAGTGCGTTGCCCACCAGCCAGCTCGTCGACCCGATGGACCCGGTCTTCCGGGCCCACGTGGGCGGCAAGCTCGGGGTACACGCCACGTCCGAGCTGCGTGACGCAGCCGACCTTGCCCTGCTGTACACGCCCGGCGTCGCCGACGTCTCGCGTGCCATCGCCGCCGACCCGACGCTCGCGGCGGTCTACACGACGCGCCGCAACACGGTGGCGGTCGTCAGCGACGGCACCGCGGTGCTCGGCCTCGGTGACGTCGGCCCGCTCGCCGCCATGCCCGTCATGGAGGGCAAGGCCGTCCTCTTCAAGCACTTCGCCGGCGTCGACGCCGTGCCGGTGTGCATGGAGACCGGCACCGTCGAGGAGATCGTCGACGCCGTGGCGCGCATCGCGCCCACGTACGGCGGCATCAACCTCGAGGACATCTCGGCGCCGCGCTGCTTCGAGATCGAGCGACGGCTGCGCGAGCGGCTCGACATCCCGGTCTTCCACGACGATCAGCACGGTACGGCGATCGTCGCCCTGGCGGCGCTCGTCAACGCGGTGCGCGTCGTCGACAAGGCCCTCGCCGACGTCACCGTCGTCGTGTCCGGGGCCGGGGCCGCGGGCGTGGCGGTGAGCCGGATCCTGCTGGCCGCCGGCGTCGGTGAGGTCGTCGTGGCCGACTCGCGTGGCGTGCTCGGTCCCGACCGTGAGGACCTGGCGCCGCACAAGGCCGACCTCGCCGCCGTGACCAACCGCCGTGGCGTCACCGGCACCCTCGGCGACGCGCTCGAGGGAGCCGACGTCCTCGTCGGGGTCTCGGGAGGCACGGTCGCCGAGCGCGACCTGCTGCGGATGGCGCCGCGGGCGGTCATCTTCGCCCTCGCCAACCCCGACCCCGAGGTGCACCCGAGTGTCGCGACGCGGTTCGCCGAGGTCGTCGCCACCGGTCGCTCGGACTTCCCGAACCAGATCAACAACGTCCTCGCCTTCCCCGGCATCTTCCGGGGGGCGCTCGACTCCGGTGCCCGCGAGATCACCGAGGACATGAAGCTGGCCGCCGCGTACGCGATCGCCGGGCTCGTCGAGGAGCCCACCGCCGAGCGCGTCGTGCCGAGCGTCTTCGACGAGCGTGTCGCCCCCGCGGTGGCGCGCGCCGTCGCGGCGCTCGCGCCGTAGCGTCGGTCGATCACTCACGCGCCTGGCGCGTCCGGGATGCCGGACGCGTCAGGCGCGGTCGTCGGGATGTTCGGGCTCGTCGGGGTCGGTCAGCCCACGCGCCGCGAGGGCCTCGCCCGTGGACCGGGCGTAGGCGACGACGCGCAGCGCCGCCGGCACGACGACCGCGCGTGGGCTGCGCTCGAGCCCTCGGGCCCGGGCCGCGTCGCGCACCGAGGTGAACGACCCGGCCACCCACGGCACCGAGCGCACGACGACGGCGAGCGTCAGGGCGACGACCTCCGGGTCGACGAGGCGGCGCAGCGGCCGTGCGCCCCGGACGACGCCGTCGAGCAGGTCGGTGACCGGCGTCGTGGCGGTGAGGATGCCGGCCGCGAGGTAGGCGTTGGCGATCCCGAGGACGACCCCCACCGCGTAGGTGGGGCCCTGCGCCCACCACTGGAACGCCAGCAGCAGGACGAGCACCGGGGCGATCGCGCGGAGCGACCGCGCCAGCCGGCGCGGGGGTAGCTGGGCCAGCGCCGCCACCGCGAGGACCAGCCCGAGGGTGACGAGCAGCGGCGCCAGGGAGTGGGTCAACCACGGCACGACGCCGACGGCCAGGACGCCGGTGACCTTGAGCCACAAGGGCGCCCGGTGCACCGGTGAGCTGCCCGGAAGGTGTGCGGCGAAGAGGCCGGCGCTGTTCACGGTCGGGACGCGAGCGCGCGGTAGTGGTCGACGGCCTGCGCCGGCGCCCCGTCGAAGACGACGCGTCCGGCGTCGACGACGAGCGTGCGGTCGGCGTCGAGGGCGAGGTCGAGGTCGTGGGTCGCGACGACGAGCAGCTGTTCGAGGCCGGCGAGCAGGCGGCGCAGCAGCGCGGTGTTGCGCAGGTCGAGCAGCGTCGTCGGTTCGTCGAGGACGAGGACTGCCGGCTCGGTGGCGAGGACGACGGCGAGCGCCATGAGCTGTCGCTCGCCACCGGACAGCTCGTGCACGCTCCGGTCGGCGAGGTGGGTCAGGCCGAAGCGGCCGAGCACCGCCTCGGCGGCGGACCGGCGCTCGGCGCGCGAGCGGTGCACGCGGCGCAGCGAGAGCTCGACGTCCTCGCGCCCCGTCGGCATGACGAGCTGGGAGAGCGGGTCGGTGAAGGCGAAGGCGATGCGGCGGCGCACGCGGGAGCCGTCGTGCGCGGTGTCGAGGCCGTCGACGTCGACGGAGCCGCTCGTGGGCAGGACGAGCCCGTTGAGGAGCCGGAGCAGGGTGGACTTGCCCGAGCCGTTGGCGCCGACGACGGAGACGCGGCGTTCGGTCAGCTCGAGGTCGACCGGGCCGAGGATCGTCCGCTCACGACGGGCGGAGTCGCCGTCGACGGGCACGGTGACCGTGGCGCCTTGGAGGCGGAGGCGGCTGCGGCCACCCGCCGGTGATCCCGGTGTCACGCCCCGCGCTGGCGGCGTCGGGCGCGGACGAGGACGTCCGGGAAGGCCCGGTGCACAGCGGCGGCCGCCACGGCGGCGACAAGCCCCTTGAGGAGGTCGCCGGGCAGGAAGGGCAGGTCTGCCGCGACGGCGGCCGACAGCGGCAGGTGCAGGTTGACGACGAGTCCGGCGACGCCCAGCACGTGGATGACCGCGACCGAGGTGACCGCGGCGACGGTGGCGAGCAGCGGCACCCACCAGTGTCGGTCGGTGCGTCGCACGACGAGCGCCGCACCGGCGCCGGCGACGAGGGCCGCGAGGAGGAACGACACGAGGTAGCCGGCCGTCGGGCCGCTCAGGACCTGCAGGCCCGACTGGCCCTTGCTGAAGACCGGGAAGCCGACGAAGCCGATGGCGAGGTAGACGAGCACCGCGAGCGCCCCGCGGCCCGGGCCGAGGACGAGACCGGTCAGCAGGACGCCGAGCGTCTGCAGCGTGATCGGCACGCCGAGGCCGCCGACCGGGATGCCCGGCACGACGGCCGTCGCGACGAGCAGGGCCGCGAAGACTGCGACGTGGGCGACCGAGCGGGCCTCGACGCCCCGCTGGCCACGCGGGCCACGTAGAGCCGCCGAAGGGGCCGCCGGAGCGCTCGGGACAGTGCTGGGGGAGGCGTCTGGCAGGACGGCCTCGGTCCGGGTGTCGTCGGTCACGGCCCGCACCCTACCGGGGCCGCGTCGGGGGCCCGCTCACTATGGTGCAGGGATGCTCGCCGCCTACGCCGCCAGTCAGTCCTCGTCCGACCCGCTCTCCGGCCTCGTCGTCGGCGAGCGCCCCGATCCCGAGGCGCGGCCCGGCTGGTCGGTCGTCGACCTGCGGGCGGCCGCCCTCAACCACCACGACGTGTGGTCGCTGCGCGGCGTCGGCCTCCCCGCGGACCGGCTGCCCATGGTCCTGGGCTGCGACGGTGCCGGCGTCGACGCGGACGGCCGCGAGGTGATCGTGCACGCGGTCGTGCCCACGGAGGGCTGGCGCGGCGACGAGACGCTCGACCCACGGCGCACCCTGCTGTCCGAGCTGCACGACGGCACGCTGGCGGAGAAGGTCGCCGTGCCGACCGCCAACCTCGTGCCGAAGCCGGAGGGCATGTCGTGGGAGACGGCCGCATGCCTGTCCACGGCGTGGCTCACGGCCTACCGGATGCTCTTCACGAACTCCGGCGTGCGCCCCGGCGGCACGGTCCTCGTGCAGGGCGCGGGCGGCGGTGTCGCGACGGCGCTCGTCCAGCTCGGCTCGGCCGCCGGATACCGGATGTGGGTCACCTCTCGCGACGAGGCCCGGGGCGCGCGCGCCCTCGACATCGGTGCCGACCGCGTCTTCGCCTCCGGCGAGCGCCTGCCCGAGCGCGTCGACGCCGTCATGGAGACCGTCGGTGCCGCGACCTGGTCGCACTCGGTCAACTCACTCAACCCCGGCGGCACCATCGTCATCTCCGGCGCGACGTCCGGTGACGCGCCGGCCAAGGCGGAGCTGACGAAGATCTTCTTCAAGCAGCTGCGCGTCGTCGGGTCGACGATGGGCACCCGCGAGGAGCTGGCGCGCCTGGCCCAGCTCGTCGTCACGGCGGGCATCGAGCCGGTCGTCGACTCCGTCATGCCGCTCGCGGACGCTCGCGACGGCTTCGCCCGCATGGTCGACGGCGACGTCTTCGGCAAGGTCGTCTTCACCAACGGCTGACGGGACGCCTCAGCGTCGGGTCAGGTCGGGTCATTCGTGTCAGCGGACCTCGGCGGCCGACACGTGGACGAGCACCGACAGGCCGTCGGCCGCGGGTACGTCGGCCTCGCCGCGCAGCCCCTCGGCCCACAGCGCCACCTCGAACCGCGCCGTGGCCCGGCCGAGCTCGTACGCGGTGTCGGCGCCGAGCGTCACGGTGAGCGGTCCGACGTCGGCCGTGGCGGACTCGACGCCGTGCAGGGCGGCTCGTACGGCCCGTGACACGGCGTCGACGCGGGTGTCGGGGCCGGCGGGCGCGATCCCGACGGAGAGGGCGTCCGCGCTGCCCGGCTCGACGCCGAGAGCCGCGCGGACGGCCTCGACGCGGCCGTAGCCGAACCAGTCGCCGGGGCCGGTGCGCACGAGGTCGCGCCCGCGCGGGTGCGCCGTCAGCGGCTCGTCGACTAGGGCGCCCACGAGCCCGCGCACCACGGCGACGGGCACGGCACTGACCTTGCCCTTTGCGAGGTCGGCGGCCGCGGCCACCTCGTCGGCCACGCACCGCGTCGTGACCTCGAGGGGCTTGCCGTCGGCGTCGACGGCGCCGCGGAGGTCGTCGAGCGCGCGGACGCCGTGGGCGCCCAGGGCGAAGTCGACCTGGCCGACGCGCCACGGTCGGCCGGCGGTGTCGGACAGGACGACTCCGAGACGGACGCCGTGCCTTGCCACGAGCGCGTCGTGCAGCTCGGCGCAGATGCCGTCGGGGTCGTGCGGCAGCAGCAGCCACCCACCGCGGTCGCCGGTGTTCGAGCCGTCGACGCCCGCCGCGGCCATGATCGGCCCGGCCTTGGCGCGCACGACGCGGGTGACCCGGTCGCCGAGGGACCGCTCGGCCACGACGTACTCGGTCTCGGCGTGGACGACGCGGTCCTTGTCCGGGTCGTGCGTGACCAGGCCGAGCGACTTGCTCGCGATCTTGCTCGAGACGACGACGACGTCGCCGTCCTCGAGCCGCAGGCCGGCGTGGGCGAGGCCGTCCGTGACGACGTCGGCGAGGTCGTCGCCCTCGCGCACCTCGGGGATACCGGTGAGGGGCAGGACGCTGATGACGCCGACCGTGCCGACCATGCCGACCATGCCGACCGGGTCGGGCGTCGTCGGGGAGGCCGGCGTCGTCACGCGGGCGTCCTCGTGGCGCGCAGCCGCAGCCCGAGGTCGAGGGCCGCGCCGGCGAGGTCGGCCGCGGCGTCGGGCGAGCTCATGAGCAGCGGTCGGTGGACGACCTCGAGGCCGCGCCGCGGCGGCATCGGGTCGTCCTCGGAGACGAGCCAGCCGTCGAGGAAGTCGGCGTAGAGGCCCGCGACGCCGCCGCTCGACTCCTCGACGCCGATGGTGCGCAGGCACACGTCGGCGTGGCCGCGCACGGGTCGTCCGCCGACGAGGGGCGAGACGCCGACGACGGGCGCCCGGCTGCCGCGGAGGGCGTCACGCACGCCGGGGACGCCCAGGACGATGCCGATCGACACGACGGGGTTGCTCGGCGGCAGGAGGATGACGTCGGCGTCGCGCAGCGCGTCGAGGACCCCGGGGGCGGGGGCCGCGGCGTCGAGGCCGGCGACGACGAAGCGCTCGGCGGGCAGCTCGGCCCGGTGGCGCACCCACCACTCCTGGAAGTGGATCGCTCGCGGGCCGTCGCCCTCGTCGACCACGACGTGGGTCTCGACGGGGGTGTCGGTCATCGGCAGGAGGCGCACGCCCTGATCGGGCAGGCCCCACCGGGCGGCCAGTCGGTCGACGACCGCCGACAGGGGCAGGCCCTGGCCGAGCAGCTGCGAGCGGTACACGTGGGTGGCGAAGTCCTTGTCGCCGAGGGTGAACCACTGCGGCGTCGCACCGAGCGCCGCGAGCTCCTCGGCGAGGTGGTGCGACTCGTCGGCCCGACCCCAGCCCTGGCCCTCGTGGACCGATCCGCCGAGCGTGTAGAGCAGCGTGTCGAGGTCGGGACAGACCCGCAGGCCGAAGAGCGTGATGTCGTCGCCGGTGTTGCCGATGACGGTCAGCTCGACCGGCTCGTCGCCGAGGACGGACGCGGGGGAGTGGACGTGGCGGAGCAGCCCGCGGAGGAACCGGGCGCCGCCGACGCCTCCGGCGAGGGCAGTGATGCGCATGGGACCGATCCTCTCAGCACCGGCCGGACGCCTCAGAAGATGGGTCGGACGCTTGTCTACCACAGGCACGGAAGCGCCTCACCGAGTTCGATCGAATATCACTAACGGGCTTGACGTAGGGCATATGACACACATGTAATTTCATTGTTGTACTCGTCGGGGTCGGTACCGCGGCAGGTGGAACCCACGTGGGGTGGGGTCCAGTGCCAGGGGAACGGTGCCGCCGGGTACAGCGAGTGCTGACACACAAGGAGTCAGGGTCGAGGAGGGGTCATGCACGAGCTGATGGTGGTTATGTCGGACGTCGGTACGGAGGAGGGTGAGCTCTCCTGGCAGGAGCGCTCGCTCTGCGCCCAGACCGACCCGGAGGCGTTCTTCCCCGAGAAGGGCGGCTCCACCCGCGAGGCCAAGAAGGTCTGCGTCGGGTGCGAGGTGCGAGCCGAGTGCCTGGAGTACGCCCTCGCGAACGACGAGCGCTTCGGGATCTGGGGCGGTCTGTCCGAGCGGGAGCGCCGCAAGCTGAAGAAGCGCGCGGTCTGACCGTGGTCGCAGGGCCCGGGCCCCAGCCGGTGTCCGGGTGAACGTGACCGCTGTGCCAGACGAGCTCGCCGAGGACCACAGCGCCCCCCGGGGCGCCGCGCCCGGGTCGATGTCCGCACCCTCCACCGGACCCCGACCCAGCGCGATGGTCGACGCGATCGTCGTCGTGCACAACGGTGCGACGTGGCTGGCGCAGTGTCTGGACGGGATCGCCTCCCAGACACTGCCGCCCGCCCGTCTTCTCGTCGTCGACGTCGCGAGCAGCGACACGTCGGCGGCGATCGCGCAGGCGCACGCGCGGGTCCGCCGGGTCGTGCCCGTCGACGTCCTGCGCCTGCCCTCGCGCGTCCCGCTCGGACTCGCCGTCGAGGCCGCCATGGAGCACCTGCGCGCCGACGGTGACCGCGGCGTCCGCCCCGAGTGGGCGTGGCTGCTGCACGACGACACCGTCCCCGAGCCGACTGCGCTCGCCCGCCTGCTCCAGGAGGGCCTGCGCTCGCCGTCGGTCGGGATCGCCGGGCCCAAGCTCGTCGCCTGGGACGACCCGCGCCGCCTTGTCGAGCTCGGCATCCAGATCACCCGCACGGGTCGCCGGCTCGGCCGCCCGGCGCGCGGAGAGGCCGACCAGGGCCAGTACGACCACCGCACCGACGTCCTCGCCGTGAGCACGGCCGGGATGCTCGTGCGCCGTTCCGTGTGGGACGACCTCGGCGGGTTCGACCCCGCCTTCACCGAGTACGGAGCCGACCTCGACCTCGGCTGGCGGGCGCAGCTCGCCGGTCACCGCGTCGTCGTCGTGCCCGGAGCCGTCGTGCGTGACGCGTCGGCCGGCGTCGACGGCGCCCGCCCCGGAAGCCCACGGCCGCGTGAGGTCGAGCGGCGCTCGCGCCGCGCCGCGCGCCAGGTGACGCTCGCCCGCTGCACCCCGCTCGTCGCCCCGTTCCTCGCCGTCTGGCTCGCCGTGTCGAGCGTCCTCGCGGCCCTCGGGCTCCTCGTGGCCAAGCGGCCGCGGCTCGCCTGGCGCGAGCTGTCCGACGTCGCCGCCCTGTGGCACCCAGCCTCGACGACCGCCGCGCGCTGGCGCGGGCGGTCCACCAAACGCCTGCGCCGCGACCACCTGGCGACGCTCTTCGTCCCGCCGTCCGTGGCCGCGCGCACGACGCTGGACCACTTCCAGGACGCCGTCGCCCCCGAGCGCGCCGCCCGCCGAGAGGCCGCGCCCACCACCGAGACGGGCCCGACCGCCGACGACACCGACTCGCTGGCCGGCCTGCCGGCCTCGATCGGGCGTCGCGTCCTGACCCATCCGGGCTTCCTCGCGGTCGCCGCCGTCCTCGTCGCGAGCGCCGCGGCGTGGCGCGACACGATCCGCGCCGGCGGCCTCTCGCCGTCGCACACCGGCCTGGCCGGTGCCGAGCTGCACCCCGTCGCCACGGGGGCCGACGGGCTCTGGCACGCCTTCCTCGACGCCTGGCACGGCTCGGGCCTGGGCACGGGCGTCGACGCCGGCCCGCACCTCGCGGTGCTCTCGGCCCTGACGTGGCTCGCCGAGCAGGTCCCCGGCGTGGCCGAGGGCCGCTCGAGCGCCGGCCTGACGATCGCCTGGCTGCTCGTGCTCGCGCCGGCCCTCGCGACGTGGTCGGCCTACCTCGCCGGACGCGTCGTCACCACCTCGCCCGTGGCCCGCGGCGTCGCCGCGATCGCGTGGGGGTCCGCGGCCGCCGTGCTCGCGGCCACGGCGCACGGACGGGTGACGTTCGCCGTCGCCCACGTCCTGCTGCCGTTCGTCCTCGCCGGCTTCGCCCTCGCGGCTCGTCGCGACGGCACCTTCACGGCGACCTTCGCCACCGCCCTGGCCACCGCCGTCGTCGGGGCGTTCGCGCCGCCGCTGCTCGCAGTGTCGGTCGCAGCCGCCGTCCTGCTGCTCCTCATCGGCCCCGGCCTCGTCCGGGCTCGCGCCCTCGTCCTGCTCCTCGTGCCGACCGCCCTGCTGGGCCCGTGGGTCGTGCGCCTCGTCGACGACTGGCGCCTGGTGCTGTCCGGGCCCGGTCTCGTGGCCACGGGCTCGGACGCCGGGCCGTGGGGCCCCGTCGCGCTCGTCCTCGGCCAACCGGGAGCGTCGTCGTGGACGGCGTGGCTCGCGGCTCCGGTCGTCGTCCTCGGGGTCGTCGGGCTCGCCGTCCGGGCGCGCAGCCGGGCCCAGTCGGTCGGCCTCGCGGTCGGGGCGCTGCTCGCCGTCGTCGGCCTGGCCGCGGCCGTCGGGGGATCCCGCGTGGTGCTCGGCTCGGCCGAGACCGGCGTCGGCACGTCCGCCGCAGCCCACCTGTGGGCCGGTGTCGGCCTGCTGCTGTGGCTCGCGGGCCTGCTCGTCGGGCTGCTCGCCGGCAGCCGTCCCGTCCTCGCGCACCTGCGCCGTGGCGTCGGGCGGCTGCGCCTGGCCGGAGCGGTCGCGGCCGTCGTGCTCGTCGTCGGATCGGTCCTCGCCGGGCCCGCCCTGTGGGCCGTCCGCGGTGCCGGCGACACGCTCTCGGTCGGGGAGGCCACCCTGCCGGCGGTGGCCGTCGACCAGGCCACCGGGCCGCTCGGCAACCGCATCCTGCTGCTGCGCCCCTCCGACGACGTCGTCGACTTCGTCCTCGCCGGCCAGGAACCCGGTGAGCTGCTCCGCGACCTCGACCGGCGCCCCGACGCCGACGACGCGCCGCTCGTGTCCGCCGTCGCCGCCATCGTCGGCGGCCGGGCCGCCGACGCCCTCGACGCCTCGTCCCTGGCCCGCCTCGGGATCGGCTTCGTGCAGGTGGCCGGAGGGGCCGAGAGCCCGCTCGCCCGCCGGCTCGACGCCGCCGAGGGCCTGAGCCGTCTCGGCAGCGGCGCGCACGGCGTGCTCTGGAAGGTTCGGCCGCTCGCCGCCGCGCAGGGCGCCGAGGACACCACGGCGCCGTCACGCGCCCGCCTGGTCGACCGCTCGGGCGGCCTGCTCGGCGTCGTCCCGACCGTCGGCCCGCACGCCGCCGTCGACACGACGCTGCCGGCCGCGTCGGGCCCCCGGCGCCTCGTCCTCGCCGAGCCGTCCGAGTGGGCCGGCCACGCGGTCGTCACCTACGACGGTGCCCGGCTGAGCCCGGTCGCCGGCACGACCCAGCCCACCTACGACCTTCCGGCACAGGCCGGCGCGCTGCGCGTCGACCTCGCGGCGGCCCAGCCGTGGTGGCGCATCGGCCAGGCGGCGCTGCTCGCGTTCGTCGTGTTCATGGCGCTGCCCTTCGGCAACCGTCGTTCGAGGAGGCGGGCATGAGCCGGGCCGCAGGCATCGTCCGGGCCGCCGCGGTGGCCGTCGTCGCGGCGGGGGTGGCCGTCGGGGCCACGCACGTCAGCGGGTCGCTGCAGCTCGCGTCACCCGAAGAGCGCGCCGGACTGCCCGAGACCTCGAGCGTCCTCGTCGACGACGCCACCCTCGTGTGCCCGGGGCAGCAGCGCCTCGGCGGTGTGGGCCTGCGTGACGTCGAGGGCGAGGTCACCGTGGCTGCCGCCGCACCGGATGCCGGCGTCGTCGCAGGCGCCCCGAACGGTGGGTCCCTCACGCTGCTGAGGGGCGCCGACGCGTCGGGGCTGGCCCAGGGCGACGCCGCCGGGTCGCTCGTCAGCGCCGCGACGCAGGGCGCCGACGCCGTGTTCGCCCGCGGCACCAGGGGACTCGCGCCCGGGCTCGTCGCCACGCAGGTGTGGAAGCACACCGGCGACGACGACCGCGGCCTCACCGTCACCCCGTGCCAGGTGCCTTCCTCCGACGTCTGGCTCGTCGGCGGAGGGTCAGGGCCCTCCCGCACAGAGCGTGTCGTCGTCACCAACCCGGGGGCCAACGCCGTCACCGTCACCACCGAGGTGCTCGGCCGCCAGGGTCGCGTGCCTGGCACGGACGACCGCACCATCTCGGTCGCCCCGCGCTCACGCGTCGTCGTGTCGCTCGACGCCGTCGCACCCGACGAGCCCGGACCCGTCGTGCACGTCTCGGCCACCGGGGGCGTCGTGTCGGCAGTCCTCGACGAGCAGTGGATCGACGGCGCCACCGCCCGCGGCATCGACGACGCCACCCGCGCGGCCACTCCCGGCACCGACCTCGTCGTGCCCGGCATCGACGCGTCCGGCTCGGTCTGGGCACGCCTGGCCAATCCCGGCACCACCGAGGCCCTCGCGCAGCTGCGACTGCTCACCGACGCCGGACCCGTCCAGCCCGACGCGCTGCGTGCCGTGCGGGTGCCCGCGGGCTCGACCGTCGACGTCGCGATCCCGCGGACCACCGGCGCGTTCGGCCTGGGCGTCCGCGCCGACCACGCGCTCGTCGCCGCCGGCTGGACCGAGCGACGGGCCGCGACCGGCGACCAGATGGGCGACTTCGCCTGGACCGCCGCCGCGCCACGGATCACCGGGGTGGGCGGGGTCCTGCTGCCGGGGCTCGGCGGCACGACCAAGCGCCTGCTGCTCACCTCCGGCGAGACGCCCTCACGGGCGCAGGTGCGCATCGGCACCGGCCCCGACGCACGCACCTCCACCGTCGACGTCCCCGCCGGCTCGACCGTCGCCACCGACCTCGGCGACGCCGACAGTGTCTGGGTCGTGCCGACCCGGGGCGACGTGCGGGGCGCCGTCTCGGTGGTGGGCAGAGACGGTGGCGTGCCGACCTTCTCGATCGCGGCGGTGCTCTCCGCGCCGGTGCGGGCCCTGTCCGTGCCGGTGCGCCAGGTCCGCAACTGAGGCGCGCGCAGACCGGAGCCCGCCGTCAGCGCCCGGGGGGTGAGTGCCCGCCGTCGGTCGCTCGGTGTCAGTCGCCGAAGCCGGGGTCGAGCTCCTCGGGGGACACCCCGAGGAGGCCGGCGACTTGCTCGGTGACGATGTCGGCGACGAGCGCCGCGACGTCACGACGGTCCGAGACGCGCGTCTCGACGGGTCGGCGGTAGACGACGATCCGTGCCGGCCGGGCGCCGGTGGCCGCGAAGAGCCGACCGAGCGGCACCTCCCGGTGGTCCCAGGCGGCGGGCCCGCGCGGGACGTCCTCGACCGCGAACTCCACTGCGGGGAAAGCGCGCCCGCACGTCGCCTCGAGCCGGGCCGCCGCGTCGAGGACATAGTCGTCGAACTCGTCGCGCCGCGACACCATGGCCGGCACCGGCGGCCACGCAAGGGGGCCGCGGCGACCGCGCCCGTGCCGGTCCCGGCGACGGGGGACGGGCTGGGAGGTGGTGCTGCCCGTGGTGCTGCCCGTGGTGCTCACGGCTCCACTGTAGATCGGGCCACGTCGCCGTCAGGCCAGGACGTCGACGTGTCGACGGCGTGGTGATTCGTCCTCGTCCGACCGGGCGACTAAAGTCCCCGGACGTGGGTCTGACACGTGGTTGCTCGAAGACGGGGTGCGCGCGCCCTGCCGTGGCGACCCTGACCTATGCCTACGCCGACCGGGCCGTCGTCGTCGGCCCGCTCGCGACGTACGCCGAGCCGCACACCTACGACCTCTGCCTCGAGCACGCCGAGCGCATGACGGCCCCGCGCGGCTGGGACGTCGTCCGCGTCGGCGGCGAGTTCCCCGAGCCGCAGCTGGCGGGCGACGACCTGCTCGCCCTCGCCGACGCCGTCCGCGAGGCCGCACGCCCGCGCCAGCCGCGCCCGAGCGAGCGCAGCGGCGACCCCCGGGGCCAGGCGGCCGCCGAGGCGCAGGCAGGCGTGGTCGAGTCCGGCCGCCGCGGACACCTCCGCATCCTGCGCGACACCTGACCACTAGGGTGGGGCCCGTGCCTCAACTCGTCGACTTCGTCAAGGCCTACGACGTCCGGGGGATCGTCCCCGACCAGCTCTCGCCCGACGTGGCCCGCGCCATCGGCGCCGCGTTCGCCGAGGTCGTGGCCATCCCCGACGGCAGCCCCGCGGTCGTCATCGGCCACGACATGCGCCCCAGCTCGCCCGAGCTGTCGCAGGCCTTCGCGGCCGGTGTCACCTCGCGCGGCGTCGACGTCGTGCACATCGGCCTGTGCTCGACCGACGGCCTCTACTACGCCAGCGGCGCCCTCGACCTGCCCGGTGCGATGTTCACCGCCAGCCACAACCCGGCTCAGTACAACGGCATCAAGCTGTGCCGCTCCGCCGCGCGACCGGTCGGGCAGGACTCCGGCCTCGCCGAGGTCCGCGACCTCGCGCAGTGGCTCCTCGACGGCGGCACGGGGCTCGCCGAGCCGGTCGGTGGCCCGGGCAGCATCACCACGCGCGACCTCCTCGGCGACTACGCCGGCTTCCTGCGTTCGCTCGTCGACCTCTCCGGCGGACGGCCCCTCAAGGTCGTCGTCGACGCCGGCAACGGCATGGGCGGGCACACGGTCCCCGCCGTCCTCGGCACCGGCGCCGGGCTGCCCGAGCTGCCGCTCGAGGTCGTGCCCATGTACTTCGAGCTCGACGGTACGTTCCCGAACCACGAGGCCAACCCGCTCGACCCGGCCAACCTCGTCGACCTGCAGGCCGCCGTGCGCGAGCACGGCGCCGACATCGGCCTCGCCTTCGACGGCGACGCCGACCGCTGCTTCGTCGTCGACGCCGACGGCGAGCCCGTCTCCCCGAGCGCCATCACCGGCCTCGTCGCGGTCCGCGAGATCGCCCGGGCCCGTGACGGCGGCGACCGCGACGTCTCGATCGTGCACAACGTCATCTCCAGCTCCGCGGTCCGCGAGATCGTCACCGAGCGGGGCGCCAACCCCGTGCGCACCCGCGTCGGCCACTCCTTCATCAAGGCCGAGATGGCCCGTGCCGGAGCGGTTTTCGGTGGCGAGCACTCGGCGCACTACTACTTCCGCGACTTCTGGTTCGCCGACACCGGGATGCTCGCCGCGATGCACGTGCTCGCCGCGCTGGGGGAGCAGGACACCCCGCTGTCGCAGCTGTGCAGCGAGTACGAGCGCTACGTCGCCTCCGGCGAGATCAACTCGACCGTGGACGACCAGGCCGCCGTCGTCGAGCAGGTCCGCGCCTGGGCCCAGGTCCGTGGCGCCGGCACCGACGAGCTCGACGGCCTGACGGTGACGTGCCCCGAGGGCACCGAGCCGATGTGGTGGTTCAACGTGCGCGCCTCCAACACCGAGCCGCTGCTGCGGCTCAACGTCGAGGCCGCCGACCGTGAGACCATGGAGCGCGTTCGCGACGAGATGCTCGCCCTGATCCGCTCGGGCGACGCCGTCGCCGACGTCGCGACGGACCCGACCGACGCAGGAGACGCATCGTGAGCACCCAGCAGACCATCGAGCCGTGGCTGCGCGGCATCCTCCGCTGCCCCCAGTGCAAGGGCGAGCTGACCGATGCCACGCACGACTCCGGCTCGGGTGAGACCCCCGAGCTTCGTTGTGCCACCTGCTCGCTCGGCTACCCGGTCGAGTCCGGAGTGCCCGTCCTGCTCGTCGACCTCGCCCGGCACCTCGAGGGCTGACACGGTCCCCGCCGTGTTCGACGAGACGCGCCTCGACGACCAGGGGACCCTCGCGTCCCTCGACCGCAGCGACACGCTGGTCGCCCTCGCGTCCGCCGGGGCCCAGGTACGACGCTCGCTCGCAGCAGCGTCCGACGCCGGACTGGAGCGGCTGCGCGGCCTCGACCCGCGCGGCATCGTCGTGGCCGCCGCCGGGGGTTCGGCCGCCGTCGCCGACCTCTTCGAGGCGCTCGCCTGCGCGGGCGCCTCGTTGCCGGTCCAGAGCTGCTCCGCAGCCCCGCTGCCGGGGTGGGTGGGCTCGTTGGACCTCGTCATCGCGGTGTCCCAGTCGGGCCGAGCCGCAGGAACGCTCGCGCTGGCGGCCGAGGCCCAGCGTCGGGGCGCCTCGCTGCTGACGATCGGCGCGGCCGACTCACCGCTCGCGGAGGTCAGCGCGCGAGCCCGGGGCGTGCACGTGCCCATCCCCGTGTCGGGCTCGTCGTCGCGCACCTCGATGTGGGCCCAGGCCACGCCGGCCCTGCTGGCGGCCGACGCGCTCGGCATCGCGGCAGTCGGCAGCGACACCCTCGAGTCCCTCGCGGACGTCCTCGACCGGTGCGCCACCGAGGCCCGGCCGGCGTCGGAGTCGTTCGTCAACCCGGCCAAGGTGCTGGCCACCGAGGTCGCCGAGTCGGCGCCGATCGTGCTGGGGGAGGGGCCGTTCGGCGGCGTCGCGGCCCGACGCGCGGCGTCGATGTTCGGGCGCACCGGACGGGTGCCGGTGGCGCACGGCGCGCTGCCCGACGCCGCGAGCCAGATCGTGGCCTGCTTCGACGGCCTGCTGGCCGGGGGCGGGGCCGAGGGCGGCGACGACATCTTCGCCGACCCGTTCCTCGACGGACCCACACGGCCGCCGCTCCGCCTCATCATGCTGCGCGACACGAGCGAGGGCGCCGACGCGCGCCTCACCTCGACCATCGTCTCCGTCGCCGAGGACACCGGCGTCCGCGTCTCGCTCGTCGACGCGCCGTCGACCGACCCGCTGCTGCGCTTCGCCCACCACGTCGCCCTCACCGACTTCGCCGCCACCTACCTGGCGCTCGGGCAGGGCTTCGATCCCGCGACCTCGCCGCACGTCGAGCTGCTGCGCGGGGCCCGCGGCCGCTGACCTCCGCCGGACGCCGAGCCGCTCGCGGGTGATCACCGTCCAGGGGTGCTACCGCCTCCGACGCCTCACGCGTCCGTAGGCTGCGGGCGTGGCCCACTACGACCTGGCGATCATCGGCTCCGGCAGCGGCAACTCCCTCGTCACCCCCGACTTCGCCGACAAGCGTGTCGCCGTCATCGAGGGCGGCACCTTCGGCGGCACGTGCACCAACGTCGGGTGCATCCCGACGAAGATGTTCGTCTACGCCGCCGAGGTGGCCGACGCGGTGCGTGACGCGGAGCGCTACGGCGTCGACGCCACGCTCGATGGCGTGCGCTGGCGCGACGTGCGCGACCGCGTCTTCGGGCGGATCGACCCGATCTCCGAGGGCGGCCTGCGCTACCGGCAGGACGGGCCGAACACGGCGGCGGTGCTCGGCCACGCACGCTTCACCGGCGAGCGGGAGCTGACCGTCGAGCTCGCCGGCGGTGGCACCGAGGTGGTCACGGCCGACCAGGTCGTCGTCGCCGCGGGGGCCCGGCCGGTCATCCCGGACGTCGTCGCCGACTCGGGGGTGCCGTTCCACACCTCCGACACGGTCATGCGCATCGACGAGCTGCCGCGGCGGATGGTTGTCATCGGCGGCGGCTTCATCGCGGCCGAGATGGCGCACGTCTTCTCCGCTTTCGGCGTGCACGTCACGGTCCTGGCGCGCGGCTCGCAGCTGCTGCGCCACCTCGACACCGAGATCTCCCACCGCTTCACCGATCTGGCGCGCGAGCAGTGGGACGTGCGCACGGGCGTCGAGGTCGCCTCCCTCGAGCCGGCCGACGGCGGCGGGTTCCGGGTCCACCTCACCGGCGGCAGCTGCGTCGAGGGCGACCTCCTGCTCGTGGCCACGGGCCGACGCCCCAACACCGACGACCTCGGCGCCGAGGCCGTCGGCCTGCGGCTGCACGAGGACGGGCGGGTCGTCGTCGACGAGCACGGGCGCACCAACCTGCCCGGCGTCTGGGCGCTCGGCGACGTCAGCTCGCCGTGGCAGCTCAAGCACGTCGCGAACGCCGAGGCCCGCGCGGTCGCGCACAACCTCGTGCACCCGGACGACCTCCACCGCCTCCCGCACGCCCACGTCCCCTCCGGCGTCTTCAGCCACCCGCAGGTGGCGACGGTGGGCCTGAGCGAGCAGGCCGCCGTCGACGCCGGCGTCCCGCACGTCACCTTCGTGCAGCGCTACGGCGACACGGCGTACGGCTGGGCCATGGAGGACACGACCAGCGTCTGCAAGCTCGTCGCCGACCCGAGCTCGGGGCGGCTGCTCGGCGCCCACCTGCTGGGGGCCCACGCGACGAGCCTCGTGCAGCCGCTCGTGCAGGCCATGGCCACCGGCGCGCACGTCCACGACGTCGCGCGGGGCCAGTACTGGATCCACCCCGCCCTGGCCGAGGTCGTCGAGAACGCTCTCCTGGGGCTCGAGGTCGACCCGCCCGCCTGAGGAGCACGCCGCGCCGGGCGGTTCCCCGACCGGCCGCCGACGCGTCGGGACCCGTCCCTGAGAGAACGCTGGGACGGGCCCTAGGCTGTGCGCATGGCAGGTGGACTCGTAGCGCTCCTCGACGACGTCGCAGCCCTCGTCAAGCTCGCGGCCGCGTCGGTCGACGACGTCGGCGCCGCGGCCACGAAGGCCAGCATCAAGGCCACGGGCGTCGTCGTCGACGACACCGCCGTGACGCCGCGCTACGTGCAGGGCCTCGAGCCCGAGCGCGAGCTGCCGATCATCCGCAAGATCGCCGTGGGCTCGCTGCGCAACAAGCTGCTCATCATCCTGCCGGTCATCATGGTGCTCAGCCAGTACGTGTCCTGGCTGCTGACGCCGATCCTCATGGTCGGTGGCGCCTACCTCGCCTACGAGGGCGCCGAGAAGGTGTGGGAGCTCGTCTCGGGCCACCACGAGGAGGAGGCCGAGGCCGGCGAGGTCGACGAGAAGGCTGTCGTCTCGGGCGCCATCCGCACCGACTTCATCCTGTCGGCCGAGATCATGGTCATCGCGCTGAACGAGGTCGACACCGAGCCGTTCCTCTCGCGCCTCATCATCCTGGTCATCGTCGCCGTGCTCATCACGGCGCTCGTGTACGGCGTCGTCGGGCTCATCGTCAAGATGGACGACGTCGGCCTGGCACTCGCCCAGCGCGAGTCGGGCGCCTCGCAGCGCGTCGGCCGGGCCCTCGTCCGCGGCATGCCGAAGCTGCTGTCGGTGCTCTCGACCGTCGGCATCGCGGCGATGCTCTGGGTCGGCGGCCACATCCTGCTCGTCGGCGTCGACGAGCTGGGCTGGCACTGGCTCTACGGGCAGGTGCACCACCTCGAGGAGGCGGTCGAGGGAGTGGCCGGCATCGGCGGCGTCCTCGCGTGGATCGTCAACACCCTCGCCTCGGCGCTCATCGGTCTCGTCGTCGGTGCCCTCATCGTGGCCGTCCTCCACGTCCTGCCCCGACGCCGCAAGCCCGCCACCCACTGACCCCGGCCCGGGGCGAGGTGACCCGCGACCGCATCCGGTCGTCGATCACCTCGAACCGACGCGGAGGCGGGCGAGGTTCGACAGCGGCATTGGGGGTCAGGCGGCCGCGTCGCTAGACTGGACAACCGCCGGCGTGGGTGATGACCCGCGAACGATGGCCCAGAGGGGCGCGCCGGGTCTGCACACCGACCACCAGAGGAAGCGATCACCCATGTCCTTCGACTACAAGGTTGCCGACCTGAGCCTCGCCGAGGCGGGCCGCCACCAGCTCCGACTCGCCGAGCACGAGATGCCCGGCCTCATGGCCATCCGCGCCGAGTACGCCGACGCGCAGCCGCTCAAGGGCGCCCGCATCGCCGGGTCCCTGCACATGACCGTCCAGACGGCCGTGCTCATCGAGACCCTCACCGCCCTCGGCGCCGAGGTCCGCTGGGCCTCCTGCAACATCTACTCCACCCAGGACGAGGCCGCCGCGGCCGTCGTCGTCGGCCCGAAGGGCAGCGCCGACGACCTCCAGGGCGTGCCGGTCTTCGCCTGGAAGGGCGAGACCCTCCCCGAGTACTGGTGGTGCACCGACCAGATCCTCACCTGGCCCGGCGGCGAGGGCCCGAACATGATCCTCGACGACGGCGGCGACGCCACGATGCTCGTCCACAAGGGCCGCGAGTGGGAGAAGGCCGGCCAGGTGCCGCCGACCACCGACGAGGACTCCGAGGAGTTCGGCGTCTTCAAGGAGCTCGTGCGCCAGACGATGGCCGTCGACGGCCAGAAGTGGACCACGGTCGCCGCCGGCATCAAGGGCGTCACCGAGGAGACCACGACCGGTGTCCACCGCCTCTACCAGCTCGCCGAGGCCGGCGAGCTGCTCTTCCCGGCCATCAACGTCAACGACGCGGTGACCAAGAGCAAGTTCGACAACACCTACGGCTGCCGCCACTCGCTCATCGACGGCCTCAACCGCGCCACCGACGTCCTCATCGGCGGCAAGGTCGCCGTCGTCGCCGGCTACGGCGACGTGGGCAAGGGCTGCGCCGAGTCGCTCCGAGGCCAGGGCGCCCGCGTCATCGTCACCGAGATCGACCCGATCTGCGCGCTGCAGGCCGCGATGGAGGGCTTCCAGGTCGCCCGCATGGAGGACGTCGTCGAGTCCGCCGACATCTTCATCACGACGACCGGCTGCTACGACGTCATCACCGCCGAGCACATGACGAAGATGAAGAACAAGGCGATCGTCGCCAACATCGGCCACTTCGACAACGAGATCGACATGGCCGGCCTGGCCCGCGTTCCCGGCGTGACGAAGACGCAGATCAAGCCG
Source organism: Intrasporangium zincisolvens (assembly GCF_034724055.1). Lineage (NCBI taxonomy): Bacteria > Bacillati > Actinomycetota > Actinomycetes > Micrococcales > Intrasporangiaceae > Intrasporangium > Intrasporangium zincisolvens. Next base: position 380,064 of record NZ_JAWIIL010000002.1, read on the forward strand.
CAGGTGCACGAGTGGACCTTCGACGGTGGCAGCTCGATCATCCTGCTGTCCGAGGGGCGCCTCATGAACCTCGGCAACGCCACCGGCCACCCGAGCTTCGTCATGAGCAACAGCTTCAGCAACCAGACGATCGCCCAGATCGAGCTCTTCACGAAGACCGGCGACTACGCGAAGCAGGTCTACACCCTGCCGAAGCACCTCGACGAGAAGGTCGCCCGCCTGCACCTCGACGCCCTCGGGGTCCAGCTCACCGAGCTGACCAAGGGCCAGGCCGAGTACCTCGGCGTCGACGTGGCCGGCCCGTACAAGCCGGAGCACTACCGCTACTGACGCCGCCGCGTCCCGACGCGCTCGCCGCGTCCCGACGCGTCAGCCACGGTGCCGCTCGCCCCGTTGGGGGCGGGCGGCACCCGTGCGTCAGGAGCCGGACGTCGCCGGGGCCTGCAGCAGGACGAACTCGCTGTCCTTGGCCGCGACGCTCCAGCCGGTCTGCTTCTGCAGGGCCTCGGAGGCGGCGGACGACGTGGACACGAGGGCCCACCGGCACCCGGTGTGGGTCAGGTAGGCGGTCCACCCCGGGCTCGCGGCGGAGAAGGCGACGTACTCGCGCACGTGGGCGAGGCTGTACACCTCGACGCGGCCGTCGATGGCGGGCCGCACGTTCGGGTGGCTCCAGATGAGCCAGCCGCCGATGCCGTAGTCGTTGCACACGACGGTTCCGGCCGGAAGCTTGGCGATCGCGGGGTCGAGCCCCGTGGCCCCCGAGCCGGGAGCGACCGCCCGCACCGCCACGACGACCGCGGCCACGACGAGCCCGAGCGTGGTCAGCCCGAGCGTGAACCGGACCTCGCGCCGTTCGAGCGGCTCTGGATCGGTGGGCAGCAGACCCTGCAGGGTCACGGCGGCCACCGGCGCGACGACCGCGGCGCCGACGGCGACGGTGCGCGCGTAGAGCAGCGCGAGGCCCGTGCCGAGGACGAGCAGCAGGACGTCGGTCCAGGACACCTTGTCGCGGGACCGGGCCCACACGAGGACGACGACGGCGACCATCCCGACGAAGAACGCGAAACCCGGTTGTTTGATCGAGGGTGCCATCCACTCCTGGATGAACTGCGTCGTCTCGTTCACGGCGAACGGCGACAGCAGCAGCTCGGGCCCGGTCGGCGTCAGGGCGGCGACGGCGAGCGAGGCGAGCGGCACGAGGGCCAGGCGGCCCCACTGCCGGCGCGTGACGCGTCGGTCGAGGGCGATGCCGAGCAGCGCCACGACACCGACGAGCACCCCCATGAACCACATGCCGTGGGAGCAGGCCCACACCCAGGTCAGCGGCACGAGCCACCAGCGGGCGCGGCGGTCCTGCCAGGTGCGCAGCCACGCCCCGGTCGTCACGACGGTCAGCGCGAAGGTGACCAGGTGCGGCCGCAGCGACAGGCTCTGGCTCATCGCGGCCAGCGACACCGCCGTGACCGCGGCCGAGACGAGCAGGGAGCCCCGGCGCCGGGTGACACGCCACAGCGCGAGGCCGATGCCGGCGACGCCGAGCGGGAGCAGCCAGGCGACGCCGGGCAGGGCGAGCAGCTGCTGGAAGCCGCTCATGAGCAGCTCGGGAAGCCACTCGTGCAGGCGCCACGGCTGGGTCGACATCGTGCTCCACGGGTCGGGCCCGTTGAACACCCACGTCTGGCGGAGGCGGTCGCCGGCGGCGAGGTGCCAGAACGTGTCGGGGTCCGCCACCGGCCGCGCCACCTGGACCACGGCGGCGAGCAGGACGAGCCCGGGCAGCAGCTGGCGCACCCGGTAGGGCAGCGGTGGCCGCCGCGTCGCGGACGCGCCCGACGCCTGGTCCTCGCCCGATGCGTCGGACGCGTCGATGTCCTCCGGGGCGGTGGCGCGGGTCGTGTCGCTCGTCACGGCCCCGATCATCCCCGCTCGACGCGTCCGGCAGGGTCGTTTTGGCCCGATCGGTTCCCCGCGCGGCGGGCTCGGCCGGGCAGCAGCGTGCGAGGATCTGAGGGCACCTCACATCGTCTGCCAGCAGGGACCCTCCATGAAGAAGCTCACGACCGCCGCACTCGCGCTGGCCCTCTCCGTGTCGCTCGCGGCCTGCAGCAAGGCCACCGACACGACGGGGACCTCCTCGAGCACGACGCCTGCCGCGTCGTCCACCTCCACGTCGTCGATGCCGTCGGACACGGCATCGGGCACCACGTCGGGCGCCGCCGGCGACTCGACCACCGCGGCGGAGCCGGTCGTGGTCGACCAGGCCACGCCCGAGGCCGCGATGACCTCGTGGCTCGGCTCCATGGTCGCCGGCGACGGCAAGACCGTCTGCGAGCTGATGGCCACCGGCGGCAAGACGATCTCGAGCATCCCGGGCGCGGCTGCGGCCTGCGGCAAGACGATCACCCCGATGCTGGACCAGCTCAAGGAGCTCGCCGGCGCGTTCCAGGGCCTGAAGATCACCGGTGCCACCGTCGCCGGCGACAAGGCCACCTTCGAGAGCGTCACGACCGAGCCGGCGCTGGCCGCCGACGTCGTCTCGAACTTCAAGGCCGTGCGCATCGGCGGCAAGTGGTACGTCACCCAGGGCTGAGCCCGCGGGAGTTCGGGGGTACCACCAGCCCGGCTGGACGCGCGGAACGGGGACTGCCTGCCGCCGCGCGGTACCGGCCGTTCTGCCTGCCTGTGTGATGATGTGCCAAGGACTAGGGACACGGGACACCGCCGTCCCGGGAATGGAGTGTGTCGTGAAGGGTCGGGTACTGGTCGTCGACGACGACCTCGCACTCGCCGAGATGCTCGGGATCGTGCTGCGCAACGAGGGCCTCGAGGTCTCCCACGTGGCCGACGGCTCCGAGGCGGTCGCCGCGTTCCGTGAGTCGCGTCCCGACCTCGTCCTGCTCGACGTCATGCTGCCCGGGCTCGACGGCATGGAGGTGTGCCGGCGCATCCGCTCCGAGAGCGGCGTGCCGATCGTCATGCTGACCGCCCGCACCGACACCGTCGACGTCGTCGTCGGCCTCGAGTCCGGCGCCGACGACTACGTCGTCAAGCCCTTCAAGCCCCAGGAGCTCATCGCCCGCGTCCGGGCCCGTCTGCGCCGCGGCGACGAGCCGGCCCCGGAGAAGCTCGCCATCGGCGACCTCGAGATCGACGTCGCCGGCCACTCGGTCAAGCGCGACGGCCAGCCCCTGTCGCTGACGCCGCTCGAGTTCGACCTGCTCGTCGCGCTCGCTCGCAAGCCGTGGCAGGTCTTCACCCGCGAGGTCCTGCTCGAGCAGGTGTGGGGCTACCGCCACGCCGGCGACACCCGCCTCGTGAACGTCCACGTCCAGCGGCTGCGCTCGAAGATCGAGCACGACCCCGAGCGCCCCGAGATCGTCGTCACGGTCCGTGGCGTCGGGTACAAGGCAGGTCCGGCATAGCCATGACCACGCGGTCGGGCAGCGCGTCGCGCGCCGCCGAGGTCGCCGGTCGCATGGGCCGAGCAGGCTCCGCGCTGCGCCGGGCCGGCGCGCGCCTCGTGCACCTGTGGCGGTCCTCGCTCGGGTTCCGCGTCGTCATGGTGACGATGCTGCTCGGCATCCTCGTGCTCACGGCCGTCGGCACCTACCTCTACGGCTCGATCGCGCAGGGCCTCGTCGACAGCCGGCAGCGGATCGCCGCCGACGACAGCCTGCGCGATGCCATCGACGCGCAGAAGCAGTTCGACTCGACCGACCAGAACGGCTCCGACGCCGCGCTGACCCAGTTCGCCACGAGCCTGGTCAACCAGTACCGCCGTGACGCGGGCAACGAGAAGCGCTACGTCGTGCTCTCGCGCCTCGACAACACCACCGGACGCATCATCTTCGGTCCCGTCGAGAGCGGCGCGGTCGGGGCTCGCTTCATCCCGGAGGAGCTGCGGCACGAGATCGCCACCCAGCCGGACCGCCAGCACCTGCAGGTCGCGACGATCGAGGAGGGCAACGACTCGGTCTCGGCGGTCATCGTCGGCCAGCGCATCGCCACCGGGGTGGCCGGCGACTACGGCCTCTACTTCATCTACCCGATGCACCGCGAGCGCGAGATCATCTCGTTCATCGGCCAGACGTTCCTCGTCGGTGGCGCCATCCTCGTGCTCCTCATCGGGGCGATCGCCTTCGTCGTGACCCGCCTCGTCGCCGATCCGGTCCGTCGGGCCGCGCTCGTCGCCGAACGGTTCGCCGAGGGCAACCTCAACGAGCGGATGCGGTCCAAGGGCGAGGACGACCTGGCCCGACTCGGCAACTCCTTCAACGCCATGGCGGCCTCGCTCCAGCAGCAGATCGCCCAGCTGGAGAACCTCTCCCGGGTCCAGCAGCGGTTCGTCTCCGACGTGTCGCACGAGCTGCGCACGCCGCTGACGACGATCCGCATGGCCGGCGACCTCATCCACGACTCGCGCACCGGCTTCGACCCGACCGTCGCTCGCTCGGCCGAGCTGCTGCACAAGGAGCTCGACCGGTTCGAGTCGCTGCTCACCGACCTGCTCGAGATCTCCCGGTTCGACGCCGGCGCCGCGGTGCTCGAGGTCGAGGCCACCGACCTGCGGGCGTCGGTCGAGCGCGCCGTCGACGCCCACCGGGCCCTCGCGGCCAGCCGCGGCACCGACCTGGTGCTGCGGATGCCGTCGCAGCCGGTCCTGGCCGACATGGACTCCCGACGCATCGAGCGGATCCTGCGCAACCTCGTGTCCAACGCCGTCGAGCACGGCGAGGGCCGCCCCATCGAGGTGACGATCGGCGAGAACGACTCGGCAGTCGCCGTCACGGTCCGCGACCACGGCGTCGGGCTGCGCCCCGGTGAGGCCGCCCTCGTGTTCACCCGGTTCTGGCGCGCCGACCCGGCCCGTGCCCGCACCACCGGCGGCACCGGGCTCGGCCTGGCCATCGCCCTCGAGGACGCTCGCCTCCACGCCGGCCGGCTCGAGGCGTGGGGCGCGCTGGGGGAGGGGTCCTGCTTCCGCCTGACCCTGCCGCGCCAGGCCGACGCCACGATCACGAGCTCGCCGCTGCCCCTCAGCCCGCTCGCCGCCGAGGCGGCTCGGGCCCGCCGCGAGGGGGCGGCGCTCGGCGAGGCCGCGCGCAGCGACGGCACCGGCGGGACCGGCAGCACCGACGAGGACACCCTGCGCCTGCGGCGCATCGCCGTGGAGCGCTCCCCGTGACCGAGAGCGGACGCGAGGGCCGACGCCGTTCCCGACGCCGGTTGCGTCGCGGGCCACGGGCGGCGCTCGCCGTCGTCGCCCTGGCGGCCACGGTGGTGCTCGCGGCCTGCGGCGGCCTCCCCGGCAGCGGGCCGGTCGTCGAGGGACGGGCTCTCGGCGACAGCGCCGTCGAGCCCGTCAGGGTCGCGGCCGTCGGTCCCGCCGACGGGGCGAGCCAGGAGGCCGTCATCAGCGGGTTCCTGCGCGCCGGTGAGGACAGCGACGAGACGCACCAGACCGGCAAGCTCTACCTCGCGCCGCAGTCGGTCGACCTGTGGCAGGTGGGCACCGAGGACGTCGTCGTCTACGACGGCGACGTGTCCTTCCGCCGCATCGACGAGAGCACGCTCGAGGTGTCCACCGACGAGGTCGCCCGGTTGTCGCCCGACGGCCACTACGAGGAGCAGGAGCAGGGCACCCGCGCGAAGATGGTGCTCGGCCTGACGAAGGTCGGTGGGGAGTGGCGCATCGAGCTGCCGTCCCGGGGCTTCGGTCTCTGGCTCGACACCGACCAGTTCGAGCGCACGTACACCAACCAGCTCGTCTACTACGTCACGAAGACCGGCCGTGACCTCGTGCCGGACTCCCGGTGGTTCCCCATCGGCACCCGCCTGCCGACGACCCTGGCCCGCGCCCAGCTCTCGCCGGTGCCGGCCTACCTCGCCGGCGCGGTCTTCACGGCGGTGCCTCCGGGCACGCGCCTCGGCGTCAACGCCGTCCCCGTCGAGAACGGGCAGGCGCAGGTCAACCTCAGCAGCCAGGCGTTGTCGGCCGACCCCGACGGCCGTGCGGCGATGTGGGCCCAGCTGACCGAGACCCTGCGCCAGGTGTCGGCCGTCTCGGCGGTGTCGCTGGCCGTGGCCACGACCCCGCTCGAGCTGCCGGGTGGGCTGACGAGCGTCGGGGCCGCCGTCGACCTCGGGTTCGACACGGTCACCCGACCGCCCCAGGAGACCGCGCTGCTGCGCTCCGGCGACTCGATCGTCCGGATCGACCCGACGTTCGTGCCCGACACGGGCAACGGCGGTCGCCGCCCCGACCTCAAGCCCCGCGACGGCGACGTCGCGCGCGTCCCGGACACGTGGACGGCCCTCGCGCTGTCGGTCGACGGCAAGCAGGTGGCCGCGATCTCGACCGGCCGCGCCGAGCTGTCGATCTGGAGCGCGACGACCGAGACCCGCTTCCTCGCGCCCTTCGCGACGGCGCTGACTCGTCCGAGCTACGACGCGAGCGGCTACCTGTGGATCGGTGGCACGGGCCGCGACGGCGCCACGCACGTCTACGTCCTCGACTCGGTGTCGAAGGACCCCGCCGCCAAGCCGCGTGCCGTCAACGCCCCGTGGCTCGCCGGTCGTCGCGTGCTCGCCGTCAGCGTCTCGGCCGACGCCGCCCGGGCCCTCGTCATCAGCACCGACCGGTTCGGCCGCGACCAGCAGCTCGGGCTGACCGGCATCGTGCGCTCGAGCAACGGCGAGCCGCTCACCCTGACCAAGCCCGAGCGCGAGGCCCAGTCGCTGACCCAGCTGCAGGACGTCACGTGGCTCGGCCCGGCGTCCTACGCGGTGCTCGGGACCGAGGGCACGAGCGGGCGCATGCGCCCCTGGACCGGCACGCTGGGGGCGGGCATCGACGGGCGCCGCCACTCGGCCCAGGCCCTCGGGGCGGTGGCCGGGGCCGTGCGGATCACCACGGTGGGCGGACCGCGCGGGCTCGCCATCGTCACCTCCGACGACCACGTGTGGGTGCGGGCCGGGTCCACGTGGCGCAAGATCGAGAACGGCAGCGACGTCCTCGTCCCGGGCGGCTGACCCAACGGCAGCTGTGCGCCGGGCCCCCGGGCCGCCGTCCACACCTCCCCGGACGCGTCGCCGTCCGTCCACAGGTGCCCCGCGGCGTGGCGCGGCCGAGGGCGGCTGCGCGGTGTCATGGGGTGGTGCCCGTCCCGCCCGAGGTGGCCGGACGCGTCCGGGCGGTCGCCGCCGGGCTGCTCCTGCCGCTCGCCGACCTCGTCCTGCCGGTCGAGTGCGCCGGGTGCGGTCGGCCCGGTCGCCCGTGGTGCCGGCGCTGCGACCGGGCGCTCCCGGGCCTGGCCTTCGGCGCCGACGGCGATGTGCCTGCTGCAGGTCCGGGCGCCCGGGTCGTCCCGCCGCGGGCGCCCGCGACGCTGCCGCCGGTCTGGGCGTGGGGGCCCTACGACGGGCCGCTGCGCCGGGCCGTGCCCGCGTGGAAGGACCACGGACGCCGCGACGTCGAGGCGGTCCTCGCGCCGCTGCTGGCTGCCGCCCTCCGGGCGGCGGTGCGCGGGTCCGGGTGGGCCTCGGGCCCGGTCCTCGTCGTGCCGGTGCCCTCCTCGCGACGCGCCGAGCGACGGCGCGGCGACACGCCGCTCACCGAGCTCACGACCCGCGCGCTCGGCGTGTCGCGGCACCCCACGGATCCGGTGCCGCCGGTCGCCACCAGGCTCGCGGCGGCCCTGGCCCCGACCCGTCGCACGCGGGACCAGGCGGGCCTCGGCCGCACGGAGAGGCAACGCAACCTCGAGGGGTCGATGGTGGTGAAACCGTTGTGGCGCAACGTGATCCGTGGGCGGCAATGCGTCGTCGTCGACGACGTCCTGACCACCGGGGCCACCCTCGCCGAGGCCGCCCGGGCGCTGCGAGCCGCCGGCGCGGCAGACGTCGTGGGGGCCACCGTGGCGGCCACGCCCGCCCCGACGACGCGCCCGGGAAGGGGCGCCGGAGGCCCCCGACTGTGATGTTCGACGAGACACCGGGCACTCCTTCCACCGGCGTCACACCCGAAGTAGTGTCGGGTCATGGAACCCCGTCCTCCGGGGTGCGGCTCCGGGTATGACCAGTTGGTCAGAGCTCCGGTGCCGGACCGGAGGCGTGATCGAGCGGAAGGGGTGGTGCCGACCCGACAGTGGGCCGGCCCCCGCGTGGCCCGGCCCGAACCGCATGTCTGCGCCGCACGAAGAAGCCGTGCGCGATCAAGGAGGAACCGTGGAGATCGTCGTCACTGGGCGTCACGTCCAGATCCCCGACCGATTCCGTCAGCAGCTGGACGAGCGACTGGCCAAGGTGCCCGCGCTCGCCCCGAAGGTGCACCGCATCGATGTCGTCGTCACCCACGAGCGGGTCGCCCGTGGGTCCGAGAAGGTCGAGATCACGTGCCGGGCCAAGGGCCCTGTGATCCGTGCCGAGGCCTGCCTCGACGACAAGTACGCCGCGCTCGACGCGGCCGTCGACAAGCTCATGGATCGGTTGCGGCGCCTGCACGACAAGCGGAAGGTGAGCCGGGGACGGCGGGTCCCCGAGTCGGTGGCGCAGGCGACGGCACGCATCGACGCGGCGGGGGAGACCGCGGCGCTCGACACGGCCCCCGACGACGGACGCATCGACGACCTCGACCGCTTCGGCGCGCTCGGCAACAGCCCGATCGAGGTGCGCGAGAAGGTCCACACGGCCGCCCCGATGTCCCTCGAGGACGCCGTCAACCAGATGGAGCTCGTCGGCCACGACTTCTTCCTGTTCCACGACGCCGACACCGACCGTCCCAGCGTCGTCTACCGGCGCCGTGGCTGGAGCTACGGCGTCCTGCACCTCGAGACCGACCAGGAGGTCGCGGCCGCCGGCTGAGACCCCCGTCGCATCCCTTCGCCTGCCGGGGCGCCGTCCGCACGAGCGGGCGGCGCCCCGGCCCGTTCCGGGGCCCGTTCCGGGCCCGTTCCGGGGCCGGTTCCGGGCCCGTCGGCGTGCAGCCGAAGGATTCGTGCGCGCGGCGTCGTGCGTTGTCGGCGCGTTTTGGCAGGATGAGCAGGTGAACCCGCCGTCGGACGTCATCCGTGTCCTCATCGTCGACGACCACGCGCTCTACCGGCGCGGACTGCAGACCGTGCTCGAGACCGAGGACGGCATCAAGGTCGTCGGTGAGGCCGCCGACGGCGTCGAGGCAGTCAGCGTCGCCGAGGAGAAGGCCCCCGACGTCATCGTCATGGACGTCAGCATGCCCAAGCGCGGCGGCATCGACGCGTGCCGCGCGATCAAGCAGCGGATGCCCTCGGCCCGCATCCTCATGCTGACCAGCTCCGACGAGGAGGCCAACCTCTTCGAGGCGGTCCGCGCCGGGGCCAACGGCTACCTGCTCAAGGACGTCCCGCCCGAGGAGGTGGCCGACGGCATCCGCCGGCTGCACGACGGCCAGTCGCTCCTGTCGCCCCTCATGGCCTCCAAGCTGCTCACCGAGTTCGCCGCGATCAGCCAGCGCGAGACCGTGCCGGCCGCCACTCCGGGCCTCGAGGCGCCCCGGCTCACCGAGCGCGAGCTCGACATCCTCAAGCACGTCGCGCGGGGCAAGCTCAACCGCGAGATCGCCCAGGACCTGTTCATCTCCGAGAACACGGTGCGCAACCACATCCGCAACATCCTCGACAAGCTGCAGATGCACTCGCGGATGGAGGCGGCCATGTACGCCGTGCGCCAGCGGCTCATCGACCCCGACTGACGACCCCTGCTGACGAACACGGCTGACGGGCCCGTCCGGCGACCCGAGCACGCCCGACGAGCACGACCCACGAGCGCCCCACCGACGAGGACCTTCCCGTGACCGCTGCCCCGCGCCGGCTCAGCCGCGCCCAGGCCCGACGCGTCGCCATCGCCGCGCAGGGCTTCCTCGACCCGCGACCCGAGCCGTTCGCCGCGACGATGCGCCACGTCCAGCGCGTCATCGACCGCGTCGGCGTCATCCAGATCGACAGCGTCAACGTGCTCGCGCGCAGCCAGTACCTGCCGCTCTTCTCCCGACTCGGGCCCTACGACACGTCGCTGCTCGACCGCGCCCGCGACCGGGCGCCCCGCCGGCTCGTCGAGTACTGGGCCCACGAGGCGAGCCTCATCCCGCCGTCCACGTGGCCGCTGCTCGACCCGCGGATGCGCGCCGCCGCCGAGAAGGCGTGGGGCGGGATGCGGCGGATCCTCGCCGAGCGTCCCGACTTCGTCGACGTCGTCGAGGCCGAGGTCGTGGCGCGCGGGCCGATGACGGCGCGTGAGGCCGAGGCCGCCCTCGAGCACGACCAGCCGCGCAGCAAGGACCACTGGGGCTGGAACTGGTCGGAGGTCAAGCAGGCCCTCGAGTACCTCTTCTGGGCCGGGCGCATCAGCTCGGCCGGGCGCACGACGCAGTTCGAGCGGCGGTACGCCTCGCTGGCCGCCACGGCGCCGCCCGCCCAGCGGCCCGCGTGGACGCAGCGACCCGGCCCCGACGCCGACCCCGACCGCTACCTCGAGCTCGTCCGCATCGCCGCCCGCGCCCACGGCGTCGGCACCGAGCTGTGCCTGGCCGACTACTTCCGGATCAAACGCGAGGACGCCCGTCCCGCCATCGCGCGCCTCGTCGCCGCCGGCGAGCTCGTGCCGGTCGAGGTTCCCGGCTGGCGTCCGGCCTGGCTGCACGCCGAGGCCCGCCTGCCCCGACGCGTCCACGCCGAGGCGCTGGTCAGCCCGTTCGACTCGCTCGTGTGGCAGCGCGAGCGGATCCACGACCTCTGGGACTTCCACTACCGCATCGAGATCTACACACCGGCCCACCAGCGCGTGCACGGTTACTACGTCCTGCCGTTCCTGCACGGCGACGCCCTCGTGGCCCGGTGCGACCTCAAGGCCGACCGGGCCGGCGGCGTCCTGCGTTGCCCGGGCGTCACGTGGGAGCCCGGCGCGCCGGCGGAGGCCCGGGCCGCCCTGGTGCGCAACCTCGAGTCGATGGCGCAGTGGTTGGGGCTGGGGCGGGTCGACCTGCCCACCGGCTGGGCCGACGCGCCGTGAGGCGACCGTGACCGGTTCGGAACCGAGCCGGTCCGGTGTGCGTTGGTCGGAGAGTCGGAAGGGCGGCTAGCCTAGGCGGGTCCCGTGACCCATCACGGGCGATGGAGCCCGCCCACCGGGCGAGCCCACACGTTCAGTCGGGAGTGAGATCACCAGATGGCCGTCATCGAGAAGCTGCTTCGCGCCGGCGAGGGCCGGACCCTGAAGAAGCTCCAGGGCATCGCCAAGCAGGTCAACGCCCTCGAGGCCGACTTCGAGAAGCTCTCCGACGAGGAGCTGCGCGACGAGACCAAGGGCTTCCGCGAGCGACTCGACAACGGCGAGACCCTCGACCAGCTGCTGCCGGAGGCCTTCGCCGCCGTTCGCGAGGCGAGCAAGCGCACCCTCGGCAAGCGCCACTTCGACGTGCAGCTGATGGGTGGCGCCGCCCTGCACATGGGCAACGTCGCGGAGATGAAGACCGGTGAGGGCAAGACGCTCGTGGCGACCCTGCCGAGCTACCTCAACGCGCTGTCCGGCAAGGGCGTCCACGTCATCACGGTCAACGACTTCCTCGCCGAGTACCAGTCCGAGCTGATGGGCCGCGTGCACCGCGCCCTCGGCATGGAGACCGGCTGCATCCTCGCCTCGATGACGCCCGAGCAGCGGCGGGCCGAATACGCCAAGGACATCACCTACGGCACGAACAACGAGTTCGGCTTCGACTACCTGCGCGACAACATGGCGTGGGAGCCCGCCGAGCTGGTCCAGCGCGGCCACAACTTCTGCATCGTCGACGAGGTCGACTCCATCCTCATCGACGAGGCGCGCACGCCGCTCATCATCAGCGGCCCGGCCGACCTCGCGACGAAGTGGTACGTCGAGTTCGCGCGCATCTCCCAGCGGCTGCACCGCGGCGAGGACGGGCGCGGCGACTACGAGGTCGACGAGAAGAAGCGCACCGTCGGCGTCCTCGAGTCCGGCATCGCCAAGGTCGAGGACGTCCTCGGCATCGACAACCTCTACGACACCGTGAACACGCCCCTCATCGGCTACCTCAACAACTCCATCAAGGCCAAGGAGCTGTTCAAGAAGGACAAGGACTACGTCGTCATGAACGGCGAGATCCTCATCGTCGACGAGCACACGGGCCGCATGCTGCCGGGCCGTCGCTACAACGAGGGCATGCACCAGGCGATCGAGGCGAAGGAGGGCGTCGAGATCAAGAACGAGAACCAGACGCTCGCGACGATCACCCTGCAGAACTACTTCCGCATGTACGACAAGCTCTCGGGCATGACGGGTACCGCCCAGACCGAGGCGGCCGAGCTCAACTCGATCTACAAGCTCGGCGTCATCCCGATCCCGACGAACCGCCCGATGATCCGCAAGGACCAGCCCGACCTCGTCTACCGCACGGAGGTCGCCAAGTTCGACGCCGTCGTCGACGACATCGTGGGACGCCACGGCGAGGGGCAGCCGGTCCTCGTCGGCACGACGTCGGTCGAGAAGAGCGAGTACCTCTCGCAGCAGCTGAAGAAGAAGGGCATCAAGCACGAGGTCCTCAACGCGAAGCAGCACGAGCGCGAGGCCGCGATCGTCGCCGACGCCGGGCGCAAGGGCGCCGTGACCGTCGCGACGAACATGGCCGGTCGAGGCACCGACATCATGCTCGGCGGCAACTCGGAGTTCCGGGCCGTGGCCGAGCTCAAGCGCCGTGGTCTCGACCCCGAGGAGACCCCGGAGGAGTACGAGGCCGCCTGGGACGAGGCGCTGGCATCGGCCGAGGAGGTCGTCGCCGCCGAGCACGCAGAGGTCACCGAGCTCGGTGGTCTCTACGTCCTCGGCACCGAGCGGCACGAGTCGCGCCGTATCGACAACCAGCTCCGCGGTCGTTCGGGCCGCCAGGGCGACCCGGGCGAGTCCCGCTTCTACCTCTCGCTGCACGACGACCTCATGCGCCTGTTCAACGCGGGCATCGTCGACCGCTTCATGCAGACGGCCGGCATGGAGGACGACGTGCCGATCGAGAGCAAGATGGTGTCGAACTCGATCCAGAAGGCCCAGGGCGCGGTCGAGGCCCAGAACTACGAGATCCGCAAGAACGTCCTCAAGTACGACGACGTCATGAACCGCCAGCGCCAGGTCATCTACGAGGAGCGGCGCGCCGTCCTCGAGGGCGAGGACCTGCACGAGCAGCTGCGTCTCTTCGTCAACGACGTCGTCGGCGGGTACGTCGACGCCGCGACGGCCGAGGGCTTCGCCGCCGACTGGGACCTCGAGCAGCTCTGGGACGCGCTGCGCCAGGTGTACCCGGTGTCGCTGTCGATCGAGGAGATCGAGGACGTCGCCGGCGGCCGCCAGTCGATCTCGGCCGGCCTGCTGCGCGAGCAGCTGCTGTCTGACGCCCACCGCGCCTACGACCAGCGCGAGGAGACGCTCGGCTCCGAGACGATGCGCGAGGTCGAGCGTCGTGTCGTCCTGTCGGTCCTGGACCGCAAGTGGCGCGAGCACCTCTACGAGATGGACTACCTCCAGGAGGGCATCGGCCTGCGCGCCATGGCCCAGCGTGACCCGCTCATCGAGTACCAGCGCGAGGGCTTCCAGCTCTTCGAGGCGATGATGGAGGCGATCAAGGAGGAGTCGGTCAGCCACCTCTTCTCCGTGGAGGTCCAGGTGGCGCCGCAGCCGGCGACCGTGGGTGCGGCCCCGATGGCCGTCTCCGACCTCGTGGCCGGGGTCGCCGCGGCGACCACCGACCGCACGGGTGCGGCCGCGGAGGGCGCCGAGGACGACGCCGAGGACGAGGGCTCCCATGCCTTCGGCTCCGGCGTGCTCGTGTCCGGCGTCGACCACACCGACGGTCAGCGTGCCGGTGCGCTCAGCTACTCGGCACCGGGGGAGGACGGCCGGGCCGTCGTCACCGGCGACCAGCAGCCGGTCGAGCGTCGCGCCGACCGTCGCGGCAAGAAGGTCAAGCGCAAGCGCCGCTGACCCCGACGCGCAGCACGCGCGACGAACGGCACACGACAGACGACGACGCGGGCCCCGACCACCTCGGTCGGGGCCCGCGTCGTGTCGTGCTGCGCGGCGTCCTGATGCGTCGGACGCGTCTCGCCGGCCCGCGCAGGTCGCGACGGCCTCAGCCGGCTCAGCCGATGGTGAGGGCCGTGACGACCCATCGTCCGTCGAGTCCCTCGAGGCGCAGCGCGAGCGCGCGCACCCTCCCGTGCGAGAGCACCACGGCACAGGCCTCGACGACGCCGTCACGCGGCTCGAAGACCCGGACGCGGCGCACGATCGCCGGCCGTCGCGGGCCGGGCGTGCGACGGCGTGCGGCCACCATGGCCTGGCGGGCGAGGACGGAGTAGGTCGTCGGGCTCGTGTGGCGGATCAGCTGGGGCGCCGGGCGCTGCCCGGAGACGACCTCGACGACGGCCTGGGACAGCTTGGCCACGAAGGCGCCGGCGTCGGGCAGCTGGCTCGTGCGGGTGGGGCGCCGGCCGAAGTCGTCGTCCTCGCGGGCGCCGAAGAAGTCGAGCGCGAGGGCGTCCTGTGCGTAGGGCTGCTCGCCCTGCCACGCCTCGTCGGCGGAGATGACGGCCGGGGCCGTCTGGGGGAGGGGGCGCACGGTGAAACCGCCGGGAAGCGTTGCTTTCGAGGTCGGCACGATGATCACTCCTTCGGGGCCAGGTGGCGGGACGTGGCGCTCGTGGCGCCCGTGGTGTGAGGGGCGGGTCCCGGTGGGGCGAGCTGCAGGCCGGGAGCGAGCAGGTCCGGATCGGCACCGATGGCCTCCCGGTTGGCGGCGTACCAGCGCGGCCACGCCCGTGCGACGTCGGCGTCGGAGGCGTCGGGGCCCAGGTGGTTGCGCGCGATGCTCCAGAGCGAGTCGCCGCGACGGACCGTGACCAGCGAGTGCGAGACCCAGGAGGGCCGCGGGCTCGGGGCGAGCAGTCGGCCCTGCTCCCCGTCCGCGACGCGCACGGGTGCGCTCGGCCGGAAGCCGGGGGACAGCGGCGGACGCTGCTCGGCGTCGGTCGTGGGCGCGTCGGGCAAGGCCGGCGCGGCGGGGGCGGCGGGATCGGCCGTGGGCCGGAAGCCCGGGCCGAGCGTGGCCGCCACGGCGGCGTCGGAACGAGGGACGGAGGCGTCGGTGGTCGCCGACGGCAGGAACCCGGGGCCGGGCAGGCGCGAGGCGGAGGCGTCCGGCCCGCCGGCTCCCACGCCCGGGCCTCGCGCCGCCACGGGGGAGCTGCCCGCCGAGGAGACCGAGGCCGGCGGCAGGGCGAGCGACCCGACCGAGGCGCCCAGCAGGAGCGTCAGCAGCTTGCGCACCGCCAGCGGTGTGACGCGGTCGGCGACGACACCTGCGAGCCGCCCGACAGCGCCCGGCACCAGGGCGAGGAGGGCCAGGGCCGAGCCGACGGCGAGCCAGAGGGCGAGGGCCACGCCCAGCCAGGCGAGCCCGACGAGGACGAGGTCGTCGGGACGGGCGGCCCCGGGCGCCGCGAAGCCCTGGGTGGCCACCTGCACGAGCAGCCGGGCCGTGCCGCCGGCGACGAGGACGCCGGTCGCGGCCCACGCCGCGGCGCGCAGCCGCCCCCGGACCGAGGCCCTGGAGTGTGTCGTTCCCCTGTTCATGCCTCCATTGAATGTCGTTTGCCTGCGTTTGGCAACACTTGGACGTCATACGCTGTGGATGGCACGACTGGCGCACGGGTCGAAGACAAGCCACAGTGGCCCCATGCGATGGGACCGGCTCTTCGACGACCTCGAGGCCCAGGCGGATGCCGACGAGGTGCGCGCCCGCGTCGCCGAGGTCGCCGACCGGGTGCGCCGCGAGCGGGCCCAGCTCGACCTCCACACCCGGCTGCTCGCGCAGGTCGGGTCGGGTGCGCTGACCCTGCGGCTGCCCGGCCGGGCGTTGACGGGCGGCCTCGCCGACGTCGGGCCCGACTGGCTGCTGCTCGAGCCGGGCGCCGACCGGCAGGTGCTCGTCGCCCTCGGCGCGGTGCGTGCGGTGTCGGGCCTGGGCCGGGGCGCCCTCACGCCCTCGGTCGTCGCGAAGCGGTTCGGCCTCGGGGCCGCGCTCCGGGCCATCAGCCGGGACCGGGTACCGGTCGAGCTCGCGGACGTCGACGGCCGTCAGGCCACCGGCACGATCGACGTCGTCGGCGCCGACCACCTCGAGCTGGCCGAGCACGCTCCCGACGAGCCCCGCCGGCGCGACAACGTCACCGGCTCGGTCGTCGTGCCGTTCATGGCGCTCGGCACGGTTCGACGCCTCGCCTGAGGCGGGTCAGACGCGGCCGGGTCAGACGCGGCCGGGCCGGGTCGGGCGCGGCCGGGTCGTGCTGGGCCGGTGGTCAGTCCTCGTCGCCGGCCCCACCGAGGGGGTGGGCCTTGACGAAGGTGCGCGTCTCGGCGTACATCCGCTGGATGTAGGCCTCGAGCTCGGTGGCCTCGACACGCCACTGGCCGCGCCCGCCGATCTTGATGGCCGGCAGCTCGCCGGAGCGGACGAGTGCGTAGGCCTGGGCCGAGGAGATGTTGAGGATCTCGGAGACCTCGGCGAGCTGCAGGAACCGCTGGGCCACGTCCGCTCCTAGTCGTGTCGGCGATCGGGAGAACCGCGTCGTGCTGTGGGGGCGTCGGGTCACGCCGACGGCGGGTCCGTCGGTGGACGTCGCGGACGCGTCCGGCACCCGTGGTGCCAATACCCGTCCCCGGCCGCTCGTACCCTGCGCCCGGCATCCCCTGCAGCGGCCGGACGTCGGGTGCGGCTGCGTCCGACTGCCTCATGGTAGGTCCCGGTGCACCCCGTCGCGTGCGTTCGTCCACAGGTGTCGATGCCGGCGCGCAGTGGCGTCCGGCCTGGTGCAAGATGGTGCGCTGTGCCGGGTGCGTCCCGGATCGTCCATCAGCACGTGACCACAGGGGGTCCCATGTCCGAGCTGGCGCGTCCCGCCGCCAAACGCCTCGAGCGACCGAGCTGGCGTGACAGCCGCCTCGTCGTCGGCATCCTGCTCGTCGTCGTCGCGGCGACGCTCGGGGCCAAGGCCGTCGCGAGTGCCGACGACCGCGTCCCCGTCTGGGTCGCCGGTTCGGACCTCGTCGCGGGCGACCGCATCGAGGCGTCCTCGTTCGTGCGCGCCGACGTGCAGCTCGGCGACGGCACGTCGCCCTACCTCGGAGCCGACGCGCCGGCTCCTGTCGGGTCCTACCTGCTGCGCGACGTGCGCGCGGGCGAGCTCGTGCCCTCCTCGGCCGTCGGCGGCGGTGACCAGGTCGACGTCCAGCGCGTCACGGTTCGCGCCGACTCCGCCTCGGCCCAGGGGCTGGCCCGCGGCATCCGCGTCGACGTGTTCGTCACGCCCCGCACGGCGACGGCCTCCGACGCTGCCGCGGCCCGCACGACGCGCCTCATCGAGGCCGCCGCGGTGTCGGGGGTGCTGACGAGCCAGAGCGGCTTCGGTTCCGACTCCACGACCTCGGTCCAGCTGCTCGTGCCGAGCGACAAGGTGCAGGCGCTCGTCGAGGCCGTCGACGGCGACGCCCACCTCACCCTCGTGCCGGTCGTCGGCGCCGTGTCGGGCTCCGGCGCATGACCGAGGTCCTGACCGGCCTCAGCCCGCGGTGGGAGTCGCCGGTCGCCGAGGCCCTCGAGGCGCTGCCCGGGGTCACCATCGCGCGGCGCTGTGCCGATGTCGCCGAGCTGCTGTCGGTGGCCGAGGCCGGCCTCGGGTCCGTGGCCGTCGTGTCGTGGGACCTGCGTGGCCTCGACCTCGACGTCGTGAGCCGGCTGCGCCGGGGTGGCTTCGTCGTCGTCGGCCTCGTGCCGGCCGGCGACGAGGACGCCGAGCGGCGGCTGCGTCAGCTGTCGGTCCGGCGGGTCGTGCCGGTCGACGCGGAGCCCGAGCGGTTCGCCGACGCGCTGGCCGACCGTGCCCCCGACTCCGCCGATGCCCTCGAGGCTGCGCTCGGCCCGGTCGGCCCGGTCGGCGCGTTCGATGCCGAGGTCCCTAGCGCCGCCCACGCGGGTGAGGGTGGCGGCGCCGACGCGTCCGGTGGCCCGGACGTCGACGGCGCCCACGGCGTCGGGCCCGGTGACGAGACGTTCGCGCCAAGACCGTCGGGATGGACGCCACAGGGGGCCGACGCCTCCGACGCGTCCGACGCGTCCCACGCGTCCGGAACCGCGGCGTCCGGCCCTCGAGGCGCGGCCGCGGGCGGCGCCGCCCCCGCCCGCCCGACGCGCGCTCCCGTCGTGGCGGTCTGGGGGCCCAACGGCGCCCCCGGTCGCACCACCCTCGCGACGACCCTCGCGGCCGAGCTCGCGGCGCGCGAGGCGTCGGTGCTGCTCGTCGACGCCGACACGTACGGCGGCTGCGTGGCCCAGGCGCTCGGGCTGCTCGACGAGGCGCCGGGAGTCGCCGCGGCGTGCCGGGCCGCCGACCAGGGTCTGCTCGACCTGCCTGCGCTCGCCCGCACCGCGCCCGAGGTGGTTCCCGGGCTCCGGGTGCTCACCGGGCTGCCCAAGGCCGAACGCTGGCCCGAGGTGCGCGCCGGCGCGCTCGAGCGGGTCCTGGACCTCGCCCGATCGCTCGTCGACGTCGTCGTCGTCGACTGCGGATTCTGCCTCGAGGACGACGAGGAGCTGAGCTACGACACGTCGGCCCCGCGCCGCAACGAGGCGACGCTGACGACGCTGGCCGTCTCCGACCTGGTCGTGGCCGTCGGAGGCGCCGACCCGGTCGGCTTGCAGCGCTTCGTGCGCGGCCTGCAGGAGCTCGGCACCGTGCCTTCCGGTGAGCCGGTCCCCGTCGTCAACCGGGTGCGCGCCGCCGCCGTCGGCAGTCGGCCGCAGGCCCGCATCGCCGACTCGCTCGCCCGGTTTGCGGGGCTGGCGGCGGTCCGGTTCGTGCCCGACGACCCTGAGACCGCCGACGGCGCGATGCTGGCGGGCCGCTCCGTCGTCGAGCACGCCCCGGACTCGCCGCTGCGGCACGCGGTGGCCGACCTCGCCTCGCACGTCGCTCCGTGGACGGCCGCGAGGCAGCGGGCCGGCGGGCGCCGACGTCGCTCCGGCCGCTCCGGTCGCGGCCGCCGCGAGGCCGTCAGGGCGTGAAGAGGATCGTCAGCCCGGCGAGGGTGTAGACGATCATGACGACCATGAGCGGCACCTGCCCGATGACGGCGGCCCGCCGTGGCAGCACCGTGATGGCCCGCTCGTGGGCCGCGAGGACGCCGAGCAGGTGCCCGACGACGATGCTGACGGCCTGCACGGTGGCCACGAGCGTCGGCTGGATCAGCGCGTCGTTCGGCACGAGGTGGGCCGTGCCGAGCAGGTCGGCGCCGGTGCCGAGCGGGTCGGTGAGCAGCACCCACGCGTACTGGCCCTGGTAGACCAGCAGCGACCAGTAGTGCGCGACGACGTACCCGCCGGCGATGGGGATGAGCGAGGGTGCGATGTCGCTGACGAACGTGAACGAGCGGGCGAACGGCTCTCCGGCGAGGCGCACCGAGACGGCCGACGCGAGCCAGATCGTGCCGGCCACGAGGAGGAAGAAGGCGACGAGCGTGCCGGTCTTGAGCAGGGCCGACGGGAGCGGCGAGCTCTGGATGAACGTCGACCACGACAGGTTGGCGGAGAAGCCGTCGTAGGCGGTGCTGCCGAGCATGACGGAGACCGTCGCGACGAGCCCTCGGCAGCCGCGCAGGGTGTTGACGCCGTGCAGCGGCGTGCGCAGCACCCATCGCCCGTCGGGGCGGCGTCCGAGCGGGGACAGCAGCCCGAGCAGGCGCGACCAGGCCTCGAAGGGGTCGGCCTCGTCGAACCAGGCGCGCCCGAACACGGCCGAGCCGAGCAGCGTCACGGCGACGTAGGCGCCGATGGCGAGGCGCAGGAAGCCCAGCTCGGTGTTGTCGGTGGCGACGAGCTCGACCCAGGTGAAGGCGCCGAGACCGAACGCTGCCGGCCACAGCCCGGCGCGGTAGCCGGCCACGGAGGTGTCGGGGGAGACCCGTGCGAGGGCGAGCAGCCCGCGGTGCAGCAGACGCAGCGGGTTGACGATGCGCCACACCGGGCCGAGGAGCATCGAGGTGAAGGCGAGGCCGACCCAGAACCACACGTACACGACGTGCGGCACCGGGTTGCGGGCCGAGTCGGGCCCGGCGACGAGGGCCAGCAGCGTCCACAGCGTGGCGGCGCCGACGGCGACCCGTGCCACGAGGCGCAGCCAGCGGGAGTCGAGGAAGCCGCCGAGAGCGGCCGGCAGCGGCACACCCTGGTCCTCGCGCAGCCGAGGCTCGCGCCACAGGACGCCGATGGCGACGAACGAGATGAGCAGCGCGGCCACCGCGGCGACGACCAGTGCGGTGAACGGCAGCGGGAGGTCGCCTCGGCTGCCGACGCCGTGGGCGGGAGCCAGGGCAGGCACGAGCGAGGGGGCGAGGGCGCTCACGACGCGTCCGGTGCGGTCAGCGGACCGCGACGGTCAACAGGGTCAGCGCGGGATCGTGGGTCTCGACCTCGTAGAGCCCGGCGTCCTTGGCCGTGAGGTGCAGCGTCGTCGGCTGGCCGGCCTTGAGCTGGGCCTCCTGGTCGAAGCCGTGCGCGTGCAGCTCGTCGTCGTGGTCGCTCGTCACGACGAGCTCGAGCGTCGACCCGACCGGCAGGTCGACCTGGGCGGGGGCGGGCGTCACCGTCGTGCCCTTGACGGTGACCTCGAGGCGCTTGACAGCGCCCGTGCCGCTGACGCTCGCTGCGGGCGCGCCGGTGCCGGGGTCCGAGCTGCTGCACCCGGCGGCCCCGGCCAGGGCGAGGACGCAGACGACGGGCGACAGGGCACGGATCACACGCATGGCCACGATCCTAGATGTGGGGGTCTGGCAGAGTGTGAGCATGTCCGACCGCCTGACCTCGCTCGACGCGTCGTTCCTCTACCTCGAGGAGACGACCACCGCGATGCACGTCGGGTCGGTCATGGTCTTCGAACCCCCGCGTGAGGGCTTCGACTACGACCAGCTCGTCGGCATCATCGGCAGCCGCATCGGCGCGATCCCGCGGTTCCGGCAGAAGGTCCGCGACGTACCGGGTCGCATCGCCAACCCGGTGTGGGTCGACGACGAGTCGTTCGACATGAGCTACCACGTGCGCCGCGCCGCCCTGCCTCGACCGGGCACGGACCGGCAGCTGCAGGACTTCGTCGCCCGGGTGCAGCCCCGCCGCCTCGACCGCACGCGTCCGCTCTGGGAGGTCTACCTCGTCGAGGGGCTCTCCGGTGGACGTTTCGCCATCGTCACGAAGACCCACCAGGCGCTCATCGACGGCGTCAACGCCCTCGACATCGCCCACGTCATCGTCGACGCGGTGAAGGGCGAGGACCTCGGGACCGACCCCGTGCCGTGGGACCCGCACCGCTCACCGTCGTCGGTCGAGCTCGTCACCGAGGCGGTCGTCGACGTGGTGCGTCGCCCGCGACAGGTGGTCGACCTCGTGCGCGGCGGCGTCAACGACGCGCTCAACGTCGCGGTCCGCGCGGCCGAGTCGGCGGGGCACCTGCTCTCGACCGTGGCGCGCACGGCGGCCCGGCCGGCGCCGGACTCGCCGCTCAACGCCGAGGTCGGCTCGGCCCGTCGGTGGGTCATGATCGCCACCGACCTCGAGGACTACCGGCGGGTGCGCGCCTGCCTCGCCCGGGGCGCGTACGCCGAGGACGTCACGATCAACGACGTCGTCCTCGCGACCATCGCCGGTGGCTTCCGCACGTGGCTGCTCGGCCGTGGTGAGCCGGTGTCGGCCGCCACGAAGGTGCGCGCGATGGTGCCGGTCAGCATCTACGGCGACGACCCGGCCGGCATGTACGCCAACCAGGTGATGGCCTGTGTCGTCAACCTGCCGGTGGGCGAGCCCGGTGCCTCGATGCGGCTGCACCAGATCGCCTTCGCGATGCGCCAGCAGATGGAGGGCGGTCAGGCCGTGGGCGCCACGTCGCTGGCCAACCTGGCCGGCTTCGCGCCGCCGACGCTGCACGCCCTCGGGGCCCGGGTGGGCTCGGCGATGTCGCGGCGGCTCTACAACGTCATGATCACCAACGTGCCGGGGCCGCAGTCGCCGCTCTACGCGGGCGACGCGCGGATGGTGTCGACCTACCCGGTGACCCCCCTCGCCAAGGGCCAGGCCCTCTCGATCGGGATCACGTCCTACGACGGGGGCGTGTACTACGGCCTCAACGCCGACCGCGAGGCCATGCCCGACGTCGACGTGCTCGGCCAGTCGATCCTCGAGTCGCTCGAGGAGCTGCGCAGTGGGAGGGAGTCCTGATGCCCGTCGTCCGCGTCTACGTGCCGCTCGGGCGTGACGGGCTCGAGGAGCTCGCGACGTCGGGGCGCCTGTCCGCCGGCCCGGGGACGCCACGCGTCGCCTTCGCGGTGACCCGGGCCCTCGAGGCGTCGGCGCCCGGCCATGACGTCGAGGACCTCGAGTACGCCGCGTTCAGCGACGCCGTCGCCGCGGCCGCTGGGCTGCGCGTCGCACGCGCCGACCGCAGGGTCGTCGCCTCGGCGGACGCCGACGCCGAGGTGGTCGTCGACCAGGTCGCGCCGCGTGAGGGGGCGCCGGTGTCGCGGGTCGTCGTCACGGCGCCGGTGCTGCTGTCACGGGTGGCCTCGTTCCACGTCGACGACGAGGTGGCGGCGGGCCAGCCGGACGACGAGGCGGACGAGCTGCTCTGGTACGACGTCACCGAGCTCGACGACGTCCGCGGCTTCTTCGCCTGAGCCGCAAGGAGATCCGCGTGGACGAGCAGGTGGCGCTGTACGACGACGAGGGACGCGTCGCCGGGAGCGTGCCGCGTTCGGTGATGCGCTCGCGCAACCTGCGCCACGCCGCGTCCTCGATCGTCGTGCGCGACCGGGCCGGGCGCGTCTACCTGCACCGGAGGACGACGACGAAGGACGTCTACCCGGGGCTGCTCGACTTCGCCGCCGGCGGTGTCGTGCTTGCCGGGGAGGACCCCGACGACGGGGCGGTCCGTGAGGTCGAGGAGGAGCTCGGCGTCCACGGCGTGCCGCTCGAGAGGCTCGGCGTGGCCGACTACGCCGACGAGGCGACGCGCTACCGGGCCTTCCGCTACACCGTGACGTGGGACGGGCCGGTGCGCTGGCAGCCGGAAGAGGTGTCGTGGGGAGAGTGGGTCGAGCTCTCCGACCTGGTGCGGATCCTCGACGACGAGCCGGGGACCGTCGTGCCCGACAGCATCGCGGTGTGGGGCCCGACGCTGAGGGAGTGGCTCGGCCGCGCCGGCTGACCTCGAAACGGGCTCTTGCCACAACCGAACGATCGTGCTTTTATGGCGGCATGGGCAAGGGTGACTCCACGAAGCAGGCCGTCCTCGAGGAGGCGGCCGAGCTGGCCTCGCTCGTCGGCCTCGGCGGCCTGACGATCGGCACGCTCGCGGCCGCCACGAAGCTGAGCAAGAGCGGCCTGTACGCCCACTTCGCCTCCAAGGAGGCGCTGCAGGTCGAGGTGCTGCAGCACGCGCGGGAACGGTTCACCGACGTCGTGCTCCGGCCGGCCCTGGCCACCCCCCGGGGAGAGCCGCGGCTGCGGGCCTTCTTCGAGGCCTGGCTCGGCTGGCAGTCCCGCGGCTACAGCGGCGGCTGCATCTTCGTCGATGCCGCAAGCGAGTTCGACGACCGGGAAGGACCGGTGCGCGACGAGCTCGTCCGCGCCGAGCGGGACCGGCAGGAGTCCGTCGGGCTCATCGTCGGCACCGCGGTCGCGGAGGGGCACTTCCGCGACGACGTCGACCCCGAGCAGTTCGCCTACGAGCTCGAGGGCATCGTCCTCGCGCACCACCAGGCCGGCCGGCTGCTGCGTGACCCCCGGGCAGGGGAGCGCGCGCAGCGCGCGTTCGACCGGCTCCTCGACGCGTGCCGCCCGGTCGCGCGCACCGCCTGACCCCCTCGACCGCGCCCCGCCCGCGGCGAGGGTCCCTCGGAAGGAACATCATGGCCTCGTCATCACAACAGAAAAGCACGAACGGTCGGTCTTTTGGCGCGGTCGCTCTACGGAGCCTCGGTCTCGTGGCGCCCGCCGCGGCGGCCCGCCTCCTCGAGCGAGAGTGGTTCCGTGTGCCGTCGTCCGCCCGCAGCGGTGCCGTCCCGCCCCGGCCCGACGCGGCGCCCTCGGTCCGCGAGCTGCTCGGGTCGCCCTTCGAGGTGCGGGTCGACGAGCGTGCGGTGCGGGGGTGGTCGTGGGGCACCGGCCCGGTCGTCTACCTCGTCCACGGCTGGGGCGGCACGCTCGAGCACCTCGTGCCGTTCGTCGGGCCCCTGCTCGACGCGGGCCTGCGGCCGGTGGCCCTCGACGGTCTGGGCCACGGCAGCTCCGACGAGGGACGGCACGGCCACGGCACGAGCGACGCCGTCGAGCTCGGCCGGTCGCTCGACGCCGTCGCCGCGCACTTCGGTCCGGCCCGCGCCGTCGTCGCCCACTCGATGGGCGGCCTGGCGACGCTGCTCGCCCTGCGCGACGGCTGGGTCGGCGCCGAGCGGCTCGTCCTCGTCGCACCGGTCCCCGGGGTGCCGTGGCTCCTCGACCGGCTGCGCGACGAGCTGGCGCCGGGGGAGCCCACCCTGCGACGCCTCGCAGCCCGGGCCGAGCGCCGCACCGGCTACCCGGTCGCCGACCTCGACCTCGCCCGGCTCGGGACCGACCTCGAGCACGCCGGCGACCGTGCCGCCCACGGGCCGGCCGCCGGGCCGGGCCGACCCGACCTCCTCGTCGTCCACGACCTCGGCGACCGCGAGGTGCCCCACGACGCGTCGGCGGCGCTCGCGCGAACGTGGCCTGGAGCCCGCCTGCTGAGCACCGTGGGGCTCGGGCACCGGCGCATCCTCACCGACCGCGCCGTCACGGGGGCCGTGGCCCGGTTCGCCGCCCGCCTGCCCGTCGAGGACAGCCTCCACGGTGCAGACGCGCCTGCGCCGTGGCCGTTCGCCGCGGAGGGTCTGGACGCCGCCACGTGGTCGGTGACGGCAGCCGGCGACGTCGCCTGAACGTCCCCTCGACGTCCTCCAGGGCGTCCCACGGAGTGGGCCGGGGGAGTCGCGCGGGCCGTGTGGGTTGTTACGTTGCGCGGATGGACTTCACCGCTGACGAGTACGCACGCCGGGACGCCGACCGGCTCCGGGAGATCCTCGCCGGCCCGCCGGTCACGTGGGTGTTCCTCGGCGACAGCATCACCCAGGGCGTCGTGCACACCCACGGGCGGCGCAACTACGTCGAGCTCTTCGCCGAGCGCGTGCGCGGCGAGCTCGGCCGGCTCGGCGACGCCGTCGTCAACTCGGGCGTCTCCGGCGCCACGGCAGAAGACCTGCTGCCCGAGTTCCACTGGCGGGCAGGCCGGTTCGGTCCCGACGTCGTCTTCGTCATGTTCGGCACCAACGACATCGTCGCGGGCGCCGACGGCATCCGCGCCTACCGGTACCGCATCGACCAGATCGTCCAGCGCTCGCGCGACGTCGGCGCCACGGTCGTGCTCCAGACCCCTCCTCCCGTCCTGGCCGACGGGGCGCGCTCGCCCGAGCTCATCGCGCTCTACTCCGAGGCGGTCCGCGAGGTCGCCGAGTCGCTCGGCGTGCTCGTCGTCGACCACGCGGCCGCCTGGCGCGAGGCCGCCGACGCCTCCGGGGCCGACGTCGCGCCGGAGGGCTGGCTCGACGACTCCTTCCACCCCGGGGCACGCGGCCACCACGAGATGGTCCTGACCCTCCTGCGCACGCTCGGCATCGCCGATGCGTCGAGCGCCGTGTGCTCGCTCGCCGTCGACGACACGGTGGGCGCGGGGGCCTGACGCGTCGGTCGTGGTGGTGACGGTGCTGGTTCCGGCGCCCGTCGCGGACCGGAACGACTCAGGGCCGGCTCAGGGTCCGATCAGGGCCGTCCCCAGCAGCGGAGGGGCGCTCCGGCGAGCGACGATGGGGTCATGACACAGCCGATTCCCAACCCGTCCGGCCAGGCCCTGACGCCGACGCGCGACGAGCGCACGTGGGCGATCCTCGGACACCTCGCCGCCATCGTCGCCGCCGTCATCTCCGTCGGCTGGCTCAGCTTCGTCGGGCCCCTGCTCATCTGGGCCGTCTACAAGGACCGCAGCCCGTTCGTCCGCCAGGCGGCCGCTGGTTCGTTCAACTTCAACCTCGCCGTGTGGGCCGCGATCATCGTCGGCTGGCTCATGTTCTTCACGGTCATCCTCATCCCCGTGGCGATCATCCTCTGGGTCGTCGCCGTGCTGGCGGGCCTGTGGTTCCACGTCCGCGCCGCGATGGCCGCCAACCGTGGCGAGTCGTTCCGCTACCCGTGGGGCATTCCGGTCCTGCACTGACGTCCTGCACTGACGTCCTGCACTGACGACGCTCCCGACCACTGCGGCGGTCATGGAACGATGGGGTGGCTCGCCCACGAGGCGGCCACCCCATCGCCCGTTCCGGGCGACGACAGCGAGAACCGCGCCAACCGCAGGAGAACTTGATGGACGCCGTGACCCACGTGCCCGCACCGGCCAACGAGCCGGTGCTCGACTACGCGCCGGGCTCGCCCGAGCGCGCCGCGCTCGAGGTCGCCCTCGCCGAGCTGGGCGCAGACCAGCGCGAGCTGCCCCACACGATCAACGGGCAGCGCGTCACGGGGACCGGCCGCAAGATCGCCGTGCGCCAGCCGCACGCCCACCGCAAGGTGCTCGGCACGCTGCGCAACGCAACGGTCAAGGAGGGCCAGGCAGCCGTCGACGCCGCCAAGGCCGCCGCCCCGATGTGGCGCGAGCTGTCGTTCGACGACCGCGCCGCCATCCTGCTCAAGGCGGCCGAGCTGCTCTCCGGTCCGTGGCGCGCCCGCCTCAACGCGGCGACGATGCTCGGCCAGAGCAAGACGGCCTACCAGGCCGAGATCGACGCGGCGTGCGAGCTCATCGACTTCTGGCGCATCAACGTGCACTTCGCGCGCCAGATCCTCGAGCAGCAGCCGCCGCTCAACGCCAAGGGCATCTGGAACCGCTCGGACTACCGCTCCCTCGAGGGCTTCGTCTACGCCATCACCCCGTTCAACTTCACGGCCATCGCGGGCAACCTGCCGACCGCCCCGGCCCTCATGGGCAACACCGTCGTGTGGAAGCCGAGCCCCACGCAGCAGCTGGCCGCCCAGCTGACGATGGAGCTGCTCGAGGAGGCGGGCATGCCGCCGGGCGTCATCAACATGGTGACCGGTGACGGCGTCAACGTCAGCAAGGCGGCCCTGTCCGACGAGGACCTCGCCGGCATCCACTTCACCGGCTCGACGCCGACCTTCAAGCACCTGTGGCACGAGGTCGGCACGAACCTCGACCGCTACCGCACCTACCCGCGTCTCGTCGGCGAGACCGGCGGCAAGGACTTCATCCTCGCCCACCCGAGCGCCGACCCGGCCGTGCTGCGCACCGCGATGATCCGCGGCGCCTTCGAGTTCCAGGGCCAGAAGTGCTCGGCCGCCTCGCGCGCGTACGTGCCGGCGTCGGTCTGGAAGCAGATCAAGGGCGACCTCGTCGACATCACGAACAGCCTGAGCCAGGGCGACGTCACCGACCTGTCCAACTTCATGGGCGCCGTCATCGACGACCGCGCGTTCGCCAAGCACAAGGACGCCATCGACCGCGCGCACGCCAGCAAGGGCATCGACGTCGTCGCCGGTGGTACCTACGACGACTCGGTCGGCTACTTCGTGCGCCCGACCGTCCTCGAGATCAAGGACGCGGCCG
This sequence comes from Intrasporangium zincisolvens, assembly GCF_034724055.1. Classification (NCBI taxonomy): domain Bacteria; kingdom Bacillati; phylum Actinomycetota; class Actinomycetes; order Micrococcales; family Intrasporangiaceae; genus Intrasporangium; species Intrasporangium zincisolvens. The sequence continues at coordinate 407,888 of NZ_JAWIIL010000002.1, forward strand.
ACGAGTCGTTCCGCACCGAGTACTTCGGCCCGATCCTGTCGGTCCACGTCTTCCCGGACGCCCAGTACGACAAGGTCCTCGACCAGATGGAGCGCTTCGCGCCGTACGGCCTGACCGGCTCGATCATCGCCCAGGACCGCCGCGCCATCGCCGACGCCACCCAGCGCCTGCGCTTCGCCGCCGGCAACTTCTACGTCAACGACAAGCCCACCGGCGCCGTCGTCGGCCAGCAGCCCTTCGGTGGCGGCCGCGCGTCAGGCACCAACGACAAGGCCGGCGCCGCGCAGAACCTGCTGCGCTGGACGAGCGTCCGCTCGATCAAGGAGACGTTCGTCCCGCCGACGAACCACGCCTACCCGCACATGGGCTGAGCGCGGAGCACGCAAGGAGGCCGGTCCCCGTCGGGGGTCGGCCTCCGCTGCGTCCTGGGTGTCCGGGATCGTCTGTGGCTCATGCCTGCTCGGCGAGCCAGGCCTGACCGGTCTGCTGCTCGCTGCGGATGGCGTCGACGACCGCGGGAGCGGCGGCCTTCTCGACCTTGCCCCCGAAGAGCGGGATCGAGGCCTTGAGGTCGCCCTCGATGGTGATCGTCGTACCACCCCCGGAGGGGAAGAGGCGCACGTCCGAGCGCATCGCGACGGGGGCGCCGGCGACCTCGACGGTCAGGGTGCCGGTGCGGCTGGCGTCGCCGCCGGGGCCGGACCACTCGTAGGTCTCGGTGATCGACAGCGTGCTGCCGACGACCGACTTGGCGAAGTCGGGCAGGCCGTCGGTGGGCAGGTCGCGGCGGGTGACGACGCGCGCGCCGTCGCCCGCGGTCGTGACGGCGGCGTCGTGGCGCAGCGCGCCGGCCTCGACGCACTTGCGCTCCTGGAACTGCGGGTCGGTGACCATGGCGAACACGGCGTCGGGAGCAGCGACGTACGAGATCGTCTCGGAGATCCTCATGGGCGCCAACGCTATGCCACGCGTACCCGCAGACCACGGCAGGTGTCGGGGATGTCGCTCACGTGCCGGAGCGCGACCGGTCCGAGACGCGGGCGAGGGCGGCCGTCGAGCGCTCGAGCTCGCGGCGGAGGCGTGCCAGCTCGCGGGCCCGCGTCGAGGTGATGCGGTTGAGCAGCTCCTGCAGCCGCGCTCGCTCGCGGAGCCGGGTGTCGGGCTCGACGCGGCTCGGGCCCGGCGCCTCGACCACGAGGGGGCCCTCGAGGAGGAGCCCGGCGCGGCGTAGGTCGGGCTCGAGGGCGCGCAGGCGGGCGGCGCTCTCGGCCGTTGCGGCGGTGAGGGCCTGCAGGAGCCCCCCGACGGCGTCGAGCTCGGTGGCGGTGCGGGTCAGCAGGTCGCGCTCGCGGGCCGTGGGGTCGGCCCCGCCACGCCGGACCTGCCGCCCGGCGGGCGCGTCGAGGTCGTGGACGTGGTCGGCGAGCCGCCCGGCGCTCCCGCGCAGGGTGCCGCCGAGCGCCGAGATCGACGCGGCGTCGCCGTCGGTGCCGGTCACGGTGCCCACCCGCGGAACCCGCCGGCCTCGACGGAGTGATCGGTGTGGTCGGTGTGGTGCGTGGCCGGAGCGGGGTCGGCGCCGGCCGATCCGAGGTCGAGGAGCCGCTCCTCGAGGGCTTCGGCCAGGGCCCGGAGCGTGTCAGCCCCTTGCTCGACCCACGCGTCGAGGAGCCGTTGCGTGGCGAGGTCGCCGACGTCCGGCAGGTGGGTCAGCAGCGCGTCGGACAGCGACCGCGCACCAGCCCGGGCATCGACGAGGGCCCGCAGCGTCGCAGGGTCGGCGGCGCCCGCGGCCCGCTGCCCGGTCCCGTCGGTCCCGTCGGTCATGGGCTCCACTCTAGGCAGTCGCGATGCGGTGCCTCGGGAGTTCTCCACCGCGCCACGACGGGCCGCCGGGGGTGGTTCGGCGCCGCCGGCCGACGGGGATAGGCTCACATGGTGAGATGCCGGCACAACGGCGTGCCGTGCACGAGGCCCACGGTGAGGAATCCGAACAGCGCATGTCCGCGTCACTCGAACAGACTCGAATCGACGTCCTGAAGGCCGCGGCAGCGGCCGTCGCAGCGCCGGCCCCGAGGAGGGGCCGGGGCGCCGCAGACCACACGAGCGAGCTCGTGGAGTTCCTGCTCGCCTACTACCGGCTCGTCGCCACCGAGGACCTCCTCGCGCGACCGGCCCGCGAGCTGGCCACGATCGCCCAGGAGCACCGGGGCTTCGCCGCGGAGCGTCCGGTCGGCACGTTCAACGTCCGGGCGTTCAACCCCACGCCCGAGGACGAGGGCTGGTCGACGACCCACACGGTCGTGCAGGTCGTCGTCGACGACATGCCCTTCCTCGTCGACTCCGTCGTCGCCACGCTCGGCGGCTTCGACCGCGGGGTCCACCTCATCGTCCACCCGCAGATGACGGTGTCGCGCACGATCACCGGAGAGCTGCAGACTGTCGTCACCGACGGCAGCACCACGGTGCCGAGCGGCGGCGTCGGCCTCGTGCGCGAGTCGTGGATGCACCTGGAGATCGACCGGCTGCCCGACGACGCCCTGCCCGACGTCGAGAACCGCCTGCGCCACGTCCTCGAGAACGTCCGCGACTCCGTCGAGGACTGGCCCAAGATGCGGGCGCACGCGCTGACCATCGCGAGCGAGCTGCGCTCGGCGACGCCGCCCGGCACCGACCCGCACCAGGCCCGTGAGGCGGCCCGGTTCCTCGAGTGGCTCGCCCACAACAACTTCACCTTCCTCGGCTACCGCGAGTACTCGCTGAGCCACGAGGAGGGCAAGGACATCTCCCGCCAGGTGCCGGGCACGGGCCTGGGCCTGCTGCGCTACGACCGCCCCCGCGCCGGCAGCGGGCTGGTGCTGACGCCCGCCGCGAGCCGCGCCGCCCGCGACTCGACGATCCTCATCATCACCAAGGCCAACTCGCGCGCCACGGTGCACCGCGACGTCTACCTCGACTACATCTCGATCAAGAAGTTCGACGCGCGCGGCGAGTGCGTGGGGGAGCAGCGCTTCCTCGGCCTCTACGCGTCGGCCGCCTACAACGACACGATCCACGACATCCCCCTCGTCGACGTGCGCGCCCAGGAGGTCCTGCGCATCACCGGGCTGTCGGCCGACAGCCACTCGGGCAAGGACATCCTCCAGATCCTCGAGACCTACCCGCGCGACGAGCTCTTCCAGACGAGCGCCGCGCAGCTGGCCGACATCGCCACGAGCGTGCTGCACCTGCAGGAGCGTCGCAAGACCAAGCTGTTCCTGCGTCGCGACGAGTTCGGCCGCTTCGTCTCCTGCCTCGTCTACCTGCCGCGCGACCGCTACAACACGACGGTCCGCCTGCGCATCGAGGCGCTGCTGCTCGAGGCCTTCGGCGGCGAGAACATCGACAACACGACGCGCGTCAGCGAGTCGGTCCTCGCGCGCCTGCACTTCGTCGTGCGGATGCCCGCCGGCGTCGACATCCCCGACGTCGACGAGGCGGCGCTCGAGCAGCGCGTCATCGACGCCACCCGCACGTGGGACGAGGACCTCGCCGAGGCGCTCGCGAACGCCCGCGGCACCGACGGCGCGGCGCGGGCCATGGCCGCCTACGCCAAGGCCCTGCCCGAGGCCTACAAGGAGGACTTCGACGTCTCGACCGCGGTCGAGGACCTCGACCGCATCGACGCCCTCGGCGACGGCGACCTCACCACCGCGCTGCACCTCTACGAGGACACCGCGAGCGACTCGGCCCAGGAGCGACGCTTCAAGCTCTACCGCCGTGCCGAGCTGTCGCTCACGCAGGTCCTGCCGCTCTTCACCCACCTCGGCGTCGAGGTCGGCGACGAGCGCCCGTACGAGCTGCGCGGCGCCGACGGGCGCACCCTGCGCATCTACGACTTCGGGCTGCGCGCCGACGCCGACCTCTGGGCCGGCGCTGCCACCGGGGCCGGCGCCGACGACGTGCGTCGCCGCTTCGAGGACGCCTTCCGCGCCGTCTGGGACGGACGCGCGGAGTCCGACGGCTTCAACGCGCTCGTCCTCGGCGCCGGGCTGACGTGGCGCCAGGTCGTCATCCTGCGCACCGTCGCCAAGTACCTGCGCCAGACCGGGTCGACGTTCTCGCAGGACTACGTCGAGTCGGCCCTCGTCGCGCACACCGGCCTGGCCCGCAGCCTCGTCGAGCTCTTCGAGGCGCGCTTCGACCCCGACGCCTTCCCCGACACCGACGCCGGCCGCGACAAGCGCGCGGCCCGGCAGAAGGCGATCGTCACGCACGTCAAGGAGGCCCTCGACGACGTCGCGAGCCTCGACCACGACCGCATCGTCCGGGCGCTGCTCGGCGTCGTCCTGGCCAGCCTGCGCACGAACTTCTACCAGCCCGACGAGCACGGCCACGACAAGTCCTACGTCTCGCTCAAGCTCAACCCCAAGAAGGTCCCCGACCTGCCGGCGCCGCGTCCGATGTTCGAGGTGTGGGTCTACAGCCCGCGCGTCGAGGGCGTGCACCTGCGCTTCGGCAAGGTCGCCCGCGGCGGCCTGCGCTGGTCGGACCGCCGGGAGGACTTCCGCACCGAGGTCCTCGGTCTCGTCAAGGCGCAGATGGTCAAGAACGCCGTCATCGTGCCGACCGGCTCCAAGGGCGGCTTCTACGCCAAGCAGCTGCCCGACCCCGCCGTCGACCGCGCCGCGTGGATGGACGAGGGCATCGCGTCCTACAAGCTGTTCATCTCCGGCCTGCTCGACCTCACCGACAACCTCGTGTCGGGCGAGGCCGTCCCGCCGAACCGCGTCGTGCGCCACGACGAGGTCGACACCTACCTCGTCGTCGCGGCCGACAAGGGCACCGCGAAGTTCTCCGACATCGCCAACGGCATCTCCTCCGACTACGGCTTCTGGCTCGACGACGCCTTCGCCTCGGGTGGCTCGGCGGGCTACGACCACAAGGGCATGGGCATCACGGCCCGCGGCGCGTGGGAGTCGGTCAAGCGGCACTTCCGCGAGCTCGGGGTCGACACGCAGAGCGAGGAGTTCACGGTCGTCGGCGTCGGCGACATGAGCGGTGACGTCTTCGGCAACGGGATGCTCCTGTCGGAGCACATCCGCCTCGTGGCCGCCTTCGACCACCGGCACATCTTCGTCGACCCCGACCCCGACGCCGCGACGTCCTTCGCCGAGCGGCGCCGGATGTTCGACCTGCCGGGCTCGTCGTGGGCCGACTACGACGAGTCGCTCATCAGCAAGGGCGGCGGCGTCTTCCCGCGGTCGGCCAAGTCGATCGCGGTGACGCCCCAGATGGTCACGGCCCTCGGGCTGCGCGCCGGCACCAAGAGCCTGACGCCGGCCGAGCTGATGAAGGCGATCCTGCTCGCGCCCGTCGACCTGCTCTGGAACGGCGGCATCGGCACGTACGTCAAGGCCGCGGCCGAGACGAACGCCGAGATCGGCGACCGCGCCAACGACGCCATCCGCGTCAACGGCAGCGACCTGCGGTGCAAGGTCGTCGGCGAGGGCGGCAACCTCGGCCTGAGCCAGCTCGGGCGCATCGAGGCGGCACTGGCCGGCGTGCGCGTCAACACCGACGCCATCGACAACAGCGCCGGGGTCGACACCTCCGACCACGAGGTCAACATCAAGATCCTGCTCACCGAGCTGACCCGCGCGGGCGAGCTGACGACGAAGCGCCGCAACACCCTCCTCGCGTCGATGACCGACGAGGTGGCCCAGCAGGTCCTGCGTGACAACTACGAGCAGAACGTCCTGCTCGGCAACGCCCGGGCCCAGCAGCACCAGATGCTCGTCGTGCACGAGCGGCTCATCCAGTTCCTCGAGGAGCACGGCGACCTCGATCGCGCCCTCGAGTTCCTGCCGAGCGACTCCGAGATCGGGCGCCGCCAGAAGGACGGCCTCGGCCTGTCCGCGCCCGAGTTCTCGGTGCTCGTCGCCTACGCGAAGCTCTACCTGAAGAACAAGCTCATCGCGACGTCGCTGCCCGACGACCCGTGGTTCGCCACGACGCTGTCGGAGTACTTCCCGAAGCCGTTGCGCGGCAAGTACGCCGAGCAGATCGCGGCCCACCCGCTGCGTCGCGAGATCATCACCAACTCGGTCGCCAACTCGATGGTCAACCGGGGCGGCATCACCTTCGCCTACCGCGCCACCGAGGAGACCGGTGCGTCGCCGGAGCAGGTCGCCCGCGCCTACGTGGTGTGCCGCGAGGTGTTCGACCTCGCCGGGTTCGTGCGCCGCGTCGAGGCCACCGACAACCAGGTGTCGACGGTCGCGCAGACGGCGCTCTACCTCGAGTTCCGCCGGCTCATCGACCGGGCCGTGCGCTGGTTCCTCACCGCGCGACCGGCCGAGCTCGACATCGCGGCCGAGGTGGCCCGGTTCCGGCCCGGCGTCGAGGCCTATGCGGGCCGGATGGGCGACGTGCTCCAGGGCAGCGAGCGCACCCGCCTCGTGCGGCGCGCCCGCGACCTGCAGGGCAAGGGCGTGCCCGAGGACCTCGCGCTGTCGGCGGCCTCGCTGCTCGACGCGTACTCGCTCCTCGACTGCGTCGAGGTGGCCGAGGACACCGGCGAGCCGCTCGAGAGCGTCGTCGGCGTCTACTTCCTCGCCTCGGAGACCTTCAGCATCGACGCGATGCTGACGCGGGTCACGGCGCTGCCTCGCGAGGACCGCTGGGACGCTCTCGCCCGGGGCGCCATGCGCGACGACCTGTACGCCGTGCTCGAGAGCCTGACGCGCTCGATCCTCGAGGTCAGCGACCGGTCCGCCGACGCCGCCGCGCGGCTCGAGGCGTGGTCCGAGCTCAACGCCGACGCCCTCGGCCGGGCCCGTCAGGCCCTCGGCGGCATCGAGCGGATGAGCCACGCCGGCATCGCCGCGCTGTCGGTGGCGCTGCGGACGCTGCGGACCGTGACGCGTCCGGCGGCGTCGTCCGCGCCGCAGCCGGCCGAGGTGCCCGCCCTGCCGGCGGCCCCCGCGAAGAAGGCCGTCAAGAAGGCGACGAAGGCGACGAAGAAGGCCGCGACCGCGGTGACGAACGCGTCGAACGCGTCGAACGGTTCGAAGGCCCCGACGAAGGACGCCGCCAAGAAGTCGGCGAGCAAGGCCGCAACCACGACCGCGAGCAAGGCCGCCACGAAGGCCCCTGCGAAGGTCACGGTGAAGAAGGCGCCGGCGAAGAAGGCAGCCACGAAGGCCGCGGCCCGCACCGCCGCAGCGAGGTCCCGCGGCTGACGGCGCTGTCGTCGAACGAGCGCCCCGTCGCTCCCGTCTCCGGACGGGCGCGGCGGGGCGTTCGCTCGTCCGGGGGTACGTGGCGGCGGGGGCGCGCGAGACCGCTGGACGCCTTGGGCCGCGCGCTCACTAGGCTCGTGACGTGGCGACCCTGAGCGAGCTCCTGCGCGGACGCACCGACCTGCCGGACCACGACGTCGAGTGGCTCCAGCTGCTCGTGGGCGACTGGCAGCTCGTCGCCGACCTCTCCTTCGCCGACCTCGTCCTCTGGGTCCGCTCCGTCAGCGACCGCTGGGAGGCGGTGGCGCACGTGCGCCCCACCACGGGCCAGCTCGTCTTCGTCGACGACCAGGTCGGGCGCGTGGCCGACCCCGGACGTACCCGCGACCTGCTCGACGAGGCCGCGGCCGAGCAGCGCATCCTGCGGGTGCGCCAGGTCGTCGTGCCCCACGAGCAGGGCCCCGACCAGTCGGTCCGCGAGGAGTACATCCCCGTCGTGCGCGGCGGCCACGTCGTCGGGGTCATGACCCGGCACACCAACCTCTGGACGACCCGCACCCCGAGCCGCCTCGAGCTGACCTACCTGGCCACCGCCGACGCCCTGTGCCGGATGATCACCGGTGGGGAGTTCCCGCACGGCAGCGCCCCCACCGGGCTGCGCCGCGGCGCACCGCGCGTCGGCGACGGCGTCATCCGGCTCGACGTCGACGGCGTCGTCACGTACGCGAGCCCGAACGCGGTGTCGGCGCTGCACCGGCTCGGGCACCTCGGCGAGGTCGTCGGGGCGAGCCTGGCCCAGATCGTCACCGACAACGTCCGCGAGTCCTTCCCGGTCGACGAGGGGCTGCCGCTCGTCGTCACCGGCCGCCAGCCGTGGCGCACCGAGGTTGTCGCCGGCGGCACGACCGTGTCGATGCGCGCCATCCCGCTGACCGAGGCGGGTCAGCGGTTCGGGGCCATCGTCCTCATGCGCGACGTGGGCGAGCTGCGGCGGCGCGAGCGTGAGCTCATGACCAAGGACGCGACGATCCGCGAGATCCACCACCGCGTCAAGAACAACCTCCAGTCCGTCGCGGCCCTGCTGCGGCTGCAGGCCCGCCGCGTGCCCCAGGGCGAGGCGCGGATCGCGCTCGAGGAGGCCGAGCGACGCGTCGGCACCATCGCCATGGTCCACGACCAGCTGAGCCAGGGCTTCGACGAGACCGTCGACTTCGACGCCATCTCCCAGCGCGGCCTCAACGCCGTCGTGGAGGTGGCCTCGAACGGCGCCCCGGTGCGCGCCGTCACCGAGGGGTCCTTCGGGCGGCTGCGCGCCGAAGACGCCACCGCGCTGGCCATGGTCCTGAGCGAGCTGGTCCAGAACTCCATCGAGCACGGCCTCGGCGACGCCGGGGGAGTGGTGCGGGTGCACGTCGACCGGCAGTCCGACGACCGCGGCCAGCCGATGGTCGTCGTGTCGGTCGAGGACGACGGCAAGGGCATCGACCCGGCCCGCCGCCCGGGATCGGGTCTCGGCACCCAGATCGTCCAGTCGCTCATCGCCGACCTCCAGGGCCGGATCACGTGGGAGCCCGTGTCGCCGCACGGCACCCGGGCCCGCTTCACCGCCAGCCTGCGCCCGATCACCTGACGCGTCGGCCGACGCTCAGGAGCCGGCCGGCCTCCGGGCAGCGGAAAACCCGGCGACCGTGACGGTCACCGGGCTCGCTTCGGTGGTGTGCGTGAGGGGTGGGGTGCTGGATGCGCCCGGCCTCAGCCTGCCCGACGGGCGCGCGCGTTGCGTCGCTTGAGCGCCCGGCGCTCGTCCTCGGAGAGCCCGCCCCAGACGCCGGCGTCCTGACCGGTCTCGAGCGCCCACTTGAGGCACGTGTCGATGACGGGGCAGGTCCGGCACACAGCCTTGGCCTCCTCGATCTGCAGGATGGCCGGGCCGGTGTTCCCGATCGGGAAGAACAGCTCGGGGTCGGCATCCAGGCAGGCAGCGCGGTCGCGCCAGTCCATGCGGATCTTGCTCCTTCAGGTTGGTTGCGGCAGCCAGGAACGGGGTGCCGTCCTGCTGCAGGTCTCGGGCGCCATCGTCATTGTCGGAGCCTGGTCACGGCGGGTGGTCCCAGAGGGTTACCCCCTGACCAACGACGACGCGCACGAAGGTGTTCCGTACGCGTCGAGGCCGTGAACCAGTGTGACCAACATCCATGTCCGTGTTCAACGCCGCGGGCGCAGATCACACCAAGGATTGATCTTATCGGCAGATGCCTCCCAGTTCCAGACCGGCGCCCGGGCTGTGACCGACGGCTCGGTACGCTGCGGCGGTGAGTGCCACCGATCCGTCGCCATCCCCAGCTCCGGCGAGCCCGGCCACGCCGGGCACGCCGCAGCGCCTGACGGGGGCGCTGACGCTCCTCGAGGCGCTCGTCGTCGTCGGCTTCGCCGGCTTCTTCGCGTACGAGATCGCCACGGGCGCCACCTCGACCGTGACCACGGCCGTCATGTCGGGGCTGCTCATCCTCGTGTTCGGCGTGGGCCTCGGCCTGCTCGCCCGGGGTTGGTTCCGGGGCCGCGACTGGCCGCGGACGCCGACGTTGCTGTGGAACGCCCTGCTGCTACCCGTCGCGTGGTCGCTGCACGACGCCGGTCGCACCCCGGTGGCGCTCGGCGTCGCCGCGGTCGCCCTCGTCAGCATCGGGGCCGCGCTCGCGACGCCGATGCGTCGCGACGCGGACGCCGACCACGCGGACGACGAGGACAAGGAGGACTGACCGCGCAAACCCTCGGCGCGGCACGATCCCAGGCCCCGGGCGGCGTCAGCTGAGCGAGAGCCAGTCGTTCCAGCCGTTGTGCAGCACGAGCCAGGCGATGAGCCCGTAGCCGGCCTGGCCGGGGTGGGCGCGGTCGGGGCTCGCCGCGAGGTCGGCCATCCACTGGTCGTGCGTGACCAGCGGGCGGAAGCAGTCGACGTAGGTGATGCCTCGGCGGGCGCAGACGTCGGCCTGCGCCTCGGCGAGGGCCTCGAGGCGCCGGTTCAGCTCGGTGTCGAGCGTCGGGGACAGGCCCACGACGAAGACGCCGATGCCGGCGTTGGTGGCCTCGTCGAGGATGTTGGCGAGGTTGAGGCGCGAGCGGGCCATCGTCATGCCCGACAGCACGTCGTTGGTGCCGACCGACAGCACGAGGCGACGCTCGCTGCGACCCTTCCAGCGCGGGTGGCACTCGGCGCCCCAGCGGGCCACGACGTCACCGGAGGTGTTGCCCCGGACGCCGAGGTTGTAGGCCGTGAGGTCGAGGTCGGGGTGCTGCGTGCGGGCCACGACGCGACCGACCCAGCCCAGCCCCTTGGGGTCGCCGTAGCCGGCCGTCTGCGACGCGCCGACGAAGACCATGCCGACGTCACGCACGCCCTCGGAGACGGTCAGCTCGGCGCTCGGGGTGTAGTACGGCGTCGCCTCCTCCGCCGGGGGAGCCGGGGGAGCCGGGGGAGCCGGGGGAGCCACGACCGGCTCGGGCGCCTCGGCGGGGAAGCGCGTCGGCGTCGAGTCGGTGAACTGGGTGTGCGACGAAGGGTAGGCCGGGCCCACGCCGTACGGGTCGCGGGTGTCGCTGTCGCTGCTGTCGGTCACGGATCAGTCCTCGTCGTCGTCCAGCCGGGCGAGCCAGGTGGCCAGGCGCTCGACCGGCACCTCGAACTCGGGGTTGAGGTCGACGAAGACGCGCAGCTGCTCGGCCAGCCACTCGAGGGTGACCTCCTCCTCGCCGCGACGGGCCGCCAGCTCCTCGATGCCCCGGTCGGTGAAGTACACGTGGGGAGGTTATCGCGTCCGCCGCGCGGCCCGGCGGAGGCGGGCCGAGAACGGCCGAAGGGCCCCCGCCACGGTCGGCGGGGGCCCTCCTGAAGGAACGCGGGTGCAGCGTCCTGCCCAGCAGGCTAGGACGCGTCGGCTCAGCGGTCGAACGCCTTCGCGAGCAGCTCGGCCTGCTCGACGGCGTGCTTCTTCGAGGAGCCCGTCGCGGGCGACGCTGCGGCCTTGCGGGCCACGACGCGCCACGGACGCTGCTCGCCGACGTCGCAGAGGTCCTCGTGCAGCCACTGGGCCATGATCGGCCAGGCGCCCTGGTTGCGGGGCTCGTCCTGGACCCACACGAGCTCGGCGCCCGGGTAGGCGGCGACGGTCTCGGCGATCTCCTTGACCGGGATCGGGTAGAGCTGCTCGACGCGGACGATCGCCGTCGAGCGGTCGCCGCGCTTGGCGCGCTCGGCGTCGAGCTCGTGCACGACCTTGCCCGAGGCGAGGAGCACGCGGGTGACCTGGTCGGTGACACCGTCGTGGTCGGGCAGCACCGGGCGGAAGCCGCCGGTCGTGAAGGCCTCGACGTCGCTGGCCGCCGCCTTGCTGCGCAGCATCGACTTCGGGGTGAAAACGACGAGCGGGGTGCGCGGGCGGTTGTAGGCCTGGCGGCGCAGCAGGTGGAAGTAGCTCGCTGCGGTCGAGGGGTAGGCGACCGTCATGTTGTTCTCGGCGCAGAGCTGCAGGTAGCGCTCGATGCGCGCCGAGCTGTGGTCCGGCCCCTGGCCCTCGTAGCCGTGGGGGAGCAGCAGCACGACCGAGCTGCGCTGGCCCCACTTCTGCTCCGAGCTGGAGATGAACTCGTCGACGATGGTCTGGGCGCCGTTGCCGAAGTCGCCGAACTGGGCCTCCCAGAGGACGAGGGCGTCCGGGCGCTCGACCGAGTAGCCGTACTCGAAGCCCATGGCCGCGTACTCCGACAGCAGCGAGTCGTAGACCCAGAACCGGGCCTGGCCCTCGCCGAGGTAGAGCAGCGGCGTCCACTCCTCCGCGTTGTCCTTGTCGATGAGCACCGCGTGGCGCTGGACGAAGGTGCCGCGGCGGCTGTCCTGCCCGGCGAGGCGGATCGGCGTGCCCTCCTTGAGGAGGGTGCCGAATGCGAGCAGCTCGGCCATCGGCCAGTCGATGCCGCCGTCGTGGACCATCTGGGCGCGCTTGTCCATGAGCTGCTTGAGCTTCGGGTGGATCGTGAAGCCCTGCGGCGGGTTGGCGAAGGTCTCGCCGATGTGGACGAGCTCGGCGCCCGCGACGCCGGTCTCCGTGGCCGAGCGCACCGGACGCGCGTCGTCCTGCACCTGGGCGGTGGGACGCTCGAGGCCGGCGTTGTCGGGGGCGTCGCTGTCGGCGTCGGTCTGGCCCGCCGCGGCCGCGGCGGCACTCTTCTTGGCCTCGCGCGTCTCGATGAAGACGCGCTCGAGCTGCTGCTGGTAGTCGCGCAGCGCGGCCTCGGCGTCCTCGACGCTGATGTCGCCGCGGCCGATGAGCGACTCGGTGTAGAGCTTGCGCACCGAGCGCTTGGCCTCGATGAGGTTGTACATGAGCGGCTGGGTCATCGACGGGTCGTCGCCCTCGTTGTGGCCGCGACGGCGGTAGCAGACCATGTCGATGACGACGTCCTTGTTGAACGCCTGGCGGAAGTCGTAGGCGAGCTCGGCGACGCGCACGCATGCCTCCGGGTCGTCGCCGTTGACGTGGAAGATCGGCGCCTGGATCATCCGCGCGACGTCGGTGGCGTACACCGACGAGCGCGAGCTGCTCGGCGAGGTCGTGAAGCCGACCTGGTTGTTGATGACGACGTGGATCGTGCCGCCGGTGCGGTAGCCGCGCAGCTGGCTGAGGTTGAGCGTCTCGGCCACGACGCCCTGGCCGGCGAACGCGGCGTCGCCGTGCATGAGCACGGGCAGGACGGTGAAGGCCTCGCCGGCGAGGTTGAGGCGGTCCTGCTTGGCGCGGACGATGCCCTCGAGCACCGGGTTGACGGCCTCGAGGTGCGAGGGGTTGGCCGCGAGGTAGACCTTCGTCTTGCTGCCGTCCTCGGCGACGAACTCGCCCTCGGTGCCGAGGTGGTACTTGACGTCGCCGGAGCCCTGGACCGACTTCGGGTCCTGGGCGCCCTCGAACTCGCGGAAGATCTGCCCGTAGGACTTGCCGGCGATGTTGGCCAGCACGTTGAGGCGGCCACGGTGCGGCATGCCGATGCAGACCTCGTCGAGGTCCTCGCTCGCGGCACGGCACAGGATCCGGTCGAGCAGGGCGATGACCGACTCGCCGCCCTCGAGGGAGAAGCGCTTCTGGCCGACGAACTTCGTCTGCAGGAACGTCTCGAAGGCCTCGGCGGCGTTGAGGCGGCGCATGATCCGCATCTGCTCGTCGCGGTTGGCCTTCTCGTAGGGCCGCTCGACCTTGTCCTGGATCCACTTGCGCTGCTCGGGGTCCTGGATGTGCATGTACTCGATGCCGACGGTGCGGCAGTACGAGTCGCGCAGGATGCCGAGGATCTTGCGCAGCTTGAGGAACGGCGCTCCGCCGAAGCCGCCCGTGGCGAACGTCCGGTCGAGGTCCCACAGGGTCAGGCCGTGCGTCGTGACGTCGAGGTCGTGGTGGCGACGCTGCTTGTACTCGAGCGGGTCGGTGTCGGCCATGAGGTGGCCGCGGACGCGGTAGGCGTGGATGAGCTCCTGGACGCGCGCGACCTTGTTGATGTCGTCGTCGTGCGAGGAGTCGATGTCCTGGATCCAGCGGACCGGCTCGTAGGGGATGCGCAGCGACTCGAAGATCTCGTCGTAGAACGCGTTCTTGCCGAGGAGCAGCTCGTGGATGATCCGGAGGAACTCGCCGCTCTGGGCGCCCTGGATGATCCGGTGGTCGTAGGTCGAGGTGAGCGTGAGGATCTTGCTCACGGCGTTGCGGTTGAGCGTCTCGTTGCTCGCGCCCTGCCACTCGGCCGGGTACTCGAGGGCGCCGACGCCGATGATGGCGCCCTGGCCTTTCATGAGGCGCGGCACCGAGTGGACGGTGCCGATGCCGCCGGGGTTGGTCAGCGAGATGGTCGTGCCCTGGAAGTCCTCGACGGTCAGCTTGTTGCCGCGGGCCTTGCGCACGAGGTCCTCGTAGGCGGTCCAGAAGTGGACGAAGTCCATCTCCTCGGCCGACTTGACCGAGGGGACGACGAGGCTGCGGCTGCCGTCGGGCTTCTGCAGGTCGATGGCGAGGCCGAAGTTGACGTGGGCCGGGCGCACGAGGGCCGGCTTGCCGTTCACCTCGGTGAAGCCGTGGTTCATCTCCGGCAGCAGCGAGATCGCCTTGACCATGGCGTAGCCGATGATGTGGGTGAAGCTGACCTTGCCGCCGCGCGAGCGGGCGAGGTGGTTGTTGATGACGACGCGGTTGTCGATGAGCAGCTTGGCCGGGACGGCGCGCACGCTCGTGGCGGTCGGCACCTCGAGCGAGGTCTCCATGTTGGACACGACGCGCGAGGCGGCGCCGCGCAGGGGCACGACCTCGTCCTCGTTGACCGGGCCGGTGTCCTTGACGGCCGGGATGTCGCGCGGCTTGGGGGCCTCGGCGGCGACGGGCTCCTGCTTCGGCTCGGGCTTGGGCTCCTGCTTCGGCTCCGCCTTGGCCTCCGGCTTCGGCTCAGCGGGGGCGGCCGGCTTCTCGGCCACGGGGGCGGCGGTGGCCGCCGCGGGAGCGCCGTTCGGGGCGCCGTTGGTCGCTGGGGCCGCCGTGGCGGCGGGGGCTGCTGCCGGGGCAGCAGGGGCCGGCTGGGCCTTCGGGGTGGGCGTCGTGGCACCGTTCGCGTCCGTGTCCCCGGGGCGGTAGTCCTCGAAGAACCCCCACCACGCCTTGTCGACGGACTGCTTGTCCGTCAGGAACTGCTGGTAGAGCTCGTCGACGAGCCATTCGTTCGGACCGAATGCTGCGATCGGGTCTCCGGACGTGGACTGATCGGACACGGCGAATGCGCCTCTTTCGTTGGCTTGGGTGCGTCGGTGCCTAACAGGGGTCAAGCCTAGACCCGCGCGCTCGGATACCGGACGTGGGCTCGGATGTCGAGCCGGGATCGTGACGAGGCCTTCGTCACGTTGCGATCCTGCGCCGATCCTGCGTCGATCCTGCGCCGGTCCTGCGTGCCGGACCCCGGTGTGACGGGGCCCGCCCGACGCGTCAGCTGATGTCGCTGCGCACCGTGCGCCACGTGCCGAGGCCGGCCATGAGGGCGGCGTAGCCGGCGAGGACGAGCGCCCCGGCCCACCACGACAGCTGCTCGAGGACCTCCCCGTTGAAGCCGCCGCCGGACGTGTCGAGCATCGCCGCCGTGGCGCGGCTCGGCAGGTACGGCGCGATCGCCTTGCCCCAGTCGGTCAGGGCGAGCACGAGGCTGAGGACCGGCTCGACGAGCCAGGCCACCGCGACCGAGATGAGCAGGGCGGCCACCTGGTTCGGGATGAGGATGCCGGCGCCGAGGCCGATGAGGGCCCAGAGCCCGAGAACGAGCAGCGACAGGGCCAGGGTGCGCCAGATGGCCGGGTCGGCGAAGGGCTCGTGGCCCTTGGACCGGAGCACCAGGGTGCCGGCCGCGACGGAGCCGGCCAGCGACAGCACTCCGTAGAACGCGCCGATCGCGAGCAGCGAGACCACCTTGGCGCCCATGACCCGACCGCGGCGGGGCGTGGCCAGGAAGGTCGCGGTGATCGTCTTGTGCCGGTACTCCGAGCCGATCGTCATGACGCCGATGGCGAGGGTGAGCAGGTAGCCGACCTGGATGCCGCCGGTGAAGACGGCCTTGGCGAGAGCGAGGTCGGTGCGCGGCACCGCGGCGGCCTGCGGCCCGCGGATGGCGGCGCTGGTGAAGACGAAGGCGAAGAGCACGGCGAAGGCCGCACCCGTGAGGGCGACGGCGATGGCCATGCCCCACCACAGGCGGGTCGTGAAGAACTTGCGGAACTCGGAGCGGATCGCGGCGGTCATCGGGCCTCGCCCTCCGTTCGGGCGCCGGGCGCCCAAGGTCCCGACGTGCCCGAGCCGCCCGACGCGTCGGGCGGTGGCACGTGGTCGACGGGAGGTCCGCTCGGGGGCGGCAGGTCCGGCGGCAGGGCGGGCGGCGCGTCGGCCGCCCGGGAGATGCCGTGGGAGGCGTCGGGGGCGGTGGCCGACGGGGTGGCCGAGGGGGCGGGCGTGTCGTCACCGAGGTTGCGGTTGCGGTGCTCGCCCGACTCGGTGAGGTTGAAGAAGAGCTCCTCGAGGTGGGTCTGCTCGCCGCGCAGCTCGTGGATGGCGACGTCGTTGGCGTGGGCGACGTCGCCGACGACCTGCAGGTCCTGCGTCGTGACGCGCAGCGCCGTGCGGCCGTCGACCGCGTCGACGTGGAGCCCGCGTCCGCGCAGGGCGCCCGCGAGGCGGTCGGGGTCGGACGTGCGCACGAAGGCGGTGGGCTCGCCGCGCAGCTCGGCGACGGTGCCCTGGGCGACGCGTCGGCCGTTGGCGATGATGACGACGTCGTCGACCGTCTGTTCGACCTCCGAGAGCATGTGGCTCGAGATGAGCAGCGTCCGGCCCTCGCCGGCGAGGTGGCGCAGGAAGCCGCGCAGCCAGCGGATGCCCTCGGGGTCCAGGCCGTTGGCCGGCTCGTCGAGGATGACGACCTGCGGGTCGCCGAGGAGGGCCGCCGCCAGGCCGAGGCGCTGGCGCATGCCCATCGAGTAGCCGCCCGCGCGCTTGCGGGCGGCGGCCGGGATGCCGACGAGCTCGAGCAGCTCGTCGACGCGTCGGCTGGGCACGCCGGCGACGGACGCCTGCACGCGCAGGTGGTCGCGCCCGCTGCGGCCGGGATGGAAGTTCGTCGCCTCGAGGGCCGAGCCGACGACGGCCAGCGGGTTGGGGATGTCGACGTAGCGTCGTCCGTCGATCGTCGCGGTGCCCGCCGTCGGCCGGATCAGGCCGAGGAGCATGCGCAGGGTCGTCGTCTTGCCGCTGCCGTTCGGGCCGAGGAAGCCCGTGATCCGGCCCGGCTCGACGTCGAGGTCGAGGTGGTCGACGGCCGTGAAGGAGCCGAACCGCTTCGTCAGCCCGCGCACCTCGATGGTCCCGGTGAAGCCCGGACGTGCACCCACCGCACGCTCCCTTCGTGTCCGACGCGTGGCGTCCGTCGCGCTCCCGTCGCGCCGACCCGACCCCGTGTCTGGCGCCCACTCAACCACAGCATCGTGGGGCACCGTGACACCCCGGCGAAGAGGGCTGTCTTCCGGACATGACCGGGCACGAGGCGCGACTGCGGGAGTACTACGACCGGGAGATGGCCGAGCGGGACGGACGACCGCTGGGGGAGCAGCGCGAGGGCAGGGTCGCCGGGTTCGCCGCCCTGTGCACCGAGCAGGGTCTGGCCTCGGTCCTCGAGGTCGGCTGCGGCGCCGGCCGCGACGGCCGGATCCTCGCCGCCGCGGGCCTCGGGTACACCGGCGTCGACCTCTCCCGTGCCGCCGTCGAGCTGTGCCGCGCCCACGGGCTCGCCGCGCAGCAGGCGAGTGCGCTCGACCTGCCCTTCGACGACGACGTGTTCGACGCCGCATGGACCATGAGCACCCTGATGCACCTCGAGGGCGACGACATCGTCACCGCGCTGGCGGAGGTGCGGCGGGTGGTGCGCCGCGGAGGGCTGCTCGAGGTCGGGGTGTGGGGCGGTGACGTGGCGCGCGAGTGGGTCGACGAGGGTGGCCGCTACTTCCAGAGCAGGACCGACGCCGGGCTGCTCGCACTGCTGGCCGGCGTCGGGGAGGTGACGGCGTTCGACACGTGGTCGCGGTTCGACGACGGGGGCCACTACCAGTGGGCGAGGGTCACCCTCGCCTGACGCCGGGGCCCCGGCACGGACGCCGCCCGCGGCCGCGTTCTCCATCCCGGGTCCTCGATAGGGTGGACGGACCATGACACCCCACGAAGACGGCCACCGCCCGTGACCGAGTGGCTCCTCGTCCTCGGGGCGGTGCTGCTCACCGCGGGGACCGCCGTGTTCGTCGCGGCCGAGTTCTCCCTCGTCGCCCTCGACCGGCCGACCGTGCAGCGCGCCATCGACGAAGGGGACTCGCGCGCCCGGGTGGTGCTCCAGTCGCTGAAGCAGCTGTCGACGCAGCTGTCGGCGGCGCAGGTCGGCATCACCATCACGACCCTCGTCGTCGGCTACCTCGCCGAGCCCTCGATCGGCCAGCTCGTCTCCGGGCCGCTGACGAGCCTCGGTCTGGGGGCCGGCGCGGTCCAGGCCCTGTCGAGCGCCATCGCGCTCGTGCTCGCCACCGTCTTCTCGATGATCTTCGGCGAGCTGCTGCCGCAGTTCCTCGGCATCTCCGTGCCGCTCGCCACGGCCAAGGTCGTGGCCCTGCCGGTCCGTGTCTTCGCCGCCCTGGCCAAGCCGCTCATCGTCGTGCTCAACGGGTCGGCCAACGGGTTCCTCCGGTCGGTCGGCATCGAGCCGCAGGAGGAGCTGTCCGGCGCGCGCACCCCGCAGGAGCTCGCCAGCCTCGTGCAGCGCTCCGCCGAGGCCGGAACGCTGGACCAGGCGACCGCCCGGATGCTGACCCGTTCGCTCGGCTTCGGCGAGCGAACGGCCGACGACGTCATGACCCCCCGGGTGCGCTGCACCGGGATCCACCGCGACGAGTCGGCCGACGACGTCCTGCGGCTGTCGCGTCGCACCGGCTTCTCCCGCTTCCCGGTGCTCGGCGAGGACTGGGACGACGTCGACGGCGTCGTCCACGTCAAGAAGGCGATGGCCGTGCCGCACGAGCGGCGCAAGGACGTGCCGGTGTCGGCGCTGATGTCAGAGCGGCTCGTCGTGCCCGAGACGATCCGTCTCGACCCGCTCCTGCGCCAGCTGCGAGAGGGCGGCTTCCAGATGGCCGTCGTCGTCGACGAGTACGGCGGCACGTCGGGCATCGTCACCCTCGAGGACGTCGTCGAGGAGATCGTCGGCGAGGTCTCCGACGAGCACGACCGCAGCCGCCAGAGCGGTCGCGAGCTGCTCGACGGGTCGTGGACGGTGCCCGGGCTCTGGCGCCCTGACGAGGTGCGCGACGCCTTCGATGCCGACGTCCCCGACGGCCCCGAGTACGAGACGATGGGCGGCTTTGTCATGGCCGCCCTCGGGCGCGTCCCGGCCACCGGCGACACCGTCCACGTGCCGGGCTGGCGGATCAACGTCGTGGGCATGGAGGGGCGCCGCGTGGACCGGCTGCGCTTCGTGCCCGACCCCGACTCGCTGCCGCACGCCAGTGGCCGAGAACGTGCTGACGGTGCGCCCGACGCGGCGGGTCCCGTTGCGGGGGAGGGGCGCTCGTGAGCGGGGCCTGGGTCTACGTCGTCTCGCTGTTCCTCCTGTTCGGCAACGCGTTCTTCGTCGGTGCCGAGTTCGCGGCGATGACAGTGCGCCGGTCCACGCTCGAGCCGCTCGCCGAGGGCGGCAGCAAGCGCGCCGCGTCGTGCCTGCAGGCGCTCGAGCGCCTCGGCTCGATGCTCGTCACCGCCCAGCTCGGCATCACCGTGTGCTCGGTCGGCCTCGGTGCGCTCGCCGAGGCGGCGCTGCACCACCTGCTCGAGCCGGTCTTCCACTCCGTCGGGCTCTCCGACGCGTGGGCCAGCGGCGTCGCCCTGGCGCTCGCGCTGCTCATCGTCAGCTACCTGCACGTCGTCGTCGGCGAGATGATCCCGAAGAACCTCGCCATCGCCGGGCCCGACCGGGCCGCGCTCGTCCTCGTGCCGCCGCTCTTCTTCATCGCCCGCACGTTCCGGCACATCGTCGCGGCCATGGAGGCCACCGCCAAGGCCCTCGTGCGCCTGCTCAAGGTCGAGCCGAAGGACGAGCTGACCTCGGCCTTCACGGTCGAGGAGGTCGCTCACATCGTCGGTGAGTCCCGCCGCGAGGGCCTCATCGAGGAGGAGCGGCACGGGCTCGTCACCAAGACGCTCGAGTTCTCCGACAAGCTCGCTGCCGACGTCGCCGTGGCCGCCGACGCGCTGACGACCGTCGAGCTCGGCGCGACGCCGGCCGACATCGAGCGGCTCGTGGCCCGGCACGGGTTCAGCCGCTACCCGGTGCGCGACGCCGCCGGCGAGATCGCCGGCTACATCCACCTCAAGGACATCCTCTACGCCGACGACGAGCGGCACGAGCAGCCGGTGCCGCCCAAGCGCGTCCGGCGTCTCGCGACCGTCCGCGAGGGCGACGAGGTCGAGGACGTCCTCGCAACGATGCAGCTGACCGGCGCCCACCTGGCCCGGGTCATCGACGAGGGCGACGATGGGGCGCGCGTCACCGGCGTCGTCTTCCTCGAGGACGTCCTCGAGGAGCTCGTCGGCGAGGTCACCGACACGACGCAGCGCTGACGCGTCAGGCGTCGACCTCCGCGGCGTCCTCCGGGTCGTCGTCCGTGTCGTCGTCCAGGGCGGCGCGCCAGTCGAGGTACGCCTGCCCGCGGGGGGCCAGCTCGTAGCCGACGTCGTGGCTGATCGTCAGGCCCAGCGCCTTGAGCTTGCGGATGTCGACCTTCATCGGCAGCAGGTCGACCTCGCGCAGCGCCGCCAGCTCCCGGGCCACGACGTGCGGGTTGTCGCGGATCCACTCGAGGATCTCGCGGGTCCACGGCCCGGTCGGGCGCGCGTCGAGCCGGTCGAGGCGCCGGCCGAGGTCCTCGAGCTCCGTGGTGTCGGGCAGGGCGTCGCGCAGGGCGAGCCGGGGGTCCTCGCCGGCCCACGACAGGCGGACGCGGTACACCGTGTCGCCGCCCTTGCTCCCGCGCGGCGACGGCGTGCGCTCCTTCGGCTCGAGGGCGCGCAACAGCGTCCGGAGGTCCTTGACGCCGGCCCGGCGGGCGTCGCGCTCGGTGAGCCGGGTGATGTCGCGCACGAGCGTCACGGCCTCGAAACGGACGACGCCGGCGGAGGTCAGCTGTGTCCCGCCGACCTTGACGCGCGGGGCATCCCAGCGTCGGAAGGCCTGGGTGACCGTGCCGGCGCGGATGCCCGCGGCGACGGGTTTCGAGATGAGCACAGGCCCAGACTCGCAGACGCCGAACCCCGGCGGCGACGACGACGAAGGCCGAGGTGAAACGGCGCTCCGCGCCCGTCACCTCGGCCCTTGGTCTGTCGGTGCCCCCGGCAGGATTCGAACCTGCGCTCCCGCCTCCGGAGGGCGGTGCTCTATCCCCTGAGCTACGGGGGCGACACACGCACTTTCGTGCGCCCGGTGAGACTAGCAGTCCACCTCAGGCATCCGTGAATCAGGCCGGACCGGCGATCTCCGGGGCGGCTCGTAGACTCGGCGGCATGACGCCGGAGCAGCTGCGCGCCCTCCTGTGCGAGGTCGCCGCGCGGGCAGCGCGCACCGGCGAGCTGCCCGACGAGGCCGAGGCCGGGCCCCCCGCCGGACCGCTGTTCCGGCCAGCGGACCCACGGGCTGCCGGGGTCGTCGCCGACTGGGTCACGCCCGTGGCGCAGCGCTGGGCGCCGCAGCTCGACCTCGTGCCCCGCGACCTCGCCCGCACCCTCGCCCAGGGGATGGTCGAGCAGCGTCCGGTGTCGGCGGTCGAGGTGGCGCCGACCGGCCTCATCGCCCTGACGCTCGAGGATGCCGACCGCGGCGGAATCATCGAGGTCGTCCGGGCCGAGGCCGACACCTACGCGTGCCCGCACGGCACCGCACACGTCGAGGTCACGGAGCGGCCGGGGCAGCGCGCCGCCACCGACCCCCTGCGTGCCGTGCAGCTGGCCCACGCGCGGCTGTGCCGGCTCGTGCGCAACGCCGAGGCGGCGGGCGTCCAGGTCCGTTCGTCCACCCGCCCGGAGGCCCTGACCCACGTCACCGAACGGCACCTGCTCGTGGCGCTCGCCGACCTGCCGCAGCGGCTCGAGCACCACCGCGGCGACACGGCCGCCCAGGTGCGCGCTCTCGGCGAGCTCGCAGGGCTCGCCGACGCCTGGGACCACCCCCTGCGCCCCCTCGTCGTCGGTGCCCCGATCGCCGGCGTCCACGGGGCGCGACTGGCACTTGCCGACGCCGCGCGCGTCGTCTTGCGCAATGGACTCGGTCGCCTCGGTGCGGCGGCCCCGGAAAGGATGTAGTCATGCGCGCACACGAAGCCGGAGCGCTCCACGCCGAGGGCTACCGCGGCCCCGCGTGGCTCCAGACCCCCGTCGACGTCAACGCCCTCGTACCCTCGCTCTGGGCCTCGTCCGTGGGCCGTGGGTCCGACGGCGCGCTCACGGTGGGTGGGGTGTCGGTGGTCGAGCTCGCCCGCGAGTTCGGCACGCCCGCGTACGTCATCGACGAGGACGACTTCCGTTCCCGCGCAAGGGAGTTCAAGCAGACCTACGCCGAGGTCTTCGACGACCTCTGTGGCGGGGCCGACGTGTACTACGCCGGCAAGGCGTTCCTCTGCACCGAGGTGGCGCGCTGGATCCACCAGGAGGGCCTGCACCTCGACGTCTGCACCGGCGGCGAGCTCGCCGTGGCGATGCGTGCCGGCGTTCCGGGGGAGCGGGTCGGCCTGCACGGCAACAACAAGAGCGTCGCCGAGATCCGCCAGGCCCTCGAGTACGGCGTCGGGCGGATCGTCCTCGACTCCTTCGACGAGATCGAGCGCGTCGCCGGCGTCGCCGCCGAGCTCGGCGTCGTGGCCCCGGTCCTCGTCCGCGTCACGGTGGGCGTCGAGGCCCACACCCACGAGTTCATCGCGACGGCCCACGAGGACCAGAAGTTCGGGCTCTCGCTGTCCGGCGGCCAGGCGTTCGAGGCGGTCCGGCGCATCCTCGAGCGGTCCGAGCACCTCAGGCTGCTCGGGCTGCACAGCCACATCGGCTCGCAGATCTTCGACACGTCCGGCTTCGAGGTGTCGGCCCGACGCATCCTCGGCCTGCACACCCGGGTGGCGCGCGAGCTCGGCGTCGAGCTGCCCGAGCTCGACCTCGGGGGCGGCTTCGGCATCGCCTACACCACCGAGCACGACCCGCTGTCCCCGAAGCACCTCGCGGCCGGCATGGCCGAGATCGTCGAGCGCGAGTGCCGGGCCGACGGCGTCGCGGTGCCGCGCATCTCCGTCGAGCCGGGCCGCGCGATCGCCGGCCCGAGCACCTTCACGCTCTACGAGGTCGGCACCGTCAAGCCCGTCGACCTCGACGGCGGCGCCCGACGCGTCTACGTGTCCGTCGACGGCGGGATGAGCGACAACGTCCGCACGGCGCTCTACGACGCCAACTACTCGTGCACCGTCGCCGGGCGCGCCTCCACGGCCCCGCCGGTCCTGGCCCGCGTCGTCGGGAAGCACTGCGAGAGCGGTGACATCGTCGTCAAGGACGAGTTCGTCCCCGCCGACGTCGCGGCCGGCGACCTCATCGCCGTCCCCGGCACGGGTGCGTACTGCCGGTCCCTGTCGAGCCAGTACAACCACACGCCCCGGCCCCCGGTCGTCGCGGTCCGCGACGGCGTCGCGCGGGTCATCGTGCGGCGCGAGACCGTCGACGACCTGCTCGCGCTCGACGTCTGATGGGCCCGCAGATCCTGCGCCGCTCGTGTCCGGATCGCGAAACAATGGCCGTCCAGCACCCGGACACACGGCAGGATTCGCACGGTGGACAGCGCTGTGAGTGACCCGAAGCCGTTGCGCGTCGCCCTGCTCGGGGCCGGCGTCGTCGGTGGAGCCGTCGCGCGGCTGCTCACCGAGCACGCCGACGACATGGCCGCCCGCGTGGGCGCGCCGCTCGAGATCGCCGGCATCGCCGTGCGACGGGCCGGCCGCGACCGGTCCGAGCTCGGCGTCGACCCAGCCCTCTTCACGACCGACGCCGAGGAGCTCGTGACCCGCGCCGACGTCGTCGTCGAGGTCATCGGCGGCATCGAGCCGGCCCGCTCGCTCATCCTGCGCGCGATGCAGCACGGCGCGTCCGTCGTCACCGCCAACAAGGCGCTCCTCGCCGAGGACGGCCCGACGCTCTACGCCGCGGCCGCCGAGCACGGCGTCGACCTCTACTACGAGGCGGCCGTCGCCGGCGCGATCCCGCTGCTGCGGCCGCTGCGCGAGTCGCTCGCCGGCGACGAGGTCACCAAGGTCCTCGGCATCGTCAACGGCACGACGAACTACGTCCTCGACAAGATGGACACCACCGGCGCCGGCTTTGCCGACGCCGTCGAGCAGGCCCAGTCGCTCGGCTACGCCGAGGCCGACCCGACCGCCGACGTCGAGGGCTTCGACGCCGCCGCCAAGGCCGCGATCCTCGCCTCGCTCGCCTTCCACACCCGCGTGGCCGGCACCGACGTGCACCGCGAGGGCATCACCGAGGTCACGGCGGCCGACGTCGCGGCCGCCCGCGGTATGGACGCCGTCGTCAAGCTCCTCGCGATCTGCGAGCGCACCGCCGAGGGCGTCAGCGTCCGCGTCCACCCGGCGATGATCCCGCGCACCCACCCCCTGGCCGGCGTCCGCGAGGCGTTCAACGCCGTCTTCGTCGAGGCCGACGCCGCGGGCCAGCTCATGTTCTACGGCAAGGGCGCCGGCGGCGACCCGACCGCCTCGGCCGTGCTCGGCGACATCGTCGCCGTCGCCCGCCACCGCGTCGGGGGAGGGCTCGGGCCGGGGGAGTCGACGTACGCCGACCTGCCCGTCCTGCCCATGGGCCAGGCGCAGACGCGCTACCACATCAGCCTCGAGGTGGCCGACCGCTCGGGCGTCCTCGCCCAGGTCGCAGCCGCGTTCGCCGACCAGGACGTCTCCATCGAGACCGTTCGCCAGCAGCTCGTCCGCGACGAGGACGGTCAAGGGGCCCGCGCCACCCTCATCATCGTCACGCACACCGCGAGCGACGCGGCGCTGTCGGCCACGGTCGACGCGCTGCGCACCCTCGACGTCGTCCGTGGCGTCAACTCCGTGATGCGCGTGGAAGGTTCGTGATGGCCCACCAGTGGCGGGGCGTGATCCCCGAGTACGCCGACCGGCTGCCGATGCTCGAGGGCGCGCCCGTCGTGACCCTCCGCGAGGGCGGCACGCCGCTCATCCCGGCCGAGAAGCTGTCCGAGCGGGTCGGCGCCGAGGTGCACCTCAAGTACGAGGGCCTCAACCCGACCGGCTCCTTCAAGGACCGCGGCATGACCGCCGCGATCAGCATGGCGGCGAAGAAGGGTGCCAAGGCCGTCATCTGCGCGAGCACCGGCAACACGAGCGCGTCGGCCGCGGCCTACGCCACCAAGGCCGGCATGACGTGCGGCGTCCTCGTGCCCGACGGCAAGATCGCCATGGGCAAGCTGAGCCAGGCCATCGCCCACGGCGCGACCCTCCTGCAGGTCGAGGGCAACTTCGACGACTGCCTCACGCTGGCGCGCAAGCTCGCCGAGGCCTACCCGGTCGAGCTCGTCAACTCGGTCAACCCGGCGCGCATCGAGGGCCAGAAGACCGCCTCGTTCGAGGTCGTCGACGCCCTCGGCGACGCCCCCGACATCCACTGCCTGCCGGTCGGCAACGCCGGCAACATCACGGCGTACTGGAAGGGCTATCGCGAGTACCTCGCAACGCCCGTCACCGACGCCCCGGCCGGGCCGGCCACGCACCTGCCCGTCATGTGGGGCTTCCAGGCCGCCGGCGCCGCGCCGATCGTCCTCGGCCACCCCGTCGACGAGCCCGAGACCATCGCCACGGCGATCCGCATCGGCAACCCGGCGTCGTGGGAGCAGGCCGTCGCCGCGCGCGACGAGTCCGGCGGCCGCATCGACGCCGTCACCGACGAGCAGATCCTCGTCGCCCACCGGTTCCTCTCCGCGCAGGAGGGTGTCTTCGTCGAGCCGGGCTCCGCGGCGTCGGTCGCGGGGCTCCTCGCGTGCCACGAGGCGGGGCTCGTGCCGGCCGGTTCGCGCATCGTCTGCACCGTCACCGGTCACGGCCTCAAGGACCCGCAGTGGGCCCTGCGCACGGCCGACGGCGGCGACGTGACGCCGGTGCGGGTGCCCATCGACGCCGTGAGCGCGGCGCGGGCCCTCGGCCTCGAGGACTGACCCGTGACGCGTGTCGCCGCAGGCCGGTCGGTGCACGTCCGCGTGCCCGCGAGCAGCGCCAACCTCGGCCCCGGCTTCGACTCGATCGGCCTGGCCCTCGGCCTCTGGGACGAGTACGTCGTCACGACGACCGACGCCCCGGGGCTGGCCATCACGGTCACCGGCGAGGCCGCCGGCGAGGTGCCCACCGACGAGAGCCACCTCGTGCACGCCACGATGCGCCACACGTGGGACCGGCTCGGCGTCGAGGCCCCGTCGGGGCTCGTCATCGACGCACGAAACGGGGTGCCCCATGGGCGTGGCCTCGGTTCGTCGGCGACCGCAATCGTCGCGGGCGTCGTTGCAGCACAGGCTCTCTCGGGACCGGCGGTGGGCTGGAGCCCCGACGCGTCCGCCACTGGTGACGCCTCATGGCCCTCGCCCGGGGAGCAGGTCCCCGTCGACCTCGGCCTCGCCGACGACGTCGCCAGCCTGCTCGAGGGCCACCCCGACAACGCGTCGGCGAGCGTGTTCGGCGGGCTCACGGTCAGCTGGATGCCCGACGGCACCGGCGCCGACCGGGGCGAGCACACGGTCACGGCGCGTCTGGCGCTGCACGAGGACGTCGACGTCGTCGTCCTGGTCCCCGGCACGCAGCTGGCCACCCGCACTGCGCGCGCCGTGCTGCCCGACGCCGTCCCGCTCCGCGAGGCCGCGGCGGGGGCGGGCCGCGCCGCACTCCTCGTCCACGCGCTGACCGCCGACCCCTCGCACCTGCACGCCGCGACCCGCGACTGGCTCCACCAGGAGGCTCGGCGGCCCTCCTACCCCGACACGATGGACGTCGTCGACACCCTGCGCGCACAGGGGCACGCGGCCGTCGTCTCGGGTGCGGGCCCGAGCATCCTCGTCCTCACGACGCGCACCCGAGCGCACGAGGTGCACGTGCCGGCCGGCCGCGTCGGCTGGCGTCGCCTGGCGCCGGGCGTGCCCACGAACGGCGCCGTCGTCACCGTGCGCTGAGGCGCATCGAGCAGGACCGGCGGCACCGGGGCGGGACGGCACGGAGGCAGGGGAGCCGCGCCGCGAGCCGCCCACCTGCGCGAGGGGGCCGGATGGTATCCTGCGGGTGCACCACACGCCGCGAGCCTTCGCAGGCCGGTGCATCACCCCCACGCAGAGGCCCTTTCATCGCCTCTCGGCGCCGTGCGCCGTCGTGGACCACCTTCAGGCCAGCACTGGCCCAAGTCCGACCCGTGCGAGTCCGCCCCGGGTCGCAAACGAGGGGGAAGGATCCTTCGTGTCAGAAACCACCACCCGCCCGGTGTCGGGCCTGTCCGCCATGAAGCTGGACGAGCTCAAGGGCGTCGCGTCCTCCATGGGCATCAAGGGCACCGGGAAGATGCGCAAGAGCGACCTCGTCGAGGCCATCCGCGCCCGGCAGTCCGGCGGCTCGTCGGCGCCCGCGGCCGCTCCGGCCGGCTCGTCTGCCGGTGCATCTGCCGGTTCATCGACTGACGCTCCCGCCACCGACTCGGCCGCCGGCCGCTCGGCCGGGTCCGAGGCCCCGGCACAGGAGGCCGGCACCGGCCGCGCCCGCACCTCGCGTCGGGCCAGCCGTCCCGCGGGGTCCGCAACCGGCGCCGACGCCACCACGGGCACCACCGACGCCGCGGCGTCGGACAGCTCCACCGGTGACCGCGCGCCAGTCGCCGAGGGAGCCGACGCGCCCCGCGAGCGTCGCGACGAGCGCACCCGGTCCCAGCGTGGCGACCAGCAGCGTGGCGACCAGCAGCGTGGCGACCAGCAGGGTCGCGACGAGCGCGCCGACCAGGCCGTCCGCGAGGCGCGCGAGGGCCGGCAGGGCGAGCGCCAGAACGACCGCCAGGGCGACCGGCAGGGCGAGCGCCAGAGCCAGGGTGCGAACACCCGGGGCCAGCAGGGCCAGGGGCAGAGCCGCGACCAGAGCCGCGACCAGAGCCGCGACCAGAGCCAGGGCCAGAGCCGCGGTCAGGACCGTGACCAGAACCGTGACCAGAACCGTGACCAGAACCGCGGACAGGCCGGTCAGGGTGGTCAGGGCGGCCAGAACCGCGGCCAGCAGGACCGGCTCGACGACGACGAGCGCGGCGGCCGCCGCAGCCGCAACCGCCAGCGCAACCGTGACCGCAAGCGCGGCCGCGGCACCGATGGCGGTGGCGAGTGGGCCGAGACCGACCTGCAGGTCGGCGACGACGACGTCCTCGTGCCCGTCGCCGGCATCCTCGACGTCCTCGACAACTACGCGTTCGTCCGCACGTCCGGCTACCTCGCCGGCCCGAACGACGTCTACGTGCCGCTCGGCATCGTCAAGAAGCACGGCCTGCGCAAGGGCGACGCCGTCACCGGCGCCGTCAAGGCGCTGCGCGAGGGCGAGCAGCCCCAGGGCAACGTCGGCCGCCAGAAGTACAACGCGCTCGTGCGACTCGACAGCATCAACGGCGCCGGCCCCGACGACGCCGCCAAGCGCGTCGAGTTCGGCAAGCTGACGCCGCTCTACCCGCAGCAGCGGCTGCGGCTCGAGACCGAGCCGGGCAACCTCACGACGCGCATCATCGACCTCGTCGCCCCCATCGGCAAGGGCCAGCGCGGCCTCATCGTCGCGCCCGCCAAGGCCGGCAAGACGATGGTCATGCAGTCCCTCGCCAACGCCATCACGACGAACAACCCCGAGTGCCACCTCATGGTCGTCCTCGTCGACGAGCGTCCGGAGGAGGTCACCGACATGCAGCGCGCCGTCAAGGGCGAGGTCATCGCCTCGACCTTCGACCGGCCGGCCGAGGACCACACGACAGTCGCCGAGCTCGCCATCGAGCGGGCCAAGCGCCTCGTCGAGCTGGGCCACGACGTCGTCGTGCTGCTCGACTCGATCACCAAGCTGGGTCGCGCCTACAACCTCGCCGCCCCGGCGAGCGGGCGCATCCTGTCCGGTGGCGTCGACTCGGCCGCGCTCTACCCGCCGAAGAAGTTCTTCGGCGCCGCGCGCAACATCGAGAACGGCGGCTCGCTGACGATCCTGGCCACGGCGCTCGTCGAGACGGGCTCGAAGATGGACGAGGTCATCTTCGAGGAGTTCAAGGGCACCGGGAACATGGAGCTCAAGCTCGACCGGCAGCTGGCCAACCGCCGCATCTTCCCCGCCGTCGACATCAACGCGTCGGGCACGCGTCGTGAGGAGATCCTCCTCGCGACCGAGGAGCTGAAGATCATGTGGAAGCTGCGTCGGGTCCTCGGCGGCCTCGACGCGCAGCAGGCCATCGAGCTGCTCCTCGACCGGCTGCGGAAGACGAAGACGAACTACGAGTTCCTGACGCAGGTGCAGCAGACGAGCGGCAACCGCCTCGACAGCGACGCCTGAGCCCGCCCGGCTCCGGTTTCGGCATCGTCACCTCGAAGGGGTGGGACCGCGCGACGCGGTCCCACCCC